>NZ_JBPCCU010000011.1:0-354698 GCF_050971785.1 Actinomadura scrupuli | reverse complement strand
GCGAACAAGCCCGCCGCAAAGCCCTGCCCGCCTGGCTCCACCACTACAACCACCACCGAC
This sequence comes from Actinomadura scrupuli, assembly GCF_050971785.1. Lineage (NCBI taxonomy): Bacteria > Bacillati > Actinomycetota > Actinomycetes > Streptosporangiales > Thermomonosporaceae > Actinomadura > Actinomadura scrupuli. Next base: position 354,638 of record NZ_JBPCCU010000011.1, on the reverse strand, counting down.
CCCACACCGCCACCGGCGGCAAACCACCCATCACCAGATTGACCAACGTCCCTGGGCAGTACAGCTAGCGGTTGCGGGTGCTCAACACCTCCGAAGCGGGTCTCGCCCCGGCTCAAGAGCCGGGTGCCCGCGGCGGTGGACGGTCTCGGATACCGGCCCAACAGCCAGGCCCGCAGCCTGCGCACCCGCCGGGTCCAGGGAGAGTCGTGCCCCAGCCAGCACATCGTGCTCCCCACCACCCTCACGGTCCGGGAGAGTTCACTCCGGCGCCGTCCCTTCCCGGCCCGGTGACCGGTCGCCAGGGCGGCGCGTTCCGCCGCCACGGCCGGGAGTGCGGATCGGCTATTCGTTTTGGCTCTAGCGCTCCGGGTCCGGTAGTCTCTTACACGGCGCAAGCGACCCATGAGGGTGGATACGCCGGTGGGGTATGGTGTAATCGGCAACACGACTGATTCTGGATCAGTTGTTCTAGGTTCGAGTCCTGGTACCCCAGCCAAGTCAATCGATCTGCAGGTCGGTTGACTTGTTCCTTGAGCGGCCTGGTTCTCCGAAACCGGTTCGAACACGAGGTAAACGCCCGGTATGCTGGGTGCACAAGAGAAGATCACGGTCCCGTCGTCTAGTGGCCTAGGACGTCGCCCTCTCAAGGCGGTAACGGCGGTTCGAATCCGCTCGGGACTACACAACACGCACCAGCTCAGAGCCATGATCACGAGGTTTGTGGTCATGGCTCTTCTGCGTTCGTCCCGCGTCCGTGAGATCGGGTGACACCGGGCGGCATCCAGCCGGACGACGTCCGCTCGCCGTGGGCGGCGATCCGATCAAGCTTTGCCGAGGCGCTTACGTATTTCCTCGACGTGTTCGACCGTTATGCCCTGCTGTTCTCCCACGAGAGCCGGCAGATGTGAGAGGTCCGCCGTGATGACGAGGACATCGGGCTTTGCGCCGGCCCGCTTCGCGCGATCGGCGTGATCGTGAGCCGTGGCGGCGATGATGGCATCGACGACCTCGGTGCTGTCGAAGCCGGTTTTGCCGATGAGCCTTCCGGCGGAGAGTCCGATCTCCTCGGTCACCGGGTCGACGACGATCTGTCCCACGACTCGGTGGAGTGCGGCGTCACGGTTGCTGCCGCGCATGACCTCGGCGAGAACCGCGGCTGAGGTGACCACTCGCGCCTGCCTGCGGAGCGCGGCGCTGAGGTAGACGAGCACCTCACGTTCCGTGCTCGCCTTGTTGATCGCATCGTTGTCGAGGACGAGAACACCCCCGACCGCATGTTTCTTGGCTCTGCTCATGACGACGCGGACGGCCATGCGGCGAGAGCGGCCTGGATCTCTTCCTCGGTCGCCGGGCCATGGATCTCGGCGAGGTCGTCAACGAGGTCGGACAGTGCGTCGAGTTCAAGCTGACGCGCGATGGCGGCGTCTACGTAGGCTGACAGGCCGCGGCTGCCTACCCGCTTGCGGATCTGCTCCTTGCGGCCTTTGCGGACGGTCGCCGACAGCTTCTCGGTGGCAGGCCCAGAGGTGTTCACAATGACCACTTTGCCCGATGAAGGAGCTCGGGCAACCTTGAATTTTGTGATCTTGTTCTTGGCCTTTGTCGTGCTCACCCTTCAAATCATACTGCAAGTGTGATTTTCGGCCGACCGTACCGTGGTAAACCTCGTTGCGGTCTCGGCCGGGGTGCTGTCATCATCAGCGCATGATCTTCTACGGAAAGGGCGTCCAGCGCCCCTGCCGGTGAGGCCCGGCGAGTGGGAGCTGGAAACCGGTCCCCTTGACGACCGGCCCACCTTCCTGGCCCACGCTCTCGCCCTCAGCGCCCTCCATGGTCCCGGCCCCTGGCCTCACGACGGCCATCCCCTCCCTGACGAGCCACCCCGCGAGAGCGGTGAAGGCCCCTTCCTCCCGAGCGTCGTGCTCGACGGCGTCCGCACCCATCACTTCCGTACCGACCCGGCGCCCGCAGCGGTCGAGGAGATCGCCGATCTTCTCGAAGGGCTGGTGTCCACGCCGCCCCGGCCCGGAGCCATGGCTGGTTTGCACGAAATGCTCGCCTGGCAATCGGCCGTCGCCATCGCCGACGACCTGGTCAAGGAGCTTCGCTCACGGAGCCTTCCCGGTGAGCGGCTCCGGGAGGTGGCGCGGCATCTGACCGAGTACGGCTCGCTCCGCGACACCGTCAAGCTCGGGATCGTCATGCTGGGAGTCTGCGGGGACGCACGCGACCGTGAGCTGCTGCTCCTGCTCGGCGCCCTCGACGAGCTCACCCTGTACGCCGTGGTGGCGCTCATGAACACCCAGCCCGACCGGCAACGAGCCGCCCACGAGCTCGCACAACGGGTGCAGGGGTGGGGGCGGATCCACGCGGTGGAACGCCTGAAGGGCTGCGGCGACCCCGAGATCAAGGCCTGGCTGCTGCGGGAGGGGTTCCGTAACGGAGTCATGAACGAGTACCTCGCTCACCTCGCCGCCACCACCGGGGATCTCTACCCGGCTCTCCTCCGACCCGAGGTGGACGAGGCTCTGCTGGACGGTGCCGGCGGTATCCTCGCCGCGCTGGCGATGGGCGGCCCGGCCCAGGACATGACCGACTACGACGACGCCGTACCGGCCATGCACCGCTACGCCGAGCTCGCGAGTACGGCTCCACCGACGCTGAGCAGGCTGGACCACCTGCTGACCCTCGCCCGGTTCGTGTCCCGGCCCGACGAGGACTTCACCTGGCCGGACCGGGAACCGCAGGCCCTGGCGGCTCGATACGAGGCACTGCTGGCAAGGCCGGTGTGGCGCGATCTCGTGCTCGCGCACCTGAGCGACCCGGTCGGCCCGTACGGCTTCAACACCGCTCTGTCGTGCGCAGGCCGCCTCGCCATGCCGGTGCTCGCCCAGGCTCTGGACCACCTGGAGCGCGATCCTTTCAATGCCTACGTATGGCAGTGGACCCTCCGCCGCTCCGACCACGAGAGCATCCACCAGGTCATCAAGCTGGCCACCCGGCTGCTCCCGCTCGACGCACTCGCCGGTGGCCCCGCCAAGAGCGGTGGCTTCGGTCCCGAACACGCACCCGACCGCGCTCTCGAGATCATCGTCTCCGGACTGGCAAAGCACCCCGGAACCGGACTCGAGCTGCTCCGGACCGCCCTCACCAACCCGGTCATCCGCGTACGGTCCTGCGCTCTGCGGGCCCTGTCGACCTGGCCGGCGGCGCACTTGCCCAACCGGGCCCGCGAATGGGTGGCCACCGCCGCAGCAGCCGAACCCGACGTCAGGCTTCGAAGCGAGATGAAGGCCTTCCTCGACGGCCCCACGACCACCACGGACAGCGGCGGCTAAGGCCACGACGTCCCGCGGGAACGGGCATCCCACCAGATGCGCGGCGTCATTCATTCTCAGCGAGAGCACACGGCCATGCTCACAGCACGGTAGTGACCGGGGTCGGTCGGATAAAGCCGGATACCTGGCCGGATGCTGCTGAGGCGCGCCGAAGGGAATGAGCGGTCCGTCGACATCGAGGAAGAGAAGAGGGCGCTGTACGGAACCGGTCACGGCTGCGGTGTCTCAGCGGCCGGGGGCGCGGGTGACGACCTCCTGGAGGATCCACCCGTTGCCGTCGGGGTCCTCGAACGAGGCGAAGGAGCCGTAGTCGGCGCGATCGGGGTGCGGCCCGGCAACGCGGCTCGCCGTACCGGCGTGGTGGAAGACGCCGTCGGCGTCGTGCCAGATCTCGCCGACGTCGGCGCCGCGGGCGACCAGCTCGGCGCGGGCGGCCTCGATGTCGGTGACGATGAGGTGCAGCCCCTGCGCCGATCCGGGGACGGCCGCGGAGACGCCGTCGCCGAAGATGATCGACGCTTCCGATCCCGGCGGGGTGACCTGCACGACCCGGAAGCCGTCGCCGACGGGGAAGTCGGCGTCCAGGCGGAAGCCGAGCTGCTCGTAGAAGGCCTTGGCCCGGTCGACATCGGAAACCGGTATGACCAGGACTTCGAGTTTCATGTCCATGATGCTGTTCTCCTTGTTGCGGTGGTCGGGACTCATGCGGTGAGCGGTGAGCCCTGGTTAAGGCCGTCATCCCCGTGGCGAAGCGAGGGGAGTCCTCGGTGATGGAATTCCCCGAGGCGTGTCCGCTGAGGCCGTAGCCGCCGGGGACCGCGTCAGCCGGGTCTCGAAGGACGAGCTGATGGGAATCGCGACGGGACCGGCTCCGAATCGCCGCTCAGCTCAGCCGCGGGCGGCCGCCGCGATCCCCGCGCGGAAAGATCACCTTGATGTCTAGGCCGCCTTCCGGCCGGGCGCGGGGGGTGAGCGTTGCGCCGTGGGCGGTGGCGATGGCATGGACGATGGCCAGGCCGAGCCCGTGCCCGCCGGTGTGACGGATCCGCTCGCCGCCGAGTTGCTGGAACGGCTGGAAGAGTCGTGCGAGCTGGTCGGGTGGGATCACCGGTCCGGTGTTCCGCACCGAGATGCTCGCCCGCCCGGAGGTCATCGCCGTCGAGATCTCGACCCGGCCGCCCGCCACGTTGTGGCGCAGGGCGTTGTCCACCAGGTTGGCCACCAGGCTCTCCACCAGGCTGGGGTCACCGGCCGCCGGAGCCGCGGTGAGCGTGGTGCCGACGTGCACGCCTCGCCGCAGGGCCTCCTGACGGCGGGCCAGGACGACTCTCCCGGCGACCTCGGCGAGATCGAAGTGCTCCCGCCGCTCGATTCCCCGCTGACCGGTCGCCAGGGTCAGGAGCGCCTCGATGAGACGTTCCTGCTGTTGGCCCAGCGCCAGCATCTCCTCGCAGGCCGAGCGCAACGTCTCGGTGGTGGCATCCGGATCGGCGAGTGTCACCTGGAGCAGGGTTCGCTCCGCGGTGAGCGGGGTGCGCAGTTCGTGCGAGGCGTTGGCCACGAAGTGCCGCTGCGACTCGAACGATGCCTCGAGCCGCTCGAACAGGCCGTTGAGCGTCTCCCCGAGCTCCTTGAACTCGTCGTCGGGGCCGCCCAGGTTGAGGCGCCGGTGCAGATTGCTGGCGGAGATGTCCCGGGCGGTCGCCGTGATCGTGCGCAGGGGTCGCAGGAACCGGCCGGCGACCAGCCAGCCCAGCGTGAGCGCGAGCAAGACCATGAACGCGAGACCGACGGAGGCGGCCATGACCAGCTGGTGGACGTCGGTGCCCTGCTGGGCGGTGCCGGAGGCACGGCCTCCGGGCCCGGCGGGGCTCGCGCTCTGCACGGCACTGGCCGCGATGGCGAGCATGAGGCCGCCTGAGACGACGAAGGGCCCGGCGTAGAGCAAGGCGAGCCGCGTGCGCAACGTACGCCGGGGCAGGCGGAACACCGCGGCCGGTGTGCGGGAAGGGCGCATCATGCCTCTCCGATCCGGTACCCGCCCTCACGAACGGTGTGGATGACCGGCGGATCACCGAGCTTGGCCCGTAGCCGGCGTACCGTCGTCTTGACCGCGGTGGTGAAGGGGTCGGCGGCCTCGTCCCAGACCCGTTCCAGCAACTCCTCGGCGGAGACCACCCTGCCGGCGGAGGCGAGCAGGCACTCCAGGACGGCGAACTCCTTCGGGCTGAGCTCGAGGCGCCGCCCGGCGCGGGACGCGATCCGGCGGCTGGGGTCAAGGGTCAGGTCGCCGCTCTCGAGCGTCGGAGGCAGCGCGGCGGCGGAGCGACGGCCAAGAGCACGGATACGGGCCACGAGCTCGGAGAAGTCGAAGGGCTTCGGGAGGTAGTCGTCCGCGCCCAGGCCGAGGCCGTCCACCCGCTCCCTGACGGCACCGGCCGCGGTCAGCATGAGCACCCTGCTTCCGGACCGCCCGGCCACGATCCTCCGGCAGACCTCGTCGCCGTGCACTCCGGGCAGGTCGCGGTCCAGCACCACGACGTCATAGCGGGTGACGGCCAGATGGCCGAGCGCGTCGTGCCCGTCGAGGACGACGTCGACCGCCATCCCCTCCCGGCGCAGCCCGGTCCCGATCGTCCTGGCCAGAATCTCGAAGTCCTCAACGACCAGCACTCTCATGATCTGCCCATGGTCCCTCTCGACGGCCGGGGCTCCGCCCGGATCAGCGGCGGGGTGTGACGCCGGTCCCACCATGCCAGGTCACCGGTGGCGCCACGGTGTCAGCGCGGTGCCGGTCGCCGACACCGTGCTGACACCGGCAGCGGCGTAGAACCACTGTCGAAGCGGCGTCCATCGATCGAAAAGGACCATCACATGAGCGACGCGACCATCGAAGTCACCGGCCTGCGCAAGCGGTTCGGGCCGACGCAGGCCCTCGACGGGATGTCGTTCACCGTCGAGCCGGGGCAGGTCACCGGCTTTGTCGGCCCGAACGGCGCGGGGAAGTCGACCACCATGCGGGTGATCCTGGGCCTCGACGCGGCCGATCAAGGTCAGGCGCTGGTGGGCGGGCGGCCGTACCGTAGCCTGCGGCACCCGCTGAGCCATGTCGGGTCGCTCCTGGACGCCGCCGCGCTGCAGCCGAGCCGGAGCGCGCGTCATCATCTGCTGTGGCTGGCCCATTCGCAGGGCCTGACCGCCCGGCGGGTCGATGCGGTGATCGAGCAGGTCGGGCTGCGGGCGGTGGCCCGGCGGAGGGCGGGCGGTTACTCCCTGGGCATGCGCCAGCGTCTGGGGATCGCTGCCGCGCTGCTGGGCGACCCGCCGATGCTCATGATGGACGAGCCGTTCAACGGCATGGATCCCGAGGGCATCGTATGGATGCGCGGGTTCCTGCGTTCGCTGGCCGAGCAGGGCCGCGCGGTCCTGGTGTCCAGCCACCTGATGAGCGAGCTGCAGGACACCGCCGGCCATCTGGTGGTGGTCGGCCGCGGCAAGGTCATCGCCGATGCCGGCGTACACGAGCTGATCGCGGCGGCGTCCGGTGGCCGCGTCACGCTGCGTACCACTGCCGGGGCGGCCGCGACGACCGTGCTGGCGGAGGCGGGCGCCACCGTGGCCGCCACCGGGCCGGACACGCTCACCGTGTCCGGGCTGCCGGCGGAGCGCATCGTGGTGCTGCTCGGTGCGAACGGGATGCCGTTCTCGGAGGTGTCGGCGCACCGGGCGACCCTGGAGGAGGCCTACCTGGAGCTCACCCGGGACGCGGTGGAGTTCCGCGCCGGTATGGCCGGGGGACCGGCGTCATGACGACCACGCCGTACCGCTCGGACCTGCGGACCGGACGAGGCGGCTTCGCGCAGTCGCTGCGGGCCGAATGGACCAAGTTCAGGACGGTACGCGGCTGGGTCATCGGCTCCATCGCCGCGGGACTGGTGACGGTGCTGGTGGGGATGCTCAGCATCGCGAGCGACAGCCGTCCCGATCACGTCGCCGATCCCCGTGTACCGATAGGGCCGGGCGGCCAGGCCGTGAACGACAGCTTCTACTTCGTGCACCAGCCGCTGGCCGGAGACGGCAGCATCACCGTGCCGGTGACGTCGTTGACCGGCAGGACCGCGATGGGTCCGCAACACATGCGCGCCGAGACCCAGCCCTGGGCGAAGGCCGGGATCATCGTGAAGCAGAAGCTCGAGCAGGGGTCCGCGTACGCGGCGCTGATGGTCACCGGCGGGCACGGAGTGCGGTGGCAGTACGACTACACCCATGACACGGCCGGTACCCCCGGCGCGGTCTCCCCGGCTTCCCCGCGCTGGCTGCGGCTGGTCCGTTCCGGCGACACGATCACCGGGTACGACTCCGCCGACGGCAGCCGCTGGAACCAGGTCGGCACCGCCCGGCTCCCCGGGCTCCCCTCGACCGTGGAGGCGGGGCTCTTCGTCACCTCCCCGGCCTCCATCCACGTGACCAGTATCGACGTGGGCACCTACAACCCCGCCTCGGCCACCGCCGCCTTCGGTCACGTCGAGCTGCGGGGCCAGTGGCCGCAGGGCTCGTGGCAGGGCGGGCAGTTCGGCGGGGTCGGTACCTCCGGCAACTACCCGCCGAAGACGTCCGGCGGTCACACTCGGACCGGCAGCGGGTTCACCGTGACCGGGGCCGGCGACATCGCGCCGGTCGTGGGCGGCGGGGCCCTGGGCAACGGCGACACCATCGAGGGCTTCCTCGTGGGGACGTTCGCCGGGTTGATCGTGGTGATCGTCATGGCGACGATGTTCATCACCGCCGAGTACCGGCGGGGCCTGATCCGCACCACCCTCGCCGCGAGCCCGCGGCGGGGCCGGGTCCTGGTGGCGAAGGCCCTCGTGATCAGCGCGGTCACGTTCGCCGTCGGCCTGGTCACCGCGATCGTCATGATCGCGTCCGGCCGGCCGCTGGCGAAGGCCACCGGGTTCTACCTGTTCCCGGTGTCGTCGCTCACCGAACTGAGGGTGGTCGCCGGTACCGCGGCGTTGCTCGCCGTCGCGGCGATCCTGGCCCTGGCGATCGGCGCCATCCTGCGGCACGGTGCCGGGGCGGTCACCGCCGTCATCGCGGCGATCGTCCTGCCCTACATGCTCGCGACCGTTCCCGGGCTGCCCCCGGGTGCCGCGCGGTGGCTGCTGCGGGTCACCCCGGCCGCCGGCTTCGCCATCCGGCAGAGCATCCCGTTCTATCCGCAGGTGGACAGCACCTACATTCCACCGGCCGGTTACTACCCGCTGTCGCCATGGGCCGGCTTCGCCGTGTTGTGCGGCTACGCCGTGGTCGCGTTGGGCCTGGCCGTCGTCCTGCTGCGCCGGCGGGACGCATGAGAGCGGCGATGCACGCGGAGTGGACCAAGCTGCGCACCGTGACCGGCACGCTCTGGTCGCTGCTCACCGCAGTCGCGCTGACCGTGGCCCTGAGCGCCGGTGTGGCCGCGGTGGTGTCCTGCCCCTCCGCAGGCTGCGGCGGCGACGCCACCAGGCTCAGCCTCACCGGCGTCGGCCTCGGCCAGGCGGTGGTCGCCATCCTGGGCGTGATCGTGATCAGCAATGAGTACGCCACCGGCATGATCCGCACCACCCTGACGGCGATGCCACGCCGTACCGCCACCCTGGCCGCCAAGGCCGCCGTCCTCACCGGGGTGGTGCTGGTGGCCGCCACTTTCGCCGTCCTGTCGTCGCTGCTCGCCGGGCGGCTCCTCCTGCCCGGCAACGGCTTCACTCCGGCGCACGGCTATCCGTCCTTGTCCCCGGCCGACGGGCCGACGCTCCGCGCCGCCACCGGCTCGGTCCTCTACCTCGCCCTGATCGCCCTGCTCGCCCTCGGCATCGCCACCGCTGCCCGGAACGCCGCGACGGCCATGGGGATCGTGCTCGGCCTGCTCTACCTCCCTCCGGTCATCGCCCAGGTGATCAGCAACCCGGACTGGCAGGAGCGGCTCCAGCAGATCGCGCCGATGCCCGCCGGGCTCTCCGTCCAGGCCACCACCGATCTCCGCAGCCTGCCCATCGGCCCATGGGCAGGCCTCGGCGTCCTCGCCGCATGGGCCGCCGCCGCACTCCTCACCGGCGGCCTGCTGCTCCGGCTCCGCGACGCCTGAGCGCTGGACGGCTCCTCGGATATCGAGTGGCGACCTGTGGGCCCGCGGCGGATGATCGGTTCCGTGGACGTGGCCGTGCAGTGGGTGCGTACGTCGTGGACCAAGCGGTCGCGCGGCGGCGAGGCCGCGACGCGCCGTAACGCGGTCCCGGTGGCGTTCATGCTGCCGCAGTCGGGCCTTCCGTTCGTCCATGACGTACGTATGGACGAGAGTGCCGGTTTCGAACCACGGATCGCGCTGCTGGACGGGCCACCGCCGGTCGATGACGTGGACCTCCGGGAGTCGGACGGGCTGCTGCGGGTGCATCTGTCCGCGACGCCTTACGGCGTGCCGCGCCGCTGGCGCCGCCCACCGGCGGTCCGTCTCGCGCGGGGCGAGTGGCTGCGCTGGCAGATCAACTATCGGTTCTCGGGAACGTGCTCATGCGGCCAGGAGTGGAATTACCGGCTCGACACCCTCAACCTGGCGTACGGACCGGTCGACTCCGGTGCCTTCCTAGGCGAGCCCGGGCGCCATATCGACGAGCGTGCTCGTCTCCGGTAACCGCGCACCGGGCCGATCAGTCGCGGTTGCCGTCCGAGAGGTCCATGACGGCGGTGATCAGTTTTCCGTCGGGGCGCTGATGAACGGTGACCTTGGCGAGGGCTTCGATGATGCCGAGGCCGAAGCCCCCGCCCTCGCCGCTTTCCCGCCGCTCGGGCGGGGTGGGGCACGCGTCGGACACCGCGACTTGAAGGGCTGTGGCGGTGGCCGAGAGCTGCAGCAGTACGGGTGGTGCGCCGTGGCTGAAGGCGTTGGTGACGATCTCAGAGACGAGCAGGATGGCCGAGTCGGTGTCTGCGGTGAGCCGCCAGTCGTCGAGGGCTTGCATCGTGTGGCGCCGGGCGGCTCGTACGGGGGTTTGCAAGCCATCGAGTTGCCAGACGCGGCATCGGTGCTGTTCAACGATCATTTGCTGGCTCCTCCGTCACTTCCGCGGACCTGGGCTCGTCAGACTGACGGAGTCCCCGATCGAGGCCTATGCATGGGGAGCCGGATAGCCATGCGTCGAATGCATCACCCTGGGTGATGGATCGTGTTGGCAGAGTTAGACTGGCCGCACGTCTCCACGCGTCATTTCGAAGGCCGGGCAGATGGATGCACACCGTTCCGCGCGCAGGTGCTGTCAATGCGGCACCCGGCTGGCCCGCGACAACGCCGACCGGCGCTGTTCCGCCTGTAGGCACCGGGCCCGCGCCGCACTCGCCTCACCACCGGACGTACCGCCGGAGTTCTGGCTGTCGCCGCCCATGCGGGAAGCGCTGTCCGCCCGGCACATGGGTGAGGTCATCCGTGCGTTCCGTACCCATCCGTACCACGGCAAGATCATTTCGCAGGGGGCCGCCGCGGCCTGGGTGTATCTGACCCAGTCGCAACTCAGCCGCATCGAGAACGGCCCACCTGTCCAGGACCTGGACCGGCTCATTCGATGGGCGCATACGCTCCGGGTGCCGCCCCACCTACTGTGGTTCGCGCTCCCTGGCGAGGACCGGCCCGAGGACGGGCTTCGAGCCGAGTCATCGGCGTTCGCAGACGGCGAGTGGATGGGTGAGGGCGACGTGCGCAGACGAATGTTCCTTGCAGGGGGACTGGCGGCGGCCACACTGCCCGCGATCGGTGTGGAAGGGCTGAGGCACATCGCCGCCGCGCTGGAGGACGCGCATCGTTATGCGGACGGATCGGTCGTCGGCCACTTCCGTCAGCAGCTCGATGCGTGTGCCGCCGAGGACCGGGCGTACGGTCCGAAGCGCACTCTCCCTGCTGTGCTCGGGGTTGTCGCGGCGATCGAGCACACCACCCGGCACGCCAAGACCGCCGTCCGGCCGGAGCTGCTGCGACTCGGCGCGCGGGGAGCGGAGTTCGCAGGATGGTTGTACCGCGACATCACCATGCCCGAGCTGGCGAACTACTGGCGGGACCGGGCGGTGGAGTACGCGCAGGCCGCCGGTGACCTGCCGATGCAGGGTTACGTACTGTTGAAGAAGAGCCAGTCCGCGTGGGACGAGCGCGATGGGCTGCGGATGCTCACCCTCGCCCAGGCCGCGCAGCAAGGCCCGTGGCAGCTCCCGGCCCGGGTACGGGCCGAGGCGGTGCAACAGGAGGCTCGCGGGCACGCGATGCTCACTGGTGACTGGGCACTCGTCGAACCCAAGCTCGACGAGGCGCGCACACTCCTGGAGACCAGCACCCCGGGGGTGGACGGCCCCGGCACTCACTACGGTGAAGCGCTGTTCACGATCCAGACGGCCATCTGCTTCGGCGAGGCCGGCAAGCCGCAGCAGGCCGTCGCACTGTACGACCAGGCGCTGTCGGGCAACACCTTCTCCCGCCGGGATCGCGGCTACTTCCTGTCCCTCCAGGGCAAGGCGTACGCGGCAGCGCACTCACCGGACGATGCCGCAAGAGCAGGCCTGGACGCGCTGGCGCTGGCCCGCGAGACCGACTCCGCCCGCACGATGCAAGAGCTCGCCAGGCTCGTCCGTGCCCTGCGCCCGTGGCAGGCTCACTCCCGGGTACGGTCGCTGCGCGATGCGGTGCTCGCGTGACTCAGGCTCGGGTCAGCCAGTCCGTGACGGTGCGGATCACGTGTGCCTGCCACGCCTGGGTCTGCGGATCAAGATATTGGGGATCGTCGTGGAGGGCGAAGCCGTGCTGTGCCCCCTCGATCTCGACGAGCTGAGCATCCTTGATCTGACGTAGCGCGTCGCGGGAGGACTCGACCGGGATGAACGTGTCGGCCGTGCCGTGCACGATCAGCGTCGGCATGGAGATCTCGTTGAGCACCTGGTGAGGCTGCAGGTGGAAGACCTCGTTCAGCAGAGGCCTGCCCAACTTGAATGTGGGGGAGTGCTTCAAGGACCCGCTTTCGGCCAGTTCCCGCCCAGCCTCTCGGCTGAGGTGGTCATCGTGCCAGTAGGGCTTGTCGTCGACGAAACGCTTCTTGTAGTTCAGGAGCGGATTGAACAGCACCAGTCGCTGCGTCAGCTCAGGGTGCCGAGCAGCGAAGAACGCGCTGATCCCACCGCCGAAGCTCGCTCCGATGAGGTTGACCGGCTGCGCGCTGGTGGCCTCGCGGACATGTTCGGCGGCGGCCCGGATGTCGTTCAGGACACCGGAGATCGTCAGGTCCTCCTGCCGGCCCGCACTCTCGCCGTGCGCCCGGAAGTCGAACCGCAGCGTCGAGGATCCGGCTTCGGCCAGCCCGGCGGCCAGGCGTACGAAGAATCCCCCCTCGTCACGGGTCACCCCACCGCCGTGCACGAGAACAGTGGGATTGCGTCGAGAGCTTGCCGCGAAGCTCAGGGTGCCTCGGAGCCGCAACCCGTCCAGACTGCGGAAGTCGGTGTGCTTCGTGCCGTCAAAATCCTTGGCCATCGGCAACTCCCGTCATAGGTCGTCGTACCCATCATGACGGGGGTAGGCGTCAGCGGCAGGACCGGATGACTGGCGCCTCGAGCGACTGAATGCCCCCGTGTCATCCGTAGCCTGGTCGGTGACGTCGCAGAGGAGGTGGTCGTGATCGGTGGCTCTCACGCGACGGTCAGCACGATCTTGCCGCGGGCGTGGCCCTGCTCCACGTGGCGCAGGCCCTCGGCCGCGTCGGCCAGCGGGTAGGTCCGGCCGACGACAGGGGTGAGCTTCCCGGCTTCGATGAGCGCGGTGAGGGCGAGCAGGTTCTCCCCCTTGTGCACGTCCGGGACCGTTCGGAGCCGCTGTCGTACGAAGCCGTTGGCCACGGCCACCAGGAAGAAGGTGCCCGCCGCCCCGACCACGGCACCGGGTGAACCGCCGGCGTTGACCACGAGGGTCCCCACCGGGGTCAGTGCCCGGCGCAGCCGACGCAGCGGCCGGTTGCCCACGTTGTCGAGGATCACGTCGTAGTGCGTGCGCCCGTCGGTGAAGTCCTCGCTCGTGTAGTCGACGACGTGGGCGGCGCCGAGGGAGCGCACCAGCTCGACGTTGCGGGTGCTGCACACCCCGGTGACCTCCGCGCCCAGCGCCGCCGCGATCTGGACGGCGTACGTGCCGACGCCGCCGGCGGCCCCGTTGACGAGCACCCGATGCTCGGGCCGTACCTCACCCACGTCGCGGATTCCGCGGAGCGCGGTCGCCGCCGCCATCGGGATCGCGGCCGCCTGCTCGAAGGTCAGGCTCGCCGGCTTGGGCACCACCTGGTCCGCCGCGGCGCGGGCGTACTCGGCGAACGCGCCCGGGCAGAAGCCGAGCACCTCGTCGCCGGGCCGCAGGTCGCGCACGTTCGCGCCGACCGCCTCCACCCGTCCCGCCGCGTCGATCCCGGCCACCCGAACCTTCGGCCTGGTCAGCCCTACTCCCATCAGCCGCGCGATGAGGGGGTCTCCGCGTAGCATGTGCCAGTCGTACGGGTTGAGCGCGGCGGCGTGCACGCGAACCAGCACGTCGTCGGCCCCCACCTCGGGCGGCTCGGTGTCCGCCAGCCGCAGGGTGTCCGGCGGGCCGAAGCGCTCCTGGACGATCGCCTTCATCAGGTCTCCTCGGTTGTCACGCGATGTGGTGGGAATCGGCGCCGATCCGGCTACCGGCTGCGGCAGGGACGCCTCCACCGGCGGCGACCGCGGCTCCGGCGGAGGTACGGATCGGACCGGCCGGCCGCCGACGGATGATCCATTCGGCGATGGCGAGGTTGATCAGCCAGGCAGCGCCCATGAGCAGCCCCTTGCTGAGCTTGCCGGGCATCCCGACGATCAGAATCCACGGCAGCTGGGTCAGCGCCTGGGTGCCCGCGCCCTGGGCGATCGCATACGCGCGGATCATCCAGGCGCGGTGCCGGGCGATGTCCCGCCGCCGGATCGCGGTGAAGCCGAGCACGAGAGAAACGATCATGATCGAGCCGAACACGAGCCGGAAGCCGGTGACGAGGGCGCCCGTGTCGGCGGGATGGGCATAGAACAGCGTCATCCACAGCCCCGAGAGCGCCGCGGCGAGTCCGCACGGGACCAGCAACCGCCCGGCGGCGCGGTGCAGGCCCGGCCTCCGGCGGCGGAGGCCGGGGGCGAACTGGAAGGCGCCCAGAACGCTGTACAGGGTGACGCCGATGATGTGCACCACCACGGGTACGGGCGCCGTGACGAACCGGGCGTTCTGTGGCGTGATCTCCGCGCCGCCGGCCAGCTCGGTCAGGCGGACCGCACCGGCGATCACTGGAATGGCGCTGAGCAGAAGCAGCGCGGGCACGAGCCACTTCCCCTTGGTGGACGGGGGCCGCGCCGCCTTGGCGGGGGAGGCCGTGGCAGGGGGCCCTGCTCCGTTCCGGTCGTCCGTCGGCCGGTCCCCGCGGGCGGAGTGCCGCGTCGTCGTGCTCTCGTGGGTCATGACTCGATCGTGACGGCTGGGGCGGCGCGGCTCATCGGCAGAAGGGCCGGATCTGAACCGGCCGATCATCCGACACGGAGACCGTACTTCCGGCCGATGGTCGAGGCCGATGGTCGAGGCCCATGGACGAGGCCGATGGGTGGTGCCGATGGGCGGTGCGGGTGGTCGGGGCGGGTCAGCGTTCGGGAGCGATGATGTGCCCGAACCGCTTCCCGACGCGCTTGGTCTCGTAGGCCCACATGGCGATCTCGACGCGGTTGCGGGCGCCGAGCTTGCCCATCAGGCTGGTGATGTGCGTCTTGACGGTGCTGAGAGTGATGTGCAGCTCGGCGCCGATCTCGCTGTTGGTCCGGCCCCGTGCCACGGCGGCGAGGATCTGCTCTTCCCGGTCGGTGAGCGCCTCGAAGGGCTGCGGCGGCGATGCGGCGGGCCCCGCGTCGGCGAAGGCCTCCAGGAGGCGTGCGGTGACGCTCGGGGCGATGAGCGCGTCGCCGTTGGCGGCGGCGTTGACGGCCTGGGCGAGCAGCACGGGCCCGGCGTCCTTGAGCAGGAACCCCCGGGCACCGGCCTTCAGGGCGGCGTAGACGTAGTCGTCGAGGTCGAAGGTGGTGATGACGACGACGGCGAGGGGGTCGGTGACGGCCGGTCCGGCGAGCAGGCGGGTGGCTTCGATGCCGTCCATGCCGGGCATGCGGATGTCGAACAGGCACACGTCGGGGCGTACGCGCCGCGCGAGTTCGACGGCTCGGCGGCCGTCGGCGGCCTCGCCGACGACCTCGATGTCCGGCTGGGCGTTGAGGATCATCGTGAGCCCGGTGCGCACGATCTCCTGGTCGTCGGCGACGACCACCCGGATGCTCACGTCGCCCACCCGGTGCGAGGCAGCACCGCGGTCACGGTCCAGCCGCGATCGGGGTCCGGGCCGGCCTTGCAGGTGCCGCCGAGCAGGTTGGCGCGTTCGGCCATGCCGATGAGCCCGTACCCCGGCGACGCGGCCGGGCGGATGAGGCTGGTGTCACCGTCGTCGCTGACGCGCAGCCGCACCGACGTCTCGTCGGCGGCGAGGCGTACCTCGATGCGGGTGGCGTGGCGAGCGTGCCGCCGCGCGTTGGTGACCGACTCCTGGGCGAGGCGGTAGATCCCGGCCGCGACCGACGGCGGGACGTCGTCGAGGTCGCCGAAGATCTCCACGTCCACGGACGGGCCGGCGCGGGCCCGGCTCGCGAGCCGGGCGAGATCGGTGATGTGCGGGCTGGGCGCCAGGTCGGCCGGCTGGCTGCGGCGCAGGACCCGGACGATGCTGCGCATCTCGGTGAGGGTGCGCGACGCCTCGGTCTCGATCAACCGAAGTGCGTCGGTCGCGGCGTCCGGCTGCGATGCCGACGCCGCGAGACCCGCCTGGGCCCGGATGGCGATCGCCGAGACGTGATGGGCGACGGTGTCGTGCAGGTCGCGGGCCAGCCGTTCACGTTCGAGCAGCTTGACCTGGTCGAGCTCGCGCATCCTCGCCCCGGTGCGATACCGGATCGCCCCGCCCAGGGCCATGGCCGAGAACAGGACGGCGAACGCGCCGACCCCGTCGGCGCGGCCGAGGTCGTCGGTGACCACCGAGAGGAGCACCTTGACGAGAATGATCGCCAACCCGATCCCGGCCTCGCGTCCGGACCCCCACCGGAACAGCGAATACGGCAGGAGCAGCAAGAACACCATCGTGTTCATCCCCGGCGGCTCGCCGCTCGTGAGCAGACCGGCGAGGCCGCAGGCACCGAAGGCGATCGCGACCATCAGCAGCGGCCGGGTCCGGCGCCACAGCAGCGTGGGCACCAGCGCGAGGGTGAGGACCAGCGAGATGGGCCGCCACGGCAGATCCGGCCGCAGAACACCTTCGAGCACCGCGACCGGCGCCAGCACCCCGACGAGCGCCCAGTCCCGCCAGACTCGCACCGGCGGGTGGGGGGGACGGGGTTCGTCCCACACGGAACGGAGAAGAGCGGGCACCACCCCATCGTACGAGGGGTGGTGCCGCTCCTGATCGGCCGAAAGTACGAGACGTACGGCCGTCCGGCGGGCGCCGGACGTGATGGCGGGTACGCCTCAGGTCAGGATCTGCGTGATCTCGCAGCCGGCGAAGCCGTCCGGCTGCTCCAGCAGGCCCCTGAGGTCGGAGACGCAGTGGTCGGTGCCGGTGCCGCCGTCGACGGTGCCGCCGCCCCTGCCGGTGATCTCATCATCGCCGCCCAGCCCCTGGAGGAGGTCGTGGCCGCCGCTGGCGGCGAGGGTGTTGGGGCCCGCATTGCCGATCAGTACGTCGTCCCTGATGGTCCCTTCCAGGCTCTCCACATCGGTGCCGATGGTGTCCCGGGCCCCCACGGGGCCGTCCTCGGAGCCGCCGTCGTCGCCCGTCGCGCCGTCGAGATCGGCCCGTACGCCGGTCCGGGCGGCCGTCTCGGAGTAGGAGACGGTGTCGGAACCGCCGCCGCCCAGCAGCACGTCGGCGCCGAACTCCCCGGTCAGCGTGTCATCACCGGTGCCGCCGACGAGCCGGTCGGCGCCGGTGCCACCCCGCAGGTGCGCGGTGAGGCCCGTCGTATTGGTGATCACGTCGTCGCCGTCCAGGCCGCGTACGGACACGTAGTTGACGGCCGCGGACGCGCATCGCGACTGGACATGCACTCTCCTGACGTCATCGACGACTTTTCCGGGGGAGGGCTGCGTGCTCGTCAACGGTTGGCACGAACCGTACGGGCGACCGGTTCAACAAGGCGATTGATCAACTCTTCGCACATTCCCGTCACCGCTCCGGAAGGGTGGGAATGCGGCCGCGTCCCTTAAACTTCGCGGATGCTGATTCCGACGGATGAACGGATTCGCGCCCTGCACGAGAAGCATGCGCCGACCCGGAAAGCGTACGAACTCGTGTACACGCACTGTGAGATCGTCTGCCGGATCGCGGAACAGATCCTCGCCCGCAACGGTCTCGGCCTCGACGCCGGGCTGGTGAGAGCCGGCAGTCTGCTGCACGACATCGGGGTGTACCGGCTGTACGACGGCGACGGCGAAATCGACCATGCGCAGTATGTGCGCCACGGCGTCCTCGGTGACGAACTGCTCGGCGAGGAGGGATTTCCCGAAGCCATTCGCCGTTTCTGCTCCCACCACATCGGCGTCGGACTCAGCCGCGATGACATAAGGAGACTGGGCCTCCCGCTGCCGATGGCCGACTATGTGGCCGAATCCGGTGAGGAGCGGGTCGTGATGTACGCCGACAAGTTCCACAGCAAGACCGACCCGCCGACCTTCGTCACAGCCGCCTCCTACACGGCGTCGGTGTCGCGGTTCGGTCCGGACAAGGCAATGGTGTTCACGCGAATATGCGAGAGCTTCGGCGAGCCCGACCTGACATCGTTGGCCGCGGCCTACGGGCACGCGCTGGCATGACGGCCCTGCCTCGGGCGAGTTCGGGAGTGCGTTTCTGACCACGCTCAAGGCACGCGGCACGGCGTTTTGCCACGATGTCGGGATGCCTTCTGACGTGGACGAGACCTGGGATCGGATCGTGGGATGGCTCGGCCGGCATGCGCCGGCGGTGGCCGGCGCGATCGATCCGCCGGCCGCCGAGCCGGCGCTCGCACAGGTTGAGGCGGCGGTGGGGTCACCGCTGCCGGCCGACCTCGTGGCCTGGTGGCGTCGCGCGGACGGGATGCGCTGGACGGACCCGCACCCGGGAGCACTGCTGCCGCCGCATTTCGTGCCGCACTCGGTTCGAGGGGCGCTGGAGTCCCGGCGGACGTGGCTGGAGGTGATGAGCTCCCTCTACGAGGGGGCGGAGCCGCCCCCCGGGGCCGCCGGGTCCCCGAGCGATGTCTGGCTGCCGATGTGGATGCCGATCGCGGCGAACGGAGGCGGCACCGAGCTCTTCGTCGATCTGCGCGACGGGCCCGCGCACGGCTGCGTGATGACCTACGACAAGGTGGGCGCCGCCGCACTCGCGCCGCGGTGGCCGAGCGTCACCGCGATGCTCGCCGAGGTCGCCGACGCGCTGGAGAACGAGGTCCCGGTCCAGGGAGTCCGGATCTGGGTGTCCGAGGACGGCACGATCTCCTGGGACAGCGACCGCGGCCGCTGGTCGGCCGGGGGGAGCGGGCCGGTGATCCTGCCATGGCTGCGCGAGCGGTACGCCGCCTTCGTGGCCGAGGTGCTGGCGGGCGGCTTCGCACCGCCGCCGGCCGGCTCGTGGCCGGCCGAGTGGATCGCCGCGCACGTGGCCCGCAACACCGAACTGCTCATCGCCACCACGGAGGCGGTGCTCGCCGACGACCCGGCCGGCCGCGAACGGGCGCAGTCGGAGGCGTGGGCGGCGCAGGACTGGACCCGGCTGAGGCGGTTGAAGGACTCCGCCGAGCGGGCCGCCGCACACCTCCGCTACGACAACTCCGACACGATGGACCCGGCCACGCTCGATCGTTACGCGGGCCACGGGCTCACCGCGCTAGCCGACCAGATCTCTCAGCTCGGCGGGCACCTGTGCGGCCTGGCCGAGCCGCTCAACCGGGGCCGGCCCACCGCGCAGGTACGCATCGTCGAGTCCGGCACCACCATCATCGACGGACGGCAGGGCTGGCTCGGAGTGCTCAACTCCCTGTGGATGCGGCAACTGCCGCTGCGCACCCGCCAGTTGCGCGCGCTGCGCTGAACGCCCGGCCGTGCCGATGACGGCGAGAAGGGGGCGGACGTTTCCCTCGGAGCGTCCCTTTCGATATCGTCGTTCGCCAGGTCGAGAGGCGCTGCAACGGGCTCAAGTCCGCCACGCTCGACCTGCGTTGTTCAGCAAGGGCGCCTCCCATGACGGGAGGTGGTCCGGTGGACAGGTCCTCGAACCGAGGCGACGAACTGCGGGAGCTTCTGGACCGGCGGGTCGCGGTACTCGACGGGGCTTGGGGCACGATGCTGCAGGCGGCGGGACTGACCGCGGCCGACTATCGCGGGGAGCAATTCCAGGACCACCCGCATGACGTGACCGGTGACCCGGACCTGCTGAACCTGACGCGACCGGATGTCGTGCTCGACGTGCACCGGCAGTACCTGGCGGCGGGCGCGGACATCACGACGACGAACACGTTCACCGCGACGAGCATCGGCCAGTCGGACTACGGGCTCCAGTCGCGGGTGCGGGAGATGAACCTGCGGGGCGCCACGCTGGCGCGCCAGGCCGCGGACGAGGTGGGGGGCCGCTTCGTCGCCGGCTCGGTCGGGCCGCTGAACGTCACCCTGTCGCTGTCGCCACGGGTGGAGGACCCGGCGTACCGGGTCATGTCGTTCGACGAGGTTCGGGCCGCGTACGCCGAGCAGATCCAGGCGCTGGCCGACGGCGGGGTCGACCTGCTGCTGATCGAGACGATCTTCGACACGCTCAACGCGAAGGCCGCGATCGCCGCCGCCCGCGAGGTCGCTCCGCACCTGCCGTTGTGGATCTCGGTGACGATCGTCGACCTGAGCGGGCGCACCCTGTCGGGGCAGACCGTGGAGGCGTTCTGGAGCTCGATCGAGCACGCCGAGCCGCTGGTGGCCGGCGTGAACTGTTCGCTCGGTGCCGAGGAGATGCGGCCGCACGTCGCCGAGCTGTCGCGGCTCGCGGGCACGTACACGGCCTGCCACCCCAACGCCGGTCTGCCGAACGCGTTCGGCGGCTATGACCAGACCCCGGAGGAGACCGCACGGCTGCTCGGTGAGTTCGCCGCGTCCGGAACGGTCAACATCGCCGGCGGGTGCTGCGGGACGACCCCGGCGCACATCGCGCAGATCGCGGCCGCCGTGGCCGGCCTCGCGCCGCGCCCGGTTCCGGCACCCCCGGCCCGCACCCGCTTCAGCGGTCTGGAGCCCTTCGAGATCGGCGCGGACACCGGCTTCGTCATGATCGGGGAGCGCACCAACGTCACGGGCTCGGCCCGGTTCCGGCGCCTCGTCGAAGCGGGCGACCACCAGGCCGCCGTCGACGTCGCGCTGGAGCAGGTACGCGGTGGGGCCAACCTGCTCGACGTCAACATGGACGCCGACCTGCTCGACAGCGAGCGGGCCATGACCACGTTCCTGAATCTGGTCGCGACCGAGCCGGAGGTCGCCCGCATCCCCATCATGATCGACAGTTCGCGGTGGAGTGTGCTGGAGGCGGGGCTCAAGCACGTTCAGGGCAAGGGCGTCGTCAACTCGATCAGCCTCAAGGAGGGCGAGGAGGCGTTCCTGGAGCAGGCCCGGCGCATTCGCGACCACGGCGCCGGCGTGGTCGTCATGGCCTTTGACGAGCAGGGGCAGGCCGACACGACCGAGCGCAAGGTGGCGATCTGTGCCCGCGCCTACGACCTGCTCACGCAGCGGGCCGGGTTCCCCGCGGAGGACATCGTCTTCGACCCCAACGTGCTCGCGGTCGCCACCGGCATCGCCGAGCACAACGGCTACGCGAAGGCGTTCATCGACGCGCTGCCGCTCATCAAGCAGCGGTGTCCCGGGGCGCGCACCAGTGGCGGTATCTCCAACCTGTCGTTCTCCTTCCGCGGCAACGACGTCGTGCGCGAGGCGATGCACTCGGCGTTCCTGTTCCACGCCGTGCGCGCGGGGCTGGACATGGGCATCGTCAACGCGGGACAGCTCGCGGTCTACCAGGACATCCCCGCGGACCTGCTCGAACTCGTCGAGGACGTGCTCTTCGACCGGCGCGGCGACGCCACCGACCGGCTCGTGGAGTTCGCCGAGACGGTGAGCGGACCGGGCACCCGCCGCACGGTGGACCTGTCCTGGCGCGACGCGCCGGTGGAGGAGCGCCTGGCGCACGCGCTCGTGCACGGCATCGTCGACTTCGTCGAGGCCGACACCGAGGAGGCCAGGCAGCAGGCGGCCCGCCCCCTCGATGTCATCGAGGGCCCGCTGATGGACGGTATGAAGATCGTGGGGGACCTGTTCGGCGCCGGGAAGATGTTCCTGCCGCAGGTGGTCAAGAGCGCGCGGGTGATGAAGCGCTCGGTCGCCCACCTCGAGCCCTACATGGAGGCCGAGAAGGAGCAGGCGCGCCTGGAGGGGCGTGCCGACACCGGCCGCGGCAACGCAAAAGTGGTGCTCGCGACCGTCAAGGGCGACGTGCACGACATCGGCAAGAACATCGTGGGCGTCGTCCTCGGCTGCAACAACTACGAGGTCATCGACCTCGGTGTCATGGTCCCCGCCGCCGTCATCCTCGACACGGCGATCGCCGAAGGCGCCGACGTGGTGGGCCTGTCGGGGCTGATCACCCCGTCGCTGGACGAGATGGTCACCGTCGCCACCGAGATGCGGCGCCGCGGGCTGAAGCTGCCCCTGCTGATCGGCGGCGCCACCACCTCGCGCCAGCACACCGCGGTCCGGGTGGCTCCTGCCTACGACGGCACCACGGTCCACGTGCTCGACGCGTCCCGGGTCGTCGGCGTGGTGTCGGACCTGCTCGACGTGGACCGGGCCGAGGAACTGGCCGTGCGCAACCGCGCCGAGCAGCGACGCCTGCGCGAGCAGCACGAGACCAGGCAGCGGAGTCCGCTGCTGACCCTCGCGCAAGCCCGGGCCAACCGTGAGCGGGTCCCGTTCGACGATCTGCCCGTCCCCGAGTTCATCGGCGTCCGCACCGTCCACCCCGACCTGACCGACCTCCGCGCGATGATCGACTGGCAGTTCCTCTTCCTCGCCTGGGAGCTGAAGGGCAAGTACCCGGCGATCCTCGACCAGCCGGTGGCCCGCGAGCTCTACGACGACGCCGGCGCCCTGCTCGACCAGATCATCGCGGACGGCCTCTTCCAGGCGCGCGGTGCCTACGGCTTCTGGCCCGCCCGCTCCGAAGGCGACGACATCCTCATCGACGCCGGTGCGCCGGACGCGGGCGACGGCGGCACCCTCCGCCTGCCGATGCTGCGCCAGCAGACCGCCAAGCCGGCGGGCCGGCGCAACCGGTGCCTCGCCGACTACCTGGCTCCGGCCGGGGATCACATCGGCGGGTTCGCCGTGGCCGTCCACGGCGCCGAAGACCTCGCCGCCACGTTCGAGGCCCGGCACGACGACTACCGGGCGATCATGGTGAAGGCCCTGGCCGACCGGCTCGCCGAGGCGTTCGCCGAGTACGTCCACCTGCGGGCGCGGCGCGCCTGGTACGAACCGGACGCCGATCCGCCGATCGAGGACCTGCACGCTGAGCGCTTCCGCGGCATCCGCCCCGCGCTCGGCTACCCCGCGAGCCCCGACCACAGCCAGAAGCAGACCCTGTTCGACCTGCTCGACGCCGGGCGGCTGGGCATGGGCCTGACCGAATCCTTCGCCATGACCCCCGCCGCCAGCGTCAGCGGGCTGCTCTTCGCCCACCCGTTGTCGCGATACTTCACCGTGGGGCGCATCGGCAGGGACCAGACCGAGGACTATGCCCGCCGGCGCGGCCTCGACCTTCCCGGCGTCGAACGCTGGCTGCGCCCCAACCTCGCCTACGAACCCCGGTGACCCGGACCGGCGGCCGGATCGGTGGTCCGCCGCCGCGGCTCGGCAGGCGGCGGGCGACCTGGGATAGTGGTCTCATGCGTCAGGCGTACGCGCACGAGGCGGTTCTGGTCATGGAGCCGGCTGCCGACGTGCGAGCGCCGGGGGCCCTGATCACGGTGGCGCTGTGCGGGCACTGGGAGCACGAGCCGCCGTGCCCGCTGGCACCGCACCACACCGGCGCGGAACGGATCGGCGGGCACGTGCGTCTGCGGATACTCTTCGCCGCCGAACCAGAGGCGGAGGACACCGTGCGGCAGCGCATCGACACCGCCCTGGCCGAGGGCCGCCTGCACGGCCCGGACGGCGTGACCACCCGGTGGCGGCTGCACGACAGCGGCCCCATCGACGTCCCGGCGCAGGACAGAGACCACGCCGAGCGCCTGACGCGCACCTGACCCGGCGCCTTCTCAGTCCGTACGGTCCCTGCGGTCTCCCCGCTCGGTGGCAGGGCGCCCGAAGAGCTTCTCGATGCTCCGGCGCTCGCGTTTGGTGGGGCGCCCGGCGCCGCGGGCGCGAACGGCCACCGCGAGTTGGCGCGGGGGAGGCGGCGGGCTCTTGTCGATATAGCACTCGGCGGCCACGGGGGCGCCGACGCGCTTGCTGATGATCCGGGTGACGACCACGATGCGCTCGTAACCCTCCTGCCGGAGCCGTACCTCGTCACCGACCCGGATCGCGTGCGCGGGCTTGACCCGTACCCCGTTGATCCGCACATGCCCGCCCCGGCAGGCGTCGGACGCGACCGAACGGCTCTTGGCCAACCGCACCGACCAGATCCAGACGTCCACCCGAGCGCTCACCTGCTCACCCGCCATCCCGTCACTGTAATGCGGTCCGCGCGTGCACCGCGTCCGCGGCGAAGATCATCAGGAGGGGGCGGCCCGGCCGGCGGCGGGCGAGAGGGGGCGGCCGGCGAGGGGCGGGCAGGTCAGGGCAAGATCGTCGTATGTACCCGTCATCTGCCGTGTCCGGTCGTGCGGCCGCCCGCCGCGCGGGCCCGCCGCTCGCCATGATCGCTTTGATCGCCGCGACCGGCGCCTGCACCTCGGCGCCGAGGCAGGGCATCGCGCTCACGCCGCCGGTCACCGCGACCGCGGCGCCCGGGTGCCCGTCGGCCGGGGTCACCCTCACGGCCGGTCCGATCGACGCGGCCATGGGCCTGCGGGCGATGCGCATCGACCTGGTCAACTGCGGTACCGAGCCGTACACCGTGCAGGGACATCCGGCCGTACGGGTCCTCGATGACCGGCGCCGGCCGCTCGGGGTCGCGGTCCTGGAGGGGACGGCGGCGATCTCCCGCATCGAGCGGTTCGAGGGCCGGCCGCAGCGGGTGACGGCGGCGCCGGGCGGTCGTCTGGCGGCGGTCGTGGTGTGGCGCAACACGGTCACCGACCCGTCGGTACCGGCGGTGACCGGACGGCACCTGGAGATCATCCCGGCCGCCGGGCAACCGGCGCAGACGCTGACGCCCGGCGGCGGCATCGATCTCGGCACCACCGGCCGGCTGGCGGTGAGCAGGTGGATCACGCCGCCGAGCGGCTGACGCCGATACGCGCATGATCTCGCGAGATCACCGTCGGGGGCGGCAGGGCGCTGGCAGAATTCGGCTGTGGGCTGGTCGCCGGATCGAGACGCACTGCGCGGGCGCGTGGCCGTCGTCGCCGGGGCGACCCGGGGCGCCGGGCGCGGGATCGCCGCCGCCCTGGGCGAGGCCGGTGCGACGGTCGTCTGCACGGGCCGCAGCAGCAGCGTACGAGCGATCCGGTCCGACTACGACCGTGCCGAGACCATCGAGGAGACCGCCGACCTGGTCACGCGGCTCGGCGGCACCGGTGTCGCGGTCGCGGTCGACCATCTGGAGAGCGGCCAGGTGAAGGACCTGGCCGACCGGATCCGCGCCGACCACGGCCACATCGACGTGCTCGTCAACGACATTTGGGGGGCCGAGCTGCTCAAGGGCGGCCCGGCGGACTGGAACACCCCCGTGTGGGAGCACGATCTCTACAAGGGCCTGCGCATCCTCCGGCTCGCCGTCGACACCCATCTGATCACCTCCCATCACCTCCTCCCGCTCCTGATCGATCAGCCCGGGGGCCTGCTCGTCGAGATGACCGACGGCACCACCGGCTACAACGCGTCCCGCTACCGGATCTCTGTGTTCTACGACCTGGCCAAGGTCGCGGTGAACCGGCTGGCCTACTCCCAGGGGCACGAGCTGGCCCGGCACGAGGCCACCGCCGTCGCCGTCACGCCCGGATGGCTGCGTTCGGAGATGATGCTCGACAACTTCGGCGTCTCCGAGGACAACTGGCGCGACGCGCTCGATCCGGGCGCCGTGGACGGCCGCCCTCCCGCCCCTGCCGACTTCGCGCTGTCGGAGTCCCCGCGATTCGTCGGGCGCGCGGTCGTCGCGCTGGCCGCGGACCCGCACCGGGCGCGATGGAACCAGCGGTCGGTCAGCTCCGCCCAGCTCGCGGCCGAGTACGGTTTCACCGACCTGGACGGCTCCCGGCCCGACATCTGGCGGTTCATCGAAGAGGTCCGCGAGCCCGGGCTCGACGCCGGCCCCCGACGGCTACCGGTGACCGCCGGCCGCGCGGCTCCCTCCGGTCAGCCGGGCCGGTCGGAGCCGTTGGCCCAGCGCAGGAGCACGTCCCCGTGGCAGCGCTCGTCCGGCCCGCACGCGCACACCAGGTCCTTGCCGGCCAGCTCGCGGCGTGCGTCGTCGATGCCGAGCGGCTCCCGGCCCTTCCCGGTGACGAGCCGTCCGGCGATCAGGTCGGCCTCGAACAGGTCGATGGCCTCGTCCCGGGTGTACGGGCCGTAGGGCTGGATCTTGTACGGGTTCGACCACCGGCCGGGGCGGGTGAGCATCACGGCGCCCTCGGGTTTGCGCCATCCCTTCAGGTGGCCGCGGCCGGGCCGGCGATGACGGACGGGGCCCTGGGACGGGGCGTCCGCGCCGGTGAGCGCGTCCCACATCGCCGCCATCGGCTCGGCCGCGGCGAACAGCGCCTCGGCCTGCGAGTACTCCCGGTCGAGGTGGGTCAGGGTCTGGAGGCCGAGGAACAGGGCGACCACGACGGTGCCGATCTCCCGCTCGGGGATCAGGCCTTCCAGCGGGGTGCCCGCGAGGAGCCGCAGGGCGGCCTGCGCGGCGAAGTCCTCCCAGCGGTCCACGTACGGGCGGATGCCCTTCCGCAGCTCAGGTGATCCGGACGCCCCGGCGATCAGCTCCTGTACGGCCGGGATGTGCCCTTCGGTCAGGTCCTCCGCGTACAGCTCGCGGAGCCGGGCGAGCAGCGCGACACCGCTCACCGGCGGAGCGAGCACCTCGGTGTAACGGATCAGGCGCAGCTCGCTGGTGTGGTGCAGCGCGGCCAGCAGCAGGTCGGTCAGGTCCTCGAAGTGGTAGTAGATGACGCCCGGGGCGAACCCGCCGTTCCGGGCGATAGAGCGGGCGGTCGTGCCGCCGAAACCCTCGGTGGCCAGGGTCCGTACGGTCGCCCGCAGGATCTTCTCCCTCGTCTCGGCACGCCGGGTCATGGGCTCAGATCACCCGCCATGGCGCCACCCCGGCCTGATCGAGGAAGGGATCGAGCCGCCGCCCGAGCGTCGCGAGGTGGTGGCTGGGCACCTGGGGGTAGAGGTGGTGCTCCAGGTGGTAGGTCAGCTCCAGGAAGAGGGCGGGCACCACCCTTCCCCGCAGGGTGCGGGTCTGCGTCAGCGGCGTGTCGCCGTAGCCGTAGTGCGGCAGATGGACCGTCAGCAGCGGGTAGACCCAGCTGCCGACGATCGTCAGCACGGCGTACACGAGCAGACCACGCGAGAACACTACGCCGCCGGCGACCGCCGCGAGCGGCACGGCGGCCTCCGCGAGCAGCCAGCCGCGCTGCGCGTTCTTCCGCCGGAACGCCCACCACCACAGGCGGGGCAGGAAGACCGGGCCGTAGAGGATCGCGCCCAGCGTACTCAGGTCGGCCGGATGCCCCTCCGGGTCGTCCTTGCTCGGGAAGAGCCGGTGATGCTGCAGATGGGTGGCCCGGTAGGCGTGGCCGCTCTCCAGGAGCACGGCCCCGAGGAGGAACAGCGCCCACTCCGAGGCGCGGCGGCCCAGGCCCAGGGACCGGTGCACGACGTCGTGGATCACCGTCACGATGGCGACGAAGATCCCGAACACGATGACCGGTGTGATCCACCACCACCGCAGCCAGGCGGCCGCGGCGTAGACCCCGACGCCCAGGAAGGGCAGCGCCAGGGCGACGATCCGGCGGCGCCGGGTGGTGACGAGCAGGTCGGTGCCGAGCTCGGCCAGCCGGGGCGGCTCCATGGTGATCACCGAAGGCGCCCTATCCGCCGGGACGCGCGCAGCGCCTTGCCGGCCACGATCCTGCTGCCGAGCGCGCACGCCACCGTGCCGAGACCGGGCCAGACCGAGTCACCCACCAGCCAGAGACCTGGCACGCCCAGCGAATGCGGGATCGCGTGCTGGTTGGAGTTGCCGAGCCTCTGATGGACGCCGCCGACCGCGCCGCGCGGGCGGAAGGCGTACCGCTCGTAGGCCCGGGGGGTGCCCACCTCCCGGACGAGGGCCCGCTCGCCGAGATGTGGGTGGACCTGGCGGGCCAGGCCGACCAGCCGCTCGCCGATCTCCCTGCTGCGCACCTGGTGGTCGGTGTCCCCGAGGCCCTCCCAGGTGCCCAGCTCGGTGTGCGTGGACAGCATCACGGCCCGATGGCCGGGCGGCGCGCTGTCGGTGTCGCCGGGCGCGGAGACCGAGACGAACATGTTGTTGCCGTCTCCCAGCGGCCGCCGGTAGTCGCCCAGCAACTGGTGGTGGGTGAACTCCTGCCCGCCGACCTCGTCGTCGGGCACTCCGAGGAAGACGATGATCGCACCGCCCAGATCCGCCGCGTCACGTTCGAGGTAGGGCCGGAGCCGGCCGGCGAGCTCCGGGCAGATCCGCGCGGTGGTGCCCGCCGGGACGGCGCTCACCACCTGAGCCGCGTGCACGGTCCCCTGGGAGGTGCGCACCTCGAAGGCGCCCGCCCGGCCGGTCACCGACTCGACCGGGCAGCCCACCCGCACCTCTCCTCCCAGCCCGCGGTAGTGGGTGGTGAACCGCCGCCAGAATCCCCGCATGCCGCCCTGCGCGCGGGACAGCCCGGCGCCGCGGATGGTCACGCCCAGCGCAGCGTTGATCAAGGGGGCCCGGTCGACCGTGCTGTGCACGGTGTCCTCCACCAGCATCGACAGCAGCCCCACCAGCGGCAGATCCCGGCGGAGCCCGTGCTCGGCGAGCACGTCCCCGAGCGTCATGCCCAGGCGGCGGGCGAGCGGGAGGTGACGGGGCCCCAGCGCCCTGAGGTTGTGCACGGCGTCCGCCGGGGTGCGCATCGGCATCCGCACGCCCGCCCGGCTCGCCGCCCAGAAGACGTCCGAGACATGATCGAGGTGGGACCAGAAGGCCCGGTGCTCCGCCGTGCCGCCCAGCGCCCGCAGCCGCTCGCGATGCCAGCGCTCCCGGTCGCGGTAGAGGGTGACCTTGCGATCGGGCAGCCAGGCGAGGTACCCCGGCAGCGCCTCCGCGGGGAACGCGGGCATCCCGACGTCGCCCAGCAGTTCGGCGCCCACGCCACCGGGCTCGAAGTCGACCAGCGTCGTCGCGCCCACGTCGAAGGAGAATCCCCGCCGCCGGTAGTAACCCGCGCACCCGCCCACATGGCCGTGCGCCTCGAGCACCACCGTCGACAGCCCGGCCGCCTGCAGCCGGGCGGCGGTCGCCATGCCCGCGAGCCCGCCGCCCACGACGGCCACGTCACGGCTCATCGGGAAACGGGGCCGGCGCGTGGCCGGGCCCGCGGTCTGAACAACTGTTCTGGACATATGTTCAAAATCCATCGGTGCCCGGGCGGTGTCAAGACCCGGGAACGGCGCCGGAGGTCAGGCGGGCGGCGGGGGATCCGGCCGTGGCTCCAGGCCCCCGCGACCGCCGAGCAGAACGCCGACGATGGCGCCGAAGGCGATGTGGTCGAGCCACTGGGGGAGCCGTGGCAGAGCGCGGATCGCCGGGCGGCTGCGGCCGATGATCTCGAGGTCGAGCGCGGCGATGAGCAGGCCCGCCGTGATGCCACCGGGCAGGCCGAGCCTGCGGCGCCGGTCGACGGCGGTGAGCACCACCGTCCAGCCGGCGGAGACGACCAGGTGGACCGCGACGCCGAGCATCACCTCCCGCCGGTCCCGGCCCCGCCGGTCCGGCCGGCCGGGCACGAGGGTGGCCGCCGCACGGGTGGCCTGGAGCAGGTCGCCGCCGGTCGCCAGCGCGTGCACCGTGGACGGCAGGCCGCTGCCCAGCGCCGCGACCGCGCCCACCAGCGGGACCGGTGCCCCGGCCCGCCGCCGGGGGCGGCCCGGACCGCCTGAAAGCGGCGACGCGCTCCTGCGGCTCTCCATGGACGTCATTCTCGCGCGCCCTGGCGAGGGCCGGACGGCCGTGGTGGGAGGCGGCGGGCCGGGCAGGCGCGGACGTCGGGCACCATGGAAGGCGTGACTACGGCAGCGGACGAGGTCGACGGTGGCCCGGCGGACCCGCGGGACGTGCTCACCACCGCGCGGTTCGAGGCCCTGGCCGATCTCGTCGCGGACGGTGGGGCGGTGATCCTGAGCGGCGCCGGGCTGTCCACGGAGTCCGGTATCCCCGACTACCGGGGGCCGAGCGGGCGGACCCGGCGGGCCGAGCCGATGACGTACCAGACCTTCACCGGCAGCGCCGCGGCCCGCCAGAGGTACTGGGCGCGCAGCCATCAGGGCTGGCGGCACATCGCCGGCGCCGTCCCGAACGCCGGTCATCACGCGGTCGCCGAGCTGGAGCGCCGCGGGCTGCTCGCCGGGATCATCACCCAGAACGTCGACGGGCTGCATCAGGCGGCCGGTGCGCGGCAGGTGATCGAGTTGCACGGCAGCCTCGCCCGCGTGCTCTGCCTGGGCTGCGGCCGGCGCACCTCCCGCGAGGCCCTGGACCGGCGGTTGCGTGCGGCCAACCCCGGCTGGACCGCCTGGGCGAGCGGGATCAACCCCGACGGGGACGCCGTCCTGGCCGACGACCAGGTGGCGGACTTCCGCATCGTGGACTGCGCCGACTGCGGGGGCCTGCTCAAACCCGACGTGGTGTTCTTCGGCGAGAACGTGCCGCGGCCACGCGTCGAGGAGTGCTTTGCGCTGGCCGGGCGGGCCGGCGTGCTGGTCGTGCTCGGGTCCTCGCTGACCGTGATGTCCGGCTACCGGTTCGTACGCCATGCGACGAAGCTCACGATACCCATCGTGATCATCAACCACGGGCCCACCCGCGGTGACGCCCACGCCCTGCTGACCCTGGACGCCCCCCTCGGCTCGACGCTCACCGCGCTCCTCGCGCGGCTCGACCCGGCACCCTGACCTCGCGCGTCCGACCTGGTTCGTGCGAACATATGTTCGTGTCGACCGAGGCGACGATCCTGCATGCCGACCTGGACGCGTTCTACGCGTCGGTCGAGCAGCGCGACGATCCCCGGTTGCGCGCCCGGCCTGTGATCGTCGGTTCCGGGGTGGTGCTCGCGGCCAGTTACGAGGCCAAGGCGTACGGCGTCCGGACCGCGATGAGCGGGCGGCAGGCCCGGCGGCTGTGCCCCGGGGTGCTCGTGGTCGAGCCCCGGATGTCGGCCTACACCGAGGCGAGCAAGGCCGTCTTCGCCGTGTTCCGGCACACGACCCCGCTGGTCGAGGGGCTGTCCATCGACGAGGCGTTCCTCGACGTGGGCGGGCTGCGCAAGATCGGCGGGCGGCCCGTGGACATCGCCGAGCGGTTGCGGCGCGACATCCTGGAGGAGGTCGGGCTGCCCATCACGGTCGGCGTGGCCCGGACCAAGTTCCTCGCCAAGGTGGCCAGCGGCGTGGCCAAGCCCGACGGTCTCCTCGTCGTCCCGCCCGACGGCGAGCTGGCCTTTCTCCACCCGCTCCCGGTCGGACGGCTCTGGGGCGTCGGGCCGGTCACCGCCGACAAGCTCGCCGGCCGAGGGATCACGACGGTCGGGGAGGTGGCGCGGCTGCCGGAGAACCTCCTGGTCGCGATCCTCGGCCGGGCGGCGGGCCGGCACCTGCACGCCCTCGCCCACAACCACGACCCGCGCCCGGTGCGGACGGGGGTGAGACGCCGCTCCATGGGGGCGCAGCGGGCGCTGGGCCGCGGCGACCGGTCACCCGAGGACCTCGACGCCATCGTGATCGGGCTGGTCGACCGGCTGTGCCGCAGGCTGCGGACGGCCCGCCGGGTCTGCCGCACCGTCACGCTGCGGCTGCGGTTCGGCGACTTCTCGCGGGCGACCCGGTCGCACACGCTGGCCCAGGCCACCGCCGAGACCCCGGTGATCATGCACGCGGTGAGACGGCTGCTGGCCACGGCCATGCCGATGATCCAGAGTCAGGGCAGCACGCTCGTCGGGGTCACGCTCGGCAACCTGCACGACGACGGCGCGGTCCAGCTCGCCCTGCCGTTCGGCGGGGCACCGGCCGACGCGCTCGACACCGCGCTCGACGGCGTACGCGACCGATTCGGATCGGCCGCCGTCACCCGCGGCGTGCTGCTCGGCCGCGACCAGGGCATCTCGGTGCCGCTGCTGCCCGACTGACGGGCCCGCCGGCGCGGCCGGCAGGGCGATCAGCCACGGCGGGCCCGGGCGCGCCGCTTGCCCTCGTGCATCGCCTGCACCCGGGCGATCGGGATGCCGTGGCCTTCCTCGATCAGGTCGGCGCGCAGCGGCTGCGGCGCGGGCATCAGGTCGGCCCACGGGTCCGTCTCGGCGATCAACCGTGCCGCGGTGTGCACGGTGAAGTCGGCGGGGCGGGCGTCGTCGAGGTCGTCCCAGGGCACCGGGAACGACACCGGCACGCCCGGCCGGATGCGCGGGCTGTAGACCGAGACCACCGTCGTGCCGCCCGAGCGGGTCGAGTCCAGGAACACCTTGCCGCCGCGGTCCTCCCGGATGAACGCCGTCGTGGCGAGCGCGGGGTCGAGGCGCTCGGCGCGCGCGGCGATCGCCCGGGTGGCCGCCGCGACGTCGTCGAGCGTCGCCCGCGCCTCGATGGGCACGAAGACGTGCACTCCCTTGGCCCCGCTCGTCTTGACGGCGCCCTCCATCCCGGCGTCGGCCAGGACCTGGCGGACCAGCCGGGCGGCGTGGACGGCCAGCGGGAACGCGTCCGGTGCCGGCGGGTCGAGGTCGAGCACGAGGTGGGTGGGGTGGTCGCGGCGGTCGGCGAGGGTCAGGGTCGGGTGGTATTCGACGGCGCGCTGGTTGCCGAACCACAGCAGGGTGCGGCGGTCGTCGCACAGGGCGTAGGAGACCTCGCGTTTGGAGGTCTCCGCCCACAGCGGCACCGTCCGTACCCACGACGGGGTGTACTTCGGCACGTTCTTCTGCATGAACGGCGGCTGGCCCCGGAGCACCCGGACCACCGACAGCGGCCGGCCGGCGAGCTGCG
Organism: Actinomadura scrupuli; assembly: GCF_050971785.1. Classification (NCBI taxonomy): domain Bacteria; kingdom Bacillati; phylum Actinomycetota; class Actinomycetes; order Streptosporangiales; family Thermomonosporaceae; genus Actinomadura; species Actinomadura scrupuli. The sequence goes on along the minus strand of NZ_JBPCCU010000011.1, from coordinate 321,722 downwards.
GAACGATACGGTCCGCGACGGCGTCCAGGTAGTCCAGGAGATCCCGTTTGGTGGCGCCTGCCGCGTCGAACAGCGGCTGGTCGAGGTTGGTCAGCTTCACCCCGTCCCGCAACTCATCACCGCTCATCGACTCACCATTTCATACGGAACCATTGCGCGACACGCCACGTTGAAGCGGCATGTCGACCGTGTACACGCTCGTGGCCATCACGTCGATCCCCGGCCTGGCGTTGCTGCTGGTGGTGCTCGCCGCCGTCGATCGCATGGGGCTGGCCGCGAACCGGCACCTGCGGTTGCCGTGGCACCGGGCCGAGTCCGGGCGGCCGATGGCGGCTCCGGGGCTGGACGAGCTGCACGCGATCTACTACGCCGCCAAACGGCACGAGCTGGACCAGCGGCAGACCTCGCTGATGCTGCGGGACGAGGAGGGGGACGCCGCGCCGCCGCGGAGCGAGGTCGACCTGGAGGCCAGTACCGCCGTCATCCGCCTCCGCCGGAGCGGCGGCCGAACCCAGGGCGAGCCCGGACCCGGCCACCGCGGCTCCGCCGGGTGAGCGGTCGCGGGGGAGCGGCCCCGGTGCTCAGGCCGGCACGGACCGCGCCGGACGGTCGTGGTGGCGGTGCGCGGCGACGGCACGGGTGAACGGCTCGACGAAGTCACCGGCGGCCTGCTCGCCCGCGGTCACCACGCCCTGGTCGGAGACCGGGTCGTCGCCGGAGCCGGCCGTGCGCACCGAGGTGATCCTGGCCTGTTCGAGCAGGGAGATCCCGGCTCCCAGCGCCCCGACGGCCTTGCCGTGCTTGTAGGCCTCGGCGAGGAAGTGCACGGCGTCGCCGTCCGAGGCCAGCGCCTGGACGCTCTGCTCGCCGCCCGGCACCACGACGGCGTCGTAGAGCACGGAGCCGACGGTGGTCAGCGCCCTGCTGACCGGTACGGGCTCGCCGGAGGCGCCCCGTACCGACCCGTCGCGGGGTGCCAGCACCTCGCAGATCGCGCCCGTGCCGGTCAGCGCCTCGACGACGGTGCGGACGTGCGCGGCCTCGGCCCCGTCGGCCACCAGGATCGCGATCTTGCGGGTGGCGACGGTGTCGGTGGGCTGGTCGTCCTGGCTGAGGGCGGGCGAGCTGCGCCCGTGGTTGGGCGCCGACGGGGCCGCGGGCGGCTCGACGCCGACGCCCTCGGCGACCCGCACGGCCAGCCCGTGATCGACCTGCGCCAGATTGCGGATCACGCCGGTACGGATCTCGGTGTGCAGCACCTTGCCGAGCTCGAACCGGAACGCGGCGACGATGTGCTCCTTCTCCCAGTCGGCCATGCTGTTCCAGAACAGGGTCGCCTGGCTGAAGTGGTCGGCGAAGCTCTCGCTGCGCTTGCGGATCTTGCGGCCCTCGACCCGCTCCTGGTAGTGGGCGTAGGCCTGGCCGTCCGGGGCGAGGGCGGGGCAGCCGCCGCTGAGGCTGTTGGGGTGGTAGCTGGCCTGGCCGCGCTGGATGGTGGTCTGGTGATATCCGTCGCGGTGGTGGTTGCGCACCGGGTCGATCGGCCGGTTGACGGGGAGCTGGGTGAAGTTGGGGCCGCCGAGCCGGATCAGCTGGGTGTCCAGATAGGAGAACAGCCGGGCCTGCAGGAGCGGGTCGTTGGTGAAGTCGATGCCGGGCACCACGTTGCCCAGGTGGAAGGCGATCTGCTCGGTCTCGGCGAAGAAGTTGTCGGGGTTGCGATCGAGCACCAGCCGCCCGACCGGCTGCACCGGTACCTCCTCCTCCGGGATGATCTTGGTGGCGTCGAGGAGGTCGAAGTCGAAGTCGTGCTCCCTCTCCTCCGCCACGAGCTGGACGCCGAGCTCCCACTCGGGGAAGGAGCCGGAGTCGATGGCCTCCCACAGGTCGCGCCGGTTGAAGTCGGGGTCCTTGCCGGCGATCTTCTGGGTCTCGTCCCAGACCAGCGAGTGGGTTCCGAGCCGGGGCTTCCAGTGGAACTTCACGAAGGTGCCCTGCCCGTCGGCGGTGACCAGCCGGAACGTGTGCACGCCGAAGCCCTGCATCATCCGGAAGCTGCGGGGGATCGCCCGGTCCGACATCAGCCACATCATCATGTGCGTGGTCTCCGGCTGCAGCTGCACGAAGTCCCAGAGCGTGTCGTGCGCGGACGAGGCCTGCGGGATCTCGTTGTGCGGCTCCGGCTTGACCGCGTGCACGAAGTCGGGGAACTTGATGCCGTCCTGGATGAAGAAGACCGGGATGTTGTTGCCGACCAGGTCGAAGTTGCCCTGCCGGGTGTAGAACTTGGTCGCGAATCCCCGCACGTCGCGCACGGTGTCCGCCGAGCCGCGCGAGCCCGCCACCGTCGAGAAGCGCACGAAGACCGGCGTCTGCAGGCCTGGGGTGGTCAGGAACTCGGCCGCCGAGTAGGCGGCCAGGGTGTCGTCGTAGGGTGCGAAGAAGCCGTACGCCCCCGCGCCCCGGGCGTGCACCACCCGCTCCGGGATCCGCTCGTGGTCGAAGTGAGTGATCTTCTCCCGGAAATGGAAGTCCTCCATCAGCGTCGGCCCGCGCTCGCCCGCGCGCAGCGAGTTGTCGGTCTCCCCGATCGGGATCCCCTGGTCGGTGGTGAGCACCGCGTCGCAGGGATCCACCCGGGCGCTGTCGAGCTGGCGGTCCTTGGCGCTGCGGGCGTCATCGGTCATGGTGGGGCTCCCCTCGTCGTGGGCGGCAGGACCTCGGAAGATCTCGTGATCGCGCGGTGTTCACGGGAGCCACCGATGGTGACCATGCGCAGTCCGGCGGGCTCTCTCTGTGACCTAGTGCGCCTCTACCCTCCGGCAGGCCGCCGTACGAGGCTCCGGGCGCGGCGGTCGGCAAAGGATGCTTGCCCTCGGCATGACGAGCGGCGGTGCAACCCGAGGTGCGGCCCCGGCGCGCCGGTACGGCGGCGTGGCGCGGCCCGCCCGGACGCCGAAGAGCGGCACGGGGACGCCGGTCCCGGTGCCGCTCTTCGAGGGAGGGGTCAGTGCAGGGGGTCCTGGCCGACGTCTCCGCGCCAGCCGCCGGACTCGACGCCGCGTGCCTCGATGTACTGCTTGAAGCGGCGCAGGTCGCCCTTGATGCGGTGCTTGACGAGGTTGAGCTTGTCGCCCGCCTTCTCGGCCAGTCCCTCGGGCTCGTACTCCATCTGGAGCATGACCCGGGTCTGGTCCTCACCGATCCGGTGGAAGGTGACCACCCCGGCCTGGCGGGGCTCCTCGGTCGAGGTCCAGGCGATGCGCTCGTCGGGGTGCTGCTCGACGATCTCGGCGTCGAACTCGCGCTTGACACCGGCGATGCTCGTCGCCCAGTGCGTACGGGTGTCGGAGACCTGTTTGATCTGGTCGACGCCCTCCATGAAGAGCGGGAACTCCTCGAACTGCGTCCACTGGTTGTAAGCGGTGCGCACCGGGACGGCCACATCCACCGATTCTTCGATCGTGCTCACGGCTTTCCCTTCTCGTGGGGTTTCTCTGACGGTCTCTTGAGACCGGAACCGTGCCCATCGCTTCCGGCTCGAAACACGGCGCCGATCGCCCGCGGGCGCGGCGGCGAAGGCGGGCCGGGCGGGCGGGCGATGCCGCCGGTGGGGATGTTCGAGCCGGGTCATGGTGGGCAGGGGTGAAAGGGGAAAAAGCAGTTCTACCTGGAGGAGTGACATATGAGTGCAGCGGACAAGGCCCGCAACAAGGCCCAGGAGATGAAGGGCAAGGCCAAGGAGAAGACCGGCAAGATGGTCGGCAACGAGCGGATGGAAGCCGAGGGCAAGGCGGAGCAGGCCAAGGGAGACGTGAAGCAGGCCGGTGAGAAGATCAAGGACGTCTTCAAGGACTGACGCCTTCACCATCGACCCGGTGGGCGGTCACCGACCGGCCACCGGGTCGTCTGCCGTCCGGGCGGCTCACCCGCCGGCCGGGATCACAGTCGCGGGTCCGGGTTGATCTCGCCGCGCCAGCCGCGCGTCCCGCCGCCGTAGGCCTCGGCGTAGTGCTTGAAGCGCTCCAGGTTGCGCCTGATCCGGTGCCGGATGATGCCGAGCCTGTCGCCCGCCCGTTCGGCCAGGCCTTCCGGCTCGTAGTCCATCTGCAGGGTGACCCGGGTCTGGTCCGGGCCGAGGTGATGGAAGCTGATGACGCCCGCCTGGAGGGGCCTGCCGGTCGAGGACCAGGCGATGCTGTCGTCGGGATGCTGCTCGATGATCTCGGCCTCGAACTCGCGCCTGACCCCGGCGATGCTGGTCTCCCAGTGCGTCCTGGTCTCGGTGCTCTGCTCGATCCGGTCGATGCCCTCCATGAACTGGGGGAACTCCTCGAACTGCGTCCACTCGTTGTAAGCCGCGCGTACCGGGACCGCCACGTCCACCGACTCCTTGATCTTGCTCACGGGGCCTTCCCTTCTCCGAGGCGTGTCGAGTGGACCGCCATCCCCGCGCTGAAAGATGCCAAACGTGCCGAGTCGAACGCACGGTCAAGTGGAGGGGTCGTCGAGGTGACCATTAGTTGACCTTTGCCCGGAAAGTCTGCACTATGCGGCAAGTGCGGGGCAGGTGACGGTCGCGGCGGGGCCGCTGGAAGGGGACGTGGTGACCACGGAAGAGCGGCAGGCGGACGGCAGGGATGACGAGACCCCGATGGAGCGCGCGGACCGCAACTTCGTGGAACTCCTCCAGGGCTTCCGGGTCGCCGTGACAGGCGTCCAGGTGCTGTTCGCGTTCCTGCTGACCGTTCCGTTCTCGCCGGGCTTCGAGCGAAGCGCCGACGTGGACCACAGGTTGTACTACGTGGCACTGGTCGGAGCCGCCGTGGCCTCGATGTTCTTCATCGCGCCGGTCGCCCAGCACCGCATCCTCTTCCGCCAGGGACTCAAGGAGTCACTGGTCAAGCGGTCGAATCTCTACGGGATGGTCGGCACGCTGGCGCTCGCGGTGTCGATGACGGCCGCGACCCTCATGGTGGTCGACTACCTGTTCAGCGGCCCGATGCCGGTGATCACAGGCGGCGGGGTCGCGATCCTGGCCTGCTGGCTCTGGTTCGTGGAGCCGCTGATCCATCGCGCGAAGGGAGCGGACCGCCCCTGAGCCCCGGGCGATCCGCTCGCTCCCGTACGGCGCTCGCTCGGCCGGGGGTGCCGTCCGCGCGCGGGCGGAGCCCGGTCAGTCGTCGCTCCACTGGCCGGTCGCCTGGGCGCCGGCCCGCTGGACGGCGGCCCGTACCAGCCCGAACACCGCTCCCTGCAGCGCCGCGGCGGTCAGCACCGCGGCCCAGGAGTGGTCCTGGTCCGTGGCGTCGGGGGCCTCGTCGTCGCCGGAGACCAGCTTCCAGGTCTGCTTGAAGACCGCGCCGGCGAGCATGCCGCCCAGCAGGCTGAATCCCATCGACATGGGCTTGTAGACGGCTTTGTTCATACCGCCACCCCCTTGAGGTGTTGTGGGCGTGAGTCCTGGCGGCACCGGGCCTACCCCGCAGGAGGCGTCCAAACGGCGCCCCGTCCGCGAAATGGCGGGGGAGGAAGCAGTGCTCCTCCCCCGACACGGGTGGTCAGCGGCGCCTTACGGCGCCGCCGGCATCAGCTCTGAACGCCCTGCGCCTCGGGGCTGGTGGGCTTTTCGCCCATCAGCACGACGAGAAGTGAGGCGATCATGATGAGGCCGATGGCGACCCACTGCACGATGCTGGGCCGCTGTACCTCGTCCAGCAGGAACAGGAGAGCTCCGACCGTCCCGATCAACGCCGCGATGGGCGTGTCGAGGCAGTAGAGCACCCCTGTGGTCCGTGCGGAGACCTTCCCTCCGGCCCAGTCCTGCATGAGGGCCGGGACGGTGATCACGAGCAGGCCGGCCAGTACGGCGAAGCCCCAGTTGACGGGGGAGAACTCCGTGAAGAGCTCGCCCCAGGCACCGAAGGGCCACACCACCAGCATCGTCGCGGGGATGGACAGGAGGTTGGCGACGGCCGTGCCCTGCTTGACCTGGTCCCGCGCCGCCATCGGTCCGAAGACGATGACGACGTAGTTCCAGAAACACCAGGCGGCAGCCACTGCCCAGCCGAGGCCGACGAGGTCGAACTCGCCGGTCCACGGGTGGGTCATGACGAGCACTGCGAGCAGCGCGATGACGCGCACCCCCAGCTGCTTGTACCCCCAGATCTGGACCGGCGACGGCTGGTCGAGGCCGAGGCTCCGCAAGATCTCCGTGAGCCCGACGCTGAGCACGCCGATGGCCCCGATTGCGGCCACCGGCCCCAGGCCCAGCTTCTGCACCGCAAGAACATATGCGATGCCGATGAGGGTGTTGCTGGCGGCCACGCGGGCCACCAGCTTCCACATCACCCTGTCGAACTGGCGCATGCCCATGCCGAATCGCCAACCGACGTACGCGGCGAGTAGCACGGAGCCCGCGACGGTCACCACCAACGCCACCGCCAAGGCGGGCAGCGTAGAGGTGATCCCGAAGCCGACCTGCTGGACGGCCAGCTCACTTACGATGATCCCCCCTCCGAACAATCGCGTTCCGAGGGAGGTCCTCTGTTCTGACATGCGTACCCCTTGTTTGTGGGACGTCCCGGCCTAGCCGGGACGCAGGTGGGGTTCCGAGGAACCGCCGTGCGCCCTGACCTGGTGGTCAGGACGCACCCACGGTTCCGGGGAACCTTGGACACGCCCGACCACGATCGGTCGGGACAGCCGTCTGGCTCCGGGAGCCAGACACAGGGGACCGTCCAGAACAGGGCGGAATGGGCAACTTCGTTCATCCCAAATTGCGCTTGACCCGCAGGTCGGCGGCCGGATGCGCATCCGTGCGCCGACCGGCCCTCCTGTGCGGTCGGGTCGGCAGCGGCGGGACGGGCCCAGGCGCGGCCGTCGGCACCATGCGAGAACGGCCGTTTCAGCCGCCGTCCCGGTTCAAGGTCCCTGCGCGGGGTAGGGCGTCCCCGATCGACTATTCGCGCAGGTGGAGGGCGTCATGGGGCTGCGATCTCGGATCGCGGAATGGCCGGTGTACCGGCAGCTGACGGGCGATGACCCGCTGGGCCGCGGGGCCGCGGTCGCGTCGCCGCACACCCGGTCCCTGCGCGCCCGCACCGCCACGGCCGACCGGGTCGTGAAGTCGATCTGCCCGTACTGCGCGGTGGGCTGCGCCCAGAACGTCTACGTCTCCGGCGACCGGGTGGTGCAGATCGAGGGGGACCCCGACTCGCCGGTCAGCCGCGGCCGGCTGTGCCCGAAGGGCTCGGCGAGCCTGCAGCTCACGACGGGATCGGCGCGCGAGCACAGGGTGCTCTACCGGCCTCCGCACGGAGCCGACTGGGAGGAGCTCGACCTCGAGACGGCGATGGACATGGTCGCCGAGCGGGTGATCCGTACCCGTGCCGCCACCTGGCAGTGGGACTGCGGCGAGGGCTCCCGGGTCCGCCGGACGATGGGCCTGGCCAGCCTGGGCGGGGCGACGCTGGACAACGAGGAGAACTACCTCATCAAGAAGCTGTTCACCGCGCTCGGGGTGGTCCAGGTGGAGAACCAGGCCCGGGTCTGCCACAGCTCCACGGTGGCGGGGCTGGGCACCTCCTTCGGGCGCGGCGGGGCGACCACCTACATGCAGGACCTGCAGAACGCCGACTGCATCGTCGTCCAGGGCTCCAACTTCGCCGAGGCGCACCCGGTGGGGTTCCAGTGGGTGATGGAGGCGAAGGCACGCGGAGCCAAGATCATTCACGTCGATCCCCGGTTCACCCGTACGAGCGCGCTGGCCGACCTGTACGTGCCCCTGCGGGCCGGTTCCGACATCGCCTTCCTGGGCGGGATCATCAACCACGTCCTGTCCACCGAGGCGTACTTCCGCGAGTACGTGCTCGCCTACACCAACGCGGCCACGATCATCACCGAGGAGTTCCGCGACACCGAGGACCTCGACGGGCTGTTCTCCGGGTTCAACGAGGAGACCCGGCACTACGAGTTCGACACCTGGCAGTACGAGGGCATGGACGTCGCCGCCTCCTCGGGGGACCGCGACTCGCAGTACGACAGGCGCACCAGGCAGGGCCGGACCATCCGGGAGTCGGGCCGGGGGGAGAGCCACGGAGCCGGCGGGGCCGCCATCGGCACCGGCACGCCGCGCACCGACGAGACCCTGCGGGATCCGCGGTGCGTCTTCCAGATCCTCAAGCGGCACTACGCCCGCTACACCCCGGAGATGGTCCAGCAGATCTGCGGAGTGCCGCCCGAGCTGTTCGCGCAGGTCTGCGACGCGCTGGTGAGCAACTCCGGCCGCGACCGGACCAGCGCCTTCGCCTACGCGGTCGGGTGGACCCAGCACACCGTCGGCTCGCAGTACATCCGGGCCGCCTCCATCCTGCAACTGCTGCTGGGCAACATCGGGCGCCCGGGCGGCGGCATCCAGGCGCTGCGCGGGCACGCCAGCATCCAGGGCTCCAGCGACATCCCCACCCTTTTCGACCTGCTACCGGGCTACATCCCGATGCCGCACGCGCACGCGCACCAGGACCTCGCCGCGTTCATCACGGCCGACGCCGCCGAGAAGGGCTACTGGGGCAACATGCGCTCCTACGTCGTGAGCCTGCTCAAGGCGTGGTGGGGCGAGGCGGCCACCCCGGACAACGACTTCTGCTTCGACTACCTGCCGCGGCTGACCGGGAGCCACAGCACCTATGAGACCGCACTCGCCCAGCTCGACGGCGTCTGCAAGGGCTACTTCCTGATGGGGGAGAACCCGGCCGTCGGCTCGGCCAACGCCAAGGTGCAGCGGCTGGGGATGGCAAATCTCGACTGGCTGGTGGTCCGCGACTTCTCACTGATCGAGAGCGCGACCTGGTGGAAGGACGGCCCCGAGATCGAGACCGGGGAGCTGCGGACCGCCGACATCGGCACCGAGGTGTTCTTCTTCCCCGCCGCCGCGCACACCGAGAAGTCGGGCAGTTTCACCAACACCAACCGGATGCTCCAGTGGCATCACACCGCCGTCGACCCGGCCGGCGACGCCCGCAGCGACCTGTGGTTCATGTACCACCTGGGGCGGCGCATCCGTGCCGCGCTGGCCGGCTCCACCGAGGAGCGGGACCGGCCCGTACTCGACCTGACCTGGGACTACCCCACGGAGGGCGAGCTCGAGGAGCCCAGCGCCGACGCGGTGCTCGCCGAGATCAACGGCTACGGGCCCGACGGGGCGCACCTGTCCTCGTACGACCAGCTCACCGGCGACGGCTCCACGTCCTGCGGCTGCTGGATCTACTGCGGCGTCTACGCCGACGGCGTCAACCAGGCGGCCCGCAGGAAGCCCGCCGCCGAGCAGGACTGGATCGCCGCCGAATGGGCCTGGGCGTGGCCGGCCAACCGGCGGATCCTCTACAACCGGGCGTCCGCCGACCCCGAGGGCAGCCCGTGGAGCGAGCGCAAGGCCCTGGTCTGGTGGGACGGCGAACGCTGGACCGGCCACGACGTGCCGGACTTCGCCCCGGACATGGCCCCGTGGTACCGGCCACCGGAGGGCGCCACGGGCCCCGCCGGCCTGTCGGGTACCGACCCGTTCGTCCTGCAGGCCGACGGCAAGGGCTGGCTGTTCGTGCCGGCCGGGCTGGTCGACGGCCCGCTGCCCACGCACTACGAGCCGCAGGACTCGCCGTTCGACAACCCGCTGTACGGGCATCAGCGCAACCCGGCCAGGGAGGTCTTCCCCGGCGAGCACAACCGCTTCCACCCCAGCGGGTCCGAGCCGGGCGCGGAGGTGTTCCCCTACGTGGTCACGACCTACCGGCTGACCGAGCACTTCACCGCCGGCGGGATGAGCCGCTGGACGCCGTACCTCGCCGAGCTGCAACCGGAGTTCTTCTGTGAGGTCTCGCCGGAGCTCGCAGCCGAGCGCGGGCTGGAGCACGGCGGGTGGGCGACCATCGTGACGGCCCGCAACGCGATCGAGGCCCGGGTGCTGGTCACCGACCGGATGGCGCCGCTGCGGGTCCAGGGCCGCACCCTGCACCAGATCGGGCTGCCGTTTCACTGGGGTCCCAATGGCCACTCGCGCGGGGACGCGGCCAACGAGCTCGCGTCCATCGCGCTGGACCCGAACGTGCACATCCAGGAGGTCAAGGCGCTCACCGCCGACATCCGCCCCGGCCGCCGGCCGCGCGGGCCGGCGCTGCCGGAGCTGGTCCGCGACTACCGGCAGCGGGCGGGCATCACCGAAGAGACCGGAATGAGGATCTGACCATGGGACTGCTCTCCGGTCCTGAGCCGGACGTCGCCGGGGACGCCGGGCATCACGACCATCCGCCGCGCAGGGGCTTCTTCACCGACACCTCGGTGTGCATCGGCTGCAAGGCCTGCGAGGTGGCCTGCAAGGAGTGGAACGCCATCCCCGAGGACGGGCTGACCTTCACCGGCATGTCGTACGACAACACCCAGGGGCTGGGCGCCGACACCTGGCGCCACGTGGCCTTCATCGAGCAGCGCCGGCCGCTGCGCGAGGAGGACCTCGGCGACGACCTCGGCGGCGTGGACGTGCTCGGGCTGGCCGCCGACGCCGCGGGGAACGGCGACGGCGCCGGGATGCGCTGGCTGATGGCCTCCGACGTCTGCAAGCACTGCACCCACGCGGCCTGCCTCGACGTCTGCCCCACCGGGTCGCTGTTCCGCACCGAGTTCGGGACCGTGGTCGTGCAGGAGGACATCTGCAACGGATGCGGCTACTGCGTGCCCGCCTGCCCGTACGGAGTGATCGGCCAGCGCGAGGACGACGGCCGGGTGTGGAAGTGCACCCTGTGCTACGACCGGCTCGGTGACGGCATGGAGCCGGCCTGCGCCAAGGCCTGCCCCACCGACTCCATCCAGTACGGCCCGCTCGACGAGCTGCGCGAACGCGCCGCCGCCCGGGTGACGCAACTGCACGAGGCGGGCGTCCCCGAGGCCCGGCTGTACGGAGAGGACCCCTCGGACGGGGTCGGCGGGGACGGGGCGTTCTTCCTGCTGCTCGACGAGCCGGAGACCTACGGGCTGCCACCGGATCCGGTCGTCACCACCCGGGACCTGCCCTCGATGTGGCGGCACGCGGGGGCCGCGGCACTGACCCTGCTCGGCGGGATCGCCGCGACGTACGCGGCCACGGCGACGACCAAGCTCACAGGGAGGCGCGGGTGAGCGAGGCCCAGGTCACCAGGGAGGGGCTGCGGGGAGAGCGGCCCGGGCGGGAGGCGCCGGTGGGCGTCCAGGGCCCGCGCCGGCGCCGCGGGCGCAGGGGCGAGCAGAGCATGGTCCCCGACGCCGAGTTCACCTCCTACTACGGCCGGCCGATCATCAAGGAGCCGACCTGGAGCGCCCTCGACATCGCGGGCTACCTCTTCCTCGGCGGGCTGGCCGGGGCGTCCTCGGTGCTGGCCGCGGGCGCGGCCGTCACCGGCCGTACGAGGCTCGCCCGGGTGGGCAGGACCGGCGCGCTGGCCGCGATCTCGCTGTCCACCGTGGCGCTGGTGCACGACCTCGGCCGGCCCGCGCGGTTCGGCCACATGCTCCGGGTCATCAAGCCGACGTCGCCGATGAGCGTCGGCTCGTGGACGCTCGCGGCGTACGCTCCCGCGGCCGGGGTCGCCGCGGTCACCGACCTCACCGGATGGTTCCCCCGGATCGGCCGGGCCGCCACCGGATGGGCGGCGCTGACCGGCCCCGCCGTCGCCTCCTACACCGCCGTCCTCATCGCCGACACCGCGGTGCCCGCCTGGCACGAGGCCTACCGCGAGCTGCCCTTCATGTTCGCCGGCTCGGCCGCCACCGCCGCCGCCGGGCTCGGCCTGCTCGCCGCGCCGCGGACCGAGACCGGCCCCGTCCGGGTGGTCGCCGTGTACGGCACCGCGCTGGAGCTCGCCGCCGCCGCCCGGATGGAACGGCGGCTCGGGATGGTCGCCGAGCCGTACACCACCGGCGCGAGCGGCCGGCTCATGCGGGCCGGCAAGGCGCTGACCATTGCCGGAGCCGTCATCGCCGGCACGCTCGGCGGGCGGTCCAGGGCCGCCGCGGCACTGTCGGGCACGGCCCTGCTGGCGGGCTCCGCGTGCACCCGGTTCGGCGTCTTCCGGGCCGGTGTCGCCTCGGCCAGAGACCCCAAGTACACCGTCGTCCCGCAGCGGCAACGGCTCCGCCAGGAGGCGCGCTGAGACCCCGGAACGCACACGAGGCGCGGGGAGAGCTCAGTCGACCTCGAGGCTGCCGTTGACGCGCAGCTTGCGGCGGGCCCGTTCGTAGAAGGTGGTGTCGCCCAGCCGTACCACCATCGCGGCGGCGCGGATGGCGTTGATGGCCAGCCGGTCGCCGGCGGAGACGTACCCGGCGACGATGCCGTCCACCTCCACGGCCAGCCGCCCGCTGGTGGGCAGCACCTCCAGGGCCGCCTCCTCGTCCGCGGACAGCACCAGCGCCCGGTTGAACGCCGAGTGCGCGGCCGCCGGGACGACCAGGAACCCCTCGACGGTGGGGGACACGATCGGGCCGCCGGCGGAGAAGCTGTAGGCGGTCGATCCGGTCGAGGTCGCCACGATCACCGCGTCCGCCGCGTACCGGACGAAGGGGTGTCCCTGCACGTCGATCGCCACCGCCGCGAGCCCGTCACCGGGGATGCGCACCAGGGCTATGTCGTTGAACGCCGTGTGCACCGACCCGTCGGGAAGGACGGTGGAGACCGCCATCCGGGGCTCCACGAGGTAGCGGTGCTCGTCGATGACCGAGAGCCCGCGGGGAAGATCCTCCACGTTGATCTCGGCGAGGAAGCCCAGCCGGCCCAGGTTGACGCCCAGCACGGGCGTCGGCCGCCCGGTCACCAGCCGCATCGTCCGCAGCATGGTGCCGTCCCCGCCCAGGCTCACCAGCAGGTCGGAGCGCTCGATCAGGACTTCCGCGGTCACCGGCACGGCGCTGCAGTCGATGCGCAGGATCTCCTCGGGCAGTCCGAGGACGGTCGCGCTGCGCTCGCCGGCCCACTCCACGATCGTGTCGATCGCGATCTTCGAGTCTCGTCTGGGGTGCAACACCAGTCCGACCGTGCCGACCATTCCCATACCGTCACTGTACGGGGCCGCCGGAAGCCGGCGGCTGACCAGGTGATCTCTGGCCGGAACGGCTCCAGGTGCGGTGATCAGCCGGTGCCGGTGAGCGCGGCGGTGGTGGCGGCGGCGAGCCGGTCGAGATGGCCCTTGGGCAGGGGGGTGCGGATCACCGCGAGGCGCCAGTAGAGCGGACCGGTGATCAGGTCGAGGGCGAGCTCGTGGTCGGAGCCGGCGGGCAGTTCGCCGCGCCCGACGGCGTTGCGCAGGACGACGGTGATGACGTCCCGCTGGGTGTCGCGGAGCGCGACCTCCAGCGTCCGGGCGATCTCCGGGTTGCGGGCGGCCTCGGCCAGCAGGTCGGGGATGATCTGGGCGGCCAGCGGGTTGCGCAGGGCGCGGGCGATCATGCTCAGCAGGACGCGCACGTCCCCGCGCAGGGTGCCGGTGTCGGGCACCGGCATGCCCTGCACGGCGATGGCCGACACGACGTCGATGACGATGTGCAGCTTGGAGGGCCACCGGCGGTAGACGGCCGTCTTGCCCACCCCGGCCCGGCGGGCGACGGCCTCGATCGACATCCGGGCGTACCCGGTGGAGGCGAGTTCCTCGATGACGGCGGCGCGGATCGCGTCGGTGATGTCCTCCCGGAGCACGGCGGCTCCGGCCGGAGCGCGACGGGATGTAGGCAATTCCGCTGTCATGCCCCGATCCTAGCGCGACGACGAAACGGTTGCGTTCCATCCTGGCCCTCACTACCATCGACGGCAGGACGTAACGGTACCGTTCTATCGTCCGCAATGGCGATGCAAGGGGACGACGCGCCATGCGCACGGACCCGGCACGCGCCCCTGTTCCCTCACGAATGAGAGCGCTGAAGTGAGCCGACCAGGCAGATCCGACACGGCGTTGCTCGACCCGGATGCGGGTCTGAGCGCCGAGGCACTGGCCATGAAGTACGGGCTGACGGTGAGCGGCGCCCGGCCCGGCCTGGGCGACTACACGCGCGGGCTGTGGTCGCGCCGCCACTTCATCACCGGCTACGCCACCGCCCGGCTGACGGCGATGTACACCAGCGCCAGGCTGGGGCAGATCTGGCAGGTGATGACCCCGCTGCTCAACGCGGCCGTGTACTACCTGATCTTCGGTGTGCTGCTCGGGACCCGGCACGGGATCGCCAACTTCGTGCCCTTCCTGTGCACCGGCGTCTTCGTCTTCAACTTCACGCAGTCCGCGGTGCTGTCCGGCACCCGCTCGATCGAGGGCAATCTGGGGCTGATCCGGGCGCTGCACTTCCCCCGGGCCTGCCTGCCGATCGCCTTCACCCTCATCCAGCTCCAGCAGCTGATGTTCTCCATGGGCGTGCTCGCTGTGATCGTGCTGGCGTTCGGCGAGCCGGTCACCCTGCGCTGGCTGCTGGTCGTGCCGGTGCTGCTGTTGCAGTCGATGTTCAACGCGGGGCTGGCGATGGCCGTGGCCCGCATCGGTGCCAAGACCACCGACACCGCACAGCTCATGCCGTTCCTGCTGCGCACCTGGATGTACGTCTCCGGGGTCTTCTACAGCCTCAAGGTCTTCACCGCGCACGCTCCGCACTGGATCGCGGTCCTGCTCGACACCAACCCCGCGCTGATCTACATCGACCTGATGCGCTACGCGCTGCTCGACTCGGTGGCCGCCGACCGGCTGCCCCCGCACGTGTGGCCGCTGGCACTGGGCTGGGCGGTCCTGGTGGGAGTCGCGGGCTATGTCTTCTTCTGGAAGGCGGAGGAGGAGTACGGCCGTGGATGAGGTCCTGACGAAGACGGCCGCACCGGCGGCGCCCACACCGAGCGGCGTACGGGTGCCCACCGTCATCGTGGACGGGGTGCACGTCGTCTACAAGATCCACGGAGCCGGGGCCGGGCGGGGGAGTGCCACCGCGGCGCTGAGCCGGATGCTGCGGGGCCGGAGGTCTCCGGCCATCCGCGAGGTGCACGCCGTCCGGGGGGTGAGCTTCACCGCCTACCGGGGCGAGGCCGTCGGCCTGATCGGCGGCAACGGGTCGGGCAAGTCCACGCTGCTCAGGGCCGTCGCCGGTCTGCTGGCCCCGCAGCGCGGGCGGATCTACACCGACGGCCGGCCGTCGCTGCTGGGCGTCAACGCCGCGCTGATGAACGACCTCAGCGGCGAACGCAACGTCGTCCTGGGCTGCCTCGCCATGGGCATGAGCCCGCGGCAGATCAGGGCGGAATACCAGGGCATCGTGGAGTTCTCGGGCATCAACGAGCGCGGCGACTTCATCTCGCTGCCGATGCGCACCTACTCCTCCGGCATGGCCGCCCGGCTGCGGTTCTCCATCGCCGCGGTCAAGACGCACGACGTCCTGCTGATCGACGAGGCTCTCGCCACCGGCGATCTGCGGTTCAAGAAACGCAGTGAGGACCGCATCCGCGAGCTGCGCGAGGACGCGGGCACGGTCATCCTGGTCAGCCACAACAACAAGTCCATCCGGGACACCTGCGACCGCACGATCTGGCTGGACTCGGGCGTGGTCCGGATGGACGGGCCGACCGACGAGGTCCTGCGGGCCTACGAGGAGTCGGCCCGCAAGAGCTGACCTCACGGGTGCGCCGGAAGGGTCCTCGTACGTCAGCGGAGCCCGGCGAACAGATCGTCCTCCTGGTCCGGCGCCTCCACCCGGCTGAGGTGGCGGACGAAGAACTCGGCGGCGAACACCTCGTGCTGCACCTCTTCGGGCAGCCGGAGCAGGAAGATGTTCTCGCCCTGGCTGGCGTGTGCCTCCAGGGCCTTGCGCTTGCGCTCGACGTACGGCGAGACGTCGACCATGCTCGTGATCAGTTCCTCGGGGACGCCGAAGTCCTCGGGCAGCTCGATCTCGGCCATATCGGCGCCGTTGGCCCGCATGAACTCGAAGAGCCGGCGGATCCGCTCGCGCGGCACGGCGGTGTAGTAGAGCTTGGCGGGGATCGCGGTGGCCTCGGCCGCGGCGATCGCGATCCGGTGGGCCTGGATGTGATCGGGGTGACCGTACCCCCCGTTCTCGTCGTAGGTCACCACGACCTGCGGGCGGTAACGCTCCATCAGCGCGCCGAGCCGCGCGGCGGCGACGTCCACCGGGACCTCGGCGAAGGCTCCGGGATGCTCGTTGGCGTCCCAGCCGGCCATGCCGGAGTCGCGGTAGCCGAGCAGTTCGACCACCTCGATGCCCAGATGGTCCGCGGACTCCCGGAGCTCCTGCAGGCGGAGCCTGCTGACGGCTTCGGGGTCGTGGCCGGGCTCGCCCGGCTTCACCCCGTCGGGCCCGTCGCCCTGCTCGCCGTTGGTGCAGGTGACCAGGACGGTACGGACGCCCTCCGCCGCGCTGCGGGCCAGCAGGCCGCCGGTGCCCAGCACCTCGTCGTCGGGGTGGGCGTGCACGGCCATTAGGGTCAGTTCGGTTGGCATGGGTCTCCGTGCTCCTGGGGAGGGTGGCCGTTCGACCTGCCCCACTCTACGTCGATACCTCGCACGGCCGGTCAGGCCGCCGGTCGTCCTCCTCCCCGCAGCGACGGGATGAGCACGGCGGCCACCGCGAGGTGCATGAGGGACAGGGCGACCTTCGTGCCGGTCGTGGCCGACACCGTGACGACCGGCACGAACGACAGCAGCAGCACCGCGGCGGCGAGCCCGGTCCACCAGGTCCGGGCCCGGCGGGTCCGGTGTTCCAGCAGGGCCAGCACGCCCCAGCCGAGCAGCGCCACGACGAGCGTGCAGCCGGCGACCATCGGCAGGCCGACGACCTGGGACTCCTGCCCGTCGCCCTGGGCGACCCTGAGGTCGACGTCCAGCGCGCGGGCGACGAGCCAGAGCAGCCCGGCCGCCGCGACGGCGCCGCCGGCCGCGATGGCCCTGCGGCGCCGCCGGGTGCCGCCGGACGGGGCAGGCGCGGAGGTACGGTCGTCAGTGATCATGGTGATTTCTCTTCCTGGTGACTGGTGACTGGTGATCGGTGAGGCGCGGGCGGGAGCGCCGGCCGGGCGAGGACGGTTCGGGCGGGGGCGGCTTCTTCGTGCCCTCCGGCTGGAGGGGCGACCGTTTCGCCTGCCACGACCGTAGGGCTCGGTTGGGCAACGTCCAATGCGCCGGGATCTCGGATTCATACGTGATCGTCTCAGCCAGGGCGGACGGCGATACGCTGACGCGATGGACGTCCTCAGCGATGTGATCGCCGTGATGCGCACCGGGGAGCCTCGTTCGTCACGGGTGGAGTGGTACGCCCCGTGGGGGCAGCGCTTCATGCCGGTGCGCGGGGCGGCGGGCTTCCAGGTGATCCTCCAGGGGTCGTGCTGGCTCGTCCCCGTGGACGGTGCGCCCTTCGCCCTCGGTGTCGGCGACGTGGTCTTCATGCCGCACGGCCGGGGGCACGTCCTGGCCGACAGCCCGACCACCCCGGCGGCCGAGCCGGGCTGCGACCCGCGGGACGGCTCCCGCTTCGAACGGCGTCATCACGCCCCGCCCGTCGGCCGGATCCGCCCGGACGGCGCCGCGACGGTGACGCTCTGCGGCGCCTACCAGCTCGATCCGGCCCGGGCGCATCCGCTGCTCGGCGATCTGCCCGACCTGATCCATCTGCCCGCCCGGCCGGGGCATCTCCCCGAGATACGCGGCGCGGTGGAGCTCCTCGGGGCCGAGCTCGTCAACCCGTGGCCCGCGGACGCCGTCGTGCGCGCCCTGCTCGACATGCTCCTGCTCTACATCCTGCGCGCGTGGTTCGCCGACCAGCCCGGCCGCGGCCCGGTCACCGGCTGGACCGCGGCGCTGAACGACCCCGCGATCAGCGCGGCGCTGTCCAGCCTCCACGGTGATCCGGCGTACCCGTGGACCGTGGAGACGCTGGGAGCCCGTGCGGGGCTGTCGCGGGCGGCGTTCTCGCGGCGGTTCACCGGGCTGGTCGGGCAACCGCCCCTGACCTACCTCACCTGGTGGCGGATGACCACCGCGGCTCGCCTGCTGGTCGACACCGACGCCCCGCTCGGCGTGGTCGCCGCGCAGGTCGGCTACACCTCCGAGTTCGCGTTCGCCAACGCCTTCAAGCGCCGGTACGGCACCGCTCCGGGCCGGTACCGGCGCGGGCCACGGGAGGGCGGCTCGATGGCGGGCGGTCACGACCGTACGGCCGGCGCGCCCGGATCCGGCCGGGAGGCCGCCGAGTGAACGCGGGTCTCCGGCCCCGGTGGCTCAGCCGGGCTGCGGTTCCCTGGCCGGACTCCGGGCGGTCTCGACGCCCACGGGCGGCGCCGCCTCCTCTGCCGTCGCGGGCCGCCGGGACAGGCTCGACTGTGCCAGCAGCGCTCCGGCCAGCATGATCATGGCTCCGGCGAGCTGGACGGCGGTGAGCGACTGGCCGAGCAGCAGCCAGGCGACGACGATGCTCGCGAGCACCTCCAGGGAGGCCACCGTCGCGCCGACCGCCGCGCTCAGCGTCCGTACGGCCACGATGCTGGTGACGTACGCCAGCACGGTGCCCACCAGGACCAGACCGGCGCACACCACGGCGGCCGGGAGGACGCGCCCGCCGACCTGGAGGTCCCTGCCGAGCACGTGCCAGGGCAGCGCCCACGGCCGGGCCATCGGGGTCAGCGCGGCCACCGCGCCCAGCAGGCCCCAGGTCAGCGAGCCCAGCGGGTGGATCTGGTCGCCCGCCTGCGGGATGAGCAGGAAGTACGCCGCCGCGCAGGCCGCAGTGCCCAGCCCCAGCAGCAGCCCGAACGGATCGATGCCCGCGCCGTCCCAGATCCCGACGACGAACGTCAGGCCGACCAGCACCACCAGCGGACCGGCCAGGGCGGTCCTGGGCAGGCGGGTCCTGCGGACCACCCGGACCCAGAGCACGACGAGGATGGGTGAGGTGTACTCCAGCAGTACCGCGATGCCCACCGGCAGCCGCGCCACCGAGGAGTAGTAGAAGGCCTGGACGGCGGCGAAGCCGATCAGGCTGTACGCGGCGACGGCCGGGATCTGGTGCCGGGGGATCAGCAGGGCGCGCGGGCGGAGCACGACCGTCACGGCCAGCAGGACCAGCGCACCGCCCGCCAGCCGGATCCACACCGTCTGCAGCGGGTCGAGACCGCCGTCGAGCAGTGCCTTGGCCAGCGGCCCCGACCAGCCGAAACCGATGGCCGACACCAGCGCGAACAGCAGCCCGGCTCGGGGCGTCCTCATGGTTCCTCCTCGATCGACAACACCTCCATACCCATTTTGCCGGTGTCTATAGCGACCTGTCGAACTCCCTCGGCGCGGGAGCCGGCCGGGCCGGCCAAGGGGCGAGCCCGTACGGCCGCGGCTCGTGACGCGCCCGCCCGCTTCCCGGCCCGAATGGCGTTCTGTGGTGAGAGAAGTACCTGAGGGCAGCCGGCCGAAAATGGTTTTCTCACCACAGAACGGGGTTCGGTGGCGATGCCCGGTGCTTCGCCCGCAGGATTCCGGGGCGGGGAGGGTGCCCTATCGGATCCCGCCGACCTGGCTCGCGGGCGGCGCGGTGACGGTGAAGCGCCGGCCGTAGTGATAGGTGATCGTGGTGGAGGTCGGGGTGTTGGTCCCCCGCAGGCTGTAGGCGCTCCTGCGGGGCAGGCGCCGGTCGTCGACCCACAGGTCGAAGGAGATCGTGCCGGCCGTGTCGGACCCGTAGATCCCGTAGGACTTCTCGAGCCGTGCCCGGTCCTCGGAGTCGAGCTCGGCCAGGGCGGACTGAGCCGAGACGGATCCCCGGTAGTGGATGGTCGTCGCGCCCTCGACGGTCTCGGTGCCGACGGCGTGCACGTTCTTGGACGCGGTGAACATCTTGGTCACCTTCTCGGGAGTGGTCGCCATGAGGCTGCTGACCACCGCCGCCGCGTTCACCCCCGTCACCCGTTGGAGACCGCCCAGCGGTACCCGGAACCACGGCCTGCCCCCGCTCAGGAACTGCGAGATGACCGGAAGACGCAGATACAGGACGTCGTCCAGGATGACGACCTGGCCCCGGCCCGAGACGTTCGTGCCGCCGTACTGGAGCTGGCTGAAGTCGGCGCTCACGGCCGGGTCCGGCTTGGACCGGAACCGGAACGTCCCGGCCAGCCGGGTCGTCTTCCCGTCCGCGGTGCCGGTCTCGACGATGTCGGCGGCGAAGGTGTCCAGCTTGCCGGCCTTCTCGGAGGTCAGCTCGACCACCTGGGCCGCCGAGAGCCGCCTGCCGTCCCGGGGGGCGGCCCCGCCCTCCTCGTCCACGGCCTTGCATCCTGACAGGCACACCAGCACGGCACCGCCGATCACGGCACCGGTGACGAGACGACGGCTCATGGACGTACCTCCATGTTCGCGGGCCGCCCACCCGGCCGGCGTCGAGGTTTCCCGAGCGGGGAGCGCCGGGACAGATCCTGTCCCGGACATCTCGGGCGCGCAAGGGCCCGCAGGTGACCGTGGCGGGGGCGGGGCCGCCTGTGGAGAGGACCCGACACCTCCGGCGCGGGGTGGCCCGTGGCCGTGTTCGGGCAGCTCGGCACCTGATCCGGGCACTCACCCGGCGTGACGGCGAGCCGGGCGCCGGGTCCGCTCCGCGGTGAGAAATGTCGCAGAGCGTCCCTAGGTGAGGTCCACCACGATGGGGGCGTGGTCGGAGGGGCCCTTGCCCTTGCGAGCCTCGCGGTCCACGTACGCCGAGTCCACCCGGTCGGCGACCGCGGCGGCGGCGTACACCAGGTCGATGCGCATGCCCTTGTTCTGGTGGAACATTCCGGCCCGGTAGTCCCAGTAGGTGTACGGGTGAGGGCCCTTCATCGGCGTGGGCACCACGTCGCGCAGCCCGAGGGCCCGCAGCTCGGCCAGCGCCTCGCGTTCGGGCGGCGTGACGTGCGTCGAGTCCACGAACACCGCCGGATCCCAGACGTCCGCGTCGGTCGGTGCCACGTTGAAGTCACCGCACGCCACCAGCGGGGGCCCCTGCCGCAGCTCGTCGGCGAGCGCGGTCCGCAACGCCGCGAACCAGTCGAGCTTGTAGCGGTAGTGCGCGGACTGCGGCGTCCGCCCGTTCGGTGCGTACAGCGACCACACCCGGATGCCGCCGCAGGTCGCGCCGATCGCCCGGGCCTCCGGGAGGGGCGGCCCGAGCCCGCCCGCCTCGTCCAGCAGATCCGGCTCCGCGGGCTCGCCGGCGAAGCCCGGCTCGCCGGGGAAGCCCAGCGAGACGTCGTCGATGCCGACCCGCGACAGCAGCGCGACGCCGTTCCACCGGCCGTCGCCGTGGGCCGCGACGGCGTACCCGAGCTCACCGACCTCGGCGGCCGGGAACCGGCCGGCGGCGCACTTGGTCTCCTGCAGGCAGACGATGTCGGGCTTGGCCTCGGCAAGCCAGTCGAGCAGCCGCGGCAGCCGTGCCTTGACCGAGTTCACGTTCCAGGTCGCCAGGCGCATGCCCCCAGCCTGCCACCCTGGGGCCACGATGGCCCGCCGGGCCGGAGAGATCGATCCCAACGACCCGGAAGTGTTCCACGCCCGGCCCGTACAGGATGGGGTGGGGGCATGGCCCTGCCGATCGGACCCGTACTCGCCGTGCTCTTCGCCGGGGTGCTGCACGCCGTCTGGAACGCCGTCGCGAAGGGTGTGCCCGACCGGCAGGCCGGATTCGCGCTGATCGGCCTGGGTCAGACGGCTGTGGGCCTGGTGCTGCTGCCGCTGGTGCCGGTGCCCGCCCTTGCGTCCTGGCCGTGGCTCGCGGCCTCGACCCTGCTCCAACTCGGTTACGTGATGCTGCTGGCCCGCTCCTACGACCTGGGCGACTTCGGGCAGGTCTACCCGCTGGCGAGAGGCAGCGCGCCGCTGCTGGTGGCGGCCGTCGCGGCGGTCGCGCTGGGGGAGCGGCTCGGTCCGGTGCGGTTCGCCGGAGTGGCCGCGATCTGTGGTGGGCTGGCGGCGCTCGCCTTCGCCGGTGGCCTGCGCCTGCGTCGTTCGGAACGGCCCGCGGTGTACGCGGCGCTGCTCACCGGAGTCTCCATCGCCGCGTACACCCTGGTCGACGGAGTGGGCGTCCGGCTCTCCGGAAGCGCGACCGGCTACATGGCCTGGATGTTCGCCATCGAGGGCCCGTTGATCGTGGTCTGGGTCCTCGTGCTGCGCGGTCGCGGGCTGCTTCCGGCGATGCGCGCCCACGCCCCGGCGGGCACGGCGGGCGGGCTGATCGCCGCGGTCGCGTACGGCATCGCACTGTGGGCGCAGACCCGCGGATCGCTCGCGGCGGTGGCGGCCCTCCGCGAGACCGGGGTCATCTCAGGAGCGATCATCGGCGCGGTGTTCTTCGCCGAGCCGATGGGCCGCAGGCGCATCCTGGCGGCCTGCGTCGTGGCGTTCGGGGTCGTCCTGCTCAATGCGCGGTGACCACCACGCCCGTGAACGCATCGCCCGTGAACGCATCGCCCGTGAACGCGACGTTCGCCGGGCTCACCGGGTGAGGGTGCCGAACGAGGAGGGCGACTGAGGAGTGTCCGGCTGGTAGCTGAAGCTGAGCTCCCCGCCGGAGGACCGCACGACGAACTCACCGGCACTGGTGCACCCTCCGGCGGTGATGCGCTCACGCAGCCGCACCGCGCCGCCCGGCGCGCCGGGCACGAGGGTCAGCCGCCCCTGGCAGCCGAGCGACGGGTAGAGGGTGGTGCCGGTGGTCCCGCCGCCCCGCAGGGTGAGGGTCAGGGAGTACGTGGGGTTGACCGTCGACGTGGGCTGCCGGCCGGTCCCGGACCACGTGCCGTCCCAGTCCGCCGGGATCGTGGTGGCCGCCGTCGGCTCACCGGACGGCGACGCGCCCGGGGAGGAGCCCGCTCCGGCAGCGGAGCCCGACGCAGAAGCGCTCGTGGAACGCCCGGGGGCGGCGGAGGGGGCGGGCGAGGAGGAGAACGCGCCGGCGACTGCGAGCGCACCGGCGGCACCTGCCCCGAGCAGCACGATCACCCCCGCCGCGACGAGCACGGTGGTCCCCGCGCCCCGGCGCCGTACGGCAGGCCCGGACGGCGGCGGGAACGGCGAGGGGGACGGGGCGGGCGGCGCGGCGTAGGTCCCCGGCAGGGTCGGCGCCTGAGCGGGCCCGGCGGACAGCGTCGTGCCCTCGCGCAGCGCGTCGGCCGGGGCCGCCGGGGTGTGCCCGAGCAGCCGGATGAGAACGTCCTGGGCGGCGGGGCGGGCCGCCGGGTCCTTGGACAGGCAGGCGGTCACCAGCCCGCGCAGCCGGTCGGGCAGGACGCTCACGTCCGGTTCGCTGTAGAGCACCCGTTGGATGATCGCGGGCAGCGTGTCCGAGCCGAACGGGCTCCGCCCGGTCGCCGCGAACATGATGGTGACCGCCCAGGCGAACATGTCGGCGGCGGGCCCGGCGGGCTGCCCGTTCATCTGCTCAGGGGCCATGTACGCGGGGGTGCCGCGCAGCTCGCCCACGGTCGCCGTCACGTCGAGCGCCCTGGCGATGCCGAAGTCGATGACCCGCGGCCCGTCCGGGCCCAGCAGGACGTTGGCCGGTTTGAAGTCCCGGTGCACCACCCCGGCCTGGTGGATCGCCGACAGAGCGGTCGCGGTGCCGATCGCCAGCCGCTCCAGCGCGCCGCCCGTACGCGGCCCGTCGGCCTCCACCACGTCGCTGAGCGAGCGTCCCTCGATGTACTCGCTGACGATGTACGGGGTGTCGCCCGCCACGTCGGCGTCCAGGATCTGCGCGGTGCAGAACGACGCGACCTGCCGGGCCATGGACAGCTCACGGAGCAGGAACGACCCGTCGACCTGGCCGTGCAGCATCTTGACGGCCACCTGCTCACCGGCGGGGCCGCGGCCGAGATAGACGACGCCCTGTCCGCCCGCGCCGAGGCGGCCGACGAGGTCGTACGACCCCAGCCGTGGGGGGTCACCGGGCCGGAGCGGAGCGGAGGCCATCGAGCTCCTCAGAAGGCGACGATCATCTTCGAGCGCACCTTATCGAGTACCCGGCCGGTGCCGGGGTGTGATCGTCGCCCATTCCCGGATATCGGCCGGGCCGCTACCAGCCGTTGAGGTGCATGACCTCCTCCAGCGGCTGGCGGGCGGCGGGCCGGAAGCCGGTGCCGGTGTAGTAGGCGGTCGGGATGAGCACTCCCTGCCGTACGTTCGCGGGCAGGCCCAGCAGCCCGGCGACCTCCTCCTCGTACATCAGGTGCAGGGTCGTCCAGGCCGTGCCCAGGCCGCGGGCGCGGGCGGCCAGCATGTAACTCCACGCGGCGGGCAGCAGAGATCCCCACAGCCCGGCCTGGTTGCCCTGCGGCAGCTCGGCGGTGGGCAGTTCCACACAGCCGATGACCTGCACGGGGACCTGGCCCATCCGCTCGGCCAGGTGCGCCGTGCTGTCGTGCACGCGCCGCTGCACCTCGCTGCGCGCCACGTCGTCGGCGAAGAGCTTGCCGACGGCGTGGTCGGAGGCCAGGTAGCGCTCACAGGCGCGGCGGTAGACCTCGCCGACGGCCGCGCGCAGCTCGGGATCGGTGACGACGATCCATCGCCAGTTCTGGATGTTGGAACCGCTGGGCGCCTGCAGCGCGACCTCCAGGCACTCCTTGACCAGCTCCAGCGGGACGGGCCGGCTGAGGTCGAGGCGCAGCCGTACGCTTCGGGTGGTGGTCAGCAGCTCGTCCACGGTGAGATCGCTCATGTGCCGACAGTATCCGGGGCACCCGGCCGGCGAGTTCTCCCCTCCCGATCGCCCGTACGGTCCGGGTCCCGACCAGGAGCCACGCCAGGACCAGCAGGGCGTACAGGGCCGCCGCCGGCCACCGCAGGGACACCGAACCGGTCCGGGCCGCCAGCGCGCTGAGACCGGTCGCGCAGGTGCCCACGGGGAAGGTGAAGGCCCACCAGGTGAGCGCGAACGGCAGGCCCCCGCCGGTGGCGCGGGCGGTGCGGACCGTGACGGCCGTGGCCAGGCAGAGCCAGAACAGCGCGAAGCCGCCGACCGGCACGCTGTAGATCACCGCCGCGGTGCCGTACGGCTCCGGGAGCGCCCTGCTCAGCAGGCAGACGGCGGTGATCGACTGGCCGAGCGGACCGAGCACGATCCACAGGGTGGGGATCAGGTGGGCGGGACCCGCGCTGATCGACGCCAGTCGGCGGCAGACCAGCGGGATGATCAGCGCGGAGGCCGCCAGGCTCAGCGCGAACATCACCGCGCAGCCGGTCAGGAGCACGCGCCGCGGCGTGCCCGGCGGAAGGTGGGGCACCAGGAGCGCCCCGGTCGCCGCCGAGACCATCGGCGGGACCACCGGCATCAGCCAGGTAGGGGAGGCGTCGCCCGGCCCGCGAGCGTGCCGGGTGGCCATCAGGCAGGGGACGATCGCCATGCCGGCCAGGCCGGTGAGCGTGCCGATGGTCCACAGCACAGCGTCGATCGTCAGAGCCGCGGGCAGGCCCACGAGGTCCCTGCCGGCCAGCAGTGCGCCCGCGCCCACGGTCATCATCGCCATCGGCGGCGCCCCGAGGAACACGGCCATGGCCGGGTCGAGCGCGTGTGCCCGGATGCGGTCCCGGTGGACGACCGAGACGGCGGTCAGCGCGATCAGCAGGACGGCGGCCAGCACCCAGACCCCGCTGGCCGCGGCCCGCTGGCCCGGGAACCGCAGCGGGAGGCCGGCGGTGGCGTTGGCGACGATGCCGGTGCCCATGACGACGGTGAACCAGTTCGGGCCCAGTTCGCGCAACCGCCGGTGGGCCTGGAAGGACCGCCTCGGCAGAGCCATCGTCGTCATGACCCCACCCTCGCCGCGGGGGTCATGATCCGCTAGGCGGCCCGCTCCGATCACCTCATCAGCATCTTTGATGAGGTGAGGCGTACTGTCGGAGAATGGTGTTGTCCCGGGTCCCCGACCTGCCCGCACTGGAGTTGCTGCTCGACGTCGCGCGAACGGGCAGCCTGGGCGCCTCCGCCCGGGCGCACGGCATCTCGCAGCCGGCCGCGTCGGCGCGGATCAAGACCATGGAGCGGCTGATCGGGGTGGCCCTGCTGGAACGTTCCCCGACCGGCTCACGGCTGACCGAGGCGGGACGCCTGGTCACCGGCTGGGCAGGGCCGCTGATCGCGGCGGCGCAGGCGATGGACGCCGGCGTCGACGCGCTGCGGGAACGCCGCGACAGCCGGCTGACGGTGGCGGCCAGCATGACCATCGCCGAGTACCTGCTGCCGGGCTGGCTGGTGGCGCTGCGGCACGACCGCGCCGGCACGGCGGTGTCGCTGCAGACCGGCAACTCCACCTGGGTCGCCGCCCGGGTCCTGGCCGGTGCCGCCGGCCTGGGATTCGTCGAGGGCGCCGAGGTGCCCGCCGGGCTGGACACCGCCGTCGTCGCCCACGACCGGCTGATGGTCGTCGTCGCGCCCGCCCACCCGTGGGCCCGGCGCCGCCGGCCGCTGCCCGCCGCCGAGCTCGCGGCCACCCCGCTCATCCAGCGGGAACCGGGCTCGGGAACCCGCATGGTGCTCGAGAGCGCGCTGGCCGCGTACGGGCCGCCCGCCGCCCCGCTGCTCGAGCTCGCCTCCACCACCGCCGTCAAGAGCGCCGTACGGTCCGGCGCGGGACCCGCCGTGCTCAGCTCGCTGGCCATCACCGCGGAGCTTTCCAGCGGGCAGCTGCGCACCATCGAGGTCGGTGGTCTCGACCTCACCCGGCGACTGCGCGCGGTCTGGCCGGCCGGCACCCGCCCCGCCGGTCCCGCCCGCGATCTGCTGTCCATCACCCGGTCTCCCCGGCCGGAGACCTGACCGTGCCGGGAAACCGGTTTGCCCAAGGGGACCGGGACCACTAAAGTCATACCTACCGACGCGGGGTGGAGCAGCTCGGTAGCTCGCTGGGCTCATAACCCAGAGGTCGTAGGTTCAAATCCTACCCCCGCTACCAAGAAGTAGCAGATCAGAGGCCGGTCCCAGAGTCACCAGGGACCGGCCTTCGATCGTTCGTCGGTCATTCGCCAGTGCGGAAATCGGGATCGCCGCCTGGGCGGATGGGCACGGGCCTCCGGCAGGCTCAGGTGTTCACCCGGTAGGACAGGTGGTGGGCCGACGGAGTGGACACGATGCCGACCTGCTCCAGCCGCAGTCGTTTGGCGTCGTGCGCCGGGAACAGCCTCGTCCCGGCGCCGAGCACGATCGGCGAGAGGTGGATGTTCAGCAGGTCCACCAGGCCCGCGGCGAGGAAGTCGTGACAGACGGCGCCGCCGCCCATGACCACGACGTCCTTGTCCCCCGCCGCCGCGCGGGCCTGGTCCAGGGCGCTGTGCGGGCCGTCGGTGACGAAGGTGAAGCGGTCGCCGAGCCGCCACGTCTTCGGTGCCTGGTGGGTGAGCACGAAGATCGGTGGGGGAGCGTTGCGGTCGGCGCCGTAGCCGATCGACTCGTTCCAGCCGTGCGGGCCGTCGACGACGTCGAACGTGCGGCGGCCCATGATCACGGCGCCGGTGCGCGCGGTCATGTCGTCGAGGATCGCGCCGTCCCCGGGCGTGCCGGAGAACACCCAGTCGTGCAGGGGCTCGCCGTCGATGCCGAGGCCGTGGTCGAGGTCGGCGCCGGGCGCGGTCACGTATCCGTCGAGCGACATCGTGATGTCAACGATCACCTGGCCGGTCATCGGGCCAGCACCTCGTCCAGCCGCTCCATCGAGTCGCGCAGGCCGTGTTCCATGCCGCTGGCGACCATCGCGTCGCGGCTCTCGACCGTCGTGTAGACGGTGCGGCCGTGCACCCGGGTGCGGCCGCCGCCGAGGTCCTCGAACGTCATCGTCTCCAGGCTGACCTGGTTCGGCACGCCCTCGTACTCGAACGTCTGGATGATCAGCTCGTCCGGGACCACGTTGTGGAAGACGCCACGGAAGCCGTACTCGCCGCGGTCGTCGGCGTGGACGTAGTGGTAGCTGCCACCGGGGCTCGCGTCGAACTCGAACAGCTTCATCGTCATGCCGCGCGGGCCGAGCCACTGCGGCACCAGCTCCGGGTCGGTCCACGCCCGGAACACCCGCTCGCGGGGCGCGTCGAACTCCCGGACGACCTCGATGAACGGGGTGCCGGGCTGGGCGGTGATCGTGGTCTCGTTCATTTCTCCTGCTCCTTCATGGTTTCCAGGACTGCGTCGAGCCTGCGGTGGCGCCGTTCTGCCTCCAGCCGGTACGTGTCGATCCAGCTGGTCAGCTGCTCCAGCGCGGTCGCGTTCAGGTGACAGGGACGCCGCTGGGCGTCCTTGCTGCGGGTGATCAGGCCCGCCGCCTCCAGCACGTGGATGTGCCGGGAGACCGCCTGCTTGGTGATGGCGAACGGTTCGGCGAGTTCGTTCACGGTCGCGTCGCCGCGGGACAGCCGGGCGACCAGCGCGCGCCGGACGGGATCGCCCAGCGCGGTGAACGCGCGGTCCAGCCGCTCTTCACCCTCGTCAACCGTCATGCTTATCAACCAATCTGTTTATCAATCGATGTGTTTACTATAAGCACACCGACAGGCGGCCGTCAACACCTCGAGAGAGGCCATCAGACCGGTCGCGAAACGCCGGTTCGGTCACCGGCACGCCGACCTGCCGGGCCACGTAGTCCACTGCGGCGTCGGGGATCTCGCTCCGGCTGCGCCGAGTGAGATGCCGCTGTCGCGCGAGCCCGGAGGCGGGAACGGTCAGCGGTCCTGTCGGCCTGCCGCAGCGGGTGGGTCGTCCCAGTCGAAGGGGACGCCGAAGGTCTGGTGCAGGCCGGTTCGGCCCGCCTCGGTGAGCTGGACGACCCGCCGGGCCCGGCCCCGGCGCAGCCACTCCAGCGCGAACAGCCGGTTCGCCATGGCGGCGCCGAGCGCACCGGCGAGATGGTGGCGGTTCTCGCCCCAGTCGACGCAGTACCGAATCGCCGGTCGCCGTCGGGAGAACTCCTCGACGTCGATCCCGAAGGACCGCAACTCGTCGAGGCCGGTCGGGGTGATCCGGTAGCTGCCCGCGGTGTTGGCGAGAACATCGCCATCCACCAACGCGGTGAGCAGCGCGACCCCGAGCCGCCCGGCGAGATGGTCGTAACACAGCCGGGCCCGCAGCAGCGCCTGTGTGCGCACGCCATCGCGCAGCGATCGGACCGGCAGTGGTCGCGCGATCCTGGCCAGCTCCTCCAGCGCCCTTGCCACATCGGTACTGGCCAGGCGGTAATAGCGGTGCCGGCCGTCGTGCTCGACGGTGAGCAGCTTCGCCTGAGGCAGCCTGGTCAGGTGGCCGCTGATCGTGGACACGCTGACGCCGGCCTCAGCGGCGAGTGCACTGGCCGGCAGCACCCCTCCGTCGGCGAGCGCGCGCAGCACCTTGGTCCGTGACGGATCGCCGATGGCCGCCGCGACCTCGGCGATGTCGGTCTCCGTCGCCGCGTTCCACATGCCGGCATTGTAGGACGACGACACTTCGGCGATCACCGTAGTGATCCCGGGCGAGACTGGCGTTCATGACGGCCACCATGCGGGAACCGACCGCGTCCCACACGAAAGCCGGCCGGCTGCCGCTCGCCGCGGTCTGCCTCGGATATTTCCTCGTCATCTTGGACGTGACCGTGGTCACTGTCGCGATCCCGGTGATCGGCACCGATTTGCACACCGGGCTGACCGCCTTGCAGTGGGTCGTCGACGGCTACACGCTCGCGTTCGCCGGGCTGCTGCTGTTCTGCGGCGGGCTCAACGACCGACTCGGCGGGAAGCCGGTGTTCCTGAGCGGCCTGGTGGTGTTCACCGTCGCCTCGGCCGGCTGCGGGCTGGCGCCGTCCACCGGTGCGCTGATCGGTGCCCGGCTGGTGCAGGGGGTCGGCGCAGCGCTGATGGTGCCGGCCTCGCTCGCATTGCTGCGCAACGCCTATTCCGACCGCGAGTCGCGAGCGCGGGCCTTCGGCGCGTGGGGCATGGTCGCCGGGATCGCCGCTGGTGCCGGTCCGGTGCTCGGCGGTGTGCTGGTGTTCGCGGCCGGCTGGCGGTGGGTGTTCTTCGTCAACATTCCGTTCGGCGTACTCGGCCGCGGGACTCGCCGTGCTCAGCTCGCTGGCCATCACCGCGGAGCTGTCCAGCGGGCAGCTGCGCACCATCGAGGTCGCTGGTCTCGACCTCACCCGGCGGCTGCGCGCGGTCTGGCCGGCCGGCACCCGCCCCGCCGGTCCCGCCCGCGATCTGCTGTCCATCACCCGGTCTCCCCGGGCGGAGACCTGACCGCGCCGGTGAACCGGTTTGCCCAAGGGAACCGGGACCACTAAAGTCAGGCCTACCGACGCGGGGTGGAGCAGCTCGGTAGCTCGCTGGGCTCATAACCCAGAGGTCGTAGGTTCAAATCTTACCCCCGCTACCAAGAAGTACGAGGTCGAAGGCCGGTTCCCAGAGTCTGGGGACCGGCCTCTTGATCGTTGGTCCGTGCAAGGCGTCCATGTCGTAGGTGCGGGCCACGTGGGCGACGTTGGGATAGGCGTCGAATGCCTCGGCGGCGGCCCGGGATGCTTGCCAAGCAACAGGTCAGAGGCCGGTTCTCTATCACTGGGAACCGGTCCGTGCTCGAGCGAAGGGGAACATCTCCCGGTATTGGAAGGCCGCCCCGCCCTCGTGGCCGTTGTACGGCCAGACGGTGATGTCCCTGTCCGTCCCGGCGTAGTGGTTGTAGGCGGCGAAGACCGTCGAGGGCGGGCAGACGGCGTCCATCAGAGCGACCGAGAACAGGGCGGGAGCCGTGGCGCGGGTGGCGAAGTTGACGCCGTCGAAGTAGCTGAGGGTTTCGAAGACCCGGTCCACCTCGGTGCGGTGCGCCTTGAGGTAGGCGGTTATCTCGCCATACGGGTGGGCATCGGTGATCTCTGTGGCGCGACGTTGGTGGCATAGGAACGGGACGTTCGGCATGACAGCGGTCAAATCGTCGACGAGTCCGGCGACGGCCAGGGAGATGCCGCCGCCCTGACTGACGCCGGTGACGAGGACGCGGGCCGCGTCGACGCGGGGGTGGGATCGGGCGGCGTCGACGGCACGGACCGCGTCGGTGAACACGCGGCGGTAATAGTAGTGCTCGGGGTCGGTGATGCCTCGCGTCATGAACCCGGGTGCCTGGGGGCCGCCGAAGGCGTCCGGGTCGGGGGTGTCGCCCACAAGTGAGCCGTTGCTGCCCTGGCCGCGGGTGTCCATGATCAGGTGGGCGAAGCCGGCGGCGCTCCAGGGCAGCCATTCGTGTGGCAGGCCACGGCCGCCGTTGTAGCCGATGTACTCGACGACGCACGGGACCGGCCCGTCCGTGTGCCGGGGAAGCAGGAACCAGCCCTTGATCGGCTGACCGGCGAACCCGCTGAACGTCACGTCGTGGACATCGACCGTGGTCAGGCCCGCGTCATAGGGGGCGAAGATCGGATCGGTCCCGGCGGTCCGGGCCTGCTTGAGCGTGGAGCTCCAGAAGTCGTCGAAGTCCGTGGGTTCGACACGGTCCGGCAGGTACTCGCGGAGCCGTTCCAGGGGCCAGTCGACCAGCACGGGGAGTTCTCCTTGCTCGGGATGTCGGTTCAGCGGGTGGAATCGAGCTGTGCCGGGAGGTGCGCGGGCCCGGTGAAGCCGAGGCCGATGCTGATCGAGTCGGCCGCCTCGATGACCCTGCGGGCCAGTTCCGGCTGGCGGGCGGGCAGGTCGATCGCCGACAGGGGCCCCGAGACGGACAGCGCGGCGACGACCTGCCCGGTGGCGCCCCGGATCGGCGCGGCCACGCAGGCCCGGCTCAGGGCGAGTTCTTCGATCTCGGCCGCGTGTCCGTGCCGGGCGATGTCGGCGATCGCGACGTCCAGTTGTTCATGCGTGGTGAAGGTCCGCGCGGTGTAGGCGACCAGGCCGGCTGCCGGGAGCAGTTCCCGTCGCTGCTCGGGGCCGAGCCCGGACAGCAGGCACTTGCCGAGCCCGGTGGCGTGCAGCGGCTTGACCTGCCCGGCGAGCACCGACGAGCGGGGCGCGTGGCGTCCCTCGAAGTTCAGCAGGTAGAACAGGCGGTCCCCGCGGCGGATCGCGGCGTTGACGCCGAGGCCGAGTTCCGCGGCGAGATTCTGGCAGACCTGCCGCGCCTCTCGATGGATCGGATGGTTGTTGAGCACCGTGGTGGACAGCGACACCACGTCCAGCCCGAGCCGGTAGAGGCCGGTGACGAGATCACGATCGACCAGACCCGCGGACTCCAGCGTCGCCAGGAGCCGGGAGGTCGTCGAGACGCCGAGGCCCGTCACCTTGGCGACGTCGGACACCCGCAGTTCGGTCGGGTCGCCGGCAAGTGATCGCAGGACGCCCAGCGCCCGTTCGACGCTCTGGTTGCTTCCTTGTTCCGACGCCACGCTCGTGCCTCTCCTGCTGCCTGCCGCCGCCTGTGGCGGACGGGTGTGTTCGCGGGTAAGCCATAGTGTCCGGTGGGCGGCTTCCCGCCCACCGGACGACGTCACAGCTTGATTATCGACTGCATCTGCTTGGCCGCGTCGGTGAGCGCGGGCTTGGCCTTCTTCCGCCCGGCCAGGACTTCGGCCACCGAGTCGGTGAGGATCTTCTCGATCTGCGCGAAGTTGGAGAAGGCCCAGAACGGGTCGGGTGTCGCGCTGTCGGTGACCTTCGCGGCGAAGTCCTTCTGGTATTGGTCGTTCGCGAAGTAGGAGGCTTCCAGGCTGGTCTTGGTGGGCGTGGGCAGGCTGGTGCCCTCGAAGAAGGTCTTCAGTGCCTCGGGGTCGCTGGTCAGGTACTCGGCGAGGGCGCGGGCCGTCGTCGAGCCCTTGCCCTTGAGCACCGCGATCGCATGGCCGTGGGTGAGCGCCCTCGGCTTATCACCGGCCTTGAGAACGGCCCGGGCGACGGGGCGGATCGTCTTGACGGTCTCCGCGCCGTGCGGCGCGGCCGTCAGGTAGGAGCGGGCCAGCGTGGCGTCCTCGTAGTAGGCGCCGTCGCCACGGCCGAAGATGACCCGCGATTCGGTGCGCGACACGTCGGGGATGCACAGGCCCCGGTCGAGGATGCTCTTGTACCACTCGAGCGCCTCCACGGAGGCGTCGTCGCCGACGGTGACCTTGCCGTTCTCGAAGATGGGACTGCCGAACGTCCACATCCACGGGATGATGTCCTTCAGCGCGGGGTCCTTGGTGGAGGCCACCCATGGGATCACGCCCTTGATCTTCTTCAGCTCCAGCAGGAGCTTCTCGAAGTCGGCGATCGTCTCGGGTTCCTCACCGGGCTTGACGCCGACCCGGTCGAGCCACTTCTGGTTGACGAAGGTGCCGATCGCACCGGAGTACTGCGGCAGCGCGTACTGCTTCCCGTCGATCTGCCCGTTGAGCAGGGTCGCGGGGACGTAGTCGTGCTTGGCGGCGATGTCGCTGAGGTCTTCCAGGACGCCGAGGCTCGAGAAGGACTTCACCACGTCGATGCCGATCTGGAAGGTGCCGAACGCCTGGCCGTTGCGCGCCGCCAGGAGCATCGGCTCCAGGAAGCCGGTGAACGGGTACGTGACGGGCTTGATCTTGATCCCGGTCTTGGTCTGGTAGGCGGCGAGCATCTTCTCCCAGACGGGCTTCGGTGCCGCCTCGGCCATCGACCAGTTGTAGAAGTTGAGTTCCTTCACCTCGGCGGCGCCGGTGACGGGCGAGGCGCCCTTGGACGAGCAGGCGGCGACGGTCATCGCCAGCCCGCCGAGGCCGAGCGCCTGCAGCGCCTGGCGGCGGTTCCACAGTGAATCGGTGGGGTTTGTCATGCGTTTCTCCTGAAGGGAAATGGGGGGTTCAGCCCTTCACGGCGCCGGCGGAGAGGCCCGCGACGAGGAAGCGCTGCAGCAGGATGAACAAGACGACGACCGGCGCTGAGACGATCAGCGAGGCCGCCATGAGGTCGGGCCAGTTGGCCTGCGCCTCCGTCATGTAGGTGCGCACCAGGCCCGGCGGGAGGGTCTGCTTGTCGGGTCCGCCGAGGGTGAGGGCGAAGATGAAGTCGTTCCAGCCGCGGATGAAGGCGAACAGGGCGGCCGCGACGAGCCCGGGCCCGAGCATAGGCAGCAGCACCCGGTGGATGATCGTCCACTGGGACGCCCCGTCGACCTTGGCCGCCTCGATCACCTCGTCGGGGATGGCGTCGAAGAAGCCCTTGAGCACGAAGACGCAGAGCGGCAGCGTGAAGGTGGAGAAGGACAGGACGAGCGCGGTGTAGCTGAACAGCAGGCCGAGGTTCTGGAATAGCACGTAGAGCGAGATCAGCAGCAGGGAGCCGGGGAAGAGCTGGCTGGTGAAGACCAGCGTCATCAGCGAGCCGCGACCTCGGTAGCGGAACTTGGAGAAGGAGTACGCCATGTAAGTGGCGACTCCGACGCCCAGCAGCGCGGTCGCCCCGGACACGAGCAGGCTGTTGAGCAGGAAGTGCATCAGCTGCGGGTCGCGGAAGAAGTTGGCGAAGTGCTCCGCCGTCAGCCGGGCGGGGAAGAGGTGGAAGTCGCCACCGATCGCGTCGGCGTCCGGGGTCACCGAGGTGACGAGCATCCAGTAGATCGGGACGAGGCCGAATCCGGCGAGGGCGGCCAGCAGCAGCCAGCCGAACACTCCTGGGCGTTCGGCCCCGATCCGGTCCGGGTTGCCGCGTTGCCGGACGGGCTCGGGGGCGGACTCGGTGCGGGGCCTCCGGGCTCGGACGTCGGTCATCATTGGGCCTGTCCTTCCACCTTGCGGTCGAGCCAGCGGTAGACGACGAAGAGGCTCATCAGCACGACCAGGCCGCAAAAGCCCAGGGCCGCGGCGTGTCCGAGGTCGAAACCCTGGAACGCCTCCGTGTACACGCGGACGGCGAGGGTGCTGGTCGACTTGCCCGGTCCGCCGCCGGTGAGGACGTAGATGATGTCGAAGTGCTGGAAGTTCCAGATGACCTCGAGCAGCGCGACGACCAGCATCACGCCCCTGATCTGGGGCAGTTTCACCTTCCAGGTCCGCTGCCACCGGTTCGCGCCGTCGACCTGGGCGGCCTCCAGCAGCTCGGGCGGCACCGTCTTGAGCGCGGCGAGCAGGGTCACCATCACCCACGGGAAACTGGTCCAGGTCTTCGCGATGATCACGGCGAGCATCGCGGTGCCGGGTTCGCCGGTCCAAACCCGGTCGGACGGCAGGCCGACCATCCCCAGGACGTTGTTGAGCAGGCCGTAGTTGGAGTTGAGAATCCACGACCAGAGGAAGGAGACGACCACGCTGGGGATGACCCAGGGCAGCAGCAGCACGCCGCGCAGGGTGCTGCGGCCGGGCACCTTCATGTCGAGCAGCAGCGCGAGCGCGAGGCCCACGGCGAATGGCGCCACGGTCGCGCCGATCGCGAAGGTCACCGTCGTCTTCAGGGTGTCCCAGAGCTCGCCATTGAGCACCGCGCGGTAGTTGGCCAGCCCCGCGAAGGACCTCCCGGGCTCCACCAGGCTCTCGTGGGAGAAGCTGGTGATGAGCGAGCCGACCAGCGGATAGACGGCGACGAGCCCGAGCAGCGCCAGACCGGGCAGCACCAGCAGAATCCCCACCATGCCGTGCGAGAGCGGGCGGCCGGACCGTTGGTTCGCCACGAGCGCCTCCGTCTTGAATGTCAGTTGCACATGTTGAGTATTGATCTGCTTTTTATGCAAGTGTCATGCAGTAGGCGTCACAGTAGGGGCCGAGATGCAGGCCGTCAACAGTCCGGAACCCGTGATACGCATGGACGTCGGGACTATATGGAAGCTCATTGCACTATGCGGCATACTCTCCTGCATACTGCAACAGCTCAACTAGTTGGAAGGGTTGCCGTGCGGATCGAACGCGTCGAGACCTTCGTCCTGAAGCTCGCACCCCCCGAGGCCTATCTGGGCACGCCACCGGTGGCCGCGGAGTCCGGCGGATACTTCCTGCGTCCGCCGTGGCGCAGCCTCTACTCCGCTCGGTTCGAGACCCTGCTGGTCCGCATCACCTGCACCGACGGGACGACCGGCTGGGGTGAGGCGCTGGCCCCGGTCGCCCCGGAGGTGCCGCAGGTGATCGTCGACCGGCTCCTCGCGCCGGTCCTGCTCGGCGAGGACCCCCGCCGGGTGCGTCCGCTGTGGACGAAGCTGGGCGGGCTCATGCGCGAGCGCGGACATCTCGTCGGCCACCAGGCGGACGCGATGGCCGCCGTCGACATCGCCCTCTGGGACCTGGCGGGGAAGGCGTACGGCGTGCCCGTGCACGCGCTGCTCGGCGGGGCGTTCCGCGACGAGATCCCCACCTACGTGTCGGGCCTGCCCCGGCCGACCGACGAGGAACGCGCCGAGCTGGCGGGGGAGTGGGCCGAACGGGGCGTCCGCGCGATCAAACTCCACCTCGGCAACGGTGTGGACGACGACCTCGCCACCTACGACAAGGTCACCATGGTCCACCCCGGCCTGCGGGTCGCCGTGGACGCGCACTGGGCCTACGACCTGGCCGGCGCGCTGCGCCTGGGCCGCGCGCTGGACGAGCGGGGCGCGTGGTTCCTGGAAGCCCCGCTCGCCCCGGAGGACCTGGACGCCCACCGCGAGCTCGCCGCCGCCCTGACCACGCCGGTCGCCGTCGGCGAGGCACTGCGCAACCGGTACGAGTTCCGCGCCTGGCTGCGGGAACGGGCCGTCGACCTGTGCCAGCCCGATGTCGGACGCACCGGGATCACCGAGGCCATGGCGATCGCCGAACTGGCGGCGGCACACCACGTTCCGGTCGCGCCGCACCACTCGGTCGGCCTCGGCGTCAGCGTGGCCGCGGGTCTGCACGTCAGCGCGGCGATCGAGGCGATGCCCGCATTCGAGTTCCAGCCGACGACCATGACGGTCGCGAACCGCATCCTGACCGCGAGCCTGACCGGCGGGCCGGTCGCCTTCGCCCTCCCCGACTCACCCGGCCTCGGCATCGACGTCGATCTCTCATCCGTGCTGGAGGAAGCATGACCGAGCGCAGCGAGGGGATGACCACCCGGTCTTCCGATGTCCGCGGCCTCATCCCGGTCCTGGCGACGCCTTTTCACCCCGATGGTGATCTGGATCTGGCCTCGCTGGCCGGGCTGGTCGGTTTCCAGCTCACGTCGTCCGTCTCCGGGGTGGCGGTCTTCGGTTTCGCCAGCGAGGGATTCGCGCTGACCGCGGCCGAGCGTGCCGCCATCCTGCGGACCGTGACCGCCGAGACCGGTCCCCGGCTCCCGGTGATCGCGGGCATCGCGGCGACCGGGACCCGCGACGCCCTGGAGCAGGTGCGGGCGGCGGCCGAGCACGGCGCGAGCGTGGCGATGGTGGTGCCGCCGTTCATGGTCAAGCCCAGCTCTGCCCAGCTCGTCGACTTCTACGGGGAGGTCGCGGCGGGTGGCGGCCTGCCGGTCATGGTGCAGGACGCGCCCGGACCGACCGGCGTGAGCATGCCCGTCTCCCTGCTGGTCGAACTGTCCAAGCTCGAGGGCGTCGAGTCGGTGAAGGTCGAGAGCCAGCCGACCGCGCCGAAGGTGGGCGCGGTCGTTGCCGGCACCGCCGACGACTTCCTGGTGCTCGGCGGTCAGAACGCGCTGTTCCTGCTGGAGGAGCTGGCCTGCGGTGCGGTCGGGACGATGCCCGCGTGCGAGTTCCCCGACCTGCTCACCCGGGTCCTGGACCCGTGGGCCGAGGGTGACCGGCCGCGCGGCCGCGCGGAGTTCGCCCGGATCCTGCCGCTCATCCGCTTCGGCCTGCAGCCGGGCATCGCCTGGTCGATCCACAAGCACGTGCTGGTGCGCCGGGGCATCATCCGCTCGGCGACGGTGCGTCCGCCCGCATCCGACGCCGACCCCGCTACCCTGGCCTGGCTCGACGACATCCTCGGTGACCTGGGGCTGATGGCATGACTGAGGCAGGGCGCGGGGTGCTGGTCGCCGGCTCCAGCTCGCCCATCGGGCGGGCGA
The DNA here is from genome assembly GCF_050971785.1 of Actinomadura scrupuli. Taxonomy (NCBI): domain Bacteria; kingdom Bacillati; phylum Actinomycetota; class Actinomycetes; order Streptosporangiales; family Thermomonosporaceae; genus Actinomadura; species Actinomadura scrupuli. The sequence continues at coordinate 283,746 of NZ_JBPCCU010000011.1, read as the reverse complement.
TCGGGGCGGCCTTCGCCGGGGACACGGTCGTCGGTGTCGCGTTGGAACCGGTGGACGATGACGGGTTCGCCGAGAACCTGGTGCTCGACTGTGCAACCGGCGATGGGGCGCGGGCCGCCGTCGAAACGGTGGTGCGGGTGGCCGGACGGCTGGATGTGGTGGTGCTCGCCGCCGCGGCGATGCCGGTCGCCGCGATCACGGAGACCACCGACGCGCAGTGGCGTCAGGCGCTCGACTCGGTGCTCGGGACGGCCTTCGCGGTGAGCCGCGCGGCCCTGCCGGTGATGGGTGACGGCGGCGCGATCGTCGCGGTCAGCTCGGTCAATTCGTTCCTCGCCGCGCCCGGGCTGCCCGGTTACGCGGCGGCGAAGGCGGGGCTGGAAGGGCTCGTCCGGCAGTTGGCGCTGGAGTACGGGCCGCGTGGCATCAGGGTCAACGCGGTCGCGCCCGGCATGATCGGCGGCGGTGACGTGCCGGACGCGGCGGCAGGCTATCCGCTGGGGCGTACCGGCACCGAGCAGGAGGTGGCGGCGGCCGTGCACTTCCTGGCGGGCGCGGGGTTCGTCACCGGAGCGGTGCTGCCCGTGGACGGCGGGCTGTCGATCGCCTCGCCGGCGGCCTTCTTGCGGGCGGACCTATGGGCCAGATGGGGCGGGCTCGCCGGACCAGACGGCGGCTGACGGGCCGCTGACCCCGACGTCCAGGGCGAAGATCCGTCCGCTCAGCGGGGCGCGCGCCCGGGTGACGGGATCGAGCCCCACCCAGGCGGTGGTCACCACGAGGACGGTCCCCACCAGGCAGACGGCGGTGGGGCGGGGGACCGGCAGGTCGACCGTGGTGAGGAGTCGTCCGGTGGCGGTGAACCGGCGCACGCACCAGGCGTCCCACACCGCCACCCAGACGCAGCCCTCGTCGTCGACGCACAGGCCGTCCGGGCTGCTGTCGCCGAACGCGGCCAGAGTACGGCGTCGGCCGACGGCACCGGTCGGCAGGTCGTAGTCGAAGGCGTCCAGCCTGCGGGCGAGGGAGTCCACGTAGAACATGGTGGTGCCGTCGGCGCTCCAGCCGATCCCGTTGGAGCAGCCGACGCCGGTCAGCGTCGTCGCGATGGTCCGGTCGGCGTCGAGCCGGTAGAGCGCGCCGGAGCCGGGGGGCGCGCCTTCGAGGACCTGGCTTCCGGCGACGAAACGCCCGGCGGGGTCGCACGCGCCGTCGTTCATCCTGGTGCCCGGCGCGGCGACGTCGTCGGGGCCGAGCGGACGGACCGTGCCGTCGGCGGCCAGATGCCGGAATCCCCGTCCGGCCGCGACCACCCAGCCCGCGTCGGCGCGGGCGAGCGGGGCGACCGCTCCGCAGGCCGCGCCCACGTCGTAGTGCGCACTCACGACCAGCGCTCCGTCGCGGAGCCGTCCCCGGTGTACCCGGCCTGCCCGGAGGTCCACCCAGAGCAGCTCACCGGTCCGCGGATCGAGCCGAGGGCTCTCAGCCAGCTCGTACGCCTCGCTTGAGATCACGTCCACTCTGGCAAACTACATCCATATAGCGATTGCTCATCTCGTTATGAGCTATATGAATGCTATTGACAGATGTAACATACGCATCGAGCATCTGTAACATGTATCGAAGATCCTGGAGAGCCGGGACGGCTCTCGTCCTCCTGGCGGCGACCGCCTTCGCGATCTCGAGTCCCGGCCCGGCGGCAACCGCCGCGCCCGCGCCCGCTCCTGCTCCGGCCGGCTACGAACAGGCCTGGGCGGACGAGTTCGACGGGACGGGGCTCGACACCGGCCAGTGGTTCCACCGCGGCGGCGACCGCGCCCTGTGCACCAACAAGCCCGAGAACGTGGACGTGTCCGGCGGCTACCTGCGCCTCAAGCTGGACAAGGCCACCTCGGGGAAGATGCCCTACACCTGCGGCGGCGTCATCACCCGGCAGTTGTTCGGGTACGGCTACTACGAGACCCGCGCCAAGCAGTTCAGCGGTCCCGGGTGGCACTCCTCGTTCTGGCAGATGGGCGTGCCGCTCGACCACGAGAGGCGGGTGCCCGACTACACCGGCCCGAACAATCTCGTGAACGAGGTGGACGGGTTCGAGATCGACTCCCACACGCCCACCCGGGTGCAGGCCAACTCGCACTACTACACGCCCACGCACGTCGGGTGGGGCGGCGGCATCTCCACGGGCGTCGATTCGACGGATGGCTACCACACCTACGGTTACGAGTGGACGCCGACGAAACTGCGCTTCTACACCGACGGCGTGCTCACCGTCGAGAAGGACTACCCCGGCCCGCACGCGCCGCAGAACCTGTGGCTGACGTCGGTGGCCTACACCGAACCCGTCGACGACGGCGCGCTGCCCGGCGAGGTGACCTACGACTACTTCCGCTACTACCGCCCGATCGCTGCAGGCGACGAGGACCCGGCCGTCGTCGTCGACACCTCCGACAGCGGTTATGCCGAGACCGGCGAGTGGACCTCGTCGCCGACGCCCTGGGCGTACGGCTTCCAGGACAAGGACACCCGGCAGAGCTCGGCGGCCGGTGCGACGGCGAGCTGGACTCCGGCGCTGCCCGCCGCCGGGTCGTATGAGGTGTACGCGTGGAATCCAAGCGTCTTCAACGGATCCAACACGAGCGCGAGATTCACCGTGACGCATGGCGGCGGCAGCACCGACGTGCTGGTCGACCAGGTCACCGCCGGACAGCAGTGGGTCAGCCTGGGCGCCTACCAGCTCGTACCGGGCGACAAGGTGACCGTCAGGGGCGAGGGCACAGGTGCGCTGCGGACGGACGCGGTGAAGTTCGTTCCCGCAGTGGTGACCGACAACGGCTCCTCCGGTTACACGGAGTCCGGTCCGTGGAACGCCTCCGCGACCGTCCCCGGCTGGCGGGGAACCGGCACCCGGTGGGCGACCGCCGGCGCCTCGACCGCGCGCTGGACCCCCGACCTGCCGTCGGCCACCACCTATGACGTGTTCGCCTGGATCCCGCGCAACGCCACCGACTCGACGTCGGCCGCGTTCACCGTGGTCCACAACGGGACGACCTCGTCGGTCGATCCGGACGAGCGCATGGGCGTCAACCGCTGGGTGAAGCTCGGCAACTTCGACTTCGCCGCCGGTACGGGCGGTTACGTCCAACTCGGCCAGGGCGTGACGGCGGGACTGATCCGGGCCGACGCGGTCAAGTTCGTGGCCGCCGCTCCTCCGGACACCATGGCGCCACCCGTGCCGACCGGTGTGACCGCCTCCGCCGCGGCCGCCCGGGCGACCGGAGACGCGACGCTCACCTGGCGGTGGAAGCCGGTTGCCGCCGCCGATCTCGTCGGGTACCACGTCTATCTCGACGGTGTGCGGATGACCTGGAACCCGGTACGCCGGACCGGCTTCACCATGCACCGGATGAAGCCCGGCCAGCGTTACTCGCTGACCGTCACGGCGGTCGACCACAGTGGGAACGAGTCCGCGCCGTCCCGTGTCGTCAACAAGGGGATCCCCGCCGACACCGCCGCGCCGGCGACCCCCGCACCGGTGGCCGCCGAACTCGCCAACGGCCAGGTCATCCTGACCTGGGCCGCCAACACCGAGTACGACGTCCTCGGCTACCACGTCTACAAGGACGGTGTCCGGGTCGACGAGGAGCAGTGGGGCTGGGGCGGCCCGCCCACGGCAGAGACGCTCCGCGGCTACTCGGTGACCGGCCTGACCAACAACCGGGCGTACACGTTCCGCGTCACGGCGGTGGACTACTCCGGCCACGAGTCGGCGGCCCGTACCGTCGTCGCGACACCGCTGCCGATCGCGGTCGTGGACGGCGGCGGCCCGGGCTACAGCGAGACCGGCACCTGGTCCGCCTCCAGCCTGGTCGGCTGGAACAACTCCACCACCCGAGCCACCGGCGCGCCGACCGCGACGGCGACCTGGACGCCGGAGCTGGCCTGGGACGGTGCCTACGACGTCTACGCCTGGGTGCCCCAGCACACCAACAGCACGGCCAAGGCCACCTACACGGTGAACCACACCGCAGGCCAGACGGCCGTGGACGTCAGTCAGAAGACCGGCGGGAACCAGTGGGTCCTGCTCGGCCGGTACGAGTTCACCACGGCCGGCACCGGACACGTCACGATCGCCAATGGCGCCGGTTCGGGCTATCTGCGGACGGACGCAGTCAAGTTCGTGCCCACCTTCCCGACTCCCTAGCCCCGTGTGCCCGCGTGTGCCCGGCGGAGTCTCCTCCGCCGGGCACACCCGCGATGTAAGATCTGTCATCTGGATGTGACTTCTACCTGATGAGGCGAGAACGGATGTCACGGCCCACCGTGCGTGAGACCGGTGGTGGCACGCAGAGCGTCGAACGGGCGCTCACGCTGCTCGGCGCCTTCACCGACGAGCAGCCTGAGCGCCGGGTCTCGGAGCTGGCGCAGCTGTCCGGCCTGGGCCAGTCCACCGTCTCCCGGCTGGTCGGTACCCTGGAGGCGCTCGGCTACGTCGACCGCGACGAACGCAGCGGCCTCTACCGGATCGGGCCCCGTATCGTCGAGCTCGCCGGGGTGGCACTGAACCTCTCGCCCGTTCACCGCCAGGCGAGGCAACTCGCCCAGGACCTCGCCGCCGAGCTCGGGCTGGGCGCGAACGTCGCGGAACGGCACGGCTCTAAGCTCTTCTACCTGTGCCACTTCGAGGGCAGGCTCGCCCCGCGCTCCTTCACGCTGATCGGCAGCTCCGGCCCGCTGCACGCCACCGCGATGGGCAAGGCCCTGCTCTCCGACCTCTCCTCCGCGGAGGTGGAAAAGCTGCTGGGCGCCAGCTACCCGGCCTTCACCCCCAACACCATCACCGAGCGCGGCGCCCTGCTCGCCGCTCTCGACGAGGTCCGCACCCGCGGCTACGCCACCGAGGTGGAGGAGCTGGCCTTCGGCCGGGCCTGCATCGCGGCCCCCCTCCGCGACCGCTCTGGCCGGGTCGTGGCCGCCCTGTCGGTCTCCGGCTCCCTGTCCGCGGTGAACTTGCCGGAACGTCAGGCCGACCTGGCCCGCAAGGTCATCGAAGGCGCCGACCAGATCTCCACCGGCCTCGGCTATATGGCCGCGGCCGTGCAGCGCGTCTGACCAACGGCTCTCAGCCGTTTTCCCGGACGAGGAAGTGCTCGATCGCGGCCTCGTCGACATCGACGCCCAGGCCCGGTCCCTGAGGCAACGGGATCGCGGTGGCGGAGAGCGCGATGGGGGCGGTCAGGATGGAGTCGATCGGGGCGAACAGGTCGGGATGCCACTCGAAGGCGACGAGGTCGGTGCAGACCGCGGCGACCTGGACGCCCGCTGCCAGCGCCAGGCCGAGACCGACCGAGTGGTGCGGGGCGATGGGGAGGTGGTGGGTCGCGGCGTACTCCGCGATCGCCAGGCCCTCGGTGATCCCGGTGCGGCCGATGTCGGGTTGTACCAGGCCGACCGCCCGAGACTGCACGAACGGGCGGAACTCCCAGCGGTGTCGCAGGCTCTCGCCGAGCGCCACCGGCAGGTCCAGCCGCCCGGCGAGGTCGGCAAGCCCGGCGACGTCCTCGAACGCGATCGGCATCTCCAGGAACCACGCGCCAAGCTCGTCCAGACCTCGGCCCAGCCTGATCGCGTCGGCCGGGCCGTAGACGCCGTGCACGTCCACGGCGACCTGGAGTTCGGGGTGGACGGAGCGGAGCGCGGCGACGGTGGCCAGGTCGGCGGCCACCCCGTGGCCCAGGCCCACCTTGATCCGGCGTACGCCGCGCGCCACCCATTTGGCGGCCTGGCCGACCCGGCCTTGGTCGTCCTCGGTCAGCCCGTCCGGAAGGTATGCGGCGGTCCGGCTCCGCCGGGCGGGGAGGCCGGAGACATAGGTGGGGATCTCGTCGCGGAACGCGCCGCCGAGGAGCGCGTGCACCGGCAGGCCGGTCAGCCGTCCGGCGAGGTCCCACAGCGCGATGTCCACGGCGGCCAGCGCGTCGGCCTGATGACCGCCCAAATGGCCGCGCTCGCGCATCAGGTCGCGCAGCCGGGTGACGAGCGGGCGCGGCCGACCCGGATCCGCGCCGAGCAGTGCCGGAGAAAGCAGATGACAGACGATCTGGGCGGGCACCTCGGGCGCGACCGGGGCGAGAGCCTCGCCCCAGCCGACGGCGCCGTCGTCAGTGGTCAGCCTGACCACCAGCGTCTCACGCCGGGTCCCGTAGATGCTCGGCCACGGCGGTCTGGTCGCGTAGGCGCGCGGGTTCGCCGGATCAGGCAGGACCAGGGGGAACGCCTCGACGTTGATGATCTTCGCCATGTGCTCTCCTACCTTCGGGTGTTGAGGGCTGCGAGGAGGTCGAGTTGCGTGGGGTCCGCAAGCGCGGAACCCACCGCCACCACGCGTGCTCCAGCGGCCAGGTACTGCGAGGCCGTGTGCCCGTCGACCCCGCCGGTGGCCACCAGCCGCAGGCCGGGGAAGGGCCCATGGATCTCGCGGAACCAGGCCGGACCCAGCACGCTGGCCGGGAACGCCTTCACCCAGGAGCAGCCGGCTCGCACGGCCTGCTGCACTTCGGTGGGCGTGGCCACGCCCGGCAGATGCGGCATCCCGGCGGCGACACTCGCCGTCAGCACCGCGACGTCCAGCCCAGGAGCGATGGTGTACGCCGCACCCGCGTCCGCCGCGGCCGACACGTGCTCCGGCGTCAGCACGGTCCCCGCGCCGACCGGGAGCCCACGCTCCCGTCCCGCCAGCACCGCCGCCTCGAGCGCGGGCAGCTGACCGGCGTCGCCGATCGGTACCTCGACCGCCCCGATGCCGAGATCCCAGGCCCGCTGCGCGAGCTCGACGGTCCGTTGTGGATCGAATCCGCGCAGGATGGCCATTACGGGCGTCGCCAGCAGCTCGTCCAGGTTCACGAGACCACCTCCAAATGCCGTTCGGCCCGGCGGACCAGCTCGTCCGCCGGGGGGAGCACGCCCAGATCGCCCGCGCTGCCCAGCGCGGCGGCAGCGGCCTGGTGTCCGAGCCCCAGCCGCAGCGCTTCGGGCACACCATGCAGCAGGCCGAAGAGATAGCCTGCGGCGAACGCGTCCCCCGCCCCCACCGGTTCGACGACGTCCACGACGGGCGCGGCCACCTCCACTCGTCCCGCGTCACCCAGCGAGGTCGCCGTCACCGGCCCGTCCTTGACGATCACGGTCCCCGCCCTGGAGAGCAGCGCACGCACGTCCTCGGGTGTGGTCGCCCCCCACAGCCGCGTCGCCTCATCGAGGCCGACGAAGACGAGGTCGGCCGCGTCCGCCAGCCGCGCGAGCACCGGCGCGGCCTGCTCGGCCGGCCACAGACCGGCCCGGTGGTTCACATCGAAGCTCACGATGGCCTCCCGCCCGAACGGCCGCTCCATCACCGCCGTCCGCACCAGCTCCGCACACGTGCCGGACAACGCGGCGGTCACCCCGGTGAGATGCACGACCCGTCCCTCCGGCAGTGTCCGCACCACCCCGGCGTCCATCCCGGAAGCCGCGCTCCCGTCACGGTAGTAGTGCACCCGGGTCCCGTCCGCCGTCGGATCCTTGAAGAAGACACCCGTCCGCCGCGACGGGTCGGTCTCCACCAGGCATCTGACACCCTGCCCTGCCAACCGCTCGCGGATCACTACTCCGAACGGGTCGTTCCCGACCCGGCTCACGAAGGCGGTGCTCCTTCCGAGCCGCGCGAGCTGACAGGCCACATTGGCCTCCGCCCCGGCCACCTCCACCCGCAACGCGCTCGCCTCGGCCAACGGCTGTGGAGGATCAGGCGTCAACAGCACCATCGCCTCACCGACCGAGACGAGATCGCAAATTACAGGTTTGTAATGCACAATGCAGCACAATATTGCGCATGCTGCAACCAGTCAATCAATCCGACCTGAGCTCTCTCGTTCGCCTCGGGGGCTTCGTGGAGGGTGCGACACGAGCCTTACGGCTTCGTGCGCTCCGATGGCGGTGGGATGGACCTGTCGGCGCCGTTGCTCGTCGGTGGTGGCGTGGCGCTCGGCGATACGGAACAGGGACGCGCGCACGCCCCGCCTCCTCGGCAGAACGGGGACGACCCGCTCTCGCGGTAGGAGCCGATGGGGCCGGTAAAGGTCGCCTATGCTCAGACCGGTTACCGACGCCGCACGATTCCCACATGATCCAGGAGGCCGCCATGGACGCTTTCCCCGGGCAGGGCGCATCCGAATCGACCGCCTTCCGAAGCTCAATAGAGGTCATCAGGAAGGTCGAGCCGCGTATCGCCGATGCCATCCACGCCGAGATCGAGGACCAGCGCTCCTCTCTCAAACTCATCGCGAGTGAGAACTACGCCTCTCCGGCCGTCCTGCTGGCGATGGGGAACTGGCTCAGCGACAAATACGCCGAGGGCACCGTCGGCCGTCGCTTCTACGCGGGATGCCGCAATGTCGACACGGTGGAGCAGATCGCGGCCGAGTACGCCCGGGAACTCTTCGGTGCCGCACACGCCTATGTCCAGCCGCATTCCGGGATCGACGCCAACCTCGTCGCCTACTGGGCCGTCCTCGCCCAGCGGGTGGAAAGCCCGGCGCTGGCGCGGGCCGGGGTCAGGAATGTCAACGACCTGACTGAGCAGGACTGGGCGCAATTGCGCGAGTCGTTCGGTAACCAGCGGATGCTCGGAATGTCACTCGACGCGGGCGGCCATCTCACGCACGGCTTCCGTCCCAACATCTCCGGCAAGATGTTCGATCAGCGCAGTTATGGGACGGATCCGGAGACCGGCCTTCTCGACTACGAGGCCGTACGCTCGGCCGCCCGCGAGTTCCGGCCGCTCATTCTCGTGGCCGGCTATTCCGCGTATCCGAGGCTGGTGAACTTCCGCATCATGCGCGAGATCGCCGACGAGGTCGGGGCCACGCTGATGGTGGACATGGCCCATTTCGCGGGCCTGGTCGCGGGCAAGGTCATCACCGGCGACTTCGATCCCGTACCCCACGCCCAGGTCGTCACGACCACCACCCACAAGTCCCTCCGGGGCCCGCGCGGCGGCATGGTCCTGTGCGACGAGGAACTCGCCCCGTACGTCGACCGCGGCTGCCCCATGATCCTCGGCGGCCCGTTGCCCAACGTGATGGCGGCCAAGGCCGTCGCGCTGGCCGAGGCCGGGCGGCCGGAGTTCCGCGACTACGCCCAGCGCATCCTGAACAACGCGGCCGCGCTGGCCGAGGGCCTGCTGCGCCACGACGCCACCCTGGTCACGGGCGGCACGGACAATCACCTCGTGATCATCGACGTCTCGGGCTACGGACTCACCGGACGCCAGGCCGAGGCCGCGCTGCTCGACGCCGGGATCGTCACCAACCGCAACAGCATCCCGAACGATCCCAACGGAGCCTGGTACACCAGTGGCGTCCGCATCGGTACTCCGGCGCTCACCACGCGAGGCTTCGGTGTCGCCGAGATGGAGGAGGTCGCCGAGCTCATGGACACGGTCCTCCGGCACACCAGCCCGGGCACCGCGCCGGACGGGAAACGATCCCCGGTGCGTTACACCCTGCAGGACGGAATCGCGAGTCAGGTGGCCGAGCGCGCCGCCGACCTGCTCGCCAAACACCCCCTTTACCCAGAGATCGACCTATCCTGAATCGGGTCGTACCGGATCCAGTCCGGGTGCATTTCGGGGCTCGGAGCGCCACTTATCCGCCCGGAATTGTCGGAATCATCGGTCGGTGAGTGCCCTCCGAAGCGGGCACGGTCATGACCTAAACCGGCCACAGATCCATTAGTGGTGACAGGTGCTGACTCTTCGCCGAACGACGGTCGCGAACGTTTGACAAGGTGCGGGGCCCTCCGCCGCCGGGCGCGGCTGCCCGGGGCGGCGGCGCGCAGGCTGCAACGCGCCAATTGCGGCCCCTTAGTGGAAATCTTACTAGTTGTCAACATTATTGATCGCCGACCATGCGAACAGTGATCATTAATGGGTTCGCCAGGTGGTGAGGTATGAGTTCCGATGTTACGGTCATGTCAGATCTCTTTGGCCATAAGTAACCAGGGGGCTCATACCGGGGGTTTGAGAAGTTCTTGCTGCTGAAGTTATCCAGTGGGCACCGGCGCCACCATGTGTCGGCATGCCGTTTCAGATCGTGACCCCGTCGACTCTCGACCGGGCGGTCTGCTCCAATTCACCTTACTCGATCTTGCTTTGGGCCTGTCTTTCCGGCCCACAGGGACACCGTTGCTCGATCGGAGATCAACGATGAGATTTCTGCTGCTCGGCAACCTGGAGGTACACGACCCGAATGGTTGCTGCATCCGGCTCAACCGTACAAAACATCGCCAGCTGCTGGGCCTGCTGCTGCTGCGCGCCAACCATGCCGTCTCGATGGACCAGCTCGTCGACGGTATGTGGCCGCTCGATCCGCCGCGGTTCGCGAAAGGCAATCTCAAGACGTACGTGTCGGCCATCCGGCCCATTGTCGATCAGGCCGGCGCCGTCATCGAGACCGTTCCCCGCGGCTATCAGCTGGCGGTGCGACCGGACTTCGTGGACGTCCTGCTGTTCGAGGAGCTCTTCCAGACGGCCGGCGCGGCGAGTGGCAACGACGACTCACACCGCATCGACCTGCTGCGCAAGGCGCTGGGGCTGTGGCGGGGCGACGCGCTCCAGGACCTGTCGTACGAGGGGGGTCCGCTGCGCGACGCCGCGACCCGGCTGCACGAGAAGCGCATCGCGGCGATCCAGGACCTCGCGGCGCTCTGCCTCCGGCTCGGCCGCAACCACGAGGCCATCGACCACCTGCGGATGGCACTGAGCTGGGAGCCGCTGCGCGAGCGCCTGTGGCGGCTATTGATGTTCGCGCTGTACCGGGACGGCCGACAGGCGGAGGCGCTCTCCGCCTACCGGGAGTTCCGCACGATCCTGATCGAGAACATCGGTCTCGAGCCGAGCAGCGACCTGCAGGGCATGCACAGCCGCATTCTCTCCGGCGACGCCCTCCTCAACGTGTCGCCAGGTTGACGGTGACGGTCTTGGGCCGCTGGTACTCGGCCAGTGCCAGCACGCTCAGGTCCGTCCCGCCGCCGGAGGCGCCCCGTCCGCCGTGCGGAAGCTCCGCGGTCTGCACCAGATGGCAGTTGACCCAGACCTCCCCGGCGCGCACGCCCCTGGCGACGCGCAGGGCCGATTCGAGGTCGCCCGACCAGACGCTCGCCGCGAGGGCCTGGGGCACGCTGCCGGCCAGCCGGAGCGCCTCGGCGACGTCCGCCGCACGCTGCACGGTGAGCACCGGCGCGAACACCTCCTCCACGATGACCGGGTCGTCGGCCGGCAGGTCCGCCAGCACACAGGACGGCCGCCAGTACCCCGCGCTCTCCGCCGCCTCGACCGCGACGGCGCCCACGCTGCGGACGCCCGCCTCGGCCTTGCCGACGAGGCGGTCGTAGCGGTCGGCCTGGGCCGCGTTGTTGAGCGGCCCGAAGTCCGTGCCGGCGGAGCGTTCGGTCAGCGCCGCCGAGAGCCGGTCGACGACCTCGTCGTGACCGGTGCCGACGGCGATCACCCGGGCGGGTCCCGCGCAGCTCTGCCCGGCGTTGTAGGTCACCGCGTCGGCGAGCGCCTGCCAGGTCCCGGGTGGGGCGTCGGGGAACACGATGACCGGGCAGTTGCCGCCGAGCTCCAGGCTGATGCGCCGCAGGCCCGCCCGCCGCGCCACGTCCTGGCCGGCGTGCGCGCTGCCGGTGAAGGCGATCGCGTCCACGTCCGCCTCGACCAGGTGGCGGCCGCACCGCCGCCCCCCGGTCACGGTCCGCAGCACGCCCGGGCCCAGGAGTTCCGCGGTGGCGTCGGCGAGCAGCAGAGCCGAGTCGGGCGTCGACTCGGCCGGCTTGAGCACGACCGTGTTGCCGGCGGCGAGGGCCGGGGCGCACCGCCAGGCCGCCATCAGCAGCGGGTAGTTCCACGGCACGATCGCCGCCACCACCCCGCACGGCTCCCAGCGCACCCAGCTCTCGTGCCCGGGTACGAGGTTGCCGGCGGCCGGCGTGAGCTCTCCCCGTACCACGCCCGCGTAGAAGCGGAACAGATCGGCGGCCAGCGCCACCTCCTCGAGCGCCTGCTCCCGCGGCTTACCGGTGCCGGCCCGTTCCCGCCCGGCGTAGGTCTCGGCACGCTCCTCCAGGTGCGAGGCCAGGCTCAGCAGCCGCCGGCCGCGCTCGCGCACGGTCAGCGCCGACCAGCCGGGCGCGGCGCCCCGAGCGGCCGCCACGGCCTCCGCGACGGCGTGTTCGTCGCCGTCGGGGCACTGCCCCCGGACGGTGCCGGTCCGCGGATCGACGAGGTCCAGCGCGGTCATGGCACCCCCGCGCACGTCACGCAGGGGCAGTGCGGGCAGCCGAGGTCGTGCGGCAGGTCCGGCAGCCGGGCCGACAGGGCGCAGATCGTGCAGTCCAGGTCCCCGTCCGGCGCGAGCACCTCGGTGTAGGGCACCAGCTCCATCCGCTCCGTCGAGTGCACCGGCTTGTGCGGCGCGCCGACGGCGAGGATGAGGTGGTCGGTGACCGCGCCGACCGCGTGCGGGACCGCCCCCTCGACCAGATAGACCTGGCCCGCCTCGGTCCGGTGGATCCGGCCGCCGTAGGTGATCGTCCCGACTCCCGCGATCACCGCGAGGATGTGGTGGCCGGGGTGGGTGTGCGGCGCGAATCCGCCTCCGGCCGACAACCTGATGACGTCCGCGCCGATGGCGCCGTTGCCGACCAGCGGCTGGCCGGTCGCGTTCGCGGTCCCGGCCATCGTGACCGGTCGCGGACCGTGCGGAACCGTCAGGCGGGTGAGGTCGGAACCGATCTCGCTGTCCGCCCACGACAGGATGACGAGCTCGGGTCCCTGCACATGGGTCGTCACGAGGCGTCCCGGGAGACGTCCTGGGGTGCGAAGAAGCCGGCGTTCTTGCCGATGTAGGACTCCCATTCGCCGGGAACCTCGGTGTCGCGGTAGATGGCGTCGACCGGGCAGACGGTCACGCACACGTCGCAGTCGATGCAGCGCTCGGGGTCGATGAAGTACTGGTCGGCGACCTCGGTCGTCTCGATGCAGTCGGCGGGGCACACGTCGACGCACGCCCCGTCCTTGACTCCCTCGCAGGGTTGGGTGATCACGAATGCCATCAGCTGTCACCTTTCGGAGTAGGCAGATTGGGACAGATGGGTCCGCGGAGCCGCTCGCCGGTACGGATGTCGAAGGTGGCGCCATGCCAGGCGCAGCGCAGGAAGGGCCCGCTGAGGTATCCCTCGCTGAGCGGTGCTCCGCGATGCGGGCAGTGATCTGGGATGACGTACTCACGGGCTTCGTGCCGCACGACCAGCCGGCCGTCGTCCAGGCGCACCGGCGCGTTCACGATTCCTCCGTCCGGGTCAGCTTCTTGCCGTAGGCCGGGTCGAACTTCAGGCCCCGGGCGTACGTCGCGTCGGCGATCCAGCCGAGCCACTCGGCGAGCCGGGAGGCCGCCGGGATGTCGGAGGGCCGGAACTCCCGGTGCTCCCGGTAGAAGGTGCGGTTGAGCCGGATGTCGGCCAGGCCCTTCCAGACGATCCCCTCGTACCGGATGTAGGTGGGGATCCGGCAGCTCAGCCGGATGCCGGCGGCGCGGTGCCCGCCGTGGTTGGCGTCCTCGGCGACGGCGATGTCCGGCAGGTTGAACGACTGGGCCTTGAACCGCCGGAGCAGCGTGTAGTTCTGCGCCTTCTTCACCGCGTTGTAGCGCAGCCGCTGGCCGATCGCGTTGGAGATCCCGACGAAGTCGAACGGCACGCCCTCGGCGTCCCGGTCGAACGCCTCGCTGAAGGCCGTGTAGCAGAACACGTCCTCGTACTCGAGCGTCCAGGGGGCGTCGAGCTTGACGCCCATCGGCACCGTGCAGATCGCGTAGTCGACGGGCAGCGTGGTGTCGGCGGCCGCCCAGTGCGCCAGCGTCTTGATGACGTCGGTCGGCGTGCGGCCCGCCGCCACGGCGTTGTCGACGGCGTCGGCCCACACCTGCGGGCCGTCCCCGGCCAGTGCCGTGCCGAACGCCTCCTCGAGCCGCCGGCGGAGGTCGGCCGGGAGGGGGCGCAGCCGCTCGCAGGCGGAGCGCGGCACCAGGAACTCCCGCCGTTCCCAGTTCCCGCCGTCGAACTGCAGGCAGCGCAGATGGTCCCGCTCGATGCCGGCGCGCAGCCGCCCCAGCAGGCGGGCGAGGTCGGCCGGGGCGGCGGGCAGGGCCGCCGGGGCGGCGGCGAGCAGCCCCTCGTAGTCGCGGAGCCGGCGGACCACGAAGTCGAACACCATCGGCATGGAGATGATCGACTGATTCAGCTCCTGGAGGCAGAAGCCCGCCTCCCGCCACATCCAGGCGAGGGTGGCGACCGCCAGCGGGCCGTCCGCCCACTCCCCGGGACGGGTGCGCACACAGGACAGCAGCACCGCCCCGACCTGGCGGTTGTCCAGGAGCTCGCCGCGGACGAAGAACCTGATCTGCTCCAGCCCCTCGATGCGCTGCTTGAGCTCGAGCAGCAGCACCGGGAGCTCCTCCTCGCGCATGGCGGTCCAGCCGTCCAGCGCCCGCTGCCGCAGATCCGCCCGCCAGGGCCGCGGCCGGCCGCACCAGAACGGCTGCCCGGCCAGCACCGCCGCGGCGAACTCCTGCTCGCCGCCCTCCTGTACGGGACCGGTGAGGCCGAACTCGTCGGCGAAGACGGCCTTCGGGTTCCGGTCGGCCGCGAGCCGCTGCAGCACCTCGCTGTGCAGCTCCAGGGCCGCGGCGAGGTCCCCGCGGGTGCGCCCGACCGCCAGTGCGAGGACGTACCAGGAGTCCAGCTCCGCCTCGCCGAAGGGGATCTTCATTCGGTACCACAGGTCGTACATGACCGAGCGCCGATCGCCGGCCCGGCCGAGCACGCCGTCGACGGTCGCGCGGTCCAGTTCCGGTCCGGCGGACGGGGGCAGGGTCGAGAACCCCGCGGCGAGCAACCCCAGCGCGACCGCGAGGTCGTCGTGGGCGGCGTCGTCGCGGATGAGGCGGAGCCGGTACTCGACGTCCGCGTCCAGCGCCGCGACGGGCGGATCGGTTTCGATCACAGGGAGCCTCCGGTGTGTTCGGGAAGGGCGTGATGGTCGGTGAGCAGCGCCTTGATGACCAGGGGATCGAGGTCGTAGATCGAGAATTCGCCGGGTCCGGCGAGGCCGTCCGGATCGTCCAGGTGAACGGTCGCCCGGGGCAGCAGGCCGATGCTCTGCACGACCCGGTTGATCCCGACGTTCCGGGTCCGCGTCTCGAGCACGAGGCCGTCGATCGGGTACTCGGTGAAGACGTGGTCGGCCAGCACCGGCAGGCTGTGCCAGAGGATCGCGGAGAGGATCCCGCGCCTGCGTGCCGACGGGTCGGTCAGGTGGACGTGCACGTAGCCCTTCGGCCGCCCGAAGATGTTGATGTTCGTGTAGCCGATCACGGTGCCGTCGCGGACGAAGGTGAACCCCACCGCCTCGTCGCGGCCCCCGTCGCGGCGGCAGAACCGCCGGAACCGCGCCCGGGTGTCGTCGCGGCCGCCGAGCCTGACCGGGTCGATACCGAGGAAGTCCAGATCGGCCACCCCGTCGTGCCAGTAGGACACGAACCCCTCGATGTCGTCCTCGACCATGTCACGGACGCTCAGCCGGTCGTCTCCGAACGCGAAGCGCAGCAACTCCATGCTGTTCCGGACCCCTCTGAAGATCAGCGATTCCCCTGACATCGCCGTCGGCGGCAATGGCCGACCGCGTGCAGATTCCATGGTCGGGCAGGCCGGTCCTCAGCCGGTGTTAAAGCGATCCACAGCACGTTCACTGACGGTTCACGTGACTCCGGCGGCCCTTGTCAGCCGTCCGCGAGATCCCACACAATCTCAGGCAGGGGAACAATTCTGATCAAGGCCGCCCGGGTGGTCGCCTTTCGTTCACCCTGCCTGTCGAGCATCCAGGAAAGAGGTTGCCGTGATCGTGCTTGAAGAGGTTCTCGACATGATTAGGAAGAAGCTGCGCAACAAGCTTCCTTCTCACCTGGATCTCACCGCCGACACGGAATTGGATCGTCTCGGACTCTCCAGTCTGCAGGTCGCCGACATCGTCTTCGCCATTGAGGACGAACACGACTTCGAATTCGATCTGGCCAAGGCCCTCGGCATCACGACCATCGGCGAAATCGTCACGGTGGCGAACGAGGCGCTCGCCGAATTCCACCAGGCGTGAAGCGGCGATGCCCCGTGCGGAAGGAGCGATGACGCCGATGGAGCCGGCAGGCCCGGACGGACCGGAGCACCTGGCGCGGCTGGCCGGGACCTGGGCCGTGCCCGTGGGCGGCGACGCGTTGTTCACCTGGGACTACGACCAGCGGTCCGACAGGCTGCTCGGCCTGTACGCCAAGGGCAAGCGCCGGCAGTGGGACGCGGACGTGCGGCTCGACTGGAGCCACGAGGTCGACCCGGGTGATCCGCTGGGGATGCCCGACGAACTGATCTGGATCGCGGACTCCGAGCTGTGGGACCGGCTGCCGGAGTCCGAGCGGTCGGTGGTGCGCCGGCACACGGCGGGCTGGATGTACTCGCAGTTCCTGCACGGTGAGCAGGGGGCACTGGTGTGCGCCGCCCAGGTGGTGCGGATGGTGCCCGGCATCGACGCGAAGTTCTACGCCTCCACCCAGGTCATGGACGAGGCCAGGCACGTCGAGGCGTACGACCGGTACCTCAGCGAGAAGATCGGCGTCAGGTACGGCATCACGAGGTCCCTGCAGGGACTGCTCGACACGATCGTGCGCGACAGCCGGTGGGACTTCACCTACCTGGGGATGCAGGTGCTGATCGAGGGTCTGGCGCTGGCCTCGTTCAGCATCCAGCGGGACCTCATGACCGATCCTTTGGCGAAGGCGTTCAACGCCTACGTGCTGGCGGACGAGGCCAGGCACGTCGCCTTCGGCCAGATCGCGCTCCGGGACTACTACCAGGACCTCACCGACGCGGAGCGCCGCGAGCGCGAGGACTTCGCCATTGAGGCGTGCTATGTACTGAAAGAGCGTTTCGCCGGTCAGGAACTCTGGCAGAACCTCGATCTCAATGCGGAAGAATGCATGGAGCTGACCAAACGGTCCGCGGCACTTCGCGTGTTCCGGTACCGGCTCTTCTCGCGGATCGTGCCGGCGCTGAAGAGCATCAATCTTTTCGGCCCGCGGATGCGGGAAGGGCTGGGGCAGCTCGGTCTCCTGCGCTTCGCGAAAATGGACGGGGACGCGATCACGGCGGCCGACGAGAGCATCGCACAAGAGATCGAGCGGGATGAGCTCATCCAGCGGAAGAAGCAGATCGACGATGCCATCGCGATGGGGGGATCCGGTGGGACAGGTGAATTCAGTGAATGATCGGCAACATCATCTGGGCGTGCTGAGTTCGGCCGAGTGCCTGGTCTTCTATGGGATCACGGGGCGGGGCACATTGCAGCAGGGGGAGCTCTTCCGTTTCATGGAGGGGACCGGCCCGCAATGGTGGCTCCCGGTGTCGGGAATGACCCGCGAGCAGTTCTGGACCACGAAGAAGCACGCGCTCGTCGCACGGAGCACCACGGTGCGAAGCCTCGAGGCGGGATGCCGGCCCAGCGACAAGGTGACCGTCGAGCACGAGATCACCCACGGCCGCAGGGAACGGCCGGGACGCGATCCCGAGTACGGATTCGTCGACGCCCTGCGGGTGCGGAGGGACAGGGACGGAGCCGTCATCGCCGATCTGACCTCGCACAGCCTGTGGATCGACTTCGGTGGCGGGGCGCCCAGGGTCGCCACCGCGCCGCCGGACGGCCTCGACTGCCCGCTGGAGGAGCTGCCGCCGGTCGATCCGCCGCCGGTGCCGGGCGAGCCGGTGGCGAGCATGCGGTTCCGGTGGACCGCCCGGGAGTGCGACGTGACCAACGACCATGTGTCCTTCCCGCGGTACGCGGAGCGGGCCGAGAACGCGCTGGCCGACGCCGGCATCGCGCTGCCGGATCGGCCGGTCTGGCAGGGCTGGTACCGGTACGAGTTCGTCGGCGACGACCGGACGACGGTGGTGACCAGCCGTGACGGTGACTCGATCGTCTTCGGATTCATCCGGGACGAGGAGCGCCGGCCGCGGGTCCTGCTCCGGCTGACCGACGCCGCCTCGTGATCGGGCACGAGGCGATGCGCGCGGGCAGGGTGCCGCTCGATCCGACGATCAAGGCGATCCTGACCCTGGGCGCCCGGCGCGGCCCCGGCCAGCCCGGCCAGCCCGGCCCGGAGCAGGCCCGGGCGGCCTTCCGGGCCCTCACCGTCGCCGCGCGGTCACCGGTCTCGGTGGCACCCGTGCGCGGCACCGGGAACCTGCTGATCGACCTCGACGGGGCGAAGCTGCCGGTGCGCGTCTACCGGCCGGACCGCGACCTGCCCGCGCCGACGATCGTGTTCTTCCACGGCGGCGGCTTCGTCATCGGTGACCTCGACACCCACGACAACCACTGCCGGTGGCTGTGCCGGGAGACGGGGGCCGTGGTGGTCAGCGTCGGCTACCGGCGGGCGCCGGAGTGGCCGTTCCCGGCGCCCGTGCACGACTGTGTCGCGGCCGTCCGATGGGCCGCCGCCGAGGTGGGCGTGCTCGGCGGCCTGCCCGGCCGGATCGCGGTCGCAGGCGACAGCGCCGGCGGCAACCTGGCCGCCGTCGTGGCGCAGGTCTGCCGTGACGAGGGGGGACCGCCCCTCTGCGCCCAGCTGCTGGTGTACCCGGTGATCGATCTGACCGCGGACGGCGACTATCCCTCCCGGCACCGGTACGCCGAGGGGTACCTGCTGACCGCCGACGCCATGCGCTGGTTCGGGAGGTGCTACCTCGAGACGGAGGCCGACGCGGTCTCGCCGCTGGCCTCCCCGCTGCTCGGCGACCTCGCCGGGCTTCCCCCGGCGGTGGTGGTCACCGTCGAGTACGACCCGCTGCGCGACGAGGGAGAGACCTACGCGGCGGCCCTGGCCGCGGCCGGAGTGCCGGTGGTGGCGCACCGGTTCGACGGCCTGATCCACGGCTCGTTCGAACTGCCGATGCTCCCGCCCTCGTGCGTGGACGCGATGCGTACCGCCTTCGGTTCGTTCCGGGAGCTGCTCGCCCACGGCCCTGGAGACCCGCGATGAAGCTCTTCCGCGAACGTGACGTGCGCCGGCGGGTGACGGCGCTGCTGGGCCAGGTCCGGCCCGAGATCGCCGCCATGACGCTGCGGGGGGACCTGCGGCTCCAGGACGACCTCGGGATGGACTCGCTGTCCATAGTCGCGCTGGCCGTCCGGCTGCACGAGGACCTCGGCGTCGACCTCGCGGCCATCGCGGAGCACGGCCCGTCCATCCAGACGATCGATGACCTCGTCGCCGTAATGGAGAGCCTGACCCATGGCAAGAACTGAGAGCGGAGCCGGCACCGGCTGCCGGGAACTGGCGGATCTGGTCCCCCGGCTCGCGGAGCTGACCGGCGGTGCCATCCACCACCTCGACGGGACCGAGCTCGTACGCCGCCCCTATCCCGCCCTGCACGCCGACGTCCGGCGGGTCCAGGACCGGCTGGCGGCGGCGCAGGTGCGGGAGGGCACCAGGGTCGGCCTCTGGGGCGCCAACTCCTACACCTGGGTGGTGCACGAGCTGGCGCTGCTCGGCCTGGGCTGTGTCACCGTGACCCTGCCTGTGGCGGAGTTCGCGGGACTGCCGCCGGCCGAGCTGGCCGAGCGCTACGAGCTGGAGCTCCTGCTGGCCGACGACGACCTGTGCGCCGGGCCGGACGGCGCGATCCCCGACTGGGCGGCGCCACTGGCCCTGACCTGGGACGACGACCACAAGATCCAGCTTCGCCCGCGACCGCCGGCACTGGATCCCGACGTGTTCTCGATCGTGTTCTCCTCCGGCACCACCGGAGCGGTCAAGGCCATCCAGATCAGCCGGGTGGCCACCGAGGACTGCCTGGCGGAGTTCGACAACCACTACGCCTTCCGTCCCGACGACGCGATACTCGTCGGCCTGCCGCTGTCGACGTTCCAGCAGCGGATCATGCTCTACTCCGCGATCTGGTACGGGTTCGACGCGATCGTGGTCGAGCCGTCCCCGCTGATGTTCGCGGTGATGAAGCAGGCCAAGCCGACGATCATGGGTGGGCCGCCGGCCTTCTACGAGATCCTGGAGAACCGCTTCAGCAGCCGGCCGGCGCCGCTCAAGGCCCTGCTCCGCGGGTTGTCGCGGGTGATCCGCACGCTGCTGCCCGGCCGGGCGCGGCACGCCGCGCTGCGCCGGGTGTTCGGCCAGGCGCACGAGGCCTACGGCGGGCGCATGCGGCTCATGCTCAGCGGATCGGCGCCCCTGCGCAGGTCCACGGCGGAGGTCTTCGCGATGGCCGGGCTCCCGCTGTTCCAGCTCTACGGGCTCACCGAGTCCGGCTTCATCGCCTGGAACCGGCCGGACGCCAACCGGATCGGCTCGGTCGGCAGGCCGGTGTTCGCCGGCTCCGTGCGGATAGCCGGCGACGGCGAGATCCTGGTGCGCTGGCCGCGCCCGCAGAGCCCCGGCTACCTGGGCGAACCGGCCGACGTCGAGTCGGCCACCTACCGGGCGGACGGCTGGATCGCCACCGGTGACCTCGGCCGGTTCGACGACGACGGCTTCCTGTACGTCATCGGCCGCAAGAAGGACATCATCATCACCAGGGCCGGCTACAAGATCGCTCCGTCGCCGCTGGAGCAGCGGATCCTCGCCGACCCGGGGGTCGCCCAGGCCGTCCTCGTGGGCGGGGGCGACCTCGACTACGTCGGCGTGGTGGTCGCGCTGCGCGGGCATGCCGACGACGACGCCGCCGAGCGGATCCGCAAGCGCATCGAGCAGATCAACGCCGGGCTTCCGTCCGCGTCGCGCATCATGCGGACGCTGTTCACCAGGGAAGAGTTCACCAGGGAGAACGGGCTCATGACGACCACACTCAAGATCAATCGAATCGCGGTGGCCCAGCGCTACCGCGGTGCCCTGGACAGCGGCGAGCTCTGGTTCCGATGAGCGGCCCACGTGGTTCGGTCTTCCGGACGATGCGGCGGCACCTGCCCCCGGCGCTCGCGATCGCGTACCAGCTGGCGGGCCAGGGCGCGCACGAGGTGGCGGCCGCGGGCGCGACCGTACGGCTGTCCGACGGCCGGGAGGTCGTGGACTTCGGCTCGTACGGCGTCACCCTGCTCGGGCACGGCTGCCCGCAGGTCGTCGAGGCGGTGACGGGCCTGCTGGGGACGATGCCCACGGCGACCCGGGCCCTGGCCAACCCGGTGGTGATCGAGTTCGCCCGGAGCCTCCAGGAGCGGTGCGGGCCGGAGCTGTCGCGGGTGTGGCTGGGCAGCGACGGCGCCGACGCCGTCGAGGTGGCCGTCAAGCTGGCCAGGCGGACGACCGGACGGACCCGGGTGCTGGCCGTGGAGGGCGCCTTCCACGGCAAGACGCTCGGGGCGCTCGCGCTGACGCACGCCCCGGTGTTCCACTCCGGGCTGGAGCCGCTGCTCGTCCACGTCACGCACCTCCCGCCTTCCGATCCGGACGCCGTCGCGCGGGAGACCGCCGCGGGAGACGTCGCCGCGCTGATCGTCGAGCCGATCCGCGGCGAGGGGGGCGTGTGGCCGCTGGATCCCGGGATCGCCGCCCGCTGGGCGGCCGACGCCCGGTCCGCCGGCGCCTTCGTCATCAGCGACGAGATCCAGGTGGGCCTGCGCCGCTGCGGTGACTTCTCCGTCGCGCGGGCCCAGGGATGGGAACCCGACGCCGTGCTGTTCGGCAAGGCCCTGGGCGGCGGCGTCGTCCCGCTGTCGGCGATGGTCGCCACCTCCGAGCTCTACGAGCCGCTGATCGAGAACGCCGCATGGCACACCTCGACCTTCGGCGGGCATCCGCTGGCGTGCGCCGCCGGTGCGGCGGCGCTCACCGCCATCGACGACTTCGCCGAGCGGGGCCGCCAGGTGAGCGCGGAGATCGAGGCGGGGCTGCGCGCGCTCGGCGACACCCACCGGGACCTGGTGACCGACGTCCGCGGGACGGGCCTGCTGTGGGGCATCGAGCTCCGTCCTCCCGCGGCCGAGACGGTCCTGGCCGAGCTGGCGGCCCACGGCCTGCTCGTCTCGCCCTGCCTCAGCTCGCCGCACACCATCCGGTTGCTGCCGCCCATGGTGGCGACCGGAGCGGAGATCGAGCGGGCGCTCGAAGCCCTGGACAAGGCGTTCACGGCGTCCGGCCAGACCCACTAAAGGAGGTGCGCCCGTGACCACGAACAGTGTCACCGGGACAGGCCCCGGCGGGGCCGTGGTGCCGCTGCTCGCCACGGGGGCGGCGTTTCTGGCGATGTTCGACGCGACGGTCGTCAACCTGGCCGTCCCCGACCTGGGCACGGACCACCCGTCCGCCTCCGTGGCCGACCTGACCTGGATCATCACGCTGTACGTGGTGCTGCTGGCGGCCCTGCTGGCCCCGGCCGGGCGGCTCGCCGACGTGGTGGGCTGCCGCGCGCTGTACCTGGCCGGCACCGGGCTGTTCACGGTGTCCTCACTGATCTGCGCGGTCTCGCCGAACCTCCCGTTGCTGTTCCTCGGCCGCGGCCTGCAGGGCGCCGGCGCGGCGGCGATGGTGCCGGCCTCGCTGGCGCTCCTGCTGCGCCACACCGCCCCCGAACGGCAGGCCCGCGCCATCGGGCTCTGGGGCGCGGCGAGCGCGGTGGCGGCAGCGGTCGGCCCCAGCGGTGGCGGGCTGCTCGTCGACGCCCTGCACTGGCGCTCGCTGTTCTACATCAACGTGCCGCTCGGGCTGGCACTGCTCGCGGGCGTCCTGACGGTCCCCCGCACCAGCGCGGCCGGCGGCCGCTGGCCGGACCTGCTCGGCACGGCCCTGCTGGGCGCGGGGGTCGGGGGGATGGTGCTCGGCCTGACCCAGGGGCAGGACTGGGGCTGGAGCGACGCCCGTACCATCGGCGCGGTCGCCGGTGGCGCGGCGGCACTCGGGCTGGCCCTGTACCGGTCCACCCGGCACCCCGTGCCGGCCGTCGAGACCTCACTGTGGCGCAGCCGCAGGTTCGCGATCGCCAACGTGGCGTCCTTCCTGTACGGCGCGGCCCTGCTCCCGTGGCTGCTGGTCGGAATCCTGTTCCTCACCCAGGTCTGGCACTACTCCGAGCTCGAAGCCGGGCTGGCCCAGAGCCCCGGCGCCGTCACGGCGGCGCTCACCGCCCTGCTGTCGTCCCGGGTGATCGCCCGGTACGGCCCGCAGGCGGCGGTCGCCGGCGGGGCGCTGATCATGGCCATCACGGTGGTGTGGATCCACCTCGGCCTCACCACCGAGCCGCGGTTCCTCACCTTCTGGTTGCCGACCGGGCTGTTCGTCGGCATCGGGATGGGCGCGCTGGCCACCGGGGTGGCGAGCGCGGCCGCCCTGGCGGTGGACCCGCTGCGGTTCGCCGGGGCGATCGGGCTCAACACCTCCGCCCGGCAGGTCGGCGGCGCGCTCGGCGTCGCCGCGCTGGCCGCGATCCTGCCCAGACACGCGGTCGCGGCACTCGGCGATTTCCTGCACGTCTATCTGTTCTGCGGAGCCGTCTCGGTGCTGGCGGTCGCCGCCGGGCTCGGGCTCTCCGTGCGCAGGCCGCTCATCATCCCGACGACGGCCGGGTCCCCCAACCTGAACTGAGGAGGTACGCCGTGGACGGAAGGGAACATCGACTGTTCATCCTGGTCGTCTCCATCACGCCCTTGCTCGGTGTGCTGGCGGCGATGGCCCTGTTGTGGAACCACGCCTTCGGGCTGAGCGACCTGGTCTGCCTGGTGGTGATGTACTCCATCGCCGGGATCGGCATCAGCACCGGATTCCACCGGCTCCTGGCGCACCGGGCGTTCAAGACCCACCGGCCGATCCACGACGCCCTCGCCGTGGCCGGGACCATCGCCGGGCAGGGGCCCGCCATCATCTGGGCCGCGCACCACCGGCGCCACCACCGGGTCGCCGACCGGGACGGCGACCCGCACAGCCCCTACTTCCACGGCGAGCGGGGACGGATGGCCGTGCTCAAGGGGCTGTGGCACGCCCACCTGGGCTGGCTGCTCGACGAGAGCCTGACGTCGGACCCGGTCCGGTACTGCCCGGACCTGGTACGCGACCGTCATCTGCGCTGGATCAGCGGTCACTTCATCGGCATCGTCCTGCTCGGCCTGCTGGCACCGGCCGTGCTCGGCTTCGCGCTCAGCGGCGGCCGGCCGATGGGCGCCCTGACCGGCTTCCTGTGGGGCGGGCTGGTGCGGCTGTTCCTGCTCAGCCATCTCACCTATGCCGTCAACTCCATCGGGCACTTCCACGGCAGGCGGCGGTTCAGCACGGCGGACGAGTCCCGCAACATCGGCTGGCTGGCGATCCCCTCCTTCGGCGACTCCTGGCACAACAACCACCACGCCTTCCCGCGCGCGGCCAACCACGGGATGCGGTGGTACGAGGCGGACCTGAGCGCGCTGTTCATCAGGGCGCTGGCCCGGACCGGGCTCGCCTGGGACGTCGTGCGGATAGAGCGGGACCGCCAGGAGGCCCGGGCGGCGGGCCTGGCCCGCGCGGGAGGAGGCCGCCACGCGCCCTCCAGGCCGCCGGTGCCGCTCGCCGAACGCCCGCGGAGGGCCGAGAAGACCACCGTCGACGCCGGCGACATCGAGTAGGAGAAATGGACTCGCTCTGGGAATCGCTGCTCACCGCCCGACGCGGCCAGTTCCACTGCTGGACCGGTGCACGGTTCACCAGCGTCGGCTGGGACGAGGTGGTCGCCGACGCACGCCGGATGGCCACCGGTCTGCGCGCGATCGGGGTGCGCCCCGGCGTCCGGGTGGCCACCATCCTCACCAACACCCCGCTCGCGGTGCGCGGCACGCTCGCGACCTGGCTGGCGGGTGGCGCGGTCGCCTCCCTGCCCGTCCCGGCGCGGGGCATGAGCGCCGAGGAGTACGTCGAGCAGATCGTCGGCATCTGCCGGCGGGTCGGCTCGCCGGTCCTGCTCACCGACGGCGCCCTGCTGGGCGCGTTCCCCGACCGGGTGCACGCGGAGACCGGCCTCACGGCGTGGGAGTCCGTCCGCAGCGGGCCGGCGCTGGAGGCGGAGCCCCCCGGCGACGACGAACTGGCGTTCATCCAGTACTCCTCCGGCAGCACCGGTAGCCCGAAGGGGTGCATGCTCACGCCACGGGCGATCGCCGCGCAGCTCGCGCTGATCCTCGACATGAGCGACTCCGACCCGGACCGGGAGAAGGTCGTCTCGTGGCTGCCGCTCTCCCACGACATGGGGATGTTCGGCTGCCTGATGTACCCCTGGGCCTACGACATGCCGCTCGTGCTGTCCACGCCGGAGCGGTTCATGCTCGGCGGCCGGAGCTGGTTCGGCGATCTCGCGGACTTCGGCGGGACCATGACGGCGGGGACGAACACGGCGGTGTACCTCGCCGCGCGGGCCCAGCGCGGCCGGCGCCTCAACCGGCGGCTGGCGCTGCGGACCGGGATCATCGGCGCGGAACGGGTGGAGCGCAGCACCCTGCTCGCCGCCGTCGAGGCCTTCCGCGACAGCGGCCTGTCCCTGGACGTCTTCATGCCCGCGTACGGAATGGCCGAGGCGACACTGGCCGTGGCCGCGACCGCACCCGAGGCGGAGCCGCGGTTCCTCGCCGTGGACGGCGTCGAACTCGCCGACGGCCGCATCGTGCCGGTCGAACCCGGCGGTCCGGCCGCCACCTGGCTGACCGGTTGCGGCCCGCCGTGCCGGGGCGTCGACGTCGTGGAGACCGAGCCCGGGACCGTGAGCGAGCTGGTGGTCCGGTCGCCCAGCCTGGCCATGGGCTACCACGGCGACCCCGAACGCACCCGCAGCCGTTTCACGGCGGACGGCTTCCGTACCGGCGACCTGGGCTTCCACCGGGACGGGGAGCTGTACGTGGTCGGCCGGCGCGACGACGTGATCTCCGTCGGCGGCCGCAACGTCAACACCCGGGAGATCGAGCTGGCGGTCGACGCCCTCGAGCCCGTCCACCGCGGCTGTACGGCGATCATCGACGTCGGCGGGGGCCCGAAGGGCCGCCTGGTGCTCGTCGCGGAGCTCCGCAAACGCGACGCGGACCACGGTGTCATCGCCGACGCCGCGGCCCGGATCGCCATGGCGAAGGCGGGCATCGCGCTGGACGAATGCGTGTTCCTGTCCCGCGGATCACTTCCGAAGACGCCCAGCGGCAAGATCCAGCGCTACCGCGCCCGGCAGCTGCTGCTCGCCGAAGACCTACCCACGATCGCCACCGTCCGGCTGGAGCCCACATGAACGGGAGACCACGATGAGCCCATTGTCCGGGACCACGCCCCAGGAGACCTACAGGGGCGCGTCGCGCGACGCGATCCGGCACCACTACGACCTGGGCAACGAGTTCTACGAACTGTGGCTGGACCCCAGCCGCACCTATTCCTGCGCCCTCTGGGAAGGGCCGGACGACGACCTCTTCAGCGCGCAGCAGCGCAAGCTGAACTACCTCGCCACGGGCGCCCGCGCCACCGGCGCACGACGCGTGCTCGACATCGGCTGCGGCTGGGGGAGCATGCTGCGGCACCTGGTCGAGGAACAGCGCGTGCAGCAGGTCGTCGGTCTCACGCTCAGCTCCGCCCAGCTGGAGTCCATGAGCGCCTGGGCCGACGAGCGCTACGACATCCGCGTCCAGAACTGGGCGGACCACGAGGACACGCGCTACGACGCGATCGTCTCCCTCGGTGCGTTCGAGCACTTCGCCCAGCACGGTATGAACCGCGAGGAACGGCTGGAGGCATACCGGGCCTTCTTCACCCGCTGCCACGACTGGCTGCCGAGCGGCGGCCGGCTGGCGCTGCAGACCAACATCGCCGGCCGGGCGCGGCCCCTGGACCGGCAGACCGTCCAGGAAATGATGTTCGTCATCGAGCGCATCTTCCCCGAGTCGGTGATGCCGCCGCTGAGCGACGTCATCCAGGGCAGCGAGAACACCTTCGACGTCGTTTCCGTGCGAAACGACCCGGACCACTACGTACGCACCTGCCGGACGTGGGGGGAGACCCTTCTGGCCCGCAGGGCAGAGGCCGAAAAGGTCGTCGGCCCGGAGGTCGTCGCCGACTACCTCCATTACCTGTCATCTTCGGCGCGCCAGTTCGAGCGCCGCAATCTGGGCCTGGCCCGGATCATCTTCGAGCGCGTCTAGGGGTGCGCTCCACGGGGCAAGGAGTGCGGAAATGCAGTCTCGGTATCACTTCGACAGCTCGCATCCAGGGCTGATCGGCCTCCAGGAGGCCATCGCGCCGCTGCGCGACAAGGTGGTGGGACACTCCATCTACAACAACCTGTTCAAGCCGGACGACGTCGCCACCTTCATGGAGAGCCACGTCTTCGCGGTCTGGGACTTCATGTCCCTGCTCAAGAACCTCCAGCGCGAGCTGACCTGCGTCCAGGTGCCGTGGGTCCCCTCCGGGCCGCGAGCCAGCCGCCGTCTCATCAACGAGATCGTGCTCGTCGAGGAGAGCGACGAGTTCGAGGGCGGCTACATCAGCCACTTCGAGCTCTACCTGATGGGCATGGCCGAGGCCGGAGCGGACACCACCGCGATCACGGCGTTCGTCGAGGAACTGCGCACGGGCGGCGACCTCTGGGAGTCCCTGGAGAACGCCCCGGTGCCCCGGCCGGCCGCCGACTTCGTCAGCGGCACGTGGCACATCATCTCCGCGTCGCCGATCCACTGCCAGGCCGCCGCCTTCGCCTTCGGGCGGGAGGATCTCATCCCCGAGATGTTCGAGCACATCGTGGGCATCGACGACCCCGGCGGCCGGCTCGGGTACTTCAAGGACTACCTGGCCCGCCACATCGAGGTGGACGCCGACGAGCACACGCCGATGGCCATGCAGATGCTCATCGACCTGTGCGGCGACGACGCCACCAAGTGGGGCGAGTGCGCCGACACGGTGCGGTCCGCGCTGAGGGCACGGCTCGCGCTGTGGGACGGCATCCTGGACGCCGTGCAGGTGAAGGCCGGCCTGTGATCCTCGGGACGCCGATCCCGCTGGCGCAGCGGAAGGTGACGGATCCGACGGTCATCACGGACGCCACCATCGTCATGGAGGGGCCGCACGACCTCGGCCACCTGGAGGCGGCCGCGCACGCCGTCTGCCGGGCGCACGAGGCCCTGCGCACCACCGTCGACCTGGACCTGGATCGGCAACTGGTCCATGAGTTCTCGCCGGGGGCGGTGGGCCTGCGGCGGCACACCGCCGCCCCGGGGCGGCTGATGGCGACCGTGGACGAGCGGGCGAAGCGCCCGCTGGACCCGGCGGCGCTGCCGGTGTTCCGCGTCGAGGTGGTCGTGGAGTCGCCACGGCTGCTCGCCGTCCACCTGGCCGCGCCGCACGCGGTGGCCGACTTCACCTCCATGGAGATCGTGGTACGGCACTTCGTGACGTGCTATCGGGACCTCACGGCGGGGGAGGAGGCACGACCGCCCGAGGTCCGGCGGCAGTTCGGCGACTACCGGCGCCGGCGCGAGGCCGTCCTCGGGGACGAGCGCACCTGGCTGCCGGGCGGCATCGGCGCACGGGCGGCCGACTTCTGGTCGGCGAGGCTGGCGGGCGCCGAGCCGCCCGCGTTCGGCCGGGTCCCCCCGGGTGGGGTCCAGGGCGACCGGATGGCCTTCCTGCGGGACCGATTCGACCGCGATCTGCTCCGGCGGCTGGAGAAGGTCTGCGGCGGGGCGCGCTGTTCGCTGTTCCACGCGGCGATCGCGGCCTTCGAGGAGACGGTCGCCCGGCTGACCGGGAACGACGACGTGACCACGATGTGCATCGTCCACGGCAGAGGACAGCCGGAGTTCCAGGACACGGTCGGGATGCTTACCGAGGAGATCGCCTTCCGTCACCGGGTGCGGGCGCCCAGCCGGAGCGCGCATCTGTCGGCGCTCGCCGTGGACGCGTTCGCCACCTACGTGCATCAGAACGTCCCGCTGTCGGCGGTCGCCGACCGGTCCCCGGAGGTGGCCCGGCTGTACCGGCGACTCCATTTCCGCGGCATGTTCCTGCAGTACCGTCCCCAGCGGTTCGGTGCCGGCCTGGAGTCGGCGGTGGACGGCGTCACCCTCGATTTCCCGCAGGACACCCGGTCGATGCTGGCTTCCGTCATGCCCGGGATCGCGCTGTTCAACGTCGATCACGCCGGCGACGACCTCGAGGTGGAGCTGATCTTCGACCGGAGGCGCTGGCCGGCCGCGGAGATGGCGCGGCTGCACGGCGGCTTCCTGTCCTGCCTGGCGTCGTACGCGCTGGCGCCGCACGAACCCGTACGGATCCAGAGCGGTATGGACGGTCAGCCGGCGGACAGCGCCGCCAGCAGCGAGTCGAAGTAGGACGACAGGCCCTCCCAGGGGTTGGCTCCGTCCCGGTCGGTCACGTAGATCCAGCCGAAGGCCCCGCCGAGCCGGGAGAGCTGGTCGCCGCTCAGCGGCTGGACGCCCTCCTCGCCGGCCGCGACGCCGTAGGACAGCAGCGCGGTCCTGTCGCGCAGAGCGGGCTTGCCCATCCACCACCAGCTCTGCTGCCCGGCGACGTCGGGCACCCCTCTGCCCTCGCGCGTCACCATGATGTCCACGGCGTTGCGGTCGAGGTAGGTCTGGGAGCTCGCCACTCCGGGATTGCCGATGACGTCCCAGAGACCGAGCCTGTGGGCGTAGCCGGTCAGTCCGCGGTAGACGTCGGCGTTCTGCTCGATCTGGGCTTGCGACAATTCAGGCGAATTCGGATTGCCGTGGTCGTAATTGTCGGCCATCTGGTCGAGGAAGATCCCGGTGACCGGATAGGAGCGTTTCCAGGTGCTGATCTCCGCACGCACCTCGCTCAGCGGGCGCAGCAGATAGCGGGTGTCGACATAGCCGCTGACCTCTATCCCCGAGCAGACGAGATCGGCGATCCGCCGGCGGACGACGGCGTCGTCGCCGGTCCCGGGGCCCCCGGGATGGGCGAGGTTCACCACCGCGATCACCGGTACGCCCGGGTGGGCGTCATGGGCCGCGCGCAGGGCCGACCAGTTCGTGTCGGGGTAGGTGTAGAGCGGGACGATCGTGCCGGTGGTCGCGCCGCTCTGTGCCCTGCACGGCCCCGTCTGAGTGCTCGCGTGAGCGGCCGGAGTGCCGGTGATCATTGGTGCGAGGGCGAAGGCAACGGCGAGAAGAACCCGATGGACGAACAATCCCACTCCTTTGATCGTATCGCGGAGATTCTGTCATAACTGAATGGGTTGGTCTGGCATTTACCGCCTCTGGAAGGGCTTGTCCGAAGGGTTGCCGTGGAGGGCTGAGGTGAAAAAGGAGTAATTCTCCTATTTCGCTCCCGCCATTTCCCGCGCCGGTGCGTCAGGCTCCGGTGGAGCTCGTGGGCTGTCCGGCCGTGCCGGAGGGCGCCTGCGGGGGAGCGGCCGGCGCGCTCGCCCGGACCGGCGACAGGCGGCGGGCGAGGCGGCGGCCGAGGCGCTGCCCGGGTGCCTCGACGAGACGGTGGGCCGTCCAGCTCACCGTCAGCAGCACCACGAGGAAGACCAGGAGGCGCGACGGGTCATCGTGGTCGGGCATGCCGAAGAACTGGTCGAAGAGCATCAGCAGTACGGAGTGCAGCAGGTAGATGGAGAAGCTCATGGTGCCGAGCGCTGTCAGCCATTTCGGTATCGCCCGGTACCGCAGCGCCCAGCCCGCCGCGAACGTCATGGCGGCCAGCACGATCGATCCCGTCCAGTAGAGCCCGAACCCCTGCGCCTGGCCGGCGGTCATGCTGGAGCTCGCGTTCCAGACGCCGGCCGCGATCGCGCCGGCCATGACCGCCGCGGCAGTGAGGGCCGCGGTGCGCCGGCTGATCTGGTGGCGCTCGGCACGGTAGAGGGCGGTGCCGGTGAACATCACGGCCAGGACGGTGAGCCCCTCCCAGGGGCCGATGCGCCCGTTCACCGCGACCAGCGTGACGGCCAGCGCCCCGCCGAGGACGCAGCCCGCGACGCGCAGGACCGGCCGGCCGGAGACGGCGGCCGCGATCGCCGCCGCGAACACGACGGCGGCGGCCACCACGACCGGCCCGGTGCCCGCCGTTCTCGACAGCAGCGTCATCGGCAGCAGGCCGCCGGCCAGCACCGCGGCCAGCGCGAGGCCCACCGCGATCGGCGCGGACCGGCGGTGCGTCCCGGTCGCGAACAGCACGGCGACCAGCAGGTAGAAGACCATCTCGTAGGAGAGGGTCCACAGCACGTTGATCGCATTGGGCACGGC
This sequence comes from Actinomadura scrupuli, assembly GCF_050971785.1. Taxonomy (NCBI): domain Bacteria; kingdom Bacillati; phylum Actinomycetota; class Actinomycetes; order Streptosporangiales; family Thermomonosporaceae; genus Actinomadura; species Actinomadura scrupuli. The sequence continues at coordinate 252,389 of NZ_JBPCCU010000011.1, read as the reverse complement.
GAGGACGTCCTGGAGCATCGTGAGGTGCGCGAGGACGGCGATGACGGGGGCGTACTGTTCCAGCCCGGCGCGCAGCCCCCGGACGCCGAGCAGGTACGGCAGCACGTACACCGTGCACGCCAGCAGCAGCAGCGGGTAGATCCGGAATATCCGGCTGATCCAGAAGTTGCGCACCAGGCCGTGCCGCTCCAGCGAGGCCGGCACGATGTAGCCGCTGACCAGGAAGAAGACCAGGACGCCGTACCTGCCGGGATCGAACCAGTCGACCATCTGGCCGCGCAGCCGCGGGACGTAGTAGTACGTCGCGTGGTGCAGTGCCACGACCATGGCCGCGACCCCCCGCAACAGGTCCAGCCAGGCCAGCCGGCTCGGCTCCGGCGGGGCGCCGGCAGCCGTGCAGGCCGTGGTCGGAGCGGGCATCCGCACAGACTAGGCGACCCAGGTCAGCGGAAGGGAGCTGAGCGCGTTGGTGATGATGCCCTGTCTCCACGGCAGCTCGCCGTCCGGGATCGCGAGCCGGAGACCCGGAAACCTGCGCAGGAGCGCGGCCAGGGCGACCTGGAGCTCCATGCGGGCGAGCTGGGCGCCGAGGCAGTGGTGGATGCCGTGCCCGAACGCCAGGTGGGGGTTCCTCTCCCGCCCGAGGTCGAACCGGTCCGGCTCCGGGAACACCCCGGGATCGCGGTTGGCCGCCCCGCTGATCGGTATCACGCCCTCGCCCGCACTGATCGTGGTCCCGGAGAGCTCGACCTCCTCCGTGGCGATCCGGATCAGTCCGCCACCGGAGCTGAGCGGGCTGTAGCGCAGCAGTTCCTCCACCGCCCGGGGCACGAGGGAGGGGTCCGCGCGGAGGGCCGCGAGCTGCCCGGGGTGGCGGAACAGGGTGACCACCGAGTTGGCGATCTGGTTGGTGGTGGTCTCGTGGCCGGCGATGAGGATGGTCATGGTGAGGTTCACCAGCTCCTCCTCGCTCAGCCGGTCCCCTTCGTCGCGGGCGGTGATGAGGGCGCTGAGCAGGTCGTCGGCGGGCTCCTCCCGCTTCGCCGCGACCAGCCCGGCGATGTAGGCGGTCAGCTCGGCGTACGCGCGCAGCACGCCCCCGGCGTCGAGGTCCGCGGTCGCGAAGAACTCCGACGACCAGGCGCGGAACCGTACGTGGTCCCGCGAGGGGACGCCCAGCAGCTCGCAGATCACGATGACCGGGAGCTGGACGGCCAGGTGCGACATCAGATCGGCCGGTGGCCCGGCCTCGGCCATGTCGTCGAGCAGGCCCGCGCAGATGCCCTCAGTACGCTCGCGGAGCGACTCGACCCGGCGGGCGGTGAACGCCGAGGCCACCAGGCGGCGGAGCCGGCCGTGCCCGGGATCGTCCATGCTGAGCAGCGACACCCCGCTGAGCCCGTCCAGATGCGACGATCGCGGCGCTCCCGGCCGGAGGACGGCCGCCCGGCTGAACCGCGGATCCGCGAAGACCGCCTGTACGTCGTCGTGGCGGGTGGTGATCCAGGCGACGTCGCCGGTCGGCGTGGTGACCAGGCTCACCGGCTCCTCGCGCCGCAGCCGGGCGTACGCGTCCGGGGGCTCGGGAGGGCGGCCCTGCGGGAAGGGGAAATCCGGTGGCACGGACATGAACCACTCCAGGGTCTGGGCGAAGGGTCGGCGTCCGTTCGCCGCGCTCGGTGGGTGCGTGCTCCGTCGCGGGCTGGTCTCCCACCGAGCGTAGCCAACGGGGCCCGGGCCGGGATGGCCGGAGCCGGACCGGCGAACGCCGGCGCGGGCCCGGGGCTCGCCGATGGGCCCCGCGGAGCTATGGCCGGGGGCGGCGGGTGCTCAGGCCGTCGAGCAGGGCGTGCACGCCCACCTCCCAGCGCCGGTCGACCGACTCGCGGGTGGTCCCCAGGCGTCCGGCGTTCTCGGCGGCGGCCATGCCCTGCACGAGCGAGACGAGGACATGCGCGAGGTCGGTCTCGTCGCCGTACAGGAGCCCGGCGTCGACGCAGCGGCGCACGCGCTCGACGATGAAAATCCTTACGGAGCCGCTCGCCTCGAGCTCGGACGGCCCCGGCTCGAAGTCGGAGAACGGCCGCGAGAACATCACCTCCGACAGCACGGGGTTGGCCCGGATGAAGCCTCGGTAGATCTGGGCGAGCCGTACCAGGTCGGCCCGGGGGTCGCCGGAGTCCGCCAGCGTGCCGAGCCGGCGGCGCAGCAGCCGGAACCCCTCGAAGAACACCTCGCGCACCAGGCCGCTCTTGTCGCCGAAGAGCTCGTACACCGCGGGGGTCGAGGTCTGGGCCTCCCGGGCGACGCTCCGGGCCGTGAACCCGGCCACCCCCTCCCGGGCGAGCAGCCCGACGGCGACCGACAGGACGTGGTCCCGCAGTTCCGGAGTCCGCTGCTTCGCCCTGGGCACGACTCGGACCTTATCTCGTGACGCCGCCCGCCCGTGCTTTTCGGGACATTGTTTCGTAACGATGTCCCGATATAATCGCCGGAGCACGCGTCACCACGAGACCGGGAGATGACGATGGCGGACCTGGCGACCTACGAACTCGACGGGCGGATCGCGACGATCACGATGGACGACGGGAAGGTCAACGTGTTCTCGATCCCGATGCTCCGGGCCGTGCACGCCGCGCTCGACCAGGCGGAGCGGGACCGGGCCGTCGTGGTGCTCACCGGACGGGAGAACCACTTCTCCGCGGGCTTCGACCTGAACGTCTTCGCCGGCGAGCGCGAGCAGATCGCCCGGATGCTGACGCTCGGCGCGACGCTCGCCGAACGGATCCTGTCGTTCCCCACGCCCGTGGTCGTGGCGTGCACCGGCCACGCCTACCCGGCCGGAGCGTTCCTGCTGCTGACGGCCGACCTCCGGATCGGGGCGGACGGCCCCTTCCGGATCGGCCTCAACGAGGTCAGGATCGGCATCACCGTCCCGTGGTTCGCCATTGAGCTCGCACGTCACCGCCTCGCCCCGGCGCACTTCGACCGGGCCGTCGTCAACGCCACGATGTACGGCCCGCACGAGGCGGTGCCTCCCGGCTTTCTCGACCAGGTCGTGACCGCCTCCGGGCTGCGCGAGGCGAGCCTGCGGGCGGCCGCCGAGCTCGCCGGGCTGGACCCCGCGGCCCATGCCGCCACCAAGCTCCGTGCCCGGGCGGCCGCACTGAGAGCGCTGCGGGCCGCGATCGAGACCGAGCTCACGGTCCAGGCCGCGCGGACCTCGGCCTGAGGGCGGACCCGCGACAGCGCGTTCGGACAAGCGCGGCGGCGTCCTTCGGAGCGCGAACCACCGCGTACCGCGTCAGTGGTGCCAGGGGAGCAGGACGGGCTCGGGCGGGATGCGGGCGGCCAGCAGCTCTCGCAGCAGGGGAGCCAGCCCGAACGGATAGACCTCCTCCGTCGTCACCGCCAGCTCGTCGACCGTCCACCAGCGGTGCCCGGCGATCTGCTCGCTCTCGAACGTCTCCTGCCTGCTGGTGTCGACCTCGTGAGCCACGGTGCGATGGACGAAGAAGTCGTCGCGGAACATGCCGGCGGCCCAGCCGAGGTCCGCGTACCCCTGGGTCACGGCCACCGTGGGCCCGAGATCCTCCGGCGCCACCAGCAGACCGGTCTCCTCCCACAGCTCGCGGGACGCCGCCTCGGGCAGCGTCTCCCCCTCGTCGACGCCGCCTCCGGGAGTGATCCAGCAGTGCCCGAGCTCCGGCTCACGCGGGTCGTGGAGCAGCTGGAAGAGCAGTAGCCGATCGGTGCCGTCCAGCAGCAGCACCCGCGCGGAACGGCGCCGGTACGTGTCCTCGAGCATGCACCGCAGCCTAATGCGGGCCCGCCATCAATGCCCCTGCGTGACCGTCGGGTCTCCAGCGGATCGGCGGCAGGGGAGCGGGGCAGGGTTCGGGCGGGATGGCAGAAGAGTGCCGCACTACACAGTTCCGTTGTTGAAGATGGCGTTTGCTGAGTGCTGCAGATCCCCTCCCGATCGCCGAGGGCACCATGGTTCACTATCGGTCATCGGCCCGCTTCCGCCGACTCGTGTCGCCGCCCGTTCCCGGAGGAGATGAGAGTCGTGACCGATTCATCGGCTCTGGTCCCGCCCGGTGACGACGAGCCTTCGAAGCGGGAGGCCGATGGCGCCGCGATCTTCCGCTTCGCCGACGCCCTGGCCGCTCTCCCGTCGCTGCGGGGGAGCGCGGACCGGTCGGCCTTCACCCGGTTGCTGCGACCCGAGATCGCGCACGCGGTCCGGCATGACCCGCGCACCCGCGTCTACGCGTTCAACCTCCTCATGGCCTGCCTGGACCATGAGGGCGGCCTGCCGGATCTGCTGGCGTGCCTGTGGTGGCTGGAGGGCGATTCGCTGGCCATGCGGCGCGTCGCCGAGCTGGCGCCGACGTTGCGCCGTCGCCCGCGTGGCGGAGGCGCCTATGAGTGAGCGCCGCGCGCGGCCGGCAGGGCGTTCGGAACGGACCACGGGGCCGCCGGTGATCCAGCCGGGCGGAGGGGGAGTCGGACCTGCTCAGAAGGGGAACGGCATGGACGGGACAGGGGGCAACGCCGTCGAGATCGCGGCAGCGCTGGCCGAGATTCGTGATCTCCAGGACGAGGGCGGCCGGACCATGTTCGTGCACGCCATCGGGGAGTACCTGGGCAGCCCGCTGCTGGTCACGTCGCACAACAGTCCCAAGGCCTATCTCTACAACGTCGTGGTGGCGTGCCGGGATCGGCCTGGCGGGATGGACGCGATGCTCGCGGTGGTCGACTACCTGGCGGGCGGGACCTACGCGGCCGCTTTCGTGCGGCGGCGAGTCGGCCCGGTCGCGGATCTGCTCGCCTCGGACGCCGAAATGCAGATCAAGGAGCTTCTCCAGGGCTTCACGATGCCGTCCCTGACCCGGATCTACCATGCCGCGGCCGGTGATCGCGGTATGGGCGCCCCGGGCAGGCTGGACGACGCGTGGCAGGCCTTCTCCATCCTGCTGGACGCCAACACCGGCCCGCGAGGCCTGCCGCCCCACCTGCTGTTCGTCGACCTGCTCATCCGGGTGATGGATCGCCAGGCGTCCTCGCACACACCGCGTGCCGACGCGGCCTGGTTGTCGGCGCGATTGCGCGAGTGGATGGCGGAGCAGCTGGCCGTGCTGCGCAAGTCGGGGGACGGGCGCGCGGCCGATCTGCTGGAGAGTTTCCAGGACGACACGGAGCTTCACCTGGGCGATCCCGATCTGCCGATCTATCTGATCATCCAGCTGGAGCCGCTCGACGACGTGGCCGCGGAGGAGAGGTATGTCAGGCTCTCGCACTGGCGGCAGATCCAGCCGCTGGAGTGGCGGCCCGAACCGGGTGAGGATCAGGTGCTCCGGTTCGATGAGGTCCCCGAGAGCGTGAGCCGGCTCATCCGTGAGGCCGAAGGGGGCTGGGCCTACCAGCTCGACGACTCGCTGGTCCTAGAGTTCGTGCTTCCGCTCGACCTGCTGAGCCTCGCACCGGACGAGTGGACCCGCGATCCGCCGGAAGAGCCGTATCCGACGCCGCTGGGCATGGAATACGAGGTCATCGTGCGCAGCCATGAGCGGATGTACGACCTGACGCTGCACCGGGTGTGGCGGCAGCGCTGGCGAGTGCTGCAGCAGGCGGCGCGGTGCATGGTGCAGTGGCCGGAGCTGGAGCGGCCATGGGAACCCGACCGGCTGCGCGGCCGGCTGATGGCGGAACCGAACGTCGTGGCGTACGTGCTGAGCTCGGCACCGGACCGGGAACCGGGTCGCACGGAACTGCGCATGGCCTTGCGGGCCGGGGTGCCCGTGGTGCTCTGGCATCGCGGCGAGCCCCCCGGTGCGCAACTCGCGGACGTACTGCGAGACGTAGTGGAACGCCCGGATCTCCGCGATTTGCCGGCCCAGGTCAAGCGACTGCGCGGTGCCGGACCGGCCAATGACGTGAATGGCCCGGCGGCGGTAGGCCCCCTCACCCTTCTTTACGACAACCCGGATCACTTTCTCGGCGAGCCACAGGCGCTCCGGCTGCCCCAGGGGTGATTTCGGTTTTGGTCGGTCACTTAAGAGCAATAGAGGAAACGCTTTAATAGGGAAAAGCTTGTAAATGGGACCGGCTGAGAGGGACAATCGCGGAAAACTCGTGACGCCTAAGAGGACCCGGCACGCAGAACCGTTTCCTGTCTCCAGCATGCTAGAGAGGGACGTCGCTGATGAGCGCTGATGAGCAGGCCGGATCCTCTCAGGGCGGTGACGGGCGATTCAATGGCGCATCGGCGGAAATGACCGATGATCGTGAATCGGCGTCCTGGTGGATCTATCGCGGCACGGGGCGTCCGCTCCATGACATCGATCTGCGGGAATTACTCCCCCCTCCGCCGCCCTGGCGTTCCTTCCCGGGCGGTCGGGTGCAGCCGCCGCCACCCGTGGACGACGCCGATCTGAGGCGCAGGCTCGGACCGGTCGAGAACCTGCGAGTCCGTCAGGCCGATCCCAGGGAACTCGACGCCGTCAACGCGGCGCTCTACCTGCGTCGCCCCTTGCTGGTGACCGGAAAGCCGGGCGTCGGCAAGTCGAGTCTGGCCTACCGGGTGAGCCGTGAACTGCGGCTGGGCCGGGTGCTGCGCTGGCCGATCAGCAGCCGCAGCACGCTCGGCAGCGGCCTGTACGCCTATGACGCCATCGGCCGGGTGCAGGACGCCGCGGCGGCGCGGCACTCACCCGGCGGGGGTGGCGATGAGGACGGCGCGTCGGGCATCGGGGACTATGTGCGACTCGGGGCGCTGGGCACGGCGCTGCTGCCCTTTGAGCTGCCGCGAGTACTTCTCATCGACGAGCTCGACAAAAGCGATATCGATCTGCCGAACGACCTGCTCGATGTCTTTGAAGAGGGGGAATATCGGATTCCTGAGCTCGTAAGGGTAAGTGCTCGGGAGCCCTCAGTCAAGGTCAATACAGCAGATCCTGGCGTTCAGGCCACTATCGTAGACGGGCACGTGCAATGTCATGCGTTCCCTCTTATAATCATTACGAGTAACGCGGAGAGAGAGTTCCCTTCGGCATTTTTGCGGCGTTGTCTTCGATTCGACATGGGGGAGCCGGATGAAGACAGGCTGGCGAACATGGTAGTAGCCCATTTCGCTGATGAAGCTGACGAGCACCTTTCCGAAATGGTCTATGAATTCCTGGAACACCGGCGGCTGCACGGCGCTCTGGCGGCCGACCAACTGCTCAATGCCGTGTTCCTGGCCACATCCGGGGCGCACACGGCCGATGGTTCGTGGCAGCGGCTCCTCGGCCTGATCTGGCAGCGCTTGACCCATGAGGCGGTCGAGTGAACGGCCGGGCTCCGGACGGAGGACGGCCGGACACCCTGGGATCGGGTGGCCCGGCGCGGCCCGCCTGGAACGAGGTGGCGGACGCCCTCTGGCTGGCGGCCCAGCAGTATGCGGCCGCGCGCCGCGCGGGCCAGGAGCCGCCGGCGGGCCTCCCAGCCGAGACCGGCCCGTCCGCTCCGCGGCGCTCATCGGAGCCATCGCGCGAAGAGGCCACTGACCAGCGTGGCGAGGAGCACCTCGGCGCTCTTCCCGAGACCGGGGATCGTCGGCACGAGGAGCAGCGGTGGCCGTCTCTTTCGCCGGCGTTCGCGCGGCCCGAGTACGTATCGCCGATCGCTCCGCTGCCGCTGGTCTCCGTCCTGGAGGCTCCGGTCGCGTTCTCCGATCTCATCGACGGGGTACCGCCTCTGCTCAACAGACGTGACATCGCCCGTGCGCTGCGGCCCTTGCGGCGGCGGGTGGATTCGCGCCGGGGCGAGGAGGAACTCGACGACGAGGCCACGGCGGAGCGTGTCGCGCAGGACGGACTGTGGCTGCCCGAGGTGCGTCCGGTGCGGGAGCGCTGGCTCGAACTCGACGTCGTGGTGGATGACAGCAGGTTCGCGAGCCTGCACCGCCCGATGTGCGATCAGCTGATCGACACCATCGGCACGGTGGGCGCGTTCCGGGTCGTCCGGGTGCATCTGCTGGACACCGATGTCGCCGATCCGTCCGCCTTGATGCTGCGGGGCGCTGATCCGGCGGGTCAAGCGCGGCCGGCGGTGTCACTGGCGAACCTCGGTTCGCTGGGCCGGCGGTTGATCCTGGTGCTGACCGATGGGGTCGGCGACGCCTGGCATTCGGCGGCGGTGCAGCGGCTGATGGCGGTGTGGGCGCGGTCCTGCCCGGTCGCGATCGTCAACGTGCTGCCGCGTCGGCAGTGGCGCCGTACCGGGATCACGACCCGTCCGGCGTGGCTGTCCACCACGGAGGCGGGCGCCGGCAATCGCCACTACGCGGTGCGGTACGTCGAGTCCGCGGCGGCCGACGACGAACCGGTGCGGGCACCGGGCGAGGTCTGTGTGCCCATGGTCGAAATCGAGCCCGCGCAACTGTCGAAGTGGGCCGGATTCGTGGCGGCGGTCCGCCATCGGTGGTTCGGCGCGGTGGCGGTGTGCGGGGCGGACGCCTCCGGACCGCATCTCCGGGCGGACGAGGATCGTGGCATCGGTGCCGAGCTCCTGCCTGCCGAGTTGGTACGGCGGTTCCGGGCCACCGCGACGCCCACGTCCTTCGCGCTGGCGGTTCACCTGGCCGCGGTGCCGCTCAACATCGGAGTGATGCGGCTGGTCCAGCGGGTCATGCTGCCGCGATCCAGGCCGTCCGACCTGTCCGAGCTGATCGGCAGCGGTCTGCTCCGCCGGGTCGGCCGCCCCGGTGGCCGACGCCGCGGGCCCGAGCCCATCGACCAGGTCAGTTACGACTTCGTGGACGGTGTGCGGCCGGAGTTGCTCGCGTCGGGACGCCGCTCGGAGACCGCCCGGGTCCTGACCATGCTGGGGGTCCACCTGGGTGACCGGGTACGGCTGCTCCGGGAGCTGGTCGCCATGATCAGAGCCCCGAACGACGCCACACCACCGGCTCTCGACGCGGCCGACATCGTGTTCGCCGAGCCCGCCCTGCACGCTTTGCGCGCACTCGCCGGCCCCTACCGGCGCCAGGCGCACGAACTCGAGGCTGCCGTCCACCGGGTGAGGCCGCCGCTAACGGGAAAACCAAATCATCGACCAGAGCATGATGAAAACAGACCTGGCAATGATATTGACCCGGATGTCAACATGGGTATCCGTTCAGCCATGGATACCCATGTCGACGCCCGTCCGGTCGCTGAAAGGCCGGCGCCTCAGCCCAAGGTTATCCCCCCGGGAGTCGGTGTGACCATCAGGAATATTCCCCCCGCACCCGAACGCCCTTCGAATGAGCCGCCGCCGGTATGGGGAAATGTTCCGGCACGGAACATCAGCTTTACCGGACGGGAGGACATCCTCGCGGATCTGCACCGGCGGCTGTCCGTGGGCACCACCGCGGTTCTGCCGGAGGCCCTGCACGGAATGGGCGGTGTGGGAAAATCCCAGATCGCCATCGAATACGTTCACCGTCATACCGGCGACTATGACCTTATCTGGTGGATTCCCGCCGAACGGCCCGGCCAGATCCAGCAGGCGCTCGTCGAACTCGCCGCTCAACTGGACCTCAAGGTGAGCCAGGAGGTCAACGTAGCGGTACCCGCCGTTCGTGAGGCGTTGCGGCTCGGCCGCCCCTACCACAATTGGCTATTGGTATTCGACAATGCCGAGCAGCTCGAAGAGGTACGCGGATTCTTTCCGACCAACGGTCCCGGGAAGATCCTGGTCACCTCGCGAAACCAGGCCTGGACCAGCGTGGCCAGCTCGCTCGAGGTCGACGTGTTCAAACGGGAGGAGAGCAAGGCACTGCTCAACCTACGGGGCCCGCAGCTCAGTGACGAGAACGCCGACAAGCTGGCCGCGGTGCTGGGCGACCTGCCGCTGGCCATCGAGCAGGCCGCGGTATGGCTGGCAGAGACCGGAATGCCGGTCGAGGAATACCTTAACCTTTTCCAGAAGAACCACCATAAAGCAACCGAACTGCTCGGCGACGCGGCGCCGACGGCCTACGAACTTCCGGTCGCCGCGGCCTGGAACGTCTCACTGGATCGTCTGCACGAAAGCGATCCGGCGGCCCTGCAACTGCTGCAGGTGTGCGCGTTCTTCGCCCCGGAGCCCATCTCCCGCCGGCTCCTGTCTGGAGCGCGGAACGTCGACGGCCCACCGGAGTTGCTGGAGGCGCTCGGTGACCCGGTGAGACTGGGCCGGGCCATGCGCTCGATCAACCAGTACGCGCTGGCCAAGATCAGCCATCGGACCGGCACCATCACCCTGCACCGGCTGGTGCAGCGGGTCCTCGTCGGCCAGCTCACCGCCCAGGAGGTCGCGGAGTTCCGGCACTGCGGCCACCAGTTGCTCACCAAAGCCGACCCCGACAACCCCGATCTGAGGACACAGTGGCCGCAGTACGCGGAGTTGCTACCGCATGTTCTCTACTCGGGCGTCATCGACTGTGACGACAAGTGGGCCCGCCAGCTCGTGCTCAACCAGATCGACTTCCTCTTCAGCTGGGGCGACCACCAGGGCTTCCTGGACCTCGCCCAGCAGGCGGTGGACGCCTGGACCGCCAAGCTCGGTGCGGAGCACGAGCAGACCCTGTCGGCAGGCCTGCGACTCGGGCGGGCGTTGCGGATCCTGGGTAGATTCCAGGAGGCCTACACCCATCACGTGCATGTCCGTGACCTCCTCGCCGAGCAGCTCGGCATGGAAGACGAGAAGACGCTGGAAGCGCAGACGTACGTCGGAGCGGATTTGCGCTATCTCGGCCGGTTCGGCGACGCACTGGAACTGGACCGGGCCTCCTTCGAGGTAATGCAGCGCAGATTCGGCGCCAATGATCCCCTGACGCTGGATCAGGCGCACCTCTATGCCATCGACCTGCGTCTTACCGGTAATCCGGCCGCTGCCCGCGAGCTCGACCAGCAGACCTACCAGAACAAGATCCGTGATCTCGGCGAAGACCACATCAGCACCCTCAGTACGCTCGTCGCGCTGGCGATCGACGAGATGGAACGGGGCAGGTATTCCGAGGCCCGGGACCTGGTCGCGCAGGCGGAGGGGTGGTATCGGCTGCGGTATGGGGCGGACCATCCCGGCGCGATTGAGAGTCTGAGTATTCTCTCCGTGGTGGAGCGCAAGATCGGCGAGCATCAACGCGCGCTCGAGCTGTCCGAGAAGGCGCTGGCCTCGTACCGTCGGCGCTACGGTGAAAGTCACCCGGGGGCGTTGGCGTCGGCGCTCAACCATGCCATCAATCTGCGGCAGACCGGTGACCTGGACGGGTCCATCGAGCTGGCGATGGAGGCCGGCCGCCAGTATGAGGCGATCTTCGGTCCTGATCACCCGAACACCTCCAGCGCCAGGGTCAACCTGGCCGTGACCCTGCGGCTTAACGATCAAGCCGCCGAAGCGCTGGAGATGGACCAGGCGGCGCTGCGGAAGCTGACCGAGGTGCTTGGCGAGGACCATCCGCGCAGCCTGGTCTGCGCCATCAACCTGGCAAGCGATCTGTTCGCTCTCGGTCGGGTCGCGGAGGCACTTGAACTCGACCGGATGAATATCGAGCGTGCCCGGCGAACGCTCGGCGAGGATCATCCCACCACCGTGGCGTGCTCGCTCAACTACTCTCTCGACCTACGGGCCGCCGGCGAGGAGGCAGAGGCGAAGGCGTTGTTCGCAGATGCCCTGGCTCGTTATCGGGACGTCCTCGGCGATTCTCATCCTGGAACGATCGCCGCCGGTCAGAGCGTCAGGGCCGACTGCGATATCTATCCCATCCCGGTCTGATCCTACTCACGTCTGAGATCGAAATTACCGGCTTTTGTGGCAACGATAAAGTCTCGCAGAACGCTTCTCGATAGTTCTATCATTTTGTTGTCTGCGTCTTTGCTGTCACGGATGAAAATGCTGCCCCCAATCAAGGCCAAGCTGACACAGCCAGCAGGATTGTTGTCGGATTTGCTGCTCTTGCGCCATGGGCTCTCACCTGGTTCACCGTGGCTGATCATCTACCTCTTCCACTCTGTTGCGAGGTGCAATAGGCCAGGCGAAAAGGGCGCCGCTGCCCGCTGACCGCACTGATGGATGCGCTGGTCGCGGTTGTCATAGCTTTTTCGGCGGTCGCCTCATTCTATGGAGAATTGTGATGTCCAGAGTTGACAATTGGGGCGCAACTCGGCATATTATATGCCGGGTCGAATCTATTGTCCAGACTTGGGAGTCAACACTCCCTTGACTGAGTCGCGTATTGACTTGACCAAAAAGGTAGATATTGATCGTCCGCAACCGCTGAGTAGTCGGCTGTCGTGTGACAAGAGATCTCGCCAGAGCGAGCTGTGGCGCGGATGGGTTTTGCCGTTCGGCGCGCTTTGACGGGTAAGGCGTTCGAGCGGGGACTCGCGTGTATCGGTGGAAGGCGGGTGCGACCGTGAGACATGCCGCACCCGCCGCACTCGCTGAGGAGACTAGAGCTCCAGCTCGTTATGCTTGATGGACGTGATGAGGCCCCGCAGGTCCCGCACGGAGAAGGACAGCTTTGGCCCGTTCGGATTCTTGCTGTCCCGGATGGCCCGGGTGTCCCCTATGGCGGCGACCTCGACGCATGTGCCGATCGACGGGTCCCCACTATATGTGCTCTTTCGCCAGATCGGCGGCATACTTTGAGCGGCCACGACCTCTCCCTCTATGGCGAATGGCCCCCGGACGTACTGACCGAAGGCCGTGACGGTTCGGACGCCGATCAATCTACAGTTCGGGATGTGCCTGGTGGTGAAAACGGTGGCAGCGGTACACCATGTTTCTGCTGATCTCTGCAAATCGCGTCATATACGTAATAGCTACCCTTGCTCTACAGAATTGGCATGACGTAGATATCGGACATCGGAGGATTGTTGTCGATAGCTACTCACGTCATCAGTCGCTCCCAGGCGCTCCACCGCGCTTGACCTCAACTCTGGTCGAGGTTGCAGGATCGGTCCCGAACCGATCGGAAGTGGTGGCCTCATGCGTGCGGTGTGGTTGAAGGAGTTCGGCGGGCCGGAGGTGCTCGTCGCGGCGGACGCCCCGGATCCGGTGGCGGGGCCCGGGCAGGTGGTGGTCGAGGTGGTCTTCGCCAACATCACCTTCGTGGAGACCCAGGTCCGCGGCGGGAACGGCCCGTTCACGGTGGCGTTGCCGATGATCCCGGGCAACGGCGTCGGCGGGGTGGTCACGGCGGCCGGCGCCGGAGCCGGCGAGGAACTGCTCGGGAGGCGGGTGGTCGGCTCCACCGGGGGTTCGGGCGGCTATGCCGAGCGTGCCGCCGTGGACGCGGGCGGGCTCTTCGAGGTCCCCGAGGGGCTGGAGCTCGACGCCGCGGTGGCGCTGCTGGCCGACGGGCGCACGGCCACCATGCTGGTGCGGGCGGCGGCCGTACGCGAGGGGGACCGGGTGCTGGTCGAGGCGGCGGCCGGTGGGGTGGGCACTTTGCTCGTCCAGCTCGCGAAGGCCGCCGGAGCCAGGGTCGTCGCGGCCGCCGGCGGGGCCCGTAAGACCGAGGTGGCGCGCGGTCTCGGTGCCGACGTGGTGGTCGACTACCGGGAGCCCGGCTGGGAGGGACGGGTACGGGCGGCCGCCGGCGGGGTGGACGTGGTGTTCGACGGGGTCGGCGGTGCCCTCGGCAGATCGGCGTTCGGGCTGCTCGACCGGGGCGGCCGGATGCTCAGTTACGGCCTGGCCAGCGGCTCGTGGGCGGGCATCGCGGAGGAGGCCGCCGCGGAGCGCGGCGTGACGCTGGTGCGGCCGGGAGCGACACCGGAGGAGATGCGCGCGTTCACCCGGAGCGCGCTGGCCGAGGGGGCGGCCGGCCGGCTTCGGCCGGTGATCGGGCAGCGGTTCCCGCTGGAGCGGGCGGCCGAGGCGCACGCGGCCATCGAGTCCCGGGCCACCGTGGGCAAGACCCTGCTGGAGGTCGGCTGAGCGCCCTCCCGCGGGAGGGGAGACGCGGACCGATTGCCCGCACTCGCCGTCGAGCACACCACGATCTTCGTAGAATACGCGGATGGCTTCCCCCGAGAGCGGTCCCGAGGTGAGCGACGCGTTGCGGGTGCTGCACCGCGTCTTCGGCTACGACTCGTTCCGGGAAGGCCAGCAGGAGATCATCGATCATGTCATCGATGGCCGGGACGCCCTGGTGCTCATGCCGACCGGTGGCGGCAAGTCGCTGTGCTACCAGATCCCGGCGCTCGTGCGGGAAGGCGTCGGCGTCGTCATCTCGCCGCTGATCGCGCTCATGCAGGACCAGGTCGACGCGCTGACGGCCCTCGGCGCCCGGGCGGGGTTCCTCAACTCCACCCAGGGCCCCGACGAGCGCCGCCGGGTCGAGTCCGCGTTCCTCGCCGGCGAGCTGGACCTGCTCTATCTGGCGCCGGAACGCCTGCGGGTCGAGTCGACGCTGCGGCTGCTCGACCGGGGCAAGATCTCGCTGTTCGCCATCGACGAGGCGCACTGCGTGGCCCAGTGGGGTCACGACTTCCGGCCCGACTACCTCGCCCTGTCCACGCTGCACGAGCGCTGGCCCGACGTGCCCCGGATCGCGCTGACCGCGACCGCCACCAAGGCCACCCACGCGGAGATCACCACCCGGCTCAACCTCGAAGAGGCCCGGCACTTCGTCGCGAGCTTCGACCGCCCGAACATCCAGTACCGCATCGTGCCGAAGAACGAGCCGCGCCGGCAGTTGCTGGAACTGCTGCGCACCGAGCACCCCGGGGACGCGGGCATCGTCTACTGCCTCTCCCGGGCCTCCGTGGAGAAGATCGCCGACTTCCTGGTGGACAACGGCGTCCAGGCGCTGCCGTACCACGCGGGGCTGGACGCGCGCACCAGGGCCGCCAACCAGGCGCGCTTCCTGCGTGAGGACGGCCTCGTCATGGTCGCCACCATCGCGTTCGGCATGGGCATCGACAAACCGGACGTGCGCTTCGTCGCCCACCTCGACCTGCCCAAGTCCGTCGAGGGCTACTACCAGGAGACCGGCCGGGCCGGACGCGACGGCCTGCCCTCGACCGCCTGGCTGGCGTACGGGCTCCAGGACGTCGTGCAGCAGCGCAAGATGATCGACACCTCCGAGGGCGACGACGCGCACCGCCGCCGGCTGAGCATCCACCTCGACGCCATGCTGGCCCTGTGCGAGACGGTCGAGTGCCGCCGGGTGCAGTTGCTCGCCTACTTCGGCCAGCGCGGCACCGCGTGCGGCAACTGCGACACCTGCCTGTCCCCGCCGGAGTCGTGGGACGGCACGATCGCCGCCCAGAAGCTGCTGTCGGCCGTCTACCGCCTGCGCAACGAGCGCAACCAGAAGTTCGGCGCGGGCCAGGTCATCGACATCCTGCTCGGCAAGCAGACGCCGAAGGTCAGCCAGCACGAGCACGACTCGCTGACGGTGTTCGGCATCGGCACGGAGCTCCGCGACACCGAGTGGCGCGGCGTGGTCCGGCAGCTGCTGGCCCAGGGGCTGCTGGCGGTCGAGGGCGACTACGGCACCCTGGTGCTCACCGACGGCAGCGCCGAGGTGCTGGGCCGCAAGCGCCAGGTCATGATGCGGCGCGAGCCCGAACGCGCGGCCCGGACGCCGAAGGCCGCCAAGACGGCCAAGGGCCGTCCCGCCGCCGTGGAGCTGCCGGAGGCCGCCGTGGCGGTGTTCGAGCAGCTCCGCACCTGGCGTGCCGCCACCGCCAAGGAGCAGGGCGTGCCCGCGTACGTGATCTTCCACGACGCGACGCTGCGCCAGATCGCGGCCGAGTCCCCGACGTCCCTGGCCGAGCTGAGCAAGGTCAACGGCGTCGGTGAGAACAAGCTGGCGAAGTACGGCGAGCAGCTGCTGAGCCTCTGCAACGCCCCGGCCTGACCGGCCCCCCGTATCCGGCGCCCGGGTACGGAGGGCCGTCCGCGATCAGGCGGTGGAATGGTGCGACGCCCGGCCCTTGACGGGCTTGCGGCGCGATCTCTCGTCCTCGATCTGGCGGACCAGCTCCTTGCGCGCCTCGATGAGCGCGTGGTCGAGATCGCGGTCGCGGGCGACGGACACGAGATGCGGCCATCCCGCCGGCCAGATCTGCAACGTGACCTTCTGGTCGGGCCCGCCACGATCCTTGACCGACACCTCCAGCTCGATCTGGTCCGGCCCCCACCGGGACAGGTGCGACTCGAGGGTGGCCAGGGCCGCCAGGGCCCGGCGCCGGTCACTCTCCTCGAGCCCGGCGCCGAGACGCAGGCTGCTCTCCAAGATCCTCGCGGAGCCGCCCTCGGGTTCGGTCATGGGCGCTTCCCCCCTCTCCGTTCCACCGTACGACCGGCGTTTCGGCCGGACGCCTGTCGCCCCCGTCATGACCGGTCAGGGGGGCGCCAAACCCAGGCGTACGGGGGCGTGCCAGCAGACCTCGCGGAGCCAGGGGCCGCCGAAGCCCAGGGCGGCGAGGGCCGACAGCT
Organism: Actinomadura scrupuli; assembly: GCF_050971785.1. Classification (NCBI taxonomy): domain Bacteria; kingdom Bacillati; phylum Actinomycetota; class Actinomycetes; order Streptosporangiales; family Thermomonosporaceae; genus Actinomadura; species Actinomadura scrupuli. The sequence continues at coordinate 235,925 of NZ_JBPCCU010000011.1, read as the reverse complement.
GCTCGGCGTAGGGGTAGGGGATGTTGGGGAAGTCGGTGCCGAGCAGGATCCGCCCGGCCAGGCCCAGATCACGAAGCCGGGGCAGGAGCGGAGCCGGGAAGGCGCCGAGCCCGCCGGAGAAGTCGGTGAAGGCCATCGTGGTGTCCAGGTGCACGCGGTCGTAGCGGTCGGCGAGCGCCAGGAACCCCTCGTATTCGGGCGCGCCCAGGTGCGCGATCACGGCGGTGAGCCGCGGGTGCCGGGCCAGGACGCCGCCGAACGGCCCGGGCCCGGTGAAGCCGTTGGCCACCGGCCCGGAGCCGGCGTGCACCACGACCGGGGTGCCGGCCTCGGCCAGCAGCCCCCACACCGGGTCGAGCACGTCCAGGCGCGGGTCGAACCCGCCGACCTGCAGATGGACCTTGAAGACCCGGGCGCCCTCGTCCAGGGCACGGCGCACGTAGGCCGGTGCCTCAGGTTCCGGAAAGAGAGTGGCCGTGGGCAGGCACTCCGGGATCCGCCGGGCGAAGTCGAGAGTCCACGCGTTCAGTGCCTCCGCCATGCCGGGCTTGTGGGGATAGGCGAGCGCGGTGAACGCCCGTACGCCCAGCTCGCGGAGGTGGGCCAGCCGCTCCTCCTCGCTCCAGCGGTAGCGGATCGGCCAGTCCCGGCCGAGCAGCGGCCCGGCCGCGTCGAAGTACTCCCAGACCCGGGCCAGCAGCCGGGGCGGCATGAAGTGGACGTGCACGTCGACCAGGCCGGGCAGCCCCAGCGCCCGCCAGAACGCGGGGACCTCCGCGTCGTCACCGGGCCCGGAGCTCAGGATGGGGGGCTCGTTCATCCGCCCCAGCGTAGGCGCACGCACGCCGCCGCCCTCGGCCGGCGCGGCCCCGATCGCTCAGTGACCGGGCAGCGCCTGGTTGAACAGCCGCACCTGGCCCCGGGCGATCAGTTTCCCCGCGGGGCCACTGATCTCCACCAGCCAGAGCTGGAGGTTCCTGCCCTGCTGGACGGGGGTCGCGTGGACGTCGAGCCGGCCGGCCGTGAACGGGCGCAGGAAGTCGGTCTGGTTGTTGACCCCCACGGCGAACCTGCCGTCGTCCCGGACCGCGTGGGAGGCGCCGACGCTGGCGACGCTCTCGATCACGGTCGCGTACAGCCCCCCGTGCGTGATGCCCCACGGCGTGTGGTGCTGCGCGGAGACCTCGAGGTGGGCCCGGACCTCCTGGCCCGAGATCTCGTCGTAGTGCAGGCCGACGGCCCGCAGGAAGTCGCCCGCGTGGGCCGGGTCGAGATCGACGCCGGCCGGATCGCCGGGGCCGGAGGCCTCGGGCATGGTCACTCCTGAGGTGCTGAGGTGAGGTGCTGAGGGACGGGTTTCCGCGGGTGCGGCCCCGTACGGACGATCCTGCCGGACGGACGTCGGACGCCGGACGCCGGCGCCGCGGATGGGGCTCGGGCACTATCGCGACTCCGGGGCGCCAACCGGCCCTGACCACCTAGAATCCCCCGATAGCGATGAGCCAGGCGGGCTCCGTGGGGGAAATCCTGACAAGTCCTAACGAATACGGCATCTGTCGTACTGTCATAACCCTGGTCTGCCAGTGAAACGTGGGGGTCGAGCGGTGCGACGGGGGCTTGTGGCGGGGGTGACCGCTGTGCTTCTCGCGGTCACGACCGCGTGTTCCGGCGGGGGCGGCGGTACCGGCGGTGGCGGGAGCGGGGGCGGCACCTCCAAGGGCGGCGACGACGGCGCGCCGAAGGTCACCATCACCCCCGGGAACGGTGCCCAGCAGGCCCGGCCCGACCAGGGCGTCGTGGTCAGGGCGGCAGGTGGCACGCTCCAGAACGTCACGGTGCGGGCCGGCAACGCCGCCGTGCCGGGGCAGATGTCCGCGGACCACCTGACCTGGCGATCGAAGTGGACCCTCACGCCGGGGACGTCGTACCGCACGTCCGCGAGCGCCGTGGGCACCGGAGGGAAGACGACCACCGTCACCAGCGCGTTCCGCACGCTCAAGCCCGCGGTTCCGTTGACGATCGTCGACGTGACGCCCGCGCGCGGCGAGACGGTGGGCGTCGGCATGCCGATCACCGTGCTGTTCAACCGGGCGGTCGGCGACAAGGCCGCGGTCGAACGGTCCCTGGAGATCCACTCCGCCAAGCCCGCCGTGGGCGCGTGGTTCTGGGTCAACGACCGCCAGGTCGTCTTCCGGACCCGGAACGGCGGCTACTGGCCCGCCGACCAGCGGGTCTCCTTCACCGCCCATCTGGCCGGGGTCAGGTCCGGCGCCGGTGTCTACGGCTCCGGCGACGTCACCCACAACTTCCGCATCGGCGACTCGCACATCATCACCGTGAACGCCAAGACCCACCGGCTGGTGGTGAAGAAGAACGGCAAGGTCTACCGGAGCTGGGGGGTCAGCCTCGGCTCCGGCGGCGACGTGCAGTCCGACGGTGTCGACCATCTGCTCACCACGAGCGGCGTCCACCTGACGATGGCCAAGAGCAGGCTGGAACGGATGGTCGCTCCCGGCAAGAAGAAGGGCGACCCCGGCTATTATGACGAGAAAGTGCCCTTCGCCACCCGTATCTCCAACAGCGGTGAGTACATCCACCAGAACATGGACGACCCCACCTGCCTGGGAAACCGGAACTGCAGCCACGGCTGCGTCCGCTCCCCGGCCGCCAACGCCGAGTGGTTCTTCGGCTGGGCGTACCGCGGGGACGTCGTGGTCATCACGGGGACTCGCCGCCAGCTGGGGTGGGACAACGGCTGGGGCTACTACCAGAAGCCGTGGAGGCAGTGGGTGAAGGGCAGTGCGCTCGACGCACCGGTCACCACCTGAGTGCCGGGGAGCCTTCCGGGCATGAGATCGTTTGCCCAGCCGTACAACGCTGACGCCAGGAGTGACGTCCTTACCCATGGACCCCAGTGATACCAGCGCCGTCTTCCCCGTGGAGATGGCGCGATGATCCTTGATTTCGTCTTCTTAGCGGCGGCCGTCGCGCTCATCGCGGCCAACGGCGTCTTCGTCGCGGCAGAGTTCTCCCTGGTCACGGTGGACCGGGGGCAGGTCCAGCGGCTGGCTGCCGCGGGGGACCGGAGCGCCAAGGGGGTCCTGGCGGCCGTCCGCCAGCTGTCCTTCCAGCTGTCGGGCGCCCAGCTCGGCATCACGATCACTTCTCTGCTGCTCGGCATGATCACTGAGCCGGCGCTGGCCCATCTGCTCAGCCCCTGGCTGCCCGAGAGCGTGGCGGTCGTGGCGGCCCTGGCCATCGCCACGGTGGCGCAGATGGTGCTGGGCGAGCTGGTGCCCAAGAACGCGGCGCTGGCCAAGCCGCTGACCGTGGCCAGGTTCGCGATCCCCCCGCAACGGGCGTTCTCCGTCGTGTTCGGCCCGCTGATCAGGGCGTTCAACGCGATCGCGAACAACCTCGTGCACCGGCTGGGCGTGGAGCCGCAGGACGAGCTGGCCTCCGCCCGCTCGGCGGAGGAGCTCGGCCTGCTCGTCCGGCTGTCCGCCGAGGCGGGGACGCTGCCGCCGGGCACCGCGGCGATGCTCCGGCGGGCGCTGCGCTTCGGCGACAAGACCGCGGAGGAGGCCATGACCCCGCGGGTCGACTGCACCACCGTGGAGGCCTCCTCGAGCCTGGCCGTCCTGCTGGAGATCGCCGATGAGACGGGCCACCTCCGGGTGCCCGTCCACGGTGAGGACATGGACGACATCATCGGGGTGGGCGTGGTGGCGGACGCCTTCGCCGTCCCGGCGGCGGAGCGGGCGACCACGTCGGTGCGCGACATCGCCCGGCCGCCCGTCCTGGTGCCGGAGACCCTGCTGCTGGCCACGGTCCTGGAACGGCTGCGGGCGGCGCACTCCGAGCTGGCCGTCGTGGTCGACGAGTACGGCGGCTTCGCCGGCATCGTGACCACCGAGGACCTGGCCGAGGAGCTGGTCGGTGAGATGGCCGACGAGTACGACCAGCCGGACGAGGAGTCGGTCGAGCCGATCCCGACCCTGCTGGCCCCCGGGGAGTCCGCGGTCGTGCCCGGCGGGCTGCGCCCCGACGAGGTGGAGGAGCGCACCGGCTTCGTCATGCCGGAGGGCCCCTACGAGACCCTGGCGGGACTGCTGCTGGCCAGGCTGGGGCACCTGCCTGCCGCCGGTGAGGAGATCGACGTCGACGGCTGGCGGCTGGCCGCCTCCGTCGTGGAGCGGCGCCGCATCGAGCAGGTCACGCTGACCGCTCCGGCCATGGAGGAGCAGTCATGACCTCCTCCGGGCGCGGCCGGCGAGCCGGGCGGGCGGCATCGTGAACCTCCTGAATCTGGCCGCCATCCCGCTGCTGCTCGCGATCAACGGGTTCTTCGTCGGTGCCGAGTTCGCGCTCATCGCCGCGCGCCGTACCCAGATCGAGCCGCTGGCGGGCACCTCCAGACGGGCCCGCGCGGTGCTTGCCGGGATGGACGAGGTGCCGACCATGCTCGCCGCCGCGCAGCTGGGTGTGACGCTGGCCTCGCTCGCCCTGGGGGCGCTGGCCGAGCCGACCATCGCCGCGGGCCTGCAGTCGGTGTTCCACACCGCGCACGTGCCGGCGGGCCTCACCCATCCGGTGGCGCTGGTGGTGGCGCTGCTGATCGTCGTGTCGGGGCACATCCTGATCGGCGAGATGGTGCCCAAGAACCTCGCGCTCGCCGCCCCGGACAAGGCGGCGCTGTGGCTGGTGCCGCCGCTGCTGGTGTTCGCCCGGATGACGCGGCCGCTGCTGGTATGCATCAGGGCGCTGTCCACCCTGGCGCTGCGGCTGCTGCGGCTGCCCGTCACGGCCGAGGCGCAGACCGTCTACACCCCGGACGAGCTGCCCGCCCTCATCGACGAGTCGCGTGAGCACCGGCTGCTGGACGCGGGTGAGCACGAGCGGATGATCGCCACGTTGTCGCTGCACGCGCGGCCGGTCAGCGGGGTGATGGTGCCGATGGAGCGGGTCGTCAGCGTCGGCCCGGACACCACCCCGGCCGCCCTGCAGGAGTACGCGGGACGGTACGGGCACTCGCGGTTCCCCGTGATGAGCGACAAGGGCGAGCTCCTCGGCTACCTCCACATCCTCGACGCGCTCAACGGCCACCCGCCCGGCCATCCGCTCCCGGTCCGGGCCATTCCCCGGGTGCCGCCGACCACGACCCTGGCCGACGTGCTGGCCATGATGCGCCGCAGCCGTGCCCAGGTCGCCGCCGTGATCTCGGGGAGCGACGACGGACGCGCGATCGGCGTGGCCACCCTCGACGACGTCCTCGCCGGCCTGCTCAACTCACCGTGACCGGCGCCGGTGCCTGCCGCGCCGGTGCCGCCGTCGCTGGAGGGCGCGGTGGGCCGAGGGCGGGATGCCGCCCGCATGGTCGGCGGCCAGGTGGCTAGGACGTGACGGGCTGGAAGACCGGGGCCAGCCCGGAGAGGATCCGGCGGATGATCGGCCGCTGCTCTTCGGGGGTGCGGCCGCGCAGGCCGAACACCGGGTCCAGGCCGTCGTAGTAGGGCGCCAAGGCGAGATGCGGCAGCAGGATGAGCAGCAGGGACAGCAGGACGTCGTCGTCGGCGTCGGGCCGGATCGCGTCCCGGTCCCGCCACATCTGGATCAGCGGGCGGATCACTTCGACGTAGTGCAGCTCGGCGGTCGCGCGGACCACCGCGCGCACCACGTTGTCGATCTCGAGGTTGGTGGCGGCGGTGACGGACCGCTCGAGCGGGTGGTCGGCGAAGTACTCCGACCAGGCGAAGCAGACCTCGGTCAGCCAGTCGGTGAAGGTCTGGTCCAGGTCGAGCGCGGCGATCCGCCGTTCCATGTCCGCCCGGATCCGCCGCGAGGCCTCGTCGCAGACGTGGGCGAAGAACTCCTGCTTGTCGGCGAAGTACTGGAACAGCGAGCCCTTGGCGATCTCCGCTTCGCGGGCGATGGTGTTCAGGCTGCCGGTGGAGTAGCCGTGCTCGCCGAACTCCTGCATCGCGGCCTGCAGCACCCGCTGACGCTTGGCGTCGTCCAGCCGGAACCAGGTCGAGGTAGGCACAGAACTCTTCGCTTTCATCTCCGATTGTGACCGGTTGGTCATTTTCGGTGATGCTTTCACCGGCCCCCCGATGCTGTCAACGTTCTATCAGTTGAAGACGGCTCAGAACGCCCGAGCCGGTGCCCGGCTGACAAAATCTGTCGTCTCGCTGACATCCGGGCGATCTCACGGCCCGTGCCGGTGCGGGAGGCACGCGCGGCGCGGGTCGAGATGTCAGGGCCCGCCGGACGTGGTCTCGGGAGTACGAACAGTGATCAACTGGCCTCCGGCCAGCTCGAACCTGGCCGCCGCGGAGCCCTGGTTGACCGCCAGGCCCAGCCAGCCGGAGGAGTCGGTGAACAGCAGCGGTTCGCCGAACGGGACCTTGCCGAAGGTCTCCTCGTACGGCAGCCGTACGGCCCGCGGCCCGCCGGGGCCGGTCCAGGTCAGCTCCAGCGGGGTGCCGTACGGCACCGGCCCGAGGGCGCCCTCAAGGTCGGCGGCCCTCGCCGACAGGATCAGGCTGCCGAAGTCGTCGGGGTAGAGCACGCTCACGGTCAGCGCACCGGATCCCACCACGGGGGCGGGCCACTCCAGCGGGACCAGCGCGTCGATCGCGGGGCCGAGGTCGGCGAGGTCGACGCCGGTGGCCACATGCCCCGCGGCGGGGGCGAACAGATCACGGCCGTGGAACGTGGCGGACACCGCCGGCAGCCGGTAGGCCAGGTTCGCCAGCCGGTGCGCCCGCACCACGCCGCCGAGCGCCTCCGCCGCCGGTGCCAGCAGCCCGTTGTCCGGCCCGATCAGGACGTCGCCGCGGCCGGTGGCCACCGCCACCGGGTGGCGCCGGGTGCCGACTCCCGGGTCCACGATCCCCACCTGCACCCCGACCGGCAGGTACGGGATCGCCTGGCGGAGCAGCATCGCGCCCTCGATGATCGAGTACTGGGTGACCTCGTCGCTGAGCACCAGCACGTTCGCGTCGGGGGCGATCGTGAGGACGACGCCCGCGCACGTGCCCGTGTAGGCGGCACCGAAGTCGGTGGTGAAGCTGACGAACGGGCGGCTGCTGGGCACGGTGACGGGCTTTCGGGCGTACGGACCTGGCGGGGTACGGAAACAGCGGGTACGGACACGGCGGTGAATGCGGGCTCAGGCTATCAATCGGCTCTTCCGGCGGTGATCGGCGACGCTATCCGGCGAATCGCCGTGCCTCGCCCTCGAACCGGCGGGCGGAGGCGTCCTCCTGCGCCAGCCGGTGCAGCGCGATGAGCACCTGTTCGTAGAGCACCGTGCGCACGACGGTGCCCTGCACCACCCGGCCGCGCGGGGCGGCGGTGTCGAGCACACCGAGTTCGTGGTCGCCGAGCCGGGTGGCCGCCTCGATGTAGGGGCGCAGCTCGGTGAGGACCACCGGGATGCCGAGCCCGCGCAGCGCGACGAACGTCTGGGCCAGCAGGTCGCGCGCCGGCGCCCGCGGGGCGATCCGCCAGCCGAGCTCGGTGACGAGGGCGTCCACGTCCTGCCGGGCCGCCCGCCAGTCCGGGTCGTCGGCCGGCGGCCGCACGTGCGGGCCGAGGGCGTACCGCGCGGTGCCGATCAGGTCGTGCAGCCCGACCGTCTCGTCGTCGAGCGCGTCCACGATCGGCTTGATCGCCGACACCGGGAGATCACCGACCTCGCGGAGGGCCCGGATGAGGCGCAGCCGCTCCAGATGGCGGTCGTCGTAGTCGGCCTTGGTCGCCGCGCTCGACGCCCCGCGGGTCATCAGGCCCTCGCGAATGTAGAACTTGATCGTTTGCACGGTGAGCCCGCTGCGATCGCTGAGTTCCGAGATCTTCATCGGCCGCCCCCTGGCTGGATAGCGCCAGTATCCAACTCACGGCCGCTCGATACCGAAGATATCCAGTGAGTGTTCGCCGTCCCGGGTGGTGACGGCACCGCGCGAGCGCCTCACGAGCACCGGCGACCGCCCGGCGTTTTCCCGGAAACCGTCCGCGGAATGTCACCGTCCCGCTACGTTGGGTGTCGCGGTACGTCCCGTTTCACCAGGGTTCACCGTCCGGGCAGCCTCGGACCGTCCACGTCACGGCCGCATCCATGGCGGAGCCATGCCCCGGGCGGGTCATGGCCAGTGGCGGGACGGTCCTCGATGAACACGGTCAGTGAGTCCGGCGATGACGACCGGCGCACACCCCCTCCCGGCGGCGACCCGGGCCGCGACCCCGGCTGCGACGCCGTCGCGGCGGACCGGATGGCGGCGCTGCTGGACCGGGGCCGCGCGGAGGACTTCGTGGCGGTCGGCGCGGTGCTGGCCCGGGGGCGCCACACCCGGGAGCGGCTGCTCGGCCTGCTGCGCGCACGCGACCCCGGCTGCGACGCCTACTTCTTCGCGGGGGTGCTGGCCGAGCTGCCGCACCTCCCGGACGAGCAGTTCACGGCCCTGGGCCTGGGCGACCTGGAGATCGCGATCCTGCGCGCCCGGTTCGCCGACTGGTACCGCAGCATCCTCGACGGCGGGCCGCCGGGCTGAGGTCAGGTCGCCCGGCGCATCGACTCGGAGACCTTCTCGGCCGCGGCGACCAGCGGCGCGGCGTGCATCCGGCCGGGGGAGCGGGTCAGCCGCTCCAGCGGGCCGGAGACCGAGATCGCCGCGATCACCCGTCCGCCGGCGCCCCGGATCGGCGCGGAGACCGAGCCCACGCCCTGCTCCCGCTCGCCGACGCTCTGCGCCCAGCCCCGGCGGCGCACGGAGGCCAGGGTGGCGGCGGTGAACTTGGCGCCGCGCAGCCCGCGGTGCAGCCGGTCCGGCTCCTCCCAGGCCAGCAGGATCTGTGCCGCGGAGCCCGCGGTCATGGGCAGGGCGGCGCCGACCGGCACGGTGTCGCGCAGCCCGCTGGACCGCTCCGCCGCGGCCACGCACACCCGGACGTCCCCCTGCCGGCGGTAGAGCTGCGCGCTCTCCCCGGTCATGTCGCGCAGCTGCGTCAGGATCGGCTGGGCGATGGCCAGCAGCCGGTCCTCGCCCGCCGCCACGGCCAGCTCGGCCAGCCGCGGCCCCAGGATGAACCGGCCCTGGGTGTCGCGGTGGACGAGGCGATGATGCTCCAGCGCGACGGCGAGCCGGTGGGCGGTCGGCCGGGCCAGGCCGGTCGTCTGGACGAGCTGTGCGAGCGACGCGGGACCCGCCTCCAGCGCGTTGAGTACCAGTACGGCTTTGTCAAGTACGCCGACTCCGCTAGAGTTGTCCATAACTCGATATTGCCGTCTCGGATTGTGAGATGCAAGTCGACGGAGGACCGACCGGGCCGGGGGCCGACACCGAGGTCGACCCCGTGACCCGTTACTAGGAAAGGTGTGGAGCCATGGGCCAGTCCGTTGGGCGTACGTTGGCCGACAAGGTCTACGACGCACATGTCGTACGACGTGCCGAGGGCGAGCCGGATCTGCTCTATATCGATCTTCATCTGGTGCACGAGGTGACGAGCCCGCAGGCCTTCGACGGGCTGCGGCTGGCCGGCCGGAAGGTGCGGCGGCCGGATCTGACCATCGCCACCGAGGACCACAACGTACCGACCACTGACCTGCTCGCGCCGATCGCCGACCCGGTCTCGCGCACCCAGGTCGAGACGCTGCGCAAGAACTGCGCCGAGTTCGGCGTCCGGCTGCACCCGATGGGCGACGCCGGCCAGGGCATCGTGCACGTCATCGGCCCGCAGCTGGGGCTCACCCAGCCGGGCATGACGGTCGTCTGCGGCGACTCGCACACCTCGACGCACGGGGCGTTCGGCGCGCTGGCCTTCGGTATCGGCACCAGCGAGGTCGAGCACGTGCTGGCCACCCAGACGCTGCCGCAGATCAAGCCCAAGACCATGGCCGTCACGGTCGAGGGCACCCTGCCCGAGGGCGTCACCTCCAAGGACCTGATTCTGGCGATCATCGCCCAGATCGGCACCGGCGGCGGCCAGGGGCACATCGTGGAGTACCGCGGCGAGGCCGTACGGAACCTCTCGATGGAAGGCCGGATGACGGTCTGCAACATGTCCATCGAGGCGGGCGCCCGGGCGGGCATGATCGCCCCGGACGAGACGACGTTCGCCTACCTCGAGGGCCGGCCCAACGCGCCGCGGGGCGCCGACTGGGACACCGCGGTGGAGTACTGGAAGTCGCTGCGCACCGACGACGACGCGACCTTCGACCGGGAGATCGTGATCGACGCAGGCACGCTCGCGCCGTTCGTGACCTGGGGCACCAACCCGGGCCAGGGGCTGCCGCTGAGCGCCTCCGTGCCGTCGCCGGAGGACTACGCCGACCCGTCGGCGCGCCAGGCCGCCGAGCGGGCCCTGGAGTACATGGGCCTCACCGCCGGCACCCCGCTGCGCGAGATCGAGGTCGACACCGTCTTCGTCGGTTCCTGCACCAACGGCCGGATCGAGGACCTGCGCGCCGTCGCCGACGTGCTCAGGGGCCGCGCGGTCGCCGACGGCGTCCGGATGCTGGTCGTTCCGGGCTCCATGAAGGTCAAGGAGCAGGCCGAGCGCGAGGGACTGCACGAGATCTACACCGCGGCCGGTGCCCAGTGGCGGGAGGCGGGCTGCTCGATGTGCCTGGCCATGAACCCGGACAAGCTCGCCGCCGGGGAGCGCAGCGCGTCGACCTCCAACCGCAACTTCGAGGGCCGGCAGGGCCCCGGTGGGCGTACCCACCTGGTCTCGCCCGCCGTCGCCGCGGCCACCGCCGTCGCCGGTCATCTCGCCGCCCCCGCCGACCTGTAGACCCTTTCCCTCCGTGATCATGCAATCGTTCGACGAACGATTGCATGATCACGGAAGAACTCGCTGATGGAGACGTGATCATGGAAGCTTTCACCACTCACACCGGGCGGGCGGTGCCGCTCCGGCGCAGCAACGTCGACACCGACCAGATCATCCCGGCGGTCTGGCTGAAGCAGGTCAGCCGCACCGGCTTCGAGAAGGGCCTGTTCTCCGCCTGGCGCGAGGACCCGTCCTTCGTGCTGAACGACCCCGCCTACCAGGGTGCCAGCGTCCTGGTCACCGGTCCCGACTTCGGCACCGGCTCCTCGCGGGAGCACGCGGTCTGGGCGCTGCAGCAGTACGGCTTCCGGGCCGTGATCGCGCCCCGCTTCGGCGACATCTTCCGGAACAACGCCACCAAGATGGGGCTGCTCCCGGTCATCCTGCCCGCCGAGACGGTCGAGGCGCTGCAGGACGCCGTCGAGAGCGACCCTTCGACCGAGATCACCGTCGACCTGGAGAACCGTGAGGTCCGGTCCGGCCGGATCACCGCGCCGTTCGAGATCGACGACTACACCCGCTGGCGGCTGCTGGAGGGGCTGGACGACATCGGCCTGACCCTGCGGCACGCCGAGGACATCGGCACGTTCGAGAGCGCCCGGCCCTCCTGGCTTCCCGCCACCCTCTGACCCCCTCCGGTGCCGGCTGCGGCGTCATCTCGCCGTAGCCCCACCCTGCCGGTTCGAGCGTGTCTCCCGACAGGAGACAATCGTTGTGGGAGACACGCCCGAGCATGCGGGGAGGTAGGCCGTGACGGCGACGCAGTCCGAGTCGTGCTGGACCGGTCCGGCGTGGGAGGACGCCACGTTGATCGTGCTGGCCCGGCAGTTGCGCGATGCGCACAGCCGGGTGGCACCGCTGCCCGGGCACGTACGCCGGCGACTGCACCGGCAGTTGCTCGCGATCACCGATCTGGCGAAGCGGGATCCGGCATTGGCCGCAAGACGCCTCGAAACGTTCCTTACCGACCTGGATGCTGGGGCTGAGCGGTCCGACTGGGCCGTTCAAACCCGGTAGGTGACGAGGAATACGCCTGCGACACGGGAGTTATTGCTTGCAGGTGATTGTGTACCTGCCATATGTCCCCTAGTTTCGTGCGGGCAAGGGGGGAACCGGAGGAGCTACCCATGAACAAGCGTGAGCTGGTCGACGCGATCTCTGAGCGGCTCGGCAGCAAGAAGGCCGCAGTCGAGGCAGTCGATGCCCTGCTGGACACGATCCAGGCGACCGTGGCCAAGGGCGAGAAGGTCGCCATCACCGGATTCGGCTCGTTCGAGAAGGCCGACCGGCCTGCTCGTACGGCTCGTAACCCGGCAACCGGCAAGTCCATCGAGGTTCCCGCGACATCGGTGCCCAAGTTCAAGGCGGGCGCCGACTTCAAGAACCTGGTCGCCGGCAAGTAGCACCGCAACACCTACGGCGCCCGATGCACGTGCCCTGTGCACGCGCATCGGGCGCCGTCGTGTTCCCGGCCCCGGCCCGTCGCCCCCGCCGGGCGGCCTGGCGGGCGCCGGCGGACCGCTCGCGGAGCTCGTGAGTAGTCTCGGGGGCATGCAGGGAACGGTTCGCACGTACGACGCCGCGACACGGTCCGGCAGTGTCTTCCTCGACGACGGCACCCGGCTGGACTTCCAGGCCCCGGCGTTCGACGCCGGAGGGCTGCGGCTGCTCCGCCTCGGGCAGCGGGTCAACCTCGCGGTGGCGGAGGGCGAGATCATCGCCATCACCCTGTCCACGTTCCCGCTCCCTCCCGCCCCCGCTCCGTGATCGCGGAGTTCGTGCCGGGCAGGGACCAGCGGGGATCGGCGGGCGGGCGCGGACTGTCAGCCCGTGCACAGGGCGGGCAGCCGGGCCGCGACGGCGGCCGTACGGGGTCCCAGGCCGAGCGCGAGGGCCGCCCGCAGATCCTCGAGGGTGTCCACGTCCCGCCGTACGCTGGCGATGTCCGCCAGCGACGCGAGCTCGCGGGCCCCCTGCGCGCGGTGCGCGAGCCGGGAGTCGGTGCCGAACGCGGGGGAGAAGCCGGTGCCCGGCCGGGCCGCGTACAGTGTGGTGCCCACGCCGAGGGCGTCGGGGACGAACGACAGCGGAGCCCGCGCCGCGGCGTCCAGCACCCGGGTCAGCTCGGCGGGACGCAGCGCGGGCAGGTCGGCGGACAGGGCGCCGACACCCGCGTCGGGAAACGTCCGGCGGGCGACCGCGGCGCCGTGGCGGAGGGCGGGGTTGAGGCCGCAGTCCGGTTCGTCGGGCACGACCATCGCTCCGAGCGCGGCCAGCTCGCGGGCGGCGAGGGGATCGTCGGTGACGACGAGCACTCCCCGGACCCGGTCGGCGCGGAGCGCGGCCGCCACCGTGTCGGCGGCGACGGCGAGGGCCAGTGCCTCCCGGTGCGGCCCGGCGGCGGGTGCCATGCGGGATTTGGCCCTGGCCAGCATCTTGACCGGGACCACCAGTGACCACGAGAGCGGGGGAGTACTGGACATCGCAGCTCGACACTATGCGCACGTAACCGCGACACTTGAGGACACCCCCTCGCTGAGGGGTGTGGTGAGCGCTCGGTGACACGGGCGTCATGAGCCCGGGCAGGTCCGTCCGGGCGTTCTAGGGAGGAGGGGGCATGGCACACGGGTACTCGCCGGGCTGGCGCAGGTTCTCGATCGCCGTCCTGCGCCCGCTGCTGTTCGGGATGCTCAAGCGCGACTGGCGCGGCAAGGGGAACATCCCGCGGGCGGGTGGTGTGATCGTCGCGGCCAACCACATCTCGGAGGCCGACCCCCTCGCCCTGGCCCACTTCGTGTACGAGTCCGGCCGGTATCCCGTCTATCTCGCCAAGTCCACCCTCTTCGACGTCCGGTACCTGCGGCCGATCCTGCGCGGCACCGGCCAGATCCCCGTCTACCGCGACAGCTCCGACGCCTCGCTGGCGCTCCGGGACGCGGAGGCGGCCCTGCTGGCCGGCGAATGCCTGATGTTCTATCCCGAGGGCACCTGTACCCGGGATCCCGACCTGTGGCCGATGACCGGGCAGACCGGGGCGGCCAGGCTCGCCCTGGCCACCGGGGCCAAGGTCGTCCCGATGGCCAGCTGGGGCGCGCACGAGCTGCTGCCCTACACCAAGGTCGAGCGGCGCGGGCTGGCCGCCGGGCTGAAGAAGGGCTTCCACCCCTTCCCGCGCAAGACCATGCGCGTGATCGCCGGCCCCCCGCTGGACCTGTCGGCCTACGCGGGCTCCCCGCCGACGGCGGAGGCACTGCGGGACGCGACCGCCGAGATCATGCGGGCCATCGCCGAGCTCGTCGGTGAGCTCCGCGGTGAGCGGCCCCCGGCGGAGCTGTACGACCATCACAAGGCCATCGAGCAGCGACGACACAGAGACGAGGAGGCGCAGGCCTCGTGACCTTGCGAGCGGCGGTAATGGGAGCGGGTTCGTGGGGGACCGTGTTCGCCAAGGTGCTGGCCGACGCGGGCTGCGACGTCACCGTATGGGGACGCCGGCCCGAGATCGTCGAGTCGATCAACGAGCGGAGGGAGAACCCCGACTACCTGCCCGGGGTGGAGCTGCCCGCGGGTGTGCGGGCCACCACCGACCCGGGTGCGGCCCTCGACGGGGTGGAGTTCGTCGCGCTGGCCGTGCCGTCGCAGACGCTGCGGGCCAACCTGGCCGAGTGGACGCTGCCCGGCGACGCGGTCCTCATCAGCCTGATGAAGGGGATCGAGCTGGGCACCTGCCGGCGGATGTCGGAGGTCGTCCAGGAGGTCGGCGGCGTGCCCGAGAGCCGCATCGCGGTGCTGTGCGGGCCCAACCTGGCCCGCGAGATCGCCGCGGGCCAGCCCGGTGCGGCGGTGGCCGCCTGCGCCGACGAGGAGACGGCCCGGCGCGTCCAGATGGCCTGCATGACCCCGTACTTCCGGGTCTACACCAACCCCGACGTGGTCGGCTGCGAGCTGGGCGGCACGGTGAAGAACGTCGTCGCGCTGTGCGTCGGCATCGCCGTCGGGCTCGGGTTCGGGGACAGCACCCGGGCGCTGCTGATCACCCGGGGCCTGGCCGAGATCGCCCGGCTGGGCGCGGCGCTCGGAGCCGACGAGCACACCTTCGCCGGGCTGGCCGGGCTGGGCGACCTGGTGGCGACCTGCAGTTCGCCGCTGTCGCGCAACCGTACCTTCGGGGAGAACCTCGGCCGGGGCATGACCCTGGAGCAGGTCATCGCGGTCACCAAGCAGACCGCCGAGGGCGTGAAGTCCTCCGAGGCCGTGCTCGAGCTCGCCCGCAAGCACAACGTGGAGATGCCGATCACCGAGATGGTGGCGGCCGTCATGCACCACGGGATGTCCATCGAAGAGGCGATGCTCAAGCTCATGTCGCGCACCCCCAAGCCGGAGCGCTACGGGGTGTGAGGCGGCCGGTCCCCCGCCGCGGGGGCCGGTGGGAGATCAGGCCTCGTCACGGGCGTGTCTGCGCATGGGTGGTTCGCGTAGTTCAAACGGTAGGGTCGTTCATCATGTTCGAGCGCCTTGCTGAGCCCAGCACCAAGATTCGCGTCGCCGTCGTGTTCGGCGGGCGCAGTTCCGAGCACGCCATCTCCTGCGTCACCGCAGGTAGCGTGATGGCAGCCATCGACCGGGACCGCTACGAGGTCATCCCGGTCGGTATCGCCCGTGACGGCCGCTGGGTGCTCGCCTCCGGCGATCAGCGCCTGGCCATCGAGGACGGCCGGCTGCCGGAGGTCTCCGGGGACGGCGCCGCGCTGGCGCTGCCCTTCGACCCGTCGGCCCGCGGGCTGGTGGCCCTGGAGCCGGGGGCCGTCCCCCGTGCCCTCGGCGAGGTCGATGTCGTGCTGCCCCTGCTGCACGGCCCCTACGGCGAGGACGGCACCATCCAGGGCATGTTCGACCTGGCCGGGATCCGCTATGTGGGCGCCGGAGTGCTGTCCAGCGCCGTCGGCATGGACAAGGCCTTCATGAAGATGGTCTGGCAGGCGCGCGGGCTGCCGGTCGGGCCGTACGTGATCGTCACCGAGCGGGAATGGCGGCGCGAGCGCAGGCGGAAGCTGGACGAGATCAAGACACTCGGCCGCCCGGTCTTCGTCAAGCCTGCCCGCGCCGGGTCCAGCATGGGCATCACCCGCGTCGACGGCGACTCCGACGAGGTGCTGGAGGCGGCGGTCGAGGCCGCCCGCGAGCACGACCCCAAGGTCATCGTCGAGGCGGGCATCGACGGGCGCGAGATCGAGTGCGGCGTCCTGCAGGGCCTGGACGACGGCCCGCCGGAGGCCAGCCTGCCCGCCGAGATCATCATGGCCGGGAAGCACGACTTCTACGACTTCGAGACCAAGTACCTCGACGGGGCCACCTCGCTGGCGATCCCGGCGAAGCTGCCCGACGCGGTGATCGAGGAGATCCGCCGGCTCGCCGTACGGGCCTTCGAGGCGCTCGACGGGGAGGGCCTCAGCCGGGTCGACTTCTTCTACACCAGCGACTCGCGGCTGCTGCTCAACGAGATCAACACCATGCCCGGGTTCACCCCGACCTCGGCGTTCCCCCAGATGTGGGCCGCCACCGGCGTGGACTACCCGGCGCTGGTCGACCGCCTCATCCAGACGGCGCTGCAGCGGCCGCTGGGCCTGCGCTAGCCGTACCGCCCGCCGAGAAGGCCGGGACCGGGTTCGTACCGGTCCCGGCCCCGGCGTATGTCCGGGCGGTGACGGCTCGCGCCTCCCGATCCGGCGTTGGATGTCCTCGGGCGGATGAAAGTTCGCGGATGGCCCGATCAGGCCACATTCCCATCCATTTGGCGAGCAGCTTCGAAATGCGGGCGACAGCGGTGTCCGGGCATGGACACCCACCGACTCGCCAAAGGAAGCCACGATGTCACCACTCGCATCGGCCCGGTTCCGGGCCACCGCGCTGGTCGCCGCGGGCGTCGCGCTCGTCGCCGGGGGACTCACCGGAGCCACCGCCGGCCTGGCCCCGGGCCACGCCGGCGCCTCCAGCCACCGCGAGGCGCCGCTCATCTCCGGGCAGCCGCAGTACGACAACACCGACGTCTACGCCTTCGTCAGCCCCGACAAGCCGGACACCACCACGCTGGTCGCGAACTGGATCCCGTTCGAGGACCCGGCCGGGGGGCCGAACTTCTACAAGTTCGCCACCGACGCCCGCTACGACATCAACATCGACAGCGACGGCGACTCGCAGACCGACCTGACCTACCGCTGGACCTTCAAGGACAACTACCGCAACCAGAAGACCTTCCTCTACAACACCGGCCCGGTGAAGAGCCTGGACGATCCCAACCTCAACTTCTTCCAGACCTACGACCTGACGCTGATCCACCGGGTGAACGGCACCGCGACGTCGCTGCGGACGCTCGCGCAGAACGTGCCGGTCGCCCCCTCCAACGTCGGCAAGGCCTCGATGCCCGACTACGGGACGTTGCGGGCCCAGGCGCTCAAGCAGCTCAGCACCGGCGGCCAGGTCTTCGCCGGCCAGGCCGAGGACCCGTTCTTCCTCGACCTGCGGGTCTTCGACCTGCTGTACGGCGGTGACCTGTCGGAGGTCGGCAACGACACGTTGCGCGGCTACAACGTCAACACCGTCGCGCTCCAGGTTCCCACCAAGGTCCTCGCGCCGAACCAGCCGATCATCGGGGTCTGGTCGAGCACCCAGCGGCGCACCGCCGCCGGCTGGTCCACGCAGGTGTCCCGGCTGGGCATGCCGCTGGTCAACGAGGTCGTCATCCCGCTCAAGGACAAGGACAAGTTCAACGCCTCCATCCCCTGGCACGACGCCCAGTTCGGCCAGTACGTCACCGACCCCGAGCTGCCCAAGCTCATCCAGGGCGTCTACAAGATCCCCGCACCCCCGGCACCGCGCAACGACCTGGTCCAGGTCTTCCTGACCGGGGTTCCCGGGCTGAACCAGCCGCCGAACGTGCGGCCGGCCGAGCTGATGCGGCTCAACACCTCGATCCCGCCGAGCAAGGACCCCAAGCGGCTCGGTGTGCTCGCGGGTGACAAGGCGGGCTACCCGAACGGCCGCCGGCTCGCCGACGACGTGGTCGACATCTCGCTGCAGGTCGTCGAGGGCAAGCTGCTGGGCAAGAAGACCGACCTCGGCGACGGCGTGGACGTCAACGACCAGCGTTTCGGCACCACGTTCCCGTACGTCGCGCTGCCGAACTCCGGCTCGGGTGTGCGTGGCGCGACCAAGCCGGCCTCGTTCAAGAGCGGCGCCGGTGGGATCAACGCCGGTCCGGTGGCCGACAACCGGGCCGCGGGCGGGTCCCCGATCCTGCCGATCCTCGCCATCGGCGCGGGCGCGGTCTTCCTCGGCGGCAGCGGCGCCATCTGGTGGCGGCGGCGCCGGTCCCTGTCCAGCTGATCCCCATCCCCCCGGCCCGGCCGCGCGCTTCGACCAGGCGCGGCCGGCGCCGACACCACGGAGGTGAAACACCATGGGCCACCTGACGCGGGGACGCCCCGCCAGGCCCCGGCCGACCGTGCGGCGCCGCGTGACGCGGCGCCTGCCGGCCGCCGGCCTGGTGGTCGCGCTGGCCGCCGGGCTGACGCTGATCGCCACCGCGACGCTCGGCGCGAAACCCGGCCCGCCGGCGGGGACCGGGCCGGTCACCGCCGCCGCGTTCCAGCAGGCGGCGGCCACGAGCGCCGGTGCCGAGCGGCTGCAACGGCATCTGCGCGAGCAGCCGCGCGACCACACCGGCTGGGCGACGCTCGGGCTGGTCTACGTCGAGCGGGCCCGGCTGACCGCCGACCCGGCGTACTACCCCAAGGCCGCCGCCGCCCTCGACCGGGCCCTGCGGCTGCGCCCCGTGGACAACGACGCCGCCCACGCGGGGCTGGCCGCGCTCGCCGCCGCCCGCCACGACTTCGGCACGGCCCTGGCCGAGGCCGACCGGGCGCTGGCCGTCAACCCCTACGGTGCCCGCGCGCTGGCCGTGCGCGTCGACGCCCTCGTCGAGCTCGGGCGTTACCCCGAGGCGATGCGCGCGGCCCGGCACGCCGACTCCGTCGCACCGGGGATCCCGGTGTTCACCCGGCTGGCCTACGTGAACGAGCTGTACGGGCGGACCGCCGAGGCCCGCCGGGTCCTGCGGCTCGCCGCCGAGTCGGCCACCGACCCGGGCGACCTCGCGTACGTCCACACCCAGCTCGGCGACCTCGCCTGGAACCAGGGCGACTACCCCGCGGCGGACCGCGACTTCGCCGCCGCGCTGCGGGCCGACCCCGCCTACCTGGCTGCGCTCGACGGTCGGGCCCGGGTCCGGGAGGCCCGCGGCGACGTTGCGGGCGCACTCGCGGACCGGCGGACCGTGGTGGCGAAACTGCCGCTGCCGGGCTACCTGACCGGGCTCGGTGACCTGCTGCAGGCGCAGGGGAGGACAGAGGAGGCCCGCGCGCAGTACGCCGTCGCCGGCGTCTGGGCCCGGCTGGCCAGGACCGGCGGCGTGGCGACCGATCTGGAGACCGCGCTGTTCGCGGCCGACCACGGCGACCGGGCGGAGTCGCTGCGCGCGGCGCGGGCCGAGTGGGCCAGGCGGCACAGCGTGCACGTCGCCGACGCGCTCGCCTGGGCACTGCACGTCAACGGCCGCGACGCGGAGGCCCTCGGCTACGCGCGCCGGGCGGCCGCCGGGCCCGGTACCGGCTACCGCAACGCGGCCTTCCTCTACCACCTGGGCATGATCGAGAAGGCGCTCGGCAGGCGGACCGACGCCCGGCGCGACCTGACGGCGGCGCTCCGCCGCAACCCGCACTTCTCACCCCTGTACGTCCCCCAGGCGAAGAGCGCCCTGGCCGCCTTGGGAGCCGGATCATGATCGGATCGGTGGTGATGGCGGGGGTGCTCGCCGGTACGGCGCTCGCGCCGCAGCATCCGCTGGGCAACTTCACGGTGAACCGCTACGACGGGCTCGTGGTCGCGCCGCACGAACTGCGGATCGACCACGTCCAGGACCTCGCCGAGATCCCGGCGGCGCAGGTCGCGCAGGACGGGGCCGGCCTGACGGCGTGGGGCGCCAGGACCTGTGGCCAGGTGGCCGCGGCCTTCCAGATCACGGTGGACGGGCGGGCCGCCGCCGCGACGGTGCGCGCCTCGTCCGCCCGGATCCGGCCGGGACAGGCCGGGCTGCCCACAGTGCGGCTGGAGTGCGGGATCGGCGCGCCGCTCGCGGTGGCCCCCGGCGGTTCGGTCGTCGTGTTCCGCGACCCCGGGGCGGCGGATCGGATCGGCTGGCACGAGATCACCGCGAACGGCGACCGGATGACCGTGGACGCCGGGGGCGTGCCCCGGTCGTCGCGGAGCGGCCGGCTGACCGCCTACCCGCAGGACCTGCTGGACTCGCCGCTCGACCAGCGTGCCGCGACGCTCAAGGTGACGCCCGGCGGGCCGCCGCTGGCGGCCGGTCCCGGCGGTCCCGGCGCGGCGGGCGGCTCCGGCGGGGGCGCGCAGCGGGTGCTGCCGCGCGGCGTGGACCGGCTCACCGAGGCCTTCACCGGCCTGGTCGGCCGCCGCGACCTGACCCCGGGCTTCGCGCTGCTGGCCCTGCTCATCGCGGTGGCCCTCGGGGCGGTGCACGCCCTGGCGCCCGGGCACGGCAAGACCATCATGGCGGCGCAGGCGGTGAGCCGCGGCCGCCGCTCGCTGCGGGACGTCCTCGTCCTGGGCCTCACCGTCACCCTGACCCACACCGCGGGAGTGCTCGTCCTCGGACTGCTGGTGGCGAGCGGGTCCGCCCTGGCGACCCCGGCGGTGTTCCCCTGGCTCGGTGCCGCCAGCGGTGCACTGGTCACGGTGGCCGGGCTGTCCCTGCTGCGCCGCGCCCTCCGCCATGGCCACGGTCACGGGCATGGGCACGGCCACGGTCATGCGCACGGGCACGGCCACGGCCATGCGCACGGGCATGGGCATGGGCACGGCCATGCGCACGGCCATGGGCACGGTACGGAATCGAAAGGCGGGGAGGGGGGAGCACCCGATCCGGGGGTACCGAGACGCGGGACGGTGCTGCTCATGGGGTTCGCCGGTGGCCTGCTGCCGAGCCCTTCCGCGGTCGTGGTGCTGCTCGGCGCCGGTGCGCTCGGGCACGCCTGGTTCGGGGTGCTGCTCGTGCTGGCCTACGGGATCGGGCTCGCGCTCACCCTGACCTCGATCGGCGTGTTCATCACCGGCTCGGGTCGCTGGCTCGCCGTACGGCTGCCCACGATGCGGTTCCGGGCGGGCCGGACCGCCACGGCACTGCTTCCGGCGGGTTCGGCGGCCCTGGTCATGCTGCTCGGCCTCGGCCTGGCGATGCGCAGCCTGACGACGGCGCTCGGGTGACTGGCCCCCGTTTCCAGAAAGGGTTCCCCAGGATGCTGAGCCGTGCGTACGATCCCGGAAAGGCGACCCGCGGGGGGCCAGCGATGCCAGTGCCGCGCAAGCCCGGATCGGCGCAGCGTGCGACGACCCGGGCCGCGGATCTCGACGCCCTGCTCGGCCGGGTCGCCGACGGCGACACCCGGGCGTTCGAGCAGCTCTACGACGAGACCGCGGCCGGCGTCTTCGGCATGGCGGTCCGCGTGCTGCGCGACCGCGCCCAGGCCGAGGAGGTCGCGCAGGAGGTCCTGGTCGAGGTCTGGCGGACGGCCGCCCGCTACGATCCGGCCCGCGGCGGTGCGATGTCCTGGATCATGACGCTCGCGCATCGCCGCGCTGTCGACCGGGTGCGTGCCGCCCAGGCGTCGGCCGACCGGGAGGACCGGGCGGCCCGGCGGGACGCGCCCGCCCCGTCCGACTCGGTCGCCGACCTCGTCCTGGACCGGCTGGACCGGCAGCGCGTGCGGGACTGCCTCGGCAACCTCACCGGCCCGCAACGCGAGTCCATCACGCTGGCCTATTACGACGGGTACACCTACCGTGAGGTCGCGGAGCGGGTCGGCAGCCCGCTCGGCACCATCAAGGCCCGTATGCGCGACGGCCTGATCCGGCTCCGGGACTGCCTGGGGGAGGTGTGATGAGCGACGACGACCACGCCCTCGCGGGTCCGTACGCGCTCGGCGCGCTCGCCGACGAGACGGAACGGCTCGCGTTCGAGGAGCATCTCGCCCGCTGTGAGGTGTGCGCCGAGGAGGTGGGCGGGCTGCTGGCCACGTCCGCGGTGCTCGGCCGCGCGGTCGCGCTCCCCCCGCCGGCCGCCCTGCGCGATCGGGTCCTCGCCGAGATCGGCCGGGTCCCGCAGGCCCCGCGGGCATCGGCCCGGCCCGCCCCGGCTTCGCCCGGTCAGGCCCCGCCCGACTCCGCGCACCGTCCCGCTCGACCCGAAACCGCGCGGCCGGGCGGCACCGGCCCGGCGCGGCGTCCGGTCCGGCGGCTGGTCCGGCTGCCGTCGGGACGGTCCCGGCTCGCCGCTGCGGGGCTGGCCGCCGGCCTGCTGGTGGCGGTGGGCGCCGGGGCCGTCGCGGTCCGCGCCCAGCAGCGGCTGGACGAGGTGCGGGCCGCCGACCGGTCCATCGCTGCGGTGCTGTCCGCTCCGGACGCCCGTACCAGGACCGGGGCGGCGCCGGGCGGCGGCACCGTCACCATGGTGGTGTCGGCCTCCCGGCAGCGGGTCGTCGTCGCGTCGACCGGGCTGCTCGCGCTGCCGGCTTCGAAGACCTACGAGCTGTGGACGATGGGCGCGTCCGGGGTCCGGCCGGCCGGGCTGTTGCGCGCGGATGCCACCGGTCACATCCGTCCTTCGGTGGCGAGCGTGCCTCCCGGAGCCGACCGGGTGGGCATGACCGTGGAGCCCGCCGGTGGCTCGCCGCAGCCCACCACCCAGCCGATCGTCGTGCTGACGATCTAGGTGACCGCCCGTGGCCGCCGCGTGGTCCCGGGCCCGGGACAGACCTGACGGGAGTGTGGTCCATGAACGGCCGGCTGGAGGGACAGCCCGTCCATGACGTACGGCCGCAGCCGCTCACTGAGGACGATCCGGTGGCCGTCGGGCCCTACGAGATCGTCGGGCGGCTGGGCGAGGGCGGGATGGGCTCGGTCTACCTGGGCCGGTCACCCGTGGGGGTCGCCGCCGCGGTCAAGCTCATCCGCCCGGAGCTGGCCCAGGACGAGGGGTTCCGGCGGCGCTTCGCCGCGGAGGTGGACAACGCCCAGCGGGTCGCGTCGTTCTGCACGGCCGCGGTGCTCGGGCACGGGCGACACGGCGACCGCCCCTATCTGGCCACCGAGTACATCGAGGGCCCGACGCTGCGGGCCTACGTCGCCGAGCAGGGCGCGTTGCCGCCGAGCACGCTGCAGAGCTTCGCGGTCGGGGTGGCCGCCGCGCTCACCGCGATCCACGCGGCCGGCCTGGTCCATCGTGATCTCAAGCCCTCCAACGTGATCCTGTCGGTCACCGGCCCGCGCGTCATCGACTTCGGCATCGCGAGGGCACTGGACGACTCGTCCTCGATGCTGACCGCCTCCGGGGAGGTGGTCGGCAGCCCGGGCTGGCTCGCTCCTGAACAACTGCTGCGGGACGTGACGCATCCCGCGGCGGACATCTACACCTGGGGATGCCTGGTCGCCTACGCGGGGAGGGCACGGCACCCGTACGGCTCGGGTGACGTGGCGGCGATGTCCAGCCGGGCGCTGCACGCGGAGCCGGCGCTGGACGGGCTGCCCGAGCCGATCGCGCGGCTCGTCGAGACCGCGATGGCCAAGGATCCCCGGCTGCGGCCCACGGCCCGGCAGTTGCTGCTCACGCTGGTCGGAGGCTCGGTGCCGGCCGCCGACGCGGTCTCCGGCCCGCCCTCCGAGGCGGACCCCACGGCTCTCCTGGCCGCCGCGACCCGGCTCGACCTCGCGCCCCCGGCGGGCTTCGCTCCCGCACCGGACGAGCCGGGACTCACCGCGGTCGCGCCCTCTCCCGACCCCGTCGAGCCCGGCCGCGGCCGCAGGCTCCTGCTCGGTGGGCTGATCTTCGTGCTGGGTCTGGCCCTGCTGGTGGCCGGAGCCCTGGCGCTGCCCCGCTGACCGCGACCGCCCGCTCAAATAAACGGTTAGATGTATCGTGAGGGCATGTCACGCCCGACTTCCACGCCCCGGATCCGCGACGCGGAAGCCACCAAGGCCCGGCTTCTGCAGGCCGCGACCGACGAGTTCGCCGCCTACGGCATCGCCGGTGCCCGGGTGGACCGCATCGGGGCGGCGGCGAAGGCCAACAAGGCGCTGATCTACTCCTACTTCGGCAACAAGGACCAGCTCTTCGACGTGGTCATGGACACCCATGTCGCGAGGGTCCTCGACCAGGTGCCCTTCACCGCCGAGGATCTGCCCGGTTACGCCGGCCGGCTCTTCGACTTCCTCGCAGCCAACCCCCACCAGCTGCGGCTGGCCACCTGGCAGCGGCTCGAACGCGCCGGCACCGGCCACGATCCGGCGGGGCTGAGCGCGTCCATGCGCCGCAAGACCGAAGCGATCGCCCAGGCCCAGGCCCGGGGGCTGGTGGAGCCGGCCTTCGCCCCGGAGGACCTGGTGGCCTTCACGCTGGCCCTCGCCAACGCCTGGATGCCGACCAGCCCCACGGCGCCCACCGGGCTCGGTGAGGATCAGTACGACGCGCGCCGCGCCGCGGTCGTCGAGGCCGTACGCCGCCTCACCACGCCCCCGCCGCGCTGACCGGCGGTTTTCCGAGCTACGCGCCGGCCGGGAAGTCGGTGGACCGGCTGACCTCCGCCCACTGCCCGGCCTCCGCGGCGCGGGCGGCGGAGGATTCGCATGCGATCCGGACCGCGTCCGAGCCGAGCAGGAGGCGCAGCGGCGGCTCGTCGAGCCGGACGAGGCCGACGATGACCGCGGCCGCGCGGGCCGGATCTCCCGGTTGCCTGCCGTCGGTGGCCAGCCGGTAGTCGTTGATCGCGCCGACGGTCTGCGCGTAGTCGTCGCCCACCGGGGCGATGCGCATGGAGGACCCGCCCCAGTCGGTGCGGAACGCGCCGGGCTCGATGATGGTGACCTTGATGCCCAGCGGCCTGACCTCGTTGGCGAGGACCTCGGAGAAGCCCTCGACCGCGTACTTCGCGGTCTGGTAGGCGCCCATGCCGGGGGTGCCGCCGACGCGCCCGCCGATGGAGGAGAACTGCAGGAAGTGACCGGAGCGGCGCCCGCGCAGCACCGGCAGGGCGGCCTTGGTGACGTTGACGACGCCGAACAGGTTCGTCTCGATCTGCGCCCGGAAGTCCTCGTCCGTGGTCTCCTCGATCGCCGCGCTGTCGGCGTAGCCGGCGTTGTTGGCGACCACGTCGAGCGCGCCGAACTCGTCGACGGCGGTCCGGACCGCCGCGCGGGCGGCCTCGGGGTCGGTGACGTCGAGTGCCACCGCACGCACGCGGTCGCCGTACTTCTGCACGAGGGGATCCAGCTGCTCCGGGCGGCGGGCGGTCGCGACGACCGTGTCCCCGCTCTCCAGCACGGCCTGGGCGAGCTCCCGGCCGAGGCCGCGGGAACTGCCGGTGATGAGCCAGGTCTTCGTCATGAGATACCTCGGGACTTCGAAGGGTTGCCGTGCTCCGCAGCCTACAGTATCTAACTGTTTATTTGGTTAGCTGCTCGGTGAGCGGAGAATTACGCACCCTTAAGGGCCGCGAAACCGGACCGAAACAGGCCCGGCGGCACTATCTCCGTAGCTGTTCTCCTAGAAGGGACCTCCGTTGGTGCTGTCACTAGCCGCGCCGCCTGCCTCATCCGCGTGGCTGCGTCCGACCGTTCCCCAGCGGGACGCCCGCGCCGTGCCAGGCCACAACCGCTGGCATCCCGACATCCCGGCCGTCGCCGAGGTGATCTCCGGTGGGTCGGTACGGATGGAATGCCAGAGCCGCTGGGATCTCGACGAGCGCGATCCCAATGCCGACGCGATCCTGTGTGGCCCGCTCTCGGTCGTGGGAGCGCAGCCGGGCGATGTGATCGTGGTCGACATTCTGGCTCTCGGCCGCTCCGACGGCCGCTACGCGGGCGCCGCACATCCCGGCATCATCGGCTGCGCCCCCGGCGCCGAGTCCCTGAGGTCGGAGGAGACCGGGCTGGAACGGGCCGGGCTGGTGGAGTCCAGCTGGGTGGCGAACGGGCGGGGCGGAGAGACCGGCCCGATCGAGGACGGTTCGGACGGGGTGCTGCTCGGTCATGTCCGGCCGGGCCTGGCCGCGTACGAGCCCCTCGCCGCGCAGGCCGTACGGTCGGTGGAACGCGGACGTCAGATCGGCGGCTGCTCCATCGCCCGGCTCACCGCCGGATCGCGGATCATGCTGCCGGTGCACGCGCTCGGCGCCAAGCTCTCGGTCGGTGACCTGCACTTTCCCGAGGTGGAAACCGGGGACTGCCTCGACTCCGCCCGGGCCGGCTGGATCGACCTGCGGATCAACCTCACCAAACGCGGCGTCGAGCGTTTCCGGATCACCGGTCCGATGCTGATGCCCGACCCCAACCGGGCGGCCTAGTCCGGCACGCCCTGGGGCCGTTCGGGCCACGCCCACGACCTCGAACCAGGTCGCCTTGCCGGTCGGGGTCGGGAAGGTGCCGTGATCATCAGCCCCGCCCTCGTCTTCCCCCACGCGACCTGGCGCCGCTTCACCACCCAGGTCAAGACCGGGGCGGCCTGACCCCTAGCGCGATCCGCGGTGGGCCGGCCCCACCTCGCGAATGCCTATCCGTCTGTTCCAGAGCGGCCGGTCGGTGCCGTCTTCGAATCGCATTGCCCTGACCACCGATACGCGGCCGGGGGCGTGTGGTCGGAAGGTCGCCCGGGTTTCGAGCGGTGGGGTTGTCGTGACCACTGGTAGGCGGCTCGGGGTCGTGTGGTCCGGAGGTCGCCCGGGTGTTGATCGGCGCGTTCGCCGTGACCACCGATACGCGGCTTGGGGTCGCGTGGTCGCTCGGGTTCGTGTGGTCGCTCGGGTTCGGCCGTGTGGGTTTGCCGTGACCACCGATATGCGGCCTCGGGGCGCTCGGCCGGCAGGCCGCGCCAGGGTGGTCACGGCAAAGCGATGGGAGAACAGCACCCGCCCCGCCACCGGGCGCGAGAGCATGCACCACGACCTTGGCAGGGCCGTGGCCTTGATCTTTAAGGGTCAGTTCCAGTGCGCGGGTCGCTTGTAGACCAGCCCTGAAGGGCCCGGGACAGAGTCCGGCAGTTGCGACTGGCGAAGCGTCGCCTCGTCCAGGTGGCGTACTCCGTCGCACGCCCTGCGCAGCGCGTCCGACCTGCGCCCGGGCGGGAAGACGGTGATGATCCTTCGCTGCGGGGTGAGCCGCCGCATCGCCCGGATCCCCGGGCACAGATCGCTGTCGGCCGAGATCAGGACGGCGGTGTCGAAGAGATCGTTGACGCTGTCCTCGACCAGTGCCACCGCGATCGACACGTCCGTCTCCTTCTCCTCGTAACTCGTCCAGGTCGCACCACAAGATCGGCAATAGGGATGCTTTTGCTGGAAGCGGCCCAGGGTGACGTCGACGGTCGGACGCGTCCTCAGTGCTCTCAGGTAAAGCTTCTGGCGTGCGGCCGACTCCGGGTCATTGCGGACCGGAGCACTGAAGTAGCGGGCGGCGACGAGCGACTGTGGCGGCCGGATCAGCCGATGGCCCAGTGCTTCGAGGTCGAGCCACAGATATTTGCGGCCCCAGCGCCCGTGGATGCCGTGGTAGAGGTTGAAGCCGTCCACGTAGACCGCGACGCGGGTGGATTCTGAGTTCTGGTTGTTGGACACGGAGACCCTGGCCTATCCTGGTTGCATACCCCGCCAGGGACTACCCTCCCTGGCCCGACGGCCCCTCTTCGGAGGGGCCGTCCCATTTACCGGGCCTTTACTCTGCCAGAATCCTGTAGCAGAGTAGTCACGTTCCGTGATATTCCCGCTCGAAGGCTGCGGCATGGAGGCTCACTACGGGCCGAGGCCGAACGGACGGGCTCAGTGCTGCTTCTTCTCGTGCTTGGCGATGTACCGCTCGACCTGGGTGTTGAGCTTGGCGCCGAGCGGCCAGCCGATGTAGTGGGTGAGGAAGATGACGATCTCCCGGAGCTCGTCCGCGTCGAGTTCGCCGTTGTCCAGGGCCGCTGGGAGCTGGAGGTCCAGGACGTCGTTGAGCCCCTGACCGGCCAGCACTCCGATCAGCAGCAGTCGGCGTTCCCGCATGCTCAGACCGGGCCGGGTCCAGATGTCGCCGAACAGATGGTCCACGGTGATGCCGAAGAAGTCGCCCGGCGAGTCCCCGACCTCCCACCCGTACACCCGGCCCATCATCTCCAGGCCGCGCTCGCGCTGCTCATCGCCCACAGCGGCTTCCCTTCCGGAACATGGTCGGACGACCTCCAGGCGTGATCATGCAATCAATCGACGAACGATTGCATGATCACGGCGGGGGAGTGGGTTCGGGGGTGGGGGCTAGGCCTAGGCCGGTGGCGAACAGGTCGAGGGACATCCGGGCGAACGGGGTGTCGACGCCGAGCCCCTCCGCCATCTCGAGTGCCAGGGTCAGGTCCTTCTCGCCGAGGGCCTGCACGTGGCGCATGATCTCGTACAGCGGGTCCTGCGGGTCCAGCGGCTCGGTGCTCGACCGGAGCATGATCGACCCGGGTCCGCCCGTGATGGCGTCGGAGTGCCGCACCACCCGGCCCAGCTTGCGCAGCGAGACACCGGCGGCCTCGGCCAGCCGCTGCGCCTCGGCCGCGGCCGTGAAGGCGGCGAACTGCAGCAGGTTGCGGGCCAGTTTGAGGTGGGTGCCAGCTCCGACCGGGCCCACGTGCAGGACCAGACCGGCCCAGGCGCCGAACGGTTCCCGGCAGCGCTCGAAGGCCTCAACGGTGCCGCCGACCATGACCGCGAGGCTGCCGGCGGTCGCGCCGACGAAGCTGCCGCTGACCGGTGCGTCGACGACGTGGACGCCGTACGGTTGCGCCCGCGCGGCGAGCCGGATCGCCGTCTCGGCCCGGATGGTGGAGTGGATCGCGAGCACGGTGCCCGGCCGGGCCGCGGGGATGAGCTCCCCGGCCACCTCGTCGACCTGGTCGTCGTCGCGCACCATCACCGAGATGAGCTGGGCGGCACGGGCCACCTCGGCCGGGCCCGCGGCGCTCTTCGCGCCCAGGTCCACCAGCGGGGCCACCGCCTCGGCCCGGGTGTCGTACACGATCAGGCCGTACTCGCCCTTCGTCAGATGCGTCGCCATCGGCGCACCCATCTGGCCGAGCCCGATCCACCCGACGGTCCGAGCGCGTTCGGCCTCCGGGGGGCCGCCGTCACCGGGGGAAGCTCCGTCGATCACGCGCGGAACACCTCGCCGCCGTCGACGTTGAAGATCTGGCCGGTGATCCAGGAGGCCTCGTCCGAGAGCAGGAACAGGCACATCCCCACCAGGTCCTGCGGCGTGCCCATCCGCTTGATCGCCAGCTTGTCCTTCACGATCTTCTGCGACATGCCACCCGGGACGACCGTGCGATTGGCCTCGGTGTCGATCGGGCCGGGGGCGATCGCGTTGACCCGGATGCCCAGCGAACCCAGCTCGTGGGCGAGCTGCTGGGTGATGCCGTTGACGCCGACCTTGGCCAGCCCGTAGAAGCCGGCGTACTGCCAGGCGGCGGTGGAGGACTGATTGATGATCACACCGCCGCCCCGCTCCTGCATCGCCGGGTAGCAGGCCCGCGCGCAGAGCAGTGCGCCGTCCATGTTGACCGACATGAACTTCCGGTAGTAGTCCCAGTCCACGGTGAACAGGAAGTCCAGCTTCATCGTGCCGAAGATGGCGGCGTTGTTGACCAGGAAGTCGATGCCGCCGTAGTGCTCGACGGCCGCCGCCGCCAGTGCCCGCACCGAGGCGGGGTCGGAGACGTCGGTGTGGACGTACAGTCCCTTGATCTCATCGGCGACCGCCGCGCCCTTGTCGCTGAGGTCGGCCACCACGACGCTCGCGCCCTCGGCGGCGAGCGCCCGCGCGTAGGCCTCGCCGATGCCCTGTGCGGCGCCGGTCACGATCGCGACCTTGCCCTCGAACCTCATGGGGACTCCCTCCGCGATCGACTGGTCTCCAGGTCTTCCACGAGCCCGGCCATGTCCGGCGAGGACCGGGAAGGCCCGGAATCAAGCAAGCGGCCGATTGTTCTGGACACATGTCCAGACTACCGTTCACGCCAGGACGCAGCGCAAGGACCAAGCTGGAGAAATCGCCCCGAGGTCATGCGCGTACCACCTTGATGGGCAGGGTGGCGAAGCCGCGGACGTTGACCGAGTGCACCCGTACGGCGTTCGCGGCGTCGATCTCGTACGCCCTGACCTGGCGGGCGAACTCGGTCAGCGCGATGCGGGCCTCCAGCCGGGCCAGGTTGGCGCCGAGGCAGAAGTGCCGCCCCCCGCCGAAACTGATCAGCTGCGAGGTGTCCCGGTCGAGGTCGTAGACGTCGGGGTCGGTGAAGACCCGGGGATCACGGTTGGCGGAGCCGACGAGCAGCAGCATCCGGTCGCCCGCCGGCACGGTCTGCCCGTACAGCTCGGTGTCCTTGGTGACCGTGCGGGCGAGCATCTGGCTGGAGGTGTCGTAGCGAAGGGTCTCCTCCACCCAGTCGGGCACCCGGCCCGGGTCGTCGAGCGGCTTGGCGAGCTGGTCCGGATGCCGCCAGCCCCAGTAGAGGGAGTTGGCCAGCAGCTTGGTGGTGGTCTCGTTGCCCGCCACCACCATCAGGAAGAGGAAGGCGATGATCTCCTGCTCGTCGAGCCGGTCGCCGTCGGCCTCCGCCGCCAGCAGCGCGGAGGTCAGGTCCTGCGTCGCGTTCGCCTTCCGCGCGGCGACCATGTCCTGGTAGTAGCCGACCAGGGTCAGGGCGGCGTCCATGCCCGCGGGCGGGACGTCGTTGAGCCCCTCCTCGCGGTGCACGACCAGGTCGGCCAGCCGGCGCACCTCGTCCCGATCGGGCTCGGGAACGCCCATCATCTCGGAGATGACGTCCATCGGCAGTCTGCCGGCGAAGTCCCCGATCGCGTCGAACTCGCCGGCTTCCAGTGCCGGCTCCAGATAACGCCTGGTCAGGGCGAGGATGCCGGCCTCCAGGTCGCGCACCCGCCGGGGGGTGAAGCCCTTCGAGACCAGTGTCCGCATCCGGGTGTGCGTGGGCGGGTCGAGTGCCAGGAAGGACATCGTCCGGTGCGCCTTCGGGCTCCAGGCGCTGGGGTCCAGGGTGACCCCGTTGATGTTGGAGTACCGCTCGTGATCCCGGAAGGCGCCCGCCACGTCGGCGTGGCGGGAGAGCGCCCAGAAGCCGAGGTCGGTGTTGCGGTAGAGCGGTGCCTCCTCGCGGAGGCGGTGGTACGTGGGGTACGGGTCCTCGTGGATCACGTAGTCGTACGGGTTGTAGGAGACCTGGGGGGAGGGGTCCACGGCGGCTACCTCACGATCAGTCGAGCCACTTCGGAGAGCTGGCCCGCGATGGCGGTGTACGAGGTGTGACCCATACCGGCATGGACCATGGCACCGGTGTAGATCATTTCCAGCCCCGCGAGCACCCGGGGCTCGGGGTCCGCGCCGAGGGCGTCCAGCAGCCGGTGGCGGATGGCCACTCCGATGCGCGACCGCAGTTCCTGTACGTCGGGGTCGGAGCCGAGCATGGCGGTCGTGCAGGCCGCCGCCAGGGCGGGCTCGTCCGAGAGCAGCAGGGTGATCTCGCGCAGCACGGCGACCACCCGGTCGGCGGGCGGGTCATCATCGGCGGGGACCGGCGGGAGCGCCGTCAGCCGCCGCCAGAACACCTCGGTGATGAGGTGGTTCTTCGAGGCGAAATAGGTGTACGCCGTGGCGGCGGCGACTCCGGCCCGCCGGGCGACGTTGCGGACGGTCAGGCCGTCGTAGCCGGACTCGCGCAGCTCCTCGACGGCGGCGTCGGTCAGCCGGCGGACGGTATCGGCCTGCCGGTCGGTCAGCCGCCGCCGGGTGGGCTCGGTCATCACGCCGATCGATTTTCCGGACACATGTCCAGACGTTAGTTCAGGTGGTCGGGCGGCGCAAGGACGCGAGGTACGAAAGCGGCCTAGCCCGATCTGGTTCATCGCATGGCCGCTCCCTGGTGTCGCCGGCGCGGTCCCGTCGCTTCGGCGGCACCTGGGCGCGGGTACGGTGCCGTCCGCGAGGGACGACGACAGTACACGCCCGGCCAAGCTGTTCTGTCAATATTTTATCTGTTATTTGCTTTCTAGTCTGGCAGCCCGCCGCGACCGGCTCGGCGACGCCGCGGTCGTGACCAGGATGTTCGCTCGCCGATGCCCGTGCCGCGGGGCGGTTCCGGGTGGCCCGTAGCGGATCGGGGTCCGTTGACGGCGCTCCGCCCCGGCGTCTACCGTGTCGGCACTGCGGTCCCGCCCGGTGCGAAACCGGGCGAGACGCGGGCAGGGCGCGGGTCACCGGTTGCAGTATCGCGATTATTCATGATCGAGAGGCGGCCATGACCGACCCGACCTTGCAGACCCTGCCGGCCCCGCAGACGGGGCTCACCCCGCCCTGGTCCGTGCTCCCCGCGGGGCTGGCCGACGTATTGCGTCCGGAGGCGTGGGCGGTCGCCCAGGAGATCCTCGCGCAGCTCGGCACCGAGACCTCCGCGCTCGGCGCGCCGGCCGAAGGCGGCCTCGACGGCTCGCTCGCCGAGCAGCTCGTGCACCGGCTCGTCGATCTGATCGAGACCCCCGCCGACCCGCGCGCCCCCGCCTGCGACGGCCAGCGATGCGCGGGCGGTGCGGCTCCGTGCGGCCCGGCCTGTGCCGATGCCGGGGCGCTGTGCGCGGCCGGCCGCCTCGACCAGCGCGCCGGCCGTACGCCGGAGGCGGTCCGCCGTGACTACCGGATCGCCGCCCGGGTGTGCTGGCGGCGGTTCGCCGACGCCGCCCGCCGGGCCGGGCTGGACGTCGAGACCGTGCACGCCCTGGCGGAGGCGGTCTTCGTCTACTTCGACGGGCTGGCCGTGCACGGCCTGCGCGGCTATGCCCAGGCGCGGGACCGGGACGGCGACAGCCTGGACCGCCGCCGGCGCCGGCTGCTGTCGGCGCTGCTGGCCGAACAGCCGGGCGTCGCGTCCGAATCCCTCGCCAGGCTGGCGGGCGAGGCGCAGTGGCGGCTGCCCCGCACCGTCGCGGTCATCGCCCTCGACGCCCGATGGGGAGAGACGCACGCCGTCTCACCGCTGGTCGGCACCGACGTCCTGATGGACCTCGACCGCCGCGATCCCTGCCTGGTGGTGCCGGACGCCGACGGCCCCGGCCGCTTCGAGGCGCTGCGCCGTGCCTTCGACGGCACGGCCCTGGTGGCGATGGGCCCCAGTGTCCCGCTCGCGGAGGTCCCGCTCTCGCTGGTGCTCGCCCGTCAGGCCATCGGGCTGGCCCGCCGGGGCGTGCTGCCCGCCTCCGAGCTGATCCGCTGTGACCTGCACCTGCACACACTCATGATCTTCGGTGCCGAGGGCATCGTCCGGTTGCTCACCCGGCAGAGGTTCGCGCCGCTGGCCGGGCTCAAGCCCATGCAGCGGCAGCGGCTCACCGAGACCCTGCTGATCTGGCTCAGCACCGGCGGCAGCGCGCCCGACCTCGCCGATCGCCTGCACGTCCACCCGCAGACCGTCCGCTACCGGCTGCACCGGATCCAGAAACTGTTCGGCGACCTGCTCCGCGACCCCGTATGGAGGTTCCAGATGGAGATCGTGCTGTACGCCGAGGCGCTCGCCGCCCGCCAGGCCGAGCCTGTGGAGGGCGCCGGGCGGATGCTCGGCCCCGCGGCGCAGGCCCCTGCCCGGAGACGCGGAGGCCGGCCCGCCCCGGGACCGTCAGACCGGCTCCGCGCGTGACCGCCCGTCAGCGCCCGCCACCGGCCGCGACTGCGCGGCGAAAGCGGGCAGGACCCACCGGCGCAGGAACGGCCGGGGATCGCCGGGGACGGCGGGCCGCCCCGGCTCGGGAAGGAAGGAGTGCAGCAGCCGCAGCAGGTATTCCGCGAGGCCCGCCATGTCGTCCGGCCCGTATCCGTGCTCCCGCCAGTCAACCGGGAACCGCTCCAGCGTCGCCCGGGCAAAGGCCACCGAGAGCGGGGAGAACAGATCCTCGATCACCCCCGGGTCCGCACTGACCTCCATCAGCACCCCGACGAACGGCTCCCGGGGCAGCTCCTCGATGGTGAACGCCATCGCCTCGATCAGCGCCTCGCCGGGGTCCGTGACGGGGGCGATCTGATCGACCAGCCGGTCCAGGAACTCGCCGGCGGCGGTCAGCGTGGTGGCTTTCAGCAGGTCGCCGATGTTGCGGAAGTAGCGGTAGACGGTGGCCCGGGTCACGCCCAGCTCCGCGGCGACGTCGCTGAAGCCGGTGTGCCGCAGGCCCTGCCGTTCGACGCAGCGCTTGGTGGCGGCGATGATCCGTTGGCACGCGTCCTTGTCAGAGGCAGGCGGATCACCCTGCCACCCATGCGTCCGCATCCGCTCATTTCACCAGAGGCCGGGCGGCCACGGCCAGCCACGGGCACGACCCTGACCACCATCGACCTCCATATCTGGATAATTGATACTTGATGGACTGATGGACCTCGATTACGGTGCTTGCCTAGCCCACGGACAGTGCCGTCACGGTCGGGCTGCCGGGCGGGAGGCGGGAGATCTCATGCGCGAGTTCCACGGCAGGGTCGCGGTGGTGACGGGTGCGGGCAGCGGCATCGGGCGAGCGCTGGCGCTCAGGTTCGCCGCCGAGGGCATGAGCCTGGCCCTGGCCGACATCGAGGAAGGCCCCCTGGAGGGGACCCGGAAGACCGCGGCCGAGATCGGCGCCGAGGTCATCGCCCAGGTCACCGACGTGGGCGCGGAGGACTCGGTGACGGCGTTCGCCGAGCGCACGTTCGCCGAGCTGGGCGCGGTGCACCTGCTGTGCAACAACGCGGGCGTCTTCATGGGAGGCCGGCTCTGGACCCGCCCGGCCGCGGACTTCGAATGGGTCCTGCGGGTGAACCTGTGGGGCGTCCTGCACGGCGTGCGGGCCTTCGTGCCGCGCATGATCGAGCAGGACACCGAGGGGCACGTCGTCAACACCTGCTCGGTCGCGGGACTCTTCGCCGGCCCCGGCGCCGCCCCCTACACGGTGTCCAAGTGGGCCGCCTTCGCCGCGAGCCTCAGCCTGGCGCAGGAGCTGGCCCTGAGCGGATCGAGGCTGCGGGTCTCCGCGCTGTGTCCCGGCGGGGTGACGACCCGCATCCACGAGTCCGAGCGCACCCGGCCCGCGTCGCTCGGTACGGAGCCGGGCGAGGACTCGGCCTTCATGGAACAGATGATCGCGACCACCGTCGAACGGGGCATCTCCCCGGACATGGTGGCCGACCAGGTGGTGGAGGCGGTGCGGAGCGAGCGCTTCCTGGTCCTCACCCACCCCGCGTACGCCCCGGGACTGGCCGAGCAGGCCGAGGCCCTGGTGGCGGGCGGGCTGCCGCGCATGCCCGACTTCGAATGGACAGGATGAGCACATGCCCGCAGCCCAGCCGGCCCCGCCCGCGCGCCGGAAACGCCCCGGCGGGCTCGACTCGCCGATCGTGCCCAGGATCCTCAAGGTGGCGTCACGGCTGAACGTCGCCGTCTACCGCGCCACGGGCGGCCGGGTCGGCGGCAAGTGGCGGATCGGCAGTGCCTTCCCCCGCGGGGTGCCGGTCTGCCTGGTCACCACCAGGGGCCGCAAGACGGGGATCGCCCGTACCCTGCCGCTGCTGTTCCTCTCCGACGGCGACCGGGTGATCCTGGTCGCCTCGCAGGGCGGGCTGCCCCGGCACCCGCTCTGGTACCGCAACATGGAGGCGGACCCGGAGATCACCGTGCAGGTCCGGCGCGAGGTCCGGCGGATGCGGGCCCGTACCGCCGGCGCCGCCGAACGGGCGGAGCTGTGGCCGCGGCTGGTCGCGATGTACCCCGACTTCGAGACCTACCGGTCCTGGACCGACCGGGAGATCCCCGTCGTCATCTGCGAGCCGTGGCCCGCCGCCGCTCCAGGGTGACGCGGGAGCGACGGCGGGGACCGGCGGCGCCCCGCGGGCTCAGCGCAGCCGCCAGTCGATGCGGCGCCCCGAGCTGAAGTCCTGCTGGCCGTCGGCGAGCAGCTTGTCGTCGATGGCCAGCGTGAACAGCGTCCTGCCGACGTCGAGTGCCTGCCGGTAGCCGAGCTCCTGGGCGTACCACACGGCCCGCACGGTGGTCTGGACGGCGAGCGGGGGCTGGGACGCGATGATCTCCGCGGCCCGGCGGGCCGCCTCGTGCAGCTCGCCGGCGGGGACGACCTCCTGCACCAGCCCCACCTCGTACGCGCGCCGGGCGCTCATCCGCTCGTGCGAGCCCATCAGCGACATGCGCATGACCTCCCCGAGCGGCATGCGCTGCAGCATCGCCATGGGTTCGAAGACCGCGGCCATCCCGTAGGTGGTGTGCGGGTCGAAGAAGGTCGCGTGCTCGGCCGCGATGATGAACTCCACCTCGCCCAGCAGGTAGAACGCGCCACCGCAGGCGATGCCGTTGACGGCTGCGATCACGGGCTTCCACAGGTCGCCCGCGGTCTTGGGCGGCAGCAGGTCGCCGGGCTCGTTGTGATGCAGCGGGGTGCCGCCGCGCTGGCCGATGTCGGTGGGCCGGTCGGGGTCGCCCACCGCCGCCGCGGTGCGGTCCAGGCCGGAGCAGAAAGCCTTGTCGCCGGCGCCGGTGAGGACGATCACCCGTACGTCGTCGTTGTCCCGCAGCTCGCGCCAGCACTCGTGCACTTCGTGGAGCATCCGCAGGTCGAAGGCGTTGTGCACCTCGGGCCGGTTGAGGGTCACCCACGCGACGCCGTTGCGCTCCTCGTACTTCAGGGTCTGGTAGCGGGACATGCGAGTACGTCCTCCAGTGGCGTTCGCCGGGCCGCCCGGGCACGCCGGGCTCGCGGTGGGTCGGATCGCGGGTGGTCAGATGAGGTCGAGGGTGCCGAGTTCGCGGATCGCCGCGCAGGATCTGGTGGTCATGGTCAGGAACATCCGGTCGCCGCGCTCGGTCCGGGCACCGTACGCGCAGCCGAGCACGGTGATCAGCGGCCCCTGCAGCGCCGCGAAGCGGTAGTCCTCGAAGCACTCGCCGGGATCGTAGCCCTCGACACCGTACGCGGTGAGGGCCGAGTGGTAGGTCTCGACGAGGGACCGCTCGTGAGCCCTTCGCTCCGCGGGCGTCAGGCCGGTGCCGAGGAAGTACGCCAGGTCGCGTACCGGGTGCCCGATGCTGAGCGTCTGCCAGTCGACCGCCACCACACCCGGTTCATCTCCGGGCGGGAAGAGCAGGTTGTCCAGCCGGTAGTCGCCGTGCACCAGGCCGAACCGCTCGGGCCGCCCCAGTACCCAGGCGGCGACCCGGTCCGCGACGTCGTGCAGGGTCCGCACGTCCGCGTCGGAGAGCTCGCCGGCGAAGCGCTCGACGAAGGTGTCGGTGGCCGGCCGGTAGACCTCGCCCAGGGTCCTGGCGTCCTCCTCACCGACGGCGCTCATCCAGGGCAGCTCCAGCAGCGCCGGATCGCACCAGCGGGGGCCGTGCAGGCCCGCCAGGTTGACCACGGCGTCGGCGGCCTGCCGGGGCGTGCACCCCGCGAGCTGGTCGCCCTGCGCGGACGGCGAGAGGTCCTCCAGCAGCAGCACGAAGGTGGTGCCGTCGTCGGCCATGGCGCTGTAGTGGCAGGCCGGAGTCCGTACGGCGACGGTGCCGGCCAGCTCGCGGTAGAACGAGACCTCGGCGCGGTAGGCGGGCCCGAGGAAGGAACGGGCGGCCGGGTCCGCGGCGGCCAGCTTGGCGATGAGCCGCGCGGGCGTCCCCGCCCCGTCGAGGGTGAGCCGGTAGCAGGCGCCGATCTGGCCCGAGCCGACCGCCTCCCAGGTGACCGAGGTCACCGGCGTGCCGAGGGCCGTGCTCAGCCACTCCGGGGTGAGGTGCTCCGGGGCGTCGATCACGGTGGTGGTCGTCATGGCCGGCTCCGTCCCGGGTTGAGGTCGGGGGAGTCGCTCAGGCCGCTCGGCCGGACCTTGCGGTAGGCCTCGACCACGGGCGCCACCTCGGCGGGGGTGACCCCGTGCAGGATCACCCCGTCGGCGCCCGCACCGAACTGGTCGACGATCCGGCCGGCGCAGCGTTCCGGGCCGCCGGTCGCCGAGGCGGCCAGCCACTCGTCGGGGAGCAGCCCTGCCAGCCGCTCGAGCTGTTCGGTCGTGGCGATCGCGTCGAAGGCCCCGGGGAAGCCGGCCACCAGTTCGTCGGCGCGGAAGCGTTCCAGCACCGCGGGATCCCAGCCGTTCACGCGTACCAGCAGGTCACCGTACCCCTGCAGGTAGGTGGCCAGCCGGCCGACCAGTTTCCGCAGCCGCAGCTCCTCGTCGATGTGGTCGCCGACGGTGGCCAGCACCGACCACACCCGCACCTGCGCGGGGTCGCGTCCGGCCAGCTCCGCGCCGCGCCGGACGGAGGCCACCGCCCGGGCCAGCGTCTCGTCGGTGAAGAACGTGTGCAGCACCACCCCGTCGGCCACGCCGCCGGCGAACTCCAGGGTCCGCTCGCCCATCGCCGTGAGCATGATCGGGATGTCCTCGTCGAACGCGGAGTCCTGGTTGAGGTAGGGGAAGCGGCCCGCCGGGCCGTCGTGGCCCACGATCGCCTCGCCGTGCCAGAGCCGGCGCATGATGCCGATGAAGTCGGCCAGCTGGGCCTGGGTGACCCGGGGCAGGCCCATCACGTCGAACAGCATGTCGAAGCCGCGGCCGAGGCCGAGCGCGAACCGCCCGCCGGTCAGCCGGTGCATCGTCGTCGCGAACGTCGCGGTGAGCAGCGGATGCCGGGTGTTGTGGTTGGTCGCCGCGGTCGCGACGCCGAGCCGTTCGCTCACCGCCCCCGCGGCTCCCGACAGGGTCGCGGCCTCCTTGGTGTTGAACCGTTCGGAGAGGAAGACCGCGCCCAGGCCGAGCCGTTCCCCCTCGCGCACCTCCGCGATGAGGTCACGGGGTGTTCCCGAATGCCCGGCGAGCCCGTAGAAACCGAGTTCTCGGAGGTCGTCCACGTGGTCGCTCCCTTCTCAAGCCGTCACACGCGGTGCGGGGGTGAACCGGACCTTGAGGCTCTCGTAGCCGGAGACGAAGTTGGCGGGCCGGTGGGCGGGCTCGGTCTGCTCCACCGGCTCGATGTCGGGCAGCCGGGCCAGCAGCCGTTCGAACATCACCTTGAGTTCGAGCCGGGCGAGGCTGTTGCCCAGGCAGAAGTGCGGGCCGTTGCCGAAGGCGATGTGGTCGTTGGGGGTGCGCTCGACGTCGAAGCGGAAGGGATCGGGGAAGACGTCCTCGTCCCGGTTGGCGGACGGGTAGAGCAGCAGCACGTTGTCGCCCTCGCGGATCCGCTGCCCGCGGAGCTCGTAGTCCCGGGTCGCGGTGCGGTTCATGTTCTTGATCGGGGAGACCCAGCGGAGCATCTCCTCGACGGCGGTGGGGATCTTGGCGGGATCGTCGATCAGCTTCCGCCGCTGGTCGGGGTGGACGCACAGCTGGTACATCCCGCCCGAGATCACGTGCCGGGTGGTCTCGTCGCCCCCGATCAGGATGAGCAGCGACTCCTGCACCAGCGAGTCGTGGTCGAGCCGGTCGCCGTCCACCTCGGCGTGGACCAGGACGCTCAGCAGGTCGTCCCGGGGGCAGCCGCGCCGGTCCTCGATCGCCCGGCCGGCGTACTCGGTGAAGCCGCCGAACGCCTCACCGGCCTTCACCAGCAGGTCCAGGTCGTCGCCGCCGGTCAGCGCGCTGACCATGTCGTCGGACCAGGTCAGCAGGGTGCTGCGGTCCGTGGGCGCGACGCCGAGGGCGTCGCCGATCACGATCAGCGGCAGCACCGCCGCGACGTCGCTCACGAAGTCGCACTCGCCGCGCTCGCACACCTCGTCGATGATCTCGTCGCACACGCGCCGCAGGTAGCCCTCCTGGTCGGCGACCCGGCGCGGGGTGAATCCGCTGCTGACCAGCTTGCGCCGCATCTTGTGCCCCGGATCGTCCATGTCGATCATCATCGGCATGGGACCGGTGTCGGCCCGGATCCCCTGCGCGCTGGAGAAGACCTCGGGCAGACGCGAGACCCGTCTCAGATCCGCGTGCTTGGAGATGCCCCAGGCGCCGCTGTGCTCGTCGTGGTACACGGGGGCGTTCTCGCGCATCCAGCGCAACTCGTCGTGGGGATCGCGGCCCCAGAACTCACCGCTGATCAGGTTGATGGCCTGGTTGGTGGGGTGATCGGGCATCGCCGGTCGTTCCTTCCCGGTCGGTCGGCAGATCCGTGGCTGGCGGGGGCGTGGCGGGGCGTCGCGGCCCGGCCGTTCAGACCGTGGCGGACCGCTCCACCAGCAACGGCAGGCTGGACAGCCCGCGGACGTTGCTGGAGTAGTGCCGCTCCACCCCGTGTTCGTCGAAGGTGAAGTCCGGGAACCTCTTGAGCAGCTCCTCGAACGCCACCCGCGTCTCCAGCCGGGCCAGGGAGGCGCCGAGGCACAGGTGCCGGCCGAAGCCGAAGCTGACGTGGCGGTCGATGTCGCGGTGGATGTCGAACAGTTCCGGGTCGGGGTACTTGCGCTCGTCGTGGATGGCTGAGCCGGTGATCAGGATGACCCGCTGCCCGGCCGGGACGACCCGGCCGTGGAGTTCCACGTCGCGCAGC
This sequence comes from Actinomadura scrupuli, assembly GCF_050971785.1. Lineage (NCBI taxonomy): Bacteria > Bacillati > Actinomycetota > Actinomycetes > Streptosporangiales > Thermomonosporaceae > Actinomadura > Actinomadura scrupuli. The sequence goes on along the minus strand of NZ_JBPCCU010000011.1, from coordinate 195,379 downwards.
GTCCAGCGGCCCTGGTAGTGCGAGGGCGGGTCCCAGCGCAGCATCTCCTCCACGGCGTTCGGGATCAGCGACGGGTCCGCCACCAGTTCGCGCCGCTGGTCGGGGTACCAGCTGAGCGCGATGACCCCGTTGGGGATGAGCTTGGCGACCGTCTCGTGGCCCGCGAAGGCCAGCTCCAGGAACCGGGAGGCCAGCTCGCTGTCCTTGAGGGAGCGGAGGTTGCCGTCCTCGTCCTCCACCTCGGTGTTCATGAGCAGGGTGATCACGTCGTCGCCGGGGTCGCTCCGCCGGGCCTTGACCAGCTCGGCGAGCAGCGCCCACAGTTCCGCGCTGGCCTCGTAGGTGTCGGGCGACGTGGTCATGTCCTCGGTCCGCACCGCGATCCGGTCGCTGAGCTCGTGGATCCGCTCACGGACCTCCACCGGGATGCCGATCAGCTCACTGATGACGTCCAGCGGAAGCCGGAAGGAGAAGTCCTGTACGAGGTCGAACCGGTCGGCGTCGCGCACCTTGTCGAGCAGGTCGGCGGCGGTCCGGCGGATGAAGGGCTCCAGCAGGGCGATCCTGCGGGGCGTGAACATCCGGGCGACGATCTTGCGGTGCAGGGTGTGCTCGGGGGGATCCTTGACGATCAGGAAGGGGGCTCCCTGGTCGGCGCCCTCGATGGTCACCCCGTGCGCGCTGGAGAAGACGTCGGTGTCGAGGTGCGCGGCGATCACGTCGTCGTACCGCGAGAGCGCCCAGAAGCCGACCTCCTCGTTGTGGTACACGGGGGCCTCGTCGCGCAGGCGCCGGTAGACGGGGAAGGGGTTGTGCACGGTCTCCCGGACGAAGGGGTTGTACTCGACCATGGGGCGCTCCTTGCTCGGGACGGGTCGACGGGTCAGCCGGCGGTGGGAGAGGCGGGGGAACCGGCCGCGGATCGGTCGACGGCGTTGTCGAAGGCCCCCACGACGGGGGACGGGGAACGGATGACCAGGTGGTCGAGTCCCACTCCGGGATGGTCGGCGGCGGAGGCGATCACCCCGAGGAGGACCTCGGCCGCGTCCTCGGGGGACATGAACTCCTCCTGCGCGAGGCCGCGTACGCTCCAGTCGGTCAAGGCCCTGGTCAGCAGCCCGGGCTCGAAGTCGGCGCCGAAGCCGGTCGGGAACGTGGCCCCGACCGTGACCTGGGTGAAGCGGATCTGCGGGTGCTCGACGCGCCAGGCCTCGATCAGGCGGTCCAGGGCCGCCTTGCTGGTGGCGTACGCCCCCAGTGCCGTGCGCGGCTGCCGTACGGTCTCCGAGGACAGCGACATCACGATCGCCCTCGGGGCCAGCACCGGCGCGCAGGCCTGGAGGAGCTGATGGGTGCCCACGACGTTGGTCTCGAACACCCGCTGCCAGTCCTCCGCGCCGGTGTCGGCGATCATGCCCAGCGTGGCGACGCCGACGCAGCCCACGAGCACGTCGATCCCGCCGAGCCGGTCCCGGGCGAACTCGGCGAGCCGGGCGCAGTCCTCCGTCCGCCGGACGTCGGCGGCGACGGGCTCGCCGCCGCCCGCCTCGGCGCACGTCTCGTCCAGGCGGTCCTTCCGGCGGGCGGACACCAGGACCCGTGCGCCCTCCTTGACCGCGCGTACGGCCATGGCCCGGCCGATGCCCGCGGAGGCACCCGCCACGACGACCCGCTTGCCGGCCAGAGATCTGCTGCTCATGGACTGGTCATGGTCCTTTCCTGGGTTCCGGCGTCAGATCGGCGCGGACCTGCTCAGCCGGCCTCGGCGATGGTCTTGATCTCCAGATACTCCTCGAAACCGGCCACGCCGCTCTCCCTGCCGACCCCGCTCTGCCGGTAGCCGCCGAACGGCGCGTCGGCACCGTAGAACAGGCCGCCGTTGACCGAGATGGTGCCGGTGCGCACCCGGTCGGCCACCGCGCGGGCGCGTTCCGCCGAGGCGCTGATCACCATGCCGGACAGGCCGTAGCGCGAGTTGTTGGCGATCCGGACCGCGTCGTCGTCGCCGTCGTGGGCCAGGACGGCGATGACCGGCCCGAAGATCTCCTCCTGGGCGACGGTCGCGTCGGGGTGCACGTCCGCCAGCACCGTCGGCTCGACGTGGTAGCCGGTGGGCAGGCCCGCCGGGATGCCGCCGCCGAGGACGACCCGGGCCCCCTCGGCCACGCCGCGCTCGATGTGGCCCAGGACCCGGCGCCGCTGGACCTCGCTGATCAGCGGGCCCATCAGCACACCGGGGTCGGTGGGGTCACCGCACGGCCAGCCGCGCAGCGTGTCCACCAGCATCTCGAGGCCCTCCTCGTAGCGTGCGCGCGGCAGCACCAGGCGGGTGAGGATGGCACAGCCCTGCCCGGCGTGCGTGGTGATCTGGAACGCGGCGTTGCCGACCACGGCCTTCATGTTCGCGTCGTCCAGCGCCAGCAGCGCGGACTTGCCGCCGAGCTCCAGGAAGACCTTCTTGAGGTTCGCGGCGCCGGCCGTCATCACCTTGCGGCCGGTCGTGGTCGAGCCGGTGAACGAGATCATGTCGACGCGACCGTCCTCGGCGAGCGACTGGCCGATCTCGTGCCGGGAGGAGGTCACGACGTTCAGCACCCCGGGCGGCAGGTCGGTCTCCTCCGCGGCCAGGCGGCCGAGCATCGTGGCCGTCCACGGGGTGTCCGGCGCGGGCTTCAGCACGACGGTGTTGCCCGCCGCGAGGGCCGGGCTGACCTTGGCCAGGTTGATCTGCATCGGGAAGTTCCAGGGCGTGATGGCGCCGATCACCCCTATCGGCTCCCGCTGGAGGTAGCGGTGGGAGCGGATGCCGTACGGCTCGGCGACACCGAGGTCGGTGATCCACGAATAGCCTTCGGCCAGCTCCGCCACCCAGCCCAGCCCCTCGACGGGGGTGTCGAGCTGGGCGCCGTGGGTGAGCGTCACCGGAGACCCGGTCTCGGCCACGATGGTCGAGCGCAGCTCGTCGGCGTGCTTGACCAGCGCCTGCTGGAGCTGCCGCAGGCACCGGACCCGGAACGCCGGGTCGGTGGACCAGCCGCCGTCGTCGAAGGCCCGGCGCGCGGCGGCGATCGCGGTGTCGAGGTCGGCGGCCGTCCCGTCTGCGGTGACACCGATCACCTCTTCGGTCGCCGGATTGACGTTGGGGAAGGTGCCCCCGTCGGCGGCCGTCACCAGCCGGCCGTCGATCAGCATCCGTTCGGTGCGCCCGACGCCCGACATGAGACCTCCAGAGGTTGCGCAGCCGCTGTCGCCGACCGGGACCGAGGCGGCGTCGAGCCTTTGATCTGAGACTTGATGATGTATATTATCGCCAATTTTCCCCATCACCAACGGTGGGCCCCCCACCGCTGTCGCCCGGTCCGTGACCGGGTCCGAGGCGGTCTCCGGCAGGCCGGCCTCACCGGGCGAGGGCCTGCCGGGCGATGACCACCTGCTGGACCTGGCTGGTGCCCTCGTAGATCCGGAACAGCCGGGCGTCCCGGTAGAACCGCTCGACGGCGACTCCGCGCATGTAGCCCGCACCGCCGTGCACCTGGACGGCCCGGTCGGCCACCCGGCCCACCATCTCGCTGGCGAAGTACTTCGCGCAGGACGGGCCCATCCGGGTGTCGGTCCCGTCGTCGAAGGCCGCCGAGGCCGCCAGCACGAGCGACCGGCCCGCGTACACCTCGGTCTGCGAGTCCGCGATCAGTCCCTGGACGAGCTGGAACTCGGCGATCGGGCGACCGGACTGCCTGCGCTCCAGCGCGTAGGAGACGGTCTCCTCCAGCAGCCGCTGCGCCATGCCGACGCAGAGGGCGGCGATGTGCAGCCGGCCGTGCGCGAGGCAGCGCATCGCGGTGAGGTAGCCGTTGCCCCGGCCCACGGCGCCCCCGACCAGCGCCTCGTCGGGCACCATGACGTCGTCGAGGTGGACCTCGGCGGTCCAGGCGCCGTGCTGGCCCATCTTCTGGTCGCGCGGGCCGACGGTGAGGCCCGGCGCGTCCCGGGGCACCAGGAAGACCGAGATGTCACGGGAGGCCTTCTCGGTCTCGCCGTGCCGGGCGAACACCATGAACAGGTCGGCCACCGGCGCGTTGGTGATGTAGCGCTTGCTGCCGGACAGCACGTGGCCGCCGTCCACCCGCCGGGCGGAGGTCCTGAGCCCGGACGGGTCGGAGCCCGCCTCGTCCTCGGTCAGCGCGAACGACGCCGTCCACTCGCCGGACGCCAGCCGGGGCAGGTACGCCTTCCGCTGCTCCTCGGTGCCGCCCTCCAGCAGCACGTGCCCGGCGATGCCGTTGTTGGTGCCGAACAGCGACCGGAAGGCGGGCGTGGTGTGGCCGAGCTCCATGACCAGGCGGGCCTCCTGCGCCATCGACAGGCCCAGCCCGCCGTACGCCTCCGGGATCGCGAAGCCGTACAGCCCCATCCGGGCCGCGGCCTCCCTGAGCTCCCCGGGCATCTCGTCGGTCTCGTCGATCCGCGCCTCGAGCGGCACCACCCGCTCGCGCACCAGCGTGCGCACCGCGTCGATGATCCCTCCGACATCGGCGTCGTCCACCTGGACCCCTTCCGTACCTCGCTCTGCACTGTCATCGCCGGGCCGGTCAGCCGCGGGGGACCTCGCGCCACGGCCGGCCCTCCCAGGGGTCGGGCTCCTTGGGCAGCCCGAGCACGCGTTCGGCGAGGATGTTCTTGTTGACCTCCGACGTCCCGCCCTCGATGGTGTTGGCCCGGCTGCGCAGCATCCCGCGCACCTGCGCCGGCATCGACTCGGCGTAGCCGCCGGGCTCGCCCTCCCAGGCGGTGGCCGACAGCCCGAGCATCTCCGCCGCCGCGGCCTGGATGCGCTGGTTGAGCTCGGAGCCGTGCACCTTGCCGACCGAGCTCTCCGGGCCCGGCGGAAGGCCCGCCTTCAGCCCCGCGCGCACGCGGGCGTTGGTCCAGCCCCTGATCTGCTCCTCGCACCACAGGCGGACCAGCCGGTGCCGGGTGGCGGTGTCCTCCCAGCCGCGCGGCAGTCCCAGCTCGGTGCGCTCGCGGGCCAGCCGGATCAGCCGCCGCGTGCCGGAGCCGCCGATCCGGTCGACGCCGCCGGAGCCCGAGCCGGACACCATCTGGCGTTCACCGCTCAGCGTGGCCCGCGCGACCCGCCAGCCCGCACCGACCTCGCCGACGCGCTGGGAGTCGGGCACGAGCGCGCCGTCGAGGAAGACCTCGTTGAAGTCGACCTCCCCGCCGAGGTGGCGCAGCGGCCGGACGTCCACGCCCGGCTGGCGCATGTCGATGAGGAAGTAGGTGATGCCCTTGCGCTTGGGCACGTCGGGATCCGTACGGGCGAGCAGCACGCCGAAGTCGGCCAGGTGCGCCCAGGTCGTCCACACCTTCTGCCCGGTGATGCGCCACCCGTCGCCGTCGCGCTCGGCCCGGGCCGCCAGCGAGGCCAGATCGCTGCCCGCGCCCGGCTCGCTGAACAGCTGGCACCACACCTCCTCGTTCGAGACGATCCTGGGCAGGAAGCGCAGCCGTTGCTCGTGCGTGCCGTGCTCGAACAGCGCCGGGGCGGCCAGGTTCAGGCCGAGCGGGTTGAGCCGGGGCAGGTGGTAGGGCGCCAGCGCGCGCTCGGCGGCCCGGGCCAGCGGGCGGGCCCAGCCCAGCCCGCCGTAGACGGCCGGCCACTGGGGCACGACCAGGCCGCTGCGCGCGAACGCGGGATACCACGCCCGGTACTCGTCCGGAGTGCGCACGGACCGCACTGCACTCGGGCCGCCCCGCTCGGCGGCCGTCCGCCAGGCCGCCGGGAGCTCCGTCGAGAGCCAGCGGCGGACGGCGTCCGCCACGTCCTCTTCCGTCCGGCAGCCGGTCAAGGGCAGGTCCCCGCTCAACGCCGTCCTCCTCTCGCCTCGGTCAGGCCCACCTCGAGCGAGCGCCACAGCGCGCGTTTGAGACCGCTGACCACCTGCGGATCGTTCGTCGCGATCAGCTCGCCGAGCCGCTGCGCGGCCGGTCGCAGCTCCCCGGGCTCGACCACCTCGCTCACCCAGCCCAGCCGCCGCGCGTCGTCGGCGGTGATCCGTTCGTGCGCACCGGTCAGCGCCATCCGGGCCACCGCGGTGAACGACGCGCGCCGGGCCAGCCCGATCGTTTCGAAGGCGCTCACCTGCCCCACGCTGACGTGCGGGTCCAGGAACGAGGCCGTGGTGGAGGCGAGCACCAGGTCGGAGTCGGCCACGAAGTGCAGGCCGCCCCCGGCGCACACGCCGTTGACGGCCGTGATGATCGGCTTCGTGACGCCCAGATGCCATCCGGTCAGCCGCAGCTCGGCCCGCCTGGTACGGCGCGACATCTCCCTCAGCGCCTCGGGCCGCCTGCTGAGCTGCCGCACGTCCAGACCGGTCTGGAAGGCGCGGCCGGCTCCGGTGACCACGATCGCCCGTACGCCGGGGTCCGCTTCGAGGTCCGCCCAGGCGCGGGGGAGCTCGTCCATCATCTCGGCGTCCATCGCGTTGCCGACCTCGGGCCGGGCGAAGGTCAGCCAGCCCACCGGCCCGCGCCGCTCGACCAGCAGTGTCGTGCCGGAGGGCCCCGTGGAGCCGGTGCTCTCGCCGTCCGCCGATGAGCCGGTCATCGCCGCGCCTCCTCGGTGCCGTCCGGATATCCGCCGCCTTGAAGCTCTATCATAGTAATGATAGAGATGTAAGCGCTTCGAGCACCGACCGACACGACGGCGGCCCCGCTGCCGACAGACGGGATGGACGACTTGGCGACCGCCGGCACGATCACGGACGAGGGCGTCGCGCTGCTGCGCACCCGGATCGGCGTCCCGCAGCTGTATCCGGCACCGCCGCACTACCGCCGCCCGGGCGAGGACGCCTTCCGGCACGTCGCGCGCTCGTACGGCGACGACAACCCGCTGTGGTGCGACCCCGCCTATGCCGAGGGCACCCGGTGGAAGGGCGCGCTGGCGCCGCCGGCCCTGGTGGGCGGCGACAGTCTCATCGGCGAGGACGCGCTGACCGAGGAAGAGGTGGCCCGGCAGCGCGAGCTGCGCGGCGACCCGCTGCGCGGAGTGCACGCCTTCTACGCGGCCAGCGAGCGCGAATGGTGGGCCCCGCTCACCGCCGGCCACCGGATCTTCCGGCGTACGGCGCTGGTGGGCGTCGTCGACAAGCCCAGCGAGTTCGGCGGCCGCGGCGTGCAGGAGTGGACCGCCCAGGCCTTCCGGACCGACGACGGCACCCTGCTCGGCGCGCAGTACCGCATGATGTACCGCACCGAGCGGGAGAAGGCCCGCGAGCGCAAGAAGTACGACGCGGTCACCATCGAGCCGTGGGACGAGGCGGCGATCGCCGGTCTGGACGCGCAGTACGCCGCGGAGGGGCCGCGCGGCGCCGAGCCGAGATGGTGGGAGGACGTCGAGGTCGGCGACCCGGTCGGCCCGCTGGTGAAGGGCCCGCTGACCGTCACCGACATGGTCTGCTGGCACGTCGGCATGGGCATGGGGATGTACGACGTCGCGCCGCTGCGCCTGGCGTACCGGAACCGGCAGCGGATCCCGCGCTTCTACCACCGCGACGAGCTGGGCGTGCCGGACGCCATGCAGCGGGTGCACTGGGATCCCGCGTTCGCCCGCAGGTCGGGCAACCCCACGACGTTCGACTACGGGCGGATGCGCGAGACCTGGCTGATCCACGCCTGCACCGACTGGATGGGCGACGACGCCTGGCTGTGGCGGTTGCGGGTGGAGTTCCGCAGGTTCAACTACGTCGGCGACGTGCAGTGGGCAGAGGGCGAGGTCACCCGCCGCTACCTCGCCGAGGGCGGCCGGCCCGCGGTCGACCTCGACCTGCGCACCCGCAACCAGCGAGGCGAGATCACCTCTCCGGCGAGCGCGACCGTACTGCTGCCCAGCAGAGAGCACGGGGCGGTCCGGCTGCCCGGCCCGCCTGGCCGCGCCACGACGCTGGAGGCGGCGTTCGACGCCACCATCGGCCGGTTCGCCCAGGAGCGGGCGTGACCGGCGCGGCCCGCCCGGCCGGCGGCGCCGATGAGCTGCGCCTGCTGCGGGAGACCGTGCGCGAGGCCCTCGACGACCTGTCCCCGCCCGCGGAGGTCCGGCGGCAGATGGAGACCGCGGGAGGCTGGGACCCGAAGACCTGGCGCCGGCTCTGCGGCGAGCTGGGCCTGGCCGGGCTCGCCGTCCCCGAGGAGTACGGCGGGAGCGGCTTCTCCCCGGTGGAGCTCGGCGTGGTGTTCGAGGAGGCCGGACGGTCGCTGCTGTGCGCTCCGCTGCTGGCCACGGCGGCGCTGGCGGTGCCGCTGCTGCTGACCCTGGACGACGAGCCGGCCCGGCGCAGGTTCCTGCCCGGACTGTGCGACGGCTCGCTCGTCGGCACCGTGGTCACCTCCGACCGGACCGGCCGGCTCCTGCCCAATGGTTCCTGCGCCGAGGTGTCCGAGCGCGACGGCCGGCCGCTGTTGCACGGGGCCGGCGGGTTCGTCGTGGACGGCGCCCGGGCGGATCTGATCCTGGTCCCGGCCCGGACCGGCGAGGGCCTGGCCGTGTTCGCGGTGGAGGCGGGCGCTCCCGGCCTCACCGTGACCCCGCTCGTCACGCTCGACCCCACGCGCAAACAGGCCAGTCTGACGTTCGAGGGTGTGCCCGCGACCCGGCTGGGCGCCGCGGACGCCACCGGCGCCTTCGGCCGTGCCCTCGACATCGCCCGCGCACTGCTCGCCGGTGAACAGGCCGGTGGCGCCGGTCGCTGCCTGGAGACCACGGTGGAGTACGCCAGGTCGCGCGTCCAGTTCGGCCGTCCGATCGGCAGCTTCCAGGCGGTCAAGCAGAAGGCGGCGGATCTGCTCATCCGGGTGGAGTCGGCACGCTCCGCCGCCGCCGCGGCCGCGCAGGCCGCGGCGGAGAGCCTCGCCCGCGACGGCGCCGCGAAGGACACCTCCCTCGCCGGCGACCTCCCCGACCTGCCGGATCTGGCGGTGGTGGCGGCGGTCGCCAAGGCGTACTGCTCCGAGGCGTTCGTGGCGGTCGCGGCGGAGACGATCCAGCTGCACGGCGGGATCGGCTTCACCTGGGAGCACGACGCGCATCTGTACTTCAAGCGCGCGTGGACGAGCGCGGAACTGCTCGGCGGCCCCGACGAGCACGTCGAGAGCCTGGTCCGGTATCTCGCCGAGCTGTGAACCGTACCGACCCGGGCCCGGCCGCCCGCCCCTCCGGCCCCCGGCCGCACGCCTCCGGCTCCCGGCCGCGCGCCGGCCGGTGCTGCGGGGGGCGGGCGTGCAAGGTCACCACGGCCTCCGGCCGTCCGGACGCCGCTTCGCGAATGGCCACCGTCGGATCGGAGCCGGCCCGCCGGCCGGGTCCGGACTAGAGGAGGAGCGATGTCCGAGCGCACCGAGAGGCCGCCCGGCGGTCTCGCCGGGGGAGGCCTGGCGGCCTTCCTGACCGGGCATCCCGGAAGCCCCGAGACCCCCGTGCTGCACTGGAAGGACGGCGCGCTGACGCTGGGCGAACTGACCACGGCCGCCCGTGCCCTGGCCGGCCGGCTCGGCCCGGTCGCCCGCGCTCCGGTCGCCTGCGTCGTGGACGGCGGAGCGAGCGCGGTCACCGCGATGTTCGCGACCTGGCTCGCCGGTGGCGTCTGCGTCCCGGTCAACTCCCGCCTCAGCGACGCGGAGGTGCGCGACCACCTCCTCGCGGCCGGGCCCGCCGCGGTCGTGGTGGGCCCCGCACACCTCGACCGCGTCCCCCGGCACCTCAACCGCCTGGTGGAGCGGGAGCCACGGTCGTGGCTCCCGGAGCCCGCCACGGCGACCTGGGCCGGAGCTTCGTTTCCCGAGGACGCCGCCCTCGTCATGCGGACCTCCGGCACCACCGGAGCGGCCAAGCCGATCGTGCTGCGGCACGACGGCGTACGAGACGGCATCGACACGGTGATCGCCCGGTTGCGCGGCGGATCGGCGCGGAGTGCGGCCCGGCCGCCGATGCCCAACCTGATCCCCAGCTCGCTCGCGCTGTGGGCGGGGATCTGGAACACGCTCTTCTCGTTCCGCCTGGGCGCCCCGGCGGTGCTGCTCGACCGGTTCGACACGAGGGACTACGCGGAGGTGGTCCGGAGGTTCGGGATCAGATCGACGATTCTCGCGCCCGCCATGATGACGATGCTGTCGGAGGACCCGCGGGTCACCGACCTCTCGCCGCTGAAGTTCGTCCGGTCGATCACCGCGCCCCTCACCCCCGGCCAGGCCCGCCGGTTCCACGAGCGGTTCGGCGTGGACGTGCTGAACTGCTACGGGCAGACCGAGCTCGGCGGCGAGGTCGTCGGATGGACCGCCGCCGACATCCGGGAGTTCGGCGACGCCAAGCTCGGCGCGGTGGGCCGGCCGCACCCCGGGGTGACCGTCCGCGTCCTCGACGAGCGGCGGGAGGAGGTGCCGGCCGGCGAGCCGGGCGAGATCTGGATCCGCTCGCCGTTCGCCATGCAGGGTGCCGAGCTCGCCTCCGACCGGGTGGTGGACGGCTTCCTGCGCACCGGCGACCTGGGCCGGCTCGATGCCGACGGCTTCCTGTGGATCGAGGGCCGGGTCTCCGACATGATCAATCGCGGCGGCATGAAGATCGTTCCGCAGGAGGTGGAGGAGGTGCTGCGGCGCCACCCGCAGGTCGCCGACGCCTGTGTGGCGGGGGTACCCGACGAGCGCCTCGGCGAGGTGCCGATGGCCTGGATCCAGCCGGTGCCGGGAGAGCGGCCGGACGAGTCGTCGGTGCGGGCCTTCGCGCGCGAGGCCCTCGCGGGCTACAAGGTGCCGGTGGCCGTGCGGGTCGTGGACGGCTTCCCGCGCACCGAGATCGGCAAGGTGCTGCGACGTGCGCTCGTCGCAGGTCACAACGGGACGCTGTCCCCTGAGGGAATGGACTCTCCATGAACTACGAGACCCTCGAGGTCGAGCGTCGCGGTCATGTCGGCTGGCTGGTGTTCAACCGGCCCGACCGCCGCAACGCCATGAACAACGCGATGCGCGACGAACTGCGGCTGGCCTGGACGGAGCTGGCCGACGACCCGCGGGTACGGGTCATCGTCAACGCCGCGCGGGGCCGTGCCTTCCAGACCGGAGCCGACGTCCTCGAGCTGGCGACCGACGGCCAGGGCATGGAGCGCTACCGCCGGTCGGTGGAGGCGTGGGACCTCGGTTTCACCTCCTGGCATCTGAAGATCGACAAGCCGGTGATCGCGGCCGTCAACGGCATCTGCGCCGGTGCCGGCCTGCACTTCGTGGCCGACGCCGACATCGTGCTGGCCGCCTCGGACGCCGCCTTCACCGACCCCCACGTCTCGGTCGGCCAGGTCAGCGCGATCGAGACGATCGGCCTGATGCGCAAGATGCCGGCCGAGGCGGTGCTGCGGATGGCCCTGGTCGGCCGGCACGAGCGGATGAGCGCCGCCCGCGCCTACGAGCTGGGGATGGTCAGCGAGGTCGTCGATCCCCCCGAACGGCTGCACGAGGCCGCGCAGGAGCTGGCCGAGAAGATCGCCCTCAACTCGCCCGCGGCGCTGGCCGCCACCAAGCGGGCGCTGTGGGGCGCGCTGGAACAGGGGCTCACCGACGCCTGCAGGGCTGGCGCCGCGGAGCTGACCTCCCTCTGGGGCCACCCGGACCAGACCGAGGGCCCGGCCGCCTTCGCCGAGAAGCGCGAGGCCCGCTGGAAGACCGACTGACCGCGATGACACGGCCTGGCGGGAGAGGACCTAAGGTATCGATCTGATTACTTCACGTGACCTTCCCGTCACTCGGGCGATCGGGTGACTCTAGCGTCACAGCGTGCTATTGGGCCGCGCTGCCCCTGGAGATCTGGGAGCACCTGGAGAAGCTCATGAAGACCGAAAGCCGTGAATACCTCAGCGAGTGGGCGCGCAGCAACGTCGCCAAGGGCGAGGCCAAGGGCAAGGCCGAAGGTAAGGCGGAGGGCAAGGCGGAGGCGATCTTCACCGTGCTGTCGGCCCGTGGTCTCGAGGTGCCCGCCGACGTGCGGGCCGAGATCGGCGCCTGCACGGACCTGGCTCGGCTCGACGCCTGGATCAAGTCCGCCGTCACCGTGGGATCCGCCCGCGAGCTGCTCGACCTCGACACCTGAGCCCGGTTCCCGATACGGGTGATCCGGCGGGGCGTACCGGGGCGTACCGGGGCGTACCGGGGGGCCCGTGGTGGGTCAGCGGCCGCCGAAGTCGGGGGAGCGGCGCTCGACGAAGGCCTTCATGCCCTCGCGGAAGTCGGGGCTGCGGGAGCTGAGCTCCATCGCGTACGCCTCGTCGGCGAGGTGACGGCGCAGGTCGTTGTCGGGCGAGGCGTTGAGCAGCGACTTGGTCAGCCCGATCGCGACGGTGGCGGAGGCCGCGAGGTCCGCGGTGAGGGCCTCGGCGGTCTTGAGGACGTCCCCGTCGTCCACCGCCCGGTGCGCGATGCCCCATTCGGCGGCCTCGGTGCCGCTGAACTTGCGGTCGAGCATCAGCAGCTCGCGGGCCCGGGCCGGGCCGACGACCCGGGGGAGCAGCCAGGTGCTGCCCGAGTCGGGGGTGAAGCCGCGGCGCAGGAACGGGTACCAGAAGACGGCGTCGCGTGCGGTGACGGTGAAGTCGGCGGCCAGCGCGAGCTGGGCCCCGATGCCCACGGCCCAGCCCCGTACCGCGCAGACGACCGGTAGCTGCAGCTCCAGCAGCAGCGGGATCAGCCGATTGGCCTGGGTGGGCAGGCGGCGCTGGATGCTGCCGGTCCGCGGTCTGGCCTCCCCGGCGGAACCCCTGGCGTTGCGGCCCACGATGTCGAACCCGCTGCAGAAGTCGGTGCCGGCGCCGGTGAGCAGTACGGCGCGTACGTGGTCGTCGGTGCTCGCGGTCTCCAGGTGGCCGATGAGCGCCGCCATCGACGTGTCGTCGAGGGCGTTGCGGTGCCCGGGACGGTCCAGGGTCAGCCGCAGCACGGCACCGGTCACCTCGGCGCCCAGCCCGTCCACCGGCTCGTAACGGCTTCCCATCAGCACTCCCTCGCCGAACTCCCGCCGGACCCGCTCGTCCACGCCACCCGGGCGGACTCGCCCCCCGAGGTAACTTTAATATAATAAACAAAGCCAACAGGAGTCCGTCGACGGGAGACGCCAGGTGACCGAGGAAGCCGAGCCGCTTGGCTCGCGGCTGCTGTCCGGACTGCGCGTGGTGGAGTGCTCGATGCTCGGCCCGGGCGCGGTGTCCACCCCGCTGGCCGATCTCGGCGCGGACGTGATCAAGGTGGAGCCGCCGGCCGGTGACTACATCCGCTCCATGAGCTGGCCCATCATCGAGGGCGACTCCCTGCTGCACCTGCACATCAGCCGGGGCAAGCGCAGCATCACGCTGGACCTGCGCACCGAGGAGGGCCGCGAGACGTTCCTCGCCCTCGTCGCCGTGGCCGACGTGGTTGTCGAGGCGATGCGGCCGGGCGGTCTCGACCGGCGGGGCCTGGGGTACGAGCGGCTCCGGGAGGTCAATCCCCAGGTCGTCATGTTCACCATCACCGGGTACGGCATGACGGGTCCCTACCGTGACCTGCCCAGCCACGGCATCGCCTACGACGCCTGGGCGGGTACGGTCGCGCCCGCTCCCGGCCCCGGCGGGTTTCCGTCGATCCCCGACCACACGTCGATCGGCATCACCGCGGGACCGCTGTTCGGCACCGCGGCCGTCCTCGCGGGGGTCCTGCGCGCCCGGGAGACCGGCACGGGCTGTCATCTGGAGGTGGCCCAGTCCGACGCGGCCGCCGCCTTCGACTGGCTGCGCAGCGAGAGCCACCGCGCCTACCGGCGCCCGGAGTCGGAGGTGACCGGCAACCCGTCGGACGGCTACGAGCGGCGCCCGCCGGGCACCGCCGGCATGGCCGACGGGGTGCGGTACCAGTTCTACGAGTCCAGCGACGGGCACATCCTCTTCATGGCCTCCGAGCGCAAGTTCTGGCAGAACTTCTGTGCCGCCGTCGGCCGCGACGACCTGTTCGAGGCGCGTCCCGGGGCCAGGCTGGCCGACCATGCCCGGGGCGACCTGGAGTTGCGCCACGAGCTCGCGGCGATCTTCCGGCAGCGGACCTCCGCCGAGTGGGTCAAGATCGGGATGGAGCACGACGTGCCGATCGGCCCGGTCAACACCCCGGCCGACCTCGGCGACGACCCGCAGTTCGCCGACCGCATGCCCTGGCAGCCCGCCGACCGGCTGGTGGCCGACCAGCTGCCGTTCCCGGTGCGGGTGGTGGGGGAGCCGCCGCCCGCCGCGACCCGGCCGGCGCCGGCCGCCGGCGAGCACGGCGAGGAGATCCTCCGCGAGGTCCTCGGCTACGACGCCGACCGGATCGCCGGCCTGCGCGCGGCCGGTGCCCTCGGACCCGGCCGGGCCGCCGGATCGCCTTGAGTCGGGTGGGTCCGCGGCGTCATGAGGCCCGCGAGGTCCGGCCCACGTCGCCTGCCGGCGCTCCGGTGCCGGCCTGTTCGTCGTCCGGGTGCCAGGGGCGGAGCCGCGGCCACCAGCCCGGTACCGCCCGCCGGTACCTCTCGTAGGAGCCGCCGAAGCGGCGGGTGAGCGCGGGCTCCTCGTACCAGTGCACGAAGGAGCCGACCGCGACGCCCACGAGCAGGGCGTACGGCAGGAGGACGGGCCTGCCGAGCAACATGGATTGACCGATGATCGTGGCCAGCACCGCGAGGTACATCGGGTTGCGCACGTACCGGTAGAGCCCGCCGACGACCAGCCGCTCGGTGGGTGCGGGCGGCGCCGGAGTCCCGCGGCCCTCGCCGGTGAACCGGATGAACGCATGGACGAGCGCGGCCACTCCGGCGAGGACCAGGCCGGCGCCGAGCACCTGTCCCGGAATCCAGTACGGCGGATGGTGCGCCGCCCAACCGGTCAGCCACCAGGGGACCACTCCCGCCACCACGCCGGGTGCGAGCAGGAAGAATCCGGCGCTTCCCGCGACCGCCTGTGCCGTGCGCATGTCTCGTACCTCTCCGACCATACGGCACCGTATGGTCTACCGTACGGTAGCGTATGGTCATGGCAGAGAGCGGCGCAACCCCCAGACGTCGGCTGGCTCCGCAGGATTGGGCCACGGCCGCGCTCGACGCGATCGCCGAGGGTGGGCTGGCCGCGGTCGCCGTCGAACCCCTCGCAATCCGGCTCGGCACCACGAAGGGCAGCTTCTACTGGCATTTCGCGAACCGTGAGGCGCTGCTGGAGGCGGCCTTGGCGCGGTGGGAGGAACTGCACACGATCGAGGTCAACGCCGAGGTGGAAGCCGCCGTAGCGGACCCGGCACGGCGGCTGCGGCTGCTCATCGAACGGGTGACCGCGCTGGCCGACGGGGACCGTGCCGGTGTCGTGCTGCACGCCGCCGCCGACCACCCCGCCGTCGCCCGGGTGCTCGCCCGGGTGGCGCGGCGGCGCGTCGACTTCCTCGCCGGCCTGTTCTCCCAGCTCGGGTTGCCGGCCGTACGGGCTCGCCAGCGTGCGCTGCTCGCCTACAGCGCCTACCTCGGTCATGCCCAGCTGGCACAGTCCCTTCCGGGGCTGATGCCCGAGGGCAAGAGGGCACGGCAGGAGTACCTCGACCACATCGTCGGGGTGCTCACCGCCCCCTGATCCGGTCCGGCGGAGGGACCGGGCATTCGAGGCCCGATCGCAGGAGGCGGTACTCGCCCCGGCAGGTCATTCCCTCCGCGGGGGCTCGGTGGCCGACAGCCGGTCGCGCAGCACGGTCTTCAGCACCTTGCCCGCGGCGTTGACCGGCAGGTCGGGTACGACGTGGACCTGGCGCGGCACCTTGTAGTTGGCCATGTTCTCCCGGCTCCAGGACAGCAGCTCGGCCTCGTCGATCCGCTGGTTCTTGCGGGGCACGACGAAGGCGGCGCCGACCTCGCCCATCCGGGCGTCCGGTACCCCGATCACCGCGGCCTGGGCCACGGCGGGGTGCCGGCTCAGCACGGTCTCGATCTCCGCGGGATAGGCGTTGAACCCCCCGACGATGTACATGTCCTTGATCCGATCGGTGATCTTGATGCGGCCGGACTCGTCGATGACCCCGATGTCGCCGGTGTGCAGCCAGCCGTCGGCGTCGATGGTCGCGGCGGTCTCGGACTCCTCGTCGAAGTAGCCCTTCATGACGGTGTAGCCGCGGACGAGCACTTCGCCCTCGGTGCCGGGGGGCACGGGCCGGCCGGCCCGGTCGGCGACGACGACCTCCAGGCCGGGGAGCGGCCGCCCGGCGGTGGCCGCCACGGTCTCCAGCGGGTCGTCGTAACGGCACATGGACACGATGGCGCACGACTCCGTCAGCCCGTAGCCGGTCACGATGTGCTCGAAGCCGAGTTCCTCCTTGATGCGGTAGAGGATGGTCGGCGGCACGTTGGCCGCCCCGGTCACCGCCAGCCGCAGGCTCGCCACCCCCTCGGCGCTGAAGCCGGGGTGCTCCAGCATCGTCTGGTAGAGCGTGGGCGTCCCGGGCAGCACGGTGACCGCCTCGCGGCGGACCACCTCCAGCACATGCGGTACGTCCAGGGTCCGCTCGGGCAGGATCGTCGCGCCCACCATGATCGAGACCAGCCAGCCGGCCTTGTAGCCGAAGCCGTGGAAGAACGGATTGACGATGAGGTAGCGGTCGCCCTCCCGCAGGCCCACCACCCGGCCCCAGACCGCGTACGCGCGCAGCGTCTGCCCGTGGGTGCACATCGCGCCCTTGGGGTTGCCCGTGGTCCCCGAGGTGAACAGCATGTCCGAGAGATCGTCCGGGCCGAGGGCGGCCGAGCGCGCGGCCACCTCGGCGGGCGCGACCTTCTCGCCGGCGGCACGGAAGTCCTCCCAGGTGGTCAGGCCGTCGCGCGGGGCGCCGCCCAGCGTGACGACCTGCTCCAGCGCCGGGAGATCTGCGTACGGCCGGCCGCCGCCCGGCCCGCCGGCCGCCGCGGCCAGTGCCGCGGGATAGTCGCGGCCGAGGAACTCGGTCACCGTGCACAGGACGCGGGCCGCGCTCTTGGCCAGCACGAAGGCCGCCTCGCCGCCCTGGAAGCGGGTGTTGAGCGGTACGAGCACCCCGCCCGCGCGCTGCAGGCCGAGCGCGGCGATGATCCAGCGGGCCGAGTTGGGCGCCCAGATCGCCACCCGGTCGCCCTTGGCCAGTCCCATCGCCAGGAAGGCCCGCGCGGCCGCCGTCACCTCGGCGTCCAGTGCCCGGTAGGTGAGGCGCGACTCGCCGTCCACGATCGCCTCGGCCTCCGGGAGCCGCCGGGCGGTGTCCGTGAGCATCCCGCTGGTCGTGCCCCAGCGCAGGTCCGCCCGGGGGTCGTCCGGTCCGGCGGGGCCGGGGTCCTGGCCGGGTCGGGGGTTCGAAGCCACCGTTGCCTCCGGAGTGGGGATCTGAGCTGGAGTGCCCTGCCGTTCAATCTTGAATAACATATATACTCTGCAGGGTCGATGAGCCGTGTTCCCCCGCAAGCCGTCGTGTTACCGCCGAGGAGGCAACCGTGGCCCGTTTGCTCGAGGGCAAGATCGCCATAGTGACCGGCGCCGGTCACGGGATCGGCCGAGGGCATGCGCTGGAACTCGCCCGGCACGGCGCCAGGGTCGTCGTCAACGACCTCGGCACGACCGTGCGGGGAGAGGGAGCCGGGCGGGACGCCGACGACGTCGTCCAGCTGATCACCAAGCGTGGCGGCACCGCGATCGCGGACTACGGGGACATCGCCGACGACGACCAGGCTCAGGCACTGGTCGACCGGGCCGTCGGCGAGTTCGGCCGCCTGGACATCCTGGTGAACAACGCCGGCATCGCCCGGGACAAGGTCATCTGGAACATGCCCGCCGAGGACTTCGACCTGGTGATGCGGGTGCACGTGCGCGGTACCTGGCTGATGTCGCAGCTGGCGGCCCGGCACTGGCGGGGCAGGGCGCAGGCCGGCGAGGAGTTCACCGGGCGCATCATCAACACCACGTCCGGAGCCGGCCTGTCCGGCAACTTCGGACAGACCAACTACGCCACAGCCAAGGCCGCGATCGTCGGGCTGACCCTGACGACCAGTCTGGAGCTCTACAAGTTCGGGGTGACCGTCAACGCCGTGGGACCGGGCGGGATGACCCGGCTGACCGCGACGATGGGCAAGGACCTGAAGGCCTTCGAACCCGACGAGCTGGGCGAGGACGAGTATCACCCGATGGACCCGGCCGGCAGCTCGCCACTGGTCGCCTGGCTGGCCAGCGACGAGGCGCAGCAGGTGACCGGGCAGGTCATCCGAGCGATCAACGACAAGATCCACCTGATGAAGGGCTGGCACGAGGCCGCCACCATCTCCAGCGGTGAGAGGCGGTGGGACGCCACGACGCTGGGCATGCGGATCGCGACCGACCTCTTCGGCACCCGGGCGCCCGGTCTGCGCTGACCGGCCGGGCCCGCACCCGCGCCGTACCCGCCGGGCCGCCCACGCCCGGCCCCCCGCCACGTCAAGCCCCCGCGATGCCAGGCCCCCGACACGCCGAAGGAGTCACCGGTGGATCTGCAGGACACCGCCGAGCAGGCGGCCTTCCGGGCCGAGGCGCGAGCGTGGCTGGCCGGCAACGCGCCCGCCTTCGCGGGCTCGGTGCGGCACCGGCTGCACTTCGAGACCGCCGGGTCGGCCGAGGAGTACGAGAAGGCCGAGAGCGCGAGCGTCCGCGCCGCGCAGGCCTGGCAGGCCCGGCTGCACGAGGGCGGATGGGCGGGGATCTCCTGGCCGGTGGCGTTCGGCGGCCGGGGCGGGACCCCCGCCGAGGAGGCCGTCTTCGCCGAGGAGGCCGCGGCGTTCGACGTCTCCACCGGCCCGCTGCTCATCGGGCTGTCGATGGTCGGGCCCACCCTGATGCGGCACGGGACCCCCGAGCAGCGGATGGAGCACCTGCCGCCGCTGCTGCGCGGCGAGCGGGTCTGGTGCCAGCTCTACAGCGAGCCGGAGGCCGGCTCGGATCTCGCGGCGCTGCGCACCCGGGCGGTCCGGGACGGCGCCGACTGGATCGTCAGCGGGCAGAAGGTGTGGACCTCCAGCGCGAGAGTGGCCGGCTGGGCGATCCTGCTGGCCCGTACCGACCCGGACGTGCCCAAGCACCAGGGCATCACCTACTTCCTGGTGGACATGCGGACCCCCGGCATCGAGGTACGGCCGCTCCGGCAGATGAACGGGTCCTACCACTTCAACGAGGTCTTCCTCGACGAGGTCCGCGTCCCGGCGGCCAACGTGGTCGGCGAGGCCGGCGGGGGATGGAAGGTCGTCCACACGACGCTGGCCAGCGAGCGGGCCATGATCGGTGGGGGCGGCGGCGCGAAGGCGGCGGCGCTGCTGGCGCTCGCGAGCTCCCAGGGGCGGCTCGCCGATCCCGTCGTCCGGCAGGGGCTGGCCCGGGTGCACACGCTGGACGAGATCCTGCGCTTCCTCGGGCTGCGGATGCGCGCCGCGCTGGGCAAGGGCGTGCCGCCCGGCCCGGAGGCATCGATCATGAAGCTGCTGGTGGCCCGCCGTGCCCATGAGGCCGCCGAGCTGGGCCTGGTCATCGAGGGCGCCGGCGGCCTGCTGCTCGGTGACGACGCGCCCGCGGACGGGGAGTGGCAGCAGCAGTTGCTGAGCGCCCAGGGCCTGCGCATCGGCGGCGGCACCGACTCCATCCAGCGCAACGCCATCGCGGAGCGGATCCTCGGGCTGCCCCGGGAGCGGGCCGCCGACCGCGACGTACCTTTCCGCGAGCTGATCACGCGGCGACCCGAGGGGGAGTGAGCGATGTCCATTCCGGTGGGACAGCCGATCATCGACACGATGATCGGGTTCCCGATGCGGGACCCGGCCAAGACCTACGACTTCATCACCCGGCAGACCAAGGACGCCGAGTCCAAGCACGACCTGAAGATGCCGGCCGGCTACATGTTCAAGGACGTCCCCGGCGACGCAGACCTCCCGGCGGACCCGGTCGCGGTGACGCTGGGCCAGATGGACCGGCACGGCATCGCGGTCGGGCTGGTGGGGATCAGGAGCGAGGACGGCCGGCGGGCGGTCACCGGGCACCCGGACCGGTTCGCCGGCTGCCTGTCGATCGACCCCAACCAGGTCATGGACGCCGTGCGCGAGATCACCGCGATGCACGCGGAGTACGGCATCAAGGCCGTGGACGTCTTCCCGGCCGGCGCCTTCCCGCAGGTGGCGATCAACGACAAGAAGATGTACCCGATCTACGCCAAGTGCGTGGAGCTGGGTCTGCCGATCTTCGTGTGCGCCGGGGTGCCCGGCCCCCGGGTACGGCTGGACCCGCAGCGCGTGGAGTACCTCGACGAGGTCATGTTCGACTTCCCGGAGCTCGTGCTGGTCACCCGGCACGGCTGCGAGCCCTGGACCGCCCTCGCCGTCAAGCTCATGCTCAAGTGGCCGAACCTGCATTACTCCACCAGCGCGTTCGCCCCCAAGTACTACCCCAGGGACATCGTGGACTTCGCGAACTCCCGGGGCGCCGACAAGATCATCTACGCGGGTTACTACCCGATGGGGCTGACCCTGGACCGGATCATGACCGAGCTTCCCGGCGTGCCGTTCAAGGACTCGGTGTGGCCCAAGTTCCTGTACGACAACGCCGCACGCGTGCTGGAGATCGGCTCACCCCGAGCGGCGGATGAGCCCGCCACGTCCTGACGTCCCGGCCACCCCGAAGGCACACCGAGAAGACCGCCCGCACACCCAGCCGCGGACGTCCGCGGACCCTGCCCCCGGGAGGCTGCCATGGCCGAAGAGACACTCGTCGACGAGTCCGCCGGGGACGGGCTGCCCGCCGGGAGGTTCGGGACATCCGCGGAGGCGGTCACGCTGACCTGGCGCGGCGACGAGCTGCTGGACGACGAGCTGCGCGCGATGCTGACCGGGCCCGGCGGGCCGTTCGAGCGGCGGATCGAGCCGGTGCTGGGCGCGCCGGCGGAGGTCTTCGTCCAGCGGGCTCCGCACGTGCCCGCGCTGCTGGCGGACGCGGCGCGGCGCACGCCCGACGACCCGTACCTGGTCTTCGCCGGCGACCCCGGTGAGACCCTCACCTTCGCGCAGGTGCTTCGGCTGGTCGCGGCCTACGCCGAGGTGCTCTCCACGCGGTACGGCGTCGGCAGGGGAGACCGGGTGGCGGTGGCGGCGGCCAACTCCCGCGACCACGTGCTCACGTTCTGGGCGACGCTGTCGCTGGGCGCCGTGATGGTGGGCCTGAACGGCTGGTGGACCCCGGCCGAGCTGGACCACGGCATCGAGCTGACCGAGCCGCTCGTGGTCTTCGGAGCGGGCAAGCCGCTGGCCCGGCTGAGGGAGACCCGGGCCGCGGCCCGGGTCGTCGTCGCGTCCTTCGAGGAGGTGCGCGAGGCGGCCACCGCGCTGGCCGACCCGCCGGGGAGCCTGCCGAGGGTGGAGATCGGCGAGGACGACCCGGCCGCGATCATGTTCACCAGCGGCACCACCGGCCGGCCCAAGGGAGCCACCCTCTCCCATCGCAACTTCGTGCACTTCGGGCTGTTCGGCGGGCTCGGCGGCGCGGTCGCGACGCTGACCGGCCCCGCCGGGCGGCGCCAGGTGCCGCCCGGCGTGCAGCGCGCCTCGATCTGCTCCAACCCGATGTTCCACGTGTCCGGGGCGTGCGTGGTCCTGGTCAACGGCCCCACCTTCGGTATCAAGCTGGTCTTCCCGCCCGAGGGGCGCTGGGACGAGGAGGTGGCGCTGCGGCTGACGCACGAGCACCGGCTCACCCAGTGGAGTGGGGTGCCGACCCATTTCTGGCGCATGCTCACCCACCCTCGGTTCGAGTCGTACGAGACCGCGCAGGTGACCACCATAGGCAGCGGCGGCTCCACCTTCGCTCCGGAGCTGCTGCGCCTGATCGGGGAGAGGATGCCCGGGGTGCAGGTCACCAACGGCTACGGGATGACCGAGACGACCGGCACCGGGACCTTCCTCAACGGCCGGGAGATGGACGGTCACCCGGCGTCGGTCGGCGCAGCGGCGCCCACGATCGCGGTACAGGTGCGCGACCCGGACGGCGGGCCGCTGCTGCCGGGAGAGGTGGGGGAGATCTGGATCAGCGGTGCCGGGGTCTTCCTCGGCTACTGGCAGGACCCCGGCGCCACCGCGGAGGTGCTGACCGAGGACCGCTGGTACCGGTCCGGCGACTACGGGCGCATCGTCGACGGGGTGCTCTACCTGGAGAGCCGGATGCGGGACATGATCATCCGGGGTGGGGAGAACATCTATCCCATCGAGATCGAGTACCGCCTCGTGGAACACGCCGGCATCGCCGACGCGTGCGTCATCGGCGTGCCGCACACCGTGCTCGGCCAGGAGGTCAAGGCACTGGTCGTGCCGCGGGAGGGGGCGAGCCTGACCGAGCGCGAGGTGCGCGACTGGGTGGCGGCCGCGCTGGCCGCGTTCAAGGTGCCGTCCTACGTGGAGTTCCGCACCGAACTGCCCTACAACGAGACCGGCAAGGTCATGAAGCGCAGGCTGGAGCTGGAGGCGGAGACGGCCGCGGGCTGACCTGGCGTTTCACCGCCCGGCACCGATGCGCTCGACCAGCAGGTCCCGATGGTGGTCGGAGCCGCCGAACAGCAGTTGCGAGCTCTTGGCCCGCCGGAAGTACAGGTGGGCGGGGTGCTCCCAGGTGACGCCGATGCCGCCGAGGACCTGGATGGTCTCCGTCACGACCCGCATGTAGGCGTCGGTGCAGTGCGCCTTGGCGAGGCAGGCCGCCGCGGGCAGTTCCGCGCCGCCCCCGGCCGCCGCCCACAGGGCGTAGTGGGCGGCCGACCGGGCCGACTCGACGTCGACGAACATGTCGGCACAGGCGTGCTTGACGGCCTGGAACGCGCCGATCGGCCGGCCGAACTGCACCCGGGTCTTGGCGTGCTCGACCGCCATCTCCATCACCCGCTGCGCGCCGCCGACCGACTCGGCGGCCAGCGCGACGGCCGCGTGGTCCAGCACCTCGGCCAGGATCCGCGGGGCGTCGGCGCCGCCCCCGACCGGATGGGCCGGGGTGTCGGCGAACTCCAGCCGGGCCAGCCGGCGGGTGGCGTCGAGGGTGTTCAGCGCCGTCCGGGAGAGTCCCTCGGCGTCTCCGGAGACCGCGTAGAGGCCGGTCCCCTGGTCGCCGCTCGCGGTGACCAGCACCAGGTCGGCCAGCCGTCCGTCCAGGACGAACTCCTTGGTCCCGCGCAGCAGCCACCGGCCGCCCGAACGCCGGACGGTGACCTCCCGGGCCGGGGCGTTCCACTCGCGGCCGGGCTCGCTGAAGGCCAGGGCGGCGACGGTGACCCCGCAGGCGATCCCGGGCAGCAGCTCCCTGGCCGCACCCCGGTCGCCGGCGGCGAGGATCGCGCGGGCGGCCAGGACGCAGGTGGCCAGGTACGGGGCGCACAGCAGCGCACGCCCCATCTCCTCGATCACCACTCCGGCCTCCAGCGCCCCGAACCCGGCACCGCCGTACTCCTCGGGAATGGCCAGTCCCTGCAGGCCCAGCTCGCCGCCCATCCGGCTCCAGACCGCCGGCTCGTACCCGCTCGCGGACTCCATCAGGCGGCGTACCTCGGCCTCGGGCGAGGCCTTCAGCAGGAAGGCCCGCACCGTGCGGCGCAGCTCCTGCTGCTCCTCGCTGAAGGTGAAGTCCATGGTGTCTCCTCAGGCGGGCGGGAACGAGCGGGCAGGGAGCACGGAGGTCCGGGGACGCCTGTCTCAGCCCTCGCCCTGCTTGAGCAGCGGCGACTGCGTGTTGGACGGCCACGTCGGCCGGTGGTAGCCGCGGAAGTGCAGCTCACCGCCGCGCAGTTCGCGGATGGTGAGGAAGTCGCCCTTGTAGCCGCGGTGGTCGTACTCGGCGAAGGTGAGGTAGCACCCCGGGCCGCCGTTGGTGCACGGCATCCACTTGATCTTCTCCAGGCCGGCCTTGACCTCCTCGGGGGTGGCGATGCGGGCGTTGCCGATGCCGAGGATCGCGGCGCGGGCGGTGTCGTAGGACAGCGCCACGACCACGTTGCGCGAGACCCGGCCGAACCGCGCGTCGAAGCGCTCCAGCATCGCCTCGTAGTTGGGGTTCGCGCCGTCCTCGCCGAGCTGGTCGACGCCGTGCCAGCCCTCCAGGCCCTCCGCCCACTTGTTGGAGTTGGAGTAGAACATGAACGCCGTGCCCATGAAGCGCGGCGGATCCCAGTCGAGCGCCTTGAACGCCTCGGCGAAGCGGAAGGTCGAGTAGCCGTAGCCCATGTAGACGATCGACTCGGCGCCCTGCTCCCGCATGGTGGCCAGGTGCTGCTGGAAGTTCCGCGGGTTCGGCCCGAGCTGCACCTCTTTGACGATCTCCAGGTCGTACTGCCGCGCGGCGGTGCGGAAGTAGTCCGCGTACAGGTCGCCGGAGGAGCCCTGCTCCCAGAAGAAGCCGACCTTGCGGTGGTCGTTCTGGAAGCACCAGTTGGCCGCCATCGCCCCCTCGGTGGGGATGTCGCCGTTGGCGACGGTGAAGCAGTACTCGCCGAAGAACCGGGTCGTCCCGGTCCAGCCCAGGCAGGCGACCCCGGTGGAGTTGACGGTCTCGCAGAGGTTGACCGAGTTGTCGGAGATGAAGGGGCCGATGACGACGACGCAACCCGCGTCCACCAGCTGCCGGTAGCCCTTGCGCACCTTCAGGTAGTTCTCCCGGGGCAGGCCGCGGGCGTCGACGGTCACGATCTCGACGGGCCGGTCGTAGACGCCCTCGTTGAGCGCGTCCTCGACGGCCAGGATGATCGGGTCCATCAGGTCGGCCAGCAGCTGGCCGAGGTCCATGTCGATGAGGACGCCGATCTTCACCGGCTCGAACGGGTCGCCCTGGCCGGTCACCCCCCGGGTCGGCGGGTAGATGACGATCGATTCGACCGCCTTCTCGCCGATCCGGCCGCTGCCCTGGTACCAGCGCTCGTTCTTGTAGTCACCGCCGGCCGCGGTGTCGGTGCCGGAACGTACCGTGGAGACAGCCCGGTCGGTCTGGGCGATGCCGTGGTCCACCGGGGCGGGGAACATACGGTCCGCGTAGCGCGGGCTGTCCTGCTCGGTCATCCGGAGCCTCCTTCGCGCCGGCGTCGCCGGCGCCACGTCACAGAGACACGTCGTGGACGTGTCCCGCCAACTTATATATAAAATCCACACTACAGACAAGCCGCCCGGCGAGGCGCGACGGGCAGGCCGGGCCCGGACCGCTCTGGGCGAGGTACGGAAGGGCGGGACGATGGCCGAAGCCACGGATGCCGTGCAGGGCGTGGACACCGGGCGGATCCGGGACGAGCTCGAGATCCGCAACGTGCTCGCCCGGATCGCCCGGCTCTCCGACATGGGCGACCTCGACGACTACGCCGCGCAGTTCACCGGCGACGCCCACTGGGAGATGCCCGGGGCGCCGCCCAAGCACGGCCGGGCGGAGATCCGCGCGGCGGGTGCGGCCCGCCGGGCCGAGGGGCTCACCGGTCCGGGCAGCCAGACCCGGCACGTGGTCGGCACCGTGACGGTGACGGTCGACGGCGACCAGGCCGTGGCGGAGTCGTACTGGCAGTTCTACGCCGACACCGCCACCGCTCCGGCGCTGCGCTCCATGGGGCACTACCGCGACACCTTCCGCCGGACGGCACGCGGCTGGCGGCTGGCCCGCCGCGAGATCACCAGCGGCTGACGCGCGCGGTGGCCGGCCGCGCTACATGTGCCTGCCGCCGGTGACCTCCAGCACCGTGCCGGTCATGTAGCTGGACAGATCGCTGGCCAGGAAGAGCGCGACCTTGCCGATCTCCTCGGGCTCGGCGGCGCGGCCCATCGGGACGCCGTCCAGCTTCTCCTGCCAGATCTCCGGCCGCAGCGCCTCGGTCATGGCGGTGCGGACCAGGCCGGGCTGGATCGCGTTGACCCGGACCCCGAGATGGGCGAGCTCCTTGGCCCCCGCCTTGGTCATCCCGACGATGCCGGCCTTGGCGGCGCTGTAGTTGGTCTGTCCAGGCAGGCCCACCTTGCCGGAGATCGAGGAGATGTTGACGATCGCACCGCGACCCTGCTCGCGCATCCGCAGCGAGCCGTACTTCATGCCCAGCCAGGTGCCGTACAGGTGCACGTCCATGACCTGGCGGAACTGCTCGGTGGTCATCTTGCGCAGGGTGGCGTCCCGGGTGATGCCCGCGTTGTTCACCAGCACGTCCACCGAGCCGAGGACCCGGGCGCACTCGGCGACGAGCCGCTCCACGTCCGCTTCGTCGGTCACGTCGCAGCGCACCGGGATGACCTCGGCGCCGGTCGCGGCGAACTCCTTGGCCGTGGCGGTCACCGCCTCCTCGTTGATGTCGGCCAGCACCAGGCGCGCCCCGTGGCCGGCGAAGACCCGGGCGATGGCGAGCCCGATCCCCTGGGCGGCTCCGGTCACGATGGCGGCCTGTCCATCCAGCAGTCTCATCCGCTGTCCACCCTTCCTGTCGGATATTCGTGGTCCTGCGCTCCCTACGGGGAGGGGCGCTCGCCGGAGTAGCGCCGGCGCAGCTCGGCCTTGAGCACCTTGCCGGTGGCGTTGCGGGGCAGCGCGTCGAGCACCTCCAGCCGTTCGGGCCACCGCCGTACGGGGACGTCGCGGCGGCGCAGGAAGCCGGTGAGCTGCGCCAGCGTGGGCGGGGGGTCCTTCCCGGACGGGACGATCACGGCACAGGCCAGCTCACCCCGCACTGGCTCCGCCAGCCCGATCACCGCGACGTCCGCCACCCCGGGATGCGCCAGCACCTCCTCCTCCACCGCCCTGGCGCTGATCGTCTCGCCCTTGCGGATGATGACGTCCTTGAGGCGGCCGGTGATGGTGACGTTGCCGTGCTCGTCGAGGGTGCCGAGGTCGCCGGTGCGCAGATAGCCCTCGGCGTCGAAGGCGTCCGCGTCGAGCGCCGCGTCGACGTACCCGCGCATCACCTGCGGACCCCTGGCCCGCAGTTCGCCCTCCTCGCCGGGGCCGAGCTCCCTCCCGCCGGGACCGACCACCCGCAGGTGGACGCCTTCGGTGGCCCTGCCCTCGGTACGGGCCAGCGCCTCGTCGGGATCGCCGGGCGCGCTCATCGTGAGGATCGGGGCCTCGGTCATCCCGTAGCCCGACAGCACCCCGACCCCGCCGAGCTCGCGTTTCACCTCGCCGTGCAGGGTCGCCGGCTTGGGCGCGGCGCCACTGGTCAGCGCGCGCACCCGGGGGAAGAGCCGCTCGTGCGGGCGGCGCCGCTGGGCCGCCAGGTAGATCTGGGTGAAGACGGTGCCCGAACCGGCCAGGGTGACCCCTTCGCGCCGTTGCAGCTCCGTCGTGCGGTCGGGATCGAAGACGGCGTCGAGGATCAGCGTGCAGCCGTACATCAGGCAGGCGCCCAGCCAGGTGCCGCAGCCGCCGATGTGCGCGACGGGGAAGACCATGCCGACCCGGTCGGCCGGCGTGCACGCCAGCCGCTCGCCCATCCCCCGGGAGGAGGCCAGCACGGAGCCGTCGGTGTGCCGGGCGCCCTTGGGCTCGGCCGTCGTGCCGGAGGTGTAGAAGATCCAGCGCACCGGATCGTCCGCGGGCCCGGACGCGGGCTCGGACCTGGGGGGTTCGGACGCGGGGGGTTCGGATGTGGGGGGCTCGGGCCGCGACTCCGGCAGGTCGCCGCCGGCCACCAGCAGGTCGAGCCCCGGCATGCCGGCCGCGAGCTCACGCGCGGGCGTGCCGAGATCGCGGCCGTTCCACTCGGGCGCGACCACGAGCAGCCGGGCGCCGGTCTGCCGGACGACGAAGGCCAGATCCCGGGCACCGTAGACCGGCATGACCGGGTTCTGCACCGCGCCCAGCCGGGCCAGCGCGGCCGTGAGCACCAGCGCCTCCACGGTGGTGGGCAGCTGCCAGGTGACCGGCGTGCCCGCTGCCACCCCGCGCCCGGCGAGGCCCGCCGCCACCCGCCCGGCGTGCTCGCGGAACTCCCGGAAGGTCACGCGGCGGCCGTGCTCGTCCACCAGCATCTCGGCGTCCGGGGTCCGCGCCGCCCGCCACTCGACCAGCGACCAGAGGCTCACGAGGCGAAGCGCTCGAAGACGGCGGTCAGCCCCTGGCCGCCGCCGATGCACATCGTCTCCAGGCCGTACCTGCCGCCGCGGCGGTCGAGCTCGCGCAGCAGCGTGGTCAGGATCCGGCAGCCGGTGGCGCCGACCGGATGCCCGAGCGAGATGCCGGAGCCGTTGACGTTGGTCCGCTCCCAGTCGGCGGCGCCGAACCCCCACTCACGGGTGCAGGCCAGCACCTGCGCGGCGAACGCCTCGTTGAGCTCGATGAGGTCGATGTCGCTGAGCTTGAGGCCGGCCCGGTCCAGCGCCCGGGCGGTCGACGGCACCGGACCGATGCCCATGGTGCGGGGCGGCACGCCCGCCACCGCCCAGGACACCAGCCGGCCGAGCGGCCGCAGGCCCAGCCGTTCCGCGTTGCCGGGATGGGTGACCACGCACACCGAGGCCCCGTCGTTCTGCCCGCTGGCGTTGCCCGCGGTGACCGTCGCCTCCGGATCGTCCGCGCCGAGCACGGCACGCAGGCGGCCCAGGGTGTCGAGCGAGGTGTCGGGACGCGGGTGCTCGTCGGTGTCCACGGTGACCGGGCCCTTCCGGGCCGGCACGGTCACCGGGCCCTTCCGGGCCGGCACGGTCACCGGGATGATCTCCTCGGCGAAGTCCCCGGAGCGCTGTGCGGCGACGGCCCGCCGGTGGGAGCGGACGGCGAGCTCGTCCTGTTCGAGCCTGGGGATGCCGTACTCCCTGCGCAGGTTCTCGGCGGTCTCCAGCATGCCTCCCGGCACCGGATGCAGCCGGCCCCCGGCGGTGACACGGCCGCGGGCGAGCCCGTCGTGCAGCATCACGCCCTGGCCCTTGGCGCCCCACCGCATGCCCGTGGAGTAGAAGGGTGCCCCGCTCATGCTCTCGGCGCCTCCCGCGACGACCAGCTCGCTCACCCCGGTCTGCACCTGCATGGCGGCGTTCAGGACGGCCTGCAGGCCCGAGCCGCAGCGGCGGTCCAGCTGCATTCCCGTCACCGAGACCTCCAGCCCCGCGTCCAGCGCGGCGACCCGCCCGATCGCCGGTGCGTCGGGGGTCGGGTAGCACTGGCCGAGCAGCACGTCGTCGATGTCGGAGGAGGTCAGGCCGGTCCGTTCGACGAGCCCGCGCAGTGCCGTCGCCGCGAGCTCGTGCGCGGGCACGTCGCGCAGGGCCCCGCCGTATCGGCCCACCGCGGTCCTTACCGGTTCACAGATGACGGCTTCACGCATGGTCGGTCCTCCACTCGCGGGTACGGCCGGGGGATGACCTGGACACCGCCCGGGTATGTCCTCGACGTCCCCGAGTGTGGCACCGACGCCGGAACCTCGGATCGACCGGCACCGGCGCGGGGGAGCCGGATCCCATTGCCAGGCGGACGGGCCGCTCATTAAATATCAAAGTGAAGATATCAAATACTCGCATCCCTGTGATGCCGGAACCCTCCGCGGATAGGGTGCCGGCGTGGCCGCGAACCCGATCGCGCACCGGTCGACCCTGCCCGGAGTGCTGGAGCATGCCGCGACGCGTGATCCGGAGGCGCCGGCGATCATCGAGGCCGCGGGCACGCTGAGCCACCGGGAGATGTACGCGGCCGCACGCGACACCGCGGCCGGGCTGGTGGAGCTCGGCGTGGCCCCCGGAGACCGGGTGGGGATCTGGCTGCCGAACGGCGCGGAGTGGGCGATCGCGGCGTACGGAGTCTCCTGCGCGGGTGCGGTGGCCGTACCGCTCAACACCCGTTACACCGTGCCGGAGGCCGCCGACATCATCGCCCGGTCCGGCTGTGCCGTCGTCGTGGCGGACGGCGCGCCCCCGTACGGCTCCTCCCGGGACGGCATCGCCCCGTACGGGCCGGCTCCGGGCCCCGGTCCAGGTGACGCGGCCGCCGCGGCGGGGGCGCGGACGGTGGTGGGCGTGCGCGGGCTCGCGGGCGGCGGCACGGCCGCTTCGGCCGCCGAGGTCGGCCGCCGGATGCGGGCGCTCACCCCGGACGACCTCAGCCACGTCCAGTACACCTCCGGTACGACCGGCCGGCCCAAGGGCGCGCTGCTCCGGCACGGCGCCATGGTGGCGACCACCCGGACCTGGGTGGAGATCACCGGCCTGCGGGCCGGGGACCGTTATCCGGTGGTGGCGCCCTTCTCGCACATCGGCGGGCACAAGACCGGGCTGCTGGCCTGCGCGGTGGCGGGAGCCGCCGCGCTGCCCCAGGTCGCCCTCGACGTGCCCGTCCTGGTCCGGGCGATCTCCGAGCACGGCGTCACGGTGCTGCAGGGCCCGCCGACGATGTACCAGGCGCTGCTGGCCCGCGTGGCGGAGGGAGCCGCGGCTCTGCCGCGTTCGGTCCGGGTGGCGGTGACCGGGGCGGCCTCGGTGCCGCCCGGCCTGATCCGCGACCTCCGGACGGTGCTCGGTGTGCGCTCGGTCTTCACCGCGTACGGGCTGACGGAGGCGAGCGGGGTCTGCACGATGACGCGGGCGGACGACGAGGTCACGGCGGTGGCGGAGACGGCGGGGCGCGCGATCCCCGGCGTGCGGGTACGGATCGACGGCCCGGAGGGGCCGGGGGAGATCCTCGTGCGCGGCGCGGGCCTGATGGCGGGCTATCTCGACGATCCCGAGGCCACCGCGGAGGCCCTGCGGGACGGCTGGCTGCGCACCGGGGACGTGGGGGTGCTGGACGAGCACGGCCGGCTCCGGGTGGTGGACCGGCTCAAGGACCTGGTCATCGTCGGCGGCCTCAACGTCTATCCGGCTGAGGTCGAGCGGGTGCTGCTCGACCATCCGGCGATCGCGGCGGCCGCGGTGGTCGGCGTCCCGCACGAGCGGCTCGGCGAGGTGCCCGCCGCCTTCGTGGTCGGCGCCCAGCGGTCCCCGGGCGTGCCCGGACCGTCGGCGGCCGAGGTGACCGCGTTCTGCCGGGCCCGGCTCGCCGGGTTCAAGGCGCCCCGGACGATCTGGTGGGTGGGCGAACTGCCGCTCAACGCCGCCGGCAAGGTCGCCAAGGCCGAGCTGCGGATCGAGGCGGCCCGCAGGATGCGCGCTCTCCCCGCTGGTCCCGCCCACCCTTGATCCCTCTGCCGATCAACTGTCTATTATATTAATCATAAACTGCTTGAGGAGGCTGGTCGTGGACGCAGCGAAGAAGGTCGCCGTGGTCGTCGGCGGAGGGTCGGGCATGGGCCGGGCGACGGCCGAGCTGCTGGCCGGGCAGGGTGCGACGGTGGCCGTTCTCGACCTGCCGGACGGCAAGGGCGCGGAGGTCGCCACCGCGCTCGGTGGCGCCACGACCTTCCACCCGTGCGACATCACGGACGAGACCGGCACCGAGGAGGCGCTCAACGCGGTGCTGGAGGCGCACGGGGCGCTGCACATCGCGGTCAACACCGCGGGCGGCGGTTACAGCAAGCGGACCATCAGCAAGAGCGGGCCGCTCCCGATGGCCGACTTCCGGAAGATCGTCGAGCTGAACCTGATCGGCACCTTCAACCTCAACAGGTTGCAGGCCTGGCACATGAGCAAGAACGAGCCGGACGAGCAGGGCGAGCGCGGGGTCATCATCAACACCTCCTCGATCGCCGCGTTCGAGGGACAGATCGGCCAGGTGGCCTACACCGCGGCCAAGGCCGGCATCGCGGGGATGAGCCTGACGATGGCCCGGGACCTCGGCGGCATGGGCATCCGGGTGCTCGCCATCGCCCCCAGCCTGTTCGCCACCGGCCTGCTCGAGGGCGCCCCCGAGCACCTCATCGCCGACCTCACCAAGGACGCCGCCTTCCCCAAGCGCGCCGGGCTTCCGCACGAGTACGCGTGGCTGGCCGAGGCGATCGTCAAGAACCCGATGCTCAACGGGCAGACGATCCGCCTCGACGGCGGTCAGCGTTTCGCCCCGCGCTGAGGCACGCGCCGGGCCCCGGCGGGGAGCCGAGGCCGTGACCGACCAGGAACCGAAGCCGCAAGGGAGCCCCCGATGACGGAAGCAGTGATCGTCGCCGCAGCCCGGACGCCGATCGGGCGGGCCCGCAAGGGTTCGCTGGCCGACCTCGACGCCTTCCGGCTGGCCCGGGTCGCGCTCGCGGCCGCGATCGAACGGTCCGGAGTGGCCGCCGCGGACATCGACGACCTGGTGCTCGCCGAGTCGCTCCAGGGCGGTGGCGTGATAGGCCGGTACCTCGCCGTGGAGATGGGGCTGGCCCACGTACCGGGGCTGGCCGACAACCGGCACTGCGCGGCGGGCCTGAGCGCGATCCAGATCGCCGCGGGGTCCATCCGGGCCGGGATGGACCGCGTGGTCGTGGCCGGTGGGACCGAGAGCCTGAGCTCGATGCCGCAGGTGCTGAAGTCGACGCCGGCCTCCGCGAAGGACTACCGGCCGTGGGCCTCGCCGACCCATCCGGAGACCCCGCGGGCGCCGGCCTGGGACATGGCGGTCACCGTGGGCGAGAACACCGCCCGGCTGGCGGGCGTCACCCGGGCTGAGGCCGACGAGTGGGCGCTCCACTCCCACCTGCGGGCCGCCGCCTCGGTGGCCGAGGGCCGGTTCGCCGAGGAGATCACCCCGGTGGAGCTGCCCGACGGCCGGCGGTTCGACACCGACGAGCATCCGCGGGCCGACACCACGGCGGAACGGCTGGCCGGGCTGCCCGTACTCCACCCGGAGCTGGACGGCGCGGTCGTCACCGCGGGCAACTCCGCCGGGCTCAACGACGCCGCCGCGGCGGTCGTGGTCGTCAGCGACGGCTACGCGCGGGCCGCCGGCCTGACCCCGCTCGCCCGCGTGGTCTCCTGGGCCTCGGTCGGAGTGGAGCCGGAACGGACCGGGCTGGCCCCGACCCTGGCGGTGCCCAAGGCCCTCGACCGGGC
This sequence comes from Actinomadura scrupuli, assembly GCF_050971785.1. Taxonomy (NCBI): domain Bacteria; kingdom Bacillati; phylum Actinomycetota; class Actinomycetes; order Streptosporangiales; family Thermomonosporaceae; genus Actinomadura; species Actinomadura scrupuli. Next base: position 162,393 of record NZ_JBPCCU010000011.1, on the reverse strand, counting down.
GCGGCTCAAGGTCGCCGACATCGACCTCTTCGAGATCAACGAGGCGTTCTGCACGGTGGCCGTGGCGTCCAGCCGGATCCTCGGCATCGAGCACGACATCGTCAACGTGAACGGCAGCGGCTGCGGGCTCGGCCATCCCATCGCGGCGACCGGCACCCGCATGGTCGTCACCATGCTGGGCGAGCTGCGCCGGCGCGGGGGGACGCTGGGCTGCGTCTCGATGTGCGCCGGCGGCGGCATGGGCTCCGCCCTCGTCCTCGAACTGCTCTGAACGCCGGACCCCCACCGCTCCCGCCCCTGCCCGACCACGACCGAAGAGGGACCGCGATGACCACCTCGATCACCTCCAAAGATCCCAAGACCCTGGTCGCCGCGTTCTGGGACGCGCTGTACGCCCGGGACTGGCCGAGGCTGCGCACGTTCTTCGGGCCCGAGTCGATCTACTACGACGTGCCGACCGGTCCCGGGGCGGCGGCCCGCGGCCCGGCCGGTATCGAGGCGAGGCTGCGGCTCGGGCTGGAGCGTCTCTCCGGCTACGACCACGGGGAGTCGGTGATCATCGCTGAGGGCGGGACGGTGGTCACCGAGCACAACGAGCTGTGGCGCTGGCCCACGGGGGAGCAGGTCAGCCTGCCGTTCGTGTCCGTGCAGCACGTCACCGACGGCGTGATCACCCTGTGGCGGGACTACTGGGACCTCGGCACGCTGATGGCGGGTGCGCCGGCCGGCTGGCAGGACGAACTGGCCGGCGGCGACCTCTCCTGGGTCGTCGACGTCAGCGATCAGGTCTGAGCCGCGGCACCGGCGTCCGCCGGGGGAGCGGAGAACAGGCCGCGGGCCTTGAGCAGCCCGGCCACCAGATCGCCCTGCCGCTTCAGCATCGTGACGTACTCCTCGGCGGCCCGGTCGGCGTCCCGCTCCCGGACCGCCCGCAGGATCGCCCTGCTGCCGGTCCGCTCCACCTCGATCGCGCCCGGCACGAGCGCGAAGAAGTTGCCCGGCACGAGGCCGACCATGGCGCGCAGCACCGCCCGCAGCCGGGGTGAGCTGGCGGTCTCCAGGATGAGGCGGTCGAACTCGCGGTTCAGCCGGGCCACGATCGCCGGGTCGTCCTGCCCGTCGAGCCTCTCGCAGATCGCCGCCAGCCGCTCGAAGAGCTCGGGCGTGCCGCGTTCGGTGGCACGCCTGGCCGCGAAGCCGTAGACCAGGCCGTACAGCGTGTAGTGGTCGCGTACCGCCGCCTCGTCCAGAGCGCCGATGAACGTGCCGCGGTGGGGTTTGATGGTCACCCAGCCCTCACGTTCGAGCGACAGCAGGGCCTCGCGCACCGGGATGCGGCTGACGCCGAGCGCGCGTGCGATCTCGTCCTGCGGGACGCGGTCCCCCTGCCGCAGGAGCCCGTCGAAGATGAGCCGGCGGATGTAGAGCGCGGCCTGCTCGCCGCTGCTCCGCCGGACCATCGCCTCACCGGGGGGTGGCAGCGAGGCACCGGGGAGGGGCGCCGTCTCTGCGGTCACTGGAGATCCCCCTCGATTGTTTACTTTGTCAAATGTCAAGTATGCACCACTCTTCGGAGTCGGCCGTGCCGCTCATGTCGCGGTGTCCTCGCGGGTCCCGGCGCGTTCCGACACCGCCCGCTGGATCCGGCGTACGGCCTCGGCGAACTCCGGCTGTTCCACCGACCACTGCTGCGCTCGCAGTTCGACGTCGGCGGCCTGCGCGGGATCGGACGTCATGGTGCTCCGGCGGAGCGAGTCCTTGGTACGGCGCACCAGCGCGGCCGGGCGGTCCGCCGCGCGCCGGGCCAGCCGGAGGGCGGTGGCGTCGAGGTCCGCGTCCTCCACGCAGCGCCAGGCCAGACCGGCGGCGGCGGCCTCCGCTCCGGTGAGGGTGTCGCCGCACAGGACCAGGGCGGCGGCGCCCTGCGAGCCGATCCGCCGCGACAGCCGCCACAGGTGGCCGCCGCCCGGATGGATCCCGGCGTCGAGGAAGCGCGGATCGAAGCGGGCGCTCGTCCCGGCGATGACGATGTCACAGGCCAGGGGCAGGTTGACGCCGGCGCCGATCGCCGGGCCGCCCACCGCGGCGATGGTGGGCACCGGCGCCTCCGCCAGCCGCGTCATGCCCGCGTACATCTCCGCCAGCGGGACCCGGCGGTCGAGCAGGCCGTCCAGCGAGCCGCCGGCGCAGAAGACCGGGGGCTCGGCGGTCAGCACGATCGCGCGGGCGCCGCCGGCCAGGGCGCGGTCGACGGCGTCGGCCAGGTCGTCGCTCAGCCGCTTGGACAGCGCGTTCCGGTGCCGCGGGTCGGCCAGGCGGAGCCGTGCCACGCCGGCGTCCAGCGAGAGCCCGACCAGTGACCGGACGGGCCCGGCCCCGCTCCGGCCGTCCGTGGCCCCCGTCCCGTCCCCGCTGGCAGTGCCCGTATCACCGCCCGTATCACCGCCCGCTTCGTCGCTCACCGTCGTCCTCGCCTCCCGCTGGTGCGTCCAGGTACCCCTAGACTGCTATTTTATATACAGAATCAAAGTTGCGGGGCCGAACACCGGAGTGCCGTCATGCTGCCGTTGGAAGGAACCGTCGTCGTCGCGGTCGAGCAGGCCGTGGCCGCTCCCATCTGCACCCGTCACCTCGGCGATCTCGGTGCCAGGGTCATCAAGGTGGAGAACCGCTCCGGTGGCGACTTCGCCCGGGACTACGACGACGTGGTCCGCGGCATGGCCGCCCACTTCGTCTGGGCCAACCGCAACAAGGAGTCGGTCGCCCTCGATCTGAAGCACCCGCTGGGGCGCGAGGCGCTGGCCCGGCTGGTGGAGCGCGCGGACGTGCTGGTGCAGAATCTGGCGCCGGGCGCCGCGGGCCGCCTGGGGCTCGACCCCGCCGAGCTGCGCGAGCGGCATCCCCGGCTCATCACCGTGGACATCTCCGGTTACGGCCAGGGCGGCCCCTACGCCCAGGCCCGCGCCTACGACCTGCTGGTCCAGGCGGAGGCCGGTTCATGCGCCATCACGGGTACCCCGGAGGATCCGGCGAAACCGGGCATCCCGCTCGCCGACATCGGCGCCGGGATGTACGCGCTGTCCAGCGTGCTCGCGGCCCTGTTCGTCCGCGAGCGTACGGGCACGGGCACCGCGATCTCGGTGGGCCTGTTCGACGCGGTGACGGAGTGGATGGGCTTCGCGCTGAACCAGGCCCGTTACGGCGGCTTCGACGTGCGGCCCAACGGGCTCAGCTCGCCGATGGTCGCACCGTACGGCGCCTACCGCACGGCCGACGGCCAGACGCTGGTCCTGGGCACGACCAACGACCGGGAGTGGCGGCGGCTGGCGCTGGAGGTGCTGGGCCGGCCCGACCTCGCGGAGGACCCCCGCTACGCGACCAACAGCGACCGGGTGGCGCACCGCGAGGAACTCGACGCCGTGATCGGGGAGTGGGCGGCCCGGCACCCGCTGGACCGGTGCCGGAAGGCGGCGGGCGTGGCCGGGCTCGGGCACGCCCGGCTCAACACCCCGACCGAGGTGCTCGGCCATCCGCAGCTCGTCGAACGCGGCAGGTGGCGGGAGGTCGGCTCGCCGGTGGGCCCGGTCCAGTGCCTGCTGCCACCGCCGCAGGTGACCGGCTGGGACTGGCGGCTCGACCCGGTGCCGGCCCTCGGCGAGCACACCGAGCCGGTCCTGCGCGAGTTGGGGTTCGGCGCCGGTGAACTGACGGCGATGCGCGCCGAGGGCGTCATCGGGGCACCCGCGGAGAGAGGCGGAACAACGTGATCGAGGCGGATATCGCGGCCGTGGTGCTGCGGGCGGCCATCGGCGGCACCATGATCGCCCATGGCTGGAACCACGCGTTCGGCGGCGGCAGGCTGCCCGGCACCGCGCGGTGGTTCGAGTCGATCGGCGTCCGCCCGGGCCGGGTGCACGCGGTGGTCGCCACGCTCACCGAGCTGGGCGCCGGGTCGTTGCTCGTGCTGGGGCTGCTCAACGCGCTCGCCGCGGCCGCCGTCGTGGGGACCATGGTGGTGGCGCTGGTCACCAACCACCTCAGGAACGGCTTCTTCATCTTCCGCCCGGGGGAGGGCTACGAGTACGTACTGATGATCATCCTGGTCTCCTGCGCGCTGGCCGCGCTCGGCCCGGGCCGGCTGTCGCTGGACCACGCGGCGGGCCTGGGCATGACCGGCTGGGCCGGGCTGCTCATCGCGGTCGCGGCGGGCGGGGGCGGTGCGGCGCTGTTGCTGGTCACCTCCTGGCGGCCCGGACCGGCCAGGCCCGGACCGGCCCGGACCGGTGCGGCGGGGGCGGATCCTGACGGTTCGCCCGATACGTAACATATGAATCATTGCTCTGATCATCGGTAACGCCACAGTTGCCGAGTAGAGTGCTGCCGTGCCCGAACAGATGCGCCAGCCCAGGCTCGCCGAGCTGGTCGCCTCGCGGCTGCGGGAGGAGATCCTCAGCGGCCGGCTCAAGGAGGGCGACAGCCTGCCGCGGCAGGAGGACCTGCTCGCCGACTTCAGGGTGAGCCTGCCCTCGGTCCGGGAGGCCATGCGCATCCTGGAGACCGAAGGCCTGATCTCCGTGCGCCGCGGCAACGTGGGCGGCGCGCAGGTCCACCTGCCGACCGTGCGCCGCACGGCGTACATGCTCAGCCTGGTGCTGCAGGCCAGGCAGGTGGCGCTGACCGACACCGGCACCGCGCTGGGCCGTCTCGAGCCGATCTGTGCCGGGATGTGCGCCGCCCGCCCGGACCGGGAGACGGCCGTCCTGCCGGTGCTGCGGGCGATGCTCGACGAGCAGCAGCAGGCCATCGGCGACGCCGCGGCCTTCAACCGCTCCTCCCGCGAGTTCCACGAGCGCCTCGTCGAGCTGTGCGGCAACGAGACGATGATCCTCGTGGTGGGCGCCATGGAGAGCATCTGGTCGGCCCACGAGGCGGAGACCTTCCAGCATGTCCGGCCCGGCACGGCGCCGGACGCCGACACGATGCGGGCCGCCTTCCGCGACCACCGGGCCCTGCTGCGCGCGATCGAGTCCGGCAACGAGCCCCGGGCGGCCTCCCTCGCGCGAGCCCACCTGGAGGCGACGCAGGCCTACACGCTGGGGCACGACCAGGGCCTCACCGCGGTGGTGGCGGAGCTGGTCAAGGGCGGCGGCCCCGCGAGCCCGCCGCTGCGCGGCACCGCCGGTGCCCGCCCGCCCGCCGACGCCACGCGCTGAAACCCGCGTTCACCCGTCCCCGCAAACGCCTCGTCCCGGATCGGCCCTGCCCGCTGTACGCGCCTGGGATCGAGTGTTATCTTCCGATTGAAGAGACTTCTTGAAGAGATCTCTTTACTACTCGACTCACTGCAGACGACCCCCGGACGGACACCCCAGACGATGGAGGACGCCATGCCGCGTTTCCCGTTCCCGATCCCGAACGGCTGGTTCGCCGTGGCCCGCAGCGACGAGCTCCAGACCGGCCAGGTCGCCTCGGCCCATTACTTCGGGCGGGACCTCGCGCTGTTCCGCACGGCCTCGGGCGAGGCCCGGGTGCTCGACGCCTACTGCGTGCACCTGGGGGCCAACCTGGCCAAGGGCGGGAAGGTCACCGGAGAGCTGCTGGAGTGCCCCTTCCACGCCTGGCGTTACGACGGCGTCTCCGGCCGGTGCCTGGACGTGCCGTACACCGACGCCGAGCCCTCGCCCAAGGCCAGGGTGCGTTCCTACCCGGTCGTGGAGAGGTTCGGGCTGATCTTCGCCTGGCACCATCTCGGTGAGGCCGAGCCGTACATCGAGATGCCGGTCATGGAGGAGTTCGACGACGCCGAGTGGAGCGAGCCCGTCTTCCACGAGTTCAGGTTCGCCACCTGCTGCCAGGAGATGGCCGAGAACAACGCCGACTACGTGCACTTCAAGTACGTCCACGGCATGGAGACGGTCCCGGGCGGCGAGGTGGAGTACGACGGCTTCGTCAAGACCGTGACCGAGCGGCAGGAGTTCAAGAGCAAGAGCGGCAAGGTCCACGCGGTCGACTTCGAGCGCAAGTCCTACGGCATGGGCCTGGGCGCGCTGCGGCTGAAGGGCGTGATGTCCTTCGTCTCGTCGGTCACCCCGATCGACGAGGAGAACGTGCACATCCGCTGGGTCTTCACGATGCCCGAGGCGATGAAGGGGTTCTCCGAGAAGATGATCCAGACCTTCGTCGACGCGGTGGCGGAGGACGTGCCGATCTGGGAGAACAAGATCTACATCGAGAAGCCGCTGCTGATCAAGGGCGATGGCCCGATCATCGAGTTCCGGCACTGGGCCAAGCAGTTCTACGGCGCCGAGGTGCCCCAGGAGGCCTGGGTGCCGTCCCGGGTGAAGCGGCTGGAAGGCACCGGTGTCTGAACGGGCCGCCGGCACGCGCGGCGTCGGGACCCGGGAGCGGATCCTCGACGCCGCCGAGCGTCTGATGGCCGACCGCGGCATCGCGGGGGTCTCCCTCAACGAGATCAACACCGCCGCCGGGCAGCGCAACACCGCCGCCCTGCACTACCACTTCGGCGGGCGGGACGGGTTGCTGCGCGCGATCTTGCAGCGGCATGGGGGCTGGCTGCGGGCCCGGCACGACGAGCTGTACGCGGAGGTCGTCGGCGGCGGCCGTGAGCGGGACGTACGCGGGCTGGTCGAGGTGATCGTGCTGCCGGTCGCGGAGTACATCGGCATGGGGGCGAGCCAGCGCGCGGCCATCCGGATCTGGACCGCCACCCTGGCGCATCCGGCGCTCGCCATCGAGGACGTCCACACGATGGTGGACCCCGCGCTCACCCGGGCCGCCCGGACGCTGGTGGAGATCATGGCCGAGAGCATGCCGCGCGAGCTGGCCGTCGAGCGGCTGGTCGTGGCCTCGCAGTCGGTCATGCACGTACTGGCCGACCGGGCGATCCTGGAGGACACCGCCGGCAGCAGGCGCCGGCCGCTGCCGCTGCCGCTGATGGCGCGCAACCTGGTCGACATGACGGCCGCCGCGCTCACCGCCCCGGTCGCCGAGGCCACGCGAGAGGCCGCCGGGAAGGCCGGGAGCTCGGCCGTGTGATCGTCGGGAACGCCCGGGACGGGCTCGCGGGAGCCGGACTTTCCAGGTAACATGTATAAAGTATATGGAGCTGCCGAAGAGTGGACGGCGGCGAGGCACCCGGCGGCGAACAGGTGGTGGACCATGACGGACCAGACGATCCGTCCGGACGTACTCGGCGAGCGGCTGGCGAAGATCCCCCCGCTGATCGACGTGGACGCGCACGTGGTCGAGCCCCCGGACCTGTGGAGCAGCCGGCTCCCCGCCCGCCATCGCGACGTCGGCCCGCGGATCGTGCGCGCCCCGGCCGGAGAGGTGCGCCTGGTCAACGGCAGGTACGTGGAGAGCCCGGGCACCGAGGGCCCGGACGTGGCGTGGTGGTTCTACGAGAACACCAAGAACCAGATCAAGCGCTACATCGCGTCGGCCGGCGTCCCCGCCGACGAGGTCACCAACGAGGGCATCGACTACGACGACATGCGGCCCGGCTGCTGGATCCCCTCCGAGCGCCTCGCCGACATGGACCTCAACGGCGTCCAGGCCCAGATGTGCTTCCCCAACTACCCGCGGTTCTGCGGGCAGATCTTCCTGTGGGGCAAGGACCGCGAGCTGGCCAGGCTCTGCGTCGAGGCCTACAACGACTGGATGGTCGAGGAGTGGTGCGGCTCCAGCGGCGGCCGGCTCATCCCGCTGTGCATCGTCCCGCTGTGGGACGTCGACCTGGCCGTCGCCGAGGTACGGCGCAACGCGGCCCGCGGCGTCCGGGCGGTCGCCTTCAGCGAGCTGCCCGCCTATCTCGACCTGGCCAGCCTGCACTCGGGCTACTGGGACCCGTTCTTCGCGGCCTGCCAGGAGACCGGGACGGTGCTGTCCATGCACATCGGCTCGGGGACCAGGACACCGCAGACCTCCGCGGACGCGCCCGGCGCGGTCGGCGCCACCATCATCTTCGGCAACAGCGTCGCCAGCATGACCGACTTCCTGTTCTCCGGCGTGCTGCACCGCTATCCGAACCTCAAGCTGCTGTACGCGGAGGCGCAGATCGGCTGGATCCCGTACCTGCTCGAGCGGGTCGACGACGTGTGGGAGACCCACCGGGGGTGGTCGCACGGCCAGGACAACTGCCCGGAGCCGCCGTCCACCTACTACCGCAGGCAGATCACGAGCTGCTTCTTCAAGGACGCCGCGGGCGTCGAGATGCTGGACCGGATCGGCCTGGACAACGTGACGTTCGAGACCGACTACCCGCACCAGGACGGCACCTGGCCGCACTCGCGGGAGGCCGCCGCGATGCAGTTCGGCCATCTCGACCAGGATGCGATCAACAAGATCGCCAGAGGTAACGCGATCAAGCTCCTGGGTCTCGATCTTCCGGAGCCGTGACGGTCCCCGCGGGGGCCGGTCCCGGTGAAGGTCCGGGCCGGCGGGGTGACGCGGGAGGCCGGGTCGACCCCGCCGGGCTGCTAGTTTTGGGCTGAAGCGGGTGGTGGTGGACCGCCCGCCGCACGGAGGAAGTGAGAGCGATCGCGCGCCGTCAGCAACCCAGCGTGCACATGCCCGAGTCGGGGGAGGCCGGTCTGAGCCTGCCGGGCCAGGGCCTGTCGCGGATCAGCAGCGGCGAGCAGGTGCGGCTGTACGTACGCCGGTTGATCTTCGACGGAGTGCTGCGCCAGGGCCAGCGCGTGCCGCAGGACGCGATCGCCCAGACCCTCGGCGTCTCGCGGATCCCGGTCAGGGAGGCCCTCATCGCGCTGGAGCGCGAGGGCTGGATGACGATCATTCCGCACCGCGGCGTCTTCGTGAACGCCCTGGACGAGTCCTCGGTACGCGACCACTACGAGCTGTACGGGCTGTTCTACGGCTTCGCCGTCCGGCGGGCCGTCGAGCGGCAGGGGCCGGAGCTGGCCGAGCGGCTGGCCCCGATCCAGCGCCAGATCGCCGAGTGCGAGGACGTCACCCGGCTGCACGAGCTGACCCTCGACTTCCACCGGCTGGTCGTGGAGGCCGCGAACTCACCGCGGCTGCGCAGCATGCTCCGGCAGATGACGGGCATCGTCCCGGGCAACTTCTTCGAGCTGGTGCCCGGCGCCGCCGAGGTCGAGCGGGTGGGCACGGCCGCCATCGTGCGGGCCATCGAGCGCGGTGACGCGGCGCGGGCCGACGGCGAGTACACCACGATGCTGCGCAACCAGGGAGACCTCGTGCTCGACCTGTTCCGCGGCCGCGGCATGTTCGAGGAGACCTCGCCCGCCCCCTCCTGACCGGCCCCCGATCTGCTGACCCCTTCCGTGATCATGCAATCAATCGACGATGGATTGCATGATCACGGAAGTTACGGGAGACGGCCCCGGCTCGGGGGCGCCGGGGCGGGTCAGGCGGTGGCCGATTCGGCGAGCTTGCCCATCTCGATGCCGACCGACTTCTCGAAACGCCCCTTGTCGTAGGACTTGATGCTCACGTCGTGGTCCCCGGCCTCGGCGCGCAGCGCGCCCACGGTGGACTGCTCCCTGGTGCGGTGCACGAACGGGTCGAAGGAGTACCACCGCATCGCGTTCTCATACGTGATCTTGTTGATCTCGTCGTCGGGCACGCCCGCCGCGACCGCCGCGAGCTCCTCCGGCGCGTTCGGCCAGGACGAGTCCGAGTGCGGGTAGTCGCACTCCCACGCGATGTTGTCGATGCCGATGAGGTTGCGGAGCTGCACGCCGACGGGGTCGGAGATGAAGCAGGTCAGGAAGTGCTCGCGGAAGACGTCGCTGGGCAGCTTGCCGCCGAAGTCCTGGCCGGTCCACAGGTGGTGCATGTCGTAGGTGCGGTCGATCCGGTCGAGGAAGTACGGGATCCAGCCGGTGCCGCCCTCGGACAGCGCGAACTTGATGTCCGGGAACTTCTTGATCACCCGGGACCAGACCAGGTCGGCCGCGGCCTGGCAGATGTTCATCGGCTGCAGGGTGATCATGACGTCGATCGGCGCGTTCGGTGCCGTGACCGAGAGCTGGCCGGAGGAGCCGAGGTGGATGGAGACGACGACGTTCTCGTCGCAGACCGCCTTCCACAGCGGGTCCCAGTGCTCGTCGTGGAAGCTCGGGTAGCCCAGGGTCGCCGGGTTCTCGGTGAAGGTGATCGAGTGGCAGCCCTTCGCGGCCACCCGGCGCACCTCCGCGGCGCACAGCTCCGCGTCCCACAGCACCGGCAGGGCCATCGGGATGATCCGGCCGGGGTAGGTGCCGGCCCAGTCGTCGATGTGCCAGTCGTTGTAGGCGCGCAGCACCGCCAGCGCCAGGTCCTTGTCCTCGGCCGCGGCGAAGAGCCGTCCGCTGAAGCCCGGGAAGGACGGGAAGTTCATCGACGCGAGGATGCCGCCCGCGTTCATGTCCTTGATGCGCTCGTGGATGTCGTGGGTCCCGGGCCGGATCTCGTCGAAGGCGGTCGGCTCGATGCCGTACTCCTCCTTGGGGCGGCCGGCGACGGCGTTCAGCCCGATGTTGGGGATGATCGAGCCGTTGAAGGTCCAGACGTCCGACCCGTCCTTCCGCCGGATGATCTTAGGGGCCTGGTCGCGGTACTTCTCCGGAATGTGGTTCTCGAACATGTCCGGAGGTTCCACGACGTGGTCGTCGACGCTGATCATGATGAGTTCTTCAGCGTTCATGGGGCTCCTCGGGGGGTGGTCCGCACGACGCCAGGCCGTGCCTCGGCAGCAGATCGAACCGTGATGTCAATTTAGTGAACACCAGTTCAGATGGTGGCGCAAGAGCTCCTTCGGCCCGTGTGGAGGGCCCCGCGTCAGGGGTGTGTCGCAGATCAGAACTGGATTGGATAATATATGCACGTCCTGGACCAGGGCGTGGGGCGCACTTGCCCGCCCGGTCCGAGCCGGACCGAAGGAGAGCACGGATGCCCGACTGGGTGGACGCCGAGCAGCAGACCCTGCTCGATCTGCTGGACCGCCGTCTCTCGCGGGACCCGGATGGTCCCTTCCTGGACTGCTGCGGCACGCCCTTCACCGCGGCCGAGATCGACCGCGAGTCCAACCGGGTGGCGGGCGCCCTGGCCGAGCTGGGGGTACGGCACGGTTCGACCGTCGCCACGATCCTGGAGAACGGCCCCGCCGCGGTGCTGTCGTGGTTCGCGATCCACAAGCTCGGGGCCATCTCGGTGCCGGTCAACACCGCACTGAAGGGCCCGCTGCTGCGGCACCAGCTGACCGACGCCGACACCGCCGTCGTCATCGCGCAGGAGGACCTGGCCGAACGCCCGGTGGAGATCCTGGACTCCATCGAGTCCGTACGGCACCTGGTGGTCGTGGGCGACCCCGCGCAGGCCGCGAGCAGCGGGATCACGGCGAAGGTGCACGCCTGGTCGGACCTGGAGGGCGCCGACGACGCCCGGCCGGGCGTGCTGGTGCGGCCCGCGGACCTGGGCACGATCGTCTACACCGGAGGCACCACCGGTGCGTCCAAGGGGTGCGCGCTCAGCCACAACTACCATCTGACGATCGCCCGCCAGATCATCTCCTCCTGGGGGCGGACCCCCGAGGACGTGGTGTGGAGCCCGCTGCCGCTCTTCCACTTCAACGCCATCTCCTGCATGCTCACCGGCACGCTGATCAGCGGCGGCAGGGCCGCGCTGTCCCGCCGCTTCTCGGTCTCCGGCTTCTGGCCGGAGATCAACCGCACCGGCGCGACGATCGCGTCGCTGCTCGGCTCGCTCGCCGTGATGGTGGCCCGGTCCGACGACCACCCGCAGGGCAAGGGGTCCGGCACGCCGGAGGCCAACACCACCCTGCGGCTGCTGACGGGCGCGCCGATCCCGCCGGAGGTCGACGAGCTCTTCCGCAGGCGCTTCGGCATCGGCACGTTCAGCAACGCCTACGGCACCACCGAGGCGTCGCTCATCTCGTGGCTGCCGCCGGGCCGCCCGGGCCGTCCGGGTTCGGCGGGCATCGTGAACTCCGAGACCTTCAGCGTCAAGATCTTCGACGACGACGACCGGGAGGTGGCGCCCGGCGAGGACGGCGAGATCGTCTGCCGCCCGCGGATGCCGTACGCCATGTTCGAGGGTTACTGGCAGCGGCCCGAGGCGACGGTGGCGGCCTGGCGCAACCTGTGGTTCCACACCGGCGACATCGGGCGCATCGACGAGGACGGATACCTCTTCTTCGTCGACCGGAAGGCCGACTACATGCGGCGCCGGGGCGAGAACATCTCGAGCTGGGAGCTGGAGAAGGTGTTCCACGAGCACCCCGACGTGAAGGACGTGTGCGTGCACGCGGTGGCGAGTGAGGTCAGCGAGGACGACGTCAAGGCGACGGTCATCCTGCGGGAGGGCGCGGCGCTCACCGAGGAGGGGCTGTGCCGCTGGGCGATCGAGCAGCTGCCCTACTACGCGGTGCCGCGCTACTTCGAGTTCCGTGCCGAGCTGCCGCTCAGCCAGACCGGCCGTACCACCAAGAACCTCCTGAAGGAGGCGGGCGTCACGCCCGCGACCTGGGACCGTGAGGCCGCCGGCGTGACCTTCGAGCGCCGCTGATGGGCGCCGAGACGGTCGGGCTCGAGGGCGACGACCTAGGCACGCCCTACCTGCGCTTCGAACGGCGCGGCCCGCTGGCCTGGTGCGTCATCGACCGGCCCGACTCGCGCAACGCGCTGACCAGCGCGATGTACTTCGGGGTGCGGCGGGCCGTCGACCTGGTCAACCGCGACCCCGGCCTGGGCGCCCTGATCATCACCGGCACCGGGGACGTGTTCGTGCCCGGCGGTGAGCTGCGCGGCCGGGAACCCGACCGCTGGCTGGACTTCCCCGATCTGCTCGGCAACGACTGCACGCCGTTCGAGGCGATCAGACGTTCCCCGAAGCCGGTGGTCTCGGCGGTCAACGGTCTCGCGCAGGGCGGCGGGCTGCTCATCGCGATGCTCTCGGACGTCGCCGTCGCCGGGCGGAGCGTCACGGTCCGGGCCCCCGAGCTGCTGCGCGGCATCGCCGACACCGGCTACGCCGCCTACCTGCCCGCGCAGATCGGGATCGCCAGGGCCCGGGACATGCTGCTCACCGGACGGGTGGTGACGGCGGAGGAGGCCGAGCGCTGGGGGATGTTCACCCGGGTCGTCCCGGACGAGGAGGTCCTCGCCCAGGCGGAGGAGATCGCGATCCAGATCTGCCGCACCGCGCCGCAGGCGAGGCTGCACATCAAGCGGATCATCAATGACAACTACGACCGGGTCGACCGGATGACCTTCGACGCCCTGCTGTTCGGTGACGAGATGGTCGAGGGCACCCGCGCGTTCGCCGAGAAACGCGAGCCGTCGTGGGTGCCGCCGGAGTTCCGTACCGGCGGCAGGCTGTGACGTGAGATCACTCGCGCGGCAGCACGAACGCCGCCTCCAGCACCTCGTGCAGCTGCTCCAGCGGCAGCCGCCCGGTGCCCGCGCCGGTGGCGTCCCCGCCGGCCATGGTGGTCGCGGCGTCCTCGCCGGTGGCGAGCTCCGCGGCCTGGAACGCGCTGACCAGGCCGGACAGCATCCGGGCCAGCAGGACCGGATCGCCGGACCGCAGCTCGCCCGCCTGCTGGCCGCGCCGGAACAGATCCGCCTGCATCCGCTGGGCGGTCCGGAAGTTCTCCAGGATCTGGCTGTCGTCGGGCGGCTCGGACAGCGGCGGTGCGATCGAGCCGCCGCGCAGCACGAGCCGGCCGAACTGCGGGAAACGGCGGAAGAAGCCGACCTGCCAGTCCGCGAGCTCGATGAGCTGCCGGCGTGGCGGCCGGTCGGCGGACAGCACCTCGCGCATGCCCGGCAGGAACTCCGCCGCCCGCCGCAGGAAGATCTCCCGGTAGATGTCGTCCTTGCCGGAGAAGAGGGCGTAGACCGTGCCGACGGAGAACTCCGCGAGCTCGGCGATCTCCCGCAGGGACGCCTCGTGAAAGCCCTCGCGGGCGAAGACCTGCTCGGCCGCGTCGAGGACCTGGTCCCTGCTGAGCGCCCGGCGGTGCTCTCGGCGCTGCTCTCGCAGACTGCGCTCGGTCATCGACTGCGTGCTCTCCCCATGGACGGCCGTGTGCATCGTAACCGGTCGGCCCGATGAGCCTTACGCGCGGGCCGCGCGGTGGTCGAGCGCTCCGGTACGGGCGGTGACCGGCGATCGGCATCCGGCCCACATCTACCCGACAGAGGTCCCAATGACAGACACGTCCGCAGACACCCCGGCAGGCGACCCCGCAGGCCCTCCACCCGGCGCACCGGCGGCGGAGCACCCGGCCCTGGCCGGCCGTGCGCTGGAGGCCGGGGCGCTCACCGACGCCGTACGCCGCCTGATCGGGCTGTGCGTCACCACGACCGCGCCGGCGGTGGCGACGATGGCCGCCGCGCGGGCACTGGACGTCATCGCGGACGCGCTGGAGCGGCATGTGCCCGACCCGCTGTTCCCCAAGACCCTGATGACCGACCCCGGCGACGGCGAGACCGACCTGGCGGCCCGGATGCCGTTCGACTTCGTCATCGGGCGGCACAACCCGCTCGCGCTGCCGCTGGACCTGACCTTCGAACCGCCTGTGGCGCTCCTCCGCGGGGCGTTCACCAGGCCGTACGAGGGGCCGCCGGACTGCGTGCACGGGGCGGTGCTGGCCGCGTCCTTCGACATCGTGTTCGCGGCGGCGAACTTCATCGCCGGCCTGCCGGGACCGACGGCGAAGCTGGAGATCACCTATCGCCGTCCGACGGCCCTGTACGAGCCGTGCCTGTTCGAGGGCCGGGTGGAGGCCCGGGAGGGCAGGCGGGTACGGACGGTCGGGCGGCTGATCCAGCGCGACCGGGTCACGGTGGAGGCGGCCGGTGACTTCGTGCTGCTGGACCGGGCCGACATCGCCCGGATGGCCGAGCGGGCCCGTACCGGCCACGGCGGCTGACCGGCCGGCGGCACGGTCCGGAGGCCGGCGCGCCCGTCGCGGGCCGTACCGGCCGGCGGGCCCTACCGGCCGGCGGTCAGGCGATCACGCCGTCGGCGCGCAGCGCCTCGAGCTCGGCGGGCGCCAGGCCGAGCTCGGCGGACAGCACCGCGTCGGTGTGCTCGCCGAGCCAGGGTGGCCTGGTCTCGGTGCCCGCGGCGACGGCGCTCATCTTGACCGGGTTGCCCGGCACCAGGATCGGCTGCTCGACGCCGTCGGTGCGCGGCACCTGGACGAGCATGTTGCGGGCGGCGACGTGCGGATCCGCCACCACCTCCGCGTCGGTGAGGCACGGCCCGGCGGCGATGCCCGCGGCCCCGAGCGCCTGGCAGGCCTGGAGCTTGGTCAGCCCGGCGGCCCAGCCCTCCACCGCCGGGCGGAGCACGCCTTCGAGGTGGTCGACCCAGCCCTGCCGGGTGGCGAACCTCGGGTCGGCGGCCCACTCCGGATGGCCGATCAGCTCCACCAGCTTGACGAAGTGCGGCTCGCGGCCCACCTGCAGGACGAACCAGCCGTCCTTGGCGCGGAAGCCGTGCATGATGAGCGGCCCGAGGTCGCCGCCGCGCAGCCCCATCGACCAGAAGTTGGTCACGATGTCGGTCATGGCGATCATCGCGTCGAACATCGCGACGTCGACGTACTGCCCGGTGCCGGTGGCCTCGCGGTGCCGCAGCGCGGCGAGGATGCCGATGGTGGCGAACAGCGCGGCGCCGATGTCGCCCAGCGCGCCGACCGGTGCGACGGCCGGCGGGGAGTCACCGGTCCGCTTCATCTCGTAGATGCCCGACATCGCCTCGACGATGGGGGCGAAGGCGGGCCAGTCGCGGTACGGGGTCGGCGCGGTGTTGCCGAATCCCGACACCGAGACGTAGATCCCGGCCGGATGCGCCGCGGCGAAGTCGTCGTGGCCGAGGCCGAGCCGGGCCATCGCGCCCGCCTTGGAGTTCTCCGCGATCACGTCGAAGCCGCGGGCGAGGCGGAGCACCAGGTCGCGCCCGCGCGGGTCCTTGAGGTTGACGCAGATGCTGCGTTTGCCCAGGTTGTTGCGGAGGAACGTGGCGCCCACCCGGCGGCCCTGCGGGTCGGTCATGGCCGGCAGTGAACCGCGCCCCGAGTCGCCGCCCTTCGGGGACTCCACCTTCACCACGTCGGCCCCGAGCCGGGCGAGCAGCTGGGTGGCGAAGGGGAGGGCCTGCATCTGCTCGAGCGCCAGGATGCGCACCCCGTCGAGGGGGAGGCCGCCCGCCGGCCGGGGGGAGGCGTGCTGCTCGGAGGCGGGCTGCGCGGAGGCGGGCTGCGCGGAGGCGTCTGGTCCCATGGCCGTGAGTGTAATTGCAGATTAGATGTTTTATGAAATCTACACTTAGACTGCTCCCATGCGCGGAATCCTGGGATGGGGCGGATATCTGCCCTACCGGCGGCTGGACCGTACGACGATCCCGGCGGTGGCCGGCGCCGGTGGCGGCCGGGGGACCCGGACGGTGGCCTGCTACGACGAGGACACCACGACGATGGGCGTGGCGGCGGCCCGCGAGGCGCTGCGCGGCGCGGGCACCGGGCCGCGGGCGCTCTGGTTCGCCACCACCGAGCCCGCCTACCTGGACAAGACCAACGCGACCGCCGTGCACGCCGCGCTCCGGCTGGACCGCACGGTGGCGGCCTACGACGCCGTCGGCTCGGTGCGCTCGGCGATGGGCGCGCTGCGGGCCGGGCTCGACGGTGCCGGTGCGGCGCTGGTGGTGGCCGCCGACCTGCGCACCGGCCTGCCGGGCGGGCCGGACGAGGCGGCGGGCGGAGACGGTGCGGCCGCCCTGCTGGTCGGCTCGGACGCGGACGGCCCGGTGCTCGCGGAGCCGGCCGGCTGGGCGTCGCTCACTGAGGAGTTCCTGGACCGGTGGCGCGCCCCCGGTGCCCCGGCGTCCCGGCTGTGGGACGAGCGGTTCGGCGAGACCCGCTACACCGCGCTGGGCGCCGAGGCGCTCAAGCTCGCCCTGGAATCGGCGGGCGCCGAAGCGGGCGAGGTGTCGACGCTGATCGTGGCGGGCCCGCACGGCCGGGCGGCCAAGGCGTTCGCGGCGGCGTCCGGCGTGCCTGCCGAGCGAGTGGCCGACCGGCTGGACGCGCGGGTCGGCAACCCCGGCGCGGCCCAGCCCGCCCTGCTGCTGGCCGCCGCACTGGAGACCGCCGCGTCCGGGCACGCCGAGCCGGGCCGGGTGATCGTGCTGGCCACGCTGTCGGACGGCGCGGACGTCGCGGTGTTCCGCACGACCGCGGCGCTGGCCGGTCACCCGGTGGCGCGGCCCATCGCCGCCCAGGTGGCGGCCGGTGCGCCGGTGAGCTACGGCACCTACCTGGCCTGGCGCGGCATGCTGCCGGTGGAACCGCCCCGGCGGCCCGAGCCGGCCCGCCCGTCGGCGTCGGCGGCGGGGCGCAACAGCGAGTGGAAGTTCGGCTTCGTCGGCTCGGTGGGGGAGGACGGCACGGTGCGGCTGCCCCCCTCGCCGCTCGACGACGCCCGCCGCCCGATGGCCGACGCGGTCGGGACGATCGTGACCTTCACCGTGGACCGGCTGGCGTACTCGCCCAGCCCGCCGGTGGTGTTCGCGGTGGTCGACTTCGACGGCGGCGGGCGGCTGCCGGTCGAGCTGACCGACGTGGACGAGCGGGAGGTCGAGATCGGCGGCCGGGTCGAGATGACCTTCCGGCGGCTGTTCACCGCAGACGGCGTCCACAACTACTTCTGGAAGGGCCGGCCGGTCCGCGACACGGGCCCGGCCGTACGGGACGCGGCGGACGTGGGAGGGGAGGGCTGACGTGGGCTCGCATGGGATCAAGGACCGGGTCGCCATCATCGGCATGGGCTGCACCCGGTTCACCGAGCACTGGGACAAGGGCGTCGACGAGCTGCTGCTCGCGGCGACCTCCGAGGCGTTCGGCTCGGCCGGGGTGACCAAGGAGCAGGTCGACGCGTTCTGGCTCGGCACGGCGCAGTCGGGGATGAGCGGGCTGACGCTCTCCCGCCCGCTCCGCCTGCGAGGCAAGCCGGTCACCCGGGTGGAGAACTACTGCGCCACCGGATCGGAGGCGCTGCGCCAGGCCGCCTACGCCGTCGCGAGCGGGGCGTACGACATGGCGATGGCGGTCGGCGTGGAGAAGGTGAAGGACTCCGGCTACCAGGGGCTCAACGCGTTCCCGATCCCCAACGACGGGACACAGCGGACGCTGACGGCGGCGGCGATGTTCTCCATGGTCGCCCCCGCCTACGCCCGGCGGTACGGGGTGGGCGACGAGGAGATGCGCACCGTCCTGGCCAGGATCGCCGCCAAGAACCACGCCAACGGCGCCCGCAACCCCCGCGCGCAGTTCCGCAAGGAGATGTCGGTCGAGAGGCTGTGCGCCATGCCCGCCGTGGCCGGCGGGCTGTCGGTGTTCGACTGCGCGGGGGTCGCCGACGGGGCCGCGGCGGCGATCGTCGTACGGGCCGAGGACGCCCACCGCCACACCGACCGGCCGCTGCTGATCAAGGCGCTCTCGCTCATCGCCGGGGACGGCTCCGGGGTGACCGACCCGGGCTACGACTACACCACCTTCCCCGAGGTCGCCGCCTCCGCCGCCGACGCGTACGCCCAGGCGGGCATCGCCTCGCCGCGCGACGAGCTGGCCATGGCCGAGGTGCACGACTGCTTCACCCCGACCGAGCTGGTGCTGATGGAGGACCTGGGCCTGGCCGACCGGGGGACCGCCTGGAAGCAGGTGCTGGCGGGCGGGTTCGACCTGGACGGAGACCTGCCGGTCAACCCCGACGGCGGGTTGAAGTCCTTCGGCCACCCGGTGGGCGCGTCCGGGCTGCGGATGATGTTCGAGGCCTGGCTGCAGCTGCGCGGCGAGGCGCCCCCGGAGCGCCGCATCTCGACGTACGGGTCGCGCTCGCTGGCGCTCACCCACAACCTGGGCGGCTACCCCGGCGAGATGGTCAGTTTCGTCTCCGTCGTCGGCACGGCCTGACGGGTGCGCACCGGCCCGGGATCAGTCCTCCCAGTCGGTGCGGTCGTCACGGGAGGGCTGACGGCCGGTGCGCAACGGTGACAATGGCGAGTCGACCAGCAGGATCCGCTCGCGGTCGCGGACGAGGTCGGAGCCGCGCGACAGCACGTCGCCCCGGCCGCCGCGCGAGAGATCCTGCTCGACCGCGGCCCAGGACTCCCAGCTCGGGATGCTCCACAGCAGCACGCACTCCTGGTCGCTGCGCATCGCCGTCCACCAGGCCCCGGCGAGCCGCCAGCCGGTGCGTTCGCGGACGGCCGCGGCCCCCTCCTGCACCGTGTCGAGGAACCGCCGGGCGGACCCGGAGCCGACCGTGATCAACTCATGGGCGTAGACCTCGCCGCCCGCCTCCTCCTTGCACAGCTCCTCGATGGTCAGGGTGTCGGGGTGCGGCACCAGCAGCCGGTCGAACCCCCCGGAGCGCAGGTCGGCGGCGGCGGCCCACCACTTCGCCAGGGCCGGATCCTGCAGAGTGGTGTTGCCGAACTCGAGCCGGAACGACGAGGCCAGGCCGTCGAAGCCGTCCTCCTCCCAGAGGTTCACCACCTGCGGCCAGTGCCCGGTGGAGCCGACCACGCCCCAGACGCCGTAGCAGAGCTGGTGGCGCTGTTCCTGGGCGATCGGGCTCCAGTTGGCGGTCATGTGGTGCATGTACCGCGCCCGGTTCTGCTTGGTGATGGTGATGAACTCGTGGATGTAGACCTTCTCGTTCACCGCGTACTCGCCTCTCGCCGTCCGGGCCAGGTTCACCGATGATAATGTTTTATACAATTTACACCGCTGCGGCCGTCTGCCCGTTGCCCGGCGGCGGTGACCGGACGGAAGGCGGTGCGGCACGTGCCCGAGCAGGCTCCCACTGACGACCTCCTGTGGGAGGTCACCCCGGAAGGCGTCGGGTGGCTGACGCTGAATCGGCCGCAGGCCGGCAACTCCCTCACCGGCGGCCAGCGGGAACGTATCATCGCCCGGCTCACCGAGGCCGGTGGCGACCAGCGCGTGCGGGCGATCGTGCTGACGGGCGCGGGGGAGCGGCACTTCTGCACCGGGGCCGACCTGGGCGGCTCCCCGGCCCCGGCGGTGCCCCTGCCGGAGGGCGCGCCCGAGCGCCCGGCGGGCACGGTGGCCCGCGCCATCGCCGGCGGCGCGCAGCGGCTCGTCGCCGCCGTGCTGGACTGCGAGAAGCCGGTCATCGCCGCGGTCAACGGCACCGCGGCGGGCATCGGCTGCCATCTCGCGTACGCCTGCGACCTGGTGCTGGCGGCGGACTCGGCGAAGTTCATCGAGGTCTTCGTCCGGCGCGGCCTGGTCGTCGACGGCGGCGGGGCGTACCTGCTCACCCGCCTGATCGGGCCGCAGCGGGCCAAGGAGCTGATCTTCTTCGGCGACGACCTGCCCGCGGCCGAGGCGTACCGGATGGGACTGGTGAACCGGGTCGTGCCCGCCGGGGAACTGCGCGCCACCGCGGTGGACTGGGCGGCGCGGCTGGCCGCCGGGCCCACCGTCGCGCTCGGCCTGGGCAAGCGGCTGGTCAACCGGGCGCTGGACGGCGACCGGGCCACGTCGCTGGCCGAGGAGGCCCTGGCCGCGGAGGTCAACATGACGAGCGCCGACGGCCAGGAGGGCCTCCGCGCCTTCGTCGAGCGGCGCAAGCCGGCGTTCCGCGGCTGGTGAGGACGGACCGCGTCACCGACCTGCTCATCTGTAGAGTCACGGCACATTGACGGTGCGCTCGCGTGCCGCTCGACGCCCAGGAGCCACTGTGGACCTGCGCCTTACCGACCAAGAGCTCGCCTTCCGGGACCGGCTGCGGTCCTGGCTGGCCGGCGTCCTGCCCACCCTGCCGGCCAAGCCGGACCGCGACGACTGGCCCGCTCGGCGGCGTTACGACACGGCCTGGCAGCGCCTGCTGTACGACGCCGGATACGCCGGTGTGGACTGGCCCGCCGAGCACGGCGGGCTCGGGGCCTCACCGACCGAGCAGCTCATCTTCCTGGAGGAGACGGCCCGGGCCCGCGCGCCGTACGTCGGGGCCAACTTCGTCGGGCTGCTGCACGCCGGGCCGACGCTCGTCGTCGAGGGCACCGGCGAGCAGCGCGCCCGCCACCTGCCCCGGATCCTGCGCGGCGAGGAGGTGTGGTGCCAGGGCTTCTCCGAGCCGGACGCCGGCTCCGACCTGGCCGCCCTCCGCACGACCGCGGTACGCGACGGCGACGAGTACGTGGTCAACGGCCGCAAGGTGTGGACCTCGCACGCCGAGGTCGCCGACTACTGTGAGCTGCTCGTCCGCACCGACCCGGACGCTCCCAAGCACAAGGGGATCACCTGGCTGATCCTGCCGATGGGCACGCCCGGGGTACACGTCCGGCCGCTGCGCACCGCCGTCGGCAGCAGCGAGTTCAGCGAGCTGGTCCTCGACGACGTACGGGTGCCGGTGTCGGCCCGGGTGGGAGCCGAGAACGACGGCTGGCGGGTGGCCATGGTGACGTTCTCGTTCGAGCGGGGCACCGCCTTCATCGGCGATGTCATCGAGTCGCGCAACCTCCTCGCGGAGACCGCCGTCCTCGCCCGCTCCGTCGAACTGCCGGGCGGCGGAACGCTCTGGGACCACGACGCAGCGCTGCGCCGGGACGTGGGCCGGCTCAGCGCCGAGGTCAGCGGCCTGTGGTCGCTCATCCGCAAGAACGTGTCGGAGGCGTCGGCCGGTGTGATCCCGGTGCAGGGCGCGTCGGTGTTCAAGCTGCGCTTCACCGAGAGCCGCCAGCGCATCGCCGACCTGGCGTCGCACGTGCTCGGCCGTGCGTCGCTGTCGATGAGCGATCTGCCCGGTCCGGGCGGTGCGGGCGGTCTGGGCAACGGGCGGGTCGTGGAGGACCGGGTCAACACGCTGTCGTTCACGATCGCCGCGGGCACCTCGCAGATCCAGAAGAACATCCTCGCCGAACGCGCCCTCGGCCTGCCCAAGGAGCCCAGGTGGACCTCACGCTGAACGCTGACCAGCGCGACCTGCGGTCCGGTCTGCGCGGTTACCTCACCGACGTCTGGACGCCCGACCGGCTGCGGTCGGCCGCCGACGATCCCGCCCTCGACCGCAAGGCCTGGCGGGGCCTCGCCGAGATGGGGGTCTTCGGCCTGACGGTGCCCGAGTCCGGCGGCGGGATGGGCCTCGGCCTGGCCGACGCCGCCATCGTCTTCGAGGAGCTGGGCCGGGCCCTGGTGCCGGGCCCGCTGGTGGCCACCTTCCTGGCCGCCGGGCTGGTCCCCGATGCCGAGGACGGCGGTGCCGTCGTCACCATGCTGGACGCCGGGGAGCCGATCGCGATCGTCGAGCACCTGCCGTCGGCGACCCAGGTCGTGGTGGTCGCCGACGACGGCCTGTTCCTGCTGCCCGCGGACGGGCTCGCCGCCACCCCGACCGCGATCCCGCTCGACCCGCTGACCCCGGTGTCCCAGGTCATGGCCGCGCCGGAGGCGTACGCCGGAGCGGAGCGCGTCGGCTCGGCCGGCGACGCCGTCCGCTGGCGGCTGTGCGGTGCCGCGCTCACCGCGGCCCTCCAGGTGGGAGTGGCCCAGGGTGGTCTCGACCTGGCCGTCCGGTACGCGAAGGAGCGCACGCAGTTCGACCGGCCGATCGGGTCGTTCCAGGCGGTCAAGCACCTGCTGGCCGAGTCGCTGGTACGCGTCGATCTCGCACGGGCTGCGGTGCTGGTGGCGGCGCTGACGATCGACGACCCACGGGCCGGGGACCCGGAGGAGGCGGTCTCGGCGGCGAAGATCCTGGCCGACGACGCGGCGACCGCGGGCGGCCGTACCTGCGTGCAGGTGCACGGCGGGATGGGCTTCACCTGGGAGGTCCTGGCCCATCTGTACCTGAAGCGGGCCTGGCTGCTGGAGACCTGCTTCGGCCGGTCCGACGAGCACGCCATGCGCCTGGCCACGATTCTGGCCCGCGACACCGGGGAACCGGGCTGAGGAACAGTCCTTTCACCTCGTCATGTCCAGCGGCCAGTCGCTCTTGAGCGTGAACCACACCGCCTTTCCGAACGGCGTGAGGTAATGCCCGCAGGCATCGGTGACCTCTGACACCAGAATCAGTCCCCGACCGGACTCGGCCGTCTCCGGGGGGTACCTGAGCCGGGGTTCCTCGCGCGAGGCATCGTGCACTTCCACGGCGAGCATGCCGTCAGAACGGGCGACGATGACGGTGACCGTGCTGCCCGGCATTCCCGCGGCATGGACCAGGGCGTTGGTCACCAGTTCAGAGACCGCCAGCCGGGCCGCGTAGACGGTCTCGCTGGAAAGACCCCAGCTGCGGCCGACCGTCTCCACAAGATCACGAGCGGCCTTCGGGGAAGTGCCCAGAAGAGGCAGGCGTGCCATCCCGAGCCGTACGCCGTTCCGGCGCTCCTGATCCGTCACTGGAATCACCTCTCACCGCTTTTCTTTCTGGTCCGGCCTCCATTCAAGAGCGCGAAAACTACGCTCAGCGACAAGTCCACTACGTTCGTGGAAACGCATCCGAGCCGTTCGGCGGGCACTTGTTCGTGCGTGCCGGGGCTTGGGAACTGCTTGCGAAGGATGCGACATGGCACGCAAGCCCTATCGGACGGCCGAGCCCGCCAGCCCGACGCTCCTGGCGTTCGGCAATCAGGTGCGCCATTACCGGGACAAGATCGGTCTCAGCCAGGATCGGCTCGGCGAACGGTTCCCTGTCAGCGGCTCGTACATCGGGCTGGTTGAGACCGGCAAGACCCGGTGCACCGAGGAGTTCGGGGCGAGGCTGGACGAGGAGCTCGGGGCGCAGGGCGCGCTCTGCCGGCTGTGGGGTGACCTCGTGCAGCACGTGGCCTACCCGATCTGGTTCGACTGGCCGGCGGTCGAGCGCGAGGCTGTGCACCTGGAGTCATTCCATCTCTCCGTGGTGGACGGGCTGGCCCAGACCAGGGAGTACGCCGCCGCGCTGCTCGACGGCGAGGCCGTGGAGGCGAGGATGGCCCGGCAGGCCATCCTGACCAGGGAGGACCGGACGCCTCCGGTCCTCAACATCCTGCTCGACGAGAGCGTGCTGCACCGGCGGGTGGGCGATGCCAAGACGATGCGGGAGCAACTGGAGCATCTCATCGCCCTGGCGTCGCGGCGGCTGACGGTCCAGATCGTCCCGTCCGAGGTGCACGACGGGCTGTCGGGCTCGTTCATCCTCGCGACGATGGAGGACCGCAGCGAGGTAGCGTATGTGGAGACGGCCCTGCGCGGCATGACCATGGGCGGCCGGGCCGATGTCACCAGGCTCTCCCAATCGCTGGCCTCCCTCCGGGCCAACGCCCTCTCCGTACGGCACTCCCACGACCTGATCCGCAGAACGGTGGACGAGAGATGGACCTGAGCGGCGCGCTGTGGCGCAAGGCGACTCGCAGCACCAACAACGGCGGTGCTTGTGTGGAGGTCGCGGGCCTCCCGGGCGGCGTCGCCGTACGGGACTCGAAGAACCCGTACGGCCCCGTGCTGCTCTTCCGCCGCGACGCCTTCCGCGCGTTCGCCGACCGGGTGAAGCGGCCCTGACCTCAGAAGTGGCCGTCCAGGTCGGCCAGGAGCAGGCGCTTGGGCTTGGCTCCCCTGATCTGCTGAACGACCTCGCCGTTCCGGAAGAGGTTGAGGGTCGGGAAGCCCATCACGCCGTACCGCCGTACGATCTCCGGGTGCTCGTCGCCGTTGATCGTGGCGATCGTGAGGCGGTCGCCGTACTCCTGCTCGATCTGCTCAAGCACCGGTGCGATCATCTTGCACGGCGGGCACCACTCCGCCCAGAAGTCGACCAGTACCGGCTTGTCGCCGCGGAGTACCTGCTCGTCGAAGTTCTCGGTGGTCAGCGTGATCATTTCTTCTCTCCAGGGACAGGACGCAGCCGGGACAGGCCCGCGCCAGCTGATCGGCCACTTCGGCTCTTCGCCTGATCAGGGTGCGGATCTCGGTGTCGATCTCGGCGAGCCTGCGCTGGTAGACGGCGACCGACTCCGGGCAGGAGTCTCCCGCCTCGTTGCCCGCCCGCAGGCAGTCCACGAACGGCCGGGCGTCCTCCAGCGTGAAGCCCGCCGCAAGCAGCGAACGGATCTGCGCGACCAGCGGGAGATCGGACTCCTCGTACTGCCGGTAGCCGTTGGCCGCACGCCGCGCCGGCAGCAACCCCTGCTGTTCGTAGTAGCGCAACGTGCGCGTGCTCACCCCGGCGCGCTCGGCCAGCTCCCCGATCCGCATCCGCCCTCCCTGATCTGCAGCCGTCAGCGACCGTACGCCTTGACACCGGCGTCAATGTCAAGCGGCCGACCGCCCGCTTTCATCCCGTACGGCTCCGATTCAGCCCACACGGCTCGGAGTCTTCGCCGCAGCTATCTGAGGGGCGCCAGGGGCCAGGCCTCGGCAACGGTGACATGCATCTGTTCTCCTGCCGGGACGGAGCGGGGCACGGCGGGGCGGGGCGGGGCGGGCATGCACGTTCATCAAACGCTTTGCCGTGACCACTGCTACGCGGCCAGGGGGTCTGGGGCGGGCAGGCCTTTGCCGTGACCACTGCTACGCGGCCAGGGGGTCTATGGCGGCCAGGCCATTTGCCGTGACCACTGATACGCGGCCACGGGGTCTGTGGCGGGCAGACCTTTTGCCGTGACCACCGCTACGCGGCTTAGGGGCGGAGCGGCTGGGCGGGCTGGTTGCCGTGAACACGGATGCGCGGCTTTGGGGTTTCTGGCTGGGCAGGTTGCTTGCCGTGACCACCGCTACGCGGCCTCTGGTCGGCAGGCCGCGTGGGGATGGTCAGGGCAAAGCAACGCGCAGAGCTCTCCTCCGCCGGACCACTCCTGCGCCGAAACCGGGTACGAGGCGTCCGTCCCGACTTCGCCGTGGCCCCTGCCCTCCAAGCCCATGCCGCCCGGGTCCATGTCGCCCAGACCCATGCTGCCCAGGCCCGTGGCGCTCAGGCCCATGCTGCTCAGGCTTGTGTCGCTCAGGCCCGTGTCGCTCAGGCTCGGAGCCGAAGCGGAGGAGCCGGCCACTGGCACGCATGGTTTGTATAAAGTATTCTCTTGGTCAAGGGCTGCGGTGACATCTATGACCGCGGTCGAGGAGGGTTGTTCGGGACCCGCCGTCGGTACGGCGCCGACCGGGATGGTGATCCGGTGCGACGCGCTCCGGCGCGAAGGAACCCCGGGCAGGCCGGACGGCTCCTGCGAGGCATGGATGTACGACCTGAAGATCGTCGGCGGCACCGTGGTGGACGGGACGGGCGCGGCCCCGTACCGGGCGGACATCGGGATCAGGGACGGCGTCATCGCGGCGGTCCGCCGGCAGGAGGGCCCTGGCACCGAGAACCCCGGCTCCGCGGGTTCCGGGAGCGCCGACGGCGTCGAGGCGGCGGAGACGATCGATGCCACGGGGCTGCTGGTCACCCCGGGCTTCGTGGACATCCACTCGCACTACGACGGCCAGGTCACCTGGGACACCGCGCTCGACCCGTCGGCCTCGCACGGCGTGACCACCGTCGTGGCCGGCAACTGCGGGGTCGGTTTCGCCCCCGTACGGCCCGGCCGGGAGGACTGGCTGATCGGCCTGATGGAGGGCGTCGAGGACATCCCGGGCTCGGCGCTCGCCGAGGGGATCGACTGGAGCTGGGAGTCCTTCCCGCAGTACCTCGACGCAGTGGACGGCCGCGGCCTGGCCGTCGACTTCGGCGTCCAGATCGCGCACGGCCCGGTCCGGGCGTACGTGATGGGCGACCGCGGGGCCCGCAACGAGCCGGCCACTCCCGAGGACATCGAGGCCATGGCGCGGATCGTCAAGGAGGGGGTCCAGGCCGGAGCGCTCGGGTTCTCCACCTCGCGCACCATCGTGCACCGGGCGATCGACGGCGAACCCGTCCCGGGCACCTACGCCACCGAAGAGGAGCTGTTCGCCCTCGGCAGGGCCGCCGCCTCGGCCGGGCGGGCGGTGTTCGAGCTCTCCCCCATGGGCACCGCCGGAGAGGACATCCTCGCTCCGCACAAGGAGATCGCCTGGATGCGGCGGCTCGCCGCCGAGACCGGCATGCCGGTCTCGTTCTCGCTGCTGCAGGTCGACGCGGCGCCCACCCTGTGGCAGGAGATGCTCGCCGAGTCGCTGCGCGCCCACGAGGACGGTGCTCCGATCTATCCGCAGGTGGCGGCCCGGCCGTTCGGCATGATCGTCGGATTCACCGGCCGGCACGCCTTCACGATGCGGCCGACCTACGAGGCGCTGGCCGCCCGGCTGAGCCGCGAGGAACTGCTCGCCGAGCTCGCCGACCCGGGCGTACGGGCCGCGATCCTCGCCGAGCAGGACCGGCCGGCCCGGCCCGGTGTGCTCGACGACGACATCGCGGTCGGCCAGCAGTTCCTGCTCGACCGGACCTACCCCCTCGACGACCCGCCCGACTACGAGCCGACGCCGGACCGGTCGGTGGCCGCGCTGGCCGCGGCCGAGGGCGCCGACCCGATGCACAAGCTCTACGACCTGATGCTGGAGAACGACGGGCGCCGGATGCTGATGGTGCCCATCTTCGGCTTCAGCGACCACGACCACGACGCGCTGTACGAGATGCTCCGGCACCCCGCCGCGGTCATCGGGCTGGCCGACGGCGGCGCGCACGTCGCGATGGTGTGCGACGCGTCGATGCCCACCTACCTGCTGACACACTGGGCGCGGGACCGCAGCCGGGGCGCCACGCTGCCGCTGGAGTACGTGGTCCGGAAGCAGACCATGGACACCGCGAACCTGTACGGCCTGACCGACCGGGGCGTCGTCGCGACGGGCAAGAAGGCCGATCTCAACGTCATCGACTTCGACGCCCTGCGCCTGCGGGTGCCGCGGATGGCGCACGACCTGCCCGCGGGCGGCAGCCGCCTGCTGCAGGACGCCGACGGCTACGTGGCTACGATCGTGAGTGGCGCCGTCACCCGACGCGACGGAAAGGACACCGGGGCCCGGCCTGGCCGGCTGCTCCGCGGTGCCCGTTAGCGGTCCAGACCGTACGAGGGAGGATCAGATGAGTCGCCTGGCACGGACCGAGGGCCTGACCGAGACGCAGCGGGAGATCCTCAGTGCCGTTCGCGATTTCGTCGACCGGGAGATCCTGCCCGTCGCCACGGAACTGGAGCACACCGACACCTATCCGCAGGAGATCGTCGAAGGGCTCAGGAAGCTGGGCGTCTTCGGGCTGATGATCCCCGAAGAGCACGGTGGGCTCGGCGAGTCGCTGCTGACGTACGCCCTGGTCGTGGAGGAGCTGTCCCGGGGCTGGATGAGCGTCTCGGGCATCATCAACACCCACTTCATCGTGGCGTACCTGGTGCGCCGGCACGGCACGGACGAGCAGCGGGCACGCCTGTTGCCCCGGCTGGCCACCGGCGAGCTGCGCGGTGCCTTCTCCATGTCCGAACCGGGCTGCGGCTCGGACGTCGCCGCCATCCGGACCCGCGCCCGGCGCGACGGGGACTCCTACGTCATCGACGGTCAGAAGATGTGGCTGACCAACGGCGGCTCGGCGAACCTGGTCGCGGTGCTCTGCCGTACCGACGAGGGCGCCGACTCGGTCTACCGCAACATGACGACGTTCCTGGTCGAGAAGGAGCCCGGCTTCGGCGAGGTCGCCCCCGGCCTCACCGTGCCCGGCAAGATCGACAAGATGGGGTACAAGGGCGTCGACACCACCGAGCTGCTCTTCGACTCCTACCGGCTGCCGGCCGACCGGGTCCTCGGCGGCGAGCCCGGCAAGGGCTTCTACCAGATGATGGACGGCATCGAGGTCGGCCGGGTCAACGTCGCCGCCCGTGGCAGCGGGGTGGCGCGGCGGGCGTTCGAGCTGGCCATCGCGTACGCCCAGCAGCGTGAGACCTTCGGCAAGCCCATCGCCGAGCACCAGGCCGTGCAGTTCCGGCTGGCCGACATGGCCACGAAGGTCGAGGCTGCACACCAGATGGTGGTGATGGCCGCCCGGCGCAAGGACTCCGGGGAGCGCAACGACCTCGAGGCCGGGATGGCCAAGTACCTCGCCAGCGAGTACTGCAAGGAGGTCGTCGAGGACTCCTTCCGTATCCACGGCGGGTACGGCTACTCCAAGGAGTATGAGATCGAGCGGCTCTACCGGGAGGCCCCGATGCTGCTGATCGGTGAGGGCACCGCCGACATCCAAAAGATGATCATTGGGCGCCGGCTGCTGGAGGAGTACCGGCTCTGAGCCGCGGTCCGGGCGGCTGCGAGCGGGGCCGGTCCGCTCGCGGGCCACGGGCGGCGGTCTCCGCGGCGATCGCGCGCAGCCGCGCCACGTCGACCTTGTAGGTGGCGTTGACCGGCAGGTCGTCCAGGAACACCACGAGGTCGGGCACCTTGTAGTCGGCGATCCGCTCCCGGCACCAGGCCCGCAGGTCCTCGGCCGTGACGGCGGCGCCGCCCACGGGATCCGTGCCGGGCGCCGCCGGCACCCCGGCCCGTACGTCGGCCGACGCGTCGGTAAGTACGTCGGCCGGTGCGTCGGCAGGTACGACGAAGGCGACCCCGATCTCGCCGATCACCGGTGCGGGCGTGCCCACCACGGTGGCCCGGCTCACCCGCGGATGGGCCAGCAGCGCGGCCTCCACCTCCGACGGGTGGACGTTGTAGCCGCCCCGGATGTAGGCGTCGTCGGCCCGGCCCACGATGGTGAGGTTGCCCGCGGCGTCGAGCGAGCCGAGGTCGCTGGTCACCAGCCAGCCGTCCGGCCGCAGGGTCTGGGCCGTACGCTCCGGGTCCCGCCAGTAGCCGCGCATCACGCCCCGCGAGCGCAGGAAGAGGCGCCCGGTCTCGCCGGCCTCCAGCCGGTCGCCCGCCGCGGAGCGGATCTCGGCCTGGACGTCGCCCAGCGGGCGGCCCACCGTCGTCGCGACCGTCTCGGCCGGGTCGGCGATGCCGGTGCCGAAGGCCAGCGGCAGCTCGGTGCTGGCATAGCGGACCACGACGGGGCAGCCGAGCCGCTCGCGCATCGCGGTCACGAGGGAGGCCGGCACCCGGCTCGCCCCGGTGGCGACCAGCCGCAGGCACGACAGGTCGGCGTCGGCGAGCCCGTCGAGCGCGATGAGCTTCTCCCACTGGGTCGGCACGCCCTGGCCGACCGTCACGCGCTCGCGGACCAGCACCTCCAGCATGCTCTCCGCGGACCAGACGGCGGGGGTGAGGACGAGCGCCGACCGGTGGATCAGCTGGTCGTAGACCCTGGTCAGGTAGCCCGCGTGCGCGAACGGCACCGGCATCAGCTTGCGGTCGTACGGTGCGCTGAGCGGGCCGAGGTTCTGCGCCATGAAGGCCAGCGACTCGTGGTCGAACCACGCGCCCTTGGGCAGGCCGGTGGTGCCGGTCGTCCAGACGATGACGGCCGGCGCACCGGGCGGCGGGGCGGCGAACCCGTCGACGGACGGGGTCGCGCCCGGCTCGCCGATGAGCCGCCCCGGCGTGCGGACCGGCACGTCCGTGCCCGGCGGCACCTGCCCGGGCGTGTCGGTGACGATCACGGCGGGCCGCGCGCGGGCGATGATGTGCCCGATCTCGGTGGGACCCAGCCGGGGGTTGACCCCCGACACCACCGCGCCGAGCCGGAGCGCGCCCAGGCAGCAGGTGGCGAAGCCGGTGCCGGAGGGCAGCAGCAGCGCGACGACGTCGCCGCTGCCGACCCCCAGGTCGGCCAGACCGCTCGCGGCCAGCGCGGAGGCGTGCCACCAGTCGCCGAAGGTCTGCACCTGCCCGTCCTCCACCAGGGCCGGGAGGCCGGGCTCGGTGTCGAGGACGGCGGCGAACAGCTCCGCGGGCGTCCCGGGTCCGTACGCGGGACGGCTCGGCACGCTCACTCACCGCCCTCGGCGGCGGGTCGCTCACCGCTGACCGCGCGCAGGAGCCCGGCGAGGTGCTCCCAGGAGTCACCCCGCCGTACGGCGATGCCGGCGAGCACCGTGCAGATCCGGTCGGCGAACGGCGGCGAGGTCAGCGAGCCGGAGCCGCCGAGCAGCCTGCCCAGATGGGGGAGCTCGTCGCCGCGCCGGGCCAGCAGCCGCCGCAGCTCGACGTCCAGGGGCCGGTCGTCCTGGTGGGCCTTCCGCTCCCGGATCTCGGCGATCGCGGCTCCCAGTGCGCACTCCGAGACCAGGTCGTAGGCCTCCAGCGCGGCCTGCTCGGTGAACCCCTGCCGGACGCACAGGGCGATCGCCGCCTCGACGTGGTCGGCCAGGACCTCGGCGCCGAAAGCCCCGTCGATGTACTGCTTGAGGAGTTCCGGGTCGCCCGCGAACGCCCTGCGGGTGTAGTCGGCCCACTCGTAGAACCACACCGCCCAGTGCTGGCCGTGGTCGATCGGCAGCGTCATGCGCAGCGCCGACTGCTCCGCGGCGAGGCGGAGCAGGTCGTCCCGCCCGCTGACGTAGTGGTAGAGACCGGGCACGCTGACCCCGAGCCGTTCCGCCACGGACCGCATCGTGAGGTCCTCGAACGGTATCTCCCCGGCCGCCCGGGCGATCGCCCCCCGGTCGATGCGAGGGGGCCGGCCGAGCCTGCGGCCCCGCCCCTCGGCGGGGCCGCCCGGACGGCCGGGCGTGGCGCGGGGCTGCGCACTTCGGCCTTCGGTCACGGCTCTCCTCGCCGGTGCCGCTCGCTCGGTACCGGCTCGCTCGCTCGGGTCAGGTCAGATCGGGTCACGTCAGGTCAGGTCAGGTCAGGTCAGGATGCCATGGGTGTCGGACACGGTCGGGTACCGGCCCTTCGCGAGCCGGTCGGCCCGCTCGTGCAGGGTGGCGACGGCCTCCTCCAGGCCCAGGGAGATGCAGTACGTCCCCGCGCGGATGCCGTCGAGCACGGTCCGGGCCAGCTCGTCCAGCGGCTGCACCGGCAGTTCCCGGCCCTGCTCGGCCGCCATCGTGACGAGCTGGGCGACCGTGATGGCGGGCGTCGTGCGGGGCCGCTCCCGGGCGAGCCCCGCCGGGCGGTTGCGCTCGGCGGTCCACAGGCCGGTGTCGAGCAGCCCGCCGCCCGGCAGGAACAGCGAGACCCCGAGCGGGGCGCCGTCCTGCGCGAGCTGGGCGGCGAGGCACTCGGTGAGGGTGGAGACGGCCGCCTTGCTGGCGGCGTAGACCGACGCGCCCGGCATCGGGTTGATCGCGCCGTCGCCGGAGGAGGTGTTCACCACATGACCAGGCTCGCCGCCCGCGAGCATGCGCGGCACGAAGGCCTGCACGCCGTGCGCCACCCCGAGCACGTTCACGCCGTGCACCCAGCGCCAGTCGTTGGGCGTGGTCTCCCATACCTTGGCGGCGGGCGCTCCCACCCCGGCGTTGTTGACCAGCACGTGCACGGCGCCGAACCGCTCGTACACGGTGGCGGCGAGCGCCTCGACCGAGGCGGGGTCGGTGACGTCGGTGACGACCCCGCAGACCTCGGCGCCGGTGGCCTCGGCCAGTTCCCCGGCCGTGCGGGCCAGCCGCTCCCGCTCGATGTCGGCGAGCACGACGCGGGAGCCCTCCCGGGCGAACTCGGCGCCGAGGGCGCGGCCGATGCCCGACGCGCCCCCGGTGACGACGACGACGCGGCCGGCGAAGTCGGTGATCGGCCCGCTCATGAGGCGCCGTCCGCCGCGGTGCCGTGGATGTCGGCCGGCGTCGGCCCGACCCGCTCCACATGCGGGGCCAGGGCCGTGAGGTCGAAGCCGTAGACCTGCGCCGCCGTGAGGCCGAGGATGCGCCGGACGTCCTCCTGCGGCACGTCGCGGAAGCGGTCGGTCAGCCAGGTGCGAGTATGCGGCCAGGTGCCCTCGGGATGCGGGTAGTCACTGCCCCACATGAGGTTGCCCACGCCGATCTGGTGCCGCCGCTCGACCTCGACGTCGCCCATGACCGAGGCGGCCATCCAGCAGTTGCGGTCGAAGTACTCGCTGGGCCGCATCGTCAGGCCGGACCGGAAGACGGCCGGGCCAAACTTGCGGGTGGCGTGGTCGCCCTCCCACT
Source organism: Actinomadura scrupuli (assembly GCF_050971785.1). Lineage (NCBI taxonomy): Bacteria > Bacillati > Actinomycetota > Actinomycetes > Streptosporangiales > Thermomonosporaceae > Actinomadura > Actinomadura scrupuli. Next base: position 129,354 of record NZ_JBPCCU010000011.1, on the reverse strand, counting down.
TGGAGTCCATCCGGCTGATGATGTCCGGAGTCCACCAGGCGCCGTTCTCGGCGATGACGTACTTCAGCGCCGGATGCCGCTCGAACACCCCGCCCAGGATGAGCGCCCACAGCGGGCGGGCCGCCCACCAGTACGCCTCCGTGGCGTAGATGGCGATGAGGCCCGGAGTGTAGCCGTAGTCGTCCTCGTCCGGGCCGACCCCCGAATGGGTGTGCACCGGCAGGCCGGTCGCGGCGGCGGCCGCCCACACCGGGTCGTACACCGGGTCGTTGTAGGAGGGCAGCCGGCCCCACTTGGTGGGGATCATGATGCCGCCGCGCAGCTCGTGGTCCGCGGCCCATTCGATCATCGCCACCGCGGCGGTCACGTCGTGCATCGGCACCAGCGCCACCCCGGCCCGCCGCTCGGGGCTGTCCTGGCAGAACTCGGTGAGCCAGCGGTTGTGCGCCCAGGCCCCGGCCAAAGTCATCTCGGGATCGTCGTCGCCGGTGGAGCCGAGACCGGCGGAGAACGGGGTCTTGGCCACCCCGCCGACGCCGGCGGAGTCGGCGTCCGGGAAGACCACCTCCGCGGCCACGCCGTCGTGGTCCATCTCCTTGTTGCGCACGACCGGGTCCCAGGCACCGCGCATGCCGCCGTGCTCGCCGATCTCGGAGTCCCACTCCGCGAGGAACTTCAGGTGCTCGTCGTTCTCGGCGAGCTGCCGCATCGCCTCGGCCTCGGCCTGTGCCTGGTCGAACGCCTCGTGGTACTTGGCCTCGATGTACTCGCGGTACCGCTCGGCGGGCAGCCCCGCGTGGCTGTCGGTGGAGATCAGCGTGTATCTGTCGCTCATATGAGCCTCCCGGTGTGGATCGGACGCAGGGGTGATGGCGGGTGGGTACGAGAACCGGGATCAGCGGTAGCGCGCGCCGGCGTACGGGGCGAAGGCCACCGGGTCGACCGGCCCGACCACCTGGGGGGAGTTCTCGCTGGACCGCCGCACCCACTGGACGGACACCGTCTCCCGCACGGGCAGATCGACGACGGGGCAGCCGGGCAGGTCGCGCAGCACGAGCTTGCCCTCGATCCGCTCGACCGACTCGGGCTTGCGGATCTGTTCCAGCCGTACGAGCAGCGGATCCCCGTCGAAGCCGCTGCCGTCGACGGAGGGCAGGAACTTGTACCAGAACTGCCGGGCGGGGTACGGCTCCGGGGTCGGCAGGGTCCCGGTGACGTAACCGGAGATCTCGATGAAGGTCACCCCCTGCCGGGTGATGCGGCCCTCCACCCGGTCACCGGTACGGGAGAGTTCGATGTCGGCGAGCTTCTTCGGCTCGCCGAACCGCTCCCGGCTGATGGCGATGGCCGATTCCAGGTCGATGGGGATGAGCAACGGGTACTCGCCGGGCTCGCCGTCGAGCATCGCGTCGACCGCGAAGTAGCCGACGAGTTCCTTGTGGCGGTACTCGCCGAAGGTCAGGTCGATGTCGGTGATGCGCACGTGCACCTTCGGCTCGGCCGGCGGTGCGAGCGGCGGCGGCAGCACCTCGGCCAGCGCCTCGGGGTCGGTCAGGTAGACCACCTCGAGTGCGGGCAGCACCGGTACGGAGGTGGTCAGCCCGGCTTCGGCCGTCGGTTCCTGGACCCAGCGGGTTCTGCTCATGAGTCTCTCCTCGGGGTCGTGCCTGCGCCGGGGCCGGACCCGGACCTGGACCTGGACCCGGACCCGGGCTCGGGGGCGGGCTTTCCGGGCAGGGAGTAGAACTGGCGGGACCAGCGGCGGTGCTCGCCGATGTCCTTCTCCATCGCGCGCAGCAGGGGCCGGTCGCGGTAGATCTTGTTCTCCCAGATGGGGATGTCCTGGCTGACGCCGGCGCAGAAGGCCTCCGCCGCGTTCTCGGTGGCGTCCTCGCCCAGCGAGCGGGGTGAGGTGAAGATCCACCGGACGTGGACGTTGCCGGTGTCGATCGGCGTCGTGCTGGACACGAAGGTCGTCCAGCCCTTCAGCCGCAGGACCCCCAGCCCCAGCCCGAACCCCTCGCGGACGAAGTCGCCGCCGGCCCCGACGGCCTTCTTGTAGGGGCCGTCGACGAAGAACTCCTCCTCCGGGATGGCGTCGGTGCCGTGGACGTACTTGAAGTGGGCCCGGTCGACGTTGTTCTCGGCCATCTCCTGGCAGCACGTGGCGATCTGGAAGTCCTTCACCACGATCGGCGACCAGTCCGGGTCGTGGAACTCGGGGACCTCCGGGACGTCGTAGAAGGGCGGCTCGCCCTCCAGGTGGTGCCAGGCCCAGACCATGTGGTTGCGCTCGATCGTGGGGTACGAGCGGACCGCCGCGCGCTGCGGAAGGTACTCGTGCTCGTCGTAGGGGACGTCCACGCACCGGCCGCTGCCGCCGTCGAAGCTCCAGCCGTGGAAGGGACAGCGCAGGCACGCGTCCTCGACCTGGCCGCCGACGGCGAGGTGCGCGCCGAGGTGCGGGCAGTAGGCGTCGAGCACGAAGGGCCGGCCGTCGCTGCTGCGGAACAGCACCAGGTCCCGGTCGAAGTAGAACAGCGGCCGGACCTCGCCCGGTCGCAGGTCCGCCGCCGCCGCGACGATGAACCAGCCATTGGGGATCGGGAACGGGAAGCGGCCTTCGGGGTGACGGGCGACCCGGGGCCGCCGGGACGGGTCGAAGAGCAGCGCGGGGTCCCGCGGCATCGGCAGTCCCGGCAGGGTCCGCCCGGCCCCCGTGACCTGACCGCCCGCCTGCCCGTATCCCTGCCCGTACTGCCGGCCGTCGTCCTGCCCGGCCTGGTCCGATGGCATGGCGCGCGGTTCGCCGAGCTCCGAGGTGGTCACCGCAACCTCCATTGTCATGCGTATTTTCAAAAGTCATTCCAAAATGACAGCCGTGAGCGGGGTGGTCAAGGGCCGGGGTACCGGGACGGATCGCGAGGGTCCTCAGCGCCACCCGGGCCGGAGGCCGGTGCTGAGGAGGCTCATGCGGCAGGCGCTCACCAATGGCGCTCACCAATGGCGCTCACCAATGCGCAAAGTGGCCGGCGTAGAACATCAACCCTTGTCAAAAGACGCGAGGACGCGGGCGCACTAGCCTGTCACCCCAGGCACCGAACCACTTTCACCTGACTCCGTGTCAACCGAACGCACGTTTCCTTCAGGTGCCGGTGAATCTGCCGACCATGGAGTCAGCCCGTCCGGCTAAGGAATGACCGTGGTGGATCGATCCTCGCGCGCTGTCGGCGGTCGCAAGCGACCACGGGCCGCCGGGAAGCGGAAGACGGTGCCCCGAGTCCCGGATCGCGCGCGTTCCCGGGATGCCGGAGACCTGCGCCTGCCCGGCTACGCCCGCTACACGTTCGCCAGCGAATCCGCGGTGAGGGCCGGATGACCGGACCCGGCGGCCCCGGGCGGGGACGGGGCCGCCGGGTGGCACGAGGGCGGCGCAGGCCCCGGAGCGGCGCCGGGCCATCGGCTTGGGACACGGCTTATTTCATGGCGTGATCTAATCCGTTCGCAGTGGTCACGTCAAGGGCCGGGGCCGGAACTTGCTGATCTACTTGTTATAAGATGTGAACCACGCGAAGGGTGGACGTGATGGAGCGCAAGCGGGGGACCGTCCGGGACCTGCGCCGGGACAACCGGTCCGTGCTGCTGTGGTCGCTCTACTTCGACCAACCGCGCAGCCGCCAGGATCTGAGCCAGGCCACCGGGCTGAGCCCGGCATCGGTCAGCAACGTCATCCGTGAGCTGATCGACGAGGGCATCGTCATCGAGGCGGGGTCGGTCGACTCCGACGGCGGGCGGCCGCGGGTCCTGCTGCGGATGAACTCCGCCTACGGGTACGTCGTCGGGGTCGATGTCGGTGAGACGCGCGTGCGCGTGGAGCTGTTCGACCTGACCATGACCGAGCTCGCCAAGGCCGACTACCCGCTGGACCCCAGGGAGCACGGCGTCGAGGTGGTCGTCGACCGGATCCTGGCCGGCCTCGCCGCGGTGCTGACCGGCGGCGGCGTCGATCCGTCGGCCATCCTCGGCGTCGGCATCGGGGTTCCCGGCGTGGTCGAGCAGGGGCCGGAGGTGCTCGTCCACGGGCAGACCTACGGCTGGGACGCGGTCCCGCTGGAACGGCTGCTGCGGGCCGGCACCGACCTGCCGCTGTACATCGACAACGGCGCCAAGACGATGGGCCAGGCGGAGCTGTGGTTCGGTGCGGGCCGGGGCGCCCAGCACGCGGTGGTCGGCCTGATCGGGTCCGGGGTGGGCGCGAGCATCATCAGTCACGGCTCGACCCACCGGGGCTCCACGTCCAGCGCGGGAGAGTGGGGGCACACCACCCTCGTGGTCGGCGGGCGTCCCTGCCGGTGCGGCTCGTCGGGCTGCCTCGAGGCGTACGTCGGCGCCGAGGGGATCCTGGAGCGCTACGGCCGGGAGCTGCCGGGCAACGACCAGGAGTCGGCGCTCGCCGCCCTGATCCAGGAGGCCGCCACCTCCGCGGTGGCCGCCGAGGTGCTGGACCAGACGATCCTCTACCTCGGCGCCGGCATCGCCGACCTGGTCAACCTGTTCAACCCGGAGCGGATCATCCTGGGCGGCTGGGCGGGGCTGCTGCTCGGTGAGGGAAGGCTTCCGGAGATCCGGGAGGCCGCCCGCAGGCAGTCGCTGCGGCATCCCTTCGCCGCGACCTCGATCGAGCTGTGCAGGCTCGGCCCCGACGCCGTCGCCCTCGGCGCGGCCACCCTCCCGGTCGAGCACTTCCTCAACGGCGGCACCGCGCCCGCCGCCGAGCGGCACCGCGCCGCCAGGAGCCGTACGGCGCGCTGAACGCGCCGAAGGCCGGCCATGCTTCCAGGGTTCCCGGCGACCCGGGAGCCCTAGGGCCATCGGCCGAACTGACCCCTCACCAGGCCTTGACGCGGACTTGTCCCATAGCTTAAACCATTACTTAAATTTAGTCGGGGGCCATGCTGTTCCACCCCCAGAGAGAGGCCACCGATCATGTTCTCGACCCGTACCACGGCCACTGCGGCCGTCGCCGCCACAGTCCTCGCCGTCCTCGCGGGCTGTGGCGGGGGCACCTCGACGGGCGGCGGAGGTGGCGACGGCCATCCCAAGACGCTCACGTACTGGGCGAGCAACCAGGGCACCAGCCTGGACGACGACAAGGCCAAGCTCACCCCGGAGCTGCAGAAGTTCGAGCAGCAGACCGGCATCAAGGTGAAGCTGGAAGTCGTCCCCTGGACCGACCTGCTCAACCGGATCCTCGCCGCCACCTCCACCGGCCAGGGCCCGGACGTGCTCAACATCGGCAACACCTGGTCGGCGTCGCTGCAGGCCACCGGGGCCCTGCTGCCCTTCGACGACAAGAACTTCACGCAGATCGGCGGCAAGGACCGGTTCGTGGAGTCCACGCTCGGCTCGACCGGGGCGCCGGGCAAGACGCCCACCGCCGTCCCGCTCTACTCGCTGGCGTACGGCCTCTACTACAACAAGAAGATGTTCAAGGACGCCGGCATCACCAAACCGCCGGCCACCTGGGACGAGCTGGTCCAGGTCGGTAAGAAGCTCACCACCGGCGGCAAGTACGGCCTGGCCATCGAGGGTGCCAACAACTCCGAGAACGCCCACCACGCGTTCGTCTTCGCCAAGCAGCACGGCGCCGACTTCTTCGACGCCGGCGGCAAGCCGACCTTCGACTCGCCGGAGGTCGTCGAGGCCATCAAGCAGTACGTCGGCTTCATGGCCAGCGACAAGATCGCCGCTCCCGGCAACGCGGAGTACGTGCAGAACGAGTCCGTCAGCGACCTGGCCAAGGGCAAGGCGGCCATGCTGCTCTGGCAGGCGGCCGGCGTCCAGCTCAAGGCACGTGGCATGAAGGCCGAGGACTACGGCGTCGCCCCGGTGCCCGTCCAGTCCGGCGTCCCCGGTCAGGGGCGCAACGTCAACTCGATGGTCGCCGGCATCAACATGGCGGTCTTCAAGAACTCCGGCAACCTCGACGGCGCCCTGAAGTTCGTGAAGTTCATGACCAGCGACGCCGAGCAGAAGACGCTGAACACCGCCTACGGCTCGATCCCCCCGATCAAGTCGGCGCTGCAGGACCCGGCGTTCGCCACCCCCGAGCTCACCGTGCTGCGCGACGCCCTGGCCAAGAGTGCCGCCCCGCTCCCGCAGGTGGCCAAGGAGTCGCAGTTCGAGGAGCTGGTCGGCACGGCGATGAAGGAGCTCTTCGCCGACGCGGCCGCCGGCCGCCCGGTGACCGCCGAGACCGTCCAGAAGCGACTCGCCAAGGCACAGCAGCAGATGCAGGCCTGAGGCGGCCCGTATGACCGCCACTCTCCGTCGTCACACGCCCCGGGCCGCGAAGGTGCCCGGCCCGGGGCGCGCCCCGAAGCGGCGCCTGCGCATCCCCGACCGCGTCCGCAAGGGCGGCCTGCCCTATCTGTTCCTGCTGCCCGCGCTGCTGCTGGAACTGCTCATCCATCTGGTGCCGATGCTCGTCGGCGTCGTGATGAGCTTCAAGGAGCTGACGCAGTTCTACATCCGCGACTGGGGCGCGGCCCCCTGGGTGGGCCTGCACAACTTCCGGGTCGCCGTCGACGTCAACACGCCGATCGGCCAGGCGCTGCTGCACTCGTTCCTGGTCACCTGCGCCTTCACCGTGCTGGCGGTCGCCCTGTCCTGGCTGCTGGGCACCGCGGCGGCGATCCTCATGCAGGACGCCTTCCGCGGCCGTGCCCTGCTGCGCGGCATCTTCCTGACGCCGTACGCGCTGCCTGTCTACGCCTCGGTGATCGTCTGGTCCTTCATGTTCCAGCACGACAACGGCATGGTGAACCACGTCCTGCACGACCAGCTGGGCGTCACCGGCAAGCCGTCCTTCTGGCTCATCGGCGACAACAGCTTCGTCACCATCGTGGTGGTCTCGGTCTGGCGCACCTGGCCGTTCGCGTTCCTGTGCGTCATGGCCGGGCTGCAGAACATCCCGCGCGAGATGTACGAGGCGTCGGCGATCGACGGAGCCGGCATCTGGCAGCAGATCCGCCGCATCACCCTGCCGTCGCTGCGCTCGATCAACCAAGTGCTGGTCCTGGTGCTGTTCCTGTGGACCTTCAACGACTTCAACGTGCCGTACGTGCTGTTCGGCAAGTCCGCGCCGGAGGCCGCGGACCTCATCTCCATCCACATCTACCAGTCGTCGTTCGTCACCTGGAACTTCGGCTCCGGCTCGGCCATGTCGGTGCTGCTGCTGCTCTTCCTGCTGCTGGTGACGGCCGGCTATCTGCTGGTGACCTCCCGCCGCAGGAGCAGCGATGTCTAAGCCCCGCCGGTCGCCGACCGCCCCGCCGCGGTCCTTCGTCTGGACCCGCCGGATCGTGCTGACCCTGCTGGCCCTCTTCGCGCTGCTGCCCGTCTACGTGATGGCCAGCAGCTCGCTCAAGCCGCTCGAGGACGTCTCGGGCACCTTCCGCTGGATCCCCGACCGGCTCACCCTCAGCCCGTACGTCGACATGTGGCGCACCGTCCCGCTCGGCCGCTACTTCGTCAACTCGGTGATCGTCGCCACGGCGGCGACGGGGCTGTCGGTGGCAGTGGCGATCTTCGCCGCGTACGCGGTCAGCCGCTACCGGTTCCGGGGCAGGCGGCTGTTCACCGTCACGGTGCTGTCCACCCAGATGTTCCCGGGGATCCTCTTCCTGCTGCCGCTGTTCCTGATCTTCGTCAACATCGGCAACGTGACCGGGATCGCCCTGTACGGATCGCGCGGCGGACTGATCCTCACCTACCTCACCTTCTCGCTGCCGTTCTCCATCTGGATGCTGGTGGGCTACTTCGACTCCATCCCCCAGGGGCTCGACGAGGCGGCGCTCGTGGACGGGTGCGGACCGATCGGCGCGCTGTTCCGCATCGTCGTGCCCGCCTCGCTGCCCGGCATCGTCGCGGTGGCCATCTACGCCTTCATGACCGCGTGGAGCGAGGTGCTGTTCGCCTCGGTGATGACCAACGACGCCACCCGCACCCTCGCCGTGGGGCTGCGGGGCTACTCCACCCAGTACGACGTCTACTGGAACCAGATCATGGCCGCCTCGCTGGTCGTCAGCGTGCCTGTGGTCGCCGGGTTCCTGCTCCTCCAGCGCTATCTCGTCGCCGGCCTCACCGCCGGGGCCGTCAAATGAGCGGCCGGACCCCCGCACCGGCCGCACCCTCACAAGCCGCACCCTCACAAGCCGCACCCTCACAAGCCTCTCCCTCACAAGCCTCACCAGAAAGGCAGCCCGTGAACGACTTCAGCTTCCTCCCCGACGACTTCGTATGGGGCGCGGCCACGTCCGCGTACCAGATCGAGGGCGCGGTCGCCGAAGACGGACGGTCGCCGTCCATCTGGGACACCTTCTCGCACACCCCGGGAAAGATCGACGATGGGGACCACGGCGACGTCGCCTGCGACCACTACCACCGCTGGCCGGAGGACATCGAGCTGCTGAAGCGCCTGGGCGTGGACGCCTACCGCTTCTCCGTCGCCTGGCCGCGCGTGGTCCCCGGTGGCGAGGGGCCCGTCAACCCGGCGGGCCTGGCCTTCTACGACCGGCTCGTCGACGCCCTTCTCGAGGCGGGGATCACCCCGTACCCGACCCTCTACCACTGGGACCTGCCGCAGGTGCTGCAGGACCGCGGCGGCTGGGCCGTCCGGGACACCGCCGAGCACTTCGCCGCGTACACCGCGCACGTGGCGGAGGCCCTCGGCGACCGGGTCACCCAGTGGACCACCCTCAACGAGCCGCTGTGCGCCGCCTGGATCGGGCACCTGGAGGGCCGGCACGCACCGGGCCTGACCGACATCGCGACGGCCGTGCCCGCCGGCTACCACCTGCTGCTCGGCCACGGCCTGGCGACGCAGGCACTCCGGGCGGCCGTGCCCGGCGCCTCGATCGGCATCGTCAACAACCTCACCGCGTGCGAACCGGCCAGCGACAGTCCCGCCGACGTCGCCGCGGCCCGGCGCATGGACGGTCACGGCGTCCGCTGGTGGCTCGACCCGATCCACGGCCGCGGCTTCCCCCAGGACATGATCGACGTCTACGGGGTGGACCTGCCGGAGCGCCCCGGCGACCTGGCCGTGATGGCCGCGCCGCTGGACTGGCAGGGCCTCAACTACTACTTCCCGACCGTCGTCGCCGACGACCCGGCCGCCCCGCCGCCCTTCGTGCGCGAGATCGAGCAGCCGGGAGTGCGGCGTACGGCGCTGGACTGGGAGGTGCGCCCGGAGGGCCTGGAACGGCTGCTGATGCGGCTGACCGAGGACTACGGCGCGCGGCGGATCCACGTCACCGAGAACGGCTCGGCCTGGCACGACGTCGTCGGCCCCGACGGGCAGATCGACGACCCGGACCGGACCCGTTACTTCCAGGAGCACCTGGCGGCCTGCGGCCGGGCGATCCGCCGGGGCGCCCCGGTGGCCGGGTACTTCGCCTGGTCGCTGCTCGACAACTTCGAGTGGGCCAACGGCTACGACAAGCGGTTCGGGCTCGTCTACGTCGACTACGCCACGCAGCGGCGGACCATCAAGGGCAGCGGCCACTACTACGCCGACACCATCGGCTCGCACCGGCGCCGCAGCCGCGGAGCGGCGTAGGCGGGCTCACCGGGTGAATCGCCGTGAGCCGCCGGGGGAAGGGGTCACAGCTCGCCGTCGGCCTTCTCCGGGAGGGCGGCCTTGATGGCGGCGGTCAGTTCGAGCAGGACGTCGCCGGGCGGGCTGTGCTCGGTGTACTTCGCCGGGATCGTCACCTCGACGTAGGCCTGCCGGCCGACGGCGGTGAAGGTGACGGGCCGGTCCGCGGGCTCCTCGAACCACGAGATCCCGTTCACCGTGACCAGCTGCGAGGCCGGCCGCAACGCCGCGGGCCGGCTCACCCCGCAGCGCAGCGCGATCGCGGGGGACCCCCAGGCCGCCACCAGCCGCGACCTGGGGCTGGTGGTGCGCTCCGTCTGCCCGTGCAGCCTGTGCGGCGGCCGCAGGCCCGCGCAGAGCCGGGCGGCCGCCGGGTCGGGGCTGGGCACCGGCACCTGGACCGTTCCGGCGGCGCAGCCCGTGAGCACGCCCGCCGAGAGCAGGCACCCCATGAGCAGCAGGACAGGCCGGAAGATCAGGGTGAGGCGGCGCAAGGCATCCTCAGATGTGCACGATCGGGCAGGTGAGCGTACGAGTGATCCCTTCGACGGCCTGGATCTGCGCGACGACGAGCTTGCCCAGCTCGTCCACGCTGCGCGCCTGGGCCCGGACGATGACGTCGTAGGGGCCCGTCACGTCCTCCGCCTGTGTCACGCCGGAGATGCCGTCGATCTCGCGGGCCACTTCGGCTGCCTTGCCGACCTCGGTCTGGATGAGGATGTAGGCCTGCACCATCACGTCCTCCCCGTCTGCTCTGTCAAGGTGGAGAAATGCGGTTGGACGGCCACCGTACCCTCTATCACGCAGCAGGGGGGAGTCAGGGGGCCTCTTTAATGATCTGTGATATTTCCGGAGGTCCACCATCAAAATCGAAGATCTGGGCGAGTTCGGCCTTATCGCCCGCATAACCAGGCGTCTTACGCAGGGTGCGGGGGTGGAGTTGGGGCCCGGCGACGACGCGGCGGTGGTGCGCGCCCCCGACGGCCGGGTCGTCGCGACCTCGGATCTTCTCGTCCAGGAGGAGCACTTCCGGCTGGACTGGTCCGCCGGGTACGACGTCGGGCGGAAGGCCGCCGCGCAGAACCTGGCGGACGTCGCGGCGATGGGAGCCCGGCCGACCGGGCTGCTGGTGGGCCTCGGCCTGCCCCCCGGGACCGAGGTCTCCTGGGTCGAGGAGCTCTACGACGGGCTGCGCGACGAGTGCGATGTGGCCGGCGCCTCCGTGGTCGGTGGCGACGTCGTCCGCGCGCCGGTGGTCGTCATCGCGGTCACCGCGCTGGGCGATCTGGCGGGGGAGCGGCCACTGACGCGGTCCGGCGCCCGCCCTGGGGACGTCGTGGCCGTCCGCGGCCGCCTCGGCTTCGCCGCCGCCGGGCTCGCCCTGCTGACGGCCGGCGCGGAGGGCCCGGCGGAGCTGATCGCGGCGCATCGCCGTCCGCGGCCGCCGTACGACGCCGGTCCGGAGGCCGTACGGCTCGGCGCCACGGCGTTGCTGGACGTGAGCGACGGCCTGGTGCAGGACCTGGGTCACATCGCGGAGGCCAGTGGCGTACGGATCGAACTGGACGCGGCGGCCCTTCCGGTGCCGGCGGTGCTGGGCCCGGACGGCCGCCACCACGTCCTGACCGGCGGAGAAGATCACGCAATCGCTGGAACGTTCCCCGCGGACGTGCCGCTTCCCGGCCGCTGGCGGGTGATCGGGTGGGTCGCCGAGGGGGAGGGCGTGACCGTCGACGGCGTTTTGTACGGCCGTGGTGGCTGGGATCATTTTGCATAGAAAACCTGGTGGTTCAGGGTCTTTGTGTTCTCTGTCCGGTAGGCATAACTGGTGTGGTTTTGGTAGAACTTCCTGGACCATGAGGAAACGGGATGGGACGACACACCAAGCTGATGGAAGATTTCATGGGCGCTGACGCCCCCGTCGAGCAGCCCCAGAAGACCCGCGGCGCGCGCTGGATCGGCAGGGTGCCCCTGCTGCCGGTGCTCGCCCTGGTGGTCGCCATCGCACTGGTGGGCTACGCGTGGACCACGAAGCAGATCTCGCTGAACTTCGCCGGTGCCGCGCCTCCTCAGGCCGGCAATTGTGAGACCGCCCCGTGTGCCGCCTCCGCGGAGCAGGGCCGCGCGACCGCGCGGGCCGGCCGGGGCACCGGCCGCCAGACCACGGTGGCCGTCAGCGTCCGGGTCACCGGCCGCACGGCGAGCGGGTTCACCGGCACCGCCACCCTGCTCAACCGGGGCGCCAAGCCGGTCAAGGGCTGGACGCTGGCCCTGCGCTTCGCGAACGCCAAGGTGATCGGCGCCTCGGGGGCCGTCCTGCTGCGGCCGATCGGCCCGGTGGCCACCCTCCGCGCCACCTCGGTGATCGCCCCCGGCCAGGCGGTGCATCTGGTGCTCACCGCCAGCGGCCGGTTCAGCACCCCCACGTCCTGCCGCCTCAGCGGAGCCCTCTGCCGCGTCGCCTGACCCCGGCCCCGGAAACCCCGGCTGGGGGTACGGGTGGGCGCGTCGGTGCGGCACTAGGCTGATCTCCATGGTCGCTCCCCCTCTCGTACTGACGATCGCGGGCTCCGACTCCGGCGGTGGCGCCGGGATCCAGGCGGACCTCAAGACGATGCTCGCCCTCGGCGTGCACGGCATGAGCGTGATCGCCGCTGTGACGGCCCAGAACTCGCTGGGGGTCCAGGGCTACTGGGAACTGCCTCCCGAGGCCGTACGGGCGCAACTGGACTCCGTACTGACCGATATCGGTACGCATGCCGTCAAGACCGGCATGCTCGCCTCCACCGTTCTGGTGGAGACCGTGGCCGAGGTGCTCGCCGGGGTGAACGTGCCCGTCGTCGTCGATCCCGTCGGGGTGTCCAAGCACGGCGACCCGCTGCTGGCCGCGGAGGCGGTGAGCGCGGTGCGCACCGCGCTGCTGCCCACCGCGACCGTCGTCACGCCGAACCTCTGGGAGGTCGAGCAGCTCACCGGGGTGAAGGTGGTCGAGGAGTCGGGGCTGCGCGAGGCGGCCGAGGCGGTCAAGGCGCTGGGCCCGGGCTGGGTGCTGGTCAAGGGCGGCCACCTGCCGGGCGAGCCGGTGGACCTGCTGTTCGACGGTACGACCGAGTATCGCTTCGCCGGGACCCGGCACGACAACCTGCACACCCACGGCACCGGATGCACCCTGGCCTCGGCGATCGCGTCGTACCTCGCCCTCGCGGCGGCCGAGCGCGGCGAGCAGGGTGAGCGGCGTGAGCAGGGCGAGCGTGGCGGGCCGGGTCAGCGCGGCGGGCCGGGGGAGACCTCAGCCGCGGACCTGGTGGACGCGGTGCGCAAGGCCAAGGAGTTCGTCAGCGGCGCGATCGAGCACGGCTTCGCGCTCGGCTCCGGCATCGGCCCGGTCGACCACGCCTGGCGGCTGCGGCGGTCCTGAGGGCGGTCGCCCGGAGGGTCCCAGGACACGGCCGGTCCGCCGGGCGGGCCGGAGACGAGGACGCGGGCCGCGAGCGGGCATGCGAAAGGCCAGTGCGCGCACAAGCGAGGCTTGCGAGCACACTGGCCCTGAGGACCACCGCGTCAGGCTACGGGGCGCTTGACCTTGCCGGCCTTGATGCAGGAGGTGCAGGCGTTGATCCGCTTGGTGGTGCGGCCGACGACCGCCCGAACACGCTGGATGTTCGGGTTCCAGCGGCGCGGGGTGCGGCGGTGCGAGTGGGAGACGCGCATGCCGAACCCGGGTCCCTTGCCGCACACGTCGCAAACGGAAGCCACGGGAAACTCCAAAGGTGTGTCGAAAATCGATGACCCTGAACGGGCGCTCGCTGAAGAGGTCCCGATCCGGGACGCTCACGTCAGGGTAGCCGAACCGGCGGCCGGACGGCGAATCGGCGGCCGATCCCTAGTCATACCGGGATGGTCCGTGCGATGAAGAATACTGAGGGCACATCACAACGTGGCGAGACCGGGAGGTTTGCGTGCGGGAGGTCCTCGACGTGGCGACCGTACGCACCTGGTGCAGGCTCGCGGCCGACGCACTCGGCCGTACCCGGGAGGAGATCGACGCCCTCAACGTGTTCCCGGTGCCCGACGGGGACACCGGGACCAACCTGCATCTGACCCTGCTGGCGGCGGCAGAGGCGGTGGAGGCGCTGCCGGACGGGGCGGACGTCGCGGAGACCTGGCAGGCGCTGACCCAGGGGGCGCTGCTGGGAGCCCGCGGCAACTCGGGAGTGATCGTCAGCCAGGTCTTCCGCGGGCTGACCGAGGTGCTCGGCGACCACGGCCCGGCCAAGGGCGGGGAGGTGCTCTTCCGGGCGCTCGCGCATTCGTCCGGGCTCGCCCGCACGGCCGTGGGCCATCCGGTGGAGGGCACCATCCTCAGCGTGCTGGACGCCGCGTCCGCGCGGGCGGGCGACCGGGTGTCCACCGACCGGACGCTGGCGGGCGTGGCCCGTGCCGCGGCCGAGGGGGCGCGTGCCGCCCTGCTGCGCACCACCGGGCAGCTGGACGTGCTGGCCAGGAACGGCGTGGTCGACGCCGGGGCGGCCGGGCTGTGCGTCGTGTTCGACGCTCTCGCCGCGGTGATCTGCGAGGAGTTCCCCGACCACTACGACGTGCCGGTCCGCGCGGCGGTGGCCGAACGCGAGGCGCCGCCGGAGGAGCCCGGCCCGGCCTACGAGGTCATGTACCTGCTGGACGCCACCGACGAGGTGATCCCGCCGCTGCGCCGGGAACTCGACGGGCTCGGCGACTCGCTCGTCGTGGTCGGCGGTGACGGCCTGTGGAACGTCCATGTGCACGTCGACGACGCCGGGGCCGCCATCGAGGCCGGGCTGGCGGCGGGACGGGCGCACCGCATCCGGGTGACGTATCTGCGGGCCTCCGGTGAGCACGGGCTGCGGCAGGCCCCGTGCACCGGCCGCGGGGTCGTCGCGGTGACCGCGGCCGACGGGCTGGCCGAGCTGTTCGAGAGCGGCGGGGCGCGGGTCGTCCGGCGCGAGTCGGGCACGGTGCCGGCGCTGGCGGTGCTGCTGGAGGCGATCCTGAGCGCCGGCGACGAGGTGGCGGTGCTGCCCAACGAGCCGGAGGTGCTCGCGATCGCGCACGCCGCCGCGGACGGTGCCCGCGACAGCGGGGTCCGGATCGCGGTGGTGCCGACCAAGGCCTCGGTCCAGGGACTGGCGGCGCTGGCCGTGCACGATCCGCTGCGGCGCTTCCACGACGACGTGATCGCGATGACCAGGGCGGCGGGCGCCACCAGGTTCGGCCACCTGCAGATCGCCGTCCACGAGGCCTTCACGAGTGTCGGCATCTGCCAGCCGGGCGACGTCCTCGGCCTGATCGACGGCGACGTACGGGTGATCGGCACGGATCTCACCGAGGTCGCGACGGAGATCCTCGACCGGATGCTCTCCGGCGGCGGCGAGCTGGTCACCCTCATCCCCGGCCTCGCTGCCTCCGCCGAGCTGCCGGAGACCCTGGAGCGGTACCTGCACACCACCCGCCCCGACGTCGAGGCCGCCGTCTACGAGGGCCGCCAGGAGCTCTACCCGCTGCTCATCGGCGTGGAGTGAAGGCGGAGTGAAAGGTGGAGTAGGTCAGGCGCTCACGCCCAGCACCCGGCGGATGGTGTCGACCGCACGGTCCAGCTCGCCGGCCGGCGCGATCTCCTCGGCCCAGCTCCACCGCAACCACCACTCGCCCCGGTCACGGCGCTCGATGACCACGTGCTCCTCCAGCCCCGGCGCGGCGGGATTGACCACGTGCAGGCTCGGCGGGCGGCCGATCGGCAGGTTGACCCTGGCGTACAGTCCCGCCGCGCACAGCAGCCCGGCCAGTTCCTCCAGGCGGGCGCTGGCGAAGCGCTGCTCGGCGACGGTCTCTTCCAGGTGGGCGACCACGACTATCTCCACTCCTTTGTGGCGATTTGGTGTTACTTGAAGGCTGTGTCGGCTTTACCCAACAACGCAAGCTGTAGTCCGATTCTTTACCAGGGCGCGCTCTCCCGGTGACCGGATCGAAGCCGACGGCCGCCCGCGATGGCGACCCGTGTCCGCGGGATGGGCTGTAATGGGGACCGTGGCGAAACCCGACGAGCCGCTGCGCAAGGTGCTCGGTGACAAGACGGCCAAAGTGATGAGCAGCGGCCTCGGCCTCGACACGGTCGGGGACCTGCTGCACCACTACCCGCGGCGGTACGCGCACCGCGGGGAGCTCACCGAGCTGGCCGGGCTGCAGGACGGCGAGCACGTCACCGTGATGGCCGAGGTGGTGAAGGTCCAGGGGCGCACGCTGAACCGCCGGCCGGACTACGTGCTCGAGATCACCGTCACCGACGGGACCGGTGAGCTCAAGCTGAGCTTCTTCGGCCGCAAGGGCTCCTACCGGCCCGAGAAGGAGCTCTCGCCCGGCACCCGTGGCCTGTTCGCCGGAAAGATCTCGACGTACTTCCCGCGAACCGGCCGGCCGCAGCGGCAGCTCGCCCATCCGGAGTACCGCGTCGTGGCGGCCAGGGGGGCGGCCGAGGCGGCCCAGGAGTGGGCCGAGGAGATGATCCCGGTCTATCCGGCCACCAAGGGCCTGGACACCTGGACGATCCAGGAGTGCGTGAAGCTGGTCCTCGACACCCTGGACCTCGGCCCGGACCCGATGCCGGGCCCCAGCCTGAAGCGGCACGGCTTCGTCGGCCTGCGGCAGGCCTACGAGGGCATCCACCGCCCGCGCGACCAGGATGAGCTCAGGCAGGCCCGCAGGCGGCTGAAGTGGGACGAGGCGTTCGTGCTCCAGGTCGCGCTGGCCCAGCGCCGGCGGGCCGCGAGCGCACTGCCCGCCAAGCCCCGTGGCCGCACGGAGGACGGCCTGCTGGCGGACTTCGACCGTCGGCTGCCGTTCACGCTCACCGAGGGGCAGGTGACGGTCGGCGAGGAGATCGCCGCCGACCTGGGCCGCGAGCACCCCATGCACCGGCTGCTCCAGGGCGACGTCGGCAGTGGGAAGACCGTGATCGCCCTGCGGGCGATGCTGCAGACCGTCGACTCCGGCGGCCAGGCCGCGCTGCTGGCGCCCACCGAGGTGCTCGCCCAGCAGCACTACCGCTCGATGATGACCATGCTCGGGCCGCTCGCGCAGGCCGGCCAGCTCGGCGGGGCCGACCACGCCACCCGGCTGGCGCTGCTCACCGGCTCGCAGGGCGCCAAGGCGCGGCGGCAGGCGCTGCTGGACGCCGCCTCGGGCGCCGCCGGCATCGTCGTCGGCACCCATGCCCTGCTGGAGGAGCACGTGCAGTTCGCCGACCTCGGCCTGGTCGTGGTGGACGAGCAGCACCGTTTCGGCGTGGAGCAGCGGGACGCGCTCCGCGAGAAGGTGGCCGGCGGACGCCCGCACGTGCTGGTGATGACCGCGACGCCCATCCCCCGTACGGTCGCGATGACGGTGTTCGGGGACCTCGACACCTCGACGCTGGCGCAACTGCCCGCCGGCCGGGCCGCGATCCAGACCCACGTGGTGCCGCCGGAGCGACCCGCCTTCCTCGCCCGGGCGTGGGAGCGGATCCGTGAGGAGGCCGCGAAG
The DNA here is from genome assembly GCF_050971785.1 of Actinomadura scrupuli. Taxonomy (NCBI): domain Bacteria; kingdom Bacillati; phylum Actinomycetota; class Actinomycetes; order Streptosporangiales; family Thermomonosporaceae; genus Actinomadura; species Actinomadura scrupuli. Next base: position 112,139 of record NZ_JBPCCU010000011.1, on the reverse strand, counting down.
GGGCACCAGGTCTACGTCGTCTGTCCCCGGATCGGCGAGCAGGAGGGCGACGAGGGGGACGTCCCCGCCGGCGAGGGCGAGGAGAGCAGGCCGATGCGGGCCGTCCTGGAGGTCGCGCCCAGGCTGGAGCACGAGTGGCTGCCCGGCCTGCGGATCGGGGTGCTGCACGGCAAGCTGCACCCCGACGAGAAGGACGCCGTGATGCGCCGGTTCACCGAGCGGCAGCTCGATGTGCTGCTCGCCACCACCGTCATCGAGGTCGGGGTCGACGTGCCCAACGCCACGGTCATGATGATCATGGATGCCGACCGTTTCGGGGTCTCCCAGCTGCACCAGCTGCGCGGCCGGGTCGGCCGGGGCGGCCTGCCGGGGCTGTGCCTGCTCGTCACCGACGCGGCCGAGGGGACCAAGGCCCGCGAACGGCTGGCCGCCGTCGCCTCCACCACCGACGGTTTCGAGCTGTCCCGGCTCGACCTCGAACAGCGCCGCGAGGGCGACGTGCTCGGGGCGACCCAGGCGGGGCGGTCCTCCAGCCTGCGGCTGCTGACCCTGGTCTACGACGAGAAGGTGATCCTCAAGGCCAGGGACGAGGCGGCCGCGCTGGTGGAAGCCGATCCCGACCTGGCCGGTCATCCGCTGCTGGCCGCCGAGCTGGCGGCGCTGGTCGACGCGGACCGCGCGGAGTACCTGGAGAAGACCTAGACCGAGCGCCCGGGGCCGGGGAACTCCCTGCGCGAAACGTTTTCCTATTTAGCCGATTGACTTGATAGGAAAAGTGGCACACGATGGGCGGATGACTCCGCGGGCACTGAGCGAGCGGCTGCACGTCGACCTCCGGCGGCAGGCCAGCGCGTTGTGTCCCCGTCGCTGATTCCCGAGACCCAGTCAGGAACCCGACGGCCCGGAGGCCTCAGCCATGACCACCGATCAGATCCAGCCCGAGACGACCACCGACCAGCACGTCCCCGCCGAGCTCGAGGGGTATCTCCGCCATCCGGACCCGGCCGTCCGGCGCGCCGCCGCCGGGCTGCTCGCCGGCGATCCCCGGGATGCCGGGGACACCCTCGCCTGGGCCCTCGCGGACACCGACGATCAGGTACGGCGGATCGCCGCCGACGCGCTGCGGGTCCTGCCCGAGGTGCACATCGGGTCGGAGGGCGTCCAGGCGCTGCTGCTCGCCGCGAGCGGGGGCCGGGACGCCCACGTGCGCGACACCGCGGCCGAGACGCTCCGCCTGCTCGCCGAGAGCGCCGAGGAGCTCTACACCCAGGGACTGCACGACGGCGAAGCCCATCTGCGCGTGGAGGCCGTGCTCGGGCTGGTCGAGCTGAGGGCCGTCGCCAGGGTGGGGGAGAGCGCCGACGACCCGGTCCGCGAGGTCAGGGTCGCGGTCGCGCAGGGCCTCGGCCGGCTCGGCACCGAGACGGGCGTCGCCGCGCTGGCGCAGCTCATCACCGACCACGACCCGGTCGTCCGGATGGCGGCGATCGAGGCCGCGGCCGAGCTGGGCGTCCCGGAGGCGCTGGCCAGCCGGGTCGTCACGGCCATCGCGCACACCTCCTGGCAGGTCCGCAAGCGTGCCGCCGTCGCACTCGGCGCCGCGCCGCCCGACGTCGCGATCAACCCGCTGATCCGGGCGCTCGGCGACCGCATCGTGGACGTACGCCGCGCCGCGGTCCGCTCGCTGGAGCGCTGGGCCGATCGCCCCGAGGTCGCCGGGGCGCTCACCGCGGCTCTCACCGATCCCGATCCGGGCGTACGGACCCAGGTCCGCTGGGCGCTGGCCTGACCCGGCGCGGTCCCGCCGCGGCGGAGGCGGGACCACGCTGCGGGAGCTCCCGGGAGGCGGCAGACTGGACCCCGTGAGCAGGGTCATCGCGGGGAGCGCGGGCGGACGTCGGCTGGCCGTGCCGGCGGGGCGGGACACCAGGCCGACCAGCGACCGGGCCAGGGAGGGGCTGTTCGCCACGGTGCTGGCACTCCTCGGCCCCCTCCAGGGCTGCCGGGTGGCCGATCTCTTCGCCGGGTCGGGGGCGGTCGGGCTGGAGGCGCTGTCGCGGGGCGCCGAGCACGCGTTGCTCGTCGAGTCCCACCCACGGGCCGCCCGGGTCATCCGCGAGAACATCGCCTCGCTGGGCCTGCCCGGCGCCCTGCTGACCACCGACCGGGTGGAGCGGGTGGTCCGGCGTCCGCCCTCCGAGCCGTACGACCTGATCTTCGCCGACCCGCCGTACGCCCATCCCGCCGAGGCGGTGACCGGCCTGCTGGAGTCGCTGCGCGACCACGGCTGGGCGGCGGCGGACGGCCTGGTCGCGGTCGAGCGCGCCACCCGGGGCGGCGAGCTGGCCTGGCCGGCCGGCTACACCGCGGAACGGCACCGCACCTACGGCGAGGCGACCTTCTGGTACGGCCGCGCGGACGCATGAGCGGCCGGACATGAGGCGGATCCGGCGGGCGTAGCCGCGCCGGCCGGGGAGGCCCGTGGGGGAGGGGGCCGGGTGGCGGCTCGCGCAGGGGCCGGGAGAATGGTGCACGGTACGCATTTGGTACGGTCGCGCCCGCAGGCCTTTGCCGGACCAACCCGCCGGACCAAGGGGGATTCACCTCGTGCGTCGTGTCGTTTGTCCCGGGTCCTTCGACCCCGTCACGCATGGGCACCTCGACATCATCAGCCGGGCCTCCCGGCTCTACGACGAAGTCGTTGTCGCCGTACTGATCAACAACACCAAGCAGGGACTCTTCACGGTCGACGAGCGGATCGAGATGCTCGGGCTGGTGACCAAGGAGTACGGCAACGTCAAGGTGGACAAGTTCCACGGCCTGCTCGTGGACTACTGCCGGCAGAACGACATTCCCGTCATCGTCAAGGGGCTGCGGGCGGTCAGCGACTTCGACTACGAGCTGCAGATGGCGCAGATGAACCACCGGCTGGCGGGGGTGGAGACGCTGTTCATGTCCACCAACCCGCTGTACTCCTTCCTCTCGTCGAGCCTGATGAAAGAGGTCGCCAAGCACGGCGGGGACGTCTCCGGGCTGGTCCCGGACATCATCCAGCAGCGGCTCGTGGAGCGTCTCGCGCAGGGGTGATCCACACTCTCGGTCCGGGCGGCGGCCCGGTCCCGAGTTGGGTCGGCGACCCGCGTTTCGGTACGCTGGTCATCGGCCATGCCCGACGGCGGTGTTTCGTCGTGCCTCACGAAAGCAGGAGAGCTCTGAATCGTCGCGATCCCAACGGTCCCCTGGCGCTCGACACCCGCGCACTGGGGCGACGGCCGGGATCCATGCGGACGGAGCACCTGGTCGTGCCGGCACCGGCGGATCTCGGCGTCGAGATGGTCGGCGTTCCCAAAGACGCGGATCTCGAGCTGGACATCCGGCTCGAGGCGGTGATGGAGGGCGTGCTGCTGTCGGGCACGACGCGCGTACCCCTGGTCGGGGAGTGCGCGCGGTGCCTGGAACCTTTCAGCTCGGAGTTCGAGGTGGAGTTCCAGGAGCTCTTCGTCTACACCGACACCCGCTCCGGCGGGGAGGCCGAGGAGGACGAACGCCGCCTCGAAGGAGATTTCATCGATCTCGAGCCGGTGCTCCGGGACGCGGTGGTGCTCGCGCTACCGTTGTCCCCGCTGTGCCGGGACGACTGTCCCGGCCTGTGCTCGGAGTGCGGTGTGAAGCTGGCGGAAGCCGGTCCCGACCACCATCACGACGCCGTTGACCCCCGGTGGGCGGCTCTGCAGGGCATCACTGACCTACGAGAAGAAAGCCAGGAGGGCTGAAGTGGCCGTCCCGAAGCGGAAGAAGTCGCGCAGCAACACGCGGCACCGGCGTTCGCAGTGGAAGGCCGCCGCGCCGACCCTGGTCGCATGCCCGCAGTGCCGGGAGCAGAAGCTGCCGCACACCGCGTGCGCCAACTGCGGCACGTACGACCGACGTCAGGTCATCGAGGTGTCCTGATCCATGGACGGCGGCGGGATTGCATGATCACGACACGTGGTCGTGCAATCCTTCCGTTCTCGCGGTAGGGGCCGGATGCGCGCGGTGCGCGGATCCGTCCCGACGCGATCCCATCCCGTCGAGCGGGTGGCGGGGCAGCCCGAGGCCGTGGTGCACGCCGGAGCGTCGGCTCACCGGCGGGGACCTCGTCTTCGCGGAACCCCTCTCACGTGCGTCGTCTCCGGTCCTCCGGCGGGAGCACCGGAACACCGTCGTACACGTCACTCGCCGTAGCGACTGGCCCACGATGTGGCGCCGACCTACGAGGAGGACACGTGAACACCAAGTTTCCCGAACCCCTGTCCGACCGTGCCGAGCTGGAGGCCGGACTGGGCGTCAAGCTCGACCCGGCGCTGCTGGAGCGGGCCCTGACGCACCGCTCGTACGCCTACGAGAACGGCGGGCTGCCCACCAACGAGCGCCTGGAGTTCCTCGGTGACTCGGTGCTGGGCCTGGTCGTCACCGACACCCTGTACCGCGGTCATCCCGACCTGCCCGAGGGGCAGCTGGCCAAGCTCCGGGCGGCCGTGGTCAACATGCGGGCCCTCGCGGGCGTGGCCCGCGGCCTCGAGCTCGGCTCCCACATCCGGCTCGGCCGGGGCGAGGAGGGCACCGGTGGCCGCGACAAGTCCTCGATCCTCGCCGACACGCTCGAGGCGCTCATCGGCGCGGTCTATCTCGACCTCGGGCTCGGGGAGGCCTCGGACCTGGTCCACCGGCTGTTCGACGGGCTGATCGCCCGGTCCGCCAGCCTGGGCGCCGGGCTGGACTGGAAGACCTCCCTGCAGGAGCTGACCGCCACTGAGGAGCTCGGCGTCCCCGACTACCACGTGGACGAGAGCGGCCCCGACCACCAGAAGACCTTCCGTGCCTCGGTACGCGTGGGCGGGCAGAGCTACGGGTCCGGCGAGGGCCGCAGCAAGAAGGAGGCCGAGCAGCACGCCGCCGAGGCCGCCTGGACCGCCATCCGCGAGCTCGCCCTCCAGCGGGAGCGGGAGCCGGGCACGGGATCCCGGACCGCCCCCGGCTGAGCCCCGCCCCCCGAGCCCCCACCCACGATCCCGGGCCACGATCATGGTCCGGGGTGCGCTGAGGAGATGCCGCTGTGCCCGAACTGCCCGAGGTCGAAGTGGTGCGCCGGGGCCTGGAGAGCTGGGCCGCGGGCCGTACGGTCGAGTCGGCCGAGGTCCTGCACCCCCGGGCGGTCCGGCGGCATCCGGCCGGTCCCGGCGACTTCGCCGCCCGGCTGACCGGCCGCCGGCTGCTCCCGCCCCGGCGCCGCGGCAAGTACCTCTGGATCCCGCTCGGCGACCCCTCCCCGTCCTCTCCCTCCCCGTCCTCCGTGATCACGCAATCGATCGACCGGCGATTGCATGACCACGAAGGGAGGGCGACGGCGGAGGGGGAGGCGCTGCTGGCGCATCTGGGGATGAGCGGGCAGTTGCTGGTGGGAGAGGCCGACCGGCCCTTCGAGAAGCATCTGCGGGTACGGGTCACCTTCACCGACGGCGGGCTGGACCTCCGCTTCGTGGACCAGCGGACCTTCGGCCATCTCATGATCGACGAGCTGGTCGCCGACGTCTTCGGCGGCACGGCCCATGCCGCCGGCACCGCCCGTGACGCCGTGAACGCGGCCCCCGCGCCGGCCGGGCCCGTCTCCACGGCGGAGCCCACGGTGCCGCGGGCCATCGCGCACATCGCCCCGGACCCGCTGGAGGAGGCCTTCGACGAGGAGACGTTCTTCCGGTCGCTCCGGCGGCGGCGTACCGGGATCAAGCGTGCGCTGCTCGACCAGTCTCTGATCAGCGGCGTGGGCAACATCTACGCGGACGAGGCCCTGTGGCGGTCCAGGCTGCACTGGGCACGCCCGACCGAGACCATGACCCGCGCCGAGGCCGCCCGGCTCCTGACGGCCGCACGAGAGGTCATGGCGGCGGCCCTGAACGTCGGGGGCACCTCCTTCGACAGCCTCTACGTCAACGTCAACGGGGAGAGCGGCTACTTCGACCGGTCGCTGAACGCCTACGGGCGCCGGGACGAGCCCTGCGAGCGGTGCGGCACGCCGATCCGCCGCGACGTGTTCATGAACCGCTCGTCCTACAGCTGCCCCCGCTGCCAGCCGCGCCCCCGCAGGCCCCGGCTCTGAGCTCGCCGCCGGGTCCTACGATCGATGACCATGAACATCGGCAGGGACGCCCGCGGAGACACCGGCGGTGACATCGGCACAGGCACCGGCGGGAATACCGGTCCGGAGGGGATTCGCGAGGAAGAGGTCCGGATGGGAGCCACGGCGCAGGACCCCGGCGAGACGGTACGGCTGACCGCGTGGGTGCGGGGGCAGGTGCAGGGGGTCGGGTTCCGCTGGTGGGTCCGGGCGAGGGCGCTGGAGCTGGGTCTGGTGGGCTCGGCGGCCAATCTGCGGGACCGGCGGGTCGAGGTGGTCGCCGAGGGGCCGCGGGCGGCCTGTGAGCGGCTGCTGGAGCTGCTGCGCTCTCCGGGGACCCCGGGCCGGGTCTCCGGAGTGGTGGAGCAGTGGGGCTCTCCCCGCGGTGACCTGGCTGATTTCCTGGAAAGGTGACCCGGTGCGGGAATCGGCTTCGTAAGTGCTAAACTCGGGGGGACATGTTGTTACCGGCATGTGATGTCCGTCTTGACCGACACACCAGCTGGTGCGACCCTAGATGATACGCGCATCGACTTGGATTTCTCTTCATGCGCGGTTCCTGCTGGTTACTCAGCGTGGAGGACCCTTAATCATGGCGAAGGCTCTACTTGGCCACGTCGGCGGTCCCGACCCCCGGATCGTCGCAGAGATGCGACGTCTCCAGCGGCGTGTTCGGGACCTTGAAGCCGAGCTCCTGCGGCTTCAGTCGGAGAACGACGTACTGGCATCGGTTGATCAGGACGAGGTCCTGATCTTGAAGGACCGTGAACCAGCGCTGACATAACCGTCCGCGCACGTCACTGTCCGTGCACGGCGCAAGAACTGCACAACACCTGGGACGCCGCTCCGGCGTCCCTTTTGTTTTGTCCAGTGACGTCCCATTTCTCGGGTCGATTCCGTCACGCCGCATCACGCCCGCATCACGTGTCCGTCACGTGCCCGTCAAGCCGCGTTCAATGAACGGCCGGGGAACCGTCAGGGCGTCGTCCAGGGCCCCGTCGGGGAGCTCTCCGGTGGCCACCGGAGAAAAGGCGGGCCGAGAAAGGCCGCCAGAGAAACGGCACAGAGAAAGGCCAGGTCAGGTCAGGTTTCGGTCGAGAAAAGAGACCTGGCCCCGCCCTGCCGGCCCCCGTACGACCCGTCGTGGCACCCTTCGTACGGTCCTCTCGTACGGCCCTCCGGCCGGGCCGCGTGGCAGGACCGCCCCCGGCCGCCGCCGGCGGGTTCACGTCCGTGCCGCGGTGGCCGAGCGGAACGTGCCGCTCCGCAGGACGGCGCGCCGTGACATCGCTGTTTGCCGGGACGGACCGCTCATGTGGGCGGATCATGGCACATTGGGAACGCGGGCCGCAGCCGGAATCCCCGGTGTGCGGTCCGACGACCGGTATCGTTCGACCTGCTGAGGCAGGCCGCGGGACCGAGCGGCCACCGACCGGGGGGTGCGACCTCTTCGCACGTTCCCACGCCATGAGGACGAGGAGAGCGCGCGGGTGTATCTCAAAAGCCTGACGCTGCGCGGTTTCAAGTCCTTCGCGTCCTCGACCACGCTGCGCTTCGAGCCCGGCATCACCTGTGTGGTGGGCCCCAACGGCTCGGGCAAGTCGAACGTCGTCGACGCGCTCGCCTGGGTGATGGGCGAGCAGGGGGCCAAGTCGCTGCGCGGCGGCAAGATGGAGGACGTCGTCTTCGCCGGCACCGCCAGCCGGCCGCCGCTGGGCCGCGCCGAGGTCATCCTCACCATCGACAACGCCGACGGCGCGCTGCCGATCGACTACTCCGAGGTGACGATCAGCCGGCTGCTGTTCCGGTCCGGCCAGAGCGAGTACTCCATCAACGGGGACTCCTGCCGGCTGCTGGACGTCCAGGAGCTGCTCTCGGACTCCGGCATCGGCCGGGAGATGCACGTGATCATCGGCCAGGGCCAGCTCGACGCCGCCCTGAACTCCGGCCCCGAGGGCAGGCGCGCGGTGATCGAGGAGGCCGCCGGCGTCCTCAAGCACCGCAAGCGCAAGGAGAAGGCGCTCCGCAAGCTGGACGCCATGCAGGCCAATCTGACCCGCGTCCAGGACCTCACCGGTGAGCTGCGCCGCCAGCTCAAGCCGCTCGGCAAGCAGGCCGAGATCGCCCGCCGGGCCGCGGTGATCCAGGCGGAGCTGCGCGACTCCCGGCTCCGGTTGCTCGCCGACGATCTGCTGACGATGCGCGGGAAGCTGGAGGAGGAGGCCGCGGACGAGGCGGCCGTACGCCAGCGGCGCGCCGCCGTCGAGAAGGGCCTGCACGACGCGCAGACCCGGGAGACCGAGCTGGAGGCCGAGGCGCAGGCCGAGGCGCCCCGGCTGGCCGCCGTCCAGGACACCTGGTTCCAGCTCTCCTCGCTCAAGGAGCGGCTCAAGGGCGTCGCCGGCGTCGCCGCCGAACGGCACCGGCACGCCGCCGGGAGCCAGGGCGAGGCCGTGCGCGGCCGCGACCCGGAGGACATGGAGCGGGAGGCCGCCGAGGTCCGCGCGCAGGAGGAGGTGCTGCGCGAGCTGCTCGAGGACGCCCAGGAGGCGCTGACCGGAGCCGTACGGGAACGCACCGAGGCCGAGGCGGCCCTCAAGGAAGAGGAGCGCCGGCTGCAGGCCGCCGCCCGGGCCGCCGCCGACCGGCGGGAGGGACTGGCCCGGCTGCGCGGCCAGGTGGAGGCGCTGCGCAGCAAGGTCCAGGCGGGGGAGTCGGAGATAGGGCGGCTCACCACCGCCCGGGTGGAGGCCGAGGAGCGGGCGGACACCGCCCAGGGCGAGTATGAGGCCTACGAGACCAAGGCCGTCGAGGATCCCGAGCTCGCCGCCGACCACGAGATGGCCCAGGAGGCGCTCGCGGAGGCCCGGACCGCCGCCGACACGGCACGCGAGTCGGTCAACGGCCCCAAGGACGCGGTCCGGCGGGCCCGGGAGGCCGTCGCGGCCGCCCGCGCCGCGGATCAGCAGGCGCAGCGCCAGGTGGCCGCCCTGCAGGCCCGGATCGAGGCGCTTGAGCTGACCCTGGGCAGCGCCGCCGACGGCGGCGAGGTGCTGCTGGGAGCCGGCCTCGACGGCGTGCTCGGCACCATGGCGTCCCTGCTCACCGTGCGGCCCGGCGCCGAGGTGGCGGTCGCCGCCGCGCTGGGGGCCGCCGCCGAGGCCGTCGCGGTCGGCTCGCTCGACACGGCGGAGGCCGCGCTGACCCTGCTGCGCGACCGGGAGGCCGGGCGGGCCGGCCTGGTCGTCGGGTCCGGGCCGGCGCCGGAACGGCCGCGGGCCGCCCTCCCGGACGGCGCCGAGTACGCGCTGGACCTGATCTCCGTGCCGGACTCCGTGCTGCCCGCGCTGCGGCACCTGCTGCACGGCGTGGTCGTCGTCGCGGGCCTGGCGGCCGCCCGGGCGCTGGTGGCCGCCGAGCCGGAGCTGCGCGCGGTGACCCGTGACGGCGATCTGCTCGGCGCGCACTGGGCACAGAGCGGCGGCACGGGCGGCGGGCAGAGCCTGCTGCAGATGCGGGTGACCCTGGACGAGGCGGGCAAGGACCTCCTCACCGCCCAGGAGGCGGCGGCGCGGACTGCGGACGCGCTGACCGAGGCCGCCGCCGGCGACCAGCGGGCCCAGGCCGAGCTGGAGGCCGCCCAGGCGGCGGTCGGCCAGGCCCAGTCGATGGTCAACCAGGCGCAGTCGGCGCTGGACCGGGTGCGGGCACGGCTCCGCGACGCGGACGCCAAGGCCGCTCAGGAGGCCAAGGCCGCCGCGCGGCTGGAGGCCGGGGTACGGGCCGCCAGGGGCGAGGTCGAGCGCCTGGACAAGGCCGCCCGGACGGCCGGGGAGGCCCGCGCGCGTGACGTCGAGGCGATGGAGCGGCTCGAAGAGCGGCTCGCCATGGCCGAGGCGGAGACCGAGACCTTCGAGGAGTTCGACGGCGGCGACCGGGACGAGCTGAACGCCCGTTGCCAGGAGCTGCGCTCCGCCGAGATGGAGGCGCGGCTGTCGGTCCGCACGGCCGAGGAGCGGGTCAAGGCGATCGCCGGGCGGGCCGACGCGCTGGAGCGCGGCGCCCGCCGCGAGCGGGAGCAGCGCGCCAGGGCGGAGGCCCGCAGGAAGCGCCTGGAGCGCGAGGCCCGCATCGCCAAGGCGGTCGGCAGGGCCGGCCGGCTGGCCCTGGAGCGCATCGAGGTGTCGCTGGACGTCGCCGTCGCCGAGCGGGAGGCCGCCGAGCGGGCCCGGGCGGCCCGGGACGCCGAGCTCAGGGTCGTCCGCACCCAGGTACGCGACCTGTCGACCCAGCTGGAGCGGCTGGTCAACGTCGTGCACGGCAGCGAGGTGGCCCGCGCCGAGCAGCGCCTGCGGCTGGAGCAGATGGAGGAGCGGGCGCTGGAGGAGTACGGCATGGAGGTCGCGGGCCTCATCGCCGAGTACGGGCCCGACCAGCTCATCCCGCCGGGGCCGGAGGCCGCTCCGGACGCCGTTCCGCAGCCGTACGACCGGGCCGTCCAGGAGAAGCGGGCCAAGGCGGCCGAGCGGCAGATGACGCTGCTGGGCAAGGTCAACCCGCTCGCCCTGGAGGAGTTCGCGGCGCTGGAGGAGCGGCACGCGTTCCTCACCTCGCAGCTCGAGGACCTGAAGAAGACCCGGCGCGACCTGCTGACCGTCGTCAAGGAGGTCGACGACCGGGTGCAGCAGGTGTTCGCCGCGGCGTTCGAGGACACCGCGCGGGAGTTCGAGCGGGTCTTCGCCCGGCTCTTCCCCGGCGGCGAGGGGCGGCTGACCCTGACCGAGCCGCACGACATGCTCACCACCGGGGTGGAGGTCGAGGCCCGGCCGCCGGGCAAGAAGGTCAAGCGGCTGTCGCTGCTGTCCGGCGGTGAGCGGTCCCTGGTGGCCGTCGCCATCCTGGTGGCGATCTTCCGTGCCCGGCCCTCGCCGTTCTACGTCCTCGACGAGGTCGAGGCGGCGCTCGACGACACCAACACCCAGCGGCTGCTCGGGGTGCTGGAGGAGCTGCGCGAGTCCTCGCAGCTCATCATGATCACCCACCAGAAGCGGACCATGGAGGGCGCGGACGCCCTCTACGGGGTGAGCATGCGCGGCGACGGCGTGACCCAGGTCGTCAGTCAGCGGCTGCGCGAGCCCGAGCCCGCCTGATCTCGGTGCAGGCCGGTGCCCTGCCGGGGTTGCGCATGATCCACCGATACCACTAGGTATATGACCCGAAATGGATCAACGTACCGATTGGGAGATCGTATGGAACCGCAGCGTCTCAAGGACAATTTCGCGCTCGTCGGTACGCACGGCATCGAGGTGGCCGAGTTCTTCTACGCGGACCTGTTCGAGAAGAACCCGGGAGTGCGGCCGCTGTTCTCCGGCTCGATGAAGGCCCAGCACGAGAAGCTGCTCTCCGCGCTGTCGTACATCGTCTCGACGGTCGACGACCCCGCGGCGCTGGTGCCCTTCCTGCAGGACCTCGGCCGCAGGCACGAGGGCTTCGGCGCGCTCCCCGAGCACTTCCCCGCGGTCGGTGGCAGCCTGCTCGCCACCTTGGAGCACTTCAGTGGCGACCAGTGGAACGATGATCTCGCCAAGGACTGGGCGGAGGCGTACGGCGTCGTCTCGCAGGTCATGATCGAAGCTCCTGCTGCCTGACAAGTCACATCCGTCACTTTGGTCACAAATGTCGCTGTAGGGTCATGAGGCGTGGATGCTCAGCGATTGAAGGACAACTTCGCGCAGGTGGCGCAGCACGGCGACGCCGTAGCACTGTTCTTCTACTCTGACCTGTTCGTACGGAACCCGCATCTACGGGACATGTTCCCGGTCGGGATGAGCCAGCAGCGCGACAAGCTGCTCGGCGCGCTCGGCCGGATCGTCTCCCAGGTGGACGCGCTGCCCGAGCTGGTGCCCTTCCTGCAGCAGCTCGGGCGCGACCACCGCAAGTTCAGCATCGTGGCCGAGCACTACCCCGAGGTGGGGGCCAGCCTGCTCGCCACGCTGCGCTACTTCTCGGGCGTCTCCTGGACCGAGGAACTCGCCAAGGAGTGGGCCGCCGCCTACGGCCTGGTGTCCAAGGTGATGCTGGACGCCGCGCACGACGACGGCGGCGTGCGGCCCGCCTGGTGGAACGCCCAGGTCATCAGCCATGAGCGGCGGCGGTTCGACCTCGCGGTGTTCCGGGTCGCCCCCGACCAGCCGCTGCCCTACCTGCCCGGCCAGTCCGTGGCCGTGGAGACCCGGGCCCGGCCGCGGGCCTGGCGGTACCTGTCGATGGCCAACGCGCCCCGGTCCGACCACACCATCGACTTCCACGTCCGGCTGGTGGACGGGGGTTCGGTCAGCCACGCGCTGGTGCGGAGCCTGCGCGTCGGGGACTGGCTGCGGCTGGGGCCCGCGATCGGCACGCTGACCCTCAACGAGACCTCCACCCGGGACGTCCTGCTCATCGCGGGCAGCACCGGCCTGGCCCCGCTGAAGGCCATCCTGGAGCAGCTCGCCGCCAAGGAGACCCCGCCGCGCGTCCATCTGTTCTTCGGGGCCCGCACCTCCGACGCGCTCTACGACCTCGACGATCTGCGCAAACGCCAGGCTCAGCTGCCGTGGCTGACCGTGGTGCCGACGGTGTCCGACGAGGCGGTCGCCGGCGCGGAGCAGGGGGATCTGCCCGACGTCGTGGCCAGGCACGGCCGGTGGGACGGTCACGACGCCTACATCTGCGGCCCGCCGGACATGGCGGTCGCCACTGCCGCACGGCTCGAACGACTGGGTCTTGGCAGAGACCACATCAGGCTGGAATCCTTCGGCGACGCACAGAGGTGAGCTCTTTGAATCCCCTGAATCTTCCGGCGGCGAATCTTCCGGCGACGCGTGGTGAGGCTTCCAGGCTGAGCCCGGCCGAGCTGCAGTCGGTGCACTTCGGCAAGGCGGCGCTGGGCCGCCGTGGTTACGACGAACAGCAGGTCGACTATTTCTTCGAGCGGGTCCAGCGGGAGCTGCTCCAGGTGCTCAACGAGCGGGCCGCGCTCTCGGACGAGGTCTCCCGGCTGCGGGAGCGGGTCTCCAACGAGGCGTCCGCGACCATGCGGCCCGAGGACGCGCACCTGCAGGCCGTGCGGGTCCTGTCCCAGGCCCAGCAGACCGCCGACCAGTACGTCGCCGAGGCCGAGCGTTACGGCCGGGACCTGGCGGCCGAGGCCAGACGGCACCGGGACGAGATCCTCGGTGATGCCCGCACCCGGGCGGTCCAGGTGCTGGAGGGCGCCCACCAGCAGGCCGCGATGGCGGCGGCCGCGGTGCCGGTGCCCGCGGCCCCGGACCCCTCGAACCGGCAGGAGCTGGAGCGTGAGCTCGCCTATCTGCGGACCTACAGCGAGGTCTACCGCACCCACCTGCGCTCCTACCTGGAGGCGCTGCTGCGCAACGTCGACGAGTGGGAACGGTCGGAGCGCGGCGCCTTGACCTCCGACTGACCATGGCAGGGCTTCTGGTCTGAGAGACTTGAGGGCGCTATGGAATATGTGATCCTCATCGTCGCCTTGGCCGTGCTCGCCGTCGTCGTGGTCGGAGGTGGGCTGTTCCTGCTGCGGCCCGGACGCCGCACGGTGCCGCCTCCCGCGCGGCCCGAGGTGCCCACCCGGCCGGGTGGCACCACGGTCACCGAGGACGACCTGGTCGCCCCGGCCGCCACGGCGCCCGTGGTCGAGGCGCCGCCCGCCCCGGAGATCGAGCTGCCGCCGCCGTCGGCGGGCCGGCTGGTCCGGCTGCGCGCGCGGCTGGCCCGCTCGCAGAGCGGCTTCGGCAAGACCCTGCTGGCCGTGCTCTCCCGGGACTCGCTCGACGACGACGCGTGGGACGAGATCGAGGACACCCTCATCACCGCCGACGTGGGCGTCGCCCCGACCCGGCTGATCGTGGACGACCTCCGGACCAAGGTGAAGGTGCTGGGCAGCCGCGGGCCGCAGGAGGTACGCGAGCTGCTCAAGAACGAGCTGGTGGCGCAGATCGGGCCGGACCTGGACCGGGCCCTGCGCACCGAGCCGCACGCGAACCGGCCCGCCGTGGTGCTCGTCGTCGGGGTCAACGGCACCGGCAAGACCACCACCTGCGGCAAGCTGGCCAGAGTCCTGGTCGGGGACGGGCGCACCGTGCTGCTGGGCGCCGCCGACACCTTCCGCGCCGCCGCCGCCGACCAGCTCGTCACCTGGGGCACCCGGGTGGGGGCCGAGGTGGTCCGCGGGCCGGAGGGCTCGGATCCGGCCAGCGTGGCCTTCGAGGCCGTCAAGCAGGGCATCGAGAGCAAGGTCGACACCGTCATCGTCGACACGGCCGGCCGCCTGCACACCAAGACCGGCCTGATGGACGAGCTCGGCAAGGTCAAGCGGGTCGTCGAGAAGCAGGCCGAGGTGGACGAGGTGCTGCTCGTCCTGGACGCCACCACCGGGCAGAACGGCCTGCGGCAGGCACGGATCTTCGCCGAGGTCGTCAACGTCACGGGGATCGTGCTGACCAAGCTCGACGGCACGGCCAAGGGCGGCATCGTCATCTCCGTCCAGCGCGAGCTCGGCGTCCCGGTCAAGCTCGTCGGCCTGGGAGAGGGGCCGGACGACCTCGCGCCCTTCGAGCCCGAGGCTTTCGTCGACGCCATCCTCGGAGACTAAACGTCGGTTTTCTGAGCGAGTTCCGATGAAAATTGGGAACTCTCCCGAGTGGAACGTGCCAGTTGTGAAGGATATGAAACATATTCGAAACACCCGGTGATGTGGTTTCACACCACCGAAACACGAGAGCCTCGTAGGTGAAACCGCGACACCGGAATCTCTGAGCAGTCCAAAAACCGCGTCAGGGAGGACTCTCTCCGAGATGAAGATCGATACCGGTACGACAGCGTGGATGATCGCGGCCACCGCGCTCGTCCTGCTGATGACGCCAGGCCTGGCGTTCTTCTACGGTGGCATGACCCGGGCCAAGAGCGTGCTCAACATGATGATGATGTCGTTCGTCAGCATCATCACGGTGACCATGGCGTGGGTCCTCTACGGCCACGCGTTCGCGTTCGGCACGAACGGCAACGACACGCTGAACAAGGTCATCGGTGGCGTCAAGGAGGTCGGGCTGCAGAGCCTGATCGACACCGCCACCAAGGCGGACGGCTCCGGTATGCCGAGCCTGGTGTTCTCCGCGTTCCAGCTGACGTTCGCCATCATCACCGTGGCCCTCATCAGCGGTGCCGTCGCGGACCGTACCAAGTTCGGCGCCTGGGTGATCTTCTCGGTCGCGTGGGCGACGCTGGTCTACTTCCCCGTGGCCCACTGGGTCTGGGGCGGCGGCTGGCTGACGCAGTGGGGCGTAGAGGACTTCGCCGGCGGCACCGTCGTCCACGTCAACGCCGGTGCGGCGGGCCTGGCACTCGCGTTCGTGCTCGGCAAGCGCAAGGGCTGGCCGAAGGAGCCGATGCGGCCGCACAACCTCGGCTACACGCTGCTGGGCGTCGGGCTGCTGTGGTTCGGCTGGTTCGGTTTCAACGCCGGTTCCGAGCTCGCCGTCGACGGCACCGCGGCCCTGGCGTTCATGAACACCCAGATCGCGACCGCCGCCGCCGCGGGTGCCTGGATCATCGTCGAGAAGCTCCGTGACAAGCACTCGACCTCGCTGGGCGTCGCCTCGGGTGCCGTCGCGGGCCTGGTGGCCATCACTCCGGCCTGCGGTTTCATCGACCCCTGGGCCGCCGTGGTGCTCGGTGCCCTGGCCGGTGCGATCTGCGCCTACGCGGTCGGCCTGAAGTACAAGCTGAACTACGACGACTCGCTCGACGTGGTCGGCGTCCACCTGGTGGGCGGCCTCATCGGCGCCGTCTCGCTGGGCATCCTGTCCCGCTACCCGGTGGCGGACACCAAGCAGGGCCAGGGCGTCCTCTACGGTGACCACAGCCTCCGGCAGCTGGGCCTGCAGGCCCTCGCCCCGGTGGTCATCGGCCTGTACTCCTTCCTCATGGCGTGGATCATCGGCAAGATCATCGACAAGACGATCGGCTTCCGGGTCAGCGAGGACGACGAGGTCGCCGGCATCGACATCGCCGTGCACGCGGAGAGCGCGTACGACCTCGCTCCCGGACACAGTGGCAGCGGAACCCTGGCCGCGGTCACGGCAGCCTCGGCCTCGGCCGCGGAGGCAAAGGCGACGAAGGTGGAGGCGGACGCATGAAGCTGATCACAGCGGTCATCAAGCCGTTCAAGCTCGATGACGTGAAGGCCGCCCTGGAGACCTTCGGGGTCAAGGGGCTGACGGTCAGTGAGGCCAGCGGCTACGGCCGTCAGAAGGGCCACACCGAGGTCTACCGCGGCGCGGAGTACAAGGTCGACCTGGTGCCGAAGCTCAAGGTCGAGGTCCTCGTGGACGACGAGGAGGCCGAGGACGTCCTGGACGTCGTGGTCAAGGCCGCTCAGACCGGCAAGATCGGTGACGGCAAGGTCTGGAGTGTCCCGGTCGACACGGTGATCCGGGTCCGTACCGGAGAGACCGGCGCCGAGGCGCTCTGAACGCACGCTGTGTGATCGGGGGAGAGACCGACCGCCGGACGCGAAACCGGACAGAGGGCGCCCTGAGCCCAATCCCTGCCGTGATCATGCAATCGATCGACGATCGATTGCATGATCACGAAGGGAATGGGCTCGGGGCGCTCTTTCGCTCGTGGAGGGAAACATCTCGGTAACGGCACCGTGACATGCTCGGGAGACACGGTGTGGACGGCCGGACACAGGCGCGATCGCCCGGGGGGTGAAAGGAGAGCTGGTGCACAACGAAGCGATGGCGCCCGGTACCGCTGAGCCGTCGGAGGAGGCCGGGCACGCGCCCGACCGCTCGGTCCGCGCCCGCCGGCAGCGCCAGGGCGCCCGGACGGCGCGCGCCGACGAGCTGGACCGCTGGCTGGCGGGGCTGCTCGGCGCGGAGCCCGGCGTCGCGCTGATCGCGGTGGGCAGCCACGCCCGCAGGGAGCTCACCCCCGGAGGCGACCTGGACCTGGTGCTGCTGCACCGCGGCCGGGCGGACGTCGCCGAGCTCGCCGACCGCATCTGGTACCCCGTCTGGGACTCCGGGATCCGGCTGGACCATTCGGTCCGTACCCTCACCGAGGCCCGCGCGGTCGCCCGGGACGACATGAAGGCGGCGCTGGGCCTGCTCTCGGCCCGCCGGATCGCCGGTGACCACACGCTGGCCGACGAGCTGCGCACGGCCGTCCTGGCGGACTGGCGGGCGGACGCGCGGCGGCGGCTGGCCGAGCTCGCCACGATGACCCGCGAGCGCTGGGCGGAGCAGGGTGAGCTGGCGTTCCTGCTGGAGGGGGACGTCAAGGACTCCCACGGCGGGATGCGCGACGTGCACGTCATGAGCGCCGTCGCCGCCTCCTGGGTGGCGCCCGCGCCGGACCGGCGGGTCCGGGACGCCTACGAGCTGCTGCTGGACGTACGGCACGCCCTGCACGAGGTGACCGGGCGAGCCTCCGACCGGCTCGTCCTGCAGGAGCAGGAGACGATCGCGCACGCCCTTGGGCTGCTGGACGCCAACGTGCTGCTGCGCGCCATCGCCGAGGCGGCGCGCACCGTGACCTATGCCGCCGACATCCTGTGGCGGCACGTCGACCGGTTCTGCGCGCCCGCCGGCCGGGCCGAGCGCAGGCCGCTGGCCGACGGCGTGGTCGAGCAGGCCGGCGAGGCGGTGCTGGCCCGGGGCACCGACGCGACCGACCCCACGCTGGTGCTGCGGGTGGCCGCGGCCGCCGCCCAGGCCGGGCTGCCGCTGGCCCCCGCCACCGTCGAGCGGCTCGCCGAGAAGTCCGCGCCGATGCCGGTTCCGTGGCCGGCCGAGGCCCGGGACGCCCTGGTCGGGCTGCTCGGCGCCGGACCGCCCGCGATCGCGGTGTGGGAGGCCCTGGACCAGGCCGGGCTGATCGTACGGCTGCTGCCGGACTGGGAGCGGGTGCGCAATCGCCCGCAGCGCAACGCGGTGCACCGCTTCACCGTCGACCGGCATCTGGTGGAGTGCGCGGCCGGCGCCGCCGGCATGACCCGTGACGTCGCCCGCCCCGACCTGCTGCTCGTCGGCGGGCTGCTGCACGACATCGGCAAGGGCTGGCCCGGCGACCACTCCCGCAGCGGCGCGGTCGTCGCCCGGGACCTGGGTATCCGGATGGGGTTCGGCCCGTCCGACGTGGACGTCCTGGAGACGCTGGTCCGGCACCACCTGCTGCTGCCCGACATGGCCACCCGGCGCGACCTCGACGACCCGGTCACCATCGAGACGGTCGCCAAGAGCGTCGGCAGCCACGAGGTGCTCGAGCTGCTGGCCGCGCTGGCCGGCGCCGACGCGCACGCCACCGGGCCGGCCGCGTGGAGCCCCTGGAAGGCCGGTCTGATCGCCGAGCTGGTGCGGCGGGTGGACGCGGTGCTGGCCGGCGGGGCACCACCGCGCACCCCGGAGCCGACCGCGGAGCAGCTTGCGCTGATCCGGCACGGCGGCGCCGCCGTACGGATCGCGGGCGCCCGGGTGACCGTGGCCGCCGCCGACCGGCCGGGGCTGCTCTGGCAGGCCGCGGGGGTGCTCGCCCTGCACCGGCTCGTCGTGCGGACGGCCCGTGCCATCGTCCCCGCCAACGGTGTGGAGGGCACCCCGGCGGTGATCGAGTTCACCGCCGTACCGGAGTACGGCACCCCACCCGACCCGGCCGCGCTCGAGGCAGACCTGCGGCGGGTGCTGGCCGGCCGGCTCGACGTCGCCGCCCGGCTGGAGCGGCGGGCCGCCTCCATGCGGGTCCGGCGCGGCGTCACCGTGCCGCCGCCCCGGGTCACCATCGTGGGGGACGCCTCGGAGACGGCCACCGTCGTGGAGGTACGGGCGCACGACCGGCCGGGCCTGCTCTGGCGGATCGGCCGGGCCCTCGGCGACTGCGGACTGCAGGTGCGCGCCGCCCAGGTCGACACCCTCGGAGCCGACGCCGTCGACGTCTTCTACGTCGTGGACGGGGAGGGCAAACCGGTCGGCGACCCAGAGGAGCTGGCCCGGATCCGCGAGCACGTTCTCGACGCCCTGCGCTGAGCCGCGGTCCCTCTGGCGCCGGGAGCCTGCGGGGCGCACACTCGCGGTGAGCCGCGTGGCCGCCCGGCCCGCGGGTGCCGCGCGCGGGTGGAGGAACGATGGGCGGATGTCGTCCGGGCGGGACGGCCATCGCCGCCCTGACCGTGCTGACCGTGCTGGGCACCGTGCTGGGACTGGTCATGGCACCTCCGCCGGCCGCCGCGGATCAGGACGGCGGCGTCTATGTCGCACTCGGCGACTCCTTCGCCGCTGGCCCGCTCATCCCGGCCCAGACCACGCTGACGTGCCTGCGATCCGACCGGAACTATCCGCAGGTGCTGGCCCGGCGGCTCCAGGTCCGCGTGTTCCGGGACGTCAGCTGCGACGGCGCGGGCACCCCCGACATGACCTCGCCGCAGCACCGGTCGCTCCTCGGGCTGACGCTGCCGGACGCGCCGCCGCAGTTCGACGCGCTGTCGGCGGACACCACCCTGGTCACCCTGACCATCGGGGGAGGCGACACCGGCCTGGTCGGCGTGGCCCAGAACTGCCTCAACCTGCTCCCCGAACCCTGGGGCAAGCCCTGCGTGGAGCGCTACACGCAGGGCGGCACCGACCAGGTGGCGGCCAGGATCGAGGCCTTCGGCCCGAAGCTCGGCACGGTACTGGACCAGATCCACATCCGCGCGCCGCAGGCCCGTGTGGTCGTCACCGGGTACGGGACGTACATCAGGCAAGGCGGCTGCTGGCCCCGGCAGCCCTTCCTCGCCCAGGACGCCGACTTCCTCCAGGGCAGCGTGGCGCGGCTCAACCGGGTCATCGCCGAGCAGGCCGCCGGGCACGGGGCCGGCTACGTCGACCTGGCGACCCCGGGGATCGGGCACGACTCCTGCGGGGCGCCCGGCACCAAGTGGCTGGAGGGGGTCGTCCCCACCGCCATCGCCGCGCCCCTGCATCCCAACGCGCTGGGGATGGCCAACTTCGCCCGCATCATCGGCGACCGGATCCAGGCCGAGTCCTAGCGGGCACCTCCCGGCGGCACCCGGCCGTGCCGGGGCGGGCTCGCCGTCGGCCGTCAGGTCCCGGTGGTGCCGGTCCGGTGCTGCTGCGGGCTGACCCCGTGGACGCGTTTGAAGGCGGTGCTGAGCGCGAAGGCGCTGCCGTACCCGACCTGCCGGGCCACGGCGCCGATGGTGGCCTCCGGACGGCGCAGCAGGTCGGCGGCGAGGGCGAGCCGCCAGCCCGTGAGGTAGGTCATGGGCGGCTCGCCGACCAGCGCGGTGAAGCGCCGGGCCAGGGCCGCGCGGGAGACACCCGTCTTGGTGGCCAGGGTGGCCACCGTCCAGGGGTGCGCCGGGTCGTCGTGCAGCAGCCGCAGCGCCTGGCCGGCCACCGGGTCGCTCAGCGCCCGGTACCAGGCGGGCGCCTCGGCCTCCGGCCGGGAGAACCACGCCCGCAGGACGGCGATGAGCAGGAGGTCGAGGAGCCGGTCGAGCACGACCTCCTGGCCCGGCTCGTCCTTGACGATCTCGTCGCCGAGCAACCGGACCAGGGGAGAGTCCCAGGCCTCGCGGGGGAGGACGAGCAGGGCCGGCAGCGCCGCCAGCAGCCGACGGTTGATCTCACCGCTCATCTGGTAGGTACCGACCAGCATCTCCGCCGAGCCGTCCAGGCCGGTGCCCCAGGTACGGACGCCCAGGGTCATCTCCTGGTGCAGGTCCACCCCCTCCGGGGTGGTGCACCGCTGCCCGGGGTGGATCACGATCTGCGGCGGGGTGGCCGGATCGTCGGCGACCACGTACGGGTCCGGGCCGCGCATGATCGCGATGTCCCCCGAGCGCAGCCGTACGGGCTCACCGGCCCGGCCCGCACTCTCGGGAACCGCCCACGCGTGGCCGCGCACCACGGCGACGAGGCTGAGCGGCGCCCGGTCCTGGATGCGCAGGGACCAGGGCGGGTCCATGATCGCGCGGAGCAGGAACGCTCCCCGGGCCCTCGGCCCGTCCAGCAGGCCGGCGAGTGCGTCCACGCGCCTCAGCGTAGACGCGCGTGGCGCGCCCGGGTAGACGCACGCACATGGAGCCGAGCCTTTCAGCCATGGCCCGTCTCATCGCCTCGTTGCTTGACTGACGGCATGTTCCACCCGCCGACGCACGTCCTGGAGAACGCGATGTCACAGCTCCTGCGAGGTCCCACACTGATCGCAGCCACGATGACCATGGGACTGATGGCCGGCCTGTTCACGGCCTTCGCCTACTCGGTCATGCCGGGCCTGCACCGGACCGGCGACCGTACCTTCGTGGAGGCGATGCAGCGGATCAACGTGGCCATCCTCAACGGCTGGTTCTTGATCGCCTTCCTCGGCGCGCTGGTGTTCACCGCCCTCGCCGTGGTGTTCCATCTCGGTGACGGCAGGCGGTCCGTCCTGCCCTGGGCGGTGGCCGCGCTGGTCCTGTACGCGGCGGTACTGGTGATCACTATGAGGATCAACGTGCCGCTCAACGACCGGCTCAACGGTGCCGGCTCCCCGGACAAGATCCCTGACCTCGCCGCCGTACGCCAGCACTTCGAGACGAAGTGGGTCTACTGGAACATCGTCCGGGCGGTGGCGTCCACGGCCGCGTTCGGCTGCCTCACCTGGGCCCTGGTGCTGTACGGGCGCATCTCCGCCCCGCCCGGGTCGTGAGCAGACTCGGGCCGTGGGCAGACGTGGTGATCGTCTGTTTCTGGAGCGGCGGCCGGTGCTGTCTCCGCGTTGCATTGCCCTGACCACCGATACGCGGCCGCGGGTCACTCGGCCGGCGGCTGCGCAGGGGCTGCGCGGGGCTGCGCGGGGTTGTGCGGGGTTGTGCGGGGTTGTGCGGGGTTGCGCGGGGTTGCGCGGGGTTGCGCAGCTCCTAGGCAGCCCGCCCAAGAGGCGTGCCGGCCGCGTGGGGGTGGTCAGGGCAAATGCCATGCGAGGAGGCCCCCCCGGCGCCGGAGACGGGCCTACCTCTTCCAAGGCTTCCAAGGCGACGTCACCGTCGCCTCGATCCGGCTCTGGCTCCGACCCTGATCTCCGCCGGATCTAGTCGCCGGTCGTGCCGTCGAGCATCTCGCGCAGGATGTCCAGGTGGCCGTTGTGGCGGGCCGTCTCCTCGGTGAGGTGAAGGAGAATCCAGCGCAGGTCGACATGGAGGCCGTCGCGGACGGCTCGCTTGGCCTGGCTGTCCAGGCCGTTCCCGGCGACCAGTTCGCGGTAGCGGGCGCTCTGTTCGGTGTATTCGTCGAGCAACTGCGTGAGCGGGAAGTCGACGGCGATACGCATCTCGCGGTCAGGGTCCTCCTCGGTCCAGGGACCCTGGTCTTCCTCACCGAGGAAGACCACCTGGAACCAGTAGTACTCGACCCAGCGGAGGTGGTTGATCACTCCGCTCATGGTCATCAGTGGTGAGCCCGGCAGGAGCGCCTTGCGGGCGTTCTCCGCAGAGACGCCATCGCACTTGGCGCGGGCGGTGTCCCGTGTGTAGTCGAGAAACGTGGTGAGCTGGGTGCGCTCGTCCCACGCGGGCGGCGTGTCGTCGATTCTGGTCATCGCGCGAAGCATCCCCGATCATCGCGACCGATGTCGATGCATTTATCGACGGGCTCATCCCGCTCCACCAGCTCAGAGGTCCAGATCGCCGGACTTGATGGTGGTCAGGAGGGCGGCGAGCCGGGGCAGGGTGAGTTCAAGGACGGGGCCGGGGACGTTCTTGCTGTCGCGGATGCCGATGGTGGTGGGTGTGGCGGCGAGTTCGACGCAGTTCCCGTAGTCGTCGTTGCTCCGGCTGCTCTTGCGCCAGCGGGCGACCGAGAAGTCAGTCATAGACTCTCCCGAATTTCTTTGATCAGCCGTGCGGTGTCCTCGGAGGGTAGGGCCACGGATCTGATGAGATCGTACGTCTCCATGAACCGGGCGAGGATACGGCGATCGTTGATGAATTGATCCGTGCCTCTTATGCCCTCTACGTAGGCGATATCGCCGCCCTCATCGAAAGTCATGAGAGTGAAGCCGACCGTCAAGCCGGCATGGGCGGCGGTCCGGGCCGGGACCACCTGGACGGTGATGTGATTCCTGGCCATGGCTTCCTGGACCTTGCCGAGCTGTTCTCGCATGACCTCGGCTCCGCCGACCATGCGACGAAGCGCCATCTCATCGAGGATCGCCAGAAGGCGAGGCGGGTTCTTCCGATCGAGGATCGTCTGCCGCCGTAGTCGTTCGGCGACGATTTCCTCGACGCCGCTGGCGTAGTGCCCCGCCAACACCAGCGTGCGGGCGTATGCCTCGGTCTGAAGCAGGCCGGGGATGAGTGTCGGTACGTTCACTTTGATCGTGGCGGCGGTCTCCTCGTGGTCGGCGAGGTTGCGGGCGGGGCCGGGGATGCGTTCCTTGGCCAGGACGGGCTGGTGTTCGGTGAAGTACGGAGCCGTACCGAAGGCGGCGTCGAGCAACTCGGCGATGCGGAGGTCGGGTGCGCGGGTGCCCAGCTCCAGTTTCGACACGTGGTCGCCGGTGCACGAGATGCGGGTGCCGAGCTCGGGCTGGGTCCAGCCATGCGCCTCCCGCAGGCTGCGGATCTTCCAGCCCACCAGGGCGGCGAGCGACTCGCGGGGATCGATCGGCTTGGGGGGACGGCCCATGGCGCTTCCTCGTTTCCGGTCACCGGGCGTTGGCCGCTAATTGTGCCCATCAGATTACTCCGGGTGAACGACACTCCGAGTGGATGAACACTGAGGTGACCCACGCAGGGCCCGGACCGAGGACGGAACGAATGACCACGACGACGGCGGGACGGCCAGGCCGTGAAGCACATGAGTTCAGCACGAGCCTGACGGCGACCCCCGCGGCGATCCGCCTGCTCCGGGACCTGACCCGGGTGCAGCTGCGCGCCTGGGACCTGCCCTGGCTCGTCGACGACGCCCGGCTGGTGGTCAGCGAGCTGGGCACCAACGCGCTCGCCGCGGCCCCGGGCGCCGTCATCGAGTTCAGGCTGTTCACCGAGCCCGAGGCGCTGGTGGTCGAGCTCTGGGACCCCTGCCTCGCCGCGCCCGTACGCAGGACCGCCCGGGAGGAGGACACCGGCGGGCGCGGACTGGAGATCGTCGAGTCGCTGGCCGAGGCCTGGGGCGCAAGGTTCCCCGGCAAGGGCGGCAAGACGGTCTGGGCGCGGCTCCCCAGCACGGCCCGCGAGCCTCGGTGAGGGTGATCCCTTCCCGGGTGGTGGTCGTTCAGGGGCGTCCGGGCAGCGCGTGGATGATGTCGTAGTCCGACGAGAGTGGCACCCGGCCCGGCGGCGGTGATGGTCTCCGGCTCCCGGCGCTCGTTCTGGGTACGCTGAAAGCGTTCAGTGCGTACGATGTCACGGTCCGTTGCGAGGAAGGTACGGAGTGCCATGAGCGGAGGAGGTCCGGCCCGTGACGTCGCCTGTGGCCCCTACACGGTCCGGGACCTGGATGCCCTACCGGAGGGTGGCAAGGGATTCGAACTCGAGGACGGATGGCTGATCGAGTTGTCTCCGAGTCCCTGGCAGAACTGGGCCGGTCAGCGGCTGTCGCGCATCATCGAAGAAGCCGCCGCAGAGGCGGGTGCCGAGGTGTTCGTCGGGGTCGGCGGAGAGTGGGAGATCGGTACCCCGGCCGGGATCCGCAAGCCCGGCACCTTCGTGGTGCCCCGGGAAGTGGCTCGTGCCGCGATCGAGGAAAGATCGCTCCGGCAGATCCCCGGCAGGGAACTGCTGTTCGTGGCGGAGGTCGTTTCGCCCGGCAGTGGCAGCGAGCGCACCGACCGGGTCCGCAAGGTGAGCGAGTACGCGGCGCTCGGTGTTCCGCAGTACTGGATCGTGGACCTGGAGCCGCATCCGCGCGTACGGCTGCTCGACCTGCACGGTGACGCCTACCAGCAGGTGGGCTTGATCGAGGCCGGCACGGTCGTGACCGCGGTGCTGGAGGCGGACAAGCCCGTCACCGTGACCTTCGACCCGGCCGACCTGGCGCGGTTCGCCTGACCGGCGACTCGGCACGGCCCGGCTTGCCGCGGCACGGCTCGATCCAGGTCAGCGGCCGTCCAGGAGGGGGCGGGCGGGGTCCCAGGTGGTGCCGTTCTCCGCGTCCAGCCGGCGGCGCGCGATACCGGACAGCGCTTCGAGGACGACGCGGTTGCCGAGGTAGGCGGTGATGTCGGCGTGGTCGTACGGCGGCGCGACCTCGACGATCTCCAGGCCGACGACCGGCAGTTCGTAACAGATCCGGCGGACCGAGTCGAGGAGCTGACGGGCCGACAGGCCGCCCGGCTCGGGGGTGCCGGTGCCGGGGGCGTGACCCGGGTCGCAGACGTCGATGTCGACGGAGAGGTAGACCCCGTCGCACTCGTCCAGCGCGATGGCGAAGGACTCGGTCAGGCAGTGCTCCAGGCCCCGGGTGACGATCTCGGTCATCTCGTACGAGCGCATCCGCTGTGCCGCCATCCAGTCGAGCGTCTCCGGCCCCGGCCAGTAGCCCCGCAACCCGATCTGCAGGAACCGGTCGCCGCGGATCGCGCCGGACTCGATCAGGCGGCGCATCGGCTGGCCGTGCCCGTACAGATGGCCGAACTCGATGTGGCCGGTGTCGGCGTGCGCGTCGAAGTGCACCATCGACACCCGGCCGAAGCCATGGTGGCGGGCGACGCCCCGGGCGTCCGGCAGCGCGATGGTGTGGTCGCCGCCGAGCACCAGCGGGATCGCCCCCGACGCGGTGATCGTGTACACCGCCTCCTCGATGGCCGCGATGCTGGTCTCGATGTCACCGGAGTAGCACTCGACGTCCCCGGCGTCGTACACCCGCAGGTCACGGAGCCCGTCCACGCGCAGCGCCAGGCTGGGCCGCGACCCGTCGTGCGGCAGGTAGCACGCCTCGCGCAGCGCCTTGGGGCCGAAACGCGCGCCCGGCCGGTTGGACGTGCCGCCGTCGAAGGGCGCGCCGAGGATGACGACGTCCGCGTCCGCGTACGACTCCGGCTCCTCGAGATCGCACCGGTCCACGCCGAGGAAGGTGATGTCTGGGCCGAACATCGCGCCGTACCTGGTCATGTCGCCGACACTACGGACGGGCGGCCCGGCGCCGCGAGTTCCGCACTGTAAGGAGCGGCACCGGGTTGTGTACACAGCGGACGGAGCCGGGCGGCGGCGGGCCCTCACTCCGCCTCACCCCGCCGTGATCAGGCAATCAATCGACGAACGATTGCATGATCACGGAGGGATGGGCGGGGGGAATGGGCGGCGGATGGGTCGTGCCGGTCGGTTTCGGCTCGGCTTTGGCCGGACGCAGGCCCGGATTCACCCGATACCCTGGACGCTCAGGATCCCTGAAGCTTTCTAGGACGGTCAGGACACGTGTTCGAGACGCTTTCCGACCGGTTGACAACGGTCTTCTCATCGCTGCGCAGCAAGGGCAAGCTCTCCGAGGCGGACATCAACGCGACCACGCGTGAGATCCGGGTCGCCCTGCTCGAGGCCGACGTGGCGCTGCCCGTCGTCAAGGACTTCATCGACCGGATCAAGGAGCGGGCGCGCGGCGTCGAGGTCTCCCAGGCGCTGAATCCGGCTCAGCAGGTCGTCAAGATCGTCAACGAGGAGCTCATCGAGATCCTCGGCGGCGAGACCCGGCGGGTGCGCTACGCCAAGAGCCCGCCGACCGTGATCATGCTCGCCGGTCTGCAGGGCGCCGGTAAGACCACGCTGGCGGGGAAGCTGGCCCGCTGGTTCAAGGGCGAGGGGCACACGCCGCTGCTGGTCGCCTGTGACCTGCAGCGGCCCAACGCCGTCCAGCAGATCCAGGTGCTCGGTGAGCGCGCCGGGGTCGCGGTGTACGCGCCCGAGCCCGGCAACGGCGTCGGCGACCCGGTCGGGGTGGCCCGCGGCTCCATCGAGCACGCCCGGCGCTCCCAGCACGACGTCGTGATCGTCGACACCGCGGGCCGGCTCGGCATCGATGCCGAGATGATGCAGCAGGCCGCCGACATCCGCGACGCCGTACGGCCGCAGGAGATCCTGTTCGTCGTCGACGCCATGATCGGCCAGGACGCCGTCACCACCGCACAGGCGTTCGTCGACGGGGTCGGCTTCGACGGGGTCGTCCTCACCAAGCTCGACGGTGACGCCCGCGGTGGCGCCGCGCTGTCGGTCCGGCACATCACCGGCCGGCCGATCATGTTCGCGTCGACCGGTGAGAAGCTCGAGGACTTCGACGTCTTCCACCCCGACCGGATGGCCGGCCGGATCCTCGACATGGGTGACATCCTCACCCTGATCGAGCAGGCGGAGAAGGCGTTCGACGCCGACCAGGCCGCCAGGATGACCTCGAAGTTCGCCTCCGGCGGCGACTTCACCCTCGAGGACTTCCTCGAGCAGATGATGATGATCCGCAAGCTCGGCCCGATCGGGAACCTGCTCGGCATGCTGCCCGGCATGGGCCAGATGCGACAGCAGATCGACCAGATCGACGACAAGGACCTCGACCGCGTCGCGGCCATCATCCGCTCGATGACCCCCCAGGAACGCTCCGAGCCCAAGATCCTCAACGGCTCCCGGCGGGCCCGGATCGCCCGCGGCTCGGGCGTCACTGTGGGCGAGGTCGCCGCACTGGTCACCCGGTTCTTCGACGCGCAGAAGATGATGCGCCAGATGGCCGGCGGCATGGGCGGCATGGGAATCCCCGGCATGCCGGGCGGGCGCCGTAAGCCCGCCAAGGCGAACAAGCCCAAGAAGGGCAAGCAGCGCAGCGGTGACCCGCGCAAGCGGGCCGGCAACTCCCAGCAGCCGCAGCCCTCCGCGGAGCCGCAGGGGCTGCCCCCGGCGCTCGGCGGCGGCCTGCCGGGCGGGCTGCCCGGCCAGCTGCCGCCCGGCTTCCAGATGCCCGACCTGAGCAAGTTCCAGGGCCGGCCCAGGAAGAAGTGACGGCCGACCCCTCCGGTGGCCGTGGCGACGCGGCCGCCGGGGGGATATGTCCGGCGAAGAGGCCGACTGCCGCCCCGGGGAACACGGACCGCGATTCCCGGTAGCGCGTTGTCGCCGGTCGATTGCGACTTCGGGCCGATCGTCTGGCACAATGGCCACCTGGAAACCCGAACCGCGAGGGGCCCTCTCAACCTCCGCCGGTCCGGTGTCCATGGAGCGTCCCCGCCCCGGTGTTCCCCACCTGGTTCGGACATCGCTCCCACGTGTCAAGTCTGGAGAACACCACACCCGTGGCAGTCAAGATCAAGCTCAAGCGTCTGGGGAAGATCCGGAACCCGCAGTACCGGATCGTCGTCGCCGACTCCCGCACCAAGCGGGACGGCCGTGCCATCGAGGAGATCGGCAAGTACCACCCGAAGGAGGAGCCCTCGCTCATCGAGGTCGACTCCGAGCGGGCTCAGTACTGGCTGGGCGTCGGCGCGCAGCCGACCGACCCGGTCCGCGCCCTCCTCAAGGTCACCGGCGACTGGCAGAAGTACAAGGGCGAGCCCGGTGCCGAGGGGACCCTGAAGGTCGCCGAGCCCAAGGCGGACAAGAAGGCGGTCTTCGAAGCCGCCGTCAAGGCCACCATGGGCGACGAGGTCGCCGCGCAGCCCAAGGCCAAGAAGAAGGCAGAGCCGAAGAAGGCCGATGCCAAGAAGGCCGACGAGCCCAAGGGCGAGCCGGCCACCGAGGCCAAGTCCGCCGAACCGGCGGCCGAGGCCACCACCGACGAGACTGAAGCCAAGAGCGAGGCCTAAAGTGCTCGAAGAAGCGCTCGAGCACCTGGTCCGTGGCATCGTCGACAATCCCGACGATGTCCAGGTGCACGCCAAGCGGATCCGGGGTGGCCGGGTCCTCGAAGTGCGTGTTCACCCTGAGGACCTCGGCAAGGTCATCGGCCGCAGCGGTCGTACCGCCAAGGCACTCCGTACCGTGATCGGTGCCCTCTCCGGGGGCCGGTATGTGCGCGTGGACCTGCTCGACGTCAACGAGGTCCGCTGACGACATGCAACTCGTTGTGGGGCGGGTCGGCCGTCCGCACGGTCTTCGTGGAGAGGTCACGGTGGACGTCCGTACGGACGACCCCGATGACCGGTTCGCACCGGGAACGGTGCTCGCCACGGAGCCGGCGGCGTCCGGCCCGCTCGTCGTCGAGCAGGCGCGCTGGCATTCCGGCACGTTGCTCGTGCGCTTCGAAGGCAGCGATGACCGCACCACCGCGGAGGAACTGCGCGGCACGGTGCTGGTCATCGACTCTGAAGAACTCCCGCCGATCGACGACCCCGAGGAGTTCCGGGACCACGAGCTGATCGGGCTCACCGTGGTGACCGTCGAGGGCGCCGAGGTCGGCGTCCTGCGGGAGGTCCGCCACTCCGGTCAGGATCTGCTGGTGGTCGACCGCCCCTCCGGCGAGGAGGCGCTCGTGCCGTTCGTCGCGGCCATCGTCCCCGAGGTCGACGTCACCGGCGGCCGGATCGTCATCAACCCGCCCCCCGGCCTGCTCTCCTAGAGCGCGGGCCGCTCGCGCCAGTGCAGGCGGTGTTCGTATGCGGTTTTCGTACGCCGTGAGGTCGTACGCGGTGTTCGCCTGGGGCCCGCCCGAGGTGTGCCCATGAGATTCGACATCATCTCCATCTTCCCCGAGTACTTCGGGCCGCTCGACGTCTCGCTGCTGGGCAAGGCCAGGCAGCGCGGGGTGGTGGACCTGCGGGTCCATGACCTGCGCGAGTGGACCTACGACAAGCACCACCGGGTCGACGACACCCCGTACGGCGGCGGCCCCGGCATGGTCATGAAGCCCGAGCCCTGGGGCGCGGCGCTGGACGAGATCGCCCCACCCGCCGAGGTCATGCCGAGACTGGTCGTGCCCACTCCCAGCGGGCGCCCCTTCACCCAGGCGCAGGCCGTGGCGTTCGCCCGGGAGCCCTGGCTGGTGTTCGCCTGCGGCCGATACGAGGGCATCGACTCGCGCGTCGTCGAGGACGCCCGCGAGAGGATGCCCGTCGACGAGGTCGCCATCGGCGACTACGTGCTGGCCGGCGGCGAGGTGGCCGTACTGGTCATGATCGAGGCGATCAGCCGGCTGCTGCCGGGAGTGCTCGGCAACGCGGAGTCGGTCTCGGACGACTCCTTCGCTCCTGGGCGGATGGAGGCGCTGCTCGAAGGACCCGTCTACACCAAGCCCCCGGTCTGGCGGGACCGCGCCATTCCGGAGATCCTGCTGTCCGGGCACCATGCCGCCATCAGCCGGTGGCGGCGTGATCAGGCGCTCCGCCGGACCGCCCAGAATCGCCCGGAACTGGTGGCCACCCTCGCCCCCGAGACGCTCGACAAGCGTGATCGTCAGGTGCTCGATGAGGCCGGTTTCCCAGTGGACGGCGAACCTACGGTACGCTAAGGCGTCGCCCTGCTTCTTGGCAGCGGGCACGTCACGACTTCCCAGAAACACCCACTTGTGCGACGTGATGCCCCCATGTGATCGGTTCGGGGCCTCTCATGTTCGCGGTTGACGACGAGGAAACGCAGTCATGCACACCCTGATCCAGGAGATCGAGACGGCCGCGATGCGTGCCGACGTCCCGGAGTTCCGCCCGGGCGACACGCTCAAGGTGCACGTACGTGTCACCGAGGGCAACCGGAGCCGGATCCAGGTCTTCCAGGGCGTGGTGATCCGGCGGCAGGGCGGCGGCTCGCGCGAGACCTTCACCGTCCGCAAGATCAGCTACAGCGTCGGCGTCGAGCGGACCTTCCCGCTCAACAGCCCGTCGATCGACCACATCGAGGTCGTGACCCGAGGCGACGTCCGCCGCGCCAAGCTCTACTACCTGCGTAACCTGCGCGGCAAGGCCGCCCGCATCAAGGAGAAGCGCGACTTCTGAGCCGCCTTTCCGTAGCGTCGCCGAACGCCCTGGTCCTCCTCGTGACGGACCAGGGCGTTCCGCTCGCCGGTGGCACCGTACGCCGCAGAAGTGTGATCTTGCCGGGAGGCGACACGCCTCTCCGGGAAGTCCCCGGCCCGGCGCGGTTATAGGCTCAACGGGATGACGGATGATGACCAGGTGACGGGGGAGTCGCCCGCCTCGCGCGGCGCCGGGAAGCCCGCGGCAGCTGAGAACGATCGGAGAGACGTGCGTTCCGAAGCCGAGGGCGCACTGCCCGACGAGAAGCGGACCGAGACCTCCAGCGGCGAGTCCGGCGAGTCCGGCTCCTCTGCGGCCTCGCCCGCGGCCGAGTCCGGGATCTCCGAACCGGAGGTGTCGCCGTCGCCCTCCGATGACGCAGCCCGCCGCGATGAACCGGCCGACGCCGGTGACCCGGGTGACGGGTCCGGCTCCGGCTCCGATGAGCCGGCTGAACCCGAAGAGGCCCAGGACACCGAGGGCTCCGGAACCGGCAAGGGGTCCGGGACCGGCAAGGGGCCGGAGAACGCGGAGGAAACCGCGGAGGACTCCGCGAAGGACAAGAAGCAGGGCTCCTTCTGGCGCGAGCTGCCGGTGCTGATCGGCGTCGCCCTGGTGCTCGCCCTGGTCATCAAGTCCTTCGCTGTCCAGGCGTTCTACATCCCGTCGCAGTCGATGGAGAACACGCTCAAGATCGGCGATCGCGTCCTCGTCAACAAGATCGTTTATCACACCCGGGACATCCACCGCGGGGACGTGGTGGTCTTCAACGGGGTGGACTCGTGGGACCCCGAGGTGAACGTCGAGGAGCCCACCAACCCGCTGACCAAGGTGCTGCACGCGGTCGGCAGCGCGTTCGGGGTGGTCCCGGGGGAGAAGGACTACATCAAGCGGGTCATCGGCGTCGGGGGTGACCACGTGAAGTGCTGCAACGCCCAGGGCCGGATCACGGTCAACGGGCAGCCGATCGACGAGACGTCGTACCTGTACACCGACCCCGTCACCAGGCAGCAGAACGTTCCCTCGGACCGGCCCTTCGACATCACGGTGTCCAAGGGCCGGCTGTGGGTGATGGGCGACCACCGCGAGGTGTCCGCGGACTCGCGGGCGCACCTGGGCGACGCCGGGGGCGGGACGATCGGCACCGACCGGGTCATCGGGCGGGCCTTCGTCGTGGTGTGGCCGGTCGACCGCTGGAAGACGCTGCCGATCCCGGAGACCTTCGACCAGCCCGCGCTGGCGGACGCGGCCCTGCCCGGGGCCCCGCTGGCGCTCGGCTTCGCCGGAGCGCTCCCCCTCACATGGCTACGTCGCCGCCGCCGCTCGTCGAGCCGTTCGCCGGGCTGAGGCCGTCGCTCGTCGTGCGGGTGGTGTTGTGCTCAACCTGCTCTGGCTGAACCTCTTGGCGCTGGTGAGCCGATCTTCGGCCTGAGCGCTGCTCTTCGCCCTGAGAGAAGTGCTCCGCACCGGGCGTTTTGCGACGTACGCTGCGGAGCGTGAGTTGGGCGATGAGCGTGCGACGGCCGCCGAGGTTCACCCCCCGGCGTGACGCCGGTCTGTACGGCTTCGAGCGTGCCCTGGAGCACGGCGGATTCGATCTTGTCGCGGGCGTGGACGAGGCCGGCCGGGGAGCCTGCGCGGGCCCGCTGGTGGTGGCCGCCGTCATCCTGCGGCCCGGCCGGCGCGGTGAGATCGAGGGGCTCGCCGACTCCAAGCTCCTCACGCCGCGGCGCCGGGAGGAGATCTACGCCGAGGTCGTGGCCCGAGCGCTGGCCTGGAGCGCGGTCGTGATCCCCTGCGAGGAGATCGACAGGATCGGCCTGCACCGGTGCAACATCGCCGGAATGCGGCGCGCCGTGACCCGGCTGGAGACCCGGCCGGCCTATGTGCTCAGCGACGGGTTCCCGGTGCCGGGCCTGGAGGTGCCCGCGCTCGCCGTGACCAAGGGCGACCGCGTCGCTGCCTGCGTGGCCGCCGCCTCGGTGGTCGCGAAGGTGACCAGGGACCGGCTGATGGTCGAACTGCACGACCGGTTCCCGGCGTACGGTTTCCATGTGCACAAGGGCTACATCACCCCGGAACACTCGGCGGCGCTCGCGGCACACGGGCCCTGTCCGCAGCACCGCTTCTCGTTCGTGAACGTCGCCCGCCTGACCGGCGCGCAGACCGGCGGGCCCCTGGTGGAGGGGACGACGGCCGGTGGACCGCCGGGGGAGGGGACACCGGCCGAGGGAATGTCGCCGGACGAGGTGCCGGCCGACGCCGTGCAGGCCGAGGGAACGCCCGAAGGAGGGATCCCCGAGAGCGTTGCCGGGAAGCCAGAGGATGATCAGCAGTCGGCCGGGACGCCGGAGGACGGACGGCGAGCGGTGGAGGCCGGTATGCAGGACAATGGAGCAGGGGCCGTCGGGAGGGCCGACGGAAATGGCGCAACTCTCCGGGGAGTCGCCGAACGGGCAGGAGTTGCCTGAGCCGGTGAGAGGGAGAGCCATGGGCCTGGAGAGGCGATTTCGATCATGAGTGCAGAGGATCTCGAGAAATACGAGACCGAGATGGAGCTGCAGCTCTACCGGGAGTACCGCGACGTCGTCGGTCTCTTCGCTTACGTCGTCGAGACCGAGCGCCGCTTCTACCTGACCAACTCGGTGGATCTTCAGGTGCGCAGCACCGACAACGGTGAGACCTTCTTCGACGTCACGATGCAGGACGCCTGGGTGTGGGACATGTATCGCCCGGCGCGCTTCGTCAAGAACGTCCGGGTGGTCACCTTCAAGGACGTGAACGTGGAGGAACTCGCCAAGAGCGATCTGGAGCTCCCGAGCAACTGAGCCGTCGCCCCGCGCCCGGCCGTGATCTCCCGATTCGGCCCGGAGGGGCCGCAAGATCATGGGGCAGGCGGCGGGCTTCACCATGGCGGTTCCGTGCCCGGCCTGCCGTCTCGCCGATCGGCGGGATCGCTGCCCGGATCGCCTCCGGGCTTGCCGTCTGATCCGGCACCTGACCTGCCGTCCGGCTTGCCGGTTCGGTTGCCGGTTCGTTTGCGGGGGAGCCGCCAGCCCTGTTCGCATCGTTCGACGAAGCCGGCCGCGGAGAGCAGACTGAGCCTGCTCCGCACCGTGTTGATGTCGATGCCGGCCGCCACCGCGATCTGAGCCGGTCCGGCCCCGGCTCGGGCCGGTATCGCGTCCAGGACCAGCAAGGACCCGGGATCGAGCTGATCTCTGGGCAGGACCGGTCCGCGTTGCTCCGGAGCGAGGTCCGCCCCGATCCGGCCGGCGGTCTCGATCACCTCGGCGGCGGTCGTCGCGCAGATCGCCAGGTCGTCGCGCAGCCATTTGTGACAGCCACGGGACATCAGCGAGGTCACCGGCCCGGGGACCGCCAGCACCGGCCGGTTCATCTGCCGGGCGTACTTCGCGGTGTTGAGCGCCCCGCTGCGCAGGTCCGCCTCCACCACCACGGTCGCCTTGGTGAGCGCCGCGATCACTCGATTGCGGACGAGGAAGCGCAGCCGGGTGGGGGTGATCCCGGGCGGCCACTCGCTGAGGAGAAGGGCCCGCCGCCCCACCTCCGCGAGCAGCACCTCGTTGCGCCGTGGATAGGTCACGTCGACGCCGTTGGCGAGCACCGCCACCGTCGGGCCGTCGGCGGCCAGCGCGCCCCGGTGCGCGGCGGCGTCGACGCCCAGGGCGCCGCCGCTGACGACCGTCCAGCCATGATTGGCGAGCTCGGCGGCCAGCTCCGTGGCCACCCGCTTGCCGTAGTCGGTTGCCGCTCTCGCTCCCACCACGGAGACCGAACGAAGACAGCCGTACCGCAGGTCTCCCGGGCCGCGCAGCCACAGCGCGTACGGCCTCCGGTCGCCGAGGTCGTCGAGCTGGGTGGGCCATTCCGGCTCCCCGGGGCAGATCATCCGGCCGCCGAGCCGCTCGCAGACCGTCAGGTCGGCCTCCGGGTCGGCGGCCGGCAACCGTACCCGCCAGCCCGCCAGGCGCTGGGCCAGCCGGTGTTCGTCCCGCCCGCCGACCAGCCCGGTGGGCACCCGCCCGGACGTGACGACCTTCACGGTGTCCAGCGGCCCGATCCGGACGACCAGCCGGCCCAGTAAGGCGTCTCCGGGCTCGGCGAGGTAGCACAACATGGCACGGGCCAGCCGCTCGTCGTAGGACACGGTCACGTGCTCGTCCCCTTCCAGAATCTCAGTGCCTCACTGACGTCGTAGGGGGCCGGGGCGTCGCGGCCGCCGAGGTCGGCCAGCGTCCACGCCACCCGCAGCACCCGGTCCAGCCCCCGGGCGCTCAGCGAGCCCTGCGTCAGCGCGTCGTCCACCGGCCACATGGACTCGCCCGGCGGCGCGAACCGCTTGCGCAGCTGGGTGCCGGGAACGTCGGAGTTGGCGCGCCACGGTGTGCCCGCCATGCGCTTCAGCGCCCGTTCGCGTGCCTCCAGCACCCTGGCCGCCACCACCGAGCTGGACTCGGCGGCCTCCAGGTCGTACCGGAGCTCGGCCCGGTTGGCCGGCTCCAGGGTGAGCTTGAGGTCGATCCGGTCGAGCAGCGGGCCGGAGACCCTGCCGAGGTAGCGGCTGCGCATCGCCGGAGAACAGACGCACTCCTGGGACTTGGCGGCGGCGCAGGGGCACGGATTGGCGGCCATGACCAGGGTGAACCGGGCCGGGAAACGGGTGCTCAGCCCGGACCGGTCGATCGACACCTCGCCGTCCTCGAGGGGCTGGCGGAGCGCGTCGAGGACCCCCCGGCCGAACTCGGGGGCCTCATCGATGAACAGCACGCCGTTGTGGGCGAGCGACACCGCACCCGGCCGGATCAGCCGGTTGCTGCCGCCCCCGACCATGGCCGCCCGGCTGGCGGAGTGGTGCGGGGCGTAGAAGGGCGCCCGCTCGATGAGCGGCTGGCCCGGCGGCAGCGTGCCCGCCACCGAGTGGATCGCGGTCGCCTCGAGTGCCGCGTCCCGGTCGAGCGGCGGCAGCAGGGTCGGAAGCCGCTCGGCCAGCATGGTCTTACCGCAGCCGGGCGGCCCCGTAAGCCACAGGTGATGTCCGCCCGCGGCGCTGATCTCCAGCGCCCTCCTGCCGTCGGGCTGGCCGCGCACGTCGGCGAGGTCGGCGAAGCCACGACGGGAGCCGGACCGGGCGGCCGACGCCGACCTGTCGGGGCCCCGCACCGGCGGGTCGGGGTCGTCCTCGTCACTCGCCGGCGGCGGCTCGTCGCGCAGCCGGCACAGCAGACCGCGCAGGCTGGTCGCGACGATCACGCGCAGCCCCGGCACCAGCTCGGCCTCCGCGGCGTTGGACCTGGGCACCACGACGGTGGTGTAGCCGGCGTCCGCCACACCCAGCAGGGCCGGCAGCACCCCGGGAACGCCCCGCACCCGGCCGTCAAGGCCCAGCTCACCGAGCATCACCACATCCGCGCACGCGGCCGCCGGCACGGCTCCGGCCGCGGCGAGGATGGCCACCGCGATGGAGAGATCGAAGCCCGACCCTCGCTTGGGGAGGCTCGCCGGACTGAGGCTGACGGTGGTGTGCCTGTTCGGCCAGCTCTCGCCGGCGTTCAGGATGGCCGCGCGCACCCGGTCGCGGGCCTCGCTGAGCGCCGCGTCCGGCAGCCCGACCAGGTGCAGGCCGGGAACACCGCAGGTGATGGCGGCCTCGACCGTGATCACGTGGCCATCGACCCCGACCAGGGCCACGGCGCGGGTCTTCGCCAGCGCCACGGTCAGCACACCTCCCTCAAATGATCGACGGCGAAGCCCTCGAGCTCCTCGTCGCCGCCGTGCCCGGTGGTGCCTCCGGTGGCGAGGAGGCCGATCACGTCGATCCGGATCGAGGCAGCGCGGACGCCGTGCTCGTCGGCCCAGCGCCCGGCGAGCCGCCGTAACCGTGCCGCCTTGACCGTGGTGATCGCCTCGACGGGCGTGCCGTAGGTCAGGCTGGAGCGGGTCTTCACCTCGCAGACGATGTGCCGGTGGCCGTCGTAGGCGACCAGGTCGAGCTCACCGTCGCGGCAGCGCCAGTTGCGATCGAGGATGGTCCAGCCGAGCCGCCGGGTCACATATCGGACCGCCGTCGCCTCGCCGCGGCGGCCGAGGGCGTCCTTCGGGTTGATCGG
Source organism: Actinomadura scrupuli (assembly GCF_050971785.1). Lineage (NCBI taxonomy): Bacteria > Bacillati > Actinomycetota > Actinomycetes > Streptosporangiales > Thermomonosporaceae > Actinomadura > Actinomadura scrupuli. The sequence goes on along the minus strand of NZ_JBPCCU010000011.1, from coordinate 74,894 downwards.
GGCGTCCATGCGCCTCACCTCCGCAATCGACGGTGCCGCGCGCATCCGGCCGCTGGTAAGCGAATCGGGTTCTGGGGATAACTCGGCGCGGCGGCAGCCGTGACCACCGCGAAACCGCCTCCGCCGACCGAGCCGATGCCCGCGCGGCGGAGTTCGGGCGTGCTTCGCACCCAGACGCCCAAAGCCCGACGGCGGGCAGTCCCGAAGGGCAACAGGCGGTGCCGGAGGCAGGTAGTGCCGAAGGGCAGGCAGTGCCGAAGGGCAGGCAGTGCCGAAAGGCAGGCAGTGCCGAAAGGCAGGCGGTGCCGGAGTCAGGCGGGTGCCGAAGGGTCAGCGGTGTGGGGTGCCGCGCCAGGGGTGGATCCGCCGGCCTCGACGGTAGGCACGTCGGTCGGCCTGGGCGTGGGCGGCTGCGGCCGGGTGGGGTGCGGGAGGGGGCGACGTGCCGGTGGGCGTATCCGCCGGTCCCGGCGGCGAAGGACCGGCGAAGGACTGGAGAGGACCCGGTGGCGGCAGGTAGGCACCTGGATTCCACCCGGTACACGGCGTGAACCGCAGGCCGGTGGCCCGGAGTGCCGGAAGTCCTCGGACGGGGCCTCGTGGTCCGCCGGGCAGGGGAGGCCCGTCGGTCATCCAGAGCGGGCGCAGCGGCGGCGCCGGCGCTCCCGGGCCAGGTCGATCACGCCGCCCGGGGGCCTGCGGCGCAGCGGGAGGCGCCGCCACGCCAGCATGAGGGTGAAGGCCACCAGCATCCCGGCCACCAGGCCGCCGCCCGCCTCCCTGATGCCGCCGGCGGAGCCGGCCAGGGACAACGCGGGCCCGGCCGCTGCCCCGCCGGGCCGGTGGCGACCCGGCCGGGCCGATCCGGCGGAGGGCGGGCGTTCCCGGGCCCCGGAACCGTACGGCACGGCGGGGTGCGGGCCGGGCGGACGCGAGGCGTGTCCTGCCGGGGGAACGCCCCACACCGGGAGCAGCCGCACCTGGACGGGGCGCACCAGGGACAGCGGATCGAGGTAGACCGGGCCGCGCAGCAGCCCCCAGTGCAGGCACACGCGGGGCCCGCAGTGGCCGGGCAGGTCCTCCACGACCCCGATCCGGTCTCCGGCCGCGACCCGGCGGCCCGGCCGCACCGACGGCCGCACCGGCAGATAGGTCGTCCTGAGGGCCGGGCCGTGCAGAATCGCGATCACTCCCCGGCCGGACAGCCGCGCCGCGTACGAGACCAGCCCCGCGCCCGCCGCGTACACCGGCTGGCCGGGGCGGGCCGCCAGATCCACGCCCCGGTGGCCGGGCCCCCAGGGCACGGCGGGTGGCGAGAACCCCCGCAGCACCGCGGGCACGGGGGCCAACGGCCAGCGCCAGGAGGCGCCCGGGACCGTCGACGGGCCGTTGAGCAGGCTCAGGCAGCACAGCAGCGTCGTCAGCACGTTCATGTCCCGCAGCCTGGCCGGTGACCGGCACGAACGGCCAGCCCCCGGCCGCACTGTGGATAACCCCGCACGCAGAAGCCCGGCAAAGGTCCGTGCAACAGCCCACCGCAACCCGCCGGAAGCCCGCCACAACCCGAGGGAGGCCCGAGGGAAGCAGGCCGGCAACCCGAGGGAAGCCTGCCGGAAGCCCAGGGGGAGTCGTGCCGATGACCGGCCGATTCCACGACCCGGCCGGTCATCCCATAGACTCATCAGACGGCCGTAGGCGGTTGCACCACCCACGGCTGAATTCACGCGCCCGCAGGCCATCGGCTCTCAGAGCCAGCGGGGCACATCTCTCGGTCCGCCGCGCAGCGGCGGCGGGATGTGTCGCGGGCGCAACAGGTAACCGAGACATGGCCCGATCGCGGGTCAGACAGGAGAACACGGGCTATGGCTCCCGTCGTCACCATGCGCCAGATGCTGGAGAGTGGTGTGCACTTCGGCCACCAGACTCGGCGCTGGAACCCGAAGATGAAGCGCTTCATTCTCACTGAGCGCAACGGCATCTACATCATCGACCTGCAGCAGTCGCTGTCCTACATCGACCGGGCGTACGAGTTCATCAAGGCGACCGTCGCGCACGGCGGCTCGGTGATGTACGTCGGCACCAAGAAGCAGGCCCAGGAGGCCATCGCCGAGCAGGCGCAGCGCGTCGGCATGCCCTACGTGAACCAGCGCTGGCTGGGCGGCATGCTCACCAACTTCTCCACCGTGCACAAGCGGCTCGTCCGCCTCAAGGAGCTCGAGCTCCTCGACTACGACGACGTCGCCGGCTCGGGCATGACCAAGAAGGAACTCCTCATGCGCAAGCGTGAGAAGGAGAAGCTCGAGCGCACCCTCGGCGGTATCCGCGACATGACGCGCGTCCCCAGCGCGATCTGGATCGTGGACACCAAGAAGGAGCACATCGCGGTCAGCGAGGCGCGGAAGCTGAACATCCCGGTCATCGCGATCCTCGACACCAACTGCGACCCGGACGAGGTCGATTTCCCGATCCCGGGCAACGACGACGCCATCCGCAGCGTGAGCCTGCTGACCCGGGTCGTCGCGGACGCCGTCGCCGACGGCCTCATGGCCCGCTCGGGCGCCGCCACCGGCGACGACAAGCCGGCCGAGGCCGCGGCCGAGCCGCTGGCCGAGTGGGAGCGTGAGCTGCTCGAGGGCAAGACCCCGGAGGCCGCCGCGGTCGGCGCCGCCGCCGAGGAGCCCGCGCCGTCCGAGCCCGTCGCCGAGGCCGTGCAGAGCGCTTCGGAGGAGGTCGTCGAGGCCGCCACCGAGACCCCCGCGGCCGAGACCCCGGCGGACGAGGCCCCCCAGGCCGAGGCTCCCGAGGGCGAGCAGGCCTGATCGTGAGTGCGCCCCCCGGCGACGATGCCGGGGGGCACACCGAGCTCGAACCCACGACGAGAGAGACACAACGATGGCGAACTTCACCGCCGCGGACGTCAAGCGGCTCCGTGAGCTGACCGGCTCCGGGATGATGGCGTGCAAGAACGCGCTCAGCGACGCGGAGGGCGACTTCGACAAGGCGGTCGAGCTCCTGCGCCTCAAGGGCGCCAAGGACGTCGGCAAGCGCGCCGAGCGCACCGCCGGCAACGGCCTGGTCGTGACGCACTTCAACGGCGACACCGACGGCGTCCTGCTCGAGCTCAACTGCGAGACCGACTTCGTCGCCAAGAACGAGCAGTTCATCGAGCTCGCGAACCGCCTCGCCGAGTTCGTGGCGACCGAGGAGCCGGCCGACGTGGCCGCCGCCCTGGGCGCCGAGATCGAGCCGGGCAAGACCGTGCTGGCGCTGGTCGAGGAGCACAACGCCAAGCTCGGTGAGAAGCTGGAGCTGCGCCGCTTCGCCCACTTCAAGGGCGCGTTCGTGACCAGCTACCTGCACAAGTCCGACCCGCAGCTGCCCCCGACCACGGGCGTGCTGGTCGAGCTCGACCAGGTCAACCCCCAGATCGCCAAGGACATCGCGCAGCAGATCGCGGCGATGTCGCCGAAGTACCTCACCAGCGAGGACGTCCCGGCCGAGGCGGTCGAGAAGGAGCGGGCGCTCGCGGAGCAGATCACCCGCGACGAGGGCAAGCCCGAGCAGGCCATTCCCAAGATCGTTGAAGGCCGGGTCAAGTCCTACTTCAAGGACTTCGTGCTGCTGGAGCAGGCGTTCGTCAAGGACAGCAAGAAGACGATCGCCAAGGTGCTCGACGAGGCCGGTGTCAAGGTCACGCGCTTCGCGCGCTTCAAGGTAGGGCAGGCCTGAGCCCCTCCTGGAAGGGTAGGGCTCACGTAACTGCAGTCAAGCGATATTCAGGAGGCCGCCGTCGTGCCGGACATCACCACCAATGACACGACGGCGGTCTCTTCGTCCTCGTCGGGGTCTCCGTTGAAAATCCCGCATGGCTGGCGCCGGGTGCTGCTCAAGCTCTCCGGTGAGGCCTTCGCCGGGGGCGAGCCCCTGGGCATCGACTCGGCCGTCGTGCAGCACGTGGCGAAGGCGATCGCCGACGCCGTGCGCGAGGGCGTACAGGTCGCGGTGGTCTGCGGCGGCGGCAACATGTTCCGCGGCGCCCAGTTGTCGGAGCGGGGCATGGACCGGGCCCGCGGCGACTACATGGGCATGCTCGGCACCGTCATCAACTGCCTGGCGCTCCAGGACTTCTGCGAGAAGCTCGGCCTCGACACCCGCGTGCAGACCGCCATCACCATGGGCCAGGTCGCCGAGCCGTACATCCCGCGGCGGGCGATCCGGCACCTGGAGAAGGGCCGGGTGGTCATCTTCGGCGCCGGGCTCGGCCAGCCGTTCTTCTCCACCGACACCTGCGCGGCCCAGCGCGCCCTGGAGATCGGGGCGGAGGCGGTGCTCAAGGGCACTCAGGTGGACGGTGTCTACGACGCGGATCCCCGTAAGAATCCAGATGCTGTCAAGTTCGACCGGCTGGACTACGGTGAGGTTCTCAGCCGGGGGCTGAAGGTGATGGACGCCACCGCCATCAGCCTCTGCATGGACAACGACCTGCCCATCGTCGTCTTCGACCTGATGGGTCAGGGCAACATCATCCGGGCCGTCCGGGGTGAGAAGATCGGCACGCTGGTCAGCCCGGCTGACAACTGAACCGGCCTCTGGTCGGGGGTGGGTCCCCGATCGCCGGCCGGAGACAACACGCGACACGGGAGCCGAAGTGATCGACGAGATCCTCTTCGAAGCCGAAGAGAAGATGGAAAAGGCGGTCGCGGTCGCCAAGGACGACTTCGCCGGCATTCGCACCGGACGGGTCACCCCCGCCATGTTCAACAAGATCACCGCTGAGTACTACGGGACGCCCACGCCGGTCAACCAGCTCGCCTCGTTCACGCTGCCCGAGCCGCGGATGGTCATCGTGCAGGTCTTCGACAAGGGGTCGATGTCGGCGGTCGAGCGGGCGATCCGGGACAGCGACCTCGGAGTGAACCCCAGCAACGACGGCAACGTGATCCGCGTGGTCTTCCCGGAGCTCTCCGAGGAGCGCCGCCGGGAGTTCATCAAGCTGGCCGGTACCAAGGCCGAGGACAGCAAGATCTCGATCCGTAACATCCGGCGCCGGGCGAAGGACACACTGGACAAGCTGTCGAAGGACGGCGAAGCCGGTGAGGACGATGTCCGCCGTGCTGAGAAGGAGCTCGAGGACGCGACGCACAAGTACGTCGCGAAGATCGACGAGCTGCTCGAGCACAAGAAGGCAGAGCTCCTCGAGGTTTGATGGAGCTGGAGCAGGCCCCCGAGCCGCCGGACGAACCCACGCCGGCCAAGAAGAAACGCGGCCCCGGCCGCAACCTCCCCATCGCGATCGGTGTCGGTCTGGGCCTAGGCGGCCTGGTGCTGGTCTCGCTTTACACCATCAAGGTGATCTTCCTTGTGGTGATGGCGGTGTTCATGGCCGTCGGCCTGCGCGAGCTCGGCCAGGCGATGGCCACCCGCGGTATCCGGGTCCCGGCCGTACCGCTGTTGCTCGGCCTGGTCGCCGCCGTCGCGTTCGCCTACTGGCAGGGCGCGGCCGGGCTGGCCGGTGCGTTCACCCTGACCGTGCTGACCCTGATGATCTGGCGGATGCCCGCGGGCGCCGACGGCTACGTACGGGACACGACCGCCTCGGTCTTCATCGCCTCGTACCTGCCGTTGATGGGCGGCGTCGTCGCCCTGATGCTGGCGCCGGACGACGGCGCGGCCCGCATCGTGATCTTCATCGCCGTCACCGTCTCCAGCGACATCGGCGGATTCTTCGTCGGGGCCTTCCTCGGCAGGCACAAGATGGCCCCCACCATCAGCCCCAAGAAGACCTGGGAGGGCTTCACGGGCTCGACCCTCACCTGTATGGCCGTCGGCTCCTGGCTGGTGCCCTGGCTGCTGCACGGTGAGATCTGGGAGGGCGCCGTGCTCGGCGTGGCCGTCGTCTGCATGGCCACCGTCGGCGACCTCATCGAGTCGATGATCAAGCGGGATCTCGGCATCAAGGACATGGGGACGCTGCTGCCGGAGCACGGCGGGGTCATGGACCGCCTGGACTCGCTGCTCGCCAGCGCGCCGGTCGTCTGGCTGGCCCTGGAGGCCTTCGTCCCCCAGGGCGGCTGACGTCCCTCCCGCCGGGCCGGTCACCGGCCCGGCACGGGGTCACGCGGTGATCCAGGACCGCCCGGTCTTGGTCAGGTGCCGGAGCAGCGTGGTGGACCCCTCCCGGGCCGCGAGGGCACGTTCGTCCGCGGTGATCGGCACCAGCCACAGCCACCGTACGGAGTCGTCGCCCACCTGGAAGCCGGACAGGTCGGGGCCGGGCTGTTCGGGGGTCAGCTCCGCGGGGTCGTCGATCAGCATCGCACCGGCCCATCGCTCGCCCATGGGGAAGGCGGCGGACCGGTCGGCCCACGCGATGACGCCGCCGGAGACCAGCCGGGTCGCCGTACGCCACGGGTGCGGCGCCAGCCAGGCGAGCACCTGACCGGCGGGCCCGCTCGGCAGCGTGGTGGCCAGGGCCAGCTCAACGCGGTCGTACGGGGCCGTGTTCTCCTCGTGCGGGCGTGCGGCGGGCATCCGCTGCCGGCTCATCCCGAGCGTGCTCAGGACCGTGTAGGGGCGGTCCTCCCGTGCGGGCCGTTCCGACACCGCGATGAGCGGGCCGCCGGCCTGACCACGGGCGACGTCGTGCACATACTGGCCACCGGGGCCGAGCCGGTTGAGCAGGTGGCCCAGCGCGGACTGCTGGAAGTCGCCCCAGGCCGTGGCGTCCCGCTGCCGGGCCCAGTACTCCCGGGCCTGCTCGATCGGGGAGCCGAACTCCACCTCGCCGAACGGCAGCGCGAACGGGCCCTGCCCAAGGGCGTCGCGGCTGTATCCGGGCAGGCCGCGGCCGAGATCCGACCAGCCCGGGATCACGCAGAGCGGCTCACCGCCCTCCAGCACCGCCGCGCCGTCGCCCTCCTCGAACCACACGACCTCCAGGGCCGTGGGGTCCAGCGGGCTCCTGCCCTCCGGTTCGCTGGTCAGCGCGGCCGGCAGCGCCGGTGCCAGGCCCGCGCCGAGGCGGGCGAGGTCCAGGCCGGCGGGCGCGGACTCGTGGTTGGCGATCCAGGCGGCGCCGATGACCGAGCCGCCGGGGTCGCGCACATAGGCGACCGTGCTGACCGCGTCGGCTTCGATGTCCAGCCGCCGGCTCCGGTACGGGCTCGTGTCACTGAAGACGATCTTGCTTGAGCGGCGGGGTCCCCTGCGCAATACCGACATAAGGCAGGACTTTAGTGTGATCAGCGGCCTGAGGGAGCGCTTTGCCACGACGCTCCTGCCGGGCTGGATGGCGCGGCCATCCCCGGGAGTTTGCGACACTGGGGGGTGATGTCAGACAGCTCCAGCCCCCGTCCCGGCCAGCTCACCTTCGCCGCGCCCCGCCGCGCGAAGCCGCCCCGGCACCTCGCCGACCTCACGTCGGCCGAGCGCAGGGCCGCCGTCGCCGAGCTGGGGGAGAAGCCGTTCCGCGCGGATCAGCTGTCCCGGCACTACTTCTCCCGGCTGGTGGACGACCCCGCCGAGATGACCGACCTGCCCGAGGCGCTGCGCGACCGGCTCGTCGCGGAGCTGCTGCCGACGCTGCTCACGCCCGTACGCGAGATGACCGCCGACCGCGGCATGACCAGCAAGGCGCTGTACAAGGCCTTCGACGGCACGCTCATCGAGTCCGTGCTCATGCGTTATCCGGAGCGGGTGACCATGTGCGTCTCGTCACAGGCGGGCTGCGGGATGAACTGCCCGTTCTGCGCCACCGGCCAGGCCGGGCTGACCCGCAACCTGTCCACCGGCGAGATCGTGGAACAGGTGGTCGCGGGGGCCCGGGCACTCGCCCGGGGCAAGATCGCCGGTGGTCCCGGCCGGGTCTCCAACATCGTCTTCATGGGCATGGGGGAGCCGCTGGCGAACTACCGGGCGGTCCTCGGCGCCGTCCGCCGCATCACCGACCCGGCGCCCGGCGGCCTGGGCATCTCGCAGCGCTCGGTGACGGTCTCGACCGTCGGCCTGGTGCCCGCGATCGAGAAGCTCGCCGCCGAGAGGCTCTCGGTGCGGCTCGCCGTGTCCCTGCACGCCCCCGACGACGAGCTGCGCGACACCCTCGTGCCCATCAACACCCGCTGGAAGGTCGGCGAGGTGCTGGACGCCGCCTGGGCGTACGCGGAGACGTCCGGCCGCCGGGTCTCCATCGAGTACGCGATGATCCGTGACATCAACGACCAGGCCTGGCGGGCCGATCTGCTCGGCAGGCTCCTGAAGGGCCATCTGGTGCACGTCAACCTGATCCCGCTGAACCCGACCCCGGGGTCGAAGTGGACGGCGTCGCGGCCGGAGGACGAGCGCGAGTTCGTGGCACGGCTGGAGGCGCACGGCGTGGCGGTCACCGTCCGTGACACCCGGGGCAGGGAGATCGACGGGGCCTGCGGCCAGCTCGCCGCGGCGACGAAGACCTGACCCCGCGACCAGCGCGCGTGTCACAATCAGGCCGTGGTGATCGGGTCGTCCTTCCCGGTGCGGCTGCGCGGCTACGACCGCGGCCGTGTCGACGAGGTCGTCGCACGCATCGAGGGCACGCTGGGGCGCGTCCCACTGACCGGTGCGCCGGTGACCGGCCAGGAGGTTCGGGAGGTACGCTTCAGCGCGGTCTTCCGGGGCTACGACCGGCGGGCGGTGGACGAGAGGCTGCTGGAGTACATCAGGGAGCTGGCGGCGCGTGAACGCGGGTCGCGGACCCCGGGCTCCGTGCGGCGGATCGACGGGCTGCCCGATGCCGGATGGCTCGTCGACTGGGTCCGGCAGTCGCGGTTCGGGGTGACCCGGTTCAGGGCCGGCTACGCCGAACGCGACGTGGACGCCTTCCTGGACCGGGTGGTCGCGGGGATGTGCGGGGCGGCTCCACCGGTGAGCTTCCACGATGTCCGCGACAGCGTTTTCCGTACCGTACGGCTCCGCCCCGGCTACAACGAGGTGGAGGTGGACCGTTTCCTCAACCAGCTCGCATCGGCCCTGGAGGCACTCGACACGCCGTAATGGCTGGCCGATTCCGGCCGATGGTCGATAATTCGTCCGGCTGACCGCCGGTCACGTGCCCTAATCTGCCTCAGGAGGTGTCCCGACATGCCGCACTTCGACGTCCTGCTCCGCGGCTACGCCCAGGACGAGGTGGACGCACTGGTGGCCCGCATCGAGGGAACCCTCGGGCACGCTCCGCTGGTGGACCGCCCGGTCACGGCCGAGCGGGTACGGCAGGTGAACTTCACCGTGGTCATGCGCGGCTACGACCCGGACGCCGTCGACCACGCGCTCCTCGGCTACGTCCTGCTGCTGGAACGGCGCGAGCGCGAGTCCAGCGGTCAGTGGCGGCTGATCGGGTTGTCCACAGATTCGGAAACCCCCTTGGCGAAGTCGGCCCGGCCGGGAGACGCTACGGGACATGGAGTGGATCGCTACTCACCGTGACCGTCTGGTGTCGTTGTTCGGTGCCTACTACCCGCCCGACACGGTGCGGGCGATCCTCCGGCTGATCCGGCCTGCCCTGCGCCTCACCAGCGCCGGGACCCGCCCCGGGCCCGCGCGGCCAGGGTCCGCGCGACCCCGGTTCTCGCCCCCGGGTTCGGCACGGCGATCGTTACGGTCCGGATTCTCGCGGGCGGGCGGTCCGCCGTTACTGCCGCCGGATACCGCCCGGCCGACCTGGGCGGGCCGGCCGCTGGACTTCCTGGCCGTCATCGACTTCGCCGAGATGGCCGGCGTGCTGAGCCTGCCGGAGCTGCCCGCCACGGGGGCCGCCTACTTCTACTACGCCGCGGAGATCCCGCGGCCGTGGGGCGATGACCCCGCCGAGCGGGACGGCTGGCGGGTCCTGTCCGGCACCCCCGCCGAGGCCGTCCCGATGGCGGGCGGGACGAGCGCGGCTCACGCGGTGCCGCTGGCGGCGGAGCCGCTCCTGTCGCTGCCCGGGCCGTACGAGCCCTCGGTGCGTGCGCTCGACGCCACCTGGAGCGGCTTCCTGGACGTCTACGAGCAGTTGTACGAGGCGTGGCTGCGCTTCGCCTGGGCGGAGCTGCCCCGGCATCAGCTGGCGGGCTGGCCCATCCTCGTCCAGCGTTCGCTCGGCGAGGACCAGCGGCTGCTGCTCCAGCTCGACTCCGACGAGCGGCTGGGCCGGTGCTGGGGAGACCCGGGCACCGTCTACTTCCACGCCCGGGCGGGCGACCTGAGTCGCGGCGCCCTGGACCGCTGCCGCCTGACGCTCCAGGCCCGATGACCCGACCGGTCCAGGCCTTGATCAGTGCCCTTCGCGGCTCCAGCCCCGGTCGTTCCCGGTCCCCGGGTCCCGCTTCCTGACCAGGGCGGGTCAGGGGCGATGACGGCGGATCAGGACGTAGCCCAGGCCTACGGCGGCGGTCCACAGGGCGATGTGCACGGCCACCGCGGGGAAGGCGGCCGCGAACGCGCCGGGGCCGTGGTGCGCGGCCCGCAGCCAGCCGATCATCGGCAGCGACAGCGGGCTGAGCGGCCCCATGCTGAGCAGCAGGATGGCCAGCGAGGCCCCCAGCAGCACCAGGACCGACATCGCCGCAGACGTGATCACCGCCCGGCTGGTCCAGGCACCGACGACCGTCGCGGCGGCCGCCACGAGCACGTTCAGGGCGATGCCCGTGAGCAGGGCGGGCGCCTCCAGCCCGACCGCGAGGGCCTGGACGAGCGGTAGCGCGAGCAGCAGGGCGGCGAGGCAGAGGTTGACCGCGTATCCGGCGAGCAGCCCGGCCAGCGCCGGGGTGTGCCGGCCGCCCACCGAGACGGCCGACAGCTCCCGCTGCACGTCCGGCTGGGTGTCCAGCAGCCCGCGGGTGACCCACGCCCCGATCGGCAGCAGGAAGGCGGCCACATCGGCCAATTCGCCGATGGCCAGCTCCGCGGCCCGCGAACCGCTGGGTCCCTGGGCCAGGACCACGATGAGCAACAGCGCGATGATGATCAGCGGGTGCAGGACGCGGAACGACCGCAGGTAGCCCGCGACCTGGAACCGGAAGAGGGCGATCACCTGCGTACGCCCCGCACGGCGAGGCCGTCGGCGCGCAGTTTCCGCACCACGGCCTCGGCCTCGTCCGCGGCGACCACGACCTCGATCACGGCCAGCTCCGTGCGCCCGCCGGCGGCGAGCGAGACGGTGTGACCGTCGACCCGCAGCCGGTCCAGGTCCGGCAGGTCGTGCAGGCCGCGCTGGTGATCGCTGACCACGACGGTCGTGCCCGCTTCCGCCAGCTCGGCGAGCAGTGAGGGCAGCGCGGCCCGGGTCTCCGCGTCCAGCCCGGCGAACGGCTCGTCCAGTACGAGCAGCTCAGGGCCGGCCAGCAGCGCCTGGGCCAGCCCGACCTTGTGGGCGCTGCCCTTGGACAGGTGCGGCAGCGGCACGGCGAGCAGGTGGCCGAAGCCCAGCCGCGCCGACCATCGCCCGATCGCCGCCTCGGCGTCGGGCAGCCGGCGCATCGCGGCGACGTGCCGCAGATAGGCATCGACCGGGAACGGCTGGGCCGCGGGGAAGCGCTCGGGAGCGAAGCCCACCCGGGCGGGGCGCCCGGTGATGCTCCCGCCGCGGGGCCGGAGGATTCCGGCGATCAGCCGGAGCAGCGTCGACTTCCCGGCACCGTTGACCCCGGTCACCTCGACGATCCGCCCCCGCGGCACCGTCAGGGTGACGTCCCGCAGCACCCAGGGGTCACGACGCCCGTAACGGAAGGCGACGCTGCTCAGCTCCACCGGCGACTCAGCTCCACAGGCGACTCGGTTCTGCGGTCGTTTCAGTTCTACGGTCGATTCGGCTCTGCGGGCGTTTCGGCCCCCGCAGCGGACCGAGTTCCACAAGCACGGAACCGTACCGCCGGGCGGATAAGGAGACCGTACGGAATCGGCGCGGCAGAATGCCGCCCATGAGTGACTGCGTGTTCTGCGAGATCGTGGCCGGAGAGCGTCCCGCGCACCTGGTGCTGGAGACCGAGGACGCGGTGGCGTTCCTGGACACCAGGCCGTTGTTCAAGGGCCACACACTGCTGCTGCCCCGGGTGCACGTCGAGACGCTCTCCGATCTGCGCCCGGAGCTGATCGGCCCGTTCTTCACCCAGGCCCAGCGCCTGGCGACGGCCATGGAGACCGGGCTGGGCGCGGCGGGTTCGTTCGTGGCGATGAACAACCGGATCAGTCAGAGCGTGCCGCACCTGCACGTCCACATCGTGCCGCGCAACCGCAAGGACGGCCTGCGCGGCTTCTTCTGGCCGCGCACCAAGTACGGCTCGGACGAGGAGGCCGCCGCCTTCGCCACCCGGCTACGGGACGCGCTGCCGCCCGCCGTCGGAACGTGATCGGCGACGGACCGACACCAGGACGCCGGGGCCGAGACGGCGAGCAGACCGGCATCACCACCTGCATCCCAGACCTGCATCCCAGACCGGCATCACGGCGGGTCAGGGCCGAGATCACGGCCGGGATCGGGGCCGGAGCAGGGCCGGATCGGGGCCGGGTCAGGGCCGGGACGAGGCGGGGAGCGCCGGCCCGCCGAGCGCGGTGATGTGGGCGGGGACGCCGATGCCCGGGGGCAGCGCGGGGTCGGGCTCCGGTGCTCCCCGGCCGCTGGTCAGGGGAACGACGCCGGCCCACAGGCCCAGTTCAGCGTCCGGCCCGTCGCCGTCCTGGGGCGGACCAGATGAGATCTTGACCGAGGCCTCGTCCAGCGGCAGCGCCAGCAGGGTCGTCGCCGCCAGTTCCTTCCTGCTGGGCCGCCGCGCGTAGTCCCACTGGCCGGGGGCGCAGTGCTCGGTGACGATCCGCAGCCCCTCGAGCTTGTCGGCGCCGCCGAGCACCCTCGGCCGGCCGTAGATCATCGCACTGCGGTAGTTGACGCCGTGCTCGAAGACCGACCGGGCCAGTACCAGCCCGTCGACGTGGGTGACAGTGACGCAGACCAGCGGTATCTCCCGCTGTGCCTCCCGCACCGTCTCCTGCTCCACCTCCTGCTCCGCCTTCTGCCCCGTCTCCCGCGCCGGGCCGCCCGCCGGGTCGCCCACAGCGACCAGGCTCCGGCTCGCCACCGAACCGTGGAAGTACAGGTGGGTCGCGTCGAACCCGTACACCGTGGGGACCACCATCGGGGCGCCGTCGACGACCACGCCCAGGTGGCAGACGAACCCGGCACGGAGCACCGCGAAGAGCTCCGCGCGATCCGTGCGCCCGTTCTCCCGCAGCCGCCGATGCCGCGTCCGCTCCGTACCCGACAGTCCCGTACCCGACAGTCCCGCGTCCGTGTCGTCCGTACCCGATGGGTCGATATCCGATGGGTCGATGCTGTCCGGTGCCGCCTTCGACAGTGCGTGGCGGACCGGGGAAGTGCCGGACAAAATGCGGCCTTTCTGTCAGCCCCTCGTCTCTCCGCCGCCCAGCCCGCCCCGGCCCGCCCACGGCTCTCACACGGCACCCCACCCACTGTGATCATGGTGGGGGAGGTGGTGGATGGGAGGGAGCTGAGGCCGCGAGCGCGGGAGGAGAAGGGGCGGGGGTAAGGGGGAGGGGGTGGCTCAGATGCGGGCGGTGGCTTCGGTGAGGACGGTGCGGAGGATGCCTTCGATCTCGTCGAAGTGCTCCTGCGTGCAGATCAGGGGCGGGGCCAGCTGGACGACCGGGTCGCCGCGGTCGTCGGCCCGGCAGATCAGCCCGGCGTCGTAGAGGGCCGGGGACAGGAAACCGCGCAGCAGCCGCTCGGACTCCTCGTCGTCGAACGTCTCGCGGGTGGTCTTGTCCTTGACCAGCTCGATGCCGTAGAAGTACCCGTCGCCCCGTACGTCGCCCACGATGGGCAGGTCCGACAGCTTCTCCAGGGTGGCCCGGAAGCCGGCCTCGCCGGCCCGGACGTTGTCGAGCAGGTGTTCCTTCTCGAAGAGGTCGAGGTTGGCCAGTGCCACCGCGGTGGAGACCGGGTGCCCGGCGAAGGTGACCCCGTGCAGGAACATCTCCTGGCCTTCGGCGAAGGGCTCCGCCAGCCGGTCGCTGACCATCATGCCGCCGAGCGGGGAGTAGCCCGAGGTGACGCCCTTGGCGAAGGTGATGATGTCGGGCTGGTAGCCGTACCGCTCGGAGCCGAAGTAGTGCCCCAGCCGGCCGAACGCGCAGATGACCTCGTCGGAGATCAGCAGCACTCCGTACCGGTCGCAGATCTCGCGTACCCGGGCGAAGTAGCCGGGCGGCGGTGGGAAGCAGCCACCGGAGTTCTGCAGCGGCTCCAGGACCACCGCCGCGACCGACTCGGGTCCCTCGCGCAGGATGGCCCGCTCGATCTCGTCGGCCGCCCACTGCCCGAAGTCCGGCAGCGAGTCCGCGAACAGCGGCGCGCGGTAGAAGTTGGTGTTGGGCACCCGGACGGAGCCGGGGACCAGCGGTTCGAAGGGGTGCTTGATCTCGGCCAGGCCGGTCACCGACAGCGCGCCCATCGAGGTCCCGTGGTAGGCGATGTCGCGGCTGATCACCTTGTAGCGGGTGGGTTCACCGGTCAGCTTGAAGTAGCTCCGGGCCAGCTTCCAGGCCGCCTCGATCGCCTCCGAGCCGCCGGTGGTGAAGAAGACCCGGTTGAGATCGCCCGGCGCCAGCGTGGCCAGCCGCTCGGCCAGCTCGAGGGCGTTCGGGTGGGCGTAGGACCAGAGCGGGAAGTACGCCAGCTCTGACGCCTGGCGGGCCGCGGCCTGCGCCAGCTCGGTGCGGCCGTGCCCGACCTGGGAGACGAACAGGCCGGACAGCCCGTCGAGATAGCGCTTCCCGTGGTCGTCGTACACGTAGGGGCCCTCGCCCCGGACGATGACCGGGACGTCGGTGTCCGACATCCGGGTGAAGTGCATCCACAGGTGCCGCCGGGCGTCGATGGCAGGGCTCAACGGGTCCCCCAGGAGTAGGTCTGCTTGCGCAGCTTGAGATAGACGAAGCTCTCCGTGCTGGTCACGGTGGGCACCGAGCGGATCCGGTTGAGCATCTCGAGCATCTGGTCGTCGCTCTCGCAGACGAGCTCGACGAGGATGTCGAACGACCCGGCGGTGATGACGACGTAGTCGATCTCGTCCATGTCGGCGAGGTGGTCGGCCACCTTCTCGAGATCGCCCTCGCACTTGATGGCGATCATCGCCTGCCGGGAGAAGCCCAGCATGAGGGGGTCGGTGACACCGACGATCTGCATGATGCCGGTCTCGAGCAGGCGCTGGACCCGCTGGCGCACCGCGGCCTCGGAGAGCCCGACGGCCTTGCCGATCGCCGCGTACGACCGGCGGCCGTCCTGTTGCAGCTGCTCGATGATCTGCTTCGAGATGCCGTCGATGCCGCCGCCGTTCGGATGACGATTCGCTGCCGCGCGATGTCGTTGCGCGGAGCCGGGGGGATCCTCGCTCATCTTTGCCTCCTCGCTGCGACATCGTGTCAGCTCTGGGGGCTATGTCAAGGGATTCCGTCGTGAAACGCGATCGTAACAACGGAATCACTTGTCATCAGGGGTTATGCTCTGCCAAGGTCAGTGCGACATAGGACACATTCCGGCATCGGAGGTCGAGGGTGACCAGCGAGACCAGGGCGAAACTGCGCAACTTCGTCGGTGGAGAGTACGTCGACGCGAAGAGTGGCCGTACCTCCCAGGTGATCGACCCGAGCACGGGGGAGGTCTACGCCGAGGCGCCGGTATCGAGCGCCGAGGACGTCGATGCGGCGTTCCGCGCGGCGCAGGACGCCTTTCCGGGCTGGCGGGACCTCACGCCCAAGGACCGGAGCCTGGCGCTGCTGAAGCTCGCCGACGCGATCGAGGCCCGCGCCGATGAGATCATCGCGGTCGAGAGCCGCAACACCGGCAAGCCCATCCAGCTGACGGCGGACGAGGAAGTCCCCCCGATGGTGGACAACATCCGCTTCTTCGCCGGTGCCTCGCGCATCCTCGAGGGCAGGTCCTCCGGCGAGTACATGGCCGACCACACCTCCACCATCCGGCGCGAGCCGATCGGGGTCTGCGGCCAGGTCGCGCCGTGGAACTATCCGATGATGATGGCGGTCTGGAAGTTCGCCCCGGCGCTGGCCGCGGGCAACACCGTGGTCCTCAAGCCGTCCGACACCACGCCCGCCTCGTCCCTGCTGCTGGCGGAGATCGCCGCGGAGTTCCTGCCGCCCGGCGTCTTCAACGTGATCTGCGGTGACCGGGACACCGGCCGCGCGCTGGTCGAGCACCCGATCCCGCAGATGGTCTCGATCACCGGCAGCGTCCGCGCGGGCATGGAGGTGGCGGCCTCGGCGGCCAGGGACCTGAAGAAGGTCCACCTCGAGCTGGGCGGCAAGGCCCCCGTGGTGGTGTTCGACGACGCCGACATCGAGTCGGCCGTCGAGGGCATCTCGGGCGCCGGCTACTTCAACGCCGGCCAGGACTGCACCGCCGCCACCCGGGTGCTCGTGCACGGCCGGCTGGCCGCCGACTTCACCGCGGCCCTCGCCGAGGCGGCCAAGGCCACCAAGGTCGGCCCGCCGAGCGACCCGGACGCCTTCTTCGGCCCGGTGAACAACGCCTCCCAGCTGGCCCGGGTGAAGGGCTTCCTGGACCGTACGCCCGCGCACGCGTCGGTGCTGGCCGGCGGTGAGCAGCTCGGCGACCGCGGTTACTTCTACGCCCCGACCGTGGTCAGCGGGCTGAACCAGCAGGACGAGATGGTCCAGGACGAGATCTTCGGCCCGGTCATCACCGTGCAGACGTTCGACGACGAGGACCAGGCCGTCGCCTGGGCCAACGGGGTCAAGTACGGGCTGTCCTCCAGCGTGTGGACCAAGGACCACAAGCGCGCGATGCGGATGACCAAGCGGCTCGACTTCGGCGCCGTCTGGGTCAACACCCACATCCCCTTCGTCTCGGAGATGCCGCACGGCGGCTTCAAGCACTCCGGGTACGGCAAGGACCTGTCGATGTACGGGCTCGAGGACTACACCCGCATCAAGCACGTCATGCATTACATCGGCGACTGACACCGCCGGCAACCGAGTCACAGCCAGCCCCCCGAAGGACCAGTGGTAATGACGGAAACCCAGGACGCCACCCCGGTGGCGTCGGCGGAGACGCTGCCCGCGATCGAGCTCGTCGGTCTCGTGAAGTCGTTCGCGTCGCACGGCGAGGTCGTACAGGCGGTCAAGGGCGTCGACATGAAGATCGCCGAAGGCGAGTTCTTCTCCATGCTCGGCCCGTCCGGCTGCGGCAAGACCACCACGATGCGGATGATCGCGGGCTTCGACGAGCCGACCGCCGGTGAGGTCTACCTGCACGGCAGCAACGTCGTCGGCGTACCCCCGAACAAGCGTGACGTGAACATGGTGTTCCAGTCGTACGCCCTGTTCCCGCACATGAGCGTCGCCGAGAACGTCGCGTTCGGGCTCAAGCGCCGGGGGGTGGCCAAGGACGAGGTGGTCCGCCGGGTCGGCGAGATGCTCGACATCGTCGGCCTGGCGGGCCGGGAGAAACGCCGGCCCAAGGAGCTGTCCGGCGGTCAGCAGCAGCGTGTCGCGTTGGCCCGCGCGCTGGTCAACAACCCGCGCGCGCTGCTGCTCGACGAGCCACTGGCGGCGCTCGACCTCAAGCTGCGCCAGGCCATGCAGGTGGAGCTGAAGCGCATCCAGCGCGAGGTCGGCATCACGTTCGTGTTCGTCACCCACGACCAGGGTGAGGCGCTGACCATGTCCGACCGGATCGCCGTCATGAACGACGGGCTGGTCGACCAGCTCGGTACGCCGCGTGAGATCTACGAGCGCCCCGCCTCCAAGTTCGTGGCCGGGTTCATCGGGACCTCCAACCTGTTCTCTGGAACGGTCTCGGAGGTGGTCGGCTCGGAGGCCGTCATCTCCTACGGGCCGGACGAGCGCCTGGTGATCCCGGTCTCCGACGGGCAGGTGAGCGCCGGCAGCGAGCTGGAGCTGACCGTGCGCCCGGAGAAGATCGAGATCTCCGTCGAGTCTCCGCACGGCAACGGCAGTGCGGTCAGGGGGACGGTGACCGAGGTCGTCTACCTCGGCACCGCGACCACGTACAACATCAAGACCTCTGCAGGTGCCGACGTGGTCGTGTTCACGCAGAACGCGACGTCGGCCGATGACATCGCCGTCCGGGGGGACAGCATCTGGCTGTCGTGGGAACCGCGGCACTCCTACGCGATCGGAGCCTGACAATGAACGAGCAGATCGACCCCGCGCTCCTGCGTGGCCTGACCCAGAGCCGCTATGACCGCCGCGACATCTTCAAGATGTTCGGCGCGGCCGGAGCGGGCCTCGCGCTCGCCGCCTGCGGTGTCAAGGGCAAGAAGGTGGCTCCTCCCAAGCAGTCGGACGTGGAGAAGTACTGGGCCGGCAAGGCCAAGACCGGGCATCTCGACTTCGCCAACTGGCCGCTCTACATGGACCCGAAGCACCCGGAGCTGAAGAAGTTCACCCAGCAGACCGGGATCTCGGTGAACTACAAAGAGGTCATCCAGGACAACAACTCCTGGTTCGCCAAGATCCAGCCGCAGCTCGCCGCCGGAAAGTCGATCAACTACGACCTGATGGTCGTGACGAACGGCATCGAGTTCAGCGAGCTCGTCGAACTCGGCTACCTCGCCCCGCTGGACCACACCAAGCTGCCCAACTACGCCAAGAACGCCGGTGCCCAGTACAAGTCCGAGTCCTTCGACCCGGGGAACGTGCACAGCATCCCGTGGACGTCCGGGCTGACCGGCATCGCCTACAACTCCAAGTACATCACCACGCCGCCGACCAGCATGGCCGACCTGTGGAACCCGAAGTACAAGGGCAAGGTCGGGATGATGGCCGACCCGCAGGAGCTCGGCAACTTCGGGCTGTTCGCGCTCGGCGTCGACCCGGAGAAGTCCACCGCCGACGACTGGGCCAAGGCCGCGGCCAAGCTCAAGACGCAGCGCGACCAGGGCATCGTGCGCAAGTACTACGACCAGGACTACATCAAGGCGCTGAGCTCCGGCGACATCTGGATCACCATGGCCTGGTCGGGTGACATCTTCCAGCAGAACATCTCCGAGCACACGAACCTGAAGTTCGTCATCCCGCAAGAGGGCGCGACGATCTGGACCGACAACATGATGATCCCCAAGACGGCCGCCAACCCGGTCGACGCCATCATGCTGATGGACTTCTTCTACGACCCCCAGATCGCGGCGGAGCTGGCCGAGTACATCAACTACGTGACGCCGGTGCCCGCCGCGCAGCAGGTCATCCAGGCGGCCGCGGCCAAGGCCTCGGGCGACGACAAGAAGGCGCTCGAGGACGTCGCCACCAGCGAGCTGGTGTTCCCGACCCCCGCCGACTACGCGAAGCTGAAGCACTACCGGTCGTTCAAGGACAACGCGGAGAAGCAGAAGTACCTGTCCCTCTTTCAGCCGATCACCCAGTCGTGACCGGCCGGCTTCGAGCCCGCCTGGCGCCCTACGCGCTCCTGCTGCCGGGCGGGCTGTGGTTGATGATCTTCTTCTTGGTGCCGCTGGTGGCCATGTTGTCGTTGTCGCTGCAGCAGGGCGACGTCGTCAACGGCTTCTCGATGACCTGGCACTGGCAGAACTTCACCGACGGCATCAGCAAGTACCACGACCAGATCATCCGGTCGCTGTGGTACGGCGGGGTCTCGACGGTGCTGCAGATCCTCATCGGCTACCCGGTGGCGTACTGGATCGCCTTCCGCGGCGGAAGCCGCAAGTCGTTCTACCTCTTCCTGATCCTGCTGCCGTTCTTCGTCTCGTTCGTGCTGCGGACGATCTCCTGGCAGTTCTTCCTGTCCGACAACGGGATGCTGCTCGGCCCGCTGAAGGACCTCGGGGTGCTGCCGGGCGACTTCCACATCCTGGCCACCTCCTACGCCGTGATCGGCGGTCTCACCTACAACTACCTGCCGTTCATGGTGCTGCCGCTGTACGTCGCGCTGGAGCGGGTGGACCACCGGGTGGTCGAGGCGGCGCATGACCTGTACGCCAACCGGGTGCAGACGTTCCGCAAGGTGGTGTTCCCGCTGACCCTTCCCGGGGTCTTCGCCGGGGTGCTGATCTCGTTCGTGCCGGCCGCCTCCGACTACGTCAACTCGAGCATCCTGGGCGGCACCCAGAACACGATGATCGGCAACATCATCCAGAACGAGTACCTGATCAACCAGACCTACCCCGAGGCCTCGGCCCTGTCCTTCACGCTGATGGCGGTGCTCCTCGTCGGCATCTTCATCTACGCGCGGGCACTGGGCACCGAGGAAGTGCTGGAGGCGGCGGCGCAATGAGCACTCTCACCGGCGCCCCCTCCGCCGACCCCCGGGCCAGGGCACGGCGGCGCCGCTTTCCGCTGCACGGAAAGTGGCTGGCCATCTACACCTGGCTGGTCATCATCTGGCTCTGCATGCCGATCGGCGTGATGATCCTGTTCGGGTTCAACGACCCGCACGGTCGTTACAACAACACCTGGCAGGGCTTCACCTTCAAGTGGTACGGCAAGATCTTCGACATCCCCGATCTGACCAACGCGCTGGTGGCCTCGCTGGTCATCGCGTTCCTCACGATGCTGATCGCGGGAACGATCGGCACCATGGTCGGGCTGGCCCTGGGCAGGTACCGCTTCCGCGGCCAGGCCGCCACCAACCTGGTGATGTTCGCGGCGATCTCCTCTCCGGAGATCGTGATGGGCGCTTCGCTGCTGTCGATGATCGTCTCGATCGGCCAGAACCCGGGGTTCGTCTGGATCCTGGTCGCGCACGTGATGTTCTCGGTGTCGTTCGTCGCGGTCACGGTCCGGGCGCGGGTCATGACCCTCGACCCGGCACTGGAGGAGGCGGCCCGCGACCTCGGCGCCGGGACATGGACGACCTTCCGGCTGGTCACCCTGCCGATGATCTTCCCCGGGGTGATGGCCGGCGCGCTGCTGGCCTTCGCCCTGTCCGTGGACGACTTCGTGATCACCAGCTTCGTGGCGGGTGGGACGACGACGTTCCCGCTGTGGATCTGGGGCGCCACGAAGGTGGGCATCCCGCCGCAGGTCAACGTGATGGGAACGCTCATCTTCGCCGCCGGCCTGCTGCTCGCCGTGGGCAACGCCATGGTGGCCCGCCGCCGCAACACCTGACCCCCGTCCGCACAGTTCCCGTCCACACCCCTTCCCATCCGCACCCTCATCCGTATGCTCCATCTGCACCCTCCGTGATGACGCCCGCGTGGTCACGGAGGGGTTCGGGGTCAGAACCACATGAACGTGCTGCAGGCTCTCGCCGACGCGGAGCCCTCCCCCTACTGGCTCGACACGTCGCTGCCCGCCCACCGGAGCCGGCCCGAGCCGACCTCATCATTGGTCGGGGACCTCACCTGCGACCTGGCGGTGATCGGCGGCGGCTACACCGGCCTGTGGGCCGCGCTGATGGCGAAGGAACGCGACCCGTCCCTGGACGTCGTGCTGCTCGAGGCGGACCGGATCGGGGGCGCCGCGTCCGGCCGCAACGGCGGCTTCTGCGCCGCCAGCATCACCCACGGGCTCGGCAACGGCCTCGAACGCTGGCCCGACGAGATCGCGGCGCTGGAGCGGCTCGGCCACCAGAACCTCGACGGCATCGAGAAGGCCGTCGCCCGCTACGGCATCGACTGCGACTTCGAACGCACCGGGGAGATGAGCGTGGCCACCGAGCAGTGGCAGCTCGAAGGCCTGCGCGAGGAGGCCGCGGCCGCCGCGGCACTCGGCCAGGAGCCGGTGCTGCTCGACGCCGACGCCGTACGCCGTGAGGTCGCCTCGCCCACCTATCTCGGTGCGCTGTGGAACGCCGACGGCGCGGCCATGGTCCACCCCGCCAAGCTGGCCTGGGGGCTGCGGGCCGCCTGCGAGTCGCTGGGCGTGCGCATCCACGAGCGCACACCCGTCACCTCGCTCCGGGACGAGGGGGGACGGCTGCGGCTGCGCACCCCGTACGGGACCGTCTCGGCACCCAGGGTCGTGCTCGGCACCGGGGCGTTCCCCCCGCTGCTCAAGCGGCTCAGGCACTTCCTCGTCCCGGTGTACGACTACGCGCTCATGACCGAACCGCTGTCGGAGTCCCAGCTGGAGAGCATCGGCTGGCGGCACCGGCAGGGCATCGGGGACAGCGCCAACCAGTTCCACTACTACCGGCTCACCGCCGACAACCGGATCCTGTGGGGCGGCTACGACGCCATCTACCACTACGGCAACGGCATGCGGACCGAGCTCGAGCGGCGCCCGGAGACGTACTCCCTGCTCGCCCGGCACTTCTTCGCCACCTTCCCGCAGCTCGACGGCGTACGGTTCAGCCACGCCTGGGGCGGGGTCATCGACACCTGCAGCCGGTTCTGCGCCTTCTACGGCACTGGCTTCGGCGGCAAACTCACCTACGCGGTGGGCTACACCGGTCTCGGCGTGGGCGCCACCCGCTTCGGTGCCGACGTGATGCTCGACCTGCACGGTGTCGGGCCGGCGGGGGAGCGGGACACCGAGCGGACCCGGCTGAAGATGGTCCGGACCAGGCCGGCGCCCTTCCCGCCCGAGCCCCTGCGGTACGGGGCGATCCAGCTCACCCGATGGTCCATCGCCCAGGCCGACAGGCACGACGGCCGGCGCAACCTCTGGCTGCGCACCCTCGACAGACTCGGCCTGGGCTTCGACTCCTGACGCCCCCTCCTGACACCCCCCCTCCGTGATCATGCAATCGTTCGACGAACGATTGCATGATCACGGAGGTTGGGCGGGGGGTCAGTCCTGGGTGTACGGGTCGTAGGTGCCGAAGGACCAGAGGTTGCCCTCCAGGTCGCGGGCGCTGTACTCGCGTGAGCCGTAGTCCTGGTCGGTCAGCCCGCGTACGATCTCGGCGCCCGCCGCCGCGGCCCGGGCATGGTGGCCGTCCGGGTCGGTCACCCGGACGTAGAGGCCGACGGTGGAGGTGAGCGGATCCGGCTCGGCGGTGCCGAACCAGCCGTCTGGGCGATGCTGGCCGAACATGATCAGACCCGCGCCGAGCCGCATCTCGGCGTGCTCGACGACGCCGTCCGCGTTCCGGTGGACGGCCTTCTCCTCGAAGCCGAAGGCCTCCGCCAGCCACGCGACGGCGGCGTCGGCGTCCCGGTAACGCATGGCGGGGAAGATGTTGGGCCGAAGGTTCTCGCTCATGACCGTCCTTTCGTAAGGCGAAGACCTCCAGGCTAGGGAGCACGGCCGGCGAGGTCTTGGACGGAAGTAACCTGCGCTCAGTAGCCGGTGGCGCCGTCGTGCATCTCCCGGAGCAGATCGAGGTGACCGTTGTGCCGAGCCGTCTCCTCGATCATGTGAACCAGCAGCCAGCGCAGGGTGACCCGGCCCCGCTCGCGTTCGACCACCGCCTCGGCGTCCAGGTCCAGGGTGGCGGCGATCTCCCGGGAGCGCGCGCACTGCCGCTCGTAGTCCTCCAGCAGCCGGGTGAGCGGCACTCCGGGGACCTTGAAGTCCTTGTCGGGGTCGTCCTCGGTCCAGGGGCCCAGGTCCGGCCCGCCGAGCATGACGTTCTCGAACCATGATTGCTCGACCCAGCGCAGATGGCTCACCAGCCCGGCGACCGTCATGAGCGGCGAGGACGACAGCAGCGGCCGCTGGGCGAGTTCGTCGGACAGCCCCTCGCACTTGCGGAACACCGTCGCGCGGTGCCAGTCCAGCCAGGCGTTCAGCATGGTCCGCTCGTCGGCGGCGTACGGCTCATCGATGCGCTTCATTCGGACATTATGGGGCAGACAGGGCCTCCAGGTGTGCGGCCACCTGCGCGGGGGAGGGACGTTCGGCCACGTCCCCGATGCAGGCCCGTACCAGGTCGGCCACCTCGTCGGAGAGGCCGGCGGCGAGCTGCGGCGGGGTGGACAGCACCTTGCGCAGGGTCAGCAGGGGATCGTGCGTGGGCAGCCCGCCGTACAGCCCGAGGCCGCTGACCGACCAGTGCAGTGTGGCGCCCAGCGACCACACGTCACCGGCGGGGGAGGGCGCCTCACCGCGCAGTAGCGCGGTGTCGGTGAACTCCACCGAGGTCAGCCCGCCCATCCCGGTCACCGTGACGCCCGGCGTGAGCACCTGGGACAGCCCCAGGTCCGACAGCTTGCCGCCGATCTCGCGCCCGCCGATGCCCGAGCCCGTTCCGGCGGGCACCGGCGTGCTCGTGCTGGTGAGCAGTACGTTGCCCGGTTTGATGTCGCGGTGCACGATGTTCGCCTCGTGCAGGGCCTGGGTCGCCTCGGCGGCGTGCGCCAGCGCCGTGTAGACCTCCCGCCGGTCCAGCGGGGTGGCCGGCGACGCCAGCGAGCCCGCCGGCAGGTACTCCATCGAGTAGTAGAAGATGCCGCCCTGCTGGCCCGCGTCGTACAGCGTCACCAGGTGGGGAGAGCGCACCGCGGCGAACATCTGCAGCTCCCGGGTGGCGCGCCGGAAGGCGTCCTGCCCGGTGCCGCCGACCACCTTGACGGCGACGAACTCGGCGTCCACCGGCAGCCGTTCAGGTCGCCGGGCGAGAAAGAACTCGCCGTGATTGCCCTGCCCGAGCGATTCGATGAAGTCGTAGTCGGCGATCCCCTGCATGGGCCGTCGATCCTTTCTGGAACCCCTACGCGGGGGAGGACTCCGTCGCGGGAGCCGATCTCGTGGACGGGGTCGTGGACGTGCGGGTGGCCAGGAGGGAGGCCCAGTCGACCTCGTCGGCGGTGTCCTGCTCGGCCCGCACCAGCACCTCGGCGGTGGCGGGGCCCTTCCCGGGCTCCTTCCCGGTCTCCTGGCCCGCGGGGCCGGCGTCGTCGGCCGCGATCACGGTGGCGCCCTCCGGGACGCCGGTGGCGACCTGTACCTCGCCACCCGCCTCGGTCAGCCGGGCGGCCAGGGCGGTGGCCCGCCTGCCGCCCATCAGGACCAGCGGGCGGTCCCGCGCGCCCGCCAGTGCCAGCGCCACCTGGACGGCCGCGGTGGCGTCGGCACCGCCGTCGTAGGGCACCGCGACGACCCGGCCGGTGAGACCGGCCTCGTCGTCTCCCGTCACGGTCACCAGACGCCCGGTCGTACGTTCGCGCAGCCGCCGGTATCCCGGGGCGCCGGCCGGGGTCACCAGCAGGTCCGCCCGCGCGGCGGCCACGAGTTCGGGCAGTTCGGCGCTCACGTCGGCGGCGAACCTGCTGACCACCCGGACCGGCAGGTCGGGCGTGCCCAGCTCCGCCGCGTAGGACTCCAGCATGCTCATCGAGCCCGCCATCTCGGCCAGCTCGGAGGAGAGGCCCAGCCCCACCTCGAGCCGGCCCGCCGGGTACGGATGCAGATGGGCGAGCACCACCTCGGCCGGCCGGTGCGCGGCGGCGAGGGCGGCCGCCAGCGCGGCCACGGGACGCCCCGACGGCACGGAGGGCAGTACGGCGACGACCCGGTGGACGGTGGGTTCGCCGAGTGCGGCCCGCTCGGCCTCGGCGATGTCCCGGGCGATCCGGCGGTCCGGATAGATCAGGCGCAGCAGCGGACCCGTCATCGCCGTGGTCACCAGGGCCATGACGACCATCAGGGAGAACAGCTCGTTGTCGAGCACACCTTTCTGCAGGCCCACCGTCAGGATGACGATCTCGGTCAGCCCCCGGGTGTTGATGAGGGTGGCGAGCGCCGCGGATCTCCGGTGCGGCACCCCGGTCAGCCGGGCGCCGGCGTAGGCGCCGACGAGCTTGCCGGCCACCGCCACCACCAGGATGACGGCGAGCACGCCGACGGCACCGAGGTCCAGGTCGGTGAGATCCACCGCCAGCCCGGAGACCACGAAGAACATCGGCAGCAGCAGCAGGATCGCCAGCTGTTCCAGCCGCTCCAGGATCTCGTGGCCGAGCCGCTCGGCGGCCAGGTCGTCACTCCGCTGCTCCGGGACAGCGGCTCCGGCGCGCGGCCGGACCTGCCCGGAGCGCGGCATGACCGCGCCGAAGAGGAAGGCGCCGAAGATGAAGTGGACCTGCATCCACTCGGTGGCCCAGGCGGAGGCGAACAGCCCGATCAGCACCAGGGCGAGCAGTCCCGGCGTCAGCCGGCCCGCCCGCTGGTACGAGGGCACGAGCCGCCGCAGCAGCGGGCGCACCACGAACAGCATGACCAGCGCGTACGGTACCGCCAGCGCCACGTGCCACTGGTCGTCGCCCTCCGTGCCGGCGAGCGCCACCACGACGGCCAGCACGGTCCAGGCGAGCACGTCGATGACGGCGGCGGAGGCCAGTGCCAGCCCGCCCAGCTCGGTGCGCTGCATTCCCCGGTCGGTCAGGATGCGGGCCAGCACCGGGAAGGCCGTGGCCGACATGGCCGCACCGAAGAACAGCACGAACGCGAGGGTCTTGCCGTCCGGTGCGTGCTGTTCGGCCAGCCACAGCGCCACCCCGCAGCCCAGGGCGAAGGGCAGCACCGTCGAGCCGAGCGAGACACCGGCCGCCACCCTGCCCTTGCCCCGCACCAGCCTCTGGTCCAGCTCCATGCCCACCACGAACATGAACAGCACCAGACCCACGTCGGCCAGGGCCTTGAGCGCGGGAAGGATGTCCGGGGGGAACAGCTCGCGGCCCGGCGAGAAACCGAGCCACGACGAGGCCGCCCACGAGGAGCCGAGCAGCGACGGGCCGAGCAGGATGCCGGCCAGGATCTCACCGATGACCGGCGGCTGGCGCAGCAGCTTCGCCCCGGCGCCGAGCAGCCGGGCCAGCGCGAGCACCACGACGAGGTCGAGCAGCAGAAGGTCGACGCGGAGCATCACCTCACCTCCGGTGCGATTCGTAGCGGAAGGTCCGGTGGCCGCCGACGCGCACCTTGGTGCCGGGCACCACGATGATCGGCTCATGTGGCGGAATCTGCACGAACGCCTCATCTCCCGGGGCCATCACATAGGTGCCGTTCACCGACCCGAGGTCGACCAGTCGCACGTCCCACTGCTCGAGTGAGATCCGTACATGACGCCGGGACACCGAGCCCTCCTCGTCGGTCAGCCGGGAGGGGCGCGCCTGGCCGGACATGACCTCTGTGGCGTGCTCCGGATCGCGGCCGAGCAGGTAGTCGGCGTCCAGCCGCAGCGCCATGCCGTCGTCGATGAGCAGCACCCCCAGCGGCGGGCGCGGGCGCTGCCGGGGGACCAGGGTCACCTGCGCCATGCCGATGCCGCACACCCCGCAGTACGGGGCCCGGGGGTCGTTGAAGTGGCCGTTCTTGCAGTCACCGCCCCAGACCAGCGGGCGCGGATCGGGCTGGGGCGGCTCTGGCCGAGGCGGAGGCGCGGGCGGCCGTGGCCGCGGGACGGGGCCGGCGTCCGGGGGCTGCACCAGCAGTACGGACTCGAAGGGCTGGGCGCGGAACTCGTCCTGGAACGCGGGCCGCTGCCGGTCGTCATGGGCGGCCGGAGGCGGCTCCTCTCCGTCGCGAGCGGAGACCTTCACCGTCGTCGCGTCCTCGTCGGCCAGGGTGGACGCCGCCTCCCGTACCCGCGGACCCGCCGGGAGACGGTCCCCACCGGCCTCACCCGGCCGGGCGGGACGTGCCGGTGGAGCCGTCCCCGCGGCCTGGATCCACACGCATTCGATCCCGCCGCCGGGCACCACCCCGCCGTCCAGCCGCCATCGCGGATCGGCGGCGGAGGCGCCCGCGCCGGGACCCCCCAGCCCCAGCCCGATCCGCACGACCGGGCCGCCGATGAGCCGGTCGGTCCAGGTGAGCGCGGACTGCCCGGTCAGCGTGACCTCACCGCCCGGACCGGTCACGGTCGCGGTCGCCGTACCGCTGACCAGTACGGCGACACCGCCGTCCGCCGGGCCCGCGACCGCGCAGGAGACCGGCTCGGCGGACATGGCCTGGGCCAGGACGCGGGCGATCCGCCGGGCCAGGACCCGGCCGCCTCCGCCGTCCGCCGCCACCTCCCGTACCGCGTCCAGGAGCCGGCCGAGCGTGTCGGCGGGGGCCGGTCCGCACACCAGCAGCAGGCCGCTCTGGTGGGCGACCACTCCGTCGCCCGGCAGCGGCCGTACGACGGTCGTCACGCCAGCCTCCCGCCACGGAAACGCCACCGGATGAACGGGACCCGCATCGGGCCGTTGGCGATCAGCCACACCCCGATCCACACGGCCGCGAAATGCGTCCAGAAGGTCGCCGCCGGGGGTGACAGCGCGGTGCCCGGCACCAGGTCGGCCGTCAGCAGGCCCCACAGCAGCAGTCCTTCCGGGAGGAGGGTGACCAGCCCGAACAGCGAAGGCCAGTCCTTCTCCCAGCGGAACTGCATGAGGAAGTGGTAGATCAGCTCCCAGCCGACGCCGAGGATCGCCACCGCGGCCAGCACCACGAAGGCGGTCTGGTAGCGGTCGCCCAGCGCCGTGCCGCCCGCCCCGGGCAGCACCGGCACGATCAGGGCGGTGATGACGGCGCCTACGGTGGCCAGCAGGACGAGCCTGGTCTGGATCCGCCCGAACAGTGTGGGAACCACGTCATACCCCTTTGTTGAGCGCCCACTTGAACCACTGCGACGTCGAGCGCACCGGGCCGAGCCGCTTGCAGAACCCGCGCCGGGAGAGATCGTCGGCGATCTCCTGCGCCGCGATCTGCAGCCCGAGGAAGGTGTCCACTCCCGGGAAGTAGCCGCCCAGTGTGGCCGCCCCGGAGGCGTACAGCGCGCCGTCGCCGCTCGCGGTGCCCTTCACCTCGAAATGCCGCTCGACCTCGAGCCGGCCCACGGGGTTGCGGTACGCGCCGGTGTGCTGGAGCAGATCGGCGTAGATGCGGTGCTCGGCGATGTCGGCCTCCAGGCCGGTGCAGTCGATGATGTAGTCGGAGGTGTACTGCGCCTGCCGGCCGTCGTTGCTGTGCAGCCGGGTGATCAGGCGGCCGTCGTCGCCGGGCAGCACCTTGTCCACCAGACCCTGCATCGGGTGGTACCAGTTGTGCTGACGGCCCTCGCGCATCTGCCGCTGCCAGCGCCGCCGCCTGGGGGTGTTGGTGCCGCCCATGTCCTTGTACTTCTGCGCGCGCTCGGCGCCCTCCAGCTTGCGCATCTCGGCCTTGAGCTGGCCGCCCCACACCGACTTCGGGTAGTTGAAGCCCTGGTAGGCCCAGCCGTCGCCGCCACGGCGGCGCATCCAGATGCCCGGACCGTGCGAGCCGGTCACGAAGGTACGGAAGATGTGCACGATCTGGGTCTGCAGGCCGTACTTCTCCCGGTCGTCCATCAGCCGCTGCAGCACCCGGGAGGCGACGATGCCGCCGCCGCGCACGACCACCACGCCCGGACGGGACTTGAGGAACTCGTAGACGTGCTCGTGCGGTTCGTAGGCGTTGACGACGTGGTGGTAGTCGCCGTGCCGCTCCCGGAACTCCTGCAGGTCGGGCAGGAACTTCAAGCCCGGGTAGCCGATCGCGAGGTGCACGAACCTGGACCGGAACGCCACGCGCTTGGTCGCCGACGCGCCCTCGGGCGGGGTGAGGACGGTGAAGTAGCCGCCGCCGGCCCGCCGCCGCACCATCCGCACCTGGCCCTTGACCAGCATCCGCGGCCAGCCGATACGGTCGTGCTCGCGCTGCAGGTTGCGGAAGACCGTGCCGGCCCGCGGTGTCCAGTAGTCGGCGAACACCGGCTCGGTGGCCACCTGGAACAGATGCTTGAGCGACTTCTCCCGCCACGCCTCCTCGAGGGCGTACGACGGGAAGCCCCAGATGTTGTCCGGCCGGGAGGAGGAGTCCGACCGGATCCGCTCGGGCTGGGGGATCTGCGACACCCTCGTGAGGTACTGGTAGGTGTCCCAGGGCCGGTCGATGTTCGACAGCACCCGCAGCTGCCCGGCCGGCACGCCGTAGATCCGCAGGTAGTCGACGGTCACGAAAGACCCGATTCCGCCACCAACCGTGACGAACGGGACATCGTTGATCGGTATACCGGCCGCCGCGACCATCTCATCGGTCCACTCGGAGGTGTCGATGAGCTGGGGAGTGAGGTCACCACGCACGGGGGCTCTGGTCACAGCGATCGTTCCCTACTTCTCGGCCGACACCTATCGCGTTGGATGCTCGAACGGTAGAGCTGGTTTGCCCGCCGAGGCGATAGGCCGGTCAAGGTTCGGGACCGGTGTCCCGGACGCTCGGGACCGCCCGGGACCGCCCGGGACTCGCCGTCAGTCGTCGGAGTCGTCGACCGCGGGGAAGACCAGCGAGGAGACCTCGAAGTAGAGCTGCTCGGGGTAGGGCATGTACTTGACGTTGCGCATGGCCTGGTCCTGACCCGCCGACTCCATCACGAACTCGCCGTACCCGAGCATCCGGCCCAGCGCCGACCGCTCCAGCGCGATGTCGGTCACCTTGGCGAGCGGGATCATCGCCACCCGCCGGTTGAGGATGCCGGTGATAAGCATGACCCGGTGATTCGTGACGAGGAAGTACTCCTCCGACCATTCGAAGACGAACCACGCCAGCCGGAGCAGCACGATGAGCCACAGCCACCAGATGAGGTTCAGGCCGGTGGTGCTGCTGATGTACGCGCACACGAACAGGCCCGCGACGACCTCCAGGACGTACCGAAGGAGGACGGCGGGGTGCCGCCGCACGGCGATGGTCTGGCCCTCGTGCGCCATGAGGTACCTGTCGACGGTCCGCGTGCCCGTGTTGCGGAAGACCACGTAGTCGTTGAGGTTCAGGTTCATGGGTCAGCAGGTCCGGAGCGAAGTCAATGCAACCGCCTTGTCCTGGCGCTGTCACGGCGCCGTCCTGGCGCTCTCCTGGTGCTGGACGCCAAGATCCAGTCGCGTCAAAGGTAACTCACACCAGCCCCACCGCCCAGCGATAACCGGCACCGTCTTCGCGGCGTATCCGTCGCCATGCCAGGGGATCGCTGCATATGGCCGCCCTTCTCTCGGGTGCCGGTGTTCCTGTGCCGCCGTCCTGCCTCGGTCGCGCTCGTGTCTCATTGTGCGGCGTCGGCCGCCGATGGCGCGTGAGCCCGCCCGTCACCTTCGCGTCTCCGCAGGTAACGGACGCCTTGCCCACTTCACCCCGCGCGCGTCATCCCGCCGCCGATCGGTCATGCCCCGCGAGCCCGCTACAGAGCCGGTTGGTGGCACAGAACCGATCACGCATTCGATACTACTCATCGTAAAGATGTGTTGACGAAGAGTGACAGGCGGCTTAGGTTTAGAACATGCGATCGATTGGGTTGCGGCTTCGGGAGGCTTCCCGCCGGGAGCTGGCCGAGGCGGCGCACGCGATCGCAGCCGAGCTGGCGATCCGGCCGGTTGCCGAACCGGGCGTCACCGCGATGGAGATCTCCGAGACGCTGGGCCGTACCGCGGATCTCATCGAGGCCGCCCTGGCGGCCGTGGTGGGACGGGTCGACGCGACCGGTGCTCACCGCGAGCTCGGATTCCCGTCGGTGGCCTCCTGGTTGCGGGAGCGGCTGGGGATGCGTCATGGGCGGGCCGCCGAGCGGGTCACCTTGGCCAGGCAGCTTCCCCGCCTCGGCCGGGTGACCGAGCTCCTGACCGGTGGGCGGCTGTCGGCGGGGTTCGCTTCGGCGATCTGCGCGGCGGTTCCACGCCTGGACGAGGCCGACGCCCGGACGGCGGAGGACATCCTGCTGGGCATGGTCGACGACGGATGTGATGTCCGGCAGGTCGGCCGGGCGGCAGACCGGATCACCGAGCTCATCGCCGAGCGCCACGGCAGAGATCCGGAGCCGGCCGACTCCAAACGGGGGTTCGTCCGTTCCTGGCTGCAGAAGGCCAAGTCCCTGGACGGCGGGCTGTGGATCAAGGGATGGTTCACCCCGGAGCACAGCGCCGCCTTCGACCAGATCATCGGCCCGCTGGCCAAGCCCAAGGCTCGGTGGGATGACCGGGATCTCTCCCAGCGCACCGCCGATGCCCTGTTCTCGGTTCTCACCGAAGGCAACAGGGGTGCGGGCGTCACCCTCATCATCGATCTCGCCGCCTTCACCAAGGTCACCGGCGAAGGCGACTGTTTCGCTTACACCTCCCGGTCCGGCACGGGTGCGGCGGGACAGGCGGCCTCTGGTCCCGGTCATGACTCCGGGACGGTCCCTGATGGTGCTTCCGCTTCGAACTCGGGTGGGGGTGCGGCCGGGAAGGCCGGCCCGAGTACGGAACCCGGTCGACGATCGGCCTACGGTCCTGGGACCAGGCGGTTGCCGGTCGCGTTCCTGGACGGCAGCCCGGTCTCGCCCGAGGACGCCCGCCGGATCGCCCTCAACGCCGGGATCAGTCCTCTGCTCCTCGGCCGGGCGGGCATCCCCCTTTATCTCGGGCGTAGCATCCGTTTCGCCACCTCTGCTCAGCGCAAGGTCCTCCTGGCGCTCTACGACACCTGTTGTGTCCGTGGCTGCCAGGTCCCGGCCCACCTGTCAGAGGTCCACCATCTCGGCGGCGGATGGAAACTCGGCTCTCCCACCGACATCGACCAGCTGGCCATCCTCTGCGGCTGGCACAACCGGTGGATCGAAACCCATCGGCATCAGGTGGCCCAGAGCCGCGATGCCCGGGGGCGGACGGTCCTGGAGATCCTGCCCCCGTGGACTTCCCCGAGAGAGCGCTCCGCCCCGCCTTGGCGCGGCCCGCGAGCCGGCAGCCGACGGCCTGGTGCTCCCTGACCAGGCGGGGCCTCATTCGTCCGGCCGCCTCCCATCAAGTGGCCGCCTCCCATCAAGCCGTCGCGACGGTGTGACCGTGGCGGTTGGGATTCACAGGTTGCCCGAGCCGGATCTCGAGGGGCCGGATCAGCGGTGGCACGTCACGCTCGGGGCATGTCGCGGGGGCTGCACGCTCGGGGCATGTCGCCGGGGCTGAGGGTCATTCCGCCTCGGCGAGGATCAGGGCGAGGGCGCGGATGGCAGGCTCGGCGTCCGGGCCCTGTGCCCGGATGGTCACGGTGGAGCCGGCGGTGGCGCCCAGGCCGAGGACGGTGAGGATTCCGGAGGGGTTGACGGTCCGGCCTGCGTACTCCAGTTCGATCACCGACTGGAAGCCGGCGGCGGCCTGGGCGAGCCGGCCGGCGGGTCGGGCGTGCAGGTTGGCGGGCAGGGTCACGGCGACCTCAGAACTTGCGGACATCGCGGGCCTCCTCGGCGGCGGTGACGACGGCGGCCAGGTCGGCGCCGGTCGACGCGGTGAGGGTGGCGGCGACCGCTCCCTCCACGAAGGGCGCGTCGACGACGACAACCGAGGGATCGGGGTGATCCTCCAGGACCGTGCGGCTGATGAGGACGGAACTCCCCAGGTCGGGCAGGATCAGGACACCGCTGCCCCGGGAGGCGTCGGAGATCGCCTGCCGGACCCGGTCATAGCTGGTTCCGATCCGGCCGTCGTCCGTGCCCGCCGCGACGAGCACGGGCACCTCCCCGCCGCTGAGCTCGCCGACCAGGTCGGCCAGACCGGAGGCGAGGCCGGCGCTGTGGGACACGAGTACGATGCCGACAGGTTCATTCATGAACACAGACGATAGATTCTGGAACGACGTTCATCAATACCGAACAGGCAGGCAATAGATGATCCAGTCGGTGCAGCGTGCGGTGCAGATCTTGCGGGAGCTGGCCTCCGCGGGCCGGAAGCTGGGCGTCACCGAGCTGGCCGAGCGGCTCGGGGTCGCCAAGCCGACGGTGCACGCGATGCTGCGCACCCTGGAGGTGGAAGGCCTGGTCGTCCAGGACCGCGAGTCCAGCAAGTACGCGCTCGGTCCCGGCCTGCTGCTGCTGGGCAACGCCTTCCTGGACGGTCACGAGCTGCGTACCCGTTCGATGACCTGGGCCGACGGGCTGGCCACCCAGGTCAACGAAGCGGTCTGGGTGGGGGTGCTCACCGGCGACCACGTGCTCGTCGTCCACCACGCCTTCCGGCCCGAGGGCGCCGTGCAGATCCTGGAGGTCGGCGCCAGCATCCCGTGGAACACCTGTGCGCTGGGCAAGGCGATCGTCGCCTTCCGCCCGGAGCGGGCCGAGGCGGACCTGCTGGCCGGCGAGCCCGCCGTCCTGACCGGGCGGAGCATCTCCGACCCGGGAGTGCTCGCGCAGCAGCTCGCGGGCGTCCGTGACCGCGGATACGCGATGGAGGACCAGGAGTCCACGCTGGGCGACGCGGGCATCGCGGCACCCGTGTTCGACAGGTCCGGCGAGGTCGCCGGCGCGCTCGGCGTGGTCGGCCCGGTCGAGCGCCTGCTGGCCGAGACCCGGCGCGAGGCGCTGGCGGTCGCGGTACGGGAGACCGCGCGCAACCTCTCCCGTGACCTCGGGGCGGGGCGTGGCCAGGTCCGGCGCGCGGCCGGCTGAGCCAGGGCAGGCTGAGCCCCGGCCGGATAGGGCGACGGCCGGATGGGCGGGAGGAGGCAGGTCGGCGGCGATGTGACCCTTGACACACAGGGCTACGGAGCTTAAGTTCCGACCAAAGTTCATCAATGATGAACGGTGTTCCGATCTCACTCGAGGAGGTGAGACCTCTGGCGGTCTTCCGCCAGATGGGGCCCATGACAGAGAACACGCTCGCTCAGAAGCTGGTCGCCGAGACGCTCGGCACGGGGATGCTCGTCTTCATCGGGGTCGGCTCGGTGCCGGCCACCCTCATCATCGGCGGGACCGCGCCGTTCACCATGGCGGAACTGGGAATGATCTCCCTGTCGTTCGCCACCGCCGTCGTCGCGGCGGTCTACATGATCGGTCACATCTCCGGATGCCAGATCAACCCGGCGATCACGCTGGCTCTGGCGGCGACCGGGAAGATGCCCTGGCGTGACGTCCCGGGCTATCTGGCGGCACAGGCGGCAGGCGCGGTGCTGGGCAGCGTGGCCATCATCGGGGTCCTCGGCCACAAGGCGGTCGACGTGGGCCTCGGGATCGCCAAGTACGGGTCGGGGGTGGGCGCCGGGCAGGCGTTCACCGCCGAGGCGATCGGCACGTTCCTGCTCGCCCTGGTCGTCTTCGGTGCCATCGACGGCCGGGCGCCCGGTGGCTTCGCCGGGATGGCGATCGGGCTGGCCGTGTTCGCCATCATCATCCCGGTGGCGCCCGCCACGAGCGCCGCCATCAATCCGGCACGCGCGTTCGGTCCGATGCTGGTCGGCCAGATCGCGGGTACGAACGTGGAATGGGGACAGCTTCCGGTGTACGTACTGGCCGAGGTGGCCGGAGCCGTACTCGCGGGTCTGCTCTACACGCTCGTTCTCACCAGGGCCGCGGCGCGGGCCACCGAGCCGATCACCGCTGAGGAAGTCATGGCATGAAGAAGTTCATCAACACCCCCGACTCGGTCCTGCGTGACGCGCTGGCCGGCATCGCCGCCGCTCACCCGTCCCTGCGCGTCGACCCGGCGAACAAGGTCATCACTCGCGCCGAGCGTG
Organism: Actinomadura scrupuli; assembly: GCF_050971785.1. Lineage (NCBI taxonomy): Bacteria > Bacillati > Actinomycetota > Actinomycetes > Streptosporangiales > Thermomonosporaceae > Actinomadura > Actinomadura scrupuli. The sequence continues at coordinate 39,494 of NZ_JBPCCU010000011.1, read as the reverse complement.
CTGCCAAGGTCGCGCTCATCTCCGGTGGCGGCTCCGGCCACGAACCCCTGCACGGCGGGTTCGTCGGAACGGGCATGCTGGACGCCGCCTGCCCCGGCGAGGTCTTCACCTCGCCGGTCCCCGACCAGATGCAGGCGGCGGTCGCGGAGGTCCACACCGGCGCGGGCGTGGTCTTCATCGTGAAGAACTACACCGGCGACGTGATGAACTTCCAGCTGGCCGCCGAACTCGCGGCCGATGACGGCATCGAGGTGGAGACCGTCCTGGTGGACGACGACGTCGCCGTGCAGGACTCCACCTGGACGGCGGGACGCCGCGGCACCGGCGCCACCCTGTTCGTCGAGAAGATCGCCGGTGCCCTGGCGGAACAGGGCGGCGACCTCAAGGCCGTCGCCGAGGTCGGCCGGCGCGTCAACGCTGCCTCCCGGTCGTTCGCGATCGCGCTCACCGCGTGCACCACCCCCGCCGCCGGCCACCCCGGGTTCGACCTGCCCGAGGACGAGATCGAGGTCGGCGTCGGCATCCACGGTGAACCCGGCCGTAGCCGAGAGAAGATCCGGCCGGCGAACGAGCTGGCCGGCACCATGCTCGAGACGATCCTGGCCGACATGCCGCTGTCGGCGGGCGACGAGACCATCGTGATGCTCAACGGGCTCGGCGGCACCCCGCTGATCGAGCTGTACGTCCTGTTCGGTGAGGTGGCGACCCGCCTCACCGAACGAGGGGTGACCATCGCACGTAGCCTGGTCGGCAACTACGTCACCAGCCTGGACATGGCCGGGGCGTCGCTGACCGTCTGCCGCGCCGACGCGCAGCTGCTGCAGTTGTGGGACGCCCCGGTGAACACCCCGGCGCTGCGCTGGGGCACCTGACGGCCACCCCGGGTGCGGGTGCGGCGGTCACCGTCCCGCACCCGGGGTCCGTTCCCCACCCGCCGACCACCCCAAGGAGCACAAGCCCTGTGGACACCCCCACCGCCCTCGCCTGGGTACGGGCCATCGCCGCGGCCGTACACGACAACGTCGACCTGCTCACCCAGCTGGACTCGGCCATCGGTGACGCCGATCACGGCGCCAACCTGGAGCGCGGCTTCACCGCCGTGCTGACGGCACTGGAGGGCCGTGACTTCGCCACCCCGGGAGAGGTCCTCGTCAAGACGGGCACCACCCTGATCTCGACCGTGGGAGGCGCGTCCGGACCGCTCTACGGGTCGGCGTTCCGGGCCGCCGGCAAGCAGCTCACCGAGCCGGTCGCGACCGCCGGTCAGCTGCGGCTGGCACTCACCGCGGGGCTGGAGGCCGTACAGAAGCTGGGAGCGGCCACGACCGGGGACAAGACCATGATCGACGCCTACGGTCCCGCGCTCGACGCCTTCGCCGACGCCCTGGCCCGGGGAGACGACCTCAGGACGGCCGCGGGCAAGGCCGCCGACGCCGCCGAGGTGGGCATGCGGGCCACCATTCCCATGATCGCGCGGAAGGGCCGGGCCTCCTATCTCGGCGCGCGCAGCGAAGGGCACCAGGACCCCGGCGCGACCTCCACGGCACTGGTCTTCCGGGCGCTCGCCGAGGTGGTCCCGGCGTGACGGTGTTCACCGCCCGGGTCGCGGCGCCCGGCACGGCGCTCGGCTTCGTGTTCCGCACCGATCGCCCCCGGTCGCTGCCGGATCCCCGGGCGGGCGGCCCCGACGACGTCCGGGCGGCCTTCGACGCCGTCGCGGAGAACCTCGCCGTCCTGGCGGCCGATTTGCGGCTGGCCGGACGTTCCGAGGAGGCCGACATCATGGAGGTCGGCGGGCAGATCGCGGCGGACGCCGACCTGCGCGCGGAGGCGATCAAGCGCACCGAACAGGGCGTTCCCGCGGGCGTGGCGATCCACGAGGCCGCCGCACACTACGCGGACCTGATCGCGTCGCTGGGCGATCCCGTCCTGGCCGAACGGGCCGCCGACGTCCGGCAGGTGGGCAGGCGCGCGGTCGCCTGGCTGTACCGGGACGCGGACGGGGACGCACCTTCAGGGGGAGACGCGGACGCGGGCGAGGCGCGGGATGCCGATGGCCCCGCGGGGGGAGTACGCGGTCCCGGCGCCGTGGCGGGGCGAGAAGGGACCACGGGCTCGGGCGAAGGTCCGGGCACGGACGCCGGCGGCCGTCCCGACGCGCCGATCGTCCTGATCGCCGAGGAGATCGGTGCCGCTGATCTCCTGGAGGCCGCCCGGGTCGTGGCCGCCGTCTCGGTGAAGGGGGGCCCCAACTCGCACGCCGCCATCGTGGCCCGTTCCCTGACGATCCCGCTGCTGACCGGCGTCGATTCCGGGCTGCTGGAGCTGGCCGACGGCGTCGAGGTCCTGGTCGACGGCGCACCCGCGCGCGGAATCGTACGCTCGGATCCGCCCGCCGCCGAACGCCGGGCGGCCCTGGCCGGGATGGCCGAGAGCCGCCGCCGGCGAGCGGCACACGAGGCGGAACGGAGTCTGGACAGCCGTACGCTCGACGGTCACGCGGTCACGCTGCGGGCCAACGTCGCCACGCCCGCGGACGTCCGGGCGGGCCTGGCCGCGGGAGCCGACGGAGTCGGGCTGCTCCGCACCGAGCTGCCCTTCCTCGACGCCGCCTCGTGGCCGACCCTGGCGCAGCACACCTCGGCACTCCGGCCGCTGCTGCGGGAGCTGGCCGGCCGCCCCGTCACCGTACGGACCCTGGACTTCGCCGACGACAAGCTGCCCCCCTTCCTCGTCGCCGGGCGCGACGGGCGGCTCGGCCGGGGGCTGCCGCTCATGCTCGCGGAACCGGCGGCGTTCACCGCCCAGTTCACCGCCATGCTCTCCGCGGCACCGGCGGGCGGCGACCTGCGCATCATGATCCCGATGGTCGCGGACCTCGCCGAGTTGCGGGCCTGCGCGCGGCTGCTCGCGGAGGCGGCCACCGCGCTCGGCGTCGCGGCGCCACCGCTCGGCGTGATGATCGAGCTCTCGGAGGCCGTCGAGGGGATCGACGAGCTGGCCGCCGAAGCCGCGTTCCTGTCCATCGGCAGCAACGACCTGACCGGGCGGATCCTCGGCCTCGACCGGCGGGATCCTGCCGCGACCCCGATGATGACCGCCCATCCCCGGGTGCTGGCCGCGATCGACCGGATCGTGCGGGCCGGTCGCCGCCACGGCCGGCAGGTGTCGGTCTGCGGTGACGCCGCGGCGCATCCGGTGGTGATGCCGCTCCTGGTGGGCCTGGGCTGCGAGGTGCTGTCGGTCGCTCCCGCCGCGCTGGACGAGATCCGTTACCGGATCCGGCGGTTGCGCCATGACGAGTGCCGGGCGCTGGCGGAGACCGCGCTCGGCTGCGCCGACGCCGAGCAGGTCTGGCGTCTCGTGGATGCCCCGGCCGGTCCCTGAGCCGTCCCGACGGGGGATCCGGACTCCTCGTACAGGCCCGTGACTAGGTGCTGGGCTGCTTGACCAGGTCGCCTTGGAGGGCGTGCTCGACCAGGGCGATGAGCACCTGCTTGGCGGACTCGCGCTGCCGTACGTCGCACAGGATGATCGGTACGTCGGGGTCGACGTCCAGCGCGGTGCGGATGGCCTTCACGCTGTGCCGGCGGGCGCCTTCGAAGCAGTTGACCGCGACGACGAACGGGGTGTTGCGCCGCTCGAAGTAGTCGATGGAGGCGAAGCTGGCCGTGAGCCGGCGGGTGTCGGCCAGCACGACGGCCCCGATCGCGCCGAAGGACAGTTCGTCCCACATGAACCAGAACCGCTGCTGGCCCGGGGTGCCGAAGAGGTAGAGCGCGATGCCGTCCGGGAAGGTGATGCGGCCGAAGTCCATGGCGACGGTCGTGGTGCTCTTGCTCTCCACACCGTTGATGTCGTCGACACCGGTGCTCGCGTCGGTGAGCACCTCTTCGGTCCGCAGCGGGCGGATCTCGCTGACGGAGGCGACCATGGTGGTCTTGCCGACGCCGAACCCGCCGGCCACCAGGATCTTGAGGGCTGCCAGCGGGCCGTTGGAGGAGTCATAGGGCACGAAGGTCATTGAGCACTTTCCTGAGAAGAAGCCGGTCTGGCTGTTCGGCCGGCGTCGCCGCTCGCCGTACCTCGATCAGCTGCTGGGAGTGCAGATCTCCCAGGAGCACCCGGACCACGCCCAGCGCGAGGTCGAGTTCCGAGGCGAGGTCGGCGACGGTGGTCGGCTTCTGGCAGAGCTCCAGCAGCCGCTGTTGCTCGGGAGAGAGCCGGGCGTGCTCCGGTGCCGTACGCCCGGTGGCGACGAGGAGCGAGACCAGGTCGAGGCGTTCGCCCGAGGGCTTGGTCCGGCCGCGGGTCATGGCGTACGGCCGGACTATCGGGCCGGCGGCCTCGTCGATCCATCTCTCTCTCGGAGATTCCATGGTGTCACCCGGCGCCGGGCGCCGACTCCGCCGATCTCGGAGCCGCGGTGAGGTGCCTGCGTACCCGCTTGACCAGCATCGCCATCTCGTAGGCGACGAGACCGGCGTTGGCCCCCGCGTCACTCAGCACCGCCAGGCAGCTGCCGGCCCCGGCCGAGGTCACGAAGAACAGCGCGTCCTCCATCTCGATGACGGTCTGCCGTACCTCCCCCGCCTCGAAGTGCTGGCGCGCCCCGTTGGCCAGGCTGTAGAAACCGGCCGCCAGCGCGGCGAAGTACTCCGAGTCGTCCCTGGACACGCCGCTGGAGGCGGCCATCACCAGCCCGTCGCGCGACAGGACCACCGCCCTGCGTACTTCACCGACCCGTTCGACCAGATCATCCAGCAGCCAGCCGAGTTCGCCGGTCACAGGTGATTGCGTCACGAGTCACCCCCTTCTTTTTTCCCCTGCTCGGACGGGAACCACTCTTCCTCCTCGTCACCGCGGCCCCGCAACCAGCCGGTCTGCAACGACGCCATGAGGTCACGGGTGTCCTCGGGACGGCGTTCGGACTCGGCGGACTTGGGCGGTGCCGCGGTCCCCTTACGAAGTTGGGGGACCAGATTGGCCTGCCGGATGCGCCTCGGCAGCGCCTCGTCGTCGTCCTCATCCGCGTCGACGACCGAGTCGACGATCGCGGCGTCGCGCCTGCGGCCGACCGCGGAGATGTCGACCCTCGATCCGATCACCGGCGTGTCGACCGGGTTGTCGACGACCGGGTCGCCGACGAACGAGGAGTCGACGAGCGCCGGGCCGATGATCTGCCTGGGCTCGAACCATCCGGGCGCACCGGGTGAGACCGACACCGCGCCGGCGGTGCCGGGCTGCGGGCGCCAGACGCCGGACTCATCGGCCGGCGACTCCAGCTCCGGCTCCTCCCGCGCCACGATCAGCTCGTGCGGCATCAGGACCACCGCGGTGGTGCCGCCGTACGCCGACTGCTGCAGGGTCACCCGGACGCCATGCCGCGCGGCCAGCCTGGAGACGACGAACAGCCCGAGCCGGTCGCTGTCGGCCAGGTCGAACTCGGGTGGCCGTGCCAGCCGCTGGTTGAGTTCGTCCAGCTCGGTGGGGCTCAGCCCGATACCACGGTCGACGATCTCCACCGCGAATCCGTTGGCCACCATCTCACCGCGGACCAGGACCTCGGTCGGCGGCGGTGAGAAGGCCGTCGCGTTCTCGATGAGCTCGGCCAGCAGGTGGATGACGTCGGCCACGGCCGCGGCGGCCAGCGAGGCGGGGGAGGAGCACACCACGTCCACCCGGGTGTAGTCCTCGACCTCACCGAGGGCACCGCGCAGCACGTCGACGATCCGCACGGGCCTGCTCCATCCTCGCCCGGCGGGCGCCCCGGAGAGGATGACCAGGCCTTCCGCGTGCCGGCGCATTCGGGTGGTGAGGTGGTCCAGCCGGAACAGATCCTCGAGCTCCTCGGGTTCTGAGGCGCGGCGTTCCATGGCGTCGAGCATGCGCAGCTGGCGGTGGAGCAGCGACTGGCTGCGCCAGGCCAGGTTGAGGAAGACCCGGCTGACGCCCTTGCGGAGGTAGGCCTCACCGACGGCCGTGTCGATCGCGGTGCGCTGGACCCGGGCGAAGGCGTCGGAGACCCGGGCGATCTCCGTGGTCTTGCCGATCTGAAGCGGTGGTGCCTCCGCGTTCACGTCCACGTCCTCACCACGGCGCAGCCGCGCCACGACCCGGGGAAGCCGCTCCTCCGCGAGGTCCCGGGCCGCCGCCTGCAGACCGCCCAGCTCCCGGGACATGCGCCGGGCGAACAGGATCGACAGGAGGATGGAGGCCACCACGGCGACCAGGCCCAGTCCGCCGGCCACGGCCAGCCGGAGCACGATCCGGTCGCCGATCGGCTGTGCGCGCTTGTTGAGGCCCTCTCCCGCCTGCTTGATGGCCTGTCCGAACGTCAGCATGAGGGGCGTCGAGGTCGACTGCCATTCCGCGACCGCGGCCGGCAGCCGGCCCTTCGTCCGGGTGTTCGGATTGGCGTTGACGATGGCGCCTTCCATCATCCGGAAACGCTGGAATTCCGGCGAGTCGACCACCCGCTGTACCGAGTCGCGCAGGGGGCCGTCGAGGTCGGCGAGGCCGGAGGTCAAGGTCTGCCGCTGGCTGGCCGACCACTGCAGGAAGGCGTTGTGCTGCAGGGTCGACAGCCGGCCGTTGGAGACCTGCGCGGCCATGACCAGCGCGTCCTCGCGGAGCATGTAGTCGAGGGCCCAGCTGGTGGTGATGAGCGCCCTGCCCTGCTGGTAGATGTCGAGGCTGTCGGAGATCACCGTGCTGTTGAAGAGCTCGGTGACGGCGTCCGTCATGGCGCTGTAGCCATTGATCGCCTGGAGGACGTCGGCGCGCCTGCCGTCGACCGAGTCGCGCAGGGCGCCCAGCTGATCGAGCTGCTGGGTGAACGCCGTCAGCCGCTGCTGGATGGCCTCGCTCCCGATCCTCCGCACGGCGTCCGACTGCGCGCTCTTGCGGAAGGCGACGTGCGCCGCGTCCGTGCGCGTCCGCTGCTCCTGCAGTTGCGGGAGACCCGCCCGCCCGCGCGAGCCGATGTAGACGGCGGTCAGCGCGCGTTCCTGCTGCAGCTGCGTGGACAGGTAGGAGCCGGGGGTGCCGATCTTGTCGTACGCCGTGGCGATGGTGAACTTGTTGACAGCGGCACCGACGGTGACACTCGCAGCGAAGGCCCACAGCCCGATCAGGGACAGCAGCGGGATGATGAGCAGTGCCGTGATCCGCGTCCGGACGGACCGCGTTCTGGGCGGCTTGCGAGAGCCCTCACCGTCATCTTTCGCCGAGGCGCGGCGGGTCCACTCGGGAAGCACGAGATCAAGCTCCTTGTGATGATCGCGGCGATCACGTCGCCGGCCGTCGCGGGACACCGCGCGGAGAATGCGGTGCAGTGTGTCCCGTCACACCGACCCCCCAAGTCAGACATGGTGCACCTCGCCCCAGGGAGATGCAAGGCCCTCTGCATGTTCCGATGCACGTGCATGACTTCTGGCGGGGTCCGGAAACGCCGATGTCCCGGCGATCCGCCCGGGCCGGGCCGGGCGGATCAGCGGGACCGACGAGGCACGACCGGGTCCGACCGGCTCGGCCCGGGCTGGGATCGGGCCGGGTCGGGTCGGGTGCGGGTCACGTGGGCGCGGGCCCGGGGCCGGGCCGGAGCGGGAGGGCGCCGGGCCTGGTCAGCGCAGGTGGGCGCGAATCCGGCCGGTGTCAGACCTGCCGCTTGCCGGGCGGGAAGACGATCGGCAGGCTGGCGATCCCGATGACCCCGGCGGGCCAGGTCACCTGGGGCCGGGCGCCGGCGGCCAGTTCGTACTCCGGAATCCGGCGGTGCCACTCCTCCAGGACCACCTTCAGCTCCTGCCGGGCGAGGTGCACACCGAGACAGCGGTGGGCGCCCGTACCGAAAGTGAGGTTTCGGGCCTGCCGGCGAAGATCAAGAGTGTCCGGGTCGTCGTACTGCCCGGGATCCAGGTTCGCGGCGCCGATCGCCACCCCCACGCTGGAGCCGGCCGGGATCACCTCGCCGCACAGCTCGACCTCCTGGGTGGTCACCCGCGGGATCACGCTGTTGGCCGGGTCGACCCGGAGCATCTCCTCGACGGCGTCCGGGATGATCGAGGGGTCGTCGACGATCTGGCGGCGCAGCTCGGGCCGGGCCGCCAGCTTGGCGAACGTCGTGCTGAGCACGGAGGCGACCGTGTCCAGGCCGGCCAGCACGAAGATGAAGCAGAGGCCCATCGCCTCGGTGTCGTCGAGAGGGTCTTCACCCGCGCTGGAGACCAGCCGGGTGAGCACGTCGTCGCCCGTACCGGAGCGTGCCGCGGCGACGCGGGCGCCCAGGTAGCCGAAGAGCTCCGCCCCCGCCTGGGCGACCTCCGGCGTCGGTTCCCCGGACCCGGTGAGGGCGGCGTTGTCATTGATGACCCGGTTCCAGGCGATGAGCCGATCCCGGTCCGCCAGCGGAAGACCGAAAAGGGTCAGGAACACCTCGGCGGGCAGCGGGACGGCCAGGTCGGTGACGAGGTCGCAGGAGCCCTTTTCGATGAAGCCGTCGATCAGCGCGCCCACCTGCTCGCGCAGCGACGCCTGCAGGGCGGTGGCCGTGCGGGGGGTGAAGAACGGCTGCAACATGCGCCGGTAGCGGGTGTGCTCGGGCGGGTCGAAGGCGAGGGGGACCAGCGGCACCGGGCTGGCCAGGGTGTCGAAGGCCCGCTCCGAGGAGAAGATCTCGGGGTTCTTGAAGACGTACTCGCCGAGCTCCCAGGAGGTGACGAGGTAACCGCCCTCCACCCGGACCAGCGGCCCGGCGTCGCGGAGGATGCGGTACCCCTCTTGCCGGTCGTCGGCCATCGGCAGCTCTTCGAGGCGAAGCACGGTGTCTTCCATCGGTCCTCCAGTCACGGCCGCCAGGCCGAAGATCCGTTTTGTTGGAAAGATCGCTTTTGTCGTAAAGGTCGAGAACTAGAAGATCACGAACGGTGAAGATCGGCCCGGGAGATCGGGCCGGGAGATCGGCAAAAATCAGAGATCAATATCTGGGGCACGGCGTCAGCGAACCCGGTCGACGAAGGAGCGGGCGAGCACGCCGAGTTCCCGGGCCGCGGGTCCGGTCAGGCCGGCCGTGCCGATGATGGTCATGGCCTGGTCCAGCTGCCCCTCGGCGTACCGCCGGGCGAAGGTCCGGCCTCCCGCGGCCTCGATCACCTGTGCCGACCGGCGCAGCGTCTCCTCGTCCTGCGGACGCGCGGCCAGCAGCGCCGGATCCGCGCCCTGGGCGAGCGCCGCGACGACCGGAAGGCTCTTCTTCCCCCGGCGCAGGTCGTTGAAGACCGGCTTGCCGGTGACCTCGGGGTCCCCCCAGATGCCGAGCAGGTCGTCCACCGCCTGGTAGGCCAGGCCCAGATGCCGCCCGAGCCGCATCATCTGCTCCGCCAGGGCGGGCGGCCCGCCGCCGAGCAGCGCGCCGACGGCCGCGGCACAGGCCAGCAGCGCACCTGTCTTGCCGGCCGCCATGGCGCAGTACTCCTCGACGGTCACCGCCCGGGAGCCGGTCCATGGCCGGTCCTCGAAGGCCACGTCCTCGGACTGGCCGCGCACCAGCTCCACCAGGGCCGCGGAGAACCGCCGGACCGCGGCCCCGGCGTGGTCCGGCGGGGCATGGACGAGGGTGTCCATGCCCAGGGCGAGCAGCGCGTCCCCGGCCAGGACCGCCGGGCCGACCCCGTAGGCCTTCCACACGGTCTGGCGGTGCCGGCGCCACTCGTCACCGTCCATGATGTCGTCGTGCACGAGTGAGAAGGCGTGCACGAGCTCGACCGCGACCGCCCCCGGGACGGCGTCCGCCGCCGATCCGCCCGCCCCTTCCGCGCAGAGCACCGCGAGCGCCGGCCGCAGGCCCTTGCCTCCGCGTGTGCCGCCCCGCGGGGCTTCCCGCGCATTGCGCGGGCTGCCGTCCGGCTCGGCCCAGCCGAAGGAGAACAATGCCATCCGGCCGGTCCAGGGGCGTAGTCGGCCGACCGTATCCCGGAGTACCGGCTCGACCAATTCCCAGCATCGCGACAGGGTTTCGTCCGCATTCTTTTCGGCGCTCTGAAGGTGCGGGCAGCCAAGCGTCATGACGGTCCGTTCCTGCCAAGTGACATGAAGATCTCCGAGATGAGAATTACCGGTATCCGTTGCCGTTGAAACCTCAACATCGCAAGAATCATGGTGAATTCGAATTCTGCGGAAGAGGGGCATCGGGCGCGAGGTATGTGCATCGTGCCGGAACGAGCACGCTCCGTGGTCGACTCCGCTGGGTCATTGATCCATCACAGAAGAGTGATATCTCCACGGTGAGGGTGATGTAAATCATACCCATTTCGCCTCAAACTGCACAGTGAAGAATCTTGTTCCCAGAAGTTGATCATGTGATACTCCCCATAGGCAACACCGGAGAATGGGTGCCACTCGACCCCGGGACGGCACTCCATGCGCGGACGTACGTCACGTCGCCGACAGCTCAACGAGGGGCCGTCAGTCATGCCCGCAGACATTTCGATCAGCCAACCTCGGAGAATTCGGCGCTATCCGCTCGGCAGTACACTGACCGGTTTCATTCGAGATCCGCTGAAGCAGATCGAAGAGATCGGGCGAAAATCCGGCGGCGATATGGTGCAGCTGAATATCGGGCTCTTCCGGCTGTATATCGCCACCCACCCGGATCATGTGCAGCATGTTTTCCGGGACAATTCCGCGAACTATCTGCGCGAGGGCATGATGTGGCGGCCCATGCGCCGCCTCATCGGGAACGGCCTGGCCGGCGAGGGGCCGGTCTGGGAGAGCCGGCGGTCTCTGTTCCGGCCGATGTTCTCCGCGAGGAGCGTCACCCGGCTCACCGACGCCATGGTGGAGGCGATCACCCAGTCCCTCGACGACGACCTCGATCCGTACGCCGCGAGCGGCCGTCCCCTCGACGTCCAGGACGAGATGACCCGTGTCGTGCACCGCGTGTTCCGGCGGGTCTTCCTGGGGGACGGCATCTCGATGCGGCAGACCGAAATGCTCGGCACCGCGGTCGACGACCACCTCGGGGGCCTCGGCGCCCGGATGCTGCTCCCGTTCGTCCCGCACTGGTGCCCGATGCCCGGAGACCGGGCCTACCGGCGTGCGCAGCGGACGGTCGACGCGATCCTGCTCCCGCTCATCCGGGAGCGCCGGGCGAGCGCCGCCGAGGGCCGTGACGACGTCGTCTCGGTGCTGTGCCGGGCCGGGGAACTGGACGACCGGCAGATCCGCGACGACGTGATCGCGTCGTTCGCGGCGGCGACCGAGACCACGGCGCTGTCGCTCACCTGGCTGTGGGTGCTGCTGGAGTCCCATCCCGACGTGGCGGCCAGGCTCACCGGCGAGGTCGGCGAGGTGGTCGGCGCGGGTCCCGTGGAAGCCGGCCACCTGCCGCGGCTGACCTATACCAAGATGGTCCTGCAGGAACTGATCCGGCTCTATCCCGCCGGCTGGATCATCCCGCGGACCGCCGCCGGGTCCGACACGGTCGGCGGCGTGGCGATCAAGGGTGGGAGCACCGTACTGATCAGCCCTTACCTGATGCACCGGCTGGCGGACTTCTGGGAGCGCCCGCACGACTTCGATCCCGGGCGTTTCGACCCCGGCCGCCTCGCGTCCGGGCGCCAGAAGGGACAGGGCTTCTCCTACCTGCCGTTCGGCGCGGGCCCGCACACCTGCCTGGGCAGTCATCTGTTCACCGCGGAGGCACAGCTGATCGTCGCCGCGCTGCTGAGCCGGTACCGTCCCCGCCTGATCGGATCGGAGCCGGTCCGGCCCAGACCGCGAGCGGCGCTGCATCCGAGCAGGAGGCTGGAAATGATCCTGGAACGTGCCGATGGATGAGTCGCCGGCCGTCGTGCGGGGGCCGGGCGGAGCGGAGGCCGTAGGGGCGCGGGAGTCGGGGACGATCTGCGCGGTGGCGGGCCAGGCCCAGCGCGAGATGCGGGAGTGGGCCGCCGCCTATCCCCGGCTGTTCGGCGCCGAGGCCTTCGACCCGGCGCTGTACAGCACCCTCGCCCTCGCCGCGGCCTTCAGCGGCCCCTGGTACACCGCGGGCCAGTTGCGGATGGCCAACAAGGCGTGCCTGTGGTGCTTCGCGCTGGACTGGCTCGTCGACTACGCGGCGACGTCGCGGGAGGAGGTGGCGGACCTCGCGCGGCGGTGCCTGGCCGTCGCGGACGGCGGCGCCCCGGCCGAAGGGGACGACCTCGCCCGGTTTCTCGCCGACATCCGCGACGAGCTGTCGTCCGCGCCGTCGTTCCCGGCGCTGCGGGAGGTCTGGCGGGACGAGCTCAGCCGGATGCTCGAGGCGATGGCGCTGGAGTGGGAGTGGAAGACCGGTGACCGGCCGGCCTTCGAGGAGTACCTCGGCAACGCCGACAACCTGGGCTTCTCATTCGTGTTCGCGTCGCACTGGATCTTCACCACGACGGCGCCGCCGGACGATCTGGAGGGCGTACGGGCCGCGAGCCGGGAGGCCCAGCGCGTCATCCGCCTGCTCAACGACCTCGGCACCTACGAGCGGGACGTGAAGTGGGGCGACCTCAACGCACTGATGCTCGGTGTCGGCCGTGATGAGGTCGACCGGCGGATCACCGAGCTCGCCGCCGGCTTCCGGGAGCTGACCGGCCGGCTGCGCGGCGACGATCTGCGGCTGGCGCGCTACATGGAACGCCAGATGGACTTCTGCGTGGGCTTCTACGGGGTCACCGATTTCTGGGGCGCTGCGTGACGATCGACGATCGGGTCGAGCTGGATGTCTCACAGGCGGCTCAGCGGCTGCTGGACGGCCTGCTCGAGGAGCCCTGGGGACAGGTGTCCGCCTCGGTGTACGAGACCGGCCGGCTGGTCACGCTGGCCCCCTGGCTGACCGGGCACGCCGACCGGGTGGCCTTCCTGATCGCGACCCAGCGGCCGGACGGCGGCTGGGGCCCGCCGGACGGCGGCTACGCCCTGGTCCCGACGCTGAGCGCCACCGAGGCGCTGCTGTCCGCGGTCCGGGGCGCAGAGGTCCCGGATCCCGCCCAGCTGCGGGCGGCCCGCGACGGACTGGGCGCGCTGGCCCGCTGGCTCGGCGACGGCGTCGGCCCGCCGCTGCCCGACATGCCGGCGGTCGAGCTGATCATCCCCTCGCTGATCACGCTGATCAACGAGCATCTGGACGCCGATCCCTCCCTGGCGGACCCCGCCCTCGGCGATCCCTTCCGATATGCCGACCCCACCCCGGGGGGCGATGTCCGGCTGCCCGGCGGGCGCCTGCCCACCCCCGCGGGCGCGGGGGTCCGGACCCTCGCCGCGATCCGCGCCGCGCTGGGCGCCGGGTTCGAGGTGCCGGAGAAGCTCATGCACGCACTGGAGATCGCGGGGGACACCGCGCACGGCCTCCCGGCGATCGGACCCGAGGTGACGGGCACCATCGGCGCCTCGCCGGCGGCCACCGCCGCCTGGCTCGGCGGGCGTGAGCCGCCGGAGCCCGCACATCCGGCCCGGCACTATCTGGAGGCGGCCGCGCGGCCGCACCGCGGCCCGGTGCCGTGCGGTCTGCCCATCACCGTGTTCGAACGCGCGTGGGTGGTGAGCACCCTGATCCGGGCGGGACTGCCGATCACCGTGCCGGCGCAGCTGGTCCGGAGCCTGCAGGCCGGCCTCGGCCGGGGCGGCACGCCCGCCGCCGCCGGGCTTCCCGCCGACGCCGACACCACCGCGGGAGCGCTGTACGCGCTGGCCCTGCTGGGCGCCCCGCACGAGCCGGACATGCTGTGGGCCTTCGAGACCGAGACCCACTTCTGCACCTGGCCCGGGGAGGACGGCCGTTCGGTCAGCACCAACGCGCACGTGCTGGAGGCGTTCGGGCAGTACGCGGCGGAGTTCCCCGGCGCGGCCCCCCGCTACACCGCGACCATGGGCCGGCTGGCGACCTGGCTGCGCGAGCAGCAGCGCCCGGACGGGAGCTGGCTCGACAGGTGGCACGCCTCGCCGTACTACGCGACCGCCTGCGCGGCCCTCGCCCTGCACCGCTTCGGCGGCGCGGAATCACAGGCCTCGGTACGGCACGCCGCGCAGTGGCTGCTGACCGGCCAGCGGGCGGACGGGTCCTGGGGCCTGTGGGAGGGCACGGCGGAGGAGACCGCCTACGCAGTGCAGATCCTGCTGCTCACCGGAGCCGTACCCTGCGACCAGGCCGTCGCGCGGGCCGGCGCCCATCTGCTGGCCGGCTCCGCCGCGCACGGCCCCGCGATGTGGCACGACAAGGATCTGTACCTGCCGACGGCAATTGTTCACGCAACCGTACTTGGCGCGATCCATCTGACCCGTGTTGCCGTGCGGTAAATTGAGATACTAGTGGATATATGTCGCAAATAGGACACTTTGTCCGTTGTCAGTGATTCACCTTGAGTGGCTTTGTACACGTTGCTATGGTTCCACTCATCGCGGAACGATCATTCATCGCACCGCGCCCCATGGCATAGAGCGCTCAGTGGCCGGCTCCCCCTTGAAATGGCCCGCGAGGCTCTCCACAAATTTGTTTGGGCGGGATCTCATGCGCTTCCGCAACTCCCAGCTGCGGACCAAGGTCGCGGCTCTTCTCCTCTCACTCGCCGCCCTGTGGGCGTTCGCGGCGTGGGTCACCGTGCGGGAGGGCGTGAACCTGCTCTGGGTCGCCAGCCTCGACAAGGGTGTCGGCCAGCCGAGCAACGCACTGGTCACCGAGCTGCAGGCCGAGCGGCGGCTGTCCATGATCAACCTGGGCAGCCAGGGCTGGCAGCGGCGGGCGGAGCTGGACGCCCAGCGCGTGCGCACCGACAAGGCCAGGACCGTGCTGGAGGACCGGGTACGGGGCAGCGGTGTCCAGCGGGCCGCCAGCAAGACGCTCAAGCAGCGGCTCAACACGGCCGCCGGCCGCTTGCGGGCCCTCGACGCCACCCGGCAGGCGATCGACTCCGGTGCCGAGGACCGTGGCCAGGCCGGGGTGGCCTACACCCAGGCCATCGACGCCATCTTCCGCATCTACGACTCGCTGGCCACGCTGGACGACAAGTCCTTCGCCCAGGACACCCGGACGCTCATCAAGGTGAACCAGGCGGGTGAGATCCTCTCCCAGGAGGACGCCCTGCTGTCCGGCGTGCTCGCCGCCAGGCGGTTCGGGCCCGCCGAGCACACGCAGTTCGTCCAGCTGGTCGGGGCGCAGCGCTACAGCCAGGCGCACGCGGCCGCGGACCTGCAGGACGCCGACCCCGCGGCGCTGGCGCAGCTGACCGGCAGTCCGGCGTTCACCCGGCTGCGGGCGCTGGAGGACACGGTGGTGAAGCGCGGCAGGGACGGCGCCGTCCCGCCGCTCAGCGCCGCGCAGTGGCAGAACGCGGCGGACCCGGCCCTGGCGGACACCCGGCAGGTGGTGAAGACCGCGGGCGCACGCCTGGTGGACCGTGCCCAGCCGATCGCCATCGGCGTCATCGCCCGGTTGGTGCTGGCCGCCGGTCTCGGCCTGGTCGCGGTCATCGCGTCGATCGTGCTGTCGATCACCACCGCGCGGGCGCTCATCCGGCAGCTTGAGCGGCTCCGGGTCGCCGCGTGGGAGCTGGCCAACGAACGGCTGCCCGGCGTGGTCGAGCGGCTCGGGCGCGGCGAGAGCGTGGACGTCGCGGCGGAGGCGCCCCCGCTGTCCTTCGGTTCCGACGCGATCGGGCAGGTGGGAGAGGCGTTCAACGCGGTCCAGCAGACGGCCATCCGGGTCGCGGTGGAGCAGGCCGAGCTGCGCCGGGGCTTCCGCGACACGCTGCTCAGCCTCGCCCGCCGTACGCAGGGACTCGTGCACCGGCAGCTCACGATGCTGGACACGATGGAGCGGCGCGAGATCGACGCCACCGAGCTGGAGGACCTGTTCCGCGTCGACCACCTGGCCACCCGGATGCGGCGCAACGCGGAGAACCTCATCGTGCTGTCCGGCGCGACCCCCGCCCGTGGCTGGCGGCGATCCGTCGCGATGGTCGACGTGGTGCGGGCGGCAGTGGCCGAGGTCGAGGACTACACGCGGGTCACCGTGCTGCCGTTCGGCCCGGTCGCGCTGACCGGCCGGGCCGTCGGTGACGTCACCCACCTGCTGGCCGAGCTGATCGAGAACGCGGTCTCCTTCTCCCCGCCGTACACCGAGGTCCAGGTCGGCGGGCACATGGCCGCCAGCGGCTTCGCCATCGAGGTCGAGGACCGCGGTCTCGGCATGACCGACGAGGATCTGGCCGCCATCAACCAGCGGGCCAGCGACCCGCCCGACTTCCACCCGTCGAGCTCGGTCCACCTCGGCCTGTTCGTGGTGAGCCGGCTGGCCGAGCGGTACGGAATCCGGGTGGAGCTGAAGCGTTCCGCCTACGGCGGCACCACCGCCGTCGTCCTGATCCCCCGTGAGCTGGTGCTCGACGAGGCCGAAGCCCCCGTACCGGCCACCGTCGGTGCCCCGGGCGCACCGGCCGAGGCGGTGGCCGCGCCGCCCGTCGCCGCCGTGCCCGCACTCGAACCCGCACTCCCACCGCGGACCGAACCGGAGCCTGCCATCACCGAGAACGTGCTGCCCGAGCCGGAGGATCCCCGGCCCGTACCCGAGCTGTCGCACACTCCGTCCGGCCTGCCGTTCCGGGTACCGCAGGCCAGCCTCGCCCCGCCGCTGCGCAACGGCAAGCCGGCGGCCGAGAGCCGTCCCGACGACGAGGACCCCGGCCGTTCGCCGGAGGAGATCCGCAGGATCGTCGGGTCCTACCAGCGCGGCACGCTGCGCGGCAGGTTCGAGGCGGGCGACCTGGACGCGGCACCGGACGACACAGCGAACGATGACCGACCTTCGGCATGACCGGCCATACGACGCAGAGGAAGGACAACGCGTGGCATCGAATTCCGTTGACCTGACCTGGCTGCTGGACGACCTGGTCGAACGGGTGAAGGAGGCGGAGCACGCCATCGTCCTCTCCGCCGACGGCCTGCTCATGGCCGCGTCCAAGGGGTTCGGCCAGGACGACGCCGAGCATCTGTCCGCCATAGCCGCCGGTATCCAGAGCCTTGCCCGCGGTGCCGGCGATCGCTTCGGCGGGGGCGGCGTGCGGCAGACGATCATCGAGATGAAGTCGGCGTTCCTGCTGGTGACCGTGGCCGGGCAGGGCGCGTGCCTGGCGGTGCTGAGCACCGACGAGGCCGATGTGGGCCTGATCGCGTACGAGATGGCCGTGCTCGTCGCCAGCGTCGGCCGGCACCTCAGCTCGCCGTCGCGCACAGCGGAAGCCTCGGCCTCATGAGCACCGGCGACGAGCGCTGGCTCGACGAGCACGCCGGACCGGTCGTCCGGCCGTACGTGATGACGAGCGGCCGGGCCCAGCCGGCACGCGGCAAGTTCGACCTGATCACGATCGTGGTGGCCACCGGGCCCGCCCCGCAGGCGCAGATCGGGCTCGGTCCCGAGCATCTCGCCATCGTCCGGCTCTGCCAGGAGCCGCTGTCGGTGGCGGAGATCGCAGGTCACCTGGACCTGCCGGCCGGGACCATCCGGGTGCTGGTCGGCGACGTGCGCGACAAGGGCTTCGTCACGGTGCAGGAGCCCGAACCAGAGATCAATATGCAGGATCTGCGGATGTACGAGGCGGTCATTGATGGACTACGTGCGCTCTAGGAGACTGCCGACCGCGATCAAGATCCTGATCGCCGGCGGCTTCGGAGCCGGTAAGACCACGCTGGTCGGCTCGGTCTCCGAGACCGCGCCGCTGCGCACCGAGGAGATTCTCACCGACCAGGGGGTGGGCGTCGACGACGTCTCCGGAGTGGAGACCAAGCGGACCACCACCGTCGCCATGGACTTCGGCCGGATCACCATCCGGGAGGAGTTCGTGCTCTACCTGTTCGGTACGCCCGGGCAGGAACGGTTCTGGTTCATGTGGGACGAGGTGGCCCTCGGCTCGCTCGGCGCGGTGGTGCTCGCCGACACCCGGCGGCTGGCCGACTGCTTCCCGTCGGTGGACTACTTCGAGCGCAACGGCACCCCGTTCATCGTCGCGGTCAACTGCTTCGAGGGCGCGCCGTCGTACGACCTCGACGAGGTGCAGCTCGCCCTCAACCTGGGCACGAAGGTTCCGGTCGTGCTCTGCGACGCGCGCGACAAGGAGTCCTGCAAGAACGTCCTGATCACCCTGGTCCAGCACGCCATGAAGGTCCGCGCCGTCGTGGGCGCCCACTGACCGTCGCGATGCCCCCGCCGGACGAGCCCGGCCCCGGAGCACAACACCGCCGTGATCATGCGATCGTTGGACGATTGATTGCATGATCACGGCGGAGATGGTGTCGGCGGGTGCGCGGGAACGGGGTGCGGGGAGCGGTACGGATGCGGGAGCGGGGGGTCAGCCGCAGCCTTCGAACTGCGGGACGGTGGTGGTGACGCTGAGGCCGGTGGACCCGAACCACTTGCGGAGCAGGGACGCGGCGGTGCCGTCGAGGTAGAACTCGGTGACGGCCTTGTTGATCTCCTCGCAGCCCCGCACGTCGCCCTGCTTGATCCCGACGCCGTACTTCTCGTCGGAGATCGGCGCGTTGACCAGCTTGACGGCCTGGCCCCGCTGGCCGGCGAATCCGGCCAGGATCAGGTCGTCGGTGGAGACGGCGTCGACGGAGCCGGAGACGAGGTCGCCGACGCACTGGCTGTACGACGCGGCGGGGACCAGCCCGGCCGCTATCTTCCGCTCCTCGGTGACCCGCTTCCAGGAGTTGGACCCGGCCACCTGGCAGAGCTTGCGGCCCTTCAGATCCCGGACGTTCCTGATGGCGGAGTCCGTGCTGCGGACCAGGGTGTCCTGGTGGGCGACGTAGTACGGCCCGGCGAAGGCGACCTTGGTCTTGCGTTCCGGGGTGATCGAGTACGTCGCGAAGATCAGGTCGACCTTGCCCTCCCGCAGGAACGCCTCGCGCTGCGCCGACGTGATGCCCTGGAACGTGACGTGCCGGGCGCCGAGCCTCTTGGCGACGTACTTCGCGACGTCCACGTCGAAGCCCTCGAACGTGCCGCCGGGCTTCTTCAGGCCCAGGCCCGGCTGGTCCGCCTTGACCCCGATGACCAGCGTGTCCTTGCCGGCGACCGACGTCGATCTGCCACCGACCCCGCAGGCCGTCAGGGTCAGTGCCGGCAACAGCACCGCCAGCAGCGCCCGTGGCCGCACCCGGGAGGGCACGGATGTTCCGCGGGCTCGCATCATCAGCTTCATGGGAGCTCCCTCACCGAAATTCTGACAGACGCGGACGGACCCCCGCGAGGACCAGCGCGGCGATCAGGACGGCCGCGCCCGGAAGCAGCCAGTTCCATCCGCCCAGCGCGTCGTCGCCGGCCCGGATGGCGGTGTCGAAGGTGTTCTGGTGGATGCCGATCAGCGAGACCAGCGCCCGGTCGTAGTCGTCGAAGTCGTGGATGGAGGAGCCCGGCGTGCGTCCCATCCGGACCTCGATCGCCTCGCGCTGCCGGTTGCCGCCGAGCAGCCCCCGCAGCCGGACGTCGTCCTGCTGGAACCGCTGGTAGGCGGTGAGCACGTCGTCGACCGCCGCTCCCTGGCGCCCGCCGGTGAGGTGCCGCGCCTCCGCGCCGTAGAAGCCGAGGAACCCCACGGCGCGGTTCGCGCGGAAGGCGGTGAGACTCGTGTTCATCCCGGTCTGATAGGTGTCGAGGTTGGTGGCGGGGACGTAGAGGATCGACTGGGACTTGTCGAGATAGACCTGCTCGTAGGTGTCGGCCCGGCCGGGGTCGAGCAGGTAGCGGCTCTCGTCGGCGTTGAGGCTGTTGCTGATCGCCCGCGCCCGGGACAGCGCGAGGATCGAGTCGAACCCGTCCTGCTTCGCCTTGCGCAGGTGCCCGGCCTCCGCCGAGAGCAGCCCGACGCTCATCACCACCAGCACCAGGGTGACCAGCGTCGCCAGTGCGAGCGCGGGGTTGACCAGCCGGCGGAACCGCCGGCTGAGGAAGATCTGCAGGCCGAGGAGCAGCGCGATCACCAGCAGCCCGGTGACGATCACCCACAGCCGTCCGTCCAGCACCGACGAGCGCTTGGCCTCGTAGGTCCGGCGCACGATCGTCCCGTTGTCCAGGGTCAGGTTGTAGGCCTTCGGGAGCAGGTCGAGCTTCATCAGGTCGGTCGCCCGGCGGTGCAGATCGATGACCTGCTGCGGGGGCGGTCCGGCCGCGTGGCCCGCCTGTTCGTCGAGGAGCAGGGCCTGGGAGGCGAGCCGTTCGTAGCGGCCCAGCCCGTCGAGCACCGCCTGCACCGTGCGCTGCCCGGACGGATCCCGGCCCGCCAGCTCGGAGGCCTGCAGTGTCGCCCGGTCGGCCTGGGCCCGGCGCTGCTCGTAGACGGCCAGCGCCTGGGCCCGCCCGACGCCCAGGTTCTGTTCCCGGCCGATGAGCAGCACGTTGGCCAGCTGGGCGTCCATGTCGCTGAGGGAGAAGTAGAGATCGCCGGTGGCGACCACCTGGGGACCGGCGCCGTGCCCGATGACCCGCAGGCCGTCCCGGGCGTCGCCGATGGCCGAGCCGGTGACCGCGAACAGCGCGGCGACCGCGAGTATCGCGGCCAGGGCCGCCGCGCGGATGCGCCCCGGCAGCGTGCGCAGCCGCAGCGTCCGGAGCAGCCTGGCCGGTGTGGAGTCCGGTCCGCGCGACGGTACGCCGGGGGCGGCCGCCGTGGCCGGTCGGGCGGCCGGGGCCGGGTGCGTGGACGTGTTCGTGGCCGGGGGCGTGGGGCGGGCCGTCATGGTCATGGCATTCTCCGCACCGTGATGGTGGTCCAGGCGCCGACGTGGATCCGATCGCCGTCCGCCAGTGGTATCTCGGTGTTCACCGCGATGGGGTCGGCACCTCCGTTGACGGTGGTGCCGTTGGTGGAGCCCGGGTCGACCAGCGACCAGCCGCCGTCCGGCCGGGCGATCAGCACCGCGTGGGTGTGCGAGACCCCCGGATCCTCCGGCGGCGCGCTCAGATCGATCTCGGGCACCGTGCCCTGCGACACGCTGCGCCGCCCGATGCGGACGTGCCGCCCCGTCAGGGCGACCCGGCGTTCCGGGCAGTACGGGGGGAACGCGAGGACGGCCACATCGGGCCCTTCCTGGGCGCGCACCGCCTCGTAGTAGGCCGCGTCCGCGTTGATCACGGCGGTCCAGCCGGTGGCCGGTACCGGGCCGTGCCCGCTCCTTCCGGCTGATCCCGTCCGGTCGGCTCGACCTGCCTGCTCTGCCTGGGCCGCCGGGGCGGCCGGAGCCGCGTACCCGGCCTGGCCAACGGACCGAGCCGGCCCGCCGGCCGGTCGGGGTCCGCCGGCCGATTCCGCGGTCCCGGCGCTCATCGCGTTCCCGGCCGTGGCCCCGCCCGGGTGGCCGTGCGATCCCGCTCCGGCCAGGTGCGCGGTGGCGGGAGGACGGCGGGACGGGCGGCCTCCGCCGGTGGAGAAGTCGTAGCCGCACTCCTCGCAGAACCGGCCGCTGCGGGGGGTGCCGCAGTCCGGGCATGGCTCGCCGTCCTCGCCGCCGCCGCCGCTGCTGCCGCCGCCGGTGGCCGGTCGTGCGGGGAGCGCCGAGGGAGCCGATCCGGCCGGTGCCGGGGCGCCGGTCATGCGGGCGCCGCAGACGTCGCAGTATTCGTCGTCGGCCGAGGAATGCCCCGCGGGACAGGTCGCCATGCTCACTCCCCGGGCCGCGGAGCGGCCGCGCCCGGAGCCGGGTCCCCGGGGGCCACCCGGGTGCGCACGGTCTTGGACGACCGGGTGTCCAGGGACATCTCGTCGGCCTTGTCGATCTGCTTCTTCAGCCGTACGGTCCCGGTCACGGGGTCGATGACGTCCACGACCTTGCCCAGCAGCGCGGCGATCGCGTCGTTGCCGGACTCCCCGGCCAGGACGACCGCCCGGCCGAGCCGGGCCGTCGCGGTGTCCAGGTCACCGTCCTTACGGGCCTGCAGGCCCTCCTGGATGGCGTCGGCGAGCTCGGCCTGGCCGGTGTAGTGGGCCACCCGGGGATTGATCCGGGTGGACAGCGCCTCGTCGTCGGTCCACTCGGCCAGGATGTTGCCGGTGGCCAGCACCTGGTCCTGTTCGCGGGTGGCGCCGGGCACCACGAGCTTGACCCAGCCGGCCCGCATCTCCCGGCCGACCTCGCCGACCGGGACCTCGACGCAGATGTGGTAGTCGCGGCTCTCCTCGCCCCAGGCCCCGATCGGGTAGTCGCCGGCCTGCGGACCGGCCTCGGCCCGCTTGGTGGTCAGATCCGCCAGCGACGGCAGCACCTGCTTGACGAAGCGCAGCCTGGCCTTCTGCGGCGTCCACACCCGCAGCGCCACGTCGGCGACCGCCTTGCCCATGGCGGCCTCGGTCATGGCCCGGAAGTCGGCCTCCAGATCCTTCGGCTGGGCCACGATGTCCACGCTGCCCAGCAGGGCCGAGGCGATCTTCCGCAGCTCGGCGACCTCCCAGTCGGTGCCGACCCCCCGGCAGTCGCACACGAAGTGCCCCGCGCACGTGGCCAGTGACGCGTCGAGCTCTTCCGCGGTCTCATGCTGGTTCTTGCCGTCGGTCAGCAGGATCGCGTGCCTGATGCCGGTCGGATGGGCGGCCGCCGCGCCGGCGAACAGCCGGTCGGCCAGCCTCAGCCAGGAGCCGATCGCGGTGCCGCCCGCGGCGGTCAGCCTGTTGATGGCGGCTTTCGCCCCGCCACGGGTCTGGGCGTTGGCGGGCGCGAGCTGCTCACCGGTCGGATAGATCATCTTGGCCCAGCTGGAGCCGGAGACCACGGCGAAGTCCACGCCGTCACGGAGGCCGTCCACGGCCGCCTGCGCGGCCTTCCGGGCGGCGGCCATCTTGTTGCCCGGCGTGGTCATCGAGCCGGAGGTGTCGATGATGATGACCACGGCCGCGGCGGTGGCACGGGCGGCCCCGGCCAGGGGAGCGCCGGTGGCCTCGATCGTCACGATCGCGTTGACCTCCCGGCCGCCCTCGGGCAGGTAGCGGTTCTGGTCGACCTTGATGGAGAAGTGGGGGTTTTCGCTCATACGGCAGGCTCCGTGCTCGGTGGTGCGGGGGGTTCCGGCGGAGCCCCGGCCTCCGCGGGGTACGACGCGTCCGCGGAGTTCGCCGGGCGCGCGGGGTCCGACGGTGACGCCGGGCGCGTGGCGACGACCGGGATCACCACCACGGTGATGTTGTCGCGCCCGCCGGAGTCGAGCGCGACGTCCACCAGCGACCGGGCCGCGGCCAGCGGGCCGGCGGCGGCCGCGCTCACCCCGGAGGGCGGGCCGGGAAGCTCCTCGGCCAGCACGCCGCCGATCGTGGCGGCCTCGGGCAGGTAGTTCCACAGGCCGTCACTGCAGACGATGACCACCCCCGGGCTCCCGGGGCGGAAGGTGCGGACATGGGCCTGCACCGCGTCGGCGTCCGCGCCCAGCCAGCCGACGAGTACGTGGGCGTTGCGGTGCGTCTGTGCCTCGGCCTCGCTCAACGCCCCGAGGGCCACCATCTGCTCGGCCCACGAGTCGTCCTGGGTGAGCCGGCGCCCGCGACCCGAGCCCCCCGAGTCCGTGCCCAAGGGGTCGAGGGGCCGCCCCATGGTCACCGGCAGCCAGTAGGCACGGCTGTCGCCGACCCAGCCGACGGTGACGGTCCCCGCTCCGGTCAGAGCCGAGACGTAGGTGCAGGCGGGGGCGTCGTGCTCGGACGGGGCGAGCGCGGCCACCGCCTGCGCGGCCTGGAGCACCGCCCTCCGGGTGGCCGTCTCGGCGTCGGCGCCGGATTCCAGCTCCTTCACCAGCACGGCCACCCCGGTGTCCGCGGCGACCTGCGAGGCGTCCTCCGGGCGGGGGGAGGAGGAGACCCCGTCGCAGACCACGGCCGCGACCCCGTCCGGGACGGCGGCCAGCGCCATGGCGTCCTCGTTCTTGCTGTGCCGCAGCCCCTTGTCGCTGACGCCTGCGGCGATCACACCGCCCTCGGCGCCGGTCAGCTCCGACTCCAGGTGGTCACGGCCCCCGGGCCTGCGGAGCCCGCACCGCTCGCAGTAGCCGTCCACGTCGATCGCGGTGCTCCCGCATCCGGTGCAGGGCCCGGCATCGGAGCTCTCCGGGACCGTGCTCATGACGGCGCTCTCCGCACCGGGGCGCCCCGTGCCGGGTCCTCCCGTGCCGGGTCCTCCCGTGCCCAGGAGCGCGGGAGGGCCGCTCCCCGCCGGGCCTGGAGTCCCGGCGGCCGGGGCCGCCGCGGAGATGCGATGCCCGCAGGCCTCGCAGTAGTTGTTCGCGGCGAAGACCGGGGCGTGGCACGCGGGACAGACCCCCTCTCCCTCCGGCTCCCGGGCGTCACCCAGGTTTTGATCGTCCATCAGAACAACGTCCTCGGCCGGATGGTGTTGGCCCGGATCACCAGCGTGTGCCGGTGCTCCGAGCCCTGAGCGAGACGGGCCAGTTCACGGTAGGACCGCTCGAGCCTGCGGCGGAGCGCGTGCTCGGTCAGCGGAGCGCCCAGCAGGGGGGTGCCCCCGCTGGGGACGCGTCCGGCCAGCACCCAGCCGAGCGCCGCCTCCACCACCTCCGCGGTGAGCTCCTCGCCCCGGGTGCCCTCCAGCCGGAGCCCGGCCAGCCGGCGGCCGGTGGCGAGGAGCTCCTGCTCGGTGAGCTCTCCGGGGTCCCTGCCGCGGACGGCCGCCGCGACGGCCGCGACCTGGGCGGCGACGTACTGGCTGGAGATCTCCGGGACGGCGTCCAGCGCGGCCACCGCACCGGCCCGGTCGCCCGCCGCCAGCCGTACCCGGGCGAGCCCGAAGGCCGCGCTGACGTGACCGTGGTCGGTGCGCCACACCGCTTCGTACAGCCGGGCGGGCGCCCCCGGATCGGGTGCGTTCCGGTCGGGCGCGTTCCGCGGGCCGGCCAGCTCCAGGGTGAACGCCAGCGCGAGCTTGGGCGCGGCCTCTCCCGGCAGCCAGGTGTAGAGGCCGTCGAAGAGCCGCTGGGCCAGGTCGAAGCGCCCGCCGGCCAGCGCGGCCAGCCCGCGGTACCAGTCGAGCCGCCAGTCACCGGCGACCTGGGCCTCGATCTCGTCGAGCTGTGCCTCCGCCTCACGGTAGCCGCCTAGCTCGATCTTGACCCGCGCCAGCATGAAGCCGACCTCGGGGGAGGCGACCGGTGCCGACACCAGGGCGGTGGCCAGGGCGTCGGGCTCGCGGATGGTCAGGCCCGCCAGGAAGCCCGCCGCCGGATCCGATCCGTACACCAGGGGGACCGGAAGCGCGGTCGTGGCGGTGGCCGGGGTGAGCGACCCCAGCGCGGGGCCGACGCCGTGCTCGAGCGCGGTGATCTCGGCCCCCGCGGTGTAGCGCTCCGGCCCGAACAGGGTCGACGGCGCCGGGCGGGGGCTGCCGTCCTCCGCGGACAGCACCTCGCGCAGCACGCCGGTGAGCTGCTCGGCCATCTCCGCGGCGCTCTGGAAGCGTTCCGCCGGCTCCGGATGGGTCGCCCGGCGCAGAAACCGGTCGTACGACTCGTACCGGCTGAGCAGCGGCACGTTCGCGCGGTCGGGCAGCGAGGTGGCGTGGATGCCGGTGTAGCCCCGGAACGGGAAGCTCAGCACGGCGAGGGTACGGCCCACCGTGTAGAGATCCGAGCTGATCGAGGGGCCCAGGGTCGCGATCTCGGGGGCCTGGTAACCCACCGTGCCGTAGATCGGGCTGTCGACGTCGGTGGCCCGGCGCACCCCGCCCAGGTCCAGGAGCTTCAGCTGCTCCTCCGCCTGGATGGCGTTGTCCGGTTTGAAGTCGCAGTAGATCAGGCCCAGCCCGTGCAGGTAGCCGAGCGCCCGCAGCACCTCGAGCGCGTAGGCGATGACCTGGCCGAGCGGTAGCGAGGCGTCCGGGCCGAACTGCTCCCGCCGCTCCAGCAGGATGTCCTTGAGGGACTGCCCGCCGACGTACTCCATGACGATGTAGCCGACCAGCACGCCCGTCCTGGGCTCCGGATGCTGGACGAAGTTGTAGATCTTGACGATGTTGGGGTGCTCGACCTCGGCGAGGAACGAGCGCTCCGCGGCGGCGGCGGCCAGCGCCTCGGCGTCCCCGGTGTCGAGCAGGCCCTTGAGGACCACCCAGCGGTCGCTGACGTTGCGGTCCCGGGCCAGGTAGATCCAGCCGAGCCCGCCGTGCGCCAGGCAGCCGAGCACCTCGTACTGGCCGCCGACCAGGTCGCCCGGGCTGAGCTTGGGGGTGAAGGAGAAGCCGCTGCCGCAGTTGGCGCAGAAGCCCTCGGTGCGCCCCGGGCGGTCGCCCCGGCCGCGTCCGACGGCCTCACCGCAACTGCTGCAGAACCGCTTGTGCTCGGCCACCTCGGGACGGTCGAGGACCGCCGAGGCGGGGTCCCGGTAGGGGACCGCCGGCACCTCCACCAGACCGGCGCCCAGCATGCCGCGCCGGGACGACGAGGTGGAACCCGTCCTCGTGCTGCGGTTGGTGGGCGTCGTGCGGCCGGACGACCTGCTGGACCAACCGCCGGACAGAATGCCCCTCGACTGAACGCTTCCGGACTGAGCGCTTCCGGGCCGAGCGCTTCCGGGCAGAGCACCTCCGGAGGAGATGCCCCCGGACGGGACGCCGCCCGTCCCCGGGCTCGCGGCCGGGCCGCCCGCCGGGCGCGCGCCGCTCCGGCCGGGGACCGGGGCGGCGGCCGCGCCCGCCGGCGGCGCCATGCCGCACAGGTCGCAGTAACCGTCCTCGACGGTGCCCGTGCATCCGGCGTAGGTACAGGGGGTGGAGTTCGTGCTCATGGCCTGGCTCCGTTCGCCGGCGATCCGATCGCGCGCTGGTAGGCGGCCACCGCGACGGTGGCCTGCCGCAGGTCGCACGGTGAGGTCCACAGCAGCTGGTGGGCGTGGTCGTAGAGCCGGGACGGCTCGGCGTCCTCCACCAGGCCCAGCCGCCCGGCCTTGGCGCGGTAGGCCTCCAGCCGGCCGCGCAGCTCGTTGCGCCGGTCCAGCAGCCCGGTGATGAGCTCGTGCGCCGTGCGGGCCTTCTCCAGCGCCTCGGCGGCCTCGTGGTCCAGCTCGTCGAGCGCCACCGCCAGCTCCGGCCAGCGGCCCTGGTCGCGCAGCCCGCCCAGGGCGGCCAGCCGGTCGGAGAGTACGGGGGCCAGCGCCGGGACGTCGGGCAGCACCGGAGACGCGATCTTCTCCAGCACGAGGTCACGTGCCTGCCGGGCCTGTGCCTCGGCCGCCTCGACCAGACCGGCGGACACCCTGGCCCGATGGAGGCGCTCGCCGTGCTCGTCCCGGATCGCCACGGCCTCCTCGAGCCTGCTCCGGAACGGCGCGAGGTCGGCCCTGATCTGCGCGATCCGCCGGGTGTCGGCCCGGCCGTCGTGCGTCAGCGACAGCGGATCCGCGACCACCAGGGCGCGGATCTCGGCGAGCCGCCGGCCGATCCGGTCCAGCTCGGGGTCGACCGCCTCCAGTGAGAGGGCGAGCCGCTCGGTCGCCTGCCAGGCCTCCTCGGACTCGGCCAGGTCGGACAGCAGCGCCGACCAGATCGCGTGGGTGGCGGCGACCGCGTCGGTGGTCTCCTCGTACAGCGTGGTCATCCGGGAGACCACGTCGTCCAGCGTCAGCCGTTCGGTCGCCGGTCCGAGCAGGGTGCGTTTCTCCAGCGGGATCTCCGCGCCCGCGGGCTCCACGGACGGGCCGGTGAGCAGCCGGTTGAGCTCGGCGATCTGGTCGGCGCTGGGCCGGGGCTGCCGGGCCCGGAGCTCCTCCGCGCTGGCCAGCGCCCGCTGGTAGGCGTCGAACAGCCGCCAGAGCGAGGCGACGCCGGTCTGGATGTCGATCCAGCGGCGTACGGTCACCCCGGTCAGCTTGGTGCCCTTGAGGAGCTGGTAGCCCTGATGGGTGTCGAGGTCGAGCAGCGCGGTGGCGATGCGGTCCTTCTCCTCGCGCAGCCGCCGCAGCGCGTGGTCGATCCCCTCGCGGCTCATGGGCGGCCGACCGGCACTCGCGTCCCTCACCGCCTCACCCCCGGTCCGTCACTGCGGCCACTGCGCACCCGTACGCCGAGAACTGGCGTGGACGAGCATAGTTTCGCCTTGATGGCTTTGTAAGCTTCAGTGATCAGACGCAGTGGGCGCGGGCGAAGTTCCGTGCCGGGCGCCGCTTCGCCCGCGCAGGGGCATTCGGCTTTCCGCGGCGGCGGTGAAGGCCCGGCGGCAGGCCCGGGAAGTGCGGGAATCGTGTCCGCCGAAGGCCGGAGCAGGCCTTTTCCGCCGCATTTTCGGAACGGGTTCGTACGCAGAAAAGGTGTGTCCGAAAAGCGAAATCGCCCGGGAGGCCGCCGGGGTGGGAGATCGTCGGGAGCGGGGGAGGATCGGGTCCCCGGCAGCTCGGAAAATGTCGTCATTCGAACGTATAATCGAACCATGGTCAACGTCGTGATGCCCTCCAGCCCGACCAGCCCGCTCACCGCCGCCGAGATCGCCGCGCTGGCACTGTCCCTCGCCCACCTGGGCGAGGGCCCGCAGGCCGCGACCGCCCGCAGGGCGCTCCGGCATCTCCTCGACGACGCCGTCGACGACGACGCCATCGTCACCACCCTGAGCACGCTCACCGCACCGCTCGACGGTGCCACCGCCGGACGGGCCAAGGTGATCGCCTCGGCGATCAGCGAGCGGCTCGTGGTGCGGCTGCACTACGTCGACGAGTCAGGCACCCTCACCACCCGCGACGTGGAGCCGGTGACGTGCCTGGTCCACCGCGACCACTGGTACCTCGTGGCCTGGTGCCGGCTGCGGCACGGCATCCGGGCCTTCCGGTTCGATCGACTGCGGGCGGTGGAGCCGACGGGGGCGCCCGCCCGCCCGCATCCGGCCGGCCGTTTCCTTCCGTTCCAGCGCCGCGCCGCCTGACGTGCGCCAGGGGATCCTCCGGCGGGCCGGCGGGGGATCCCCTGGGCTCACAGCAGGCCCGCGTAGTGGCCACCGTCCACCGGGGTGGCGGTGCCGGTGACGAAGCCGGCCTGTTCCGAGCAGAGAAAGGCCACGAACGCTCCGAAGTCGGCGGGCTCTCCCACCCTGCCCATCGGGACCTCCCTGGCCGCCGGGGCCAGGTCGCCGCCGTGCAGCGAGCGCAGCCGGCCGGTGGCGTGCGAGCCGGGGAGCAGCGAGTTGACGGTGACGCCGTCCCCGGCGACCTCCCGGGCGAGGGTCTTGAGGAAGCCGGTGGCCCCGGTGCGCGCGGTGTTGGACAGGATCAGCGTGGCGATGGGCTGGCGCACCGAGATCGACGTGATCGCCACCACCCGGCCCCAGCCTCGGCCCTGCATCTGCGGCACGGCGGCCTTGCACATGGCCACCACCGACAGCAGGTTGAGCTCGAGCGCGGGGAGATAGGCCTCCAGCGCGGTGGAGGCGAAGGTGCCCGGCGGCGGGCCGCCGGCGTTGGTGACCAGGATGTCGATGCCGCCCAGCAGCCCTTCGGCCTCCCGGACGAAGGCGGTGGCCCCTTCGGGCGTGCCGACGTCCGCGATGACGGGGTGTGCGCCGTCGCCGAGGGCGGCCACGGCCTCGTCGAGCCGGCCGCGATCACGACCGCAGACGGCGACCTGCACGCCCTCGGCGATGAGCGCCTGGGCCGAGGCGAATCCGAGCCCCGAGCTCGCCGCCGCCACGGCGGCGCGCCGCCCGTTGAGTCCAAAGTTCATGGCGGAGAGCTTACGACAGCACCAATGCCTACATATAGGTCATGTTCGGAGGAAGGCGGAAGAAATTGGAAGAAATTGGAAGCTACGGGCTGAGATGTGTTTTCATCGCTATCGTTTCCCCGTTATGACGGTAGGTCGTGGCGTGTGGGACGGGCTCGGGGCGACGGACTCGGGACAACGGACTCGGGGCAATGGAGTGAGCGGTGACGGGGCGGATGGCCAAGGTACTCATCGATGATGAGAATCCCGTTCTGCGAATCGGATTCGAGACCTTGCTGAACTCCGCTCCCGAGATAGAGGTGGTCCCCGGGGGGCGTTCGCCGCGCCCGGACCTGGTCCACAAGTACGCCCCCGACGTGATCGTGCTCGGCGCCCCGGTGCCCCGGGTGGAGGGCATCCTCGAGCTCGCCCGGCTCCGGCCCGCACCGCGCATCGTGATGGTCACCTCAGCCGACGATCCCCGACTGCTGGTCGGCGCGATCGAGGCCGGGGCGCACAGCTGTGCCGTGCACGGCCACTTCGAGCCGCCCGACCTGGTCCGGATCATCCTGGACACCGCCCAGGGCGAGTCCTATCTCTCGCCGCCGGTCGCGACCGCGCTGGTGCGCTGGCTGCACGGCGGAGGCTCGGTGGAGTCCAGACGGCCGGGGCTGACCCAGAGGGAGGCCGAGATCATGGAGCTGATCGCCGCGGGGCTGGCCAACCGGGCCATCGCGGACCGGCTCTTCATCTCCGAGAAGACGGTGAAGAACCACATCCACAACATCTACAAGCGGCTCAAGGCCGACGGCAGGGAGCACGCCGTGGCCCGCTGGCGGGACCTCACCGCGCGTCCGGCGGGCACCTCCCGCGCCGCCACCTGACGTCATCCGGCTTCTTCGCTTCTCGGCGGCCGCCCATTTCGTCGTCATTGTTTTCAGGTGGACCCAGGACTTCTCCGGCGGGCCCAGGACTGGGCTCAGTTTGAAAGATGGGCCTCTTTTCCTCCTTTGTCATCGTCAATCACATGGCATCCTCCGTTATCGGAGATACCAATAAGCCGACATCATCGGTGATGCGGGTTATAGCCGTGGATAGCGCTGCTCGAACCATTCCGGGCAGGTCGATCCCGGCTTTTCGACCGGGAGGCCCAGTGAGGAAAGCTCTTACCGCGATGTGCGTGCTGGCAGGCACGGCGTCCCTGCTCATGGCGCCACAGGCCGCGTACGCCGCCGGCCCGCGCATCGACCTCACCGTGCTGGTGGTCAGCGACGGGAACTCGCCGGTCGACGCCATCGAGGGACAGCTGAAGACCGAGGGCGTGCCGTACAAGAAGGTCGACCTGACCGACTCCGGCAGGCCGGTGATCAACACCGCCTTCCTGCAGGACACCGTCGGCGGCGCACCCCGGGCCAAGTACCAGGCCGTGGTGCTGCCCAACGCGGATCCGTTCACCGACGCCGCGGAGATGACGGCGCTGGTGAACTTCGAGAAGCAGTTCGGCATCCGCCAGCTCGACGCCTACGTCTACCCGACCGCGAACGTCGGGCTGGGCGCGCCCGCCTACTCCGGGCCGCTCGACGGGACCCCGGCGGCCGTCTCACCGGCGGGGCTGTCCGGCGCGCTGCGCTATCTCAAGGGCCCGGTCACCTTCGAGGACAACGCCCCGGGCGTGCCCGAGAGCTACGGCTTCCTCGCCGCCCCGGCGCCGGCCGCCGGCACCACCTTCGACACCTACCTCACCGGCACCGCACCCGGCGGCGGGACCACCGGGACGCTGGCCGGCGTCTACACCCACGACGGGCGCAGCGAGATGGTGATGACCTTCGCCTACAACGTCAACCAGTGGCAGTTCCGCACGATCGGGCACGGCCTGGTCACCTGGCTGACCAAGGGCGTGCACCTCGGCTACGCCCGCAACTACTTCTCGGTCCACGTCGACGACGTCTTCCTGCCCGACGCCCGGTGGAGCGTCGACGGCGACTGCACGCCCGGTGAGGGCTGCACCGACCCGAGCGTCACCACCCCGGACATCCGGATGACCCCGGCCGACGTGACCGCGGCCGTCAACTGGCAGACGCAGAGCGGCTTCACGCTCGACATGTTCTACAACGGCAAGGGCAGCGACGAGACGGTCGCCCAGGACGGCTCCGACCCCCTGCTGACCACGTTCCAGTCCAACAAGGCGAAGTTCCGCTGGGGCAACCACACCTACGACCACTCCTACCTCGGCTGCGTACAGGACGTCACGGTGGTCCCCTGGCGTTGCCAGACCGACGCGTCCGGCAACGTCGTCTACGTCAGCAAGGCCGATATCAAGACCGCCATCACCGCCAACCGCACCTGGGCCGGGCAGAAGGGCTTCAGCATCCAGTCGGACGAGCTGGTGACCGGCGAGCACTCCGGGCTGAAGATCCTGCCGCAGCAGCCGAACGACAACCCCAACCTCGCCGCCGCGCTGACGGAGACGGGCATCAAGTGGACGGGCAGTGACGCCTCCCGGGAGAAGAACCAGCGCGCCATCGGCTCCGCCCAGACCGTGCCGCGCCACCCGATGAGCGTCTTCTTCAACGTCGCCAAGGTGTCCGAGGAGGTCGACGAGTACAACTGGATCTACACCAGCCGGGCCAACGGGGGCAGCGGCCTGTGCGAGGACAACCCGGGCAGCGTCACCTGCATCGCCCCCCTCGACCCCGCGACCGGCTACGCCTCGTACATCATCCCGGTCGACGCGCGGATCGACCTGTCGCACATCGTCGCCAACGACCCCCGGCCGCACTACGTGCACCAGTCCAACCTGGCCGAGGAGCGCATCCTCTACCCGCTGCTGGACAAGGTGCTCGGCGACTACCGGGCCACGTTCGCCGCGAACGCCCCCGTCGTCAACGCGCGGACCTCGGCGCTCGGCACCGAGCTGGCCCGGCAGGACCTCTGGCGCCCAAAGGCCGGCACCTTCCCCGCGTACGTCCAGGACGGCAAGGTGACCATCCAGCCGCCGGCCGGGCTCGCCGTCCCGATCACCATGCCGGAGGGCACCCGGGACGTCAGCGGTCTGCTCGGCCCCCTGCTGGGCGGGCCCTTCGGCACGGTCTACGCCGGTGAGCGGTCCGACTACAAGACCGGCACCACGTCCCTCACCCTGCCCGCGGGAGCCATGTCCTGACGATCCGTCCGGCATCACTTAACGCAGAGGCGGGGGGACGGTGAAGATCACCTTGGTCACGGAAGGCACTTATCCGCATTCCTTCGGCGGTGTGAGCGTCTGGTGCGACCAGCTCGTGCAGGGCATGCCGGAACACTCGTTCCACGTGGTGGCCCTCACCGGGACGGGGACGGAGCCGACGGTCTGGGAGATGCCCGGGCACGTCACGGCCGAGTCCGTGCCCCTGTGGGGGCCGCCTCCCGCGGGCCGGCCTCCCCGGGGCAGGGGCGCCAGGCGGTTCGAGCAGCTGTTCCGGGCCTTCCTGGACCTGGTCGTGGCACCGTCGCCGGCCGCGCAGGAGGTCTTCCCGGCGGTGCTCCGGGAGCTGTTCGACTTCTCCCGTACGGCCGGGCCCGACAACGTGCGGGCCGCGCTGGTCTCCGAGCGGCCGATCCGCTGGCTGCTGGACGCCTGGTCGGCGCGGCGCGGGTCGTACGCCCGGATCGGGGTGCGCCCCAGCGTGCGGGACGCGGTGACCGCGGTGGAGCTGCTGGAGCACTCGCTGCGCCCGCTGTTGCGGCCGGTGCCCCGGGGAGACGTCACCCACGCGGTCTCCAACGGGGTGGCCGCGATGCCGGGGCTGGCCGCCAAGTGGGCGTACGGGACCCCGTTCTGCCTCACCGAGCACGGCATCTACCTGCGGGAGCGCTACCTCGGCTTCCAGCGCTCGCCCTACAGCTGGCCGGTCAAGCAGGCCGTGCTCGGGTTCCTGCGGCTGCTGTGCGGCACCGCCTACCGCGCGGCCGACCTGATCACTCCGGGAAACCGCTACAACCAGCGCTGGGAGGTGCGGTGCGGTGCCCGCGCCGAGCTCATCCAGACCGTCTACAACGGCGTCGACCCGGGACACTTCCCGGCGGCCGGTGCGGAGCCGGAGGTGCCCACGCTCAGCTGGGCGGGCCGGGTCGACCCCATCAAGGATCTGGAGACGCTGATCAGGGCGTTCGCGAAGGTGCACCGGGAGCTGCCGCAGACACGGCTGCGGCTGTTCGGCGGCACCCCGAAGGGCGGTGAGGCCTACCGCGAGCGCTGCCAGACGCTCGCCGCCGAGCTGGGGGTCGGCGAGCAGACCACGTTCGAGGGCCGGGTGGACGACATCCGGGACGCGTACGTGGCGGGCAGCGTGGTGGTGCTGTCCAGCATCTCCGAGGGCTTCCCCTACACCCTGATCGAGGCGATGACCTGCGGCCGCGCGACGGTCGCGACCGATGTCGGCGGTGTCCGGGAGGCGACCGGCGACACCGGCCTGGTGGTGCCGCCCCGGGATCCCGACGCGATGGCGGAGGCCTGCCTGCGGCTGCTGCGCGACGAGCTGACCCGGCACCGGCTCGGCGACGCCGCCCGGGCACGGTCGCTGGAGTTCTTCACCGTCGACCACGCCGTCGGCTCCTTCCGGGGCATCTACGCCGACCTGGCCGCCCCGTACGCCCCGGAACTCGGCGCGTCCCCCGATCCGGTGGACGGCCTCGTGTTCGGCTCGCCGCTGGCGCAGCCCGCATGACCGCGGCGACACCGCCGTGGGCGGTGCTGCCCCCGGTACGGCAGGGCGCGCCCGGCGGCTCGGTGAACGAGCTGGCGATGCGGATGGCGGCGTTGTGCGCGGACGCGGTGGACGCGCTGGAGATCGCGGCCGGGCTGGAGGCCGACGGGATCAACGACGAGGGCGCCCAGGTCTACGGGCACGACGACGTCTTCTCGCTCGCCCAGGACCTGTTCGACCGGAGTCCCCGCCGGCCCGGGTCTCCGGAGGCGGTCGCCGGGCCCTGGCGCGGCCGGCCCTGGCGGCAACTCCTGCGCGGCGTCCTGTTCGGGCTGCCGGGGGTCTGCTACGTGACCGCCGCGCCGCTGCTCACCCGCCCCGCCGCCGGTCTCGTGCTCGTGCTGTCGCTGCTGATGTCCTGGACCGCCAGCCAGCTCGTGGCCTATCTCGGCTATGTCCGGCTCGGCCGGGGCGACCCGGGTTCCGCGCGCCGGGTCATGCGGCGCGCGCTGGTCGTCGCGGTGGCGGTCGTGGGCCCGCTGACGGTGGCCGCCGGTCTCGCGATGGGGTCCGGGCACGCGGCCACCGCGCTCGCCGCCGGTCAGTGCCTCTACCTGCTGACCGCCACCGTGGCCCTGGTCGGCGGGGCGGAGCCGCTGCTCCTGCTGGCGCTGCTGCCGGGCGTGTGCGCGGGAGGGATCTGGGCCGCGGGCGGCGGGGCCGTCCCGTCCTGGGTCTGGACGGCCTGGGGCGTCACGGTCGCGGCCACGACCTCCCTCGCGATCCGGTGCACCGCCACCGGTACGCGGGCCGGGCCCGCGGGGGGAGGGACGGGCGTCTCCCGGGCCGAGCTGACGGCGGCGCTCCCGTACGCGGCCTTCGGCCTGGTCGCGGGAGGGCTGCTCACCCTCGGCGAGGTGTGCGTCCTGCTCGGCCGGGCGGCGCCCTCGGCG
Organism: Actinomadura scrupuli; assembly: GCF_050971785.1. Lineage (NCBI taxonomy): Bacteria > Bacillati > Actinomycetota > Actinomycetes > Streptosporangiales > Thermomonosporaceae > Actinomadura > Actinomadura scrupuli. Next base: position 4,168 of record NZ_JBPCCU010000011.1, on the reverse strand, counting down.
GCCACCACGGCCGGGGTGCTGTCGCTGTCGCTGTCGATGGGCGGCGCCGAATGGCTGCTGTACACCTATCGCGGACGGGCCTACCGGCTGCTCGGGCACAGTCCCGACCTGCGCGTCTTCGTGCTCGGATCACGGTGCCTGCTGGCGGGCGTGGTCGCGCTCTACCTCGCCGTGCTGGCCGCGCTGGCCGCGGGGGTCGCCTGGGCGGCAGGGATCACCTCCGCCGGGCTGCCGGTGTTCACCGGCTACCTCGGGCTGGGCGGAGCCTTCTTCGTCGCGCTCCTGCTGCAGTCGTGCGGTCACGTCGGATCGGTGCTGGCGCTGTGCGCCTCCGCGCTGGCCGTGGAGGCCGTGACGCTGTGGGCGGGGCCGGCGCCCGATCCCGAGACGGTCCAGGCGGTGGCCGCCTGCGGCCTGTTCGGCGTGCTGCTGGCCTACGCGTCCGTCGCCCTGTCCAGAGCCGCCTGTCATCGCTAGCCGCCACCCCGCCATGCAAGCCGACCCCGCAAGTCCGACCGCACGTCCGGCCGCGCAAGTCCGGCCGCGCACGCAACCACGCAACCACGCAACGCAGGCAAGCACGCAATCACGCACGCAACCAGGTAAGGCGAACACGGAAGGGAACCCATGAACGGCATGGTCGCGGTGACGGGGGCGGAGGGCTTCATCGGCTCTCACCTCGTCGAGCTGCTCGTAGCCCGGGGACATCGCGTGAGGGCGATGGCCCAGTACAACTCGTTCGGCTCCTGGGGGTGGCTGGACACCCTGCCGGCCGAGACGATGGAGGCCGTGGAGGTGGTCCCCGGCGACGTCCGGGACCCGCTGTCGGTGCAGAACCTGATCCTGTGCGGGGGGCAGGAGGTCGAGGTGGTGTACCACCTGGCCGCGCTGATCGCGATCCCGTACTCCTACCAGGCCCCGCGCTCCTACGTGGAGACCAACGTGCAGGGCACCTTGAACGTGCTGGAGGCGGTGCGCCATCTCGGCACCCCGCGGCTGGTGCACACCTCCACCAGCGAGACCTACGGCACCGCCCGGACCGTGCCCATCGGGGAGGGGCACCCGCTGCAGGCGCAGTCCCCGTACGCCGCGTCCAAGGTCGGCGCGGACAAGCTCGCCGAGAGCTACCACGCGTCGTTCGGGGTGCCGGTGGTGACCCTGCGGCCGTTCAACACCTTCGGGCCGAGGCAGTCCGCGCGCGCGTTCATCCCCACCGTGATCAGCCAGATCGCCGCCGGAGCGGACGTCGTACGGGTGGGGGCGCTCGATCCGACCCGCGACTTCACCTTCGTCCGGGACACCGCCGAGGCCTTCGTCGCGGTCGGCACCGCCCCGGCGCGGGACGTGGTGGGGCAGGTCTTCAACGCGGGCACCGGCCAGGAGGTCTCGATGGGCGACGTCGCGCGGGAGATCGCCGAGCTGATGGGCCGGGAGGTCGAGTTCCACTCCGAGGCCGCCCGGCACCGGCCGAGCGCGTCCGAGGTGATGCGCCTGGTCTGCGACGGCACCAAGCTCGGTGACGCCACCGGCTGGCGGCCCGGCCACACCCGGGAGGAGGGCCTGAAACCGACCATCGAATGGTTCCTGGACGAGGACAATCTGGCCCGGTACAAGCCCGGCACCTACCACGTCTGACGAGGAGACCCCCGACATGCATGCCGTGATCCTCGCCGGCGGCAAAGGCGTACGCCTCCGGCCGTACACCACGACGCTGCCGAAACCGCTGGTGCCCATCGGCGACCAGTACGCCATCCTGGAGATCGTGCTCGGGCAGCTGGCCCGGCAGGGCTTCCGGTCGGTGACGCTCGCCATCGGCCACCTCGGCCATCTCATCCGCGCCTACGTGAGCGACGGCTCCCGCTGGGGGCTGCGGGTCGACTACGCGATGGAGGACTCTCCGCTGGGCACCATCGGCCCGCTGCTCACCATGCCCGACCTGCCGCCGGAGTTCCTGGTGATGAACGGCGACATCCTCACCGACCTCGACTACGCCGACCTGCTGGGCACGCACCGGGCGTCGGGCGGACCGCTCACCGTCGCCACGTACCGGCGCGAGGTGCGCATCGACTTCGGGGTGCTCACCACCCGCGAGGGCGAGGTCGTGGAGTTCAGTGAGAAGCCCACGCTCGACTACCGCGTGAGCATGGGGGTCTACGGCCTGTCCAGGAAGGTCCTGGCGCGCTACACGCCGGGGCTTCCGCTGGGCTTCGACGAGCTGGTCGTGGACCTGCTCGCCGACGGCAGCGCGCCGCGCGAATACCGGTTCGACGGCTACTGGCTCGACATCGGCCGGCCCGACGACTACGACCGGGCCAACGCCGAGTTCGACGGGCTGCGGACGGCACTGATGGGGGAGCGATGAGGATCCTGCTCACCGGGGCGACCGGCTTCATCGGCCGCCATGTGGGCGAGCTGGCGGCGGCCGAGGGGATCGAGGTGGTCGCCGCCTCTCGGTCCGCGGGCCTGGACCTGCGCTCCGCGCGGGTGACCGCCCGGTGGGTACGGGAGGTGGCGCCCGACGCCGTCGTGAACTGCGCCGGAGTCACCCACGGCCCCCCGGACGCCCTGGTGGCCGGCAACGTCGTCGCCGTCGCGCACCTGGTGGCGGCGGTGGCCGGGCGGGGCGTCCGGCTGGTCCATCTCGGGTCGGCGGCCGAGTACGGGAACACCCCGGCGGGGAAGCCGGTCACCGAGGACACCGCGCCGGCTCCCGCCGGGGCCTACGGGATCACCAAGCTGGGCGGCACCGAGCTGATCCGGGCCGCCGTGGCGGAGGGCACGGACGCCGTGGCGCTGCGGGTGTTCAATCCGGTGGGGCCGGGCTCGCCGGCGTCCTCGCTGGCGGGACGGCTGGCGCGGGAGCTGGCCGGCGACGGCGGGGACGTCCGGGTCGGCTCGCTGGACGCCCACCGGGACCTGGTGGACGTCCGGGACGTCGCCGCGGCGATCGTGGCCGCGGCCCGCGCGCCGGGGCCGCTGCCCCCCGTGCTCAACGTCGGCAGCGGCCGGGCCACCCGGCTGCGTGAGCTGGTGGACTCGCTGGTGCTGATCTCGGGCGCGGACCGGCGGGTGGTGGAGGCCCCCGGCGGCCCGGACGGAATCCCCTGGTCACAGGCCGATCTCAGCGCCGTCCGGGGGGCCCTCGGCTGGGAGCCGTTGATCGATCTCGGTACCTCGCTGCGGGACCTGTGGGAGGACCGCGTGTGCCTGACGTGATCGTGCCGGCCTACTTCCACCCGGTCCGGGCGGCGGGCGGCTGGGAGACGCTCGCCGCCACCAGGCCACGGGCGGTGGTGTTCAACGTGGACAGCGGCCCCGGCGGGGCCCGTGACCCGGACTTCGCCGCCGCCGCCGCGCGGACCGCGGCGGCGGGAGTTCCGCTGCTCGGCTACGTGGACAGCGGCTACGGCTGCCGTCCGCCCGGTGAGGTCATGGCCGAGCTGCTGCGCTACCGGGAGTGGTACGGCGTCGAGGGCGTCTTCCTCGACCAGGTCTCCGCCGGGCGTGACCAGCTGGCCCACTACGAGCGGATCGTGGCGGCGGTCCGGGACGAGCGGGCCGGGCCGGTGGTGCTGAACCACGGCACCTACCCGGACGCCGGTTACGCGGACCTGGCCGACCTGCTGGTGACCTTCGAGGGACCCTGGCCGGCCTACGAGCGGGTGTGCACACCCTCCTGGGCGATGCGGGCGCCCGCCGCACGGTTCTGCCATCTGGTGTACGGCGCGCCCCGTACCGTGCTGGGCCGGGCGCTGCGGCGCGCGGCCCGCTGCAACACCGGGGTGGTGTACGTCACCGACCGAGGGGGTGCCAACCCGTGGGACGGGCTGCCCGAGTACTTCTCGGACGAGATCTCCCTCACCTGCGGCGCCTGAGCGGGGTCGCGGCCGTCCTGTCGCTCGCGGTGACCACGAGCTGTCTCGCGAGCTGTCTCGCGGGCTGCACGAGGTCACCGGCCCCGGCGCGGCACCGCCCTCCCGGGGCCGTCTCGCCGAGCCGGGCCCACCCGCCGGGCCCGGCCGGCTCGCCGGGTCCGGCCGTCGCGCCGGGCCCGGCCACGGCGGCCGGCGACCGGGCCCGCTGGTCGCCGCGGCCGGGCCAGGCCTGGCAGTGGCAGCTCACCACCCCGGTCGACCTGCGGCCCGACGTGCCCGTCTACGACATCGAC
>NZ_JBPCCU010000010.1:0-372628 GCF_050971785.1 Actinomadura scrupuli | reverse complement strand
GTGCGCCGCCGCCCGGCTGGGGCCCTCCCGGGCCGGGCACGCCGGCCTGGGCGGCCGGCGTGCCCGGGACCCCGACCAGGATCTGCTCCCCGTCGACGACCTTGCGGGCCAGATTGAGCGGCCCCGTGCCCGCGCCGGGCCGTACCCCGCCGGCGGCCGTGATCGCATCGGTCACCCGCGCGCCGGCCGACAGGGTCACCACGCCCGGCCTGCGGACCCGCCCGGCGACGTGCACGACGACCGGCGGGGAGGCGCCCGCGGTGCCCGGCACGGGACCGGGGCCGCGGGCGGCGGCCGGGACGGCGAGCGAGGCCGCTCCCGCCGGCACCGGAGCGGAGACGGGCGCGGACCCGGCCTCCGGGTGCGGCCGGGAAAGCCAGAGGTAGCCTCCGGCGACCAGCGCCGCCCCGACCCCGGCCAGCGCCAGCGCCCGCGCCCCCGGCAGGCCCGGATCGGCCCGCCCGCTCTCCAGCAGCCGCCGGATCGCGCCCCAGCGCTCCGATCTGCCCGGTGGGGACGTTGCCCAGCGCTCCGGCCCGTCCGGCTCGTGCGTTTCCCAGGGCTCCGGCCCGTGCGGCTGCTGCGTTTCCCAGGGCTCCGGCCCGTTCGCTCGCGGCTCTCCCCAGGGGTCCGGTCCCGCCCGGTCGGACGCCGGGCCGGCGTGGTCTCCGTCAGGGTGGCGGGGCGATGACCGCAGCGAGGCCGCCGGGGGATGCGGCGGGAGCCGGCCCAGCGCGGTGGCGAGCCGCTCCCCGGCGGGGGCGTCCGTCCCGCCCGCAGCAAGGAATCTCATGCCTCCCGACGCTAGGAACGCCGGAACCGGTCCGGCACCCTCCCCGCGAATTGTGGATAACCCGCCCCATGATCGCCAGATGCCTGGAAGGCCCCCGGGACGGCCTCAGCTCGCGAAGGCTCGCGAAGGTTCACAAGGCTCGGGAAGGCTCGCGAAGGGAAACGAGGCGGCTCAGCTCAGGCCCTGGGCTTGGGCGACGAGCTCGTACGAGCGGATGCGGGCCTTGGCATCGCCGATGTTGGAGGCGATCATCAGCTCGTCGGCACCGGTACGCGAGAGCAGGTCGCTCAGCCCGGCGCGGACGGTGTCCGGGTCCCCGACCACGTGCGACCCGGTGAACAGCTCGATCGCCTGGCGCTCCTGCGGCGTGTACGGGTAGGCGAGGGCCTCCTCCGGGGTGGGCAGCAGGCCGGGGTTGCCCGAGCGCAGGCGCAGTACCGACAGCCCCATGGGCGCGGCCAGCCGCTGGGCCTCGGCGTCGGTGTCGGCGCAGACCACCGCCGCCGTGACGATGGCGTACGGCCGGTCCAGCACCGCGGAGGGCTGGAAGGACGAGCGGTAGAGCTCCATCGCCGGCACCGTGTGCTGGGCACTGAAGTGGTGGGCGAAGGCGAACGGCAGGCCGAGCATCCCGGCGAGCCGGGCGCTGTACCCGCTGGAGCCGAGCAGCCAGATGGCCGGGCTGCCCTCGCCGGACGGTACGGAGCGGACCCGGCGGAACGGGTGGTCGTCGGGGAACGAGCCGCCCAGGAAGGCCATGAGCTCGCCGAGCTCGGCGGGGAAGTCGTCGACGGAGGTGGGCCGGCGCAGCGCGTGTGCCGTCAGCTGGTCGGTGCCGGGTGCCCGGCCGATCCCGAGATCGATCCGGCCGGGATGCAGGGCCTCCAGCATGCCGAACTGCTCGGCGATCACCAGGGGTGCGTGGTTGGGCAGCATGACGCCACCGGAGCCGAGCCGCAACGTGCTGGTGGCCTGGGCGAGGTGGGCGATCAGCACCGCGGGGGCCGAGCTGGCGATGCCCGGCATGCCGTGGTGCTCCGCCACCCAGTAGCGGTGGTAGCCCAGGCGCTCGGCGGCCCGGGCGAGTTCGGTGCTGGCCTGCAGCGCCTCCCCGGGAGTGGTGTCGCTGCTCACCGGCGCGACGTCCAGCACGGAGAGCGGGGGGCGGCGCGCATCAAGATCTGTCACTCCCATCTCAACCGGTGATCGGCCGCGGGGATTCCTCGACCGCCGTGCGATCCTCGGGCCTGGGCGGCGCGGGCGCCCCGGCGCCGTGGCATGCTGCTGGGGTGTCTTCGGAAGCCGTCACCCTGGTCGTCGGGGATGAGGAACTGCTCGCGGAACGGGCCGTCGGGGAGGTCGTCGCCGCGGTCCGCGCCCGTGACCCCGAGGTCGAGGTGGTGGATCTCACCCCGTCGACGCTGGAGCTCGGCAAGCTCGTCGAGCTCACCTCGCCGTCACTCTTCGGCGGAGGCCGGGTCCTGGTGCTGCGGTCGGCGCAGGACCTCGGCAAGGACCTCGTCGCGGAGATCACCGCCTATGCCAGGAATCCGGCCGACGACATCGCCCTGGTGGTCGTCCACCAGGGCGGGGCCAAGGGCAAGGCGCTGCTGGACGCCCTGGGCAAGACGGGGGCGCGCAAGGTCGCCTGCCCGAAGATCAAGCCGTCCGAGCGGGCCGCCTTCGCCCGGGCCGAGGTGCGCCGGGCCGGTGGTTCCCTCAGCGCCGACGCCGCCCAGGTCCTGCTCGACGCCGTCGGCTCGGACCTGCGCGAGGTGGCCGCCGCCTGCAGCCAGCTGATGGCCGACACCGGCGGCAAGATCGATGACGCGGCGGTCGCCCGCTACTACCGGGGCCGCGCCGAGGTCAGCGGCTTCAACGTGGCCGACAGCGCGATCGAGGGACGGCTGGCCGAGGCCCTCGAACAGCTCCGCTGGGCGCTCGGCACCGGCGTCGCGCCGGTGCTCATCGCCAGTGCCCTCGCCCAGGGCGTGCGGTCGCTGGCCAAGGTCGGCGGCGCACCCCGGGGCCTGCGCGGGGCCGGGCTGGCCAAGGAGCTCGGCATGCCGCCGTGGAAGATCGACCGGGTCCAGCGGCAGCTGCGCGGCTGGAACGGCCAGGGAGTGGCACACGCGCTCGGTGTGATCGCCGAGACCGACGCCCAGGTCAAGGGCGGTGCCGCCGACAGCGCGTACGCCCTCGAGAAGGCCGTCGCCGAGATCGTCCGGGCCCGCTCACTGCGCTGACAGCCGGGCCCGGAGCGCATCGAGCAGCCCGGCCACCGGCGGGTCGTCCGCACGTCCGGGCAGGTGGACCGCGTGGTACGGCACCGCCGGGAGGTCGGTGATCTCTCGCTGGACCAGCCCGGCCGGTGGGCGTACGCAGCCGTTGACCACGGCCAGGCCGACGCCGAGGGCGACGAAGTGCAGCATCAGCGGCCACCCACCGGCCTCGACCGCGACCGACCACTCGGCCCCCGCCGCCCGCAGCGCGCGTTCGAGCGCGATCCGGTGCGGCCGGTGCGGGGGAGGCACGACCAGGGCCGTGCCGGTGAGGTCGGCCAGGGTGAGGCTGGACCGGGCCGCCAGGGGGTGCTCCTCGGGCAGCACCAGCGTCTGCGGGTAGGACGCCAGGAGGGCCGTGCCGAGGTCGTCGGGCAGTACGTCGAGGACGCCGATGCCGAGGTCCGCCCGGCCCGTGCGGACCGCCGTGAGCATCCGGGTGTGGTCGCCGTTGATCAGCCGCAGCCGGGCGGGGATGTCCCGGATGACGTCGCCGAGCAGGTAGAGGTAGGTCCCCTCGCCGGCGGCCAGCACCATCGGGCGGTCCGGCACCGTACCTCGCAGCTCGGCCAGGAACGCCGCCATCCGGGCGTCGAGCTCATGGGCGAACCGGGCCACCGCCTCGCCCTCGGCGGTCAGCGCCAGCCGCCGCCCCTGCCTGCGGTAGAGCGGCCGGCCCAGCGTCTCGCCGAGCTTGCGCACCTTGACGTGCAGCGCGGGCTGCGAGATGTGCAGTTCCTCGGCGGCCCGGCTGAAGTTCAGGTGATCGGCGAAGACGGCGAACGAGGCCAGCGAATCGGTGGAGAGCCTCGCCAGATCCATAGTCCAGGACTATAGCCAGCCGTGTTATTAATAGTTCTGCTTTATATCGTGATTCGTCAGACTCGCCTCATGAACACCATCGGCAGACCAGGTCTCGGCGTCGACTTCGGCCGCGTGATCCAGGGCGCACCCGGCCCGGACGGGGCGGAGGACACCGTCTTCCTCAGCGGCGGAAGAGACGCGGCACTCCGCTCGCCGGCGACCGAGGGCACGTTCGACGTGCTGCCCCGGCTGGCCGAGCGGTTCGAGGGCCGGGTCTGGATCATTTCCAAGTGCGGTGAGCGCATTCAGGGGCGAACCCTTGAATGGCTGGACTTTCACGACTTCTACCGGCGCACCGGTGTGCCGCGCGGCAACGTACGGTTCTGCCGGAAACGGGCACAGAAGGCGGGGCACTGCGCGGAGCTCGGGATCACCCACATGATCGACGACCGGCTCGACGTGCACCGGGCGCTGCGCGGGCTGGTCCCGTACCTCTACCTCTTCGGACCTCAGGCGGCGCCCGCGCCGGACTGGGTGCGGCCCACGCTCACCTGGGCCGAGGCGGGGGCGGCGATCACCGCAGATACCGTGCCGGCACCTCGCTGACGAGCCACACCCCGTTGGCGCTCACCCGGAACTCGAAACCGTCCGCGGCCATCGCGGCGGCGTCCACGGTGAGCACCACGGGCCGCCCGCGGCGGGCGCCCACCCGGCGGGCCGTCTCGGCGTCGCGGGACAGATGCACGTCGTGGCGGTCCATGGGACGCAGCCCCTCCAGCCGGATCGCGGCCAGTGCGCGCTCCACCGTGCCGTGGAAGAGGGTCTCCGGTGGTGCCACGACCGGAAGGCCGAGATCCACCGGCACCGTGTGACCCTGGCTGGCCCGGATGCGCAGCCCCGAGGCGTCGAAGGCGTACCGCTGCTTGTCGTTGACCGAGACCACATGATCGAGCTCGGCGCGGGTGAGGGCGAAGCCGTGCCGGGCGCAGGCGGCGAGCAGCTCGCCGACGTCCGCCCAGCCCTCGTCGTCGAGTACCAGCCCGATGCGCTCCGGCCGGTGCCGCAGATGCCGGGCGAGGTATTTGGAGATCTTCACCACTCGCCGCTCGTCCACGCCCCCATTCTCCACCGTGATCATGCAATCAATCGACGAACGATTGCATGATCACGGGGGAGGGGCGTGGGGGCCGGGGGAACACGACAAGGCCGCGTCCCTTGCGGGATGCGGCCCGGTGTCGTGCAAAGGCGGTGCTACTTGGCCACGGCGGCGGCCTGCTTGGCGATCGCCGACTTGCGGTTCGCCGCCTGGTTCTTGTGGATGACGCCCTTGCTGGCGGCCTTGTCCAGCTTGCGGGTGGCGTTGCGCAGCGCGACGGTCGTCGCGTCCGCGTCGCCGCCCTCGGCCGCCTCGCGGAACTTGCGGATCGCCGTCTTCAGCTCGGACTTGACCGCCTTGTTGCGCAGGCGAGCCTTCTCGTTCTGCTTGTTGCGCTTGATCTGGGACTTGATGTTCGCCACGAAGGAAGCCTCGGAGTTCAGAAAGTGATCGGATGGGGCGCGCGATCCGCCTGGCGGCGAACCTCCGGCACGACACACACGCGCCACACGCAGTCAGTCAGACTACCAACCCGGCGGCCCAACCCTCAAACCAGCGAGAAAATCGTCCTTGCCAGGCCCTGATGGGCCGCCCTGACAAGGGCTGGGCGGGCGGCGGCGCCCGCTGACTGACGCCACCGCCCGCGACTCGCCCCACGCCCCAGGCGGCGTTCCGGGACGCGGCGCATGACCCGAACCTTAAGAAGCCGGATATCCCGGCCACATGGGGCGTGAGTCCCGCCGTCCACGGGAAGGTACGCGAGCATTGGCGCAGACCATGCGGTGCGGCATGGGACGATGGAAGACGCAAGATCTCCGTCTCCACCCGCCCGCCGCCCGCCGAGCCCCATCATCTCCGAGGACATGCGTGCCCGCGCCCGAACCTAACCAGACCGACCCCGCGATCATCCGCAACTTCTGCATCATCGCGCATATCGACCACGGCAAGTCAACGCTGGCCGACCGGATGCTGCAGCTTACCGGCGTGGTCGACGGCCGTTCGATGCGCGCGCAGTACCTCGACCGGATGGACATCGAGCGCGAGCGCGGCATCACGATCAAGAGCCAGGCCGTACGGCTGCCGTGGACCGGCCCCGACGGCACCGCCTTCGTGCTCAACATGATCGACACCCCCGGGCACGTGGACTTCTCCTACGAGGTCTCCCGGTCGCTGGCCGCGTGTGAGGGCGCGATCCTGCTGGTCGACGCCGCCCAGGGCATCGAGGCCCAGACGCTCGCCAACCTCTACCTGGCGATCGAGGCGGACCTGCACATCATCCCGGTGCTGAACAAGATCGACCTGCCGGCCGCGCAGCCGGACAAGTACGCGGCGGAGATCGCCAACATCATCGGCTGCGAGCCCGACGAGGTGCTGCGCGTCTCCGGCAAGACCGGCGAGGGCGTGGCCGACCTGCTCAACAAGATCGTCGAGGTGGTCCCGGCGCCCGTCGGCGATTCCGGCGGGCCGGTCCGGGCCCTGATCTTCGACTCGATGTACGACACGTACCGGGGCGTCGTCACCTACGTCCGGGTCATCGACGGGCAGCTGTCCCGGCGCGACAAGAGCCTGATGATGTCGACCGGCTCCGCGCACGAGACCCTCGAGGTCGGTGTGATCTCACCGGAGCCCAAGGCGGTCGGCGGGCTGGGCGTGGGCGAGGTCGGCTACCTGATCACCGGGGTGAAGGACGTACGGCAGGCGCGGGTCGGCGACACCGTCACCAGCGCGGCCAAGCCGGCACAGGAGTCGCTCGGCGGCTACGAGCATCCCAAGCCCATGGTCTACTCCGGGCTGTATCCGCTCGACGGCGACGAATACCCCGAGCTGCGCGACGCCCTCGACAAGCTGCAGCTCAACGACGCCGCCCTGGTGTACGAGCCCGAGACCTCGCTGGCGCTGGGCTTCGGGTTCCGCTGCGGCTTCCTCGGCCTGCTGCACATGGAGATCGTCCGGGAACGGCTGGAGCGCGAGTTCAACCTCTCGCTGATCTCCACCGCGCCCAACGTCATCTACCGGGTGCTGGTGGACTCCGGCGAGGAGCACACCGTCACCAACCCGAGCGAGTTCCCCGAGGGCAAGATCGCTCAGATCTTCGAGCCCATCGTCAAGGCCACGATCCTCTCGCCCAGCGAGCACATCGGTGTGATCATGGAGCTCTGCCAGGGCCGGCGCGGTGTCCTGCTCGGGATGGACTACCTGTCCGAGGACCGGGTCGAGATCCGCTACACCCTGCCCCTCGGGGAGATCATCTTCGACTTCTTCGACCAGCTGAAGTCGCGTACCCGCGGCTACGCCTCGCTGGACTACGAGCCCAGCGGTGAGCAGGAGTCCGACCTGGTCAAGGTCGACATCCTGCTGCAGGGCGAGTCGGTCGACGCCTTCAGCCAGATCGTGCACGCCGACAAGGCCCGCGAATACGGCCTGATGATGACCTCCAAGCTCAAGGAGCTCATCCCGCGCCAGCAGTACGAGGTACCGATCCAGGCCGCCATCGGCGCCCGGATCATTGCCCGGGAGAACATCCGCGCCATCCGCAAGGACGTCCTCGCCAAGTGCTACGGCGGAGACATCTCCCGCAAGCGCAAGCTGCTGGAGAAGCAGAAGGAGGGCAAGAAGCGGATGAAGACCATCGGCCGCGTCGAAGTCCCCCAGGAGGCCTTCGTGGCGGCGTTGTCGACGGGTGCGTCGGGCGAGAAGAAGAAGTAGCGGCCTCCGGTCGCGCCAAGCCGGGCTTCGGCCACGAGCCGGAGTGAGAAATAACCGGCTTTCGGCAAACCGGTGGTGACCACTCGCATACGCCGCAACACTTAGCGTTGTGGGTCACACGCTGCTACATCAGGTCCTGGTCTCCGATCTGGTCGTTCCGATCATGCTGGCCGAAGCGCCGGAACACCGCTCGCTGACGCACTTCGGCGTGCGCCCGTCCGGCGACACCTGGCTGCGGCCCGATCTGGTGGTGGCGAGACGGGAGCAGTTCCGCGGCGACCGGCCGTACGTCGTGGGCGTTCCGCTGCTGGTGGTCGAGGTGACGTCCGAGTCCTCGCTGGCCCGTGACCTCGGCGCCAAGAAGGACCTGTGGGCGCGCATCGGCGTCCCGTCGTACTGGGTCGTCCGCCTGCGCGGTCAGCACCCCGAGCTGTACGTCTTCGAGCTCACCGGCGGCCGCTACGCCGAACGTGCCCGGCTCGGCTGGGACGGGTCCCTGGGGGTGACCGAGCCCTTCGAGCTCGAGCTCTCGATGGGCCAGGTGTTCGGACGGCTCCCGCGCAAGCTCACCGCCGACTGGAGAGGGAACATGGTCGAGAACCCCGTGCCGGGGCTGCCTCCGGCGGACGAGGAGATCCTCGCGGACGTGTTCGGCGCCCGCTGGCCGACCGGCGCGGAGAAGGCCGAGCTGGAGGACGGGTGCCCGGTCTTCTACGGCACCTGGGACGAACGCGACGTGGAGATCGCGCAGCGCACCTACCCCGGCCGGGTCGTACTGCTCGACCAGGAGCCGGGCCGCCCCGGCACCCTCCGGGTCCTGCCGTCGGGCGTGCCGCCGGTCCGGCCGGCCGCCGAGCCGTCGGCGGAGGCGCTCACCGCGCCGGGCGGCGCGGAGCCGAAGCACCTGCCCATGGCCGGGTTCGGCGTACGGGAGAAGGACCGCACGATCATCAAGATCGCGGTCGAGGGCGAGTAGCCGTCACTTCACCAGCGGCCAGGCCACGAACCTCGGCGCCTGGTACCAAGCGCCCTGGTTGGCGGCCATGGCCGCCTTGATCAGGTACGCCAGGCTGAGCAGCGAGAAGAGCGCCGGAAACCACAGCAGGGTGAGGCTGCCCAGTGCGAGCACGCTGCCGACCAGCCAGACGGCGGCCGCGGTGAGGCCGAAGTTGAGCCCCTGGGCGGCGTGCCGCCGGACGAAGGGCGAACGCGCCTTCAGCAGGTAGACGATCCCCGGTGCCACGAACGCGAGGAGGAACTGGCCCAGGTAGGCGCTCAGCGCCCAGGTCCGGTCGTCGTGGGTGGGAGGTCCCACGTGACGGTACCCGGGGGGCAACTGCAGGGTCTGCGGAGGGCGGTGGCCGGCTGGCGGGGGATACCCGTAGGCCATGGAAGCTCCTTTCTGATGTCGTCCTGCTTAGATGTACGGACCAGGAAATCGGTTCGCCGCCCGGCAGGCGAGTTGAGTACCGTGACCGGCATGGGTCACATCCTCTCGGTCAACGTGGGCCGTGCGGTGGAGGCAGCCTGGGCCGGGCGGATCAAACGCACCGCGATCGACAAGCGGCCGGTCTCCGGACGGGTTCCGGTACGGCCGCTGGGCGTCGGCGACGACCAGCAGGCCGATCCCGAGCATCACGGCGGTGTCGACCAGGCCGTCTACGCCTACGCACGTGAGGACCTCGACTGGTGGCAGGAGCGGCTCGGCCGGGAACTGCACAACGGGAACTTCGGCGAGAACCTCACCGTCACCGGCCTCGACGTCAACGGCGCGCTGATCGGTGAGCGCTGGCGGGCCGGCGGCGCCCTGCTGGAGATCACCTCACCGCGGGTTCCCTGCGGGGTCTTCCGCAATTGGATGAACGAGAAGGGCTGGGCCAAGCGCTTCACCGAGGCCGAGCGGACCGGCGCCTACTTCCGTGTCCTGGAGGAGGGCGAGGTCGCCGCCGGCGATCCGGTCGTCATCGAGTACCGGCCCGACGACGGTGTCACCGTCACCCAGTCCTTCCGCGCCTTCCTCGGCGATCGGGACCTCATGCGGCGGCTGCTCAAGGTGCCGGGCCTGGGCGAGAAGTGGCAGCCGGTGGCCGACCACGTCCTCCGCGACACCACCTGACGTGCCGCACGGCTGAGCGGCCGGATCAGTCGCTCCCGCCTCGCGGGCCGGGGAAGGCGAGCATGAGCTGATCGCTCACGGGCCGGTAACCGAGCCGCTGGTAGATGCTGTTGCTGGTGGGATTGGCCAGATCGGTGAAGAGCACGACCTCGCGGGCGCCTGCGTCCAGGGCCGACTGGGTGACGTGCGCCGTGACGGCGGCGCCATAACCTCGGCATCGGTGCGCGGGCGGGGTGTAGACGGGAGCGATCCGGACCATGTCCGCGACGATGCGGGTCCTTCCGGCCAGCGACACGGGAACCCCTTCGACCTCCCACAGCGTGACGCCGCCGTAGCTGATCTTGTCTTCGACCAACGTCGAGTTCACGCCTCCGGGAGTGGACGCCTCCTGGTGGAACGCTTCGAACCAGGCCAGCACGAGACCGTGATCGGACACCGCGGCCACGCGCGGTGTCCCGTCCGGAAGCGGGTGCGGCGCCTCGAGCCGTTCGAGCCGGTAGAGCCGCTGGCGCATCCGCACTTCGCTGACCGCGCCGGTTCGGCTCTCCCAGGCGCGTGCGAACGCCTGCGCCACGGCCTGGTCGGCGTTGACGCCGAGCAGGGAGACCTCACCTGCCGCCAGAATCTCGGCGAGTTCCTGGGCCGCGTGCACCGGCATGGTGCTCAGAAGTGGCGGATAGGGGCGGGTGTGCAGGAAGACCCCGCCGACGTCGCCGTCGCCGGTCCGCCACCAGCCGAACTCGGCGGCGGAACTGCCGTAGGCATCGGCTCCCTGGGCCCGGAGGGTCTCGGTCACGCTGAGCGGCACGGTGTTGCCGGCGGGATCGGAGCGCAGGAAGTCCCCGGCCTCGGCGAGGTACTCCTCGAGATCCTTCGTGATTCTCCAGCTCATACTCCATGGTCCATGCCTCCGGCGTCGGCCCGCACCCGGTTTTCGGCGGCGGTCTCCTGCCCGGACGACGGAAGGGCCATAGTGGTCGCGTGGTTGAAGTTCTTCGTTCAGCCAGGAGCAGCCGGCCGGGGTGAAATGCAGCGTGATCCGGGGGTTCTTGGCCGGCCACGCCTTGATGTCGGGGTGCTTGTGGGTGGCGTGGTTGTCGACGATGACGTGCAGCTTCACGCGCGGGTGGGCTTTGGCCACCAGCTTGAGGAATTTCAGGAACTCGGCGTTGGTGTGCCGCTGGTAACAGGCGTCGGCGCTGACCTTCCCGCGCCATTGTCCCGCTCACACACACTAGGGCCTTAGGGAACGTCCTCACCCAACGACGCGATGAGGCGGTCACGGTTCCCGCGGGCGGTGTGGGTACGGATCGGGTCGATGTAGTCGCGTGACTCGATGATCCGACCGTCTCGGACCCGCATGACAAAGACGCAGGGCACCTTGGCAGGGGAGCCGTCCGGCGAGATGAACTCGTAGGCGAACTCGGCGACGATCACTTCGGCATCGGCGGTCTCGTGAACGACGACATCGACGACCCGTCTCTTCGGCAGGGACTCCCGAGCTTCCGGCGGCACGGTGAAGTGCTCCCGGAGCGCACGCCGGCTCCTCAACGGCTCGGACTCCGGCGTCGCCATTGGATGCCGGACATCGGTGACCTCGCCATAAAGGTCAGGCAGCTCCCCGAACTTCCCGTCGGCGACCCCATGAACAAGCCGGAGAAACACCTCGCGCGGGCTCAGACTCACAAGACCTCCCCAGACAACACACACTGGCTACGAGTGATCATTCTCGCACGACCGGCCCGGCCGCCCTCTCACAACACCAAACGGCACAACCACACGCCATTGTCGCCCACGCAAACGTGAAATGACTTTCAACACGTGATACTAGGGACTTTTCCCAAGTTTGTTATTGACGGGATTATGTCCAACCTGTTCCCTCCAAGGAAAGCGTATTTTTAATTTCTATCGAACATAATAACGACGAGAGTTCGAACACAAGGTAGTGTTGTTCGTGTAACACGCTTCCGGGGGAGGGGTGCTCGACGTGACGGTGGCAGCGCTCGACGGGTCTCGTTCTGCGGGTGAATGGGAGCGGGAGGTGCCCGGGCCCCGGCTCGCCGCGCGACTGATCGAGACGGATTTATCCCACATCGCGGATGTGGAACTGGTGGACGCGCTGGCAGCGGTGGGTCGTCAGGAGGAGGAGGAGGAGGCGTGGACGCAGTGGATGAAGGTGTCGTTGGTGGCGGAGCTGGCACGCCGCCGGAACACCCGGCACAAGGTCTCGGCGGGGCGGGGGAGGTGGACCTCGCAGGTGGCGAAGGCCGTCGACGCGGAGGTTTCGCTCGCGTTGACGCCGACCCAGGCCGCGGCGGGCCTGCTGGTGCTGATCGCCGAGCAGTTGCATGACGATCTGCCGCTGACGTCGGCGGCGTTACGGGCGGGGCTGATCGATCTGCCACGGGCCCAGGTGATCGCCGACGGGGTGTTCGGGCTGTCCGGTGAGGTGAGGGCGCGGGTGGAGTCGGCGGTGATCGGGCGGGCGCCGGAGATGAACACTCGCCGGTTGCGCGATCTGGTGCGCACGACGGTCCGGGCGCTGGATCCCGGCGCTTTCGAGGCCAAGCGCCAGCGAGCGGTGCAGGGGCGTCGGCTGGAGCGATGGGACAACGCCGACGGCACCGCGGATCTCGCCTTGCGAGCTCTTCCGGAGGGGGAGGTGCAGGCGTGCTACAACCGGATCAACGCCGCCGCGCAGGCCCTGAAAGCGGACGGGGATGGGCGCGGAATGGGTGCGATCCGTGCCGACCTGGCGGCGGCCCTCCTCCACGGGCATGCGCTGCCGGATCTGGCCCGCCCGTTCTTCACCGCCTGTCAGGACGGGGTCGCCGGTCAGGAAGTGGTCACTGGTCAGGACGGGGTCGCCGGTCAGGAAGTGGTCACCGGTCAGGAAGTGGTCACCGGTCAAGACGCCGTCGCGGGGTCGGACAGGGGCGTCGCCGATTGCGAGGAGGCCGGTCCAGACACGGCGAGGGGCCATCAGGAAGGCCATGGTGGCGCCCCGGCCGAGCCGCGGGACGGTGCCAGACCTCCGCACCGGGCCAGTGGACGGGGTGATCCTCCGACGGCATCTCCGCCGAATCGAGCACCAGGTGGACCCGGGCACCTGAGCAGGCAACGGGCCGCACCGGCCGGTGTCTCAGCGAGGAGCTCCGAGCGGGCCGGCGCGCCCGCCGAAGTCGATCGGCTGATCGGGCAGGCCCTCGCCAACGTCGCCGCCCACCGGCTGACCGCCGTACGCGACCACGCACGTCAGACCGGGAGACTCCCCGCACTGGTCACGCTCATCACCCAGGCCGCCTGGGCCATGCACCACGCACTCCGACCCCTGGCCACCATCTGGTGCCGGACCAGCGGCCCCACCCCTGACCGGCGCGGAGTCACCGTCGAGCGGCGCGGCCCCACCTCGCAGGAGCACGGCCCCTCCGACCGGGACCGGACCGTGACCGGCCGGCACGGTCACCCCGCCCACCGGGCTCCCACCGCCTTGCGGCACTTCATCGAACGGCGCCACGGCACCTGCGTCTTCCCCACCTGTCACCGGCCCGCCCCCAGCTGCGACCTCGACCACACCACCCCATGGCATCTCGGGGGCTCAACCTGCCGATGTAACCTCGCTCCCCTGTGCAGAACCCACCATCACGTCAAACAAAACCCCGACTGGACGCTCCTGCACCTCTGGCCCGGCCTCCTGCTCTGGATCACCCCGGCCGGAAAATGGCACATCATCAGTGACGAGGACCGATGGCCGGACCGGTGAGTTCCCATTCGAAGCGTGAGAGGTGATCGTGGAGGAGACGGCCGTGCCGGCCGGCCTCTTCGCAGGCCTGTGCGTCCTGGACATCATCCAGTTGGTGGATCATGTTCCCCGGCCCGACGAGAAGAGCACCGCTCTGCGGCAGACGGTGGCGGCGGGCGGACCGGCGACCAACGCCGCCGTCACCTTCGCGCACCTGGGCGGCGGGGCGACGCTGGTCACCGGGGTGGGCGCTCATCCGCTCGCGGCGGGGATCCGCGCCGAGCTACGGGAGACCAGGGTCAGGCTGATCGATCTGGCGGAGGGCCATGGTGGTCCACCGGCGGTCTCCAGCATCATGGTGACGGCCGGTTCGGGCGAGCGCGCCGTGGTGTCGATGAACGCCGAGGGATACGACCTTGATCCGCCGGCGGATCTGGCCGCTCTGGTCTCGCGCAGCTCGGTGGTCCAGGTGGACGGTCATCATCCCCGGCTGGCCGAGGCGAGCGTCCTCACCGCCAGGCGCCTGGGACGCACGACGCTGCTCGACGGCGGCAGCTGGAAGCCCGGAACGCCGGCCCTGCTGCCGCACACCGACGTCGCGGTCTGCTCCAGCGACTTCCACCCTCCCGGTGCCTCGACTCCGCAGGAGGTCCTCCGCTTCCTGCGGAGCGCCGGAGTGCCCTGGGCGGCGGTGACGCGTGGGGGAGAGGACATCCTGTGGCAGGGTCCGGACGGGCCGTCCCAGACGGTGCCGGTCCCGCAGGTGGCGATCGCCGACACGCTGGGCGCCGGCGACGTCTTCCACGGGGCGCTGGCCTTCGAGCTGGCGCAGGGCCGGAAACCCGACTTTGCCGGCTTCCCGCGAGCGCTCCGGCGCGCCGCCGCCGTCGCGGCCGGGGCCTGCGGCTCGTTCGGCACCCGCTCCTGGATGGGCGGCGACGACCAAGTAACGAAGGAGGGCGGCGGCACCGGTTAGGAAGGGCCGGCGGCCTGGGTCAGAACGTGCCCGGGGGCAGCTCGATGATCAGATCCGCGGTGTTCTTCCGCGCGTTGACGACCTCGGTGTTGGCCATGTCGCTGCGGTCGACCCACTCCCGCGCCGCCTCGGGTGACAGACCACCGGCGAGCTGCCGGGCGATCAGGCGCTCACGGGTCACGGTGGGGTCCTCGGCCAGGAACCACACCTCGTCGAAGATCTCCCGTACGTCCTCCCAGCCGGGGGCGCCGCCCAGCAGGTAGTTGCCCTCACTGATGACCAGCCGGGCCGTGGCCGGGATGCGGTGCGCGCCCGCGACCGGTTCGTGGAGGACGCGGCTGTAGGCCGGTGCCTCGTGCGCCCGGTCCGGCTCGGTGCGGACGGCCGTCAACAGCTTCAGGTAGCCCTCGACGTCGAAGGTGTCCGGTGCGCCCTTGCGGTGGCGCAGGCCACGGTCCGCCAGCGTCGCGTTGCTCAGATGAAAACCGTCCATGGGCACCTGCCCCAGGAGCGCGGAGCCGTCCGGATGGCGGGCGCTCAGCGCGGTCTCCACCCAGTGGGCCAACGTGCTCTTGCCCGCTCCGGGAGGCCCGGCGATGCCCAGCAGGCGGCGGCCGTCGGCGGAGAGCAGACTCTCCGCGCGGTCCAGCAGCAGGGGAAGGGAGCGCACGATCAACGGCCCGTCGTGGTCGTACCGGGGCATCAGGACATCCTTCAGGAAAGCTGTGTCGCACCAGGACCGCGGAGCACCGACCGGCTGACCGGCGAGACCGGGACACGCCCGTGGCCGCCGAGTGCGGAGCCCGCCGTGCCATCATGCCCGGTCGTCGCGACAGGCCGGTCACCCCGGTCGTCGAGTGACCACGTCCATCGAGGGAAGGCCTGAACCTTGAGCAAAGTCAGGTCAAGGCCACGGCGCGCCGACCGGCCACGGAGACGACCGCAAGATCGAGAAATAGCGTGAGCACGCGGCATGTTGCCGCGAAGGGACGAACCAGAGAGGAGCCCGCGATGGAGTTGGGACGCGTGGGAGTGTGGAACATCGGTCTTCGCTCCGAGGACCCCGATGCCCGAGGTGAGATCACCGATGCGGCGGCCGAGCTGGAGGAGCTCGGCTACGGCACGATCTGGCTGGGGAGCAGCCCGGGGGTGGAGCACGCGGTGCCGCTCATCGAGGCGACCTCTCGCATCGTCGTGGCCACCGGCATCCTGAACATCTGGGCCTACGACGCGGACACCGTGGCCCGCCGGCACGCGGACGTCACCGCGAAGCATCCGGGCCGGTTCCTGCTGGGCCTGGGGGTGAGCCACTCGGCGCTGGTGCCGAGCTACCGGAAGCCGTACGCGGCGATGGTCGAGTACCTCGACTCGCTGGACGCAGCCGCCCCGGCCGTGCCCAAGGAGGAGCGGGTGCTGGCGGCGCTCGGCCCCAAGATGCTCAAGCTGGCAGGGGACCGGGCCCTGGGCGCCCACCCGTACCTGGTGACCCCCGAGTTCACCTCCCACGCCCGGGAGGTCCTCGGGAGGGGGCCGCTGCTGGCCCCGGAGGCGAAGGTCGTCATGGAGACCGAACCCGGCCGCGCCCGGGCCCTGGCCCGGGAGCACCTGTCGATCTACCTGCAGATGGAGAACTACACCAGGAACCTGCTGCGGCTCGGCTTCACCGAGGACGACCTGCGGGACGGCGGCAGCGACCACCTCATCGACGCCTGCTTCGCCTGGGGCGACCTGGACACGATCCGCAAGCGGATCGTCGCCTTCCACGAGGCCGGCGCCGACCACGTCGCGGTGCAGGTCATCGCGGACGGGGAACGGAGGAACCTGCCCCGCCGTGAGTGGCGTGACCTCGCCGGGGCTCTCGGCCTGTAGCTCCGCAAGGCCTCACAAGACCCCGTACGGGTCCTCGACGGCAAGGCGTGCGGCGCCGATCGCCCCTGGGATCGGCTCCGCCTCCGGGGCGTGCTCAGGCGGGCACCTTGTCGAGGAAGCCGTAGACCTGCGCGATCCGGCCGTCGCCTGCGAACACCGCGACGTCGAAACCCACCACGACAGGCTCGCCGCCGCCCGCGGGGACCAGCTCCCAGGTGAAGCGGGCGAGGTCGTGGTGGGCGTCCACCGGGCCGGCCAGCCTGAAGACGTGGTCCTGGAACATGTCGCGGGCACCCGCGATCACCGCTTCGACGCCCGCGTGGCCCGTGACGGCGGCCAGCGGGTCGGTGTAGCCGCCGTCCTCGGTCCACAGCTCGGCGACGCCCTTGCCGCGCCGCTCGGCGTCCGGCTCGTTCCAGGTGTCGAGGTAGCGGGCGATGACGGCGTTGACGTCGGTCATGATGGATCCCTTCAGCGTGGGCCGTGCGGGTGCGGTTGCGTTCCCGTCCCGCGGATGTCACCAAGCTGTCACCACGCCCCGAGGCCCGTCGATTACCTCGCACGTCATGCCGGGTGCGCGAGCACCGGCCACCGGGCGGCAGACTGGGCAGGTGCCCTCCACCCTGCCTGACGGCGATCCCGTACCGGCCGACGGCGCCCTTCCCGGCAGCGCCCTGCGCGGCCTGGGGACCCGGCCGTTCGGGTTCTACGTCCATGTGCCGTTCTGCGTGACCCGGTGCGGTTACTGCGACTTCAACACCTACACGGCCAGTGAGCTGGGCCCGGGGGCGACGCGGGACTCCTACGCCGACACCGTGATCGGGGAGATCCGGCTGGCACGGCGGGTGCTGGGCGACACCGATCTGCCGGTGCAGACGGTGTTCGTCGGCGGCGGCACCCCCACCCTCCTCCCGGCCGGCGACCTCGGCCGCATCCTCGCCGCCATCGACGCCGAGTTCGGGCTGGCGGCGGGGGCCGAGGTCACCACGGAGGCCAACCCGGAGTCGGTGGACCAGCGCTATCTGGCCGGGCTCCGGGACGGCGGCTTCACCCGGGTCTCCTACGGCATGCAGAGCGCCCGGGAGCACGTGCTGGCCGCGCTGGACCGTACGCACACGCCGGGCCGGGTGCCGCAGGTCGCCCGGTGGGCCCGGGAGGCCGGGTTCGAGCACGTCAACCTGGATCTGATCTACGGGACGCCGGGGGAGAGCGACGACGACTGGCGGGCATCGCTGGAGGCGGTCCTGGAGATCGGCCCGGACCACGTCTCGGCGTACGCGCTGATCGTCGAGGAGGGCACCAGGCTCGCCGCCCAGGTCAAGCGGGGCGAGCTGGCGGCGCCGGACGACGACGCCATGGCCGACCGGTACGTCATGGCGGACGAACTGCTCGGCGGGCACGGGCTGCGCTGGTACGAGATCTCCAACTGGGCGACCGGCCCGGACGCCGAATGCCGGCACAACGTCCTCTACTGGACGGGCGCCGACTGGTGGGGGGCGGGTCCCGGCGCCCACAGCCACGTCGGTGGAACCCGGTGGTGGAACGTCAAGCACCCCGCCGCCTACGCGGCCCGTCTCGCCGAGGCGGCCAGCCCCGCGTACGCCCGCGAGGTGCTGGACGACGAGGTACGGCGGATGGAACGGATCATGCTCGAACTCCGGCTCGCCACCGGCTGCCCGCTGGAGCTGCTCGCGGAAGGACCGGTCCGGCGGGCCGTCGCCGACGGCCTGCTGGAGCTGGTGGGCGACCGGGCGGTGCTGACCGGGCGCGGCCGCCTGCTCGCCGACGCCGTCGTCCGCGACCTCACCTGACCAGGCCCCGACCCCGCACTGGAGCCCCGAACCCCGGACCCCGAGCCCTGGCCCCCGAAACGTGAAACACCGCCGTGATCATGCGATCAATCGACGAAGGATTGCATGATCACGGCGGTGGGTGAAGCGGGGTTACTTGAAGATGGGGAAGGCGATGAAGTTGGGAAGCTGGTAGCTCTCCCCGTGGTTCGCGGCCATCGCGGCCTTGATCATGAAGACCAGCCCGGTGACGAAGACGGCCAGCGGCAGGATGAACAGGATCGAGAAGATGCCGGAGATCGCCGACAGCACGATGGTGAGGATCCAGCTGACGATCGCCGCCGCGTACATCGTGATGGCCAGGTTGAGGCCCTGCGCTCCGTGGAACTTCAGGAACCGCGACTGGTCCTTCTTCAGCAGGTACACCACCAGCGGCGCGACGAGGCCGGCGACCAGCATGCCGAGGTAGGCGAGCATGCCCCACTGCCGCTCTTCCGGGGTCGTCGGCCCGGTGTACGGCTCCGGACCCTTCATGTTGTTCAGCGCGTCGAGCGGGCTTCCGCCGCTCGACGGCGGGGACTGCTGGCCGTAACCGGGCTGCTGCCCGTAGTCCTGCTGCGCATAGCCCGGCTGCTGGCCGTAACCCGGCTGCTGCTGGCCATAGCCCTGCTGCGGCGGCTGCTGGCCATAGCCGGGCTGCTGGCCGTATCCGGGCTGCTGCTGGCCGTAGCCCTGCTGCGGCTGCTGCTGCCCGTAACCCGGCTGGCCGTATCCGGGCTGCTGGCCGTATCCCGGCTGGGGCTGCTGCGGCTGCTGCCCATACCCGGGCTGCTGGCCGTAACCCGGCTGCTGCTGGCCGTAGCCCTGCTGCGGCGGCTGCTGGCCGTAACCCGGCTGACCGTAGCCGGGCTGCTGCCCATATCCGGGCTGCTCAGGCGTCCCGTCCGTCATGGCCGTACTCCTCTCGGGGGGTCACCTCAGCCCAGGGGGCTCGGGTGCGGTGACGAAGTCTATGAGTTCTTCGACGCGGCCGAGGAGCGCCGGTTCCAGATCGGCGTAGGTACGCACCGATCCGAGTATGCGCTTCCAGGCCGCTCCTGTCTCGTCCTTCCAGCCCAGCGCCGTCAGGGTGCCCTCTTTCCAGGGCACGCCATGTGGGACGTCGGGCCAGGCGGAAATGTTCACGGCCGAGGGTTTGACCGCCTGCCAGATGTCGATGAAGGGGTGCCCCGTGACCAGGACGTGCGGGGAGTCGACCTGAGCGGCGATCCGGCTCTCCTTCGACCCCGGCACCAGATGGTCCACCAGGACCCCCAGCCGGCGCCCGGGTTCGGGCGCGAACTCCGCGACGATGGCGGGCAGGTCGTCGATGCCCTCGAGGTACTCGACGACGACTCCCTCGACCCGCAGGTCGTGGCCCCAGATCTTCTCCACCAGCTCCGCGTCGTGCAGGCCCTCCACGTAGATCCGGCTGCCCCGGGCGACCTTGGCGCGCAGGTCCTGGACCGCGATGGACCCGGAGGCGGAGGTGACCGGGCCCGCCGGGGCCCTGGGAGCCGGCCGGACCAGCGTCACCGGCTCGCCGTCCACCAGGAACCCGGCGGGGGCCAGCGGGAAGATCCGGCGCTTGCCGAAGCGGTCCTCCAGGGTGACCTCGTTCTTGGCGAACGCCACGATCGCCCCGCAGAAGCCGCTGTCGGGATCCTCGACGACCAGGTCGCGCTCGGCGGGGATCTCCGGGATCAGTCCTTTGCGGGGCCGCCGCCAGTCGCCGGCCAGAACGTCGTCGCCGTAGTCCTTGCTGTGCATGTGCTCCGTCTCCTCGGGCGGGGTCGCCGGTCCTAGTAGCGCGGCGGGAACCGCTCGGCGAGCAGCCGGCGCCGGTGGTTGCCGCGCTTGACTCCTACCACGACCGCGATGATCACGCTGGTCACGATGCCGGCGAAGGGCAGGATCATCAGCGAGGCGAGCCCGCCGAAGATCCCGCCGAACAGTCTGCCGACGTCGGCGTGCTTGCCCACCGTGAACGCGGTCGTCTCACTGGACCTGCAGACGATGTGATGGGTCCCGGACTCGGTCGCCTCGATCACGAAGATCTCACTCCAGGAGAAACCTCCGGCGGTCGTGGTGAACCGGCCGCCCGGCGGCGCGAGCGTCACCTGGCCCCCGGACGGCCCGGTGACGGTGCAGTCGGCCCGGGGCGTGGTGCCGGAGGTGACCACCCGGGCGTAGATGGCGCCGCGCGGGCTGGGCTGCAACTGCGCCGTCACGGTCTCGCCGGCGTCGAAGCGCTGGCCGACGTCGATCGACTTGACCGCGGAGAAGACCCCGAAGGCGAAGCCGCCGACCCCCAGGGCGGTCAGGACGACGGCGAACACGACGGCGAAGACGTACCAGCCGCGGCCGGGACGCAACTCGGAGGGATGAACGCTCGGCGGTGGGTACATGCAGACTCCCCCTGATGGCTGTGCCAGAAGCCTGACATAGCCGACCATCGGAGAACAGCACAGGAAGCAGGGGCATCCTGGCTACGTCAGGTTCGCCGCCGGGCGCCGTACACTGGCACTCCAGGGCTATGAGTGCCAGGGGCACTGCAGGGCTCTGAGTGCCAGGGCGGCGGCGCCGGCGGCCGGGCCAGGCGTGATCTGCGGCAAGGAGGTGAGCGCGTGCTCGACGACAGGAAACTCGCGGTGCTGCGTGCCATCGTCGAGGATTACGTGTCCACCAATGAACCGGTGGGCTCCAAGGCGCTGGTGGATCGGCACAATCTCGGGGTCTCCCCGGCCACGATCCGTAACGACATGGCCGTACTGGAGGAGCAGGGCTACATCGCCCAGCCGCACACCAGCGCGGGCCGGATCCCCACCGACAAGGGCTACCGGCTCTTCGTCGACCGGCTGTCCACGATCAAGCCGCTGTCGACGGCGGAGCGCCGGGCGATCGAGACGTTCCTCAACGGCGCCTACGACCTCGACGACGTCGTCGGCCGGACGGTGCGCCTGCTCGCCCAGCTGACCCGTCAGGTCGCGGTGGTGCAGTACCCCTCGCTGACCCGGTCGGCCGTCCGGCACGTCGAGCTGGTGCCGATGGGCGAGCGGCGGCTGCTGCTCGTGCTGATCACCAACACCGGGCGGGTCGAGCAGCGGGTCATCGAGACCTACGCCGACGTCGCCGAGGACTCGATCGCCCACCTGCGGGCGCTGCTCAACACCTGCCTGGACGGCTGCCGGCTGCACGAGGTCGCGGGGGCGGTGGCCGACGTGCCGGAGAAGGTGCCGGCCGACGACCGGGTGATCGCGGCCTCGGTGCTGTCGGTGCTGCTGGAGACCCTGGTCGAGAAGAGCGATGAGAAGATTGTCTTCGCCGGCGCGGCCAATCTGGCGCACGTCGACTTCTCGCAGAGCCTCCGCGAAGTCCTGGAGGCCCTGGAGGAACAGGTGGTGCTGATGCGGCTGCTCGGGGAGAGCGGTGATTCGTCTACCCTGACGGTGCGGATCGGCACGGAGAATCCGCACGAAGGCCTGCGGTCGACCTCGGTGGTCGCCGTCGGCTATGGCACCGGTGATCAGGCCCTCGCCCGCATGGGCGTTCTGGGCCCCACACGAATGGATTACCCCGGCACGATGGGAGCGGTACGGGCAGTGGCACGTTACGTCGGTCAGATCCTGGCGGGGTCGTAAGTGGCACGCGACTACTACGCAACCCTTGGGGTGCGCCGTGACGCGAGCGCGGACGAGATCAAGAAGGCCTACCGCAGACTCGCACGGGAGCTTCACCCGGACGTCAATCCGGATCCGGCGACCCAGGAGAAGTTCAAGGAGATCACCCAGGCCTACGAGGTGCTCTCCGACCCCAAGAAGCGCGAGATGTTCGACCTCGGCGCGGACCCCTTCGCGACCGCCGGTCCGGGCGGTGGCGCCGGGTTCGGCGCCGGGTTCCCGTTCAGCGACATCATGGACGCCTTCTTCGGCGGCGCCGGTGCCCGCGGCCCGCGCGGCCGGGCCCGCCGGGGCCGCAACGCCACGCTGGTGGTGGAGCTCGACCTCGCCGAGACGGCCTTCGGCACGACCCGCGAGCTGTCCATCGACACCGCCGTCGTCTGCACCGCCTGTACGGGCTCGGGATGCGCGCCGGGCACCCACCCCGACACCTGTGACATGTGCCACGGCCGCGGTGAGGTCCAGCAGGTCACCCGGTCGTTCCTCGGCCAGGTGATGACCTCCCGGGCCTGCCCGCAGTGCGGCGGCTACGGCAGCGTGATCCGCACGCCCTGCCCGGAGTGCTCCGGCGACGGCCGGGTGCGCACCCGGCGCACGATCAAGGTCCGGATCCCTGCGGGCGTCGAGCACGGCACCCACATCCAGCTGGCTGGCGAGGGCGAGGTCGGACCGGGCGGCGGCCCCGCCGGGGACCTGTTCCTGGAGATCGTCGAACGGCCGCACCACATCTTCGAGCGGGAGGGCGACGACCTGCACTGCACGGTGCAGATCCCGATGACCGCGGCCGCGCTCGGCACCCAGGTGACCATCGAGACCCTGGACGGCCCGGAGCCGGTCGACATCCGGCCCGGCACCCAGTCCGGCCAGGTGATCCCGATGTACGGGCGCGGGGTCAACCACCTCAACGAGACCGGCCGCGGCGACCTCATGATCCACGTCAACGTGGAGACGCCGAGCCGGCTGGACGAGGAGCAGGAGGAGCTGCTGCGCACGCTGTCCAAGCTGCGTGGCGAGGAGCGCCCCCCCGGCAAGTTCGCCCCCGGTCAGCAGGGTTTCTTCTCCCGGCTGCGGGATGCCTTCAATCAGGGCAGCCGTTGAAGAGAGGCGCGTGAGGCGTTCTACGAGGGACTGAACGGCCTGACCCGGCCGTCGTGATCAGCACCGCCGTGATCAGCACCGTCGTGATCTGCGCCGCCGTGATCTGCGCTGTCGTGGACCGCGGCGGCCCCGTCCGCCTGGGAGACTGAGACCGTGAGCCCGCCCGTGTTCCTCGCCGAGCCCGGCCGCCTGGCCGCGGACCGGGTCGTCCTGGACGGCCCCGAGGGGCGGCACGCGGCGACCGTACGGCGGCTGCGCGCGGGCGAGCGGGTCGACCTGACCGACGGGGCCGGGCTGCTGGCCGAATGCGTGGTGGCCGTGGTGGCCGGACGGGAGACCCTGGAGCTCGACGTCCTGACCCGGCGGCGGACCCCGGCACCGGACCCGCGCATCGTCGTCGTACAGGCCCTGCCGAAGGGTGACCGGGGCGAGCTGGCCGTCGAGCTCATGACCGAGGTCGGCGTCGACGAGATCGTGCCCTGGCAGGCGGGCCGCTGCGTGACCCAGTGGAAGCCCGACCGCCGCGACAAGGCACTCGGCCGGTGGCGCAGCACCGCCCGGGAGGCCGCCAAGCAGGCCCGCCGGGCCTGGCTGCCCGAGATCACCGACCTGGCGACCACCGCTGACGTGGCCGTACGCCTCGCGTCCGCCGCGTCCGCGGTGATCCTGCACGAGGAGGCCCAGGAGCCGCTGAGCGGGCTGGTGACGCCCGCGAAGGGCGACCTCGTGGTCGTGGTGGGGCCGGAGGGCGGGGTCACGGAAGAGGAGCTCGAACGGTTCGCGGCGGCGGGGGGCGTGCCGGCCCTGCTGGGACCGACCGTGCTGCGCACCTCCACCGCCGGGGTGGCCGCCGCCGCAGTGCTCCTGGCCGCGACCGGTCGCTGGTAGCGGCACACCGTGCACCTCGGGAGACGGCACTGCCCCGCGCGCTCCGGGTGCAAGGGAGTCCGTTACGGCCCTGGGCCGCCTATGGGTGGTCAGGGCAAATACGGCCCTGGGCCGCCTATGGGTGGTCAGGGCAAAGCAAGCCGCGTATGGGTGGTCAGGGCAAAGCAACGGGCGGACAGTACCGCCCTGCCCGCTCCAGGAATATGGAGATCATTCGGTGTCGCGTCGGGGGCCGATGTGAGCCCTGGTCAGAGGTCGAGCTCACCGGTTTTCACGCGGTGTGCCAGCGTCGTGAACTCCGTGCGGGTCATGGCCAGGGCGGGGCCGTGTGGGGCCTTGCTGTCCCGTATGCCGACCATGGTGTCGAGATCGGCGACTTCGACGCAGTCCGAGGTGATGGAGTCGCCGCTGCGACTGCTCTTGCGCCAGTGAGCGGATGGGAGGTCTGCCGTCGTCACATGTCCTCCAGGAGGGCGCGGATCAACTTTTCGGAGTCCGCGATGGAGAGGGCGCGGGAACCGATGCGCTCGAACGTTACCGCTAGTTCGATGAGATCCGGTCCCGGCTCGATGGTACTTCCACGCCCGTCGATGCTGTCCGCGTAGCCGAGGTCCGGGCGGCCGTCCGGGAGGCTCAGGATGGTAAACGAGGTGACGGGGAAGATCGGGGCGCCGTCCGGGACGATCACGATGTCGATGTTGGGCCGCTGCATCAACTCCAGCAGGTGCTCTAGCTGCCGCCGCTTGGTCTCCGGGTCACCGATCCGGCGGCGCACCGCGTACTCGTCCAGGCGCACCAGGAGCACCGGCGGATCCTCCCGGCGCAGGATCTCCTGCCGTTCCATGCGGGCCGCCACTACCTGGTCCAGGCATTCGGGCTTCTGCCCGGCCCGGAGTATGGCTCGTGTCGTCTCCTCGGTCTGGAGCAGGCCCGGGATCAGGAAATTCGAGTAGACCCTGATCAAGGATGCCTGTGGCTCCAGCTCCGCGTACTCCCAGAACGCGGGCGGTGTCCCGTTCTCGCGGACGTACGCCTCGTAGAGGGCCTCGAAGAACTCGTCCAGGCCGAAGGCCGCGTCGAGCCCTCTGGACAGCCTGAGCGTCGGCGGGCGGCGGCATTTCTCCAGGTGGCCGATCTGCTGGGGGGAGACGAAGACGCCCGGATGCTGCCCGAGGGCCGCCTGGGTCAGCCTGGCCCGGGTGCGTTCCCGGACCAAGGCGGTCGCGTACAGCTCCTGGGCGGAGCGTTTGGGGTCGATGTCCTCGCTCATGGCGGCTACCTCCCGGGGAGTCCAACCGGGGGAGGTAGCACAGGCTCGGCGAGCTGTAGCGGGACCGGCCCGGCCGGAGGGCTGCGGACATAGCCGAGCGTAGTCGAACAGTCGCACGATGGTGACCGTCTCCAGAACCCGACCCAGTGAAGGCGGACCCATGAGCTTCGACCGCCCCCGGCGTGCCATGACC
This sequence comes from Actinomadura scrupuli, assembly GCF_050971785.1. Taxonomy (NCBI): domain Bacteria; kingdom Bacillati; phylum Actinomycetota; class Actinomycetes; order Streptosporangiales; family Thermomonosporaceae; genus Actinomadura; species Actinomadura scrupuli. The sequence goes on along the minus strand of NZ_JBPCCU010000010.1, from coordinate 347,286 downwards.
CCCGTGGACCGGCCGGTCCACGGCAGCCGGCCCAGGTCCCCGCTGCCGGGGAACGAGCCCGGGATGCCGGTGATCGACGAGTGGGCCGCGCCCCGTACGGGCGAGCAGGTCCCGATCGCGCGGCGGCGGGTGGGCGTCCTGGCGGAGAAGGTGCTCGGCTGTGCCGAACGCGCGGCGGAGGCCGGGCTGGCGGCCGGTGAACTGCTCGCCAACGCCGTCGTCCACGGAGCCGGGCCGGAGATGGCGGTACGGGTTGGCGCCGCCGGCCGGGTCCTGCGGGTGGAGATCCGTGACGGTGGCGGCGGCCCGATCGGGGAACCTGAGGACGGCCCCCTGGCCGAGTCCGGCAGGGGACTGGTCCTCGTCGCGGCCCTCACCAGCCGGTTCGGCCTGGCGGCCTCCGCCGAGGGCACCTGCGCGTGGTTCGAGGCGGAGCCGTGAGCGCCGCCCGGCCGAGGCGGAGCGGTCTCGTCAGGCGGGGACGGTGGCGCGGAGGGTGCCGTCGGGAGCGGCGACGAACACCGGCGCACCCGGCCCGAGGTCCCGTACCGCCGCCACGTCGGCCTCGGCGGGCTCGCCCGTGGTGACCACCGCCGCGGCCTCCAGGCCCTCCGCCCCGCTGGAGACGGCCATGGCCACGGCGACCTGCAGCGCGGACAGCCGCAGTGACGGCAGGTCGACGGTGGTGGCGGAGTAGGTACGGCCGGTCTCGTCGCGCACGGCCGCGCCTTCCGCGGCGGAGGTGCGGGCCCGAGCCGACCTGGCCAAGGTGATGATCTTTGCGTCCTCGGGTTCGATCTCGCTCACGGCACTCAGCCTAGGACCGCGCCGGATGACCCCGCGACCCGGACCCGCGTCAGGACGGGGCCGCCGACGGGTGGATCAGCGGCTCGGGGCCCGGTACGGCGGCGGTCTCGCGCAGCTTGTGCAGAGCCGCCGTGACGATCCGGAGGATGGAGTCGCCCCCGGTACGCCTGCGGTCGATCAGGACGGGCTGTTCCATCACGAGCAGCCGGCCGCCCAGTTCGGCCACGACCAGGTCGAAGTGCACCTGATACCGGCGGCCGGCCCGGCCGGAGTAGCGGACGCCGTAGACGTTGGGACCGAGACCGGGCAGTGCCATGGGGAGCCGGTGCAGCAGGAGCCCCGGCCGGTACGCTCGCCCGCCGTGCCCCTGTCCGGCCCCGAGCCCGAACCCCAGCCCGAACCGGCCGTGTCCGTGCGGTACGCGCCCGGACTCGTCCGGCACGGACCCGTACTCTCCCCGTCCGGTCCTGGGCCCGGCAGGGCCCGAGCGGCCACGTCCCGGCTGACCGGAACGGGTCCCACCCGGGGCCGGCTCGTCGTACCCGGACCTGCCACGCTTCGCTCCGCCGGGAGCGGGCCGGTGCTCGTCGTGCTCACGCCCGTACCCGTCGCGTCCGTACCTGTCACGGCCGTAGCCGTCGCGCCCGTACCCGTCATGGCCGTAGCCGTCGCGCCCGTACCCGTCGTGCCCGTACGCATCGCGTCCGTAGCCGTCGCGTCCGTACGCGTCGCGCTCGTAGCCGTCGCGTTCGTACCGGTCGTGTCCGTGCCCGCCATGTCCGTGCCCGCGTCCGCCGGATCCGGGCCGGCCGGGCGGGAGGCCGCCACGCCAGGGCCGGTACCTGTACCAGAGCGAACGCCGGCGGCCCGGATCGAGTTGCGACCCGCGGCCCTGGTCCCGCTTGCGACCGTGCCCGGGCGGGCGGCCCTGCCTGGGGCCGCGTACGGATCCGAGCTCGATCAGCGGGCAGCCGGCGGCGGCCCTGCGGACGTCCTCGAAGCGGCCCCGGGCCTGGTCCGGGCTCAGCGTGATCAGGTGCTCGGCCATGGTGGACCCCGGCTCGGCGCGGTAGAACACCGCGTGGGCCTGCGGGGGGACGGGGGAGCCCAGCGCGGATCTGTCACGCAGATCGTCGAGGTCGGCCAGGGCCAGTAACCGGTGGCAGTCGGGGTCCCGCGGGCTCAGCCCGCCGAAGACCCGCTGGTCCTGCGCGGGCAGGAAGCCCCGGGGCATGTCCTGCAGGGACAGGACGGCGGCGGCCAGGGCCGCCGCCTGCGACTCGCGGGACGGGCCGTCCGCCGCACAGCCCGTCATGACGACGGAGCCGATGGCCAGTAACGCGGCTCCGCGTACGATGCGCTCCAACGAGCTCTCCCCCCGAGCGATCCCCAGCGCAGGCGATCATGCCCGGAGGCGTCGGTGGTGAATCCGTCTGTCAAGGATTGATTACAGTGTGTCGCCGTCCGGCTCCCGCCCACCCCGCTGGCGGTTCGGGCATCACGGACAGACCGCCTGACCGGCGTGGGAACCGGTGGGTCACGACGTGGCTTCGAGGTCCTCGGAGGAGGCGTCGATCGCGGGTACGACCCGGTCCACCAGGACGGTGCCGATCTGGTTGCGCCGCCCGGCGATGCTCTCGGCGGTGAGGGTCAGCCCGGCGACGGTGGCCGTCGACCCGGCGATCGGGACCCGGCCCAGCGCGTGCGCGAGCAGCCCGCCCACCGTCTCCACGTCCTCGACCTCGATCTCCACGTCGAAGAGCTCGGCGAGCTCCTCCACGGTCAGCCGGGCCGTCACCCGTACGGCCCCGTCGGCGAGGTGCTCGACCCGGGGCGCCTCGACGTCGTACTCGTCGGCGATCTCGCCCACGATCTCCTCGAGGATGTCCTCGATGGTGACCAGCCCGGCGGTCCCGCCGTACTCGTCGATCACCACGGCGAGATGGATCTGGCGGGCCTGCATCTCGCGCAGCAGCTCGTTGACGGGCTTGCTGTCGGGGACGTACGTCGCGGGCCGCATCACCGACTCCACGGTCTCCACCGACTCGCCGTCGTGGTACTCGTGGCTGCGCCGCACGATGTCCTTGAGGTAGGCGATGCCGATGACGTCGTCCTCGTTCTCACCGACGACCGGGATGCGGGAGAAGCCGCTGCGCAGCGACAGGGCCAGGGCCTGCCGGAGCGTCTTGTCGCGCTCGATGAAGACGATGTCGGTGCGCGGCACCATGACCTCGCGGACGAGGGTGTCGCCCAGCTCGAAGACCGAGTGAATCATCTCGCGCTCGTCCGGCTCGATCAGCCGGCGCTGCTCGGCCAGGTCCACCAGGTCGCGCAGCTCCGCCTCGGAGGCGAACGGCCCCTCCCGGAAGCCCTTGCCCGGGGTGAGCGCGTTGCCCAGCAGGATCAGCAGCTGCGGCAGCGGGCCCAGCACCCGCGCCACCGGATGGATCACCGCGGCCCCGGCGAGCGCCACCCGGTCGGCGTGCTGGCGGCCCAGCGTGCGGGGGGCCACGCCCACCGCCACGTAGCTCACCACGATCATGATCACGGCGGCGGTGACGTACGCCCGCCAGGTCTCGTCGAGCCAGCCGATGCACAGGTCGGCGACGATCACGGTGGCCGCGAGCTCGCAGCTCATTCGTAGCAGGAGCAGCAGGTTGAGGTAGCGGGCCGGGTCCGCGACGACCGCGGCGAGCCGGCGCGACCCGGGCCTGCCGTCGCGCGCCAGGTCACCGACCCGGACCCGGGAGACCCGGGTGAGCGCGGTCTCCACGCTGGCGATGAGGCCGGCGACGGCCACCAGGAAGGCGGCACCGGCCAGGAGCCAGGTCTGGGAAGTCGTCATGGTGGATGATCACCCGGCCGGGTGTTTCTCCTGCCATGCGGTCAGCAGCTCGGCCTGGAGCCCGAACATCTCCTTGTGCTCCTCCGGCTCGGCGTGGTCGTAGCCGAGCAGGTGGAGGATCCCGTGGGTGCAGAGCATCCGCAGCTCGCCGGCGGTGTCGTGACCGGCCTGCTCGGCCTGCCGGGCGGCGACCGCCGGGCAGAGCACGACATCGCCGAGCAGCCCCGGGTCGGGCGCGTCGTCGTCGTCGGTACCGCCGGACAGGTGGCCGGGGCGCAGCTCGTCCATCGGGAACGCCAGCACGTCGGTGGGCCCGGGCTCGCCCATCCACTTCTCGTTGAGCTCGCTCATCGCCGCCTCGTCCACCAGCAGCAGCGACAGCTCGGCCAGCGGGTGGATCTGCATGCCGTCCAGCACATGCCGGGCCAGCTCGACGAGCCCCTCCTCGTCGATCGGCACACCCGACTCGTTCAGCACCTCGATGCTCATGATCTTCTAACGCCCCCGCTTGTGCGACCCGCGGGCCGCCGGTCCCGGCTTGATGCCCTGCGCCGACCTGGCCTCGTCGTAGCGCCCGTAGGCGTCGACGATGTCGCCGACCAGCTTGTGGCGTACGACGTCGTGGCTGTCCAGCCGGGAGAAGTGGATGTCGCCGACGCCCTCCAGGATGCCCTGGACGACCTGCAGGCCGCTCTCCTGCCCGCTGGGCAGGTCCACCTGGGTGACGTCACCGGTGACCACGACCTTGGAGCCGAAGCCCAGCCGGGTCAGGAACATCTTCATCTGCTCGGCGGAGGTGTTCTGGGCCTCGTCGAGGATGATGAAGGCGTCGTTGAGGGTCCGGCCGCGCATGTACGCCAGCGGCGCCACCTCGATCGTGCCGGCGGCCATCAGCCGCGGGATCGAGTCCGGGTCGATCATGTCGTGCAGCGCGTCGTACAGGGGCCGGAGGTACGGGTCGATCTTCTCGTAGAGGGTGCCGGGCAGGAATCCCAGCCGCTCGCCGGCCTCGACCGCGGGGCGGGTCAGGATGATCCGGTTGACCTTCTTGTCCTGCAGCGCGCGGATGGCCTTGGCCATGGCGAGATAGGTCTTGCCGGTGCCCGCGGGGCCGATGCCGAACACGATCGTGAACTTGTCGATGGCGTCGACGTACCGCTTCTGGTTGAGCGTCTTGGGGCGGATCGTCCGGCCGCGCGCCGACAGCACGTCGAGGTTGAGCACCTCGGCGGGGCTCTCGGAGCCCTCGGCGCGGAGCATGGCGATGCTGCGCTCAACCGCGTCGGGAGTGAGGTCGGCGCCGCTCTCGACCAGCACGCCGAGCGCCTCGAACAGCTTCGCGACGAGCTCGGTCTCCGGCCCGGTGCCGGTGACGGTGATCTCGTTGCCCCGGACGTGGATGTCACTGTGGAAAGCGCTCTCGATCACGTCGAGGAGCTCGTCACGGGATCCGAGCAGGCCGACCATGGAATGGTCATCCGGCATCACGATCTTGATCTGTGGCCGCGCGGTGTTGTTTCGCTTACGCGCGGGACGCGTTGATTCAACCATCTGCCGGCCTTATGGCCTCTTCGCCCCAGACTCTCAGAGATCGATTGGTTCCTGTCCAGTGTGCTCTTGTGTTCATGCTACTGGCGTGACGGGGGTTCCCGCCTGCGGATTCCCGGCCGGTCAGCCGGGCGGCCAGCCCAGGCCCCGGCCGCCCAGTACGTGGGCGTGCACGTGGAAGACGGTCTGCCCGGCCTGGGGGCCGGTGTTGAAGACCACCCGGTAGCCGGTCGCGGCGGTGCCGTCGCCGGCGGCGACCTCGTGCGCCTCCCGCAGCACCTCGGCGAGCAGCCCGGGATCCGCGATGGCCAGCCCGTTCACGGTCGGATGGTGGTCCTTGGGGATCACCAGCACGTGCGTGGGGGCCTGCGGGTTGATGTCGCGGAACGCCAGGGTCCGCCCCGAGTCGCGCACGATCTCGGCCGGCACCTCGCCGGACACGATCTTGCAGAACAGGCAGTCCGCCTCGGTCAAGCCTTGTGTCATGCCGGCCCCTCCACCACGTCCAGGCGCGCTTCGATGAGACAGCGCATGTTACCGAGACCGGCGCCCGCCGATCATTTTTGGCCGGGGCGAGGCGCACCCCCGGCGCGACGGGTCCCCCTCTGGTTAAGGTTGCAGGGCAGCGAACCCCCCGGCTCGCGGGCACCGCTGTCGGACACCTGGTGTGCCCGGCCCGGCTGCCGACGACCGTCGGGTTCGTCCATCGACGCCGTACCTGCGCCACCGGCGAGAAGGTGGCGGAAGGACGGTAGGGGCGGCCGATAGGTGACCGAGGCGAGACAGGGAATGCCCTTTGGTAAACCGGACGACGAGGGCGCGCGTCCCACTGATGTGACCGAAACCCTCGTGGCCAGGGGTACGGCGGGGGCGGTGGCCATCGCCTGGGATGCCGATCAAGCGGTGACCGCGCTGTACAGCGCGAACTACCGCTCCCTCGTGCGTCTGGCCGCACTGCTCGTACGCGACGTCGCGACCGCCGAGGAGGTGGTCCAGGACGCGTTCATCGCCATGCACGGCGGCTGGCGGCGGCTGCGCGACCCGGAGAAGGCGCTGTCCTATCTCCGGCAGTCCGTGGTCAACCGGGCGCGGTCGGTGCTGCGGCACCGCGCGGTGGTGGAGAAGTACGCGCCCAAGGGTCTGCCCGACGCGCAGAGCGCCGAGCACGGGGCGATCGTGGAGCTGGAACGCACCGCGGTCATCAAGGCGCTCGGCTCGCTGCCCACCCGGCAGCGGGAAGCGCTCGTCCTGCGTTACTACGCCGATTTCTCCGAGGCCGAGATAGCCCACGCGATGGGCATCAGCCGAGGGGCCGTCAAGAGTCATACGGCGCGCGGAATGGCCGCGCTCCGTAACGTTCTGGAGCAACTGTCATGATCGACCCCTTCGAAGAGCACGGCGAGATCCTCCGCCGCGCCCTGCACGCGGAGGCCGACTCGGTCATGCCCGCCCCCGACGGGCTCGAACGCATCCGGGAGCGGATCGCGGACCGGCGCCGGGGCCCGGTGGCCGCGCCGGGCGGGTCGTGGCGGCTGCGCCGCGCCTGGTTCGGCGAGTCGTGGTCGCGTCCGGTGCTGGCCGCGGGGGCCGCCGCCTTCGTCGCGCTGCTGGCGGTGTCCGCGCCCCCGGCCATCCACGGCATCACCTCCGCCGGAGACCGCGGCCCGGCCGCGGACGACAGGCCGCGGCAGGGCGGCGGTCCGGACGGCGGCCCCACCAGCGGACGGCAGAACCCGCCCTATCCCGGCGGCCAGACGTCCCCCCGGCCCACCACCGCGGTGACGCCGACGCCCACCCCGGTGCCCGGGGTCACGAACTGCGCGGGAACGGCCACGGCCGGCGGTAAGACCGAGCCCCGTGCCACGCCGGGGGTCACCCTGGGCAAGCGCGTCGCCGCGTCGCCGACCTGCCCGCAGCCGCCGGTGACGGTGACGCCCACCCCGGAGCCGTCGACGCCCGAGGTGACGCCGCCGGTGACCCCCACCGTGCCGCCGGAGACCGAGCCCGCGCCGCCGCAGCCGGAGCCCTGACGCCCGTCCGGCCGGCGGCGCCGCGGGCGCCGCTGGCCGACGCGCTCCGCCCGGTAGGCGAGAATCGACATCGTGATATCGCCAACGACTCCGACCCAAGGCTCGAGTGAGGGCTTCCGTTCCGGGTTCGCCTGCTTCATCGGACGGCCCAACGTGGGCAAGTCCACCCTCATGAACGCCCTCGTCGGCACGAAGGTGGCCATCACGAGCAGCCGTCCGCAGACGACCCGGCGGGCCATCCGGGGCATCGTGCACCGGCCCGACGCGCAGCTGATCATCGTGGACACCCCCGGGCTGCACAAGCCGCGCACCCTGCTGGGGGAGCGGCTGGACAGCCTGGTCCGCTCCACGCTGACCGAGGTCGACGTGATCGGCTTCTGCATCCCCGCCGACCAGCCGGTCGGCCCCGGCGACAAGTTCATCGCCCGTGAGCTCGCCAACGTGGGCCGGACCCCGGTCGTGGCCATCGTGACCAAGGCCGACCTGGCCTCCCGGCAGCAGCTCGCCGAGCAGCTGCTGGCCGTCGGTCGGCTGGGGCCGTGGGCCGACATCGTGCCCGCCTCGGCGGTGGGCCGGCCCGAGGGGGAGCGCGGCGGGGGCCCGTACCAGCTCGACGTCGTCTCCGACGTGCTGGTGAGCCACCTGCCCGGCGGGATGCCGCTCTACCCGGAGGGCGACCTGACCGACGAGCCCGAGCAGCTGCTGGCCGCGGAGCTGATCCGGGAGGCCGCGCTCGAGGGCGTACGCGACGAGCTGCCGCACTCGATCGCCGTGGTGGTCGACGACATGGCACCGCGCGAGGGCAGGGACGACCTGATCGACATCTACGCGCACCTGTTCGTCGAGCGGCCCAGCCAGAAGGGCATCCTGATCGGGCACAAGGGCGAGCGGCTCAAGGACGTCGGCACCCGGGCCCGCAAGCAGATCGAGGCGCTGCTCGGCACCAAGGTCTTCCTGGACCTGCGGATCAAGGTCGCCAAGGACTGGCAGCGTGACCCCAAACAGCTGCGGCGCCTGGGGTTCTACGACTGATCGCGGGCGGCTGGCTTTACCTTCTCGGGTGAAATGTCCAACGTTTGCCGCGATGCTGCGCCAGGATCGGTAGTTTGTGCAGAGGCAGTAGTGACGCCGGAGGTCGTTTTGATCATCATTTTCGGACTGCGTGTGATCTTCTCCACGCTGGGTGACGGGCTGTTCCACTGCCCGCACTGCGGTGTGGACCGCCAGTACCGCAGGCGCTCCGGCAGGCGCTTCTTCACCCTCTTCTTCATCCCGGTCATCCCGCTGAACAAGACCGGCGAGTTCGTCGAGTGCTCGGTGTGCCACAGCCGCTACGACGTCGCGGTGCTCCAGGTGCCGACCACCGCCCAGCTGACGGCGATGCCGGCGATGGTGCTGCGGACGGCGATCTCCGAGGTCCTGCGGGCCGGGGACGTCACCCACCGCGACGCCCGCGAGCGGGCGCTGGCCGTGGTGCGCGAGGCCGGGGACCACGGCTACGACGACGCCGCCCTCGACCGGGACCTGGTACGTCCCTTCGAGGAGGTCCGGACCGAGCTGTCCCGGGCGTCGTCGGCGCTGGCGCCCGAGGCGCGGGAGAACTTCTTCGCCGAGGTGGTCCGGATCGCCCTGATCGACGGCCCGCTGACCGAGTCGGAGCGGGAGACCCTGCTGGTGGCGGGGGCCGACCTCCACCTCACCCGGGTCCAGGTCTCCGGAGTGATCGCGCTGGTCGAGCGGGAGGCGGCCCGATGAAGACCGCTCTGGTCCGCCCGCCCGGCCCGCGGCTGGCCGACGGGCTCGTCACCCACATCGACCGGCGGCCCGTCGACCCCGTGCTGGCCGCCGCGCAGCACGAGGCCTACGTCGCCGCGCTGGAGGACGCCGGCTGGCGGGTACGGATCGTCACCCCGGCCGACGACCTGCCCGACGCGCCGTTCGTCGAGGACACCGTCGTGGTCTGCGGGGAGCTGGCCGTCCTGGGCCGCTCGGGGGCCGCGGAGCGCCGCGCGGAGGTGCCCGGCACCGAGAAGGCCGTGCGCGACCTGGGTCTGGAGGTCGTGCTGATCGACGCGCCCGGCACGCTGGACGGCGGAGACGTGCTGCAGGTCGGCGACACCGTCTACGTCGGCCGCTCGGGCCGCACCAACGAGGACGCGGTCTGCCAGCTCGCCCGGGTCCTCGGCGGAGTCGGCCGCCGGGTGGTCCCGGTCGAGGTCAGCGGCTGCCTGCACCTGAAGAGCGCGATGACCGCGCTGCCGGACGGGACCCTGATCGGCCTGCCCGACCTGGTGGACACCTCGGTGCTGCCCGGGCTGCGGGTGGCGCCCGAGCCGTCCGGGGCGCACGTGCTGATCCTCGGCGAGGACCACGTGCTCCTGGCCGCGTCCGCGCCGCGCACCGCCGAGCGGCTGCGTGCCGAGGGCCTGCGGGTCACCGTCGTGGACATCAGCGAGTTCGAGGCGCTGGAGGCCTGCGTGACCTGCCTCAGCGTGCTCATCCCCGGTTAACCGGCCGTTCATCCGGGCGGCTGCCGGTGCGGCGGGCTGACCTGTCGCTATGCCATTATCTGGCAACCTTCTTTGTCGTCCGGGCCGGTATATGGGCATCTTTCACGGTGGAACGTGCCAGCCGTGAGGAGTTGGTAGTGCTCAATTAACACGTCGGATGATTCCCGGAAATCTCCCTCAGCAGACTTGTGGCCAGAAAGCAGTGCGGGGTCGCATCTGTAAGGGAGTGGAACTTGCACAGAACATCCTGGCGGGCCGTCATTTCGGTGGTCGCGGTATCGGCGCTGACGCTGACCGCGTGCGGCGGGGAAAAGAAAGAGGACGGCGGCACCGCATCGAGCGGTCACACCATCAAGGTCGGCGTTCTCCACTCACTGAGCGGCACGATGGCCATCAGCGAGGTGACCGTCAAGAACTCCGAACTCATGGCGATCGAAGAGATCAACGCCGCCGGCGGTGTGCTCGGCAAGAAACTCCAGCCGGTCGTCGAGGACGGCGCCTCCGACTGGCCGACCTTCGCCGAGAAGGCGCAGAAGCTCATCAGGAAGGACAAGGTCGCCACGGTCTTCGGCGGCTGGACCTCGGCCAGCCGCAAGGCGATGCTCCCCGTCTTCGAGCGCAACAAGGCACTGCTGTGGTACCCCGTGCAGTACGAGGGGCTGGAGAGCTCGCCGTACATCTATTACACCGGCGCCACCACCAATCAGCAGATTATCCCCGGGCTCGACTATCTGAAGGAAAAGGGCAAGAAGAAGATCTTCCTGGTGGGTAGCGACTACGTTTTCCCGCGTACCGCCAATAAGGAGATCAAGGCCTATGCGAAGGCGAACGGGCTGTCCATTCTGGGTGAGGAGTACACGCCGCTCGGCACCACCGAATACAGCACGCTCGTCAACAAGGTCATGCAGGCGAAGCCCGACGCCGTTTTCAATACCCTGAACGGCGACAGCAATGTGGCCTTCTTCAAGCAGCTGAAGAGCGTCGGGGCCACCGCCGGCTCGCTGCCGGTCATGTCGGTGAGCATCGCCGAGGAGGAGGTCAAGGGCATCGGCGTCGACAACATCGCCGGCCAGCTCGTGGCCTGGAACTACTACCAGACGACCCCGGGCAGGACCAACGACACGTTCGTCAAGGCGTTCAAGGCCAAGTACGGCGCCGACAAGGTGACCTCCGACCCGATGGAGGCCGGCTACAACGCGGTCCACCTGTGGGCGGCGGCGGTCAAGAAGGCCGGCACCACCGAGGTCGAGGCCGTCAAGAAGGCCGCCGGCGGCATCTCCATGGACCTGCCCGAGGGCAAGGTCACCATCGACGGCGCGAACCACCACATGTTCAAGACCGCCCGCATCGGCGTCATCCAGAAGGACGGCACGATCAAGGAGGTCTGGAACTCCGGCAAGCCGATCCAGCCGGACCCGTACCTGAAGGGCTACCCCTGGGCCACCGGGCTGTCCTGACACCGCGCGAGAGGGGGGCACCGAGGAGCTCACATGGACGCATTCGCGAGTCAGCTGCCGATCGGCCTCAGCATCGCCGCGGTGCTGCTGCTGATCGCACTGGGCCTGACCTTCACGTTCGGCCAGATGGGCGTGATCAACATGGCCCACGGCGAGTTCATCATGACCGGCGCGTACACGGCGTACATGCTGCAGGACTGGACCGGCCGGGCGGCGGTCCCGGTCGCGCTGCCGGTGGCGTTCGTCATCGCCGGCACGATGGGCCTGATCCTGGAGCGGGTGGCCATCCGCCGGTTCTACGGAAGACCGCTGGACACCCTGCTGCTCACCTGGGGGGTCAGCCTGGTCCTCCAGCAGCTCGCACGTGATCTCTTCGGTGCCCCCAACGTCCAGGTGCTCGCGCCGGCCTGGCTGGGCGGCGGGGTGAAGATGTTCGGCGCGCGGTTCCCCAACACCCGGCTGTTCATCCTGGCCCTGGCGGTGCTCTCCGTGATCGCCGTCTGGGCGTACATGAACCGCTCGCGGCAGGGCCGCCGGATGCGGTCGGTCATGCAGAACCGCCAGCTCGCCGCGTGCAGCGGCGTCAACACCGCGCGGGTCGACCAGCTGACCTTCTTCATCGGCTCCGGGCTGGCCGGGATCGCGGGGGTCGCGCTCACGCTGATCGGCCCCATCGGCCCCAACCTCGGCACCTACTACATCGTCGACGCCTTCCTCGTGGTGGTGGCCGGCGGGCTGGGCCAGCTGCGCGGGGCGGTCATCGCCGCGCTGACCCTCGGGCTGCTCAACTCCTACGCCGAGTTCTGGACCGACGCCAGCCTGGCCAAGGTGATCGTGTTCGCGGGCATCGTGGCCTTCCTGCAGGCCCGACCGCAGGGCCTGTTCGTCCTGCGCACCCGGGCGCTGACATGAGCGCCCGGCTGCGCGGGTACGCGCTGTTCGCGGTGGTGGCCCTGCTGGTGCTGGCGGTCGCGCCGGTGGCCCTGGACCCCTTCCGGCTCGGGCTGCTGGCGAAGTACCTCTGCTTCGCCATCGCCGCGCTCGGCATCGGGCTGGCCTGGGGCCAGGGCGGCATGCTGACCCTGGGCCAGGGGGTGTTCTTCGGCCTCGGCGGCTACTCGATGGCGATGTACCTCAAACTGCACGACGCCGGGCCGGGCGCGCTGCCCGACTTCATGGTGTGGAGCGGGGTGGAGCGGCTCCCGCTGCTGTGGAAGCCGTTCTCCAGCCCGGTGGTGGCGATCGCCGCCGCGGTCGTGGTGCCGGTGCTGGCCGCGGTGCTGCTGGGCCTGCTGGTGTTCCGGCAGCGGGTCCGGGGGGCGTACTTCGCGATCCTCAGCCAGGCCCTCGCCGCCGCCTTCGTCATCTGGCTGGTCGGCCAGCAGGGGCTGACCGGCGGCACCAACGGCCTCACCCACTTCTACGACGTCTTCGGGTACGACCCGGAGGAGGACGGCACCAAGCGGATCCTGTACTTCGTCGTGGCGGTCGTGCTGGGCCTGCTCTACCTGCTCGCCCGGCAGCTGGTGAAGAGCCGGTTCGGCCGGCTGCTGGTGGCCGTCCGCGACGGTGAGGACCGGGTCCGGTTCCTCGGCTACAACCCGGCCACCGTCAAGACGATCACCTTCGCGGTCTCGGCCGCGATGGCCGGCATCGCCGGTGCCCTCTACGTGCCGGTGGTCGGCATCATCTCGCCGTCGCTGCTGGGCGTGGTGCCGTCGATCGAGCTGGTCGTCGCGGTGGCGATCGGCGGCCGGTTCGCGCTGGGCGGGGCGGTGCTGGGCGGGGTGCTGCTGAACTGGGCGCACACCACCTTCAGCGAGCAGTACCCCGGCGGCTGGGTCTACCTGCAGGGCTTCATGTTCATCCTCGTCATCATGCTGGCGCCCAGGGGCGTGGTCGGTCTCGCCGCCCGGCTCGGCGAAGTGATCACCCGGCGGCGCCGCAGGCCCCCGCCGGAGCAGGCCGCGCCGGCGGAGCTCACCGAGGAGGTGGCCACGGTATGAGCGCCCTGCTGGAGATCCGCGGGCTGGAGGTCGTCTTCGACGGGTTCCGGGCCGTCAACGGGATCGACCTCACCGTCGACAGCGGCGAGCTGCGGTTCCTGATCGGCCCCAACGGCGCGGGCAAGACCACGCTCATCGACGTGATCACCGGGTTGACCAAGCCCGCCGCGGGCTCGGTCACCTTCGGCGGCACGTCACTGGTCGGCCGCAAGGAGCACCGGATCGTGCGGCTGGGCATCGGCCGGACCTTCCAGACCTCGGTGGTCTTCGAGGAGCTGACGGTGGTGGAGAACCTCGACCTGGCCGCGAGCTTCCGCCGCCCCCTGGTCACGCTGCTGCGGCAGCGCCGGGCCGTCTCCGCCGCGGTGGCGGCCGCTTTGGAGACCATCGGCCTCGGTGACCTCGCGGACCGTCCCGCGGGGTGCTCTCGCACGGCCAGCGGCAGTGGCTGGAGATCGGCATGCTCATCGCCCAGCAGCCCAGGCTGCTGCTCCTGGACGAGCCGGTGGCCGGGATGAGCCAGGACGAGCGCGAGCGCACCGGAGAGCTGCTCACCGAGATCGCCAAGGACCACACGGTGATCGTGGTCGAGCACGACATGGAGTTCCTGCGGCGGTACGCCTCGCAGGTCACGGTCCTGCACGAGGGCGCGGTCCTGGTCGAGGGCGACGTCGCCACCGTCCAGGCCGACCCCCGCGTACAGGAGGTCTATCTGGGCCGGTCCAGGGACGAGAGGGCGGCGTGAGCGCGGGCACGAGGGACGAGAGGGCGGGCGCCTGATGCTGGAGGTCACCGGACTGGAGGCGGCGTACGGCCGGGCCCGCGTGCTGTTCGGCGTGGACGTGTCCGTGCCCGCCGGGGCGCTGATGTGCGTGATGGGCCGCAACGGCGTCGGCAAGACGACCCTGCTCAACTCGATCATGGGAGTGCTGGCGCCGGCCGCCGGCACGGTGGTGTTCGACGGCAGGGACGTCACCCGGATGAAGACCTTCGAGCGCGTGCGGCTCGGCATGGGCTACGTCCCGCAGGGCCACGAGACCTTCCCGCAGCTCACGGTCTGGGAGAACCTCCAGGTGACGTTGGAGGCGACCGGCCATCGGGACCGGGCCGCGATCGACGAGGCCCTCGAGGTCTTCCCGCGGCTCACCGGGCTGCTCAAGCGCCGGTCCGGATTCCTGTCCGGCGGCCAGCAGCAGCAGCTGGCCATCGCCCGGGCGCTGGTGACCCGGCCGCGGATGCTCATCCTGGACGAGCCGACCGAGGGCATCCAGCCGTCGATCGTCATCGAGATCGAGGAGGCCATCGAGCGGCTGCACCGCGAGAAGGGGATCTCGGTGCTGCTGGTCGAGCAGTACCTGGAGCTCGCCCTGCGGCTGGCCGACGCCTTCGTGATCCTCGAAGGCGGCGTCGTCCAGCACTCCGGCTCGGCCGAGGACCTCCGCGACGACAAGGTCAAACGCCTCCTCGCGATCTGATCCCCACCCCGTCCGTGCATGATCACGGACGGGAAGGGTGGGGTGTCCGGGTCTGGTCGTGTCTCGATTGCCGGGGCACGGGCGATGTCTGTTACCTTTGGACCGTGTTCTGCGAGCTGCTCCTCCTTAGGCGCCGCGGCGGGGGCCTGTAAAAGGTCGGCTCCCTCGTCGCGGGACTGTGACGCGCCCGTCGGCCGCAGGAACGCCACCCAGAGGGAGCACCACTTCAATGTTCGCGCAGCGACCCAGCGGCATGCCCATCGAGCGCTACCGCCCCCATCCCGCGGTTCATCTGCCCGACCGCACCTGGCCCGGCAACACGATCACCAAGGCCCCGCGCTGGCTCTCCACCGACCTGCGCGACGGCAACCAGGCACTGATCGACCCGATGAGCCCGGACCGCAAGCTGAAGATGTTCGAGCTGCTGGTCCGCATGGGTTACAAGGAGATCGAGGTCGGGTTCCCGGCGGCCAGCCAGACCGACTTCGACTTCGTCCGGCAGCTCATCGAGCAGGACAGGGTCCCCGACGACGTGCGCATCTCGGTGCTGACCCAGGCCCGCGAGGAGCTGATCGAGCGGACCGTGCAGTCGCTGGCCGGTGCCGCGCAGGCCACCGTGCACCTCTACAACGCCACCGCGCCGCTGTTCCGCCGGGTGGTGTTCGACATCGACCAGGACGAGTGCAAGGCCCTGGCGGTCCGGGGCACCGAGCACGTCATGAAGTTCGCCGAAGAGTACCTGGGCGGCACCGACTTCGGCTACGAGTACTCGCCCGAGATCTTCATCGACACCGAGCTGGAGTTCGCCGCCGAGGTCTGCGAGGCGGTGATGGACGTGTGGCAGCCCGGACCGGGCCGGGAGATCGTCATCAACCTGCCGTCCACCATCGAGCGTTCCACTCCCAACGTCTACGCCGACCAGATCGAGTGGATGAGCCGCACCCTGACCCGGCGTGAGCACGTGGCCCTGTCGGTGCACCCGCACAACGACCGGGGCACCGCCGTCGCCTCCGCGGAGCTGGCGGTCATGGCCGGCGCCGACCGGGTCGAGGGCTGCCTGTTCGGCAACGGCGAGCGCACCGGCAACGTCTGCCTGGTGACGCTGGGCATGAACCTCTTCTCCCAGGGCGTCGACCCGCAGATCGACTTCTCCGACATCGACGAGATCCGCCGTACCGTCGAGTACTGCAACCAGATCCCGGTGCACGAGCGGCACCCGTACGCCGGCGACCTGGTCTACACCTCGTTCTCCGGCTCGCACCAGGACGCCATCAAGAAGGGCTTCGCGGCCCTCGACGCCGACGCCGCCGCGGCGGGCGTGCCGGTGGAGCAGGTCCGCTGGCAGCTGCCCTACCTGCCCATCGACCCGCACGACGTGGGACGCACCTACGAGGCGGTCATCCGCGTCAACAGCCAGTCCGGCAAGGGCGGCGTGGCCTACATCATGCAGGCCGAGCACTCCATGGACCTGCCGCGCCGGCTGCAGATCGAGTTCTCCCGGGTGGTCCAGGACCACACCGACTCCGAGGGCGGCGAGGTCACCGCCGACCGGATGTGGGAGATCTTCGAGGGCGAGTACCTCCGCAACGGCGCCCGGATCGGGCTGCTGGCGCACCGCGCGTCCTCGCAGGGCGACGCCGCGACCGGGCGCGGCGCGAAGTACCTCCTCAACGTCGACGTCCGGGTCGACGGTGAGATCCGCGAGATCGAGGGCGTCGGCAACGGGCCGATCTCGGCGTTCGTCACCGCGCTGGCGACGGTAGGCGTCGACGTACGCGTGCTGGACTACAACGAGCACGCGCTGAGCTCGGGCGGCGACGCCAAGGCCGCCGCCTACGTGGAGTGCCAGGTCGGCGGCAAGGTGCTGTGGGGGGTCGGCGTCGACGCCAACATCGTCACCGCCTCACTGAAGGCCGTGCTGTCGGCGATCAACCGGGCCGCCCGAATCTGAACACCCGAGAACTCGGTCATGACGGTGTGAACCACCGGGCGTGGCCGCTGCATGGGCCTCGGCCGTGACGATCTCGCGGCCGAGGCCCATCGCATTCGCGCCCGCCGGTGCGCCGCGGCCCGGTGGCCGCGGCCCCGTGCGGCGCGCTAGTGCGCCAGGACGTGATGGACGAGCTCCCGCAGCGGACCGGTCAGCCGGTTCTCTCCGACGACCACCGTGCGTCCATCGACGTCTATCTCGTAGAGGAATTGGTCCGGGACCCGGCCGGGTTGCGGGATCGCGTCGAGATCGACCCGCGAGACGAGCCCGCACAGGACCGGATCGGAGGTCGTGTCGGCCTCCCCGCGCCGCTCGATCCCGGCGAATCCACCGGTTCGGACCACGGTCACCTTCATGTCGTGACGCCTACCCCCGCCCAGGCGTCCCGTACCGCGCCGGCCTCGGTGCTCGACGGGCCGTACAACCGCGTCGCCGTCGCCACCGTGGCCGCCGCGAACGCGGCGAAGTCCGCGCTGGAGGTCAGTGACCCGCCCGTGAGCGTGTCGTACCAGATCTGGCCGGCCTTCTCCCAGGCGTTGCCCCCGAGCTCCGCGGCGGCCAGGTAGAAGGCCCGGTTGGGGATGCCGGAGTTGATGTGCACCCCGCCGTTGTCGCGGTAGGTGTGCACGAACTGGTCCATGTGCCCGGGCTGCGGGTCCTTGCCCAGCTGGGGGTCGTCGTAGGCGGTGCCCGGCTCCTTCATGGAGCGCAGCGCCACCCCGTTGACCCCCGGCGCGAGCAGGCCCGCGCCGATCAGCCAGTCGGCGTCGTCGCTGGTCTGGCCGAGGTGGTGCTGCTTGATCAGTGAGCCGAAGACGTCCGAGAGCGACTCGTTGAGCGCACCGGACTGGCCGTAGTACTCCAGCTCCGCGGTGTACTGGGTGACCCCGTGGGTGAGCTCGTGCCCGGTGACGTCGAGCGGCCCGGTGAAGGCGAGGAACAGCGTGCCGTCACCGTCGCCGTACACCATCTGCTCGCCGTTCCAGAAGGCGTTGTCGTAGCCGCTGCCGTAGTGCACCGTCGAGATCATCGGCAGCCCCGCGCCGTCGATGGAGTTGCGGCCGTAGACCTCCGAGTAGAAGGTGAAGGTGGCGCCGAGCCAGTCGTAGTTCTGGTCGACGACCTCGTCGCCGGTCGGGGCGCCGCCCTCCTTGCGCACGGTCTGGCCAGGCATCTCCTCCAGGTTCTTGGCGTCCTTGATGGTCCGGTCGGGTTCGGCGGCGGCCTCGACCGCCGCGACGGGCGCGACGAGCGTCATGCGGCGCTCGGTGCGCTGTGCCGTGTCCGTGATGAGGGACCGGCGTGCGAGATCTCGGAGCTCCGGGTCGGTGCTGCGCGTGGCGACCCGCTCCAGGATGTGGGGGGGAACGATCGTGCATCTCATGGGTCCACGCTGCCATCCAACGGTGATTCAAGCCACAGATCCGGCCGAGTCCGTGGGACCGGAACCGGTCGCGATCCGTCGGCGGCCGGACGCGATGGGTGGTGTCCCGGCCCGCCGGTCCGGTGGGGGACAATGATCCGGTGACCCTCTACCGCGACGAAGGCATCGTCCTGCGCACCCAGAAGCTGGGCGAGGCCGATCGCATCGTGACGCTGCTGACCCGGCGCACCGGCCGGGTGCGGGCGGCGGCCAAGGGGGTGCGCAAGACCAAGTCGCGGTTCGGGGCCCGGCTGGAGCCGTTCTCCCATGTCGACGTGCAGCTGTATGAACGGCGCTCGCTCGACCTGATCACGCAGGCGGAGACGATCCGGCCCTACGGCGGGCCGCTCGTGGCGGACTATCCGCGCTACACCGCGGGCACCGCGATGCTGGAGACCGCGGAGAAGCTCACCAGCGAGGAGAAGGAGCCCGCGCTGCGCCAGTTCCTGCTGCTCGTCGGGGGGCTGCGGACGCTGGTGGAGGCGAGCCACGATCCACGCCTGGTGCTGGACGCCTACCTGCTGCGCTCGCTGTCGGTCGCGGGGTGGGCGCCGGCGCTGGACGAGTGCGCCCGCTGCGGGGTCCGGGGCGGGCTCAAGGCCTTCCTGATCTCGGCGGGCGGTGCGGTCTGCGGCTCCTGCCGCCAGCCGGGCGCGGCCACCCCGGCCTCGCCCACCTTCGAGCTGATGCTGGCGCTGCTGCGCGGGGAGTGGGGGCACGCCGACGAGAGCGAACCCCGCCACCGGGTAGAGTGCAGCGGCCTCGTCGCCGCCTATCTGCAGTGGCACCTCGAACACGGGATCAGGTCGCTCAGGCATGTGGAACGGGAGTCACCGCGTCCCCGGACACCGCCGGACGCCGGAATCACGAAGGACAGGGAGTCGGTGTGAGCAGGGCCGTTTCGCCGCCGGATCCGCACCCCAGCGGTGCCCGGCCGCCGGCGATACCGAAGGAGTTCGTGCCCCGGCACGTGGCCATCGTGATGGACGGCAACGGGCGGTGGGCCAAGCAGCGCGGGCTGCCTCGCACCGAGGGCCACAAGATGGGGGAGTACGCCCTCTTCGACGTGATCATGGGGGCGATCGAGCTGGGCGTCCCCTACCTGTCGGCGTACGCCTTCTCCACCGAGAACTGGAAGCGCTCACCCGACGAGGTGCGCTTCCTCATGGGCTTCAACCGGGACGTCATCCGCCGCCGCCGCGACCAGCTGAACGACATGGGCGTACGGGTGCGCTGGGCCGGCCGCCGGCCGAAGCTGTGGCGCAGCGTCATCAGCGAGCTCGAGGACGCCGAGCGGATGACGCGCGGCAACGACGTGCTGACCCTGCAGTTCTGCGTGAACTACGGCGGCCGGGCCGAGATCGCGGACGCGGCGGCGGCGATCGCCCGTGACGTCGTGGCCGGCCGGCTCAACCCGGACAAGATCAGCGAGAAGGTCTTCGCCCGCTACCTGTACCAGCCGGAGATCCCCGAGGTCGACCTCTTCCTGCGGCCCTCGGGCGAGCAGCGCACCTCCAACTACATGGTCTGGCAGTCGGCGTACGCGGAGCTGGTCTTCCAGGACACCCTGTGGCCGGACTTCGACCGGCGCCACCTCTGGCATGCCTGCGAGGTGTACGCCGGCCGGGACCGGCGTTACGGCGGAGCCGTGCCGAACGAGCTGCCCGGAGTGGACGCCCGGATCGACGGGCAGAACGGGCAGGTCAACGGGCAGGCCGCCCGGGGCTGATCCCGCCGGGGCCGGCCTCGCCCGGGTGCCGGGTCAGCCCGCGGCGCAGCCGGGGCAGATGCCGAATACCTCGACGGTGTGCGTGACGCCGATGAAGCCGTGCTCGGCTCCGACGGCCTCCGCCCAGCGTTCCACGGCGGGCCCCTCGACCTCCACCGTGCGGCCGCAGCTGCGGCAGACCAGATGGTGATGGTGTTCCTCGGTCGCGCACGCGCGGTAGACGGCCTCGCCGTCGTCGGTGCGCAGGACGTCGACCTCGCCGGAGTCGCTGAGCGCCTGCAACGCCCGGTAGACCGTGGTCAGGCCGATTTTGGAGCCTTCGGCGCGCAGGTCGGCGAAGATGTCCTGTGCGCTGCGGAAGCCCGCGCTGGCCGCGAGCGCTCGCCGCACCGTGTCCTGCCGTGTCGTCACCTTCCCACCTCCGCCCCTGAATCTACTGCCCCGGCATCCGGCGGCGGAGCCGCTCGCTGCCGGTCGTCGGCGGCCGTTCGCCCGCGGCGGAGCAGCCGCCCCGCCGTCACGGCCACCATGAACAGGGCGAGTGCGAGCAGCACGATCGCGGGCCCGGGGGACAGGTCGCGCTGGAAACCGGCGTACAGGCCGCCCACGGCGGAGAACACACCGAAGACCATGGCCAGCCCGACGGTGGTCTTGAACCCCCGGGTGATCTGCTGGGCGGCGGCCACCGGGACCACCATCAGCGCGCTCACCAGCAGCAGCCCCACGACGCGCATGGCGATCACGACGGTCATCGCCGCGGTCACCGCCAGCAGCAGGCTCAGGAACCGCACCGGCAGGCCGCTGGCCCGGGCGACCTCCTCGTCCTGGCAGAGCAGGAACAGCTCCCGCCCGAACACGCCCATCACCACCAGGACGCCGGCGGCCAGCGCCACGATGACGTACAGGTCGTGGGAGGAGACGCTGCTGATCGACCCGAACAGGTAGCCCAGCAGGTTGGCCGTGCTGCCCCCCGGCGCGAGATTGGTGAGCAGCACGCCCCCGGCGATGCCGCCGTAGAAGAGCAGGGCGAGCGCCACGTCGGCCCCGGTGCGGCCACGGGCCCGCAGCACCTCGATGGCGACGGCGCCCAGCGCCGACACCACGACCGCGGTGAGCACCGGCGACGTGCTGGTGATGAGCCCCAGGGCGACCCCGGTGAGGGCGATGTGACCGATGCCGTCGCCGAGCAGGGCCAGCTTGCGCTGCACGATGAACGTGCCGACGACCGGGGCGGCGACGCCGATGAGCACCGCGGCGAGCAGCGCGCGGCGCATGAAGTCGTAGTCGAGGATCTCCAGCAGGCCGGTCACGCGGGCTCCCAGGTGGTGAGCGATGAGGGGCCGGCGGCCGGCCCGTGCGGATGCAGGTGCTCGTGGCCGGGAGCGGCGCACTCGCCCTCCGGGGCGGGCGGGGCGCCCTCGTGCGCGATCCGGCCGGCGTCCAGCACCACGGCCCTGGTGATCATCGGCTCCATCGGCCCCAGCTCGTGGGCGACCAGGACGAGAGTGCGGCCCTGGCCGACCAGCTCGCGCAGGGTCTCCGCGAGGGCCTGCTGGCTCGCCGCGTCGACGCCGGCCGTGGGCTCGTCCATGACGAAGGCGTCCGGCTCGCCGGCCAGGGCACGGGCGATCAGGACCCGCTGCTGCTGGCCGCCGGACAGCTGGTGGGCCGGGTCCCGGGCGCGGTCCGCCATCCCGACGGTCTCCAGCGCCCGCTGGACCGCCGCCCGGTCGGCGGCCGAGAACGGCCGGAACCGGGACTGCCGGGCGATCCGCCCGGAGGAGACGACCTCCCGGACCGTGGCGGGGACCCCGCCGCCCACGGTCAGCCGCTGCGGGACGTACCCGACGCGTTCCCACTGCCGGAACCTCGACGGCACCGCACCGTAGATCTCGGTCCGCCCGGCCGCGAGCGGGACCAGCCCGAGCAGGGCCCGGACCAGGGTGGACTTGCCCGAGCCGTTTGGGCCGAGGAGGGCGACCACCTCACCGGGCCCGACCCGCAGGTCGATGCCGCGCAGCACCTCGCGGCCGTCCAGCCGGACGCGGCCGCCGGTCATGGCGAAGACGGGGGCCGGTGCCCCGGCGGGCGCCATCATGAGCAGTCCAGGGCGGTGCGCAGCGTCGTGAGGTTGTGCCGCATCACCGAGGCGTAGTCGTCCCTGGACCCCTGCGGCAGCCCCTCGATCGGGTCGAGCGTCGCGGTCCGCACCCCGGCCTCCTGGGCGAGGGTCTGGGCGACCTTCGGGCTGACCAGGGTCTCGGTGAAGACCGTGGTGACCCCGGTCCGGCGGATCTGCCGGGTGAGCTCGGCCAGCCGCTTGGGCGACGGCTCGGCCTCCGGGTCGATCCCGCTGACCGGCACCTGGGTCAGGCCGTAACGCTCGGCGAGATAGCCGAAGGCGGCGTGACTGGTGACGATGGTCTTCTGCGTGCAGGTGGCGAGCCCGGCGCGGAACTCTCCGTCGAGCGCCGTCAGCTCACCCGTCAGCGTGCGGGCGTTGGCCCGGTACGCCGTGGCGTGCGCCGGGTCGATCCGGGCCAGCCGCTCGCCCAGGGTCGTCGCCACGGTGGCCAGCCGGCTCGGGTCCAGCCAGAGGTGGGGGTCGTGGTGCCCCGGTCGCTGCTCGGTGCCGGCCGCCGGGAGGGTCTTCACCAGCGAGGCCGCGTCGAGCGAGGACGTGCGGGCGTGCTCGGCGACCGCCTGGTCGACAGCGGGCTGGAGGTCCTTGAGGTAGACCACGAGCCGGGCCTTGCCGACGTCCACGATCTGCCGGGGCGTCAGCTCCAGATCGTGCGGCTCGGTGCCGGGCTTGGTCAGCGTGGTGACGGCGGCGTTCCCGCCGCCGACCCGCTCGGCCAGCCAGGCCAGCGGATAGAACGAGCCGATCACCTGTGGCTTGCCGGAAGCGGCCGCGCCGCTCCCGCCGCAGGCCGCGGTGCACGCCAGCAGCAGGGTGAGCAGGGCGCCGGGTATCAGACCTCTAGTACTAAACACCCCTATAGTGTGAATGAAGATGAAAACGATTGTCAAAACTGCCGGAGGATGTGACCCGCGGCGAAGAGCAGCAGCACCCCGAGCGCGGCCAGCCTGAGCAGCCGCCCGCCCGCGTCGAGGCTCGGCCAGGACAGGTAGGCGAACCAGCCCAGGAAGACGGCGAGCACCAGCAGCGCGACGGCGCCGGGCCAGCCGGTGACCACCATGCCGATGAGCAGCAGGATTCCCATGGTGACCGGCAGTGCCCAGCGCGGAAGCTGGTGAAGGTAGACCATCGGGGTCGCGCTGCTCCGCTCCACCCGGGCCCGGAGCCCTCGATTCGCAGACATGGACGCCACCGTATGCCCCGGGCCGGTGCCCGCGCCGAACCGGCCCCGGCCGGGTGCGAGGATGGGCTCGTGATCGCGATAACCCGGTACCGGGTCCCCGCCGACGAGGCCGAGGTCTTCGCCGGCCAGGCCCGCGCCGTCCTCGAGGCGTTCTCGGCGTGCCGGGGGCACCGGTCCGGCCGGCTCGGCCGCGCCGCCGACGATCCCGAGCTGTGGGTCATGTACACCGAATGGGAGGGCGCGGGCTTCTACCGCCGGGCCCTCGGCGAAGTGCGCATGCTGGTCATACCGATGTCGGCGGGGGCCGTCGACGAACCGGGCGCCTTCGAGATCATCGCCTGAGCTCCCCGATCAAGACCGGGCCAAGGCCCGGTGAAAGATCCTCTCCGCCGGTGGCAACGCCGCGTGAGCGGGAACCACTTCCTGCGATCTTGACGTAGAGCCGTGGGGAGTAGGGATGCCGCATACCGTTCTTGCCGGATTTCTGGGGTTGGCGGCAGTGGTGTCCACCGTGTTCGTGATGCCGGCGGGGGCGGTGCGCACGGCGGTGGCGGCGATGACGGACACCGGCCCGCGGACCAGGATCGTCGAGTACGGCGGAGTACGGGTGAGCGTCCCGGCGGAGTGGCCGGTCTACCGGCTCGACCAGCAGCCCTCCCAGTGCGTGCGGTACGACCGGCACGCGGTCTACCTTGGGCGGGCGGGCGCGGACCAGGACTGCCCCGCGCGGATGGCCGGCCGGACCGAGACCCTGCAGATCGAGCCGCTGGACGAGCCGGCCGGGTCCCGCGCGCGCCCGCCGCGAGCCGCCACCGAGCCGGCGCCGGGCGAGCCGGAGGCCGGGGTGCCGCAGGCCGAGTTGCCGGACGGCACGGAGCCGGAGGCCGGGGCGCGCGAGGGCGCGGTGCCGGCGGAGGCCACCCCGGCACAGGAGGCCGCCCAGGAGATCAGGGTGGCGCTGCCCACGGCCGGAGTGCGGATGACCGGGACGTACGGCTCCGGCCGGGCGGTGATGGCGGACCTGATGCGAGGTGCCCGGATCCGGCCCTGGGTGCACAGGAGGCTGCCCTCGTTCCGGCCACCGGAGGCCCCCCGGCCGGAGTCCGGCATGCGGATCGCGGTGCCGTACCGGCCCGAGTGGCAGCCGGCGCGGGACCGGGAGCGGCGGCGCGAGTGGGCCACCGGCCCGGGGTTCGACGCCTGCACGGCTCCCTCGCGCGGGGCGATGGCCGCGTGGCGGAGGGCCTACCGGGTGGCGAACGTCTACATCGGCGGCGCCGCGCGCGGCTGCGCGCAGCCCAACCTGAACCGGGACTGGGTGCGCGACGTGCGCCGGATGGGCTACCGGCTGATCCCGACCTACGTGGGCCTGCAGGCGCCCTGCACGGGCTACCACAACCGGTTCACCGGGAAGAACGCCGACCGCAAGGGCGGCGCCGCCGCCACCGACGCCGTCCACCGGGCCAGGGCGCTGGGCATCCCGCGGGGGGAGCCGATCTACTACGACATGGAGGCCTACCCGAGCGAGCGGGGATGGTGCCGGCGGGCGGTGCTCAGGTTCGTGCACTCCTGGACCCGGCGGCTGCAGCGCAAGGGGTACGTCTCCGGGGTGTACGGCAGCGCGGGCTCGGGGGTGCAGGCCCTCGGCGAGGCGACCGGGATCACCAAGCCCGAGGCGATCTGGTTCGCGCGGTGGGACGGCCGGGCCCGGACCGCGGGCGGCCGCTATCTGCGCCGGTCCTGGTGGCAGCCGCACCGGCGGATCAAGCAGTACCGCGGCGGCCACCACGAGCGGCACGGCGGCTACACCCTCAACATCGACAGCAACGTCGTCGACGGGCTGGTGTACTGACTCGCGGCTCCAGGTCACGGTGCGGGGTGCGCGGGCGCTGCCGTAGAGACATGCGAAGGGCACCACTCACCATTCAGTGACGAACCGGTATGAGCCGGGCTGGTAACCAGTTTGCTCACCGGCCGGGGCGAATCGCGATCAACTAATTCCGGCTATCTGCCGCGAAAGGCTGACTTATCTCACATACTGCATCTTGATCCACGCCCTTTCGTTGGAATGCGGAGCGAATCAAGGAGCAACATGAAGAAAAGATCGGCTATCGCCGTCGTCTTGGCGGTGGTGGTGGCTGTCGGCCTTCTTTCCGTCGCGGCCCAGGCGCACGAGGCGCCGCGCGCCGGGCACCCGATGTCGGCCGACCTGATCGCGCGTCGTGACGGGTGCGAACGCACGATCAGTAAAGTGCGGCTGACCTCGACCGATACCGCGACTTACCGGGTGGCGGGCTGGCTGTGCGGTCCGCGGAAGCCCCGCAACGGTGAGGTGCAGTTCCTCGTACACGGATTCACCTACAACCATCTGTACTGGATGGGGCTCGGGTACGACCGGCTGGACTACGTCCGGGCCGCCACCGCCAATGGCCACACCACCTTCGTCATCGATCAGCTCGGCACCGGCGCCTCCGATCACCCGGACCCGGCGCTCGTGACCTTCCCGGTCCAGGCCTATGTGCTCCACCAGTTGGTGGGCCAGCTCCGCGCCGGCCGGGTCGGCCGTGCCCACGCCAGGTTCGACCGGGTGGTCGGTGTCGGGCATTCGATGGGCGCGGGCGCGTGGATCGTCGAGGCCGGTACCTACCACGATGTGAGCGCAGTGGTCCTCGCCGATCTCCTGCACGCCACGGATGTGAACTTCGTGACCTATCTCCGTGCGCACTACGTCACCGCCAACAGTGAGTCTCGCTTCGCGCATCTGCCCGACGGATACCTCACCGTCAGGCCGCGCAGCCTGTTCTACGCGACGAGCCGGGTGGATCCGGCCGTGATGGAGCGTGACGAGCGGCTCGGTGCCGATACCGGCACCATAGGCTCGGTCACCACACTCGCCATGGGCAGGGATCTCACCTACAGCAAGGCCATCAAGGTCCCGGTGCTGATCGTGACCGGCCGTCAGGACGCGCTGGGGTGCAATGAGGCCCTGCCCGGTCTGTCATGCGCCACCGCGAGTGCGGTGCTGAACCGGGAGGCTCCCGCCTTCACGTCGGCCGGTCGCCTGAACGCCTACGTGTTCGACTCCGGACACGACACCAACCTGCACCGCTCCGCGCCACAGTGGTTCGCGTACGCGAACCGGTGGATCGACGGCGTCCGGCCCGCGCACGCCGGGCACTCCCACTAGCTGATCGATTCCGGGGAGCAGCTGCAGATCAGGATGGGTGCCCAGGTCCGTGCGCGACCACGGACCTGGACATCCTCGCCGCCCCGGGTACTCGGGACCGTCTCTTACCCTCACCCACGTTCAGGGTGCAATAAGCTGGTGACCTGCTCGACGGCGGGGCGGGCCATCATCGTGGCCGCCCCGGCGTAGCACCGGGGATCACTGATGCCGTACGCCACGGGGCGTACGAACAATCCCGCCGACCGCCAGCCGGATGGAGAACCACCATGGCCCGACGTACCGACGTGATGGACACGATCGTCAGCCTCGCCAAGCGCCGGGGCCTGGTCTACCCGTCGAGTGAGATCTACGGCGGGCTGCGTGCCTCCTGGGACTACGGCCCGCTCGGCGTCGAGCTGAAGAACAACGTCAAGCGCCAGTGGTGGAAGTCCATGGTGCAGGGCCGCGACGACGTCGTGGGCCTGGACTCCAGCGTGATCCTGGCCCGCGAGGTCTGGGAGACCAGCGGCCACGTGAACGCCTTCGTCGATCCGCTCACCGAGTGCCAGTCCTGCCACAAGCGCTACCGCGCCGACCACCTCGAGGAGGGCTACGCGGAGAAGCACGGCCGGCCCCCGGCGGGCGGCCTCGCGGACATCGCCTGCCCCAACTGCGGCAACAAGGGCGCCTTCACCGAGCCGAAGATGTTCAACGGGCTGCTCAAGACCTACCTCGGCCCGGTCGAGGACGAGTCGGGCCTGGCCTACCTCCGGCCGGAGACCGCGCAGGGCATCTTCGTCAACTACCTCAACGTGCAGCAGTCGGCGCGCAAGAAGGTCCCGTTCGGCATCGGCCAGATCGGCAAGTCGTTCCGCAACGAGATCACCCCGGGCAACTTCATCTTCCGCACCCGGGAATTCGAGCAGATGGAGATGGAGTTCTTCGTCGAGCCCGGCACCGACGAGGAATGGCACCAGTACTGGATCGACACCCGGTTCCAGTGGTACGTCGACATGGGCATCAGCAAGGACAACCTGCGGCTGTTCGAGCACCCCCAGGAGAAGCTGTCGCACTACTCCAAGCGCACCGTCGACGTGGAGTACCGCTTCGGTTTCACCGGCTCGGAGTGGGGCGAGCTGGAGGGCGTCGCCAACCGCACCGACTACGACCTGACCGTGCACGGCAAGGCCTCGGGCACCGACCTGTCCTTCTTCGACCAGGAGCGCAACGAGCGCTTCGTCCCCTACGTCATCGAGCCGGCCGCGGGCGTCGACCGCTGCGTGCTGACGTTCATGATGGACGCCTACGCCGAGGACGAGGCGCCCAACTCCAAGGGCAAGCTGGAGAAGCGCACCGTCATGCGGCTCGACCACCGGCTGGCGCCGGTGAAGGTCGCGGTGCTGCCGCTGTCGCGCAACACCGACCTGTCGCCGAAGGCCAAGGACCTGGCCGCGCAACTGCGCCGGAGCTGGAACGTCGACTTCGACGACGCCGGCGCGATCGGCCGCCGCTACCGCCGGCAGGACGAGATCGGCACGCCGTTCTGCATCACCGTCGACTTCGACACGCTCGAGGACGACGCGGTGACCATCCGCGAGCGCGACTCGATGAGCCAGGAGCGCATCTCGCTCGGCCAGGTCGAGTCGTTTCTGGCCGCCCAGCTGATCGGCTGCTGACCTCTGGTCCCGAGGCCAATAGGCTGGTGGGGCCGCTTCCCCTCAATTCGGGTGAGGGGAAGCGGCCCCTGTCATGCGGCCCGGCGCGGCTCGGCGCGCCCGGCGCGTGTTCGGCCGGTCAGCTGGTGACCACCACGGGCGTGCCCGACGCGGTCAGCGTGAAGTCGGCGGTGAGCGCGGTGGTGGCCGGGCAGAGGAGGCTGCTGCCGGCGGCCTTGCTGACCGTGGTGTTGAACGAGACCTTCGTGCTGGCCGACGAACCGCCCGGTGCGGCCGGGTTGCCCGGGTTGAAGCTGTTACCGGTCAGGTTGCTGTTGTAGTTGCAGGTGAGGCCGAGGGCGACAGCCTTGATCTTGAAGTTGGCGATCGTGAGGGTGAAGTTGCGGCCTCCGGCGACCGGCGCGTAGGTGATGTTGCCGCCGGTCCTGGTGCTGACCGCCCTCTGACCGGGTGACCAGAGGACGGGCTGGTGCCCTTGACTCGCGCCGGCGATCCGTGATCGTCGCCATGTCCTGCGGGGCGGCTTCCCCCCAATTCGGGTGGGGGGAAGCCGCCCGTGACTCAGTGCTCAGGGCGGGGGTGGACGCCCTGAGCGGTCAGCTGGTGATGAACAGCGTCTGGTTGTAGACGCCCGATCCCGCGGTCGTCTCGCCCTTCAGGGCGTAGGTGGCCGTCACCGTGGCGGTGCTCGGGCACAGGATGCTGCTGCCGCTGTTGATCTTGTTGACCGTGGCGCCGTTGACGTTGGCCTGGGCCTCGGCCGCCGCGTTCGGCCGGCTGGAGTTGTTCGGGTTGTAGCCGTTGGCGGTCAGGTTGCCGCCGAAGATGCAGGTGATCCCGCCGAAGATGTTCACCACGGCCTTGACCCTGAAGTTGGCGATGGTGATGCTGGCGTTCGGCACGCCGGAGGTGGCCGCGGACGTGAAGGTCACGTTGCCGCCGCTCCACGGCAGGTTCTGCGCGGTGATGGTGGAGCTCACGGTGCCCGAGCAGGGGCCGCCGCCGGCGCCGGTGAAGGTCGCCGAGCTGATGCTCAGCCCGGTGCCGTTCGAGGCGATCGAGCCGAGCATGGTCGACTGGCTGCAGCTACCGCTGCCGATCGAGCTCGAGACGGTCGCGGTGCCCAGCAGGGACGCCTGGACGTTGCCGGAGTAGGCGGCGCCGGTGGCGGTCCCGCGGCGGATGGTGGTGGTGGCGGCGGAGGCCGTCGAGGCCACCATCGTGAGGGCGGCGAGGGACGAGACCCCCACCACAGCGATCTGTCTGATTCTAGCCATCGGAGGCTCCTCTGTCCGATTGCTGGCAGGTCACCGTGAAAGTAATTCACCTTTATTTGGCGGGCAAGACTTGGCTACTGGCGAGTATTGGCCGGATTGTGCCAGCCCTGAGACGGTTGCCCGATCGAGTAGATTGACGTTCGATGGCGTTGTGATCTGAGGGTCGGCAGGAGGGCCGGGTGTGAACGACCACCTGCGCCCACCGCTTCCCGGTGCGGCGAAGACGGCCCCGCGGCTGCTGGTGATCCTGCTCGGGCTGCTCGGGTTCGTGCTGCCCGCCGGCGCCGGTGCGCCCGGAGCCGCCGGTGCGGGATCCGCGCCGCGGCCGGTGGTGCTGGCCGCCGGCTCGGCGCAGAGCGGGGCCCGTACGGCCCGCGTCGTCAGGATGGCGAGCCGCGACGCGGCGGGCCGCGACGGCTCCGGTGCGCAGTCGGCCGCCACGTCCGTGCGGCACACCCAGACCCAGGGCCTCCACGGCCCCGGGGCCGCCGTGCTCTCCACGGCCGCGGCGCCCTCCGCCGGGCGGCACACCACCGGGCGCGGCGGCACCGGCCAGGTGGTGCCGGCGGGCGCTGCCACCGGGACGCCCCACGGCCGGGCACCACCCTCCTCCACGGGTTCCTGACGTTCCCTGTCCATCCGGCGGAGTGGCGGCCTCGCCCCCTCCGCCGGGGCCGCGGCCTGCCCGCGGCATCTCCCGTGGAGGTTCCCCTTGTCTCGCGCCACCATGGTGCGGGCGCTTCTGGCGTTCGCCGTACTGGCCGGCTCGCTGTTCTTCGCCCTGACCACTCCCGCCCGTCTCGGTCTCGACCTGCGCGGCGGCACCCAGATCGTGCTGGAGACCCGGGATTCGCCGACGGTCAAGGCCGGCCGTCAGACCACCGACCGGGCCGCCGACGTCCTGCACCGGCGCGTCGACGCGCTCGGGGTCGCCGAGACCTCGATCACCCGGTCCGGTGACCGGCGCATCATCGTCGAGCTGCCCGACGTCCAGGACCCCACTCGAGCGGCCGAGGTCATCGGGCGCACCGCCCAGCTGACGGTGCATCCGGTGCTCTCCGCCGCGGCGGGCCCGGCGCCGGGGGAGAAGGCCCTGGCCGACGAGCAGGGCGGGCGGATCAGGCTCGGCCCGGCCGCGCTCACCGGCGGGCAGATCGGCAAGGCCGAGGCGGGATTCGACCAGCAGAACCTCGGCGGCTGGTTCGTCACCATGGACTTCCGCGGCCAGGGCGGCAGGATCTGGCAGCAGGTCACGGCGAAGGCCGCCTGCGCGCAGCCGGGCGACGACGCCCGCCGGGTGGCGATCGTGCTGGACGACAAGGTCATCTCCTCGCCGCAGGTGGTGGAGTCGGTCGCCTGCGGCGTCGGCATGGGCGGCGGATCGACCCAGATCACCGGCTCGTTCAGCCCCAAGGAGGCCAGGGACCTGGCCGCGCTGATCCAGGGCGGCGCGCTGCCCGTACCGGTGCAGATCATCGAGCAGCGGGTGGTCGGCCCGACCCTCGGCGCGGCGGCGATCGACGCCAGCGCCAAGGCCGCGCTGATCGGCGTGCTGCTCACCGCGATGTTCATCGTCGTGGTCTACCGGCTGGTCGGTGCCCTCGCCGCGGTCGCCCTCGCCGGCTACGCGCTGATCTCCTACGCGGTCCTGGTCGCGCTCGGCGCCACGCTGACCCTGCCCGGGCTGGCCGGGTTCGTGCTGGCGATCGGCATGGCGATCGACGCCAACGTGCTGGTCTTCGAACGCGCCCGGGAGGAGTACGCCGCCGCCCCCGGCCGTGGGGTGCGCAGCGCCCTCACCACCGGCTTCGGCAAGGCGTGGTCGGCGATCGCGGACTCCAACATCACGACGCTGCTCGCCGGCGGGCTGCTGTTCTTCCTCGCCTCCGGGCCGGTGCGGGGCTTCGGCGTCACGCTGTCCATCGGCGTCATGGCCTCCCTGGTGTCGGCGCTGCTGGTCACCCGGGTGCTGGCGGAGTGGGCCGTGGGCCGCCGGCTGATCACCCGGCGCCCCCGGCTGACCGGGCTCAGCGCCACCGGGCGGGTCCGTGACTGGCTGGACCGGCGCGAGCCCGACCTGATGCGGCGGCGCCGGCTCTGGCTGGCGATCTCCGGGCTGGCGGTCCTGCTCGCGGTCACCGGGATCGCCACCCGGGGCCTCAACCTCGGGGTGGAGTTCACCGGCGGCCGGCTGGTGGAGTACTCGACGAGCAGGACGGTGTCCGCCGACACGGCCCGGCAGGCCGTCGCCGACGCCGGGTTTCCGCGTGCCGTGGTGCAGACCTCCGGGACGGACGACATCTCGGTACGGACCGAGAACCTGACCAACGTGCAGGAGAAGCGCATCCGGGACTCGCTGGCCCGCGACGGGGGCCAGGTGACCAAGCAGCGCGACGAGCTGATCGGCCCGAGTCTCGGCGCCGAGCTCCGCACCAAGGCGCTGATCGCCCTCGGCATCGCCCTGCTGGCTCAGCTGGTCTATCTCGCCGTCCGGTTCAAGTGGACCTTCGGTGCCGGGGCCGTGCTGGCGATGGCGCACGACGTGCTCATCGTCACCGGGGTGTTCGCCTGGTTCGGCAGGCCCATCGACGGGGTCTTCCTCGCCGCGCTGCTCACGGTGATCGGCTATTCCGTCAACGACTCGGTGGTCGTCTTCGACCGGATCCGGGAGCTGTGGACCGCGGACCGGAAGGTGCCGTTCGCCCGGATCGCCAACCGGGCGGCGCTGCAGACCGTGCCCCGGACGGTGAACACCGGCATCGGCGCGGTCTTCATCCTGGCCGCGCTCGCGTTCCTCGGTGGTGAGTCGCTCACCGACTTCGCCGTCGCCCTGCTGGTGGGCATCCTGGTCGGCACCTGGTCGAGCGTGTTCACCGCGACCCCGCTGGCGATCGGGCTGGAGTCGTTCAGCAAGACGCCGGCCTCCCGGCCGGCCAGGCACGGCGCCCGGCCGCGCCGCGCGCCCGGCGACTCGGGAGCCGTGGTCTGACGCGCCGCCTCAGGACGCCGCCTCGCGCAGGAGGCGGGCGGCGTCCTCGGGGCGGATGTCGTTGACGAAGGCGCCCATGGCCGACTCCGAGCCCGCGAGATACTTGAGCCGTCCCCGCGCGCGGCGGCTGCTGAACAGCTGCAGGTGCAGCTGTGCCAGCTCGCGGCCTTCCCCCACCGGGGCCTGGTGCCAGGCGGAGACGTAGGGCATGGGGACGCCGAACAGGCGGTCCAGGCGGCCGAGCACATCGATGTACAGGCTGCCGAAGTCCGCGCGCTCGGCCGGGGACAGCGCCGGGATGTCGGGGATCTTGCGGTGCGGGAACAGATGCACCTCGAAGGGCCAGCGCGCGGCGACGGGGACGAACGCCGTCCACGAATCGTTGGCCGCGACGACCCGTACGGCCGCCTCCCGCTCGGCGGCCAGCACGTCGGCGAACAGGTCACGCCCGGTCTCGGCGCGGTGCCGTGCGGCCACCGAGAGCATCTGCCGGGTACGCGGCGGGACGAAGGGGTAGGCGTAGATCTGGCCGTGCGGATGGCCCAGCGTCACCCCGATCTCCTCGCCCCGGTTCTCGAAGCAGAACACCTGCCGTACCCCGGGCAGCGCGGAGAGCTCCGCGGTGCGGTCGGCCCACGCGTCGATCACCGTCCGCACCTGCTCGGGTCGCAGCGCGGCGAACGAGGAGTCGTGGTCGGAGGTGAAGCACACGACCTCGCAGCGGCCGGCGCCGTCACCGAACGAGGGGAAGCGGTTCTCGAAGACCACCACCTCGTAGTCGGCCGCGGGGATCTCGGTGGCCCGGTCCGGGGTCGAGGGGCACAGCGGGCACTCCTTGTCCGGCGGCAGGAACGTGCGATCCTGCCGGTGGGCGGCGATCGCCACCCACTCGTCGAGCAGCGGGTCGTGCCGCAGCTCGGAGGCCGCCGCCCGGCCGGGCAGGTCGCGGCGGTCGGCGGCGGACCGGTCCGTGTCCTCGTGCCGGTCGAAGTAGATCAGCTCGCGGCCGTCGGCGAGGTGGATGGCGGTGCGCTTCACGGCGTGGCCGCCATGGGCTCCGCGATGACGAGCTCGCCGACGTGGCCGTCCAGGACGTCGCGGGTGGCGGCGTCCATGCCGGAGTCGCTGATGAGCACGTGCGCGTCCCTGAGCTGGGCGATCGTGCTGATGCCGATGACGCCCCACTTGGTGTGGTCGGCCAGCACGATCAGCTGCCGGGCGGCGGTGACCAGGGCCCGGTCGGTCTCCGCCTCGAGCAGGTTGGGCGTCGTGAAGCCCGCGTGGGTGCTCATGCCGTGCACCCCCAGCAGCAGCAGATCGACGTTGAGCGAGCGGATGGCGCCGACCGCGACCGGCCCGACCAGCGCGTCCGAGGGAGTCCGGACGCCGCCGGTGAGCACGATGGTCTGGTCGCTGCGCACCGACCGGTGGAAGACCTCGGCGACCGGAAGTGAGTTGGTGACGACGGTGAGCTCCGGGATCTCGGTGAGGTGGTGGGCGAGCGCCCAGGTCGTGGTGCCCGCGGACAGTGCGATCGCGGTGCCGGGCTGCACCAGGGCGGCGGCGTGCCGCGCGATCGCCTCCTTCTCGGCCTGCTGGCGGGCCGACTTGGCGGCGAAGCCGGGCTCCTCGGTGGAGCCCGGCGCGAGCGCGGTGGCGCCGCCGTGCACCTTGTCGAGCAGCCCGCGATCGGCGAGGACCTCCAGGTCGCGGCGGATCGTCATGTCGGAGACGCCGAAGGTGCGCACCAGCTCGGCGACCCGGACGGCGCCGTCCCGGCGCACGAGGTCCAGGATCGCCTGCTGCCGTTGCTGGGCGAGCATCGCCTCACTCCTCCGATCCGACACCCCGTGCCGGCAATCAAACATGTTCCAACAGATTGTCGCACAGCTGGGGCCGCATGCTGACCATATGCGACGGTTCCTGTCCGGGTAAGTGTCGTTATCGCCTTGAGTCTTGTTCGAATGTGTTGGTAGTGGTACGAATAATCAACTATCCGGGAGCAGTCGCCGGATGCATCGGGGGATGCAGGACCGAGCGCCAGTCCACCCCGAAGGAGCGCAGTCATGGCCCGAGCACATAGGTACAAGGGGGCCGTCGTGGCCGCCGGAGTCGCGATCGCCGTGAGCCTCGCCGCGAGCGGATGCTCGTCCGGCAAGGACGACTCGTCCGCCCCGGCCCCCGCCAAGACGGTGTCGGGGAAGATCTCCATCGCCTACCTGCAGAAGCAGGGCGATCAGAGTTACTTCATCGGTGAGGCCGAGGGAGCGCAGGCCAAGGCCAAGCAGCTCGGCATCGACCTCAAGGTCGTCAACCTCGGCAACGACGCCAACAAGACGGTCAGCGAGGCGCAGGCGGCGATCGGGCAGAAGGCCAACGGCATCATCGTGGTCGTACCGGACCCGGCCGTGGGGCCGCAGCTCGCCCAGCTCACCAAGACGGCGGGAGTGCAGCTGCTCGCCTCGGACGACCAGATCTGCGTCAACGGCACCGACCCCGCCAAGTGCGGGCCGGGTGACCTCGTGCCGCGGGTCGGCTTCAGCGGCACCCAGATGGGCACCGAGGTCGGCAACAAGGCCGCCGAGCTCTACAAGAAGGCGGGCTGGAAGCCGGAGGACACCCGCATCATCTCCGCGTGGAAGCAGGACGTGACGGTCTGCACCGACCGGGTCGTCGCCGCCGCCAAGACCTTCAAGGAGTCCAGCGGCGCCGACATCAAGGAGATCAAGGTCGGCACCGACAACACCCCGCCCGACGCGCAGAACAAGGTCGCCGCGACGGTCACCGCCAACAAGGCGGTCAAGCACTGGATCATCTGGGGCTGTAACGACGAGAACGTCACCGGCGGCGCGAGGGCGCTGGAGAACGCCGGCTACACCGCGAACAACATCATCGGGGTGGGCATCAACGGCGACCTGGCCTGCAAGGTCTGGAAGGGCGGCAAGGCCAGCGGCGTGAAGGCCTCGCTGTACCTCAACGGCGCCGAGGTCGGCGCACTCGCGGTGCAGAACATGTACGACAAGCTCAAGAGCGGCAAGGAGTTCCCGCCCGAGGCGTTCGCCAAGACCACCATGGTCGGCCCGGACACCTACGTGCAGGCCGGACTGAAGTGCACGTGACCCGCTGACGGCCCGATCGCGGCGGGCCGGGCCCGAGGGGCCCGCCCGCCGCTCCCACCCCCCGGAAGCGAGGCGTCCATGCTGCGCGTGGAGAACATCACCAAGGGCTTCGCCGGCGTCCAGGCACTGCGCGACGTGACCCTGGACTTTCCCGGCGGCGAGGTGACCGCGCTGATGGGAGAGAACGGCGCGGGCAAGTCCACCCTGATCAAGATCATCGATGGTGACTACCTCCCGGAGGCCGGGCGCGTCCTGCTCGACGGCCGGGAGCTCGCCCTGCACTCCCCGGGCGACGCGCGGCGCCAGGGCATCCGGGTCATCGCACAGGAACCGGAGATCATCCCGCACGTGTCGGTGGCGGAGAACGTCTACGTGGGGGCGCTGCCCCGCCGTACGGGCCGCCGGCTCGACCGTGGGGGACTGCGCGAACGGGTCCGCGCCGACCTGGCGCGGCTGGGCTTCGAGCGGGTGCTGCACCCCGACACGCTCGGCTCCGAGCTGAGCGCGGCGCAGCGCCAGCTGGTGGAGATCCTGCGGGCGCTGACCACCGACGCCAGGGTGATCGCCTTCGACGAGCCGACCTCCTCGCTGGGCGAGCAGGAGACCGAGGCGCTGTTCGGGCTCATCCGGCGGCTCCGCGACGACGGCCTCGCGGTCGTCTACGTCTCGCACCGGCTGCAGGAGATCTTCCGGCTCGCGGACCGGGTCGCGGTGCTGCGCGACGGCGAGCTCGTCGGGGTCCGCCCGGTGGCGGAGACCACCGAGAACGAGGTGGTCCGGATGATGGTGGGCCGCGACCTGTCGGCGATGTTCGGCCGGGAGCACGCGCCGACCGATCGCGTCGTGCTCGACGTCCGCGGCGTGAGCACCGACGACGTCCACGACATCAGCCTCACCGTGCGCGCCGGGGAGGTCGTCGCGCTGGCAGGCCTGGTCGGCGCGGGACGTTCGGAGCTGGCGGCCGGGCTGGCCGGGGACGTGCCCATCCGGTCCGGCGAGGTGCGGGTGGACGGCAGGGCCGTCCGGATCCGGCACCCCCGCGACGCCATCCGGGCCGGCATCGGCTACGCCCCCGAGGAACGCAAGGCACAGGCGCTGTTCCTGCAGCGATCGGTGCGCGACAACACCTCGCTGGCCATCCTCGGCTCCATCCGGCGGCTGCGGTTCGTCCGCCGGGCCGAGGAGCGCAGGGTCGTGCAGAAGTTCACCGACCGGCTGCGGGTGCGGACCCCCTCGATCGAGCACGAGGTCGGCAAGCTCTCCGGCGGCAACCAGCAGAAGGTGGTGCTGGCCCGCTGGCTCGCCCGGGCGCCCAAGGTGCTCATCCTCGACGAGCCGACCCGCGGCATCGACGTCGGGGCCAAGGCCGAGATCTACGACATCATCGCCGGCCTGGCCGAGACCGGGGTCGCCATCGTGGTCATCTCCTCCGAGCTGCCCGAGGTACTCGGCCTCGCCGACCGCATCGTCGTCATGCAGAACGGCCGGGTGACCGGCGAGGTGGACCGCGCCGCCGCCTCGGAGGAGGGAGTCCTCGCCCTGGCCATGGCCGACGACCTGACCACATCCCTGTCCGGAGGATCCGTATGACCCCCACGACCGCCTCGTCCCGTCAGCCGGCCAAGAAGGCGGACGAGCCCGGCGCACCGGGTACCGCCCGCCGTCTGATCGGTTCGATCGGCCCGCAGAACCTCAGCCTCCTGGTGGCGCTCGTCGTGGTCGTCGCGATCTTCGGCTACCTGCGGCCCGACTACCTGGGCTGGGCCAACGTCCAGGCGATCGGCCAGGCGGTGACGGTCATCGGGCTGCTCGCCGTGGTGCAGACGGTCGTCATCATCTGTGGCGCGCTGGACATCTCGGTCGGCTCCGCGGCCGGCGTCGCCTCGGTGGTCAGCGCCATGGCGTTCACCTCGGCGGGCGGCAACCCCTACGCCGGCATCGCGGCGGCGCTGGGGATGGGCGCGGTGCTCGGCATCGTCAACGGTGTGATCATCGTCTACGGCCGGGTCAACCCGGTCATCGCCACCCTCGCCACGCTGGCGGCCTACAAGGGGCTGGCCCAGCTCATCTCCGGTGGCCGGGCCCAGGGCTACGTGCTCGGCGACGACCTGTTCGTCTTCATCTCACGCGGCAAGATCGCCGGGATCCCCACGATGGTGTGGATCATGCTTGTGGTCGCGCTCGCGGTGCACGTGCTGCTCAAGTACACCGACATCGGCCGCAACATCTACGCCATCGGCGGCAACGACACCGCCGCCCGGCTCGCCGGCATCGACATCAACAAGTACCTGATCGCGGTGTACGGGCTGGCCGGGGTCGTCGCCGCGGTCGCCGGCATCATCCTGACCGCCTTCACCGGCTCCGGCCAGCCCACCTCCGGCAGCGAGGGGCTCGAGCTCAAGGCCATCACCGCCGCCGCCCTGGGCGGCTGCGCGCTCAAGGGCGGCAAGGGCGGGGTCGGCGGCACCCTGCTGGCGGTGGTCCTGCTCGGTGCCCTGGGCAACGGCCTCGACGTGGTCGGCGTCAACACCTTCTGGCAGAACGTCGCCCAGGGCGCCCTGCTCGTCATCGCGGTCGTCATCCAGCAGCGCCGCAGCGGCGAGCGCGCCGTCGGCCTCCCCACCTGAGCCACCCCCACCCCGGCCCCGCCTCCCCGTACTCGCGCCCGCCCCATCTCCTCCGTGATCATGCAATCGTTCGACGAACGATTGCATGATCACGGAGCGTGCGGGGGGTGGGAGAGGTCACGGGCAGGGTCGGCGTCAGGGTCCGGTCAGGCGAAGGGGCTCTGGTGGATGCCGCGTTCGGCGCCGATCACCTGCATGACCGCGTTGATCAGGGCCAGGTGGGTGAAGGCCTGCGGGAAGTTGCCGAGATGGCGGCCGCTGTGCGGGTCGATCTCCTCGGCGTACAGCTGGAGCTGGCTGGCGTAGGACAGCAGCTTCTCGCACAGGCTCTTGGCTCGTTCCAGCTCGCCGATGAGTACCAGGGACGACACCAGCCAGA
This sequence comes from Actinomadura scrupuli, assembly GCF_050971785.1. Taxonomy (NCBI): domain Bacteria; kingdom Bacillati; phylum Actinomycetota; class Actinomycetes; order Streptosporangiales; family Thermomonosporaceae; genus Actinomadura; species Actinomadura scrupuli. The sequence goes on along the minus strand of NZ_JBPCCU010000010.1, from coordinate 308,907 downwards.
ACGAGCAGATGGTGAAGGTGCCCTCCTCGCAGCTGAAGCCGTCGTCGGTCTCCGCCCCCCGGTACCGCAGCACCAGGTCGTCCTCGGTGAGCTCGGTGGCGATGGCCAGCACCGTCTCGCGGACCCGCTTGTCGTCCGACGGCAGGAATCCCAGCAGCGGGATGAGCAGCACCGAGGCGTCCAGCGCCGTCGCGCCGTAGTAGGCGACGAAGACCCCGCGCTCGTCCAGCGCGTGCTCCAGCACATCGGCGTGGATCTCGTCGGCCGCGGCCTGCCACCGGGTCGCCCGCTCATTGTCGCCGCGGATGCGGGCCAGCCGGGCGCCGCGGTCGGCCGCCACCCAGCAGAACACCTTCGAGGAGGTGAAGTGCTGGGGAGCGCCGCGGACCTCCCACATGCCGCAGTCCGGGGTGCGCCAGGCGGCCAGGGCGTCCTCGACCTGCTTGACGACGATCTTCCACAGCCGGTCGTCGAGCCGGTCCCGCTTGCGCACGAACAGGTAGATCGAGCCGATGATGGCGCCCCACACGTCATGCTGGGTCTGCTTGTAGGCGTCGTTGCCGATGCGCACCGGCCGGGCGCCGTTGTAGCCGGTCAGGTGGTCCAGCGTCTGCTCGGGGAGCTCCGCCCGCCCGTCCACCCCGTACATGATCTGCAGCCGGCCGTTGGCGGCCTCGGCGATGTCGGTGATGAAGTAGAAGAAGTCGTTGGCCTCCCAGTCGTAGCCCAGGGTGTAGAAGGCCCACAGCGCCATCGTCGAGTCGCGGATCCAGGTGTAGCGGTAGTCCCAGTTGCGGTCGCCGCCCGGGCACTCCGGCAGCGAGGTCGTCGCCGCGGCGGCCACCGCGCCCGTCGGGGCGTACGTCAGGCCCTTGAGGGTCAGCGCGCTGCGCTGCAGATGGCTGCGCCACGGATGGTCCGGAAAATCACCTCGGTCCAGCCAGTGCTGCCAGTGGTGCACGGTCCAGATCAGCCGCTCCTGGGCCTCCGGGTAGGTGCGGGGCGCGGCGTGCTTGCTCCAGGACAGCGCCGCGAACCGCGACTCGCCCTCCTTGAGCAGGGTGCGGGCGGTGGCCAGCGAGCCCTCGAACCCCACGTTCATGTCCGTGGTCAGCCGCAGGTCGATGCCGTTGCCCTGCGAGACCGCCTCGTGGTAGCCGGAACCGGCGTACTCCCAGCGGGCGGGCTTACGGCCGTAGTCGAAGACGGGCATGCAGTCCAGCCGCACCTGCACCTGGCCGTTGACGCAGCGTACGATCCGCAGCAGCACGTGGTCGGCGTCATAGTCGGTCGGCGCCCGACGGGTCGTCTGGGACCGCTCGTTCTCGTGGTGCCACGGCCCCATCACCAGCGTGTCGGTCACCACCAGCCAGCCCCCGTGCGTCCACCACGTGGTCTCCATGACCATGGTGCCCGGGATGTAGCGCTGCGCCGCCGGCACCTCCACCCCCGCGGGGCCCACGCGGAAGTATCCGGCGTCCCGGTCCAGGATGGAGCCGAACACGCTGGGTGAGTCCATCCGGGGCAGGCACATCCACTCGATGTTGCCGCTCGGCGCCACCAGCGCGGTGGTCTCGCAGTCCGACAGGAAGCCGTAGTCGGCGATGGGGGCGAAAGGTTCGCCCGTGGTACCGCCGGTGACGAGTGGCCTCACTGCATCTCCTCCTTTGTACATCAATGCCCCCGATCATGTTGGGTATGACATCCGTCGTCCATGTTTCCGCGGCAATGTGTCTGGAATGTCCATATTGGAATAGACCACTTTGCCCGGGTTGACCTGCGGAAACGTACGGTGGGTAACGGGGCGACGAACGATGGCCGACTTGACGGGTACAGTCCCGCCCCAAGGGTGGAACCGGAGCGAAAAGGAGCTCCTCGTGCCGAAGTTCGTATATGGCTTCACAGAGGGAAACAAGGACCTCAAGGACCTGCTGGGTGGCAAAGGCGCCAACCTGGCCGAGATGACCAACCTCGGCCTGCCGGTGCCTCCAGGGTTCACGATCACAACGGAGGCCTGCCGCCACTACCTTGCGCATGGGAGCCTCCCCGAAGGTCTCGAGCAGGAGATGGGCCGCAACCTCGAGGCGCTCGAAGCCCAGATGGGCAAGCGCCTCGGGCAGCCCGACGACCCGCTGCTGGTCTCCGTCCGCTCCGGCGCCAAGTTCTCCATGCCGGGCATGATGGAGACGGTCCTCAACGTGGGTCTCAACGACGAGTCCGTGCTCGGGCTGGCCAAGCAGTCCGGCAACGAGCGCTTCGCCTGGGACTCCTACCGGCGGCTGATCCAGATGTTCGGCAAGACCGTGCTGGACGTCGACGGCGACCTGTTCGAGGACGCCCTGGACCGGCTCAAGCGGACCCACGGCATCGACGACGACCTGGCCCTCACGGCCGAGGACCTCCAGGCGCTGGTCGAGACCTACAAGGGCATCGTCCGCGAGCACGCCGGCCGGGAGTTCCCCACCGACCCGCGCGAGCAGATGACGCTGGCCATCAACGCGGTGTTCGACTCGTGGAACGCCCCGCGGGCCATCCTCTACCGCAGGCAGGAGCGCATCCCCGCCGATCTGGGCACGGCCGTCAACATCTGCTCCATGGTGTTCGGCAACATGGGCATGGACTCGGGCACCGGGGTGGCGTTCACCCGCGATCCGGCCTCGGGAAACCAGGGCATCTACGGCGACTACCTGCAGAACGCCCAGGGGGAGGACGTCGTCGCCGGTATCCGCAACACGGTCCCCCTCGCCGATCTGGAGGGCATCGACAAGCCCGCCTACGACGAGCTTCTGTCGATCATGCAGACGCTGGAGAGCCACTACCACGACCTCTGCGACATCGAGTTCACCGTCGAGCGCGGCAAGCTGTGGATGCTGCAGACCCGGGTGGGCAAGCGGACCGCCGGCGCGGCGTTCCGCATCGCCGTCCAGCTCGTCGACCAGGGGCTCATCGACCTCGACGAGGCCGTGCGCCGGGTCACCGGCGACCAGCTCGCGCAGCTGATGTTCCCGCGGTTCGACGAGTCGGCCTCCGCCCGCAAGATCGCCAAGGGCATGAACGCCTCGCCCGGCGCGGCCGTGGGCAAGGTGGTGTTCACCTCGGAGGCCGCGGTGCGCGCCGTCGAGCAGGGCGACCAGGTCATCCTGGTGCGCCGGGAGACCAACCCGGACGACCTGACCGGCATGATCGCCGCCCAGGGCGTGCTGACCTCCCGGGGCGGCAAGACCTCGCACGCCGCCGTCGTCGCCCGCGGCATGGGCAAGACCTGCGTCTGCGGCGCCGAGGAACTCGACGTCGACGTCAAGGCGGGCCGGGTCACCGGCCCCGACGGCCTGGTGATCGAGGAAGGCGACGTCATCTCCATCGACGGGACCTCCGGCGCGGTCTACCTCGGGGAGGTGCCCGTGGTGAACTCCTCCGTCGTGGACTACTTCGAGGGCACCCTGGCGCCGGAGGACGGCGACGAGCTCGTCCGGGCGGTGCACCGCGTCATGTCCCACGCGGACGGGCTGCGCCGGCTGCTCGTGCGGGCCAACGCCGACAACCCCGAGGACTCGGCCCGCGCCCGCCGGTTCGGGGCCCAGGGGATCGGGCTGTGCCGCACCGAGCACATGTTCCTGGGCGACCGCCGGCAACTGGTCGAGAACCTGGTCCTGGCCGAGGGCCCGCAGGACCGCCAGGCGGCGCTCGACGCCCTGGCGCCCCTGCAGAAGCAGGACTTCCTCGGCATCCTGGAGGCGATGGACGGCCTGCCGGTGACGATCCGGCTGATCGACCCGCCGCTGCACGAGTTCCTCCCCGACCTGACGGAGCTGTCGGTCAAGGTGGCTCTGGCGAAGGCGACGCCGAACGGTGCTGACCTCAGGGACACCAGACTTCTCGAAGCCGTCCGCAGGCTTCACGAACAGAACCCTATGCTCGGGCTGCGGGGTGTGCGCCTGGGTTTGGTGATTCCTGGCCTGTTTGCGATGCAAGTTAGAGCGATCGCAGAGGCGGCGGCCGAGCGCAGGGCCGCCGGCGGGGACCCCCGCCCGGAGGTCATGATCCCGCTGGTCGGTGCGGTCCAGGAGCTCGAGGCGGCCCGCGAGGAGGCCGAGGGGGTGCTGGCCGAGGTCGAGCGGTCGACCGGAGTGGAGGTGCGCACCCTGATCGGCACCATGATCGAGCTGCCCCGGGCCGCGCTCACCGCGGGCCAGATCGCCGAGGCGGCCGAGTTCTTCTCCTTCGGCACCAACGACCTCACCCAGACCACGTGGGGCTTCTCCCGCGACGACGTCGAGGCGGCGTTCTTCAGCCGCTACCTGGAACTGGGCATCTTCGGCGTCTCGCCGTTCGAGACCCTCGACCGGGAGGGCGTCGGCCGGCTGGTCCGGATCGCCGTCGACGAGGGCCGCGGCACCCGGCCGGACATCAAGCTGGGCATCTGCGGTGAGCACGGCGGTGACCCGGAATCGGTGCACTTCTTCCACGAGGTCGGGCTGGACTACGTGTCCTGTTCGCCGTTCCGGATCCCGGTGGCCCGCCTGGAGGCGGCCCGGGCGGCTCTCGGCACGGAGGGCGACGGCCGGTAGGCATGGGAGGGATCTGACGGAGCGGGCGTCCTGTGACGTCCGCTCCGTCGGTCTGCTTCACGACCAATGGCCATAAGCGTGAACCTTCTCCGCTCCCGGTGCCGTCTCACGTAACGTGAGGAGCGACCTCTCCTCTCCCCGGCGGTGTGGCCCGGCCACACGGCACACCACCCCGCCGGGTCCTTGACACCGATCGTGACGGGATCATGCTCAAGAGTGAGAAAGGAGGTAAGGGGTACCTCTCTCTCGCCTGACCGGCGAGGGTCTCCGCCCCCAGAAGCCGAATGACCGTGGAAGTGGAATTGCCTGAGTCCTTCGCGCCGGACGAGCCGGCCATCCATGACGAGCCCGCCACGCCGGAGCCCGCGCGCCGCCGACCCCGGCGCTGGTGGGTGTGGACCGTGCGGACGGTCCTGTGCCTGATCGCGATCGTGGTGCTCACGCCGCTCGCGCTGGGCGCCCGGGTCTGGTACCAGGCCCGCCAGGACGAGCGCCCCCGCTCCGACGCGATCATCGTGCTCGGGGCCGCGCAGTACAACGGCGTACCCTCGCCGACGCTCCGGGCACGGCTCCAGCACGCCCTGGACCTCTACCGCGACAAGGTCGCCCCGGCCATCGTGACCGTGGGCAGCAAGCAGCCCGGAGACAGGTTCACCGAGGCCGCGGCCGGGCGCAACTGGCTGATCGAGAAGGGCCGGGTGCCGGCGGACAAGGTCGTCTCGGTGCCCGTGGGCAAGGACACCCTGCAGTCGATGGAGGCCATCGGCAAGGTCTACCGCAGGCTCGGCTGGCACTCGGGCGTCATCGTCACCGACCCCTGGCACAGTCTGCGCTCCAAGACCATGGCGGGCGACAACGGCATCAAGGCGGCCGCCTCCCCGACGCACAGCGGTCCCAGCGTGCAGACCCGCGACACCCAGTTCCACTACATCGTCCGGGAGACCGGGGGGCTGCTGTGGTATCGCACCCTCGGCCGGATCTACGGCGAGCAGTGACCCCGCGGCGCCCGCGTCCGGTTCCGGCGGCGACATCCGGCGCTGACCGGATCGTCACGTACGCGTTCTATGCTCGGTTCAAATGAAGGGCTATTCGCAGCACGACCGCGAGCGCTGGGCGCCGGAGTCTGCCAAACGACGTGACCGCACCGCCTTCGAACGCGACCGGGCCAGGGTGCTGCACAGCTCCGCGCTGCGCCGGCTGGCGGCCAAGACCCAGGTGGCCGACCCCGGGGCGGACGACTTCCTGCGGACCCGGCTGACCCACTCCCTGGAGTGCGGCCAGATCGGCCGCGAGCTCGGCAAGTCGCTGGGCTGTGACCCCGACCTGGTCGAGACCGCCTGTCTGGCCCACGACATCGGGCATCCGCCGTTCGGGCACAACGGGGAGGCGGCGCTGCACCTCATCGCCGAGGGCTGCGGCGGCTTCGAGGGCAACGCCCAGAGCCTGCGCATCCTGACCCGCCTGGAGCCCAAGTCCTTCGCGCCCGACGGCCGCAGCGTCGGCCTCAACCTGACCCGCGCCACGCTGGACGCGGCCCTGAAGTACCCCTGGCCGCGCTCCGCCGCGGGCACCGGCAAGTTCGGCGTGTACGCCGACGACGCCCCGGCCGCCGCCTGGATCCGCGAGGGCGTGACGGGGCTCCGCCAGTCGTTCGAGGCACAGGTCATGGACTGGGCCGACGACATCGCCTACTCGGTCCACGACCTCGAGGACGCCCTGGTCTCCGGGCCGGTGCGGCTGGAGCAGCTCGCCGACCCGGCCGAGCGGCGGGCGGTCTGCGAGACGGCGGCCACGATGTACGGCGCCTCGCTGGACGGCTCGCAGGGCGACGCCGATATCGCGGAGCTGGAGGAGCGCTTCACCGCGCTGCTGGCCCAGCCGTTCTGGCCCCGGAGCTATGACGGCACGCCGCGGACCCTGGCCGCGCTCAAGCACCTCACCAGCTGGCTGATCGGCCGGTTCTGCCTGGCCGCCGAGGACGCCACCCGGGCCGCCTACGGCCCCGGGCCGCTGACCCGGCACAACGCCGACCTGATCATCCCGCGGGCCACCCGGCTGGAGTGCTCCGTGCTGAAGGCCGTCACCGCCCACTACGTCTGGATCAGCCACGAGGTCACCCGCGCCCGGCAGCGCGAGCTGCTCCTGGAGCTGGCCGAGCTGCTGGTCAAGGGCGCACCGGACACCCTGGAGCCGATCTTCCACGCGGCCTACGCCGCCGCCCCCGACGAGCCCGCGCGGCTACGGGTGGTGGTCGACCAGATCGCCTCGCTCACCGACACCTCCGCCCTCGCCCGGCACGCCGCGCTGACCTCGGCCGGCACCGCCGGGTGAGCTCGGCTCGCCCCTGACGTGCCCCCCGGTCGCCACGCGGTGACAGGAGGTGGTCTCTTGCCCCATCGGTACTCTGGCTGCCAGGTTGGGGAGGACCGAGTGACGCGGCGCACAGGGAGGTCCGTATGTCCAGCGAGGAGACCCATGTCATCGTCGGCGCGAGTCTGGCCGGGGCCAAGGCCGCCGAGACGTTGCGCGCGGAGGGTTTCGACGGCCGCGTGGTCCTGATCGGCGCCGAGTCCGAACGCCCCTACGAGCGGCCGCCCCTGACCAAGGGCTTCCTGCTCGGCCGGGAGCCCGCCGAGAAGGCCTATGTGCACGAGGAGAGCTGGTACGGGCAGCACGGGGTCGAGCTGCGGCTGGGCGTGACGGCGACCGGCATCGACCGCTCCGCCCGCGAGGTACGGCTCGCCGCGGGAGATCCGGTGCGCTATGACAGGTTGCTGCTGACGACAGGTGCCTCGCCGCGCCGGTTCGAGGCGCCCGGCGCCGACCTGGAGGGCGTCCGCTACATCCGTACCCTCCAGGACTCGGCCGGGCTGCGGGAGGCGCTCTCCGCGGGGGGCCGCCGGGTCGTGGTCGTCGGGGCCGGCTGGATCGGGCTGGAGGCCGCGGCGGCGGCCCGCGAGTACGGCAACGAAGTGGTGATCATCGAGCCCGAGACCACGCCGCTGTCCCGGTCGCTCGGCCCCGAGCTCGGCGAGGTCTTCGCGAGCCTGCACCGCCGGCACGGCGTCGAGTTCAGGCTCGGCGACGGGGTCGCCGAGCTCCGCGGCACCGGTGAGTCGGTGTCCGCCGTCCTGACCACCACCGGGGCCGAGCTGTCCGCGGACGTGGTCGTCGTGGGCGTCGGGGTCCGGCCCAACACCGGGCTCGCCGTGGGGGCCGGGCTCGAGGTCGACGACGGCATCGTCGTGGACGCCGCGCTGCGCACCTCCGACCCCTACATCTACGCCGCGGGCGACGTCGCCAGCCACTACCACCCGCTGTTCGGCCGCCATCTGCGGGTCGAGCACTGGGCCAACGCCCTCAACGGCGGGGCGGCGGCCGCCCGCTCGATGCTCGGCCAGGACGTCGGGTACGACCGGGTGCCGTTCTTCTTCACCGATCAGTACGAGCTCGGCATGGAGTTCTCGGGGCTGGTGGTGCCGGGTGAGTACGACGAGGTCGTCTACCGGGGCGACACCGAGGCGCTGGAGTTCATCGCGTTCTGGCTGTCGGAGGGCAGGGTCGTCGCCGGGATGAACGTCAACATCTGGGACGTCACCCCCGACGTCCAGGCGCTGATCCGCTCGGGCAAGCCGATCGACCGGGACCGGCTCTCCGATCCGGGCGTTCCGCTGACCGACCTGCTCTGAGCGGGGCCTGCCGGAGCTCAGTGGATCATCGACTTTGCCAGATCCTGACGGGTGCTTTATGCAGGTCGGGTATGGTTTGGTCGAGTGAGCGTCGTTGATCAGGCCGGTACCGCCACGGCCGCCCCCTCCTACCCCGGTTTCGTCCGCGAACTGGTCACGTTCGGCATGGTGGGAACCCTCGGCACACTGATCACTTTTGTCGGCGCCAACCTCATGCGGCACTGGGTGGGGGACGGCCCGCTGATCGGCGTGGTGCTGCCCACGATGACCGCGACCCTGGTCTCCTACCTGCTGAACCGGCGCTGGACGTTCAAGGACAGCTGCAGCGACGGCTCACACCGCGAGATCGCCGTCTTCTTCGCGCTCAACGGCGTCGGCCTGGTCATCCAGACGCTGTGCATGGGCTTCCGGACCTACTCGCTCCACCTCGACGGCGCGCTCTCGTACAACATCGCCATGCTGGCCGGGACCCTGCTCGGCGCCGCCTTCCGCTACTGGTCCTACCGGAAGTGGATCTTCGTGCCCGTGAGCGCATAGGCGGAGACCCGCCACGACACCGGCCCAAGATCGCGACATTTCGGTCTTCATGGTGATCAGAGCTGACACACTCGGGGGATCGGCTCGAGTGACATGAGGTCTTTGATGTTCGACAAGCGTCGCATCCGCAAGAACGGCCTCACCGCCCAGGCGCTCGTCCTGTCCGCGGGACGGCACTCCAACATCAGCTCGAACAGCTACCAGAGCTACGACTTCGTGCTGGAGGTCCGGCCGGAGGGCGGGGCGCCGTTCCAGGCCCGCCTGCGCGAGAAGTTCTACATCATCGAGTCCAAGCCGAAGGAGGCCGACCTCCTCCAGGTGAAGTACGACCCGAAGACCCTCCAGGTGGTCTTCGACCTGGAGGGAGACCCGAGGTACGACGTCGAGGCGATGCAGCGGCGGACGGCGCGGATGCAGTGGGAGACCCACCACCGGCGCGCGCAGGGCACGCCGATGCCGCCCGGCGTGTTCACCTCCCCGGCGGCCCCGCCCGGTGCGGGGCCGGTGGGCGACCGGATCCAGGCACTGGAGCGGCTGGCCCGGCTGCGCGAGGACGGGGCGATCAGCGCGGCCGAGTTCGAGGCGCTCAAGGCCGACCTCATGCGGGGCCCCGGGTAGGGGGTCACCCCGGGCCGGGACCCGGCAGGGCGCGCCCCGGGCGCCGGTTCAGCGGTATACGGGATCGACGCGGTGGCCGTCCTGGCCGAAGATGAGGATCCGGTCCAGGTCGACCGCGAGATGGACGTTCTCGCCCTTGGTGAGACCCCTCCCGGAGCCGGCCCGGAACACCAGGTCCGACCGGCGGTGGTGGCCGTGCGCATGGCCGGCCGGCTGGGGGGTCTCGGGCGCCCCGCGCCGCCCCCACCAGGTGGCCCGGCGGGGCGCCGCCTCGGCGGTGCGCGGCGGCTCCGCGGCCGGATCGACGTCGATCGAGGGAACACCGGCCTCGGCGTGCGCGAGCCATTCGTGCCCGTGGAACTCCAGGGCGCGCAACCGCCCGGACAGCAGCGGCCCCGGGTCCCCGGGGGTGCTCGGCGTGAGGGCGTCGGGGCGGATGCCGATGATCAGCGGCCTGCCGTGACAGCCCATCAGCGCGGGCGCCCGGCGGTCGGTCCAGGGCACGCACAGCCGCTGGGGTCCCAGGTGCAGCACGAGCCCCTGGCCCGGGACGGCCTGCCCGGTGGCCTGCAGCAGGTTGAGCTGCGGTGAGCTGAGGAACGCGGCGACGAACGTGGTGGCCGGGTCGTCGTAGAGCTGCTGCGGGGTGCCGACGTCCTGCAGCACCCCCTGGTCCAGGATCGCGATGCGGTCGGCGAGGGTCAGCGCCTCGACCTGGTCGTGCGTGACGTAGACCGTCGTCACGCCGAGCGCGCGGACCAGCGAGCCGATCTCCATCCGCAGCTCGGCGCGCAGGGCGGCGTCCAGGCTGGACAGCGGCTCGTCCATGAGGAACAGCGTCGGCTCGCGCACCATCGCCCGGCCCATGGCCACCCGCTGCCGCTGACCGCCCGACAGCGTCGCCGGCCGCCGGTCGAGCATCGAGTCGATGCCCAGCGCGCGGGCCATCTCCACCACCCGCTCACGGGTGGCGGAGGGATCGCCGCCCTTGGCCATGTCCAGCGGGAACGACAGGTTGCCGCGCACGCTCAGGTGCGGGTACAGCGCGCCGTTCTGGAAGATCATCGCGATGTTGCGGTCCCGGGGGGCGAGATCGTTGGCGTGGACGTCGTCGAGCCACAGATCGCCCTGGGTGATGTCCTCCAGGCCGGCGATCATCCGCAGGACGGTGGACTTGCCGCACCCGGACGGACCGAGCAGCACGAACAGCTCGCCGTCGCCGACCCGCAGCCGGAGCCGGTCCACGGCATGGTGCCCGCCGGGGTAGGTCTTGCTCACGCCGTCAAGGAGTACCTGGGTCACCGAACCACCTCTCGCACCCCCGAGCCTGCGATTACATCGTTGTTCACCAGGCGATGTCCATACTTTCGGCCGCCGTCCATCGAGGCCCGGCGGGCCAGGCCCGGAGCGGGCGGCCGGCCGGCGGCGCCGTTTGCGCCGGAGATCAGGTTCGGTCACACTCCAGATGGCCTGGTGACGTCTATTTCCTGGTGTGATGTTGAATCCTCCTTCAGTACACGGCTGGGACTCCCTGCTGACGCCGGACGGCGAGACGCCGGACGGCGGGTCGCCGCGCGTGCGCCCCGCGGAGGGCGCCTCCCGGTGGCTGGCAGGGGCGTTGGCGGAGGGGGCGATCCCGCCGGAGCCGTACACCCTGCGGCTCTTCGCGCCGGTGCCGCGCACCGGCGGCGCCGAGCGGCCCGTGACGGCCGACCAGACCAACCGGTCGGTGATCGTGGGTGAGCGGGTGGTCGTCAAGTGGTTCTCCCACCCGGCGCGGGGCGCCCGGGCCCCCGGCCTGCTCGGCCATCTCGCCGAGGTGGGCTTCCGGCACACGGCCGAGCCGTACGCCGCCCTCTTCTGGCGGGGCCGGCTGGCCGCGCTGGTCACCGCGTACCTGCCCGGGGCACTGGACGGCTGGGACTGGTGCGTGGACGCGGTCATGGCCGGCGGCGACCGGGCGGGCTTCGCCGCGGCCCTGGGCGAGCTGGCGGCCGACCTGCACGTGGCGCTGGCCACCCCGTCGAGCACCGAGCCGGCGCCGGTCACCACGGTGGACGGGGCCGAATGGCACCGGCGCGCGGAGCGGGCGGTGGCCGAGGCCGGCGCCCGCACCACGGGCGAGGACGGCCAGTGGCTGGAGTTCCGGTCCGCGGAGCTGACGGCCGGGATCGCCCCGCTGGCCGGCGGGGGACCGGCCGTGGCCCAGCCCATCCACGGCGATCTGCACGTCGGGCAGGTGCTGAGGTGGCGGGACGGGTACGCGGTCATCGACTTCGACGGCAACCCCACCGTGGACGGCGCCCAGGCGGAGCCGCAGCCCGCGGCGCGGGACGTGGCCCAGTTGCTGACCAGCCTCGAGCACGTCGGCCAGATCGCGATCCGCCGCCGGGAGGCCGACCCCGCGGCGATGGCCGGCTGGGTGCGGGGCGCGCGCCGCGACCTGCTGTCCGCCTACACCTCGCGGCTGGCCGCCTGCGGCCGGAGCGAGCTGTTCGAGCCCCGCCTGCTGCGGCCCTTCGAGATCGAGCAGGAGTGCCGCGAGCTGATCTACGCCGCCCGGTTCCTGCCGCGCTGGACCTATGCCCCGATGGGCGTACTGAGGAGATGGTTCGGGTGAACCCGGAGCTGTTCCTGGCCGACCTGGAGGCCAAGCCGGCCGCGCTGCGGGCGCTGGCGCGGGCGCTGGAGGGCGACGACCCGTACGGTGCGCTGCCCCGGGACGTACGGCGGGTGGTCCTCCTCGGCATGGGCAGTTCCCGGTACGCCGCGGGAGCCGCCGCGCTGCGGCTGCGCGCCGCCGGGGTCGACGCGGTGGCGGAGTACGCCTCCGCGGTCCCGTATGCGCCCCCGCCCGGGACCCTGGTGGTGGCGATCTCCGCCACCGGCGGCAGCCGGGAGACCCTGGACGCGCTGGCGGAGTTCCAGGGCCGCGCGCCCATCGTCGCGCTCACCAACGCGCCGGGCTCGGCGGTGACCGAGGGCGCCGATCTCGTCGTGCCCATGCTGGCGGGGGAGGAGAAGGGCGGCGTGGCCTGCCGTACCTTCCAGCACACCCTCGCGCTGCTGCTCGCGCTCGGCGCCCGGCTGACCGGCGCGCCGGGAGTGGCGGCGCTGGTACGGCGCGCCGCGGACGCCACCGAGGACCTGCTGGACCGGCGCCCGCGGTGGCTGCCGGGGGCACTGGACCTGCTGGACGGCCCGGACGGCGTGTACACGATCGCCCCGGCGGAGCGCCTGTCGTCGGCGGAGCAGTCCGCGCTGATGATGCGGGAGGGCCCGCGCCGGGCGGCGGCGGCCTGCGAGACCGGCGACTGGGCGCACGTGGACGTCTACCTCACCAAGACCCTCGACTACCGGGCCCTGCTGTTCCCGGGGTCCCGCTACGACGAGCAGGCGATGGAGTGGATCCGGCGGCGGGGTTCCACCGTGCTGGCGGTCGGCGCCGAGGTGCCCGGCGCCGCCGGCGTGATCCGCTACCGGGACGACGAGGACCCCGGCGTCGCCCTGCTCACCGAGACCCTGGTCGCCGAACTCGTCGCCGCCCACTGGTGGGCCGCGTCCCCTCCCCCCACCTCCCCTCCGTGATCACGGAGTGAGGAGGGGGTTGCCGGTGGCCTGGCGGGCGTAGCAGAGGATCAGTTCGGCGGCCTCGGCCGGGCCGATCAGCGGATGCCGGGCGACGATGCGGTAGCCGTAGGCGTCCTCCAGGGCCACGAGATTGCGGGCGATGGACAGGGAGTCGCCCGCCAGGGTGAAGGTCCCGCGCGCCGCGCCGGTCTCCAGGATCAGCTGGTACATCGAGACCTGCCGGTCGTAGAGCGTGGTGAGCAGGGTGGCGTAGACCCGGCTGCGCCCGGCTGCGCCGCCGAGTTCGTTGAGCAGCAGCACGTCGGCGTCGTCGGGGCCGTCGGGCACTCCGGACCGGACGGTCGCCACCAGCTTCTCCACCGGATCCGACAGGTGGGCGATCTTCTTCAGGCGCAGCTCGTAGAAGCGCTCCATGCCGGCGTGATGGGCCTCCAGGAGCAGATCGTCCAGCTCCGGGTAGTGGTAGAGCACCGCGCCCGAGGTCAGCCCGGCCTGCTCGGCGACCTGGTGCAGATGCACCCCGTCCGTGCCGTGCCGGATCATCGCCCGGCGGGCGGCCTCGATGAGATCACGACGCCGTTCGGCCCGGCTCTTGCGCGTGGCCATGGTCACCCGCCTTCAACAGCTGTCCGGCTGAACACAGCCCGCTTTGTCTGGCTATTGACGCTTATGGCGGGAGCGTAATTGAATCGCTCTTCAACAAACAAGCACACCGTTCGGAGTCCTGATGGCCGACCAGCCCCTGACGATCCTGTTCATGCCGGAGAGCGCGTACGGTCCGACCAACAACTGCGTCGGCATCGGTGACGTGCTGCGCCGGCGGGGCCACCGGGTGGTCTTCGCCGCCGAGGCCTCGTGGCGGGGCAGGCTGGCGCCGCTCGGCTTCGAGGAGGACCTGGTCGACCTCGCCGCGCCGTCCGACGAGGAGCAGGACGCCGGCCAGTTCTGGAAGGACTTCATCCGCGACACCGCGCCGGAGTTCCGCAAGCCGACCATCGAGCAGCTGGACACCTGGATCAAGCCGGTCTGGGAGGAGCTGATCGGCGGTGCCCGCTACTGCGAGCCACGGCTCCGGGAGATCATCGCCCGGGTGCGCCCCGACGTCATCGTCGAGGACAACGTGGTCTGCTTCCCGGCCCTGATGACCGCCGGGGCGCCGTTCGTGCGGATCGTGTCCTGCAACCCCCTGGAGGTCAAGGGGCCCGGGGTGCCGCCCGCGTTCTCCGGCTACCCCATCGACGACCGGACCGGCTGGGCGGAGTTCCGGGCGGAGTACGACCGCACCCACCGGGAGCTGTGGACGGAGTTCAACGCGTGGGTGGTCGAGCAGGGCGCGCCGCCGCTGCCGGACCTGGAGTTCGTCCACGAGGGCGCCGCCAACCTCTACGTCTACCCCGAGATCGCCGACTACACCGATGCCCGGCCGCTGGGCGAGACCTGGCACCGGCTCGACTCCTCGGTCCGCGAGACCGACGACTCCTTCGAGTTGCCGGCCGGGATCGAGGGCGATGGGCCGCTGATCTACTTCTCGCTCGGCTCGCTGGGCTCGGCCGACGTCGGGCTCATGCGCCGGGTGATCGCCGCCCTGGCGGCGACGCCGTACCGCTACATCGTCTCGATGGGGCCGCTGCACGCCGAGATCGAGCTGGCGGCGAACATGTGGGGCGCCGAGTTCGTGCCGCAGACGAAGGTCATCCCGATGGCCGACCTCGTCATCACGCACGGCGGCAACAACACCACCACCGAGGCGCTGCACTTCGGCAAGCCCATGATCTGCCTGCCGCTGTTCTGGGACCAGTACGACAACGCCCAGCGCGTCCACGAGCTGGGCTACGGCATCAGGCTCGGCACCTACACCTTCACCGACGCCGAGCTGCACGAGGCCCTGGACAGGCTGCTGGGCGACTCCGCGCTGCGCGAGAAGCTGGCCGCCGCGGGCGCGGAGATCCGGCGGCGCGACGGCCTGCGGCGGGCCGCGGACCTCATCGAGCGGGCCGCACGGTGAGCCCGCGCGCACTGATCGACCCGGCGACCGGCCGGACCGTGGCCGAGGTCCCCGACAGCTCACCGCGTGACGTCCGGGCCGTCGTCGAGCGGGCCCGGGCGGCGTACGAGACCTGGCGCGAGACGACCCCGGGGGAGCGGGCCCGGGTGCTGCTGCGGCTGGCCGACCTGGTCGAGGCCGACGCGGACGGGCTGACCCGGCTGGAGGTCGGGGAGACCGGCAAGCCGGCGCCGGTGTTCCGGGACGGCGAGCTGCCGTTCGCCGTCGACAACCTGCGGTACTTCGCCGGTGCCGCCCGCTCCCTGGAGGGCAGCGGGGCGGGCGTGCTCAGCGCCGGCTACACCTCGGTGCTGCTGCGCCGCCCCATCGGCGTCGTCGGCTCCATCGCGCCGTGGAACTTCCCGCTGGTCATGGCGGTCTGGAAGATCGGGCCGGCGGTCGCCGCCGGGAACGCCGTGGTCATCAAGCCCGCCCCGCAGACGCCCCGGAGCACGCTGCGGCTCGCCGAGCTGGCCGAGACGGCGGGGGCGCCGCCCGGGCTGGTGCAGGTGCTCACCGGGGGCGCCGAGGTCGGCTCCGCCCTCGTCGGCGACCCGGGCGTCGACATGGTCAGCGTCACCGGGTCCACCGAGACCGGCCGCGCCGTCATGCGCGGGGCGGTCGACACGGTCAAGCGGCTCCACCTGGAGCTCGGCGGCAAGGCGCCCGCGCTGGTCTTCGCCGACGCCGACCTGGAGTCCATGGCGGCGGGGGTGGCGATGGGCACCACCTACAACACCGGGCAGGACTGCACGGCCGCCACCCGGGTCTACGTGGACCGTTCCCGTTACGCGGAGGCCGTCGACGCGCTGCGGTCGGTACTGGGCGCGGTGACCCCGGGCGACCCGTGGGCGGAGGGCACCGACATCGGCCCGCTCATCTCCGCGGCCCACCGGGACCGGGTGCACGGCTTCGTGACCCGGGCGGTCGCGGACGGGGCCGAGGTGCTCTGCGGCGGTGTCCCGCTGGACCGGCCCGGGTTCTACTACCCGCCGACCCTGATCACCGGAGCCGGGCAGGACAGCGAGATCGTGCAGGGCGAGGTCTTCGGGCCGGTGCTGGTCGTGCTGCCCTTCGACGGCGAGGACGAGGCCGTACGGCTCGCCAACGACACCCCGTACGGGCTCGCCTCGTCGGTGTGGTCGTCGGACGTGTCACGGGCACTGCGGGTCTCGCACCGGCTCGACGCCGGGGTGACCTGGATCAACGACCATCTGCCGATCGCCTCCGAGGCGCCGCACGGCGGGGTCAAGGGCAGCGGTTTCGGCAAGGACATGAGCCAGGAGGCGGTGCAGGAGTACTCGGTCACCCGGCATCTGATGATCAAGCATGCCGCGCCGCGGCCCCGGGACTCCTTCCGCCCGGCCTGACCCGGGGCACCGGCCCGCCCGGGCGGTCTCACGAGGGAGGCGGGGGCGTGAGGGCGCTGTGTGCGCTCCGCCAGTCCTGGAAGGCGGGGTCGCGCCGGAGGTCCTGGAAGTCGCCGAACCCGGGATCGCGGGTGAGCACCTGGTCGACGATCGTGTACGCCTCGTGGGCACGCCCCAGCGCCAGCAGGATGCGCACCTTGGTGTCCCGGGCGTAGTCGTAGGCGGGCTCCGCCGCGGTCGTCAGCGCCCGGTCGATGACGGCCAGCGCGCGGCCGGGCTCGCCCATCGTGAGCAGGGTCCAGGCCAGCGCGTTGCCGGTACGCCGGGTGACCTCCTCCTGGAACGCGCCGTGGTCGGTGAAGTGCCAGATCATGCCGGGCTCGGGCACGGCGGCCAGCGCCCGCTCGGCGTAGCCGACGAGCTTGCCGTTCAGGACGTCGCGTTCCGCGCCGGACGCGGCGCCGCGCAGGTGCACGAGGGCGTCGACGGCCCCGTACAGCGCGTACACCTCGTCGTAGTCGGAGTGGCGGGCGCCGGGCACGCATCTGTCCAGGGCCTGCTCGAAGGCGGCGAGCGCACCGGCGCGGTCGTGGTTCTGCAGGGCGGAGCCGCGCCTGACCAGCTCGCGGACCTCCTGCCGGCCGGGGTCGGCGGGATCGTCGCGCGCCGGGATGTTGCGCAGGTCGAACCGGACGCCCCGCGGGAACGCCGCGCGCAGCCGGTCGAGCGTGGCGGTGTCCAGCCTGGTGTACTCGAGGTTCACCGACTCCAGCGCCGGCAGCGCGTAGAAGGACTCGGGCAGCGTGGTCAGCTGGTTGAACGACAGGTCGAGCACCCGCAGGCCGGGCATCCGCGCGAAGGCGTCCTCGGGCAGCCCGGTCAGGTCCCAGCGGTCGATGCCGAGGTCCTCGAGGGTGGTGATGTCCCATACCGCGTCGAGCAGCCGGGCGTCCGGTTTGCCGCGGCCGTCGATGCGCAGGGTGCGCAACGCGGGGAGCCGGGACAGGCGGGGCAGCCGGTCGAGCGCCGCCAGGGAGTTGTCCAGCCGTAGTTCCTCCAGGCCGGTGAGGCCGGCCAGCTCGTCGGGGAGATCGGCCAGGGAGGTGTTGGACAGGTCCAGCACCCGCAGGCGCGGCAGCCGGGTGATCGCCGCTGGGAAGGGCACGCCCGAGGGCTCGCCCCGCAGCCCGTGGAGCCGCAGCTCCGTCAGCTCCGCCAGCCGGCCGAGCGACTCGGGCAGCGGCGCCCGCACGCCGTCGGCCCGCAGCACCCGCAGCCCGGTGAGCGCGCCGAGCTCCTCCGGCAGCCGCAGGTCGTTGTCGGAGACGTCCAGGATCCGCAGGCCGGTCAGCCGGCCGATCCCGGCGGGCAGCTCGGTCAGCCCCATGTCCTCGAGGTCGAGCTCCTCCAGGGCGGACAGCTCACCGATCCGGTCCGGCAGCGGGCCGAGGGCGTTGCCGGCGAGGGACAGGCTGCGCAGGCGGGGGAGCGCGAAGATCTGCTCGGGGAAGCCGCGCAGCCTGCGGCCCGACAGGTCGAGTTCGGTGACGTCGTCCGGGTGCTCCAGCAGCCGGTCGAGCTCCTCCAGCGCGACCAGATGCGCGGGCCGTGTCCCCGGGCGCAGGATCGGCCGTCCGGCGGCGAGCGCTCGTTCGATCATCCGCTCGTCGGCGCGGCCCTCCTCGTCCAGCAGATCGGGTTCGACGACGTCGTCGATGTCCTCGTCGTCGAAGTCGACCGGGCAGTTGAGGCGGTAGGGATCACCGATGACGATCGCCTCGGGCGGCTGCTCGAACGCCATCGTGAAGTAGAGGGTGCTGACGACGAGCTCGGCCCGGGTGGCGCCCCGGACCACCAGGCATCCGCCGTCGTCGCCGTGGTGCCCCTGCACGCCGTTGCCGGCGATCAGGTCGCCGCGCACCACCAGCGTCGGGCAGCCGCTCAGCAGGACGTTGCGGGCGCGCAGGTCGCCGGTGACCAGGACGAAGTTGCCGCCGCCCCAGTCGTACCAGGACAGGTCCCCGTCGACGGTCAGGTCCCCGTCGATCACCAGGTTGTACGGCAGCCAGTCGGCCGGCTCGTCCAGCACCGGCTTCATGGTGCCGTCCACGTGCAGGCCGCCGGGGTAGAGCCGGATCTCCTGCTCGTCGGTGAACTCGGCGAAGGGGTAGTCCACGTCCGCCGAGACGCCGAACCGCTCCTCGGCCTCCCCGGCGCTGATGATCTCGTACCGCTGGTTCATGGGCGACAGCCTCCCAGCCCGGTCCGGGTCCTCGCCGCCGATCACCGCAGGTTCGCTGGGACTGCTCAGGGGGAGGGGCGCACCGCCTCCCGGACCGCGTACCGCTCGCCGGTGGTCAGCCGGTGCCGCAGGCGTGCGGAGTCCGCGGCGGTGGCCGAGACCAGCACCCCGGGCCCGGCCAGCGGGAGGACGGCCAGGCCCTCGCCGGTGCGGGGCTCTTCCACCAGACCGGGTCCGGCGAGCACCACCGATCCGGCCGCCGTCGCGGTACCGAGGACGGCCCGGCCGCCGTAGATCGCCGGATCGTCCAGCCGCAGTTCGTGCCGGAGCAGCGGCGCTCCCGCGTACGTCACGTCGATCCGGCCGGTGTGCCGCCCCGGTGCCTCCCCGTGCCGGCCGAGGATCACCTCCTCACGCCACCGCAGCACGGCGCCCTCGGCCAGCGTGACCTCGCAGACGGAGCGATGACGGGCGCCGCTCGCGGCCACCGTGGGCTCGGGGGCGAAGTCCAGCCGGCCGCCCGCCCCGACCCGAGCCCGCACGGTGAACCTGGACTCGCCGTCGCCCGGCAGGGCGAGCATGGCCGCCACCGACCGGATGGCCAGCTCCGCTCCCGGCCCGACCTCGAGGTCCAGCTCGAGCTCATCGCCGCCGAGCGGGCCCGCCGCGGCACCGACCAGGTAGACGGCCTCGCCGGTCTCCCGGACCGCCAGCGGCCCGTCGGAGCGCAGCCGGGTCAGCCGGGTCCGGCCGGACGCGTCGCACTCGGCGGTCACCGCGGCGTGCGCGTGGTAGGTCCTCACCGCCGCGCTCCCGCGCGACCTGTCGTCCCGCTCCCCGGTGCGGGGGGCGCCGGGCGGTTCACGAGGCGGCCACGCCCGCCGGGTGCCCGTGCGGGTGCGTCTCCCGCAGGATCTCGCGCACCCAGGCGGTCACCACGGGCGCGCCGGGGAGCTCCCGCAGCGAGGTGAACGCCACGGGACGGTCCCCGCGCACCTTCGCGGCGTCCCGGGCCATCACCTCCAGATCGGCGCCGACCAGCGGGGCCAGGTCGGTCTTGTTGATGACCAGCAGATCCGAGGTGGTCACGCCGGGACCGCCCTTGCGCGGCACCTTGTCGCCGCCGGAGACGTCCAGGACGAAGATCTGCCGGTCGACCAGGCCCTGGCTGAAGGTCGCGGTGAGGTTGTCGCCGCCGCTCTCCACGATCACCAGGTCCAGCGGGCCGAGGGAGTCCTCCAGCGTCTCGACGGCGTCGAGGTTGGCGGAGATGTCGTCGCGGATGGCGGTGTGCGGGCAGCACCCGGTCCGGACGGCCGCGATGCGCGACTCGTCGAGCACCCCCGCCCGCTTGAGGAAGTCGGCGTCCTCGGTCGTGTAGATGTCGTTGGTGACGACGGCGATCGCCAGCTCCGCGCGCAGCGAGCGGCAGAGCGCGGCCACCAGGGCCGTCTTGCCGCTGCCGACGGGCCCGCCGACGCCCAGGCGCAGGGCCCGGCCGTGCGCCGGAGCGGCCTCGTGCGGATCATGGCCGTGGTCTGCTCCCATGACGGTCTCCCCTCGGAGTCAGGATTCGAACAGGCGGACGTCCGAGCGGACGTGCAGCTCGGCGAACAGGTCGAGGATCGGGGCGGACACGGCGGGCAGCCGCGCCCAGTCCTCGTCGGCGTGGTCGGCCGCCTCCGCGGCGACCGAGTCCACCGCGCCCGCCAGGCCGGCCAGGAGCCGCTGCACCGCGAGCGGATCGAGCCCGAGCAGCCGTACTGCGGCGGACGCGGACCCGGTGACGACGCCGTACGCGGTGATGACGGCCGCCTGCCCGGGGTCCCCGCCCGCGGCGGCGGTGGTGACGCCCAGCACGACCGGATGGTGCGCCCCGCCCGGGACCGCGGCCCGCAGGGCGTCCAGGGCGGGCGCGGGCCAGGCCGTGCGGGCGGCGCGCAGCAGCGACCGGCCCTGCGCCCGCGACGCCTGCCGCTGGGCCGGCGAGGGCGTACGCGCGTCCGCCTCCGCGTCCAGCATCCCCCACCCCCCATCCGCACGCCCGCCGTCCTCCCGCCCGGCGTGGTGGCACGCCGCCGCGGCGAGGGCGGCGGAGACCAGCCCGGCGGTGGCCAGCCGGCCGCGCAGGAAGTCGGCCAGGCCGCCGAGGTCCTCGACGACGCCCGCGGTGGCCGCGGCCTCCAGCCCGCCCGAGTGGGCGTGCCCGCCGGCCGGCAGCCGTGAGTCCGCGAGCAGCAGCAGCCGGGTGGGGAGGCTCATCGGAGCGTGCTCATCAGAACAGAAAGTAGCGCTGGGCCATGGGCAGCTCGGACGCCGGTGCGGGCTCCACCGGCTCGCCGTCGATCGAGACCGTGAAGGTGTCGGGGTCGACCTCGATCCGGGGCAGCGCGCCGTTGAGCGGCATGGCGTCCTTGCCGAGCCGCCGGGTGTCCTTCACCGGGACCATCGCGCGCCGGACGGCCAGCCGCCCGGCCAGCCCGTCCTCGAGGGCGGCGGCGGAGACGAAGTGCACCGAGGTGCCGGCCGCGACCACCGGTGCCGCCCCCCACATCGGCCGGGGCAGGATCGGCTGCGGGGTCGGGATGGAGGCGTTGGCGTCGCCCATCTGGGCCCAGGCGATCATGCCGCCCTTGATCACGAGGTGCGGGCGGACGCCGAAGAACGCCGGATCCCACAGCACCAGGTCGGCGAGCTTGCCGGTCTCGACCGAGCCGAGCTCGTCGTCGAGCCCGTGCGCGATCGCCGGGCAGATCGTGTACTTGGCGACGTAGCGGCGTGCCCGCAGGTTGTCGGCCGGGCCCTCCAGCGCGCCGCGCCGCGCCTTCATCACGTGCGCGGTCTGCCAGGTACGGAGCACGGTCTCGCCGATGCGGCCCATCGCCTGCGAGTCCGAGCCGATGATCGAGATCGCGCCCAGGTCGTGCAGGACGTCCTCCGCCGCCATGGTCGTCGGCCGGATCCGCGACTCGGCGAACGCCAGGTCCTCGGGCACCGACGGGTTCAGGTGGTGGCAGACCATGAGCATGTCGAGGTGCTCGTCGAGGGTGTTGACCGTGTGCGGCCGGGTCGGGTTGGTCGAGGACGGCAGCACGTTGGCGTGGCCGGCGACGGTGATGATGTCCGGCGCGTGCCCGCCGCCCGCGCCCTCGGTGTGGTAGGCGTGGATGGACCGGCCGCCGATCGCGCCCAGGGTCGACTCGACGTAGCCGGCCTCGTTGAGGGTGTCGGAGTGCAGGGCCACCTGGACGCCGGAGGCGTCGGCCACCCGCAGGCAGGCGTCGATCGCCGCGGGGGTGGTGCCCCAGTCCTCGTGCAGCTTGAACCCGGAGGCGCCGGCCCGGAGCTGCTCCCAGAGCGCCTCCTCCGAGACGGTGTTGCCCTTGCCCAGCAGCGCGACGTTGACCGGCCAGGAGTCGAGGGACTCCAGCATCCGGTGGAGGTACCAGGTGCCGGTGACCGTCGTGGCCTTGGTGCCCTCGGCGGGCCCGGTGCCGCCGCCGATGATGGTGGTGACGCCTGCGCCGAGCGCCTCCTCCATCAGCTGCGGGCAGATCAGGTGGACGTGCGAGTCCACCGCCCCCGCGGTCAGGATCTTGCCGTTGCCCGCCAGGATCTCGGTGGACGGGCCGATCACCAGGTCGGGGTGGACGCCGTCCATCGTGTCGGGGTTGCCGGCCTTGCCGAGGGCGACGATCCGGCCGTCGCGCACCCCCACGTCGGCCTTGATGATCCCCCAGTGATCGAGGATCACCGCTCCGGTGATGACCAGGTCGGGGGCGCCCTCCGCGCGGGTCGTCCGGGCCTGGCCCATCGACTCGCGGATGACCTTGCCGCCGCCGAAGACCGCCTCGTCGCCGGCCCCGGCGCCCCGGCTGCGGTCCTCGGTCACCTCGATGAACAGGTCGGTGTCGGCCAGCCGCACCCGGTCGCCGGTGGTCGGGCCGTACAGCTCGGCGTAGCGCGAGCGGGACAGCTCAGTCATCGAGGGCTCCAGGGCCGCCCAGGCGCAGGCCGGGCACGATGCGGTTGCCGGCCAGCGGCACGAGGGACACCTCGCGGGTGATGCCGGGCTCGAACCGCACGGCGGTGCCGGCCGGGACGTCCAGGCGGTGGCCCCAGGCGGCCGTGCGGTCGAAGTCCAGGGCCGGGTTGGCCGCGGCGAAGTGATAGTGCGACCCCACCTGGACCGGCCGGTCGCCGGTGTTGGCGACCGTCACGCTCACCCGCGGGCGGCCCGGGTTGAGCTCCACCGGCTCCGCGCCCGGGATCACCTGGCCGGGGACGAGGCCGCTCACGCGATCGGCCGGTGCACGGTGACGAGCTTGGTGCCGTCGGGGAAGGTCGCCTCGATCTGTACCGAGTCGAGCATCTCCGCGATCCCCTCCATCACGTCCTCGCGGGTCAGGACGGTGCGGCCGGCCTCCATCAGCTCGGCGACGCCGCGGCCGTCGCGGGCCCCCTCCAGGACGTACGCGGCGATGATCGCGGTCGCTTCGGGGTGATTGAGCCTCAGCCCGCGCGCCCGGCGTTCCCGCGCGACCTGGGCGGCCACGTAGATGAGCAGGCGTTCCTGTTCGTGAGGAGTGATCAGCACAGTTGGAGACGCTAACCGCAGGCCCGGTCATCCTGAACGTCCCGAAAGGTGATTTAACCGTTCCGGAACGCCCAGATGGCGGATTTAACACTCTCGTCACACGCTCCGTACCGCCGGCGATGCCGTGCCCGTCACACCGCCGTCCTGATCCGTCCCGGCACGGTGTACCCCGGCGCGCGGCTAGACTCGCCGACGTGGCAGGCCGGATCCGCAACGAGGACATCGCGCTCGTACGGGAGCGGTCACCGATCGCTGAGGTGGTGGGGGAGTACCTCCAGCTCCGCAACGCCGGCGGCGGTTCCCTCAAGGGGTTGTGCCCGTTTCACGATGAGAAGTCCCCATCGTTCAACGTGACGCCGTCCAACAACCTCTGGTACTGCTTCGGCTGCGGCCTCGGCGGCGACGCGATCTCGTTCATCCAGCAGATCGAGCACCTGACCTTCGCGGAGTCGATCGAGCGGCTGGCCGGCAAGGCCGGGATCGACCTCCGCTACGAGGAGGGCGGCTACACGCCGCGCAAGGACCAGGGGCAGCGCGCCCGGCTGGTCGAGGCGCACAAGGCCGCCGCCCAGTTCTACGCCGAGCAGCTCGGCTCCGCCGAGGCCCTCATCGGCCGCCGGTTCCTGGCCGAGCGGGGCTTCGAGGCGGCGCACGCCGAGCAGTTCGGGATCGGCTACGCGCCCAACGAGTGGGAGGCGCTGGTCCGGCACCTGCGCGGGCGCGGCTTCACCGACAAGGAGCTGATCCTCGGCGGGCTGGCCAGCGAGGGCCGCCGCGGCCCCCGGGACCGCTTCCGCGGCCGGCTGATCTGGCCCATCCGTGATCTGACCGGGGACGTCGTCGGGTTCGGCGCGCGCAAGCTGTGGGACACCGACGACGGCCCCAAGTATCTCAACACGCCCGAGACCTCCATCTTCAAGAAGGGCTCGGTGCTCTACGGCGCGGATCTGGCCAAGAAGGAGATCTCCCGGCGCCGCCAAGCCGTGATCGTCGAGGGCTACACCGACGTGATGGCGTGTCACCTGTCCGGGGTGCCGACGGCCATCGCCACCTCCGGCACGGCCTTCGGCGAGGACCACATCAAGATCCTTCGCCGGCTGCTCATGGACCAGAGCGAGTTCCGCGGCGAGGTGATCTTCACCTTCGACGGCGACGCCGCCGGGCAGAAGGCGGCGCTGCGCGCCTTCGAGGACGAGCAGAAGTTCGTGACCCAGACGTTCGTCGCGGTGCAGCCGGACGGCCTGGACCCGTGCGACCTGCGCCTCAAGCACGGTGAGGCGGCCGTCCGCGATCTCATCGCGGCCCGGGTGCCGCTGTTCGAGTTCGCCATCCGCAGCGCCATCCAGCGGCACGACCTGGACACCGTGGAGGGCCGGCTGGCCGCGCTCGACGGCGCCGCCCCGGTCGTGGCGGCGATCAAGGACCGCGGGCTCCGCCAGATGTACGCGGTCAACCTCGACCGCTGGCTCGGGATCATGGACGAGGCGTTCGTGCTGGGCCGGGTGCGCGAGCACATCGCGCGTGCCCGCCCGAACGCCCGCGGGTCCGGCACGGGCTCGGGCGGGCCCGGGGGCGCGGGCGGCCCGGGCGGGTCCGGCGCGGCCCAGGAGGCCCCGGCGCGGCCCGCGTACGACCCGGACGACCCCGTGATCCAGATCGAGCGGGAGACCCTCAAGCTGGCCGTTCAGCGGCCCGCCACGATGGGGCCGGTCTTCGACGCCCTGCCCGCGGAGGTGTTCACCGCGCCGCCGCACGCCGCGGTCCGCGAGGTGATCGCCGGGCTCGGCGGTGTCGCGGCCGCGGAGGGCACGACCGACTGGGCGGTACGGCTGCGCGAGGCGGCCCCCAACGACGAGGTCCGAGATCTGATCACCCGGCTCGGGGTGGAGGCGCCGCATTCCAACGTCGATTCGGACGACCGTTATGCGGCGGCATTGCTGGCCCGAATTCAGGAGAGCCAGCTCACCAGGGACATCGCCCGGCTGAAGTCGAAACTCGGGCGGCTGAATCCGGTCGATCAGGCGGACGACTACAACCGCCTGTTCGGCGACCTTGTCGCGCTTGAGCAGCAGCGACGCATGTTGCGGGAACGCGTCATCGGGACTCATTAGAGCGCACGCCGAGAAAAATGGGTCCTGTGATCTAGAGGTTCCTTGACGCACACTGTCACCGTGAGCCCTTCGGTGCTGCCCAGCGAGGCGCCATCGGTTGAGCAGGTGGTGGATCTCGTCGCACGTGGCAGAGAACGTGGCGGTGGTGTGACCGTCGACGACGTTACTGCTGTGATCGATCGCTCGGACTTGCCGGCCGACACGCTCGAGCGTGTCGTCCGGATGCTCGCAGAGCAGGGGGTGGAGGTTCTCGAGTCTCAGAACGAGACCGAGGAACTCACGCGGGCTGATGAGGGAGACCTCAACAAGCGGGCGCCGACAAGCGACTTGGTCCGGATCTATCTGCGAGAAATCGGTCGCGTACCGCTACTCACGGCAGAAGATGAGGTCGAACTCGCGAAATCAATCGAGGCGGGACTGTTCGCCGAGGAGAAGCTGGCCCGGGCGGCCATCTTGTCCCGGCCACAACGGCTCGACCTCGAACTGCTGGCCCGGCATGGGGTGCGGGCCAAGCAACGTCTCATTGAGGCCAACCTGCGTCTGGTGGTGTCCATCGCCAAACGCTACGTGGGCCGCGGAATGCTATTCCTCGATCTGATCCAGGAGGGCAATCTCGGGCTCATCCGCGCAGTCGAGAAATTCGACTACACCAAAGGATACAAATTCTCGACCTACGCGACCTGGTGGATCCGCCAGGCGATCACCAGGGCGATCGCCGACCAGGCACGCACCATCAGGATCCCGGTGCACATGGTGGAGACCATCAACAAGCTGGTCCGCGTCCAGCGCCAGTTGCACCAGGATCTGGGCCGGGAGCCCCTCCCCGAGGAGATCGGCGCGGAGATGGGGCTGGGCGCCGAGCGGGTCGTGGAGATCCAGCGGATCGCGCAGGAGCCGGTGTCCCTCCAGTCGCCCATCGGGGAGGAGGACTCCGACCTGGGCGACTTCATCGAGGACGCCGACGCCGTCGTGCCGATCGAGGCGGCGGCGTTCATCCTGCTCCAGGACCAGCTGGAGGACATCCTCGCCACGCTGTCGGACCGGGAACAGCGCATCATCCAGCTGCGCTTCGGCCTGACCGACGGCCATCCGAGAACGCTCGAAGAGGTCGGCCGGGAGTTCGGCGTCACCCGTGAGCGCATTCGCCAGATCGAGTCCAAGACCCTGGCGAAACTGCGTCACCCCTCGCGGGCACAGACGCTCCGGGAGTACCTCGACTGAGGTGCCCGGCTGAGGTGGAGGCGGGGGCGGCCCTGGGGGACCGCCCCTCCCACCCTTTCCTTCCAGTGCCCCCACACCGGGACATTTCGTGCCGTACGGTGAGCAGATGCTGATCGCGACGACCGACGGCCTGGCGGGCTATGACATCAAGGCGTACCTCGGCGAGGTCTTCGCCGTGGCGGTGCACGCCGGCCCGGCGAACGCGCCGGGCGGCCAGAGCAGCGGAACGTTCCGGATGCCGGACGACGGCCAGGCCGCGCAGTCTCCCGGCCTGACGCGGGCCCGCCGTGACGCCGTGGAACGGCTCAAGGCCGAGGCCCAGCGCAAGGGCGCCAACGCCGTCGTGGGCATGCGGTTCGACAACGGGCCGGTGGCCGGGAGCGGACACGAGATCTGCGCCTACGGAACCGCCGTCTGGGCCACCCCGCTCGCCGACGCGGCGGGCCGGCCGGCCGAGGGAGCCGGTGCCCAGCAGCCTTACCAGCAGCAGCCCGGACCCCTCCAGAACACCCCGCAGCCCATGGCCGCGCGGAACCTCACCGTGGGCCTGCAGTCCCGGCGTGGGGATCGTCACAGCTGAGCAGGTAACTGTCCCCTTGACGAACCAAGGTTAGGTAAAGCTAATTTAGGCTAGCCTTACCGTGCCTTGTTCTCGTCTGGAGACCCTATGCGTCCTGTTCATGCCCTCGCCGCCGCGGGCGTCACCGTGCTCTCGCTGTCGACCCTCACCGCCTGCGGCGGTTCCGAGGCGAAAAGCGGTTCGAGCAGCGGCGCGATCTCGGTCACCTCGACCGACGACGCCTGCGAGGTCTCGAAGAAGGACCTCCCGGCGGGCAAGACCGTCTTCAAGATCACGAACAAGGGTGCCAAGGTCACCGAGGTCTACGTCTACGCCCCCGGCGACAAGATCGTGACCGAGCGGGAGAACATCGGGCCCGGCACCGGCGCCGAGCTCACCGTCGAGCTGACGGCCGGGAAGTACCAGGTGGCCTGCAAGCCCGGCATGCAGGGCAACGGGATCCGCCAGGACATCACCGTCACCGGCCAGGCCCAGGGCGCCGCCGACTCGCGGCTGACCCGGGCCGTCACCGACTACCGGGCCTACGTCACCGCCCAGGTCGACGACACGCTGGCCAAGACCCGCATGTTCGCCGCCTCGGTCGACAAGGGCGACGTCGCCGGGGCCAAGGCGCTGTACGCGCCGTCCCGGTTCGGCTGGGAGTCCATCGAGCCGGTCGCGGAGGCCTTCGGCGACATCGACCCCAAGGTCGACCTGCGCGAGAAGGACCTCGAGAAGGGCGCGGAGTGGACCGGCTGGCACCGGCTGGAGAAGGCGCTGTGGGTGAAGGGCTCGGTGCGCGGCGAGGAGAAGTACGCCGACCGGCTCATCAAGGACCTCGAGGACCTCAAGGCCAAGGTGCCGAGCGCCGTGATCACGCCCACCTCCATGGCCAACGGCGCCAAGGAGCTCCTCGACGAGGTCGCGACCGGAAAGGTGACCGGCGAGGAGGAGGCCTTCTCGCACACCGACCTGGTCGACTTCAAGGCCAACGTCGACGGCGCCCGGAAGGTCTTCGAGCTGCTGCGGCCGGTCGCACAGGAGAAGGACGCGGCCCTCACCAAGACCCTCGACCAGGAGTTCGGCGCCGTCGAGACGCTGCTCGCCAAGCACGAGAAGGACGACGGCTACGTCTCCTACACCACCCTGAGCAAGGCGCAGGTCAAGGAGCTCGCCGACGGCGTCAACGCGCTCGGGGAGCCGCTGTCCAAGCTGGCCGCGGCGGTGGCCAAGTGAGCGGCGACCCGGCCGCCGAGCCCGTGCCGGAGCCCGCGGGGCAGGGCGCGCAGGTCAGCCGGCGCCGGATGCTGGGCTTCTCCGGCCTCAGCGTCGTCGCCGGTGCGGCCGTCGGCGCCGGCCTGGTCAGTGTCGCCCAGGCGGACGAGAAGCAGGCCTCCGACGGCGTGATCCCGTTCTTCGGCGGCCACCAGGCCGGCATCGCCACCCCGGTCCAGGACCGGCTGCACTTCGCCGCCTTCGACGTGGTGACCGGCGACCGGGCCAAGCTGGCCGGGCTGCTCGAGGCCTGGACGGCCGCGGCGGCCGCCATGACCGCGGGGCGGCCGCACGGCTCCGGCGCGGTCGGCGGCATGCCGGAGGCCCCGCCGGACGACACCGGCGAGGCGCTCGGCCTGCCCGCCTCCCGGCTGACGCTGACGATCGGCTTCGGGCCGACGCTGTTCGAGAAGGACGGCAAGGACCGGTTCGGGCTCAAGGCCAGGCGCCCGGCGGCGCTGGCCGACCTGCCGCACTTCCCGGGCGACGCGCTCGACCCCGCCCGCAGCGGCGGCGACATCGCCGTCCAGGCCTGCGCCGACGACCCGCAGGTCGCCGTGCACGCGATCCGCAACCTGGCGCGGATCGGCTTCGGCATCGTGACCGTGCGGTACTCCCAGCTCGGCTTCGGCAAGACCTCCTCCACCACCCCGGACGCGCAGACCCCGCGCAACCTGATGGGGTTCAAGGACGGCACCCGCAACATCGCGGCCGACGACGACAAGGCGCTCAGCCGGTTCGTCTGGGCGGGCGCGGGCGACGGAGCCGACTGGATGGCGGGCGGGTCGTACCTCGTGGCGCGCCGGATCCGGATGCACATCGAGACCTGGGACCGCACCTCCCTCAAGGAGCAGGAGGACATCTTCGGGCGGACCAAGGGCGAGGGCGCGGCGTACGGCACGAAGCACGAGCACGACAAGGTGGACGTGGCCAGGCTGCCCCCCGACTCGCACGTACGGCTGGCCAACCCCGACAGCAACGCCGGACTGCGGATCCTGCGCCGCGGTTACTCCTTCACCGACGGCTCCGACGGGCTGGGCAGGCTGGACGCGGGCCTGTTCTTCCTGGCCTACCAGCGGGACGTGCGCACGGGCTTCATCCCGCTGCAGAAGCGGCTGACGGCCGGCGGCGACCGGCTCAACGAGTACATCCAGCACGTCGGCTCCGGCGTCTTCGCGTGCCCGCCGGGCGTCCGCAAGGGCGGTCACTGGGGCGACACGCTGTTCGCCTGATGGCGGCCCGGGCCCGGCTACCCGCCGGCGCGCTCGGCGCGGATCCGGGCCACCACGTCGGCGGCGGCGGTCTTGATCGCCTCCAGCTCGGTGAGGTAGGCCCAGTAGTCCGGGTGCGGGCCGGTCAGTTTCCCGGCGGCGGCGTCCAGCCGCGCGACGAGCGTGTCCAGCACCCGGACGTGCCCGGGCGCCGGACCGCCCGGCTGCACCGTGGCCAGGCGCTGGGCGTCGCGTACGGCGAACCGCACCGTCGCGGCCGGCTTGGCCGGATCGGCGGCCGCCGCGTCGAGGTCGGCGAGCCGGCCGGTGACCTGGCCCGCCCGGCGGTCGGCGGCGGTGAGCTCGGTGCGCGCCGAGGTGACCGCCTGCTGGGCGGCCTGCCACTCGCGCCGGCCGGAGTACGCCTCGGCCTCGGCCAGCCGTTCGCGGGCGCGGCCGACCGCCGCCTGCAGGGTGGCGGGCACGTCCTTGAGATCCTGCCAGCAGGCGGTCGAGTAGCGCCGCCGCAGCTGGCTCATAGCGGCCTCCACCGGGCCCTGGCGGCCCGCGACGACGTCGACCCGGGTGCGGATGGCCACCAGCGACCGCTGGACGTTCCCGGCCAGCTGAGGGAGCTCGAGCGCGGCGTCCCGGACCCGCTCGGCGGTCTCCCGGGCCCGCCCGGCCACCTCGAGGGCACCGGCGAGGCCCAGCCCGCCGAGCCCCTGGGAGCCGACCTGGGCCAGCGCCTCGCGGACCGGGGCGAGGTCCCGCTCGGGCCCGGAGGGGTCCATGCCGGCGGTGCGGGCCGCGGCGATCGCGGCCTCGGCGGCGGCCACCGTCTCCCGGGCCGCGGTCAGCGCGGCGGCCAGCCGGTCCAGCGAGGCCTCCAGCCGGGCCAGCTGCGGGGTGATCCGCTCGGCGCACTCGTTGAACCGGGCGGTGGCCTCGACGAGCCGCCCGATCACCGCGCCGAAGGCCCGCTCCGCGGCGTCGTACTCCGCGGGGGTGCGGTTGGGGTCGTTGAGATCGTGGGCGTCGACGATCGCGATGTAGGCGGACGCCGCGGTGTCGGCCGTCTCGGTCAGCGCCGCGAACTCGGCCTGGGTGCGGCGCGCGCCGTCGCGGTCCAGGTCCGCGAAGATCATCACCCGTCCGGCGACATAACGCTGTGCCTGGTCCATCTCGTAGAAGGCGTTCGCCGCCGCGTCCTTGGCGGCGGTCGCCGCCGCCAGGGCCTGAGCCCCCCGGCCACGGCCGGATCTCTGCACGGCGACCTCCCTTTCCGATCAGGCTCCGCCGGTCTTCAGTGTCGCGCACGCGCCGCGCGGGGAGGCCGTCGAGGACTCCGCGCGGCGGCACGGACCTCGCGACCTTTGTTCCCGCCCGGCAAAGGGAACGTTAACCTTGCGAACAACGTCGTAGTCCCGGACGTTGAGCAGAGTGAACACCATTGGAACCTGGGAGGCCCGATGTTCGTCACCTTGACGAAGAGCGGTGACGTTCCGGTCACCAAGCGGGATCCTGGGCCGGGTGGGTCAGGGGCCGGCATCCGGCCGGCCGGCATCGCCGTGGACTTCGGCGTCACCTTCTGACGACGATCTGACGAGAGGGAAACACAACTCATGGGAGTCTCCCTGGCCAAGGGCGGCAACGTCTCTTTGACGAAGGCCGCTCCGAACCTCACCGCCGTCCTCGTCGGGCTCGGCTGGGACGTGCGGACCACGACCGGCACCGAATTCGACCTGGACGCGTCGGCGCTGCTGCTGGACGGCGCGGGCAAGGTGCTGTCCGACCAGCACTTCGTGTTCTTCAACAACCTGCGCAGCCCGGACGGCTCGGTCGAGCACGCCGGTGACAACCTCACCGGAGCCGGCGAGGGCGACGACGAGGTCGTGCGGGTGAGCCTGAACACCGTGCCCCCCGAGTGCGAGCGCATCGTGTTCCCGGTGTCGATCTATGACGCCGACAACCGCGGCCAGGCCTTCGGGCAGGTGCGCAACGCCTTCATCCGGGTGGTGGACCAGGCCGACAACTCCGAGCTCGCGCGCTACGACCTCTCCGAGGACGCCTCCACCGAGACCGCCATGGTGTTCGGCGAGCTCTACCGCAACCAGGGCGAGTGGAAGTTCCGCGCCGTGGGCCAGGGATACGCGTCCGGGCTCGCCGGCATCGCCATGGACTTCGGTGTCAACGTCGGATGATCTTCCAAACGTTCCGCTGGTCCTTCGCCATCACCGCAGCCGGCCTGCTGGCCGCGGTCGTGCTCGGCGGCCCGACGGCACTGGCGACGGTGGCGATCCTCGCCGTCCTGGAGATCTCGCTGTCCTTCGACAACGCCGTGGTCAACGCCAAGGTGCTCGAGCGGATGAGCGAGTTCTGGCAGAAGATCTTCCTGACCATCGGCATCGCGGTCGCGGTCTTCGGCATGCGCCTGCTGTTCCCGTTGGTCATCGTCGGCATCACCGCCAAGCTCAACCCGCTGCAGGCGCTCGACCTGGCCATGAACGACGGGGCGGCCTACGCGGCGAAGCTCGACGAGGCCCATCCGATGATCGCCGCCTTCGGCGGGATATTCCTGCTGCTGCTGTTCCTCGACTTCATCTTCGAGGAGCGCGCGGTGAAGTGGCTGGGCTGGCTGGAACGCCCGCTCGCCAAGATCGGCAGGCTTGACCACCTGTCGGTCGTGGTGGCATCGATCGCGCTGGCGGTCGTCGGCGGCATCTTCGCCGACGACCCCTCGCCAGTGATGATCGCCGGTGTGCTCGGCATCGTGACCTACCTGCTGGTCAACGGGCTGGGTGAGCTGTTCGTGGCGCAGGGCGCGGAGATGGCGGCCGGGAGCTCCGACGACGACCCGGAGGAGTCCGGCGAGCCGGAGCGCACCGGGCCGAACAAAGCGGTCCTGGCCACCGGCAAGGCCGCGTTCTTCCTCTTCCTGTACCTCGAGGTGCTGGACGCCTCGTTCTCCTTCGACGGTGTGATCGGCGCGTTCGCGATCAGCAGCAACCTGTTCATCATCGCCGCCGGCCTCGGCATCGGCGCGCTGTACATCCGCTCGCTTACGGTCTACCTCGTCAAGAAGGGCAGCCTGGCGGAGTACATCTACCTGGAGCACGGAGCGCACTGGGCGATCGGCGCCCTCGCGGTCACCATGCTGGTCGGTGTCTCCCGGGAGGTTCCCGAGGTCGTCAGCGGCCTCACCGGCGCGATCCTGATCATCGCCTCGATGCTCTCCTCGATCATCCGGAACCGGCGAGCGAGACTTCCCGCCGGCGGAGCGGCCGGAAAAAAGGAATTCGAGTTCAGCCGCGTGTGACCGGATCAACCCCCGATGAAGGAACACACGTATGTCGATATCGCTCCAAAAGGGACAAAAGGTCTCGCTGACCAAACCGGGCGGCGGGACACTGACCCAGGTCCGGATGGGCCTGGGCTGGGACGCGGCGCCCAAGAAGGGCCTGTTCGGGTCCAGGCCCCAGACCATCGACCTCGACGCCTCCTGCCTGCTCT
The DNA here is from genome assembly GCF_050971785.1 of Actinomadura scrupuli. Classification (NCBI taxonomy): domain Bacteria; kingdom Bacillati; phylum Actinomycetota; class Actinomycetes; order Streptosporangiales; family Thermomonosporaceae; genus Actinomadura; species Actinomadura scrupuli. The sequence continues at coordinate 275,761 of NZ_JBPCCU010000010.1, read as the reverse complement.
TCGACGGCGGCGGCAACCTCGCCGACGCCGTCTGGTTCCGGCAGCTGCGCAGCAAGGACGGGTCGGTCCTGCACACCGGCGACAACACGACCGGCGCCGGTGAGGGCGACGACGAGTCCATCAGGGTCGACCTGACCGGGGTCCCGGCGCAGGTCGACCAGCTGGTCTTCACGGTCAACTCGTTCACCGGGCAGGACTTCTCCCAGATCCAGAACGCCTTCTGCCGGCTCATCGACGAGAGCAACGGCCAGGAGATCGCCCGGTACGAGCTGTCGGGCGGCGGTTCGCACAGCGCGCAGATCATGGCGAAGGTCTCCCGGGACGGTCAGGGCTGGTCCATGACCGCGATCGGTGCTCCCGCGACCGGGCGCACCTTCCAGCACCTGCTGCCCGCGGTTGCGGCGTTCCTGTAGCCGGGCGTCCATGCGTCATTTCGCCCGGCTGGCGCCGGCACGGCATCGGCGGCTGTTCCACCGGGAGCCTCAGGCTTTCACCCGCGACGACGATCCGGAGGTGCTCGCCGTCGCCCTCGGTGCCACGCTCTACGCTCCCGCGATCCGGCCCGCGCTCGCGGCCGACATCCGCCGGAGCGCCGGCCGTGGCGTCACCAGCATGGTGATCTGCCTGGAGGACGCCATCGCCGACGACCAGGTGCCGGAGGCGGAGGCCAACCTGGTCGCGCAACTGCGCGAGGCGCACGGCGGCGGTGAGGGCTCACGGCCGCTGCTGTTCATCCGGGTCCGGGCCCCCGAGCAGATCCCCGATATGGTCGCCCGGCTCGGCCCGGCGGCGGAGGACGTCAGCGGGTTCGTGCTGCCCAAGTTCACCGGCTCCTCCGGCGCGGCGTTCCTGGACGCCCTCGCCGGTACGGCGGACGCGACCGGGCTGCGGCTCTACGGCATGCCGGTGATCGAGAGCCCGGAGGCGATCTACCTCGAGTCCCGGGCGGAGACCCTGCACGACATCTCGCTGCTGCTGGCCAAGCACCGGTCACGGGTCCTGGCGGTGCGGCTGGGCGCCACCGACCTGTGCTCGGCCTACGGGCTGCGCAGGCCCCGTGAGCTGACCATCTACGACATCCAGCCGGTCGCCGGCCTGATCTCCGACGTGGTGAACATCCTGGGCCGGGCCGGCAGCGGGTTCGTGATCACCGGCCCGGTCTGGGAGTACTTCGGCAGGACCCGGATGCCCCGGTCGCAGTTCTTCGCCCGGCACGACCGGTGGCGCGGTCTCGGCCTGGACGGCCTGATGCGCGAGGTGCACCTGGACAAGGCCAACGGGCTCACCGGCAAGACCGTGATCCACCCCACCCACGTGGCCGCGGTGCACGCCCTGTCGGTGGTGACGCACGAGGAGTACTGCGACGCCGCCGACATCCTGGCCTCCTTCAACGACGTGGGCGCGGGCGGCGTGCTGGCGAGCCGCTACTCCAACAAGATGAACGAGGCCAAGCCGCACCGGGCGTGGGCGCAGCGGCTCCAGTTGCGGGCGCAGGTGTTCGGGGTCGCCGCCGAGGGCGTCACCGTCGCCGACCTGCTCGACGCCGCGGCGACCGCCGCGTGACCGTCCCCGGGCCGGCCGGGCCGGCCGGGCAGGCCGGGCGGGCCTGGCCGGGCGAATGGGTGGCGGCCCGTCTCGGCGTGCGGGTCGACGGCTCCGGAGGAGCGGGCGCCGGAGCGGGTGCCGGGCCGGTCCGCCTGGCCGACCTGGTGGGGCTGGCCGTGCGCCGCAATCCCCGCCGCGCCCATCTGCTGGTCTCCACCGTGCTGGGCAAGCACGTGCCCGCCGATCCCCGGCTGGTCCACGGCGCGGGCCTGCTGCTCGGCGGCCTGGTCCGCGACGTCCTCACCGGTGCCGGGGCACCCGCCCCCTGGGAGCCGCTGGCGCGGGCGCTGACGGGCGCCCCGGGAGCCGCCGCGGCGTTCCGGGACGGGCTTCGCGCGGCCGCCGGGCCGCCGGTGGAGGCGGTGGTGCTCGGCTACGCCGAGACCGCCACGGGGCTCGGGCACTCGGTCGCCGACGCCCTGGGCGGTGCCCACTACCTGCACTCCACCCGCCGTCCCGTCGACGGTGTCGCCGCCTACGGCGGGTTCGAGGAGGAGCACAGCCACGCCACCGGCCATCTGCTGCTGCCGGGCCCCGGCCATCCGCTGGACACCGGGCTGCCGCTGGTGCTGGTCGACGACGAGCTGTCCACCGGCACCACCGTGCGCAACACCCTGCGGGCCCTGCACGCCGTACGCCCGCGCCGCCACTACGTCGTGGCGTCCCTGGTGGACATGCGCGGGCCGGACGACCGGGCCGCGATGACCGCGCTCGCCGCCGAGCTCGGCGCCCGGGTGGACACGCTCTCCCTCGCCACCGGCCGGGTGCTGCTGCCGCCCGGCATCCTGGACACCGCCGAGCGCCTGCTCACCTCCCTGCGGGTGGGCGACCCGCCGCCCGGCCGCGCGGGCCCGGCGGTCGCCGGAGCGGTGCGGCGGGTCGAGCTCGGGTGGCCGGCGGGCCTGCCGGACGGTGGGCGCCACGGGTTCACCCCGCGGCACCGGGCGCTGCTGGAGCCGGCCCTGCCCGCCATGGCCGGCCGGATCGCCGCCGCCCTGCCGGATTCGGCAAACCCGCCGGGCCTGGCGGGAGAGAAGCCGGGGCGGCCCGGCGACCCGCGGGCGAGAGTGCTCGTTCTGGGCTTCGAAGAGCTGATGTACCTGCCGCTGCGGCTGGCGGAGACGCTCGCCGACTCGCTGGGGACGGCCGAGGTCCGCTTCTCCACGACCACCCGCTCACCGGTGCTGGCGGTCGACGATCCGGGCTACGCCATCCGTACCCGGCTCGCGTTCCCGGCCCACGACGCCCCGGCCGACGGGCCGGGGGAGCGCTACGCCTACAACGTCGCCCCCGGCTCGGACCCGGGACGCGGGTTCGACGCGATCGTGCTGGTGGTCGACCACGCCGCCGACACCCCGGCGCTGCACGCCCCGGGCGGCCTGCTCGCCCTGCTGACGGCGCTCGGCGCGCCGGTGCTGCTGGCCGTGACCCCGCCGCACGCCGCGCACGCCGCGCTCCCCGCGCGCGCCGCGCTCCCCGCGCGCGCCGCGCTCCCCGCGGTGACCGCGGCCCCGGCCGGGCGGCCCGCGGCGGAGCCGGAGCCGCTGCCGCGGCCGCTGCGCGGGCCCGAGTTCGGCAGCTACCGCGCGCAGGACGTCGGCTGGCTGCTCACCGACCTGTCCGGGGTGCGGCTGGAGGCCCCGGCGGAGGAGCGCGAGGAGGCCATCCAGGCGGGCACCGCCCACTACGCCGAGTCGCTGCCGGTGGAGTACCAGCCCGGCCCGGAGTACCAGCGGCTGTTCCACGACGCCCTGCACGCCTCCGCGACCCGGCTGGCGTACGCCGTGGGGCTCATCACCGAGCTGATCCTGGCCGAGCGCGGGCCGGAGACGGTCCTGGTGTCGCTGGCCCGCGCCGGTACCCCGGTGGGCATCCTGGTGCGGCGCTGGGCGGCGTACGCGCACGGCCTCGACCTGCCGCACTACGCGGCCAGCATCGTCCGGGGCCGGGGGATCGACGAGGTGGCACTCCGCTACCTGGCCGCCCGCCACGACCCAGCTCAGGTCATGTTCGTGGACGGCTGGACGGGCAAGGGCGCGATCGCCACCGAGCTGACCGAGGCGCTGGCCGGGCACGAGAAGACGACCGGACGGCGCTTCCCCGACGAGCTCGCGGTGCTGGCCGATCCCGGCCGGTGCGTGCCGATCTTCGGTACCCGCGAGGACTTCCTGATCCCGTCCGCCTGCCTGAACTCCACGGTGTCGGGGCTGGTCAGCCGTACGGTCCTGAACCGCGGCCTGATCGGGCCCGGCGACTTCCACGGCGCCAAGTTCTACGCCGCCCTGGCCGGCGCCGACGTCTCCGCGACGTTCCTCGACACGGTCTGCGCCCGCTTCGGCGCGGTCGCCGGGCGGGTGGCCGCGGACCGGGCCGCGCACGCCGCCGCCGACCGGACACCCGACTGGTCCGGCTGGGCGGCCGTGCGGCGGATCGGCGAGCGGTACGGCATCGGCGACACCAATCTGATCAAACCGGGCGTGGGGGAGACCACCCGGGTGCTGCTGCGCCGGGTGCCGTGGCGGATCCTGGCCCGCGCCGACGCCGGAGCCGAGCTCGCGCACATCCGGCTGCTGGCGGCCGAGCGCGGCGTGCCGGTCGTCGAGGTGGACCCGGAGGGCCTGCCGTACGCCTGTGTGGGCCTGATCAGGCCGATGTCATGACGACCCTCGTGTGCGTGGACCTGGACCGCACCCTGATCTACTCCAGGGCGGCGATGGACGGCGGTGGCCCCGCACCGCAGGAGCCCCCGCTGAGGTGCGTCGAGCTCTACCAGGAGCTCCCGCTGTCCTACGTCACACAGGTCGCCGCGGAGCGGCTCGAACGGCTGGGCGGCGCGGCGCTGCTGGTGCCGACGACGACCCGGACCCCCGAGCAGTACGCCCGCGTGCGGCTGCCCGGCGGGCCGCCACGCTACGCCATCTGCGCCAACGGCGGCCGGCTGCTGGTGGACGGCGTCGAGGACGAGGACTGGTCGGCGCGGGTACGGGCCCGTACCGACGGCTGCGCGTCCCCCGGCGAGGTCTTCGGCCATCTGGCGGAGGTGAGCGGCGACTACGCGTCCCGGCCGCGGATCGCCTCGGAGCTGTTCTGCTATCTGGTCATCGACCGGGCCGCGCCGCCCGCCGCCTGGATCGCCGGCCTGACCGCCTGGTGCGCGGAGCTCGGCTGGACGACGTCGGTGCAGGGCCGCAAGATCTACTGCCTGCCCCGGGCGCTGACCAAGTCGGCGGCGGCGGTCGAGGTGGCCCGCCGGAGCGGCGCGGGCGCGCTGCTGGCCGCCGGTGACTCCCTGCTCGACGGGGAGCTGCTCGAGGCGGCCGACGCGGCGATCCGCCCGGCGCACGGTGAGCTCGCCGAGGCGGGCGGGCTCTCCGCCCGGATCCAGGTCACCGCGGCCCGGGGGGTGGCGGCGGGGGAGGAGATCGCCGGGTGGCTGCTCGACCGGGCCCTCGATCCCACGCTGATTCCCGCCACCGGGCCCTGGCGGACCCTCCCTCCGGACCCCCTCCCCGTCCCGGTGCGCGGAATTTAACCGGCTCCACAGGGTGGCCAGGAAGCTACCGACCGGTCACTCTAAGAGGATGAGCCCTCGTCTGACCGGCGACGAGTCCGTCCTGTGGCAGGCCGCCGCGCGTGTGCTCGACGCGAACTGGACCGGTGCCGCCACGATCCCCTCGCCTGGGCTTTACCCGCACCAGTGGGGGTGGGACTCGGCGTTCGTGTGCATGGGCCTGGCCCGGTACCGCCAGGACCGGGCGGAACAGGAGCTGCTGTCGCTGTTCGGCGGGCAGTGGGCCAACGGGCTGGTGCCGCACATCGTGTTCAACCCGGCGCTGGTGCGGCACGCCTACTTCCCCGGGCCGGAGCTGTGGCGCAGCCGCAAGCAGGCCGCGGCGCCCCGGGACGTCGAGACCTCCGGGATCACCCAGCCGCCGTTGCACGCGCTGGCGGCACTGCGGGTCTACCAGGGCGCCGGTGACGCGGCGGCGGCCCGGGATTTCCTGGTCCGCCTGTACCCGCTGCTGGTGGCCCAGCACCGCTACCTGGCGGAGATCCGCGACATCGCCGGGGGCGGGCTGATGTCGATCTGCCATCCCTGGGAGTCGGGCCTGGACAACAGCCCCGTCTGGGACCGCCCGCTGGCCGCCCTGCAGCTCCCCCCGTCGACGTACGCGTCCTGCCACACCCCCCGGGGCCTGCCCACCGGCACGGACTACGACCGCTATGTCTGGCTGGTCACGACGCTGCGGGACGCCGGGTACCGCGACGAGCACCTGCGCGACGTCCATCCCTTCGCCGTGGAGGATCCGCTGGTCAACGCCGTCTACCTGGCCTCGACCCACGCCCTGGTCGAGATCGCCGGCATCGTCGGCGCGGACCCGGGGCCGCACCGGGAGGCGGCGCTGCGGATCCATGAGGCCCTCCTGGACCGGCTGTGGGACGAGGAGGCGGGCTGTTTCCGGGCGCGGGACCTGCGGGCGGGCCGGCGCCTCCCGGTCGCCACGGTCGCGGCCTTCGGCCCGCTGCTCGACCCGGAGCTGCCGGCCGCGCCGCTGCGCGCGCTGGCCGACCTGCTGCTGTCCGCCCGGTTCGCCGGGGCGGCCGGCTATCCGGTGCCCACCTGCGACATCCAGTCCCCGATGTTCGACCGGTCCTCCTACGGGCGCGGGCCGACCTGGCTCACTATCAACTGGCTGATCTGGCTCGGGGCCTCCGGCCACGGTCTCCCGGTGATCGCCGACCTCATGTACGGGTCGACGCTGCGGCTGGTCCGGCAGTCGGGCTTCCGGGAGTTCTTCGACCCCTTCGACGGCACCGGCAGGGGCAGCAACGACTTCAGCGGGTCCGCGGCCCTGGTCCTCGACCTGCTCGCCGCCCGCCGGGCCCCGCGGGCGGCGTGATCGGCGGCCCCCGGCGGTGCGGGGCCTCGGTAGCGTGGACCCATGAAACCCCGGTGGTCACTCAAGGTCGCCCGGCTGCCCCCGGCCGTGCGCGACGCGCTGTCCCTGCGGCGGGGGGAGCGCGTGCTCGCCCACGCCACGACCCGTGGCGGGTCGTACACCGTGGTCACCGCGGACGCGCTGTACCTGCCCGCCCCGGACGCGGGGTTCGTCCGGCTGCCGTGGGAGCGCATCGAGCGCGCCCAGTGGAAGGACGGCTGGCTGCACATCCGCGAGGTCGGCGGGGACGGCGGGCATCACGTCGGGCTGGCCGAGCCGGGGGCGGTGCCCGGGGCCGTGCAGGAGCGGGTCACCGCGACGATCGTGGTCAGCCAGTACGGCGCGCTGCCCGGCGGGGGCGGGGTCCGCATCGTCGGGCGCCGCGGCCGCGACGGGGGTGAGCCGCGCTGGACGTTCGTGTTCGACGCCGGGCTCGATCCCTCCGATGCCGGGCTGCGCGCCCAGGCGGAGCAGCTGCTGGAGGATCTTCGCCGCCAGACGGGTCTGTGATCGCCCCCAGCCGCCCTGGCCGGGCCCCTCACATCGCCGCGAGGGGCCCGGCCACGACGGCTCCGGGGGCGGTCAAGGACGGGTCGGGGCGGTCGGGGACGGGTGCTCGCGGAGCTCGTCGCCGGTCTGCCGGTGCATGCCCGGGATCTTGTCGGCCTTGTCGCCGAACTTCTCGTGCAGGGTGCCGCTGACCTTCTCGCGCGCCGTACCGACCTTGTCGCCGGCCTGGGCGCGCAGCACCTCGGCGGTCTCCTGCAGCTGGAGGTTCTCGGCGACCCGGTTGGAGGCCCGCTTGATCTGCTCGTAGCGTTCCTTGCCGGCCCGGGTGCCGAGCACGTACCCGACGGCCGCTCCCACGATGAATGTCGCGCGATACTTCATGATTCATCTCCCTGTTGTTCGATCGCGCGTAGACGTACCCAGCAAAAACCGGAGCAGTCCGGCCGGGGGGTGCGGGAGGGCGTGACCTGGGAGCGGCGCGGAGCGAACACCTCTGCGGATGCGCTAATCTAGTCCAGCCGGTGTGCGGAGCAACATCATCGGCATCGACGATCCCGCGTAGCTCAATTGGCAGAGCAGCCGGCTGTTAACCGGCAGGTTAGTGGTTCGAGTCCACTCGCGGGAGCACCGCCCGGCCAGGCGCGGACCACTGCGGTCCGCGCCTTCGTCATGTCCCGCCTGTCGAGTCCCGCCGCCCGGCCTGCCCGACCGCCCCCGGCCTGCCCGACCGCCCCGGATCCTCCCCGTCGTACTGTTGAGGGGAACGTCCAGGTGGGAGCGCATGCGAGTCCACTACGGGGGGCAGGGTGAGCGAACCGGCTGCTCAGGAGATCCCGGCCGCACCGAGCCCGGGCGCCGTCACCCTCGTGGAGGGCACGGCCTTTTGCGTCTGCGGGCCCGGCGGTGACATCACGCCCGGGGGCACCGAAGGGATCTTCTTCCGCGACACCCGCCTGCTGTCGCACTGGGAGCTCCAGATCGACGGCGGACCGGCCGAGCCGATGGCGGTGATACCGGGTGAGCCGTTCTCGGCGACGTTCGTGGGACGGGGGCGGCCGCGGCCGGGCCAGGCGGAGAGCACCCTGCTGGTCACCCGGGCCCGGTACGTAGGCGGGGGCATGCGCGAGGACATCGTGGTGCGGAACCTGTCCCGGGAGCCCGCGGGCCTGCACCTCGTGCTGCGGGCCGAGTCCGATCTCGCCGATCTGTTCGACGTCAAGGCGGGGCTCAGCAGGGAGCGCGGCACGCGCTCGGTGACGGCGGTCGAGGGCGGCCTGCTGATCGTCTCCCAGTTCCGGGACAGGCAGCGCGGGGTACGGGTGAGCGCCACGGGGGCCACGGTGAGCTGCGGCGAGCTGGCCTTCCGGGTGGCCGTGCCGCCCCGTGGCACCTGGGAGACGACCGTGCTGGTGCAGCCGCTGATCGACGGCACCGAGCTGGAGCCGCATTTCCCCACCCACCATCCGATCGAGCACGCCGGCCCGGCACGGCGCCAGAACGCCTGGGAACGGGGCAGCCCCACGGTCTCCACCCTGCACCCGGGCCTGCGCACGGCCCTGCGGCGCAGCCGGGCCGATCTCGGCTCGCTGCGCATCTTCGACCACGAGCGCCCCGACCAGCCGCCGGCCATCGCCGCCGGAGCCCCGTGGTTCATGACCATCTTCGGGCGGGACTCGCTCATCTCCTCCTGGATGACCCTGCCGCTGGACCAGTCGCCGGCCCTCGGCACCCTGCGCGTCCTGGCGGAACTCCAGGGCGAGCGGGTCGACCCGCTGAGCGAGGAGGAGCCGGGCAAGATCATGCATGAGCTGCGCCACGGCGTCGACCTCGGCCTGCTGCACGGCAGGCCGCGCGGCGTGGCCTACTACGGGTCGGTCGACGCCACCCCGCTGTTCGTCATGCTGCTGGGCGAGCTGCGGCGCTGGGGGCTCTACGACGACATCGTCGAGGAGATGCTGCCGCATGCCGACCGGGCCCTGCAGTGGATCGAGGACTACGGCGACCTGGACGGCGACGGCTTCGTCGAGTACCGGCGGAAGACCGATCTCGGCCTGGTCAACCAGGGCTGGAAGGACTCCTTCGACGGCATCAACTTCGCCGACGGCACCCTGGCCCAGCCGCCGATCGCCCTCGCCGAGGCGCAGGGCTACGTCTACGCGGCCTACGTCGCCCGGGCGCACTTCGCGAGGGAGATGGGCGACGAGGTCACCGCCGCCCACTACGTCAACCGGGCCGCGGCGCTGAAGCGGAGCTTCAACGAGGCGTTCTGGCTGCCGGACAAGGGCTGGTACGCCGTGGGCCTGGACCGCGACAAGAGGCCCATCGACGCGCTCGCCTCCAATATGGGCCACTGCCTGCTGACGGGCATCCTCGACTGCGACAAGGCGCCCGCCGTCGCCGACCGGCTGATGAGCCCGGAGATGTTCGCCGGGTGGGGCGTGCGCACGCTCGCCTCCTCGATGGGCGCCTACAACCCGATGAGCTACCACAACGGGTCGATCTGGCCGCACGACAACGCGGTGGTCGCCGCGGGCCTCATGCGGTACGGCTTCGTCGAGCAGGCCCAGCGCATCGCCTTGAGCCTCCTCGACGCGGCCGAGAGCTTCGGCGGGCGGCTGCCGGAGCTGTTCTGCGGCTTCGACCGGTCCGAGTACCGGCGGCCGGTGCCCTACCCCACCTCCTGCTCGCCCCAGGCGTGGGCGGCGGCGACCCCGGTGCACCTGCTCCGGGTGCTGCTGCGGTTCGACCCCGCCATCCCGCACGGGAAGGTGTGGCTCGCGCCCGTGCTGCCGCCCGAGCTGGGAGATCTGCGGATCGACCGGTTCAATCTCGCCGGGAGCCGGGTCTCGATCCACGTGGCGGACGGACGGCTGGAGGTGACGGGGCTGCCGCCGGGCATCGAACTGGTCGAGGAGCCGCGAGCGCCGCTGACCGCGGCGCTGCCCCCCGGCGAGGCGGCATGAGCGGTACCGGCGGGTTGCACCTGGCGCCCGGCGGCCCCTGGCCCGGCGGGCGGCCGGCGACCGCGCCCCGCACCGGCCGGCTGCGCGTCGCGCTGGCCCTGCCGCCCTGGTTCTCGGTGCCGCCGCGGGCCTACGGGGGGATAGAGACGCTGGTCGCCGGTCTCGCCGACGCCCTCATCGAGCGCGGGCACGACGTCGTCATGGTCGCGGCCGGCCGTAACGGCACCCGCGCCCGGCTCCTGCGCACCTACGAGGTGCCGCCCTCGGAGCGGCTGGGCGAATCGTTGCCCGAGGTGCTGCAGGCCGCGTGGATCAGCCATTATCTGGACCACCTCGACGTCGATCTCGTGCACGACCACTCCCTGGCCGGCCCGCTCACCGCGAAGGGCCGCCCCGTCCCGACGGTCGTGACCGCGCACGGCCCGTGCTCGGGGGAGATGGCCGACTACTACCGCCACCTGTCCTCCGTCACCCACCTGGTCGCCATATCGCACGCCCAGCGGCGGCTCGCGGCGGACGTGCGCTGGGCGGGCACGGTGCACAACGGGCTGCGGGTCGCGGACTTCCCCTTTCGCGCCCGCAAGGACGACTACGTCCTGTTCCTGGGCCGGTTCAGCCCTGACAAAGGAGCCCATCTCGCCATCGAGGCGGCCCGGCGGGCGGGCCGGCCGATCGTCCTGGCGGGCAAGATGCTGGAGCCGGTGGAGCGCGCCTACTTCGACGCCGAGGTACGGCCGCGGCTGGGCGCCGGCGCCGAGTTCGTCGGCGAGGCGGACATGCGGGCGAAACGACTGCTCTACGCGGCGGCGCACTGCATGGTGTTCCCGATCACCTGGGACGAGCCGTTCGGCATGGTGATGATCGAGGCGATGGCCTGCGGCACCCCGGTCGTCGCGCTGCGCCGCGGATCCGTGCCCGAGATCGTCGTCGACGGGGTGACCGGATGCGTCCGGGACCACCCGGCGGAGCTGCCCGCGGCGATCGACGCCGCCGGTGCCCTGTCCCCGGTGGCCTGCCGGCGGCATGCCGAACGCCGCTTCGACGTCGCGGTCATGGCCGCCGGATACGAGCGCGTGTACGCGGGGCTCACCGGTGCCCGCGCCACCGCCACAGCCACCCGGCTCGGCGAGGCCGCGCCCACCGGGCGCCCGGCGCGCTGAGGACCCGGACGCGGCCGTCTGCCCCGGCCCGGCTTCGGCCCGGTCTCGGTCTCGGCCCTGGCCTCGGCCCGCCGGGCTACGGCCGCGCGGGCGCCGCCGTCCCGGGGTCGCCGGGCAGCTCGGCCCAGACGACCTTCCCGCCCTCGGTACGGGGCCGTACGCCCCAGCGCGAGGAGAGCAGACCGACCAGCAGCAGTCCCCGGCCGCTCTCGTCGGTCAGGCCCGGATCGCCGGCGACGGGCGTCTCGTCGGAGCAGTCCCACACCTCGATCGTCGGTACGGACCCGGTGAGGTGGGCGCGTACGACGACGTACTGGTCCGGGGCGCACACCCGGACCGCGTTGGTGGCCAGCTCACTGACGATCAGGCGGGCGGTGTCGGCGTCCAGGCCCCAGCCTGCGAAGACGGTCCCGACCAGGTCGCGGGCCTGCCCGACGGCCTCGGGGACCGGCTCGAGCACCATCGTGAAGGGGTCGTCCTGGGTCGGCCGGTGGGTGGTCATGGGGGAGGCCCGTCGCTCGTTCCGGATGTTCGGACTCCCAGGGTGTAGCCGGATGACTACGCTCGGAAGTGCTTTTTGCCGTCTCCTTCAAACGGTCCGGAACTCCGAGACGAGGACATCCCCCATGGGCCGCAGACCGAAAACGATTGATCAGACGCAGTCCGCCGCCGGGTTGTTCGGTGGCCGCATGCGGGCCCTGCGGCTCGAACGCGGCTGGTCGCCCGACGAGCTGGGCCGCGAGCTCAACTGCAGCGCCGAGCACGCGAGCAAGATCGAGCTGGGCAGCCGGGCGCCCGACGAGCACGCCGCGCTGACCCTCGACAAGATCTACGGCACGGGCACGTTCTTCCAGGACGTGCTGCCGCTCGTACTCAAGGAGCGGCTGCCCGAGTCGATCCGGTCACTGGCGGGCCACGAGGGGTCGGCCACGATCATCAAGATCTTCGAACCCACGCTCATCACCGGCCTGTTCCAGATCGAGCCGTACATCCGTGCACTCGTGCTCGCCGACACGGCTCCTCATCTGGTGGACGAGATCGTGGAGGTGCGGTTGCAGAGGCAGGCGGCACTCGAACGTGAACCTCCGCCGCGAGTCCTGGTCATCCTCGACGAGGCGGCGCTGAGGCGGCCCATCAGTGGGCCCGAGGTGATGAAAGCCCAGCTCACCCGATTGCTGGAGGAGATGCGCAAGCCCAACGTCATCCTTCAGGTCATCCCGGCCCGGACCGGCGCACATGTCGGGCTCACGGCCGCGTTCACGCTCTTCTCATTCGACGAGGGGCCGGACGCGGCTTATGTCGTAGGTCCTGGCGGTACGGGCCGGATCGTCAACGACCCGGCTGTCGTGAAACGGCTGGAAGAGTCCTACGATCTGATCAGGTCAGTAGTCCTGCCCGCAAAGGACACAGAACGTCTGATAAGCGAGATTAGGGATGCTCTATGAGTGACTTCGCCGATGCCACCTGGCGCAAGAGCATCCGGAGCAGCGGCCAGCATGATCAGTGCGTCGAGGTCGCGCGGATTCGCGGCACCGTCGGCATCCGGGACAGCAAGGAACCGGCCGGTCCCGTCCTGGTCTTCGCCCGTCCCGAAGTGGCCGCTTTCCTGGCCGCCGTCAAGTCCGATCGCCTGGATCCGTAGGCGTCAGACCTGGGCGGCGCCGCCGTCGACGAAGAGCTCGATGCCGGCGACGAAGCTGCTCTGCTCCGAGGCGAGGAACAGCACGGCCGCGGCGACCTCCTCCGGACGTCCCAGCCGGCCCAGCGGGACCTTACTGATCAGCGCCTCCCGGAGCTGCTCGGCGCCGGCCTCGTCCGCCGCCAGACCGGTGAGCCCGGGCGTGTCGATCGGGCCCGGGCTGACCGCGTTCACCCGGATGGCGCGGCCCTTGAGCTCGGCGGTCAGCGACCGTGCCAGGGACCGGACGGCGGCCTTGGTCGCGCCGTAGACGCTGAAGGCCTCGTTGCCCTCGCTGCCGGCGGTCGAGGACGTCAGGATCACGGAGGCGCCGTCGTTCAGCAGCGGAAGCGCCTTCTGCACGGTGAACAGCGTGCCCTTCACGTTGATGCCGAAGGTCCGGTCGAAGTGCTGCTCGGAGACGTCCTCGATCCGCGCGAACTCGCCGCCGCCCGCGTTGGCGAACAGCACGTCGAGGCCGCGGCCCAGCTCGGCCACGGCGGTGTAGAGCTCGTCCAGGTCGCTCAGGTCGGAGACGTCGCTCTGCACGCCGGTCACGTGGCCGCCGATCCGTGCCACCGCGTCGTCGAGTTCGGCCTTGCGGCGCCCGGTGACGAAGACGTGCGCGCCCTCCTCGGCGAAGCGCCGCGCGGTGGCCAGGCCGATGCCGGTGGTGCCGCCGGTCACGACCGCGACCTTGCCGTCGAGCTGTCCCATGGCCTTCCCCCCGCCGATCGGATCGGTACGTCCTGCCCCGGACTCAGTCGAGGCAATGCCACGGGGGGTCCATGGACGCCTGGGGATGAGCCGGCCGGCGCGGGCGTTGTGACCCGGTTGACAACGCCGAGGGGTAAAAAACGGAGTTGACTCGAAAGTAACCTCCCGGCCCGTGACCGTACGGTCATGGTCACGCGCACGCGCACAGCGCCTCCAGCGCGGGCCATCGACCGAAACGGAGGACTCCCATGACGGCAGCGGCCACGGAGGCCGGCCGGGCTTCGCACCCGGATATCTCCCCCACTCCCGTCCCGCTCTTCGAGCGGGTGGCGATCGTGTTCTTCGTGGTGGGCCCGATCGTCGCCGTACTGTGCGCCGTCCCGTTCTTCTGGGGCTGGGGGCTCGGCTGGACGGACGTCGCGATCTTCGCGGTCCTGTACCCGCTCAACGCCATCGGCATCACGGTGGGCTATCACCGGCACTTCACCCACGGCTCGTTCAAGGCCAAGCGCTGGCTGCGGATCGTGCTCGCGATCCTTGGCGGCCAGTCGATGCAGGGATCGGTGGTCCGCTGGGTGGCCGATCACCGGCGGCACCACAAGTACGCCGACCAGGAGGGCGACCCGCACTCGCCCTGGGCGTACGGCCCGGGGGTGTGGGGGCTGACCAAGGGGCTCTTCCACGCCCACATGGGCTGGCTGTTCAACAAGCACCGCAGCTCGCGCAAGCGCTTCTGCCCGGACCTGCTCGCCGACCGGGACATTCGGTTCCTGTCGCTCAACCCCGTGTACGCCGTGATCGTGCTGTCCACGTTCGCGGTGCCGATGGCGCTGGGCGGGCTGCTGACCCTGTCCTGGCACGGTGCCGTCACCGCGCTGTTCTGGGCCGGGTTCCTGCGCGTCTTCGCCGGTGACCACGTCACCTTCTCGATCAACTCGATCTGCCATGTCTTCGGCGGCGCGGACTTCGCCACCCGGGACCACTCCCGCAACGTCTGGTGGCTGGCCATCCCGTCGTTCGGCGAGTCCTGGCACAACCTGCACCACGCCGACCCCACCAGCGCCCGGCACGGGGTGCTGAAGGGTCAGATCGACCTCAGCGCCCGGGTCATCTGGATCTTCGAGAAGCTCGGCTGGGCCTGGGACGTCCGCTGGCCCGACGAGCAGCGGCTGGCCGCGCGCCGCATCTCCTGAAATCGCCCCTTCTTCACTGGAGCACTCGCATGACCTCTCTGCCGGAACTGGACCGTACCCCGCTCATCAGCCGCCTGGCGCGCTGGGCCCGGGAGTTCCCGGACGACCGCGCCTACACCTTCATGGACTACTCCACCGAGCTCGACGGTGTACGGATCGACGTCTCCTGGAGCGAGCTGGAGCGGCGCGTCGACGCCGTCGCTGCGGCACTGCGCCAGGTCAGCGAGCCCGGCGAGCGGGTCGCGATCCTGGCCCCCCAGTGCATGGACTACGTCGTCGCCTTCTTCGGCGCGATGCGGGCCCGCCTGATCGCGGTCCCGCTGTTCTCCCCGGACCTGCCCGGCCACGCCGAACGCCTGCTGGCGGTCTACACCGACGCCGATCCCGAGTGCGTCGTCACGACCTCCTCGGTGCTCCCGCAGGTGGAGGCGTTCCTGGACGGCAACCCGGTGCCGCGTCCCAAGCAGATCATCGCCGTGGACACCCTGGAGCCGGGCGCTCCGTGGTCGCCGGAGGAGATCGACCCGGACGAGGTCGCCTACCTCCAGTACACCTCCGGCTCCACCCGGGTGCCCGCCGGAGTGATCATCACGCACGGCAACCTGGCCGCCAACGCCGAGCAGCTGTGGGCGGCGTTCGAGGGCGCCCCCCGGGTCTCGACCGGGGTGATGTGGCTGCCGATGTTCCACGACATGGGGCTGGTCTCGATCTGCGGCCTGCCGATGGTCTACGGCAACGCCGGGGCGTTCATGGACCCGGTGGCGTTCATCATGCGGCCGGTGCGCTGGCTGCAACTGCTCAGCGAGTACGACGACGTCTACACCGGCGGTCCCAACTTCGCCTACGAGTACCTCACCGCCACGGTCACGGCGGAGGAGAAGCGGGACCTCGACCTGAGCGGCGTCTCGGTCTTCATGAACGGCGCCGAGCCGATCCGGCCGGGCACGCTCGACGCCTTCTTCGAGGCGTTCCAGGAGTGCGGGGTCAAGCCGGAGTCCCAGGTCCCCGCGTACGGGCTGGCCGAGGCGACCGTCTACGTCACCGCCGCCCGCAAGGACCGGCTGCCGACCACGACCGCCTTCGACTCGGAGGGGCTCACCCAGGGAGTGGCCCGGCCCTGCCCGGAGGGCTCGGACCAGGCGACGACCCTGGTCGGCTGCGGTCCCACCTGGGGCCAGCACGTGCTCATCGTGGACCGTGACACCCGGGTGCCGCGCCCGGAGGGCCACGTCGGCGAGATCTGGGTGCACGGCCCCAACGTCACCAAGGGCTACTGGGGCCGGCCCGAGCAGACCCAGGAGGTCTTCGCCGCGACCCTGGCGGCGCCCATGCAGGACGAGGTCCCGGAGGGGCCCTGGCTGCGCACCGGCGACCTGGGCTTCTGGTGGGGCGGTGAGCTCTACGTCACCGGCCGGATCAAGGACCTCATCATCGTCGACGGCCGCAACCACTACCCGCAGGACATCGAGCACACCGTCCACAACGTGCACGAGGCGATCCGCCGTGACTACGTCGCGGCGGTCCCGGTCAGCGCGCAGGACATCGGCGGCGACACCGAGGGCGTCGTCGTCATCGCCGAGCGCAACCGCCGGTTCCCCATCGCCCACCTGGACCCCGAGCAGATCGCCCAGGCCGCCCGTGCCGCGGTCAAGGCCGAGCACGACGTGCGGCTGCACGACTTCGTGCTCATCGAGCCCGGCACCCTGCCCCGCACCAGCAGCGCGAAGATCGCCCGCTCCGCCTGCCGCCAGGCCTACCTGGACGGCTCCCTCACCCGCACCGACCTCTGACACCCGCGGAGGTCCTGAGTCTGATCAGGTGGCGGTGCGGAGGCGGTGGGCGGTGGCGGCCATCAGCAGGGAGGCGTGCACGTCCGGGTCGGTGACCGAGTAGCCGAGCAGGGTCTCGATCCGCTGGAGCCGCTGGTAGAACGACTGGCGGCCCAGGTGGAGGGCGCCCGCGGCGCGGGTGGCGCTGCTGCCGTGCAGGAGGAACACCTCCAGGGTGCGCACCAGGTCGGAGCGGTGTGCCGCGTCCCAGGCGACCAGCGGCGCGATCGTACGGCGGACCAGCTGGTCCAGGTGCCCGGTGTCGCCGCTGCGGGTCAGCTCCAGGTCGAGGGCGAGGGAGCGGGCGGTCGAGAGCCGGGCCGCGGGGCGCAGGCCGAGGACGGCCCGGGCGTCGCGCAGTGAGCCGCCCAGGTCGCCGAGCTCGGTGGCGGAGTGGCCGATCGCGACCCGTACGTGGGAGGCGCCGAGCCGGCGCAGCGCCTCGTCGACGGCCTGGTGCGCCGCCCCCGCCGCGTCCACCACCCCTCGCGGGACGGTCAGCACGCCCAGCACCAGCCGCGACACCCGGCCGCGCAGCGCCTGGGTGTGCAGGATCACCGCGGCCCGGTCCAGCACCGCGAGCGCCGCCGAGACCTCCACGGCGTCGGCGGCGACCCCGACGAGCTGATGGTCCGCGCCGGGCTGGAAGCCGGCCAGCGCCGCCCGTACGGTGCCCTCGGCGCGGCCCGCGACGTTGTCCTCGATCAGATCGGTGAGCAGCGCCGACGCCTGCCGGTCCCGCGCGCTGGGCGGGCTTCCGGTGCGCAGCATGCCGAGCGCCAGCGCGACCGCCGTGCGGTCCAGCGCGTCGGCCAGATCCTCCGCGGGCAGGGCCGAGCCGGAGCCCGCCACGAGCCGCCCCCAGACCGAGCCGTGCAGCGTGACCGGGGCCTCCGCGGCGGCCTCACCGGCCACCTGCCAGGCCTGCCGGTCGCCGGTGACGCCGTGCGCGGCCACCAGCGCGCCGTTCTCGGCGACCAGCACCAGCGGGGTGCCCAGCGACTCCGCCGCGGTCGCGAGGACGCCGGGGACGCCCGCCCCGGCGATCAGGGCCTCGTTCAGCGCCCGGCTGATCGAGTCGCCCAGCCGCAACCGCTGCCCGGAGCGGTCCACGATCAGGGTGTTGGCGGCCTCGGCGATCCGGATGAACGGCACCACCGAGCGCAGCAGGATGAAGGGCAGCTCCTGGCGGCGGGCCTCGTCCACCAGCTCGCGCGGCACCTCGGGGAAGGTGCGGCCCAGCTCCAGCGCCACCCCGGCCACCCCGCGGGACGCCAGCTCGCGCAGGTAGTGCCGGCGGGCGCCCGCGTCGGTGCCGGCCAGGCCCAGGCCGGTGGTGAGCAGCAGTTCGCCCCCGGTCAGCAGCGGCCCGATCTCGAAGATCTCGCTGGAGTGCACCCACCGCACCACCCGGTCCAGGGACCGCTCCCCGGCGAGCACCTCGGGGCTGGCGTCGCGGAGCGCCTCCAGCGACAGCACGTCGCGCAGCCTCAGCGGCATCGGGTCCTCCTCGTACGCGATCGCCCCGTACGGATGGTCTCGTACGAATCCTTACTTACGGAACGTCGCGGAGCACCGCCTATAGTACGGACGTTCTGTCAGTTCCCGGGCGGCCGGTGATTGTTCATAGTGAGCGGGTGGCCATAGACACCAACGAATCGGTCCTCGAACCGGCCGGTCTGCTGCGGGTCGCCCTCGACGAGGCGCGTACCGGGCTGGCGGAGGGCGGCATCCCGATCGGGGCGGCGCTGTTCGCCGCCGACGGCCGGCTGCTCGGCCGCGGTCACAACCGCCGGGTCCAGGACGACGACCCCTCCGTGCACGGGGAGACCGCGGCCTTCCGCGCCGCCGGCCGGCAGCGCACCTACCGGGGCACGACCATGGTGACGACCCTGTCCCCCTGCTGGTACTGCAGCGGGCTGATCCGCCAGTTCGGCATCTCCCGGGTGGTCGTCGGCGAGGCTCGGACCTTCACGGGCCAGCACGAGTGGCTGGCCCGGCACGGCGTCGAGGTGGTGCTGCTCGACGACCCCGAGTGCGTCGCCCTGATGACGGACTTCATCAAGGACCGCCCCGACCTGTGGTTCGAGGACATCGGAGAGGAACCCACCCCATGAGCGCCGTGCCCGTCATCGACCTCACGCCCTGGTTCCACGGCGACGACGCCGGCCGCCGGCGGGTCGCGGAGCAGGTCGACACCGCCCTGCGCGAGATCGGCTTCCTGCTCGTCACCGGCCACGGGGTGCCCGCCGGCCTGCGCGCCGAGGTCCGTACCGCGGCCCGGCGCTTCTTCGCGCTGCCGGAGGAGACCAAGCGGCGGTACGCCGTCACCGTCGGAGAGCGCGGCTGGCTGCCGCCCGGGGTGGAGGCCAACGGCTACGCGGAGGGCACCGAGACCCCGCCGGACCTCAAGGAGACCTTCGCCGTCGGCGCGGACCAGCCGACCGGCGACCCCGCGATCGACGCCGACTGGTTCCGCGAGAACGTCTACCCCGCCGAGGTGCCCGAGCTGGAAGCCCTGATCGTCGACTACCTGGGCCGGATGCGCGCGCTCGCCGGCCAGCTGCTGGAGCTGTGCGCCGCCGCGCTCGGGCTGGCCCCCGGCTTCTTCACCTCCAGGGCCGACCACCCCTCGTACACGATGAACATCAACCGCTACCCGCCGCTGTCCCAGCTGGGGGAGCCGGAGCCGGGGCAGTTCCGGATCGGCCCGCACACCGACTTCGGCACCGTCACCATCCTCGACCGCCAGCACGGGGTGGGCGGCCTGCAGGTCTACACCCGCGACGGCGAGTGGGAGACCGCGCCGTACGTCGAGGACTCCTTCACCATCAACATCGGGGACCTGCTCGCCCGCTGGACCGGCGACCGGTGGAAGTCCAACCGGCACCGGGTGCTGCCGCCCGACCCCAGCGCCCCCGACGAGGAGCTGATCTCCCTCATCTACTTCTACGAGGTCAACCCCGGCGCCCTGATCGAGTCCCTCGGCGCACCGGTCGGCACAGTCGCGTACGAACCCGTCCGGGCGGCCGACTACCTCATGGACAAGCTCAACGCCATCACCATCGGCTGAACCGGTCCCGATCCCCTCCCACCCCGGCACAGCGAAACCCCGGCCCAGCGAAACCCCCGGCACAGTGAAAGGCACGCGCATGACGGTCATCCAAGACCCGGACCCGGGCGTCGTCGTCCGGGAGGGGGAGTACGGCACCAGAGTCACGACCATCGAGCCCGGCGGGGTGGAGTTCATCCCGCTCGCCGAACGGCACGGCCGGCCCCGCCAGCTGTTCTGGACCTGGACCTCTCCCAACCTCGAGTTCGCGACCATCTTCGTGGGCGTGCTGTCCATCGCCGCGTTCAACCTGAGCTTCTGGCAGGCGGCGCTGGCGCTGGCCCTCGGCAGCGGGCTCGGCGCCGTCACGCACGGCCTGCTCTCGGCGGAGGGGCCCCGGCACGGGGTGCCGCAGATGGTGCTCGGCCGGCTGTCCTTCGGCTTCCTCGGCAACGCCCTCCCGGCCGGGCTGAACGCGGTCGTCGCGGGCATCGGCTGGTTCTCGGTCAACAGCGTCAGCGGGACGCTGGCGCTGAACACGCTCACCGGCATGCCCAAGCCGCTCTGCCTGCTCATCGTGGTCGCGGCGATGGTCGTCATCGGGTTCTTCGGCCACAACCTGGTGCAGGCCTTCGAGAAGTACGCCTTCCCCCTGCTGGCGGTGATCTTCGCGATCGCCGCGGTGGTCATCCTGTCGAAGTCGCACCCCGGGCACGCCGGTGGTCCCGGCGGGGGCACGGGCGGCTTCCTGCTCACGGTGGGCGCCGCGTTCGGGTACGCCGCCGGCTGGAACCCCTACGCCGCCGACTACACGCGCTATCTGGCGCCGGACGCCGGCAAGCGGGCCGTCGGGCTCGCCGCCGGGCTGGGCCTGTTCCTGTCCTGCACCCTGCTGGAGATCGTCGGCGCCGCCTCCGCGACCATCGGCGGCAACGCGCTGGGCGACCCGACCGGCGTCTTCACCGGGCACCTGCCGGACCTGCTCGGCAAGCTGACCCTGCTGGCCATCACCATCGGCGCGATCGCGGCGAACGCCCTCAACGTCTACTCCGGCTCCATGTCGTTCGTGGCCATGGGCGTGAAGCTGCCGCTCGCGCTGCGCCGTGCGATCGTCGCCGGGGCCTTCGGCGGCATCGGCCTGGTGATGGCCTACTTCGGGCTGGAGGACGCCGGCGCGAAGTACGAGGGCTTCCTGCTGGTGATCGCGTACTGGATCGGGCCGTGGCTCGGGGTCGTGCTCGTCGACCAGCTGCTGCGGCACGGCCGAGACACCGGCGCCCAGCTGTTCGACCGGCACTACAGCAACTGGGCGGGCCCGATCGCGATGGTCGCCGGCGTGGTCCTGTCGGTCTGGCTGTTCTCCAACCAGCAGAAGTACGTCGGCCTGGTCGCCAAGGAGTTCCCATCCATCGGCGACATCGCCTTCGAGATCGGGTTCGTCATCTCCGCCGTGGTCTATCTGGCACTCCGCCCTCTCCTGGCCAAACCCGCCACCCCCGACCAGCCCAACCCCTGACCACCTTCGACCACCCCTTCGTGATCATGCAATCGATCGTCGAACGATTGCATGATCACGAAGGGGTGAGGTGGGGGAAGGTGGGCGGGTGGGCGGCCCGCGCGATCACCTGGCCGAGCTCCTCGTCGGTCAGGACGCGCGGCTCACCGATCATCTTGGCCCGGACGTAGACCCCGCACAGCCACTCCAGCAGCCGGGCCCCCTCGTAGGCGTCCTCCAGGTCGTGGCCGATGGCCACCCCGCCGTGGTTGGCCAGGAGGGCGGCCCGCTTGCCGCCGGCCATCGCGGTACGGACGTTCGCGGCGAGCTCGGGCGTCCCGTACGTGGCGTACTCGGCGACCCTGACCACACCGCCGAGCAGCAGCGCGTTGTAGTGGATCGGCGGCAGCTCGGTCATGGTCGTCGCGACCACCACCCCGTAGGTCGAGTGCGTGTGCACGATCGCCGTGGCGCCGGTCTCGGCGTACAGGGCCAGGTGCATCGGGGTCTCCGAGGACGGCTGCCGCGCCCGCCCCCCGCGCGGCGCCGGCGCCGCGCCCGGCGGCTCGCCCAGGCCGCGCGGCTCCGGGCGCGTGCCCCCGGGGGAGTCCCCGCCCTCGCCCGGTGCGCGGCTCTCCACCAGGTGACCCTCGAGGTCGATCACCGGGCAGTCGCCGGGGGTGAGCCGGTCCAGCATCAGCCCGCCGGGGGAGACCGCCACCAGGTCTCCGGAGCGGACGCTGATGTTGCCCGCCGATCCGGTGACCAGACCGGTCTCGGCCATCCGCCGCCCGATCGCGCAGAGTTCGCGCCGTTCCTCCGCCAACAGCATATGAATCCTTCTCACGTTGAATGATCTCCCGTACGCTACGACCCGTACCGCCGTGGCGGGGCACCGCCCCCGGTCAGCGGCCGGGGGGCCGGGCCGGCCGGGCTCGTGGCGGGCGCCGTGACGTTGGGAGTGCGTGTTGACCGTCGTGACCCTGGGAGTGCACATCGTCGATGTGCTGACCCGCCCGGTGGAGGCGATTCCGCCCGGCCAGGACACCGTGCTGGTGGACCAGATCCGGCTCACCGCCGCGGGCTCGGCCGCCGGGACCGCCGTGGACCTGGCCAAGCTCGGGAACGACGTCGTGTCGGTGGGCGCCATCGGCGACGACGAGCTCGGCGACTTCCTGGTGGCCGTCATGACCCGGCACGGCGTCGACGTCGGCCGGCTGGCCCGGCGCGGCACCGACCAGACCAGCGCCTCGATCCTGCCCATCCGGCCGGACGGCGGGCGGCCGTCCTTCCACGTGCCGGGCGCCAACCTGACCGTCTCCCCGGCCGACGTCGACCCGGCCCTGCTGGCCGCCGCCGACGTCGTGCACCTCGGCGGCCCCGACGTCACCTTCGCCCTCAACGATCCGGCCTTCTTCGAGGTGCTGACGGCGGCCCGGGCCGGCGGCACCGTGGTCACCATGGACCTGCTGTCCAACCTGACCGATCTCGTGCGGGCCACCGCGGCCTTCCTTCCCCATGTCGACTTCTTCCTTCCCAACCAGGAGCAGGCCCTCGCTATGACGGGCGAGGCCGACCCCGAGACCGCCGCCCGGCGGCTGCTCGGCCAGGGCCCGCGCGGGGTGATCATCACCCTCGGCGACGAGGGCAGCCTCATCGCCACGGCGGAGGGCCTCACCCGGCTGCCCGCCCTGAAGGTCGACGTGGTGGACACCACCGGCTGCGGCGACGCCTACTGCGCCGGCTTCATCACCGGGCTGGTGCACGGGAAGGATGTCCTGGAATCGGCCCGCTGGGGCACCGCCGCGGCGGCGACGGTCGCCCAGGGTCTCGGCTCCGACGCCTGCCTCACCGACCTGGACGCGGTCCTCGCCCTCCTTCCCTGACCAGCCCCGGGCCGGAGCGGGGATTAGGAGGGACGGGCGGCGAGTTCGAGGAGCTCGTCGAAGCCCGCGCGGATGCCCTTGGCCAGGATCTCCAGATCGGGCATGCCGTCGAAGTCCCCGGAGAGGCCGAAGTTGAGCTTGCCGAGGTAGGAGAAGATCGCGGTGGCGATGCGGATGCCGCCGGTCAACGGCACGTACGGGTGCATCTCGACGACCTGACGGCCCAGGCAGTAGAGCGGGAACGGCGGCCCCGGGATGTTGGTGGTCACGGTCTGCACGATCGGGTTGCGCAGCCGTACCGGGGTGCGGGCGCCCAGCGCCAGCAGCGCGGGGGCCACCGCCGTGTCGGTGAGCCGGGTGATCCCCGTCGTGCTGATCTCCTGCCGGGTCCGTTTGAGATCGTCCATCTGGCTGCGGATCAGTGCCAGCCGTTCGAGGGGGTCCGGCTCACCGCAGGGCAGGTTGACGAACACCGCCGACACCCGGTTGTTCAGCTGGCCCTTCTCGTCGGTGGTCCGGAGCGACACCGGCACGGCGGTGCGCACCACCGTGTCCGGGGCCAGCTCCCCGCGGCCGTTCAGCTGATCGCGGAAGCCGCTGGTCACCGCGGCCAGGACCACGTCGTTCACCGTCCCGCCGAACGCCTTGCGGATGGTCCGTACCTCGCCCAGATCGCCCTGCACCCAGCACCAGCGCCGGTGCGGGCCGATCGGCCCGTTCAGGGAGGCCGCGGACGGGCTGAGGAACCTGCCGAGCGCGCGCGACAGGCCGACGGCGAAGCCGCCCAGCTCCCGGGTGTTGCCGGCGTTGCGGGCCAGCCGGAGGACGTCGTTGACCACGCTCTGCGGCTGCTCCAGGGAGTGCCGGACGGTGTTGAGCAGCAGCGCGGTCCCGGACGGTTCGGGTTTCGGCTTCCACTCCTCGGCTTCGGGCAGCGGTGCCGGGTCCGGGCTCATCTCGAAGATCACAGTCATCAGGTCCATGCCGGCGACCCCGTCGACCATGCAGTGGTGGACCTTGGCGATGAGCGCCCAGCGTCCTTCCTGCAGGCCCTCGACCAGCCAGATCTCCCAGAGCGGCTTGCTGGGGTCGAGCCGCTGGCCGAGGACCCGACCGGCGAGGTTGCGCAGCTGCTCGTCGCTGCCGGGAGACGGGAGCGCCGTATGACGGATGTGGTAGAGGATCTGGAAGTGCGGATCGTCGGTCCAGACGGGCCGGCCCAGGTGAAGCGGGATGGATCGGACGCGCTGCCGGTACCGCGGCACTTGAGGCAGTTTCGACATGATCAGCCGGACCAGATCCCCGTACGAGGGGGCGGGCCCGTCGAAGACGATCACCGACGCCACGTGCAGCGGGGTGTTCTCGTCCTCGAGGAGATAGAAGCTCGCGTCCAGGCCGCTCATCTGATGCACGGATCACCAAACTCTCCGCCGCCCGGCTCCGGGGTGGGATAAGGACACCTGCAAGCACGGTGGCGCTCCGACCGAGCAGGGGAGAACGGTCGTGCCCTCGGCACTGACTGATCCTTATGAGCTCCTTCGGGGCGACTCTCGTCGGGGGGTGATGGGACAGGAGATGCCCGTTCGGTGATGGGCCAATCACCCATAGAGCAACAAGCTCCGGCCGTGGCCGCCGGATGGCCTGAAACGGTCAGGTCGCCGGGGCCCCCTCCGCGGCCTGCTCGGTGAGTTCGTCGAAGCCGGCCCGGATCCCGTGGCCGAGCACCTCGAGGTCGGGCATCCCGTCGAAGTCGCCGGTGAGCCCGAAGGTCAGCGTCCCCTCGTAGGAGAAGATCGCGATGGCCGCCCGGACGCCCATGCCGAGCGGGACGTAGGGGTAGAGCTCCACCATCCGGCGTCCCAGGACGTACAGCGGGAACGGCGGCCCGGGCACGTTGGTGACCACGGTCTGCACCACCGGCTGGCTGCGCTTGAGCGCCGCCCGCGAGCCGAGCGCCAGCAGGGTCGGCGCGAAGCCGGCGAGCCTGGCGATGGCGTCGCCGCTGTTGGCCTGGTGGGTGCGTTTCAGGTCGTCCATCTGGCTGCGGATCAGGAACAGCCGCCGCCGGGCCGACTCCTCCCCGCAGGGCAGGTTGACCAGCACTCCCGAGACCCGGTTGCTGACCTTCCCGGCCTCGTCCTCCCCGCGGACCGACACCGGCACCAGGGTGCGGACGAGCGTGGAACCGGTGAGCTCTCCGCGCGCCTCCAGCAGATCACGGAACCCCCGGGTGACCGCGGTGAGGATCACGTCGTTGACCGTGCCGCCGAAGGCCTTGCGAATCCGCTTGATCTCGTCGAGCGTCGCGTGCTCCCACATCCAGCGGCGGTGCGGCCCGACGGCCCCGGTGAGCGACCCCGTCGTCGGCCGGGTCAGCCGTCCGATCGTGCGCGGCACACCCGAGGCGAAGCTCCGCAGCGCCCGCCCGTCACCGAGCTGACGGGCGGCGCCGGGCAGCGCGGTGAGCTGCCGCAGCGGCTCGGCGATGGTGCCCCGTACGCCGTCGACCAGCAGGGAGAGCTGCGACGGCTCCGGGGGCGGCACGATCTTCAGCGCGTCCGGCCGCTCGGTCTCCCGCTCCAGGGGAGCGGTGTCCGGGCTGAGGTCGAACAGCGCCGTCATGAGGTCGATGCCCCCGACGCCGTCGACCACGCAGTGGTGGACCTTGGTGATCGCCGCCCAGCGGCCGTCCTCGAGCCCCTCGACCAGCCAGATCTCCCACAGCGGCTTGGCCGGATCCAGCCGCTGCGACAGCACCCGGCCGGCCAGGTTGCGCAACTGCTCCGGGCTGCCCGGCGCCGGGACCGCGGTGTGCCGGACGTGGTAGAGGATCTGGAAGTGCGGATCGTCGACCCAGACGGGCCGGCCGAGGTTGAGCGGGACCGTACGGACCCGCTGCTGGTACCGGGGGACCTGGGGCAGCTTGGACACGATCAGCCGGACCAGGTCGCCATAGGACGGCGCCGGGCCCTCGAACACCGTCACCGAGGCGATGTGCAAAGGGTTGTCCGGGCCGTCGGCGAAGTAGAACCCGGCGTCCAGGCCGCTCATCCGTTCCACCGCAGAACCTCCTCCGGCCGTCGTTGTCGCAGATCAGTCACTGATCAGTCGTGCGGCCTCTCCCACACTCCTACCGGCCGGGGGCAGAAGCAATCCTCCTGGCCGCAGCCGCGGACCCGGAAGTCGGCAATTCGCCCGGGAAGGTCCCTCCCCGGGCCGCCGCTCAGCCCACGGGCGTGGCGCCGGTGGACCAGCCCCGGGCCTCGCCCTCGTCGATCAGGTGCCGCGCCGCCCGCCAGAGCGGGGCGGAGGCGTCCCCGATCACCGCCTTGCGGGCCCGTACGTCATCGGCGGTGACGCCCGGCGTCCTCCAGGTGCCGCCCTGGGCCATCCAGTTCAGCAGCAGGGGCTGCAGGCGGTCCATCGCCTTGGCGAAGCGCGCCTCGGGGGTCCGCCGCTCCTCGAACTCGTCCCACAGCGCCCGCAGGCGCCGCTCCTGGTCACGGGGGAGCAGGGCGAAGAGCTCGTCGGCCGCGAGCTCCTCGCGCGCACGCTGATCCAGGCCCGCGTCGGCGTCGTAGAGCGGGGTGTCGCCGGCGTAGATCTCCACCAGGTCGTGCACCAGGACCAGCTGGACGGTGTGCCCGACGTCGATGGGCCGGTCGGCGTACTCCGACAGCAGGACGACCATCATCGCCAGATGCCAGGAGTGCTCGGCGTCGTTCTCCCGCCGGTCGGCCGCCGCCAGCGGCGACTGCCGCAGCACGGTCTTGAGCCGATCGATCTCCACCAGGAAGCCGAACTGCGCGGCCAGCCTGGCGTCCAGGCCGTCGGGGAGGGGACTGTCCTCTACCAGCAATCTGCGCGGGTCGGCGGCCATGGGTTCATGATGGCACGCCGTCCGCCCGGCCCGCGTACGCCGGCGGCCGGGGTCAGCCGAGTGACGCCGAGGGCTCCTCGTCCAGGGCGGGCACGGGATGCGCCTCTCCGGGCTTCGGACGGCCGTCGAGCAGCAGCGCGGTGAGGGCGCCCAGGGCGCACAGCACGGCCACGATGAGGAAGATCTCGTGGTACTCGGTGTGGAGGGCCCGGTCGACGGCCGCCAGGTAGTCCTGCAGCTGCCGCTTCGCCTCGTCCTTGGCCACTCCGAACGGCAGCGGCATGACCAGGTCGTGGGTGAGCGACTGGAAACGGTGGAAGCCCCATGCCGACAGCCCGGCCAGGCCGAGCAGCATGCCCATCATCCGGGCCACCACCACGGCCGCGGACGCCACACCGTGCTGGGCGGCGGGCACCACCCGAAGCACCGACGAGGACACCGGGGCGATGACCAGCCCGAGCCCCAGCCCGGCGATCACCAGGTCCACGCCCATCCGGGGGAGCGGCCCGTACTGCGCGGCCGACGGATCGACCGGCCAGCCCGCGATCAGCAGATAACCGGCCGCCGCGACGGCCATCCCGACCACGGCGGTCCAGCGCTCCCCGGCCCACCGGGCCAGCACCCCGCCCAGCACCGCGGCGGCCGTCAGCGCCACGAGAAACCAGACCAGCACCAGCGCACCGCCGACCGCGTCCTTCCTCAGCAGGGTCTGGGCGGTCAGCTGGACCGCCCACAGGGTCACCATCAGGGCCGCGCCGGACAGCAGGCTCACCCCGAGGGTGGCGAACAGCGGCCTCCGGCGCACACCGGTCAGGTCCAGCAGCTTCACCGGCGACCTGGCCTCCCAGACCACGAACGCCACGATCACCGCGAGCCCGGCGGCCAGCACGGGCGGGCCCCACGACGGCAGTGCCCCCTTGTCGGGCTCGGGGTTGTAGGAGCCCGCCACCAGCAGTCCCAGCGCCGTCGCGAGCAACAGGCCCCCGACCACGTCGATCCGCGGCCGTACCGACCGCTGCCGCGCCCTCCCGCCCGGAACGGTGAACTGGACGGCCACCATCGCCAGCACCGTGAGCGGGAGATTGATCCAGAAAATGCCGCGCCAGCCCAGGGCCGCGGCGACCCCGGCGCCGTACAGCGGTCCCAGCACGCTGCCGAGCTCCTGCGCGGCGCCGACGGCGCCCAGCACCACCGGGCGCTGCCGCTCCTCCCACAGGTCGCCCGCCAGCGCCATGGTGATCGGCAGCAGCGCGCCCCCCGCGACGCCCTGCAGGGTCCGGCCGGCGACCAGCACCGTGACGTCCCCGGCGACGGCGGTCACCAGCGAACCGGCCGCGAACCCCGCCAGGCACAGATGCAGCAGCGGACGGCGGCCGAACCGGTCCGACAGCTGGCCCAGCAGCGGCATCGCGGCGACGTAGCCGAACAGGAACCCGGTGACCACCGGGGTGACCCGCTCCAGGTGGTTCACCGGGATGGACAGGTCCTTGACGATGTCGAACAGGACCGTCGTGATCACGTAGGCGTCCAGCGCGGCCAGCAGGACGACCGCGCCGCCCACCCCGATCGCGACCCTCCGGGAGGTCGTCACGCCGGTGCGGTGATCTTGAAGTTGCCGTTGAAGTCGGTGAAGGTGACGGTCACCGTGCCCTTGCCGCCGTCCGCCGCCGGGGGCAGGTCCGCCTTCACCTTCAGCAGCCGGTGGTCGGTCACCCCCAACCACACCAGACCGGTCAGGTCCTGGGTGACCCCCGGCACCAGGGCCGCCGCCGAGTCCTTCGGCAGGGTCGCCCTGACCCGGTACGCCTCCTGGCCGCCGACCTTCTCCTTCGCCTCCGCCTTCGGACCGGACGCCTTCGCCAGCAGCGGGGCGATGCCGCGCTGCGGATCGAGGATCGCCGACGGGTCGTACAACGCGATCGCCAGGGCCTTGGGCACCTTGCGGTAACCGCCGGTCACGCCCTTGAGGTAGACGCTGTCGCCGAGCACGGTGAAGGCCATCTCCACGGTCGCCCCGGACTGCACGACCTGGAGGGTGCCGGTGGCGTCGCCGCTCTTGAGCAGCTTGCCGTCCGCGCTCCGGACGAGGAGGGACGGCTTGCCGTCCGTCCGGATCGCGAAGCCCATGCTGGTGATCTGGCCCATCGCGGTGGACGACTGCTTCATGAGGTCCGCCCCCGCCGGGAGCTTCTCACCCGAGCCACCACCGGAACCGCCACCGGAACAGGCCGTGACGGCGGTGAGGGCGAGGGCGGCGGTGACGGCTACGGCGCGGATTGACGGCATGCAGGGACCCTACCGACGGGTCACCTGATGCGTCATCCTCCTGGAGGGCTACCGAGGGTCGCTCTGCGGGATGGGTTCGTGGTGGCACGCCGCGAGCGCCCGCCGCTATCATGGCCGCGCCGGGCGGTCTTGCGGACGGGGATGAGGCCGCGGTGCTGTACGGGGCGGTAGCTCAGCTGGTCAGAGCAGTGGACTCATAATCCATCGGTCGCGGGTTCGAGTCCCGCCCGCCCCACCCATTCTGAGCTGGTCGTATCCAGTTTTTATCCGATATGCCTGTGTCAGGTTTCGGGTGATTTGTTTCCCGTGTTTGCTCCATGTTTGCTCGTGGGGTCGGGCCGGGGTTGATCATGGCGCCGTGGGCGGTCCCCGGCCGTCGATGTTCATCGGGTACGGACCGGTCAGGCGGCGGTGGCTGTTCCGTTCGACCGCTCGGTACGAGGCACCAAGCACGGCACGATGCGATAGCAGCGTTGGCTGGCTCCGCCGTGCGGCCATGGGGTCACCTCGGATCTTGATCCAGTGGCGGCAGGCGGGCTTCGTGCCGAATGCTGCCGGGTCGTTCCGTGGCGTACGAGCAGAGATAGGTGATGGCCGTCCCGGTCAAGCCAGGCCGTTCCGCGCGGGCTGGCCGGTAGGCCGCCTCCCGTGCACGGGTTCGAACCCCGAACGGGGAGCCACACAGACCCGTGCTCGACCGACGCCATGGCAGCGGCTGCATAATCGTCATCGCTGGCCGATTTGCCCTGACGTGATTCGTCCACCACGCATTGGGGGTTGATGACCGTGGACCGTATCGGCCACGCATCAGCCCCTGATCGGCATCTGACGATGGCACTGGTGCGGAGGGGTTCGCCGCGTCTCGCCTGGGGGAGAACACGTGGAAGGTCGCTGCTGAGGCATCGCTGCCAGCGCCGCATTGCTCATCGTGTGGTGGATCAGGCTGCTCGCCGAGGATCCCGTTTGGCGGACCGGCGTCAGCGTGGCGGTGCTTTCCCTCGCCTGCGGGCCGACGGCGTGCGCATAATGCGGGCCAGGCGTTCGGACTCGGTGGCCCGCCCACGCTGACCGCTGAGCCACGGCCTTGATTCGTGGTCGGTGGCGCCGTTACTTGTCTTCGCCGGCTCCGTAGAGGCTGGAACCCTCTCGCAGACCGTGGATGAACCCGGCGACTGCCGCTCGTTCGCGGGCGGGCATCGCCATCAGCGCATTGAGGATCCATCCGACGTCGCCTCCCTGAGGCTTCGTCCTCATCTGTTCGGCCGGGAGGGGCCGTGTCACGGGCTCAGGGCACGCGAAGGTGGCCATCATCTCCAGAGACTCGTAGGCCTGCAGCTCGATATTGACCACTGCGAGATAGCCGTCGAAAGGCTCACGGAGGCCGATCTCGGCTTTATAGCTAGCCTTCCACGAATCGCCCAGCATGCGCGCCAGGATCCCGCAGATCGCGTCGGCGAGGGCGAACAGGGCCGCCGAAGGCGCGTAATAGTCGTCGTTCGGAGTCCGCTTCGCCTTGGCGGCGTCTTTGGCGCGGTCACGGTCGTGTGAGGCGTCCCAACCTGGCCTCAGCTCGCGCCACCACTGCTTGACCATGCGCTCTTCGGCCCGGCTCTCCAGTGCGACCATCCCCTGCATCGCCCACCAGAGATCGAGCAGCGCATCCTCGTCGAGTTCCAGGGCGGCGGCGTAGCCCCGGACAATCGCCTCGGTCTTGGGTGGGCGGTTGCCGCTCTCGGCCATGGAGACGGCGGCCACGGAGAGCTTGGGTTCGAAGGAGCTGGCGACGTCGGCCTGGTTCTTCGACAGGTGCTTACGTACGGCCTGCAGCACGCGGCCGAACGCCACCGCCGAACCCGATCCGGATTTCACGACAACACGCCTTCCTTGTGAACTGTGTTGCTGATACTTTTTCACCGGCAACACGGGGAAGCTCGAAAACCGTAACACGAGGCGTCGCTCGATCTGTGAATCCGACGCAGCCACCCCGCACAAGAGAGGAAAGTCCCGATGAGCCGCCAGGACTCGAACAAGCGCCGAACCGTTGACAGGATTGAGCAGGCGGGCCAGGACTACAGGCGATACGTGAACGTGGCTTTGGTGGTGATCGGCGGCGTCAAGGACGTACATGCGGCCGTTTCTCCGCTCGTCGCGGAGCGGAAGCGGCATAACCGGCGTTAAGCTAACGCCGGTTAGTTGGTTGGGTCACCGTGATGCGCTGGCGGGCCTCGGTGGTGGCTATCGTTGCTGTGCTAGCCGGATGGTGGGGCCGCGCGGGGCGGCGATCGCCGATGCGCCCTGGCGGCTGGCTGCTGCGGCAGCATCAGCAGTGCGAATGCACTGATCTGCCGCGTAGCGAGTGCGAACATTGGACGGAATCCCGGCGCAGGGGTCGTCGAGCTGCCCCGGGAGCCCATCAAGAGCTCCTGCCTTGTGATCCGCCGCCAGCCGCAGATAGAGGCCCGCTCTTCAATCGTTGGTCAAGAAACGGCATGGGTTCGACTCGACAACGGGGAGCCACGCAGACCCGTGCGCGGGCAACGGCACGCCAGCGACTGCATGATCGCTATAGTCGGCCGATTCGACGTGGTGTGATCACCATGGCCCAGCTGTGGGTCAGGTCAGTGGAGGACCGCAATCTCGCATAGTCAGTGACTACGTGCGCCGGGTTGACCGGCGAAAAGACGGCGGCGGATCGCTGGAGGAGATGGAAGACCTCAGATTCGATCAGCATTGTGCGATTCGGATGACCGACGCCGCTGAGTCCCGTACGCTCCGCGCGTGGTCTACATCGTGACGCTCGCCGCTCCAGAACTCTCTTCTATCCATAACAGACTGAGAGCAGAGCAACGGCTGACGAAGGCTCTCCCTAAAGGGAGGACGGGAAACGGCTCGGGCAGTGGTCTTCCGATGGTCCTGGTGCTGAGCGAGGAAGGCGAAACCCAGAGGCAGCGACGGCTTGGCTGGATGGGCGTTGTGGCCCAGCACAACATCGTTGGAGCCGTGGACAGGAGCATCACCATCGATCCCCTCCGAGAGTGCATGGAGGCGGTCCCACTCGATGGCGAGGAGGGGTTGCTCAGCTACATGTCCGCATCGCTGCGCGAGGAGTTCGATGAAAACTCTCGTCTGGGTGACGTCGGCGAATGCAGCCACGAAGTGTGGGAAGCGCTGGAGGCCGCACTTCGAGGACGGCACTCAGGTCTGGATGGGCTACTCGACTGGCTCCTCGCTCAGGCGGCTCCTCCCATGCTTGATAGCGCTGACCTCGCGGACCGGTCTTGGCAGGAACAGCAGGATGCCACCAGAAGTCTTCTCCGGATAGCCGAGTTTCCACAGTCCGCACTAGCGGCATGGCGAAGGCCCTTATCCCGAGATGCTCCCTATCTTGCCGGGCTCATACCCCAGCCGGTTGAGCACAGCTTGATCGATCACGACATACGCGTCGCCGGGGTCGCCTTCGACATGTTCAGCGACTGGCAGCAAGCACACGAGATACGGTGTGACGTCCACGTACTACAGGACGGAACTGGCAGAAGGCTTGAGGTAGCAAACGTCAACGCGACCCCAGTCGAGGCGCGCCTCGGGACCGACATGATCTACTATCACGAACCTACCGAAAGTTTCGTCCTCGTCCAGTACAAGCGCCTCGATCCGATTCACCGATCCATACGTGTGGATGGGCGGCTCAGGAGACAACTCGACCGACTTGAAGATGTGGAGCGGATGAGCAGGTCTCCTGCGAAGCCGAGCGAGTGGCGGATGGGAGGCGACGCGTGCTTTCTCAAACTCGCCTACTGGCCGACGGACTCAGTGGCCCGTCCCGTCGAAGGGCTCGTCCCCGGCATGTACCTTCCGCTCTCCTACGTGCGCCTCCTGCTGGCGGACGATTGCACCCGTGGTCCACGTACCGGCAGTGAAGCACGGATTCTCGGCTACAAACAGGTAGAGCGCTATCTAGTCGCCACCCAGTTCGTCGAGATGGTCAAATACGGATTGGTTGGAACGGTCGGCACCACAGCTGGGGACCTCCGGCGGCTGGTCGAGCGAAGCATCGATGGCGGGCAAAGCACCGTCGTAGCAGTAGAGCGTAGCCAAGAATCCGTCGGCCGACGCCAGAAGCGCACCAGGGACCGGGGCTCAAAGGCCAGGCACTATACCCATCAGACGTTTAGTCAAGACACTCTACCTGGGCCAGACTCGGCGGATACTTGATGACGTCCCAGCAGATCAAGCGGATCCGTTTCAACCGTGGCGTCATCGGGAGGGTTGGTCCGCTCGTCGAGGCAAACCATGCACTAAGTGCGCCATCCGGGCCGGCAGGATCGTGGCGTCCCACAGGAACGGCATCGATAGATATCGATCGATGTCCCGTCCGGTCGCGCCATGACGAGTTCCATCTTGCCGTCGACCAGGGCGGCACATGCCTTGCAGTAAACCATCCATGCGATGTCCCGACCCCGAGCACCGGTCTCAGCATGTAGCGGCATCGGGGTATGACAGTTGACGCACCACTTACTCTTCATCCGACCCTCCCTGCTCCTCAGAAGCTCGTTTCCATCGAACCAGTCGGTCGATCTACGAGTTGTTGTGCGACGGCTCTGAGAAGCGCTGTAATTATTTCTCGTGCAACAGTTGGGCCTATGCCAGGAATTTTTTCAAAGTCACCGACGATTGTCTTTGTGAGATCTCGTGACTTGGTAAGTTTGGGATTTGCTAGCAACTTCTGAGATCTAGCACTGAGGCAATAGGGTCGAACGTCATCACAGGTTATGGACCTAGGTGTGCGGGCATCTTCCTCAAGACCAAGAATCTCGGAAATTGAATACATTTGGTATTCTTCAACGATCAATCCTGCAAGTTCATCCTCGACGCCCTTTGTTTGACTTTTCCATGCACTGCTCAAATTGACAAAACGATCAAAGATATCCGCTTTTGTGGCACTAAAAGAGAGGAAATCTAGGTGGTTGTTTTCCAGTCGATCTCTGTTTTCTTTCTCCGGACGAGGGGATCTAATGTACTCACCGCCTAGGGCGAGGATGAGAATTATAATGAGATTAATCGAAGTGTTGGCCCCACTGCCGGGCGCCCTCACGATGTCCCTTGCTGAGAGCCTAAGCAACTGTGTTGTTTCGGTAACGTTTAGTTTTTCCAGAGTGCCTCGCAGGTGCTGAGTCCAGCAGAGGTCGAGTATGTTAATGCTAGTGGCGCCTTCGTGTTTCAAAAGGTCCCGTAGGGGTACCGTAGGATAATTTCGAAAGATTGAGCGAGCTTGGCGAATTGCACTCTCCCGACGTGCGTTGCTAGCAAGCGTCACGGAATCCGTATGGCCCATTGGGAATTTGAATTCCATTCATCTCACTCTTCTCGACATGGCGCCTACATGGCCTGGTGAGTACGGGAACACATCTTTGGTCGGCTGTGGATCAGTGGTTCCTGCGATGACGACGGACGAACGTGTAGCCGGGCTTGAGTGATCCGTCGTTGGCGAGTTCTGCCCTACGCTGGGCGTCGGCGTGGGCGTCGATGGCCTCGTCGCTGGCGGTGTATCCGGACGGGAGTCGTCGCACGAATCCGGATACGTATTGAGGTCGGTGGGGTGGTGGCATGCGTTGAGTCGGCGGCCGTGACTCGGCCCGAGCCTTGGCTACCTTGGGTTGGAAGCTAAGCAGTTCCACAGGCGGGCGATATCGTATGGCGGGGAAGATCGGATATCCACCGGGCCCGATCGATCCCTGCACCTTCCGAATCCCTCCGTCTCGGATCAGTCCCTTCACGGCCTCGGTCACTTGGTGTAGTTGCTGGGCGGGGAAGCCGAGCTCGACCATGTTCCGTTCTAGGGACTCCTCGGCGAGTACGGCGCGGCCGTCTATGTCGAGGTAACCCAGGATCTGGAGCGTCCGGAGTACCCAGTCGGAGACGCTGAGACCCTTCGGGGCGTCCGATCCGGTACCCCCGGGGGCCGTCTCTCGGGTGAGGACCCGCGGATCGTAGTCGTAGCTGATCAATCTGTCTTCGATGCGGGAGGGTGAGCCGAGTCGAAGGGTCTTTGCGGTCAGCATCTTCGTGCGCCGCTGCCAAGAACACTTGACGATGATCCCTGGGAAAAAATCGCGTGGCCAGCCCGGCGAAGTCAGATCCGGCTCCGCGTTTCCTGTCTGGACCCGTACGGTTCTCATTGCTTTGTCCGCGAGGAGTTCCCCGGACCGGTGATAGATCGTCAGCGGAATCCTGGCCTCGCCGTGAAATGATTGTCTTATTGCTGATCTGATTTCGGCGGGCAATGATATGGCCCGTGAGCGCAGGTGATGGGCGTGCAGTGCTTGGGTCCAGACAAGCCCATCTCGATCCTTGCGCACAGTGGGGCTGGCTGCGCTTTCGCCTGGGCCCAGGAGTCGGGGGCTGTCCGATACGCTGAAGCGTTCTGAGACCTGGGAGACCTTTCTCTCGAGGTTTTTTTGAGAGCTGTCCCCTCGGATGACCCCGAGCGCGATCTTGGCGAGCCCCCGAGTTGCCTCGATGAGGGGCTCATGCTTCTTGTGCGTACTGCCCGCCGTGTGTACCTGAATCTTTCCTGCGCGGCTTACCAGGTAGTTCAGCAGGTCTGTTGCCCCTGGGATCTCCGACTTGATCGCAGGTGGCTGGCCCGATGTCTGGCGGAGCAGGAGCCTGGCATCTCCGGTTACTTGCTGGTTGGGGCTGAGGATGTCGATAGGCAGTCCGGTGTCCTGGAGGTCGGCCACAGCCCGGCAGATCGCTAGAAGCTGCGCTTCGCGCAGCGAACTTGCGTGGTCGGTGGCGACCCCGGCCTGACCGTCTTCAGAAACCCAGGCGAGGCCCACCACGGTCGAACGGGGATTGGCGTGGGCGTTGACGGCGACAATCAGGGCGCCCTCCCGCAGCTGTGCTGCAGGCTTGGGCAGCTCCCGATCCGCCGGAGGAACGTTGGGCCGTTCTACGATGGTGACATCGTCGACAGTCGCTGGATGGCCTGGCTGCTTCGGCACGGAGGCCGGCGCCCGGCCTGCTGAAGTGATGGACTTGGCCAACATCGGCGCGCATTCGGCGCACGGGAAGGACGCCTTGGCCTCGGGGCAGTGACGCTGGTGCGAAACCACGGCTATCAGGACGGCCCCCCAAAGATCGGGTTTCTCTTTGGCGGCGATGGCCGCCGCCTCTTGGAGGCAGTCGGCTCGGAGGCTCATGAAGACTGGAC
Organism: Actinomadura scrupuli; assembly: GCF_050971785.1. Classification (NCBI taxonomy): domain Bacteria; kingdom Bacillati; phylum Actinomycetota; class Actinomycetes; order Streptosporangiales; family Thermomonosporaceae; genus Actinomadura; species Actinomadura scrupuli. Next base: position 239,354 of record NZ_JBPCCU010000010.1, on the reverse strand, counting down.
CGCGGACCAGACGCTTGACCCGAAACTCCAGCTCGGCCGTTACCGATTCGCTCTGCCGCTGACGCAGTGCGAGCATCCCGGCGCGCTCATACGCCTCGCGTAGTTCTCGGAAGTACGTGGCGGTGCGGTCGCGCGGAGAGAGGTTGCCGATCCGTTCCTCAACCTGGCCGACTCGGTAGCGCATCTGACGCTCGGCTGCGGATGCCAGGGTGAGCCGCCGTGTCGCGACCGCCGGATGATCAGGCAGATGCCCAGGATTGAGGGCGTCTTCGAGCATGGTGGCGACGAAGGATTCGTCGCTCTGCCGAAGCAACTGGTCGACCGGGGGGTTCGGTTTGGGGAGCAGTCCATTGGTAGAGGCCCAGACATAGCCGGGGTTATCCGGAGGATGAATCGCGTTCGGCGGGAGGTGCCGACCGGCGAGGACCTCACGAAGGATCTTCTGAAAGGAGAGCTTGCCGACATGCTGCATGACCATGGCCGATAGGTGATTCGGCGCGGACGAGGCTCGGGGAACCCCGGCGAGCCGCCGAAGATGGGCGGCACGGCTGGCCTCGGAAAGGTGTGCAAGAACGCGCTCCAGCAGAGTCCGCTCTCGATCGAGAGAAGTCCGCTTCGGCGCCAGGCCGTCTCCCAGGCCGTAAGCGACCCGTTCTCCCTCGATCTGCCATAGCGCGTAGGAGATGGCCGCTATGGCGTTCTCTCTGGTGCTGAACTTGTTAAGCTCCCTACGCACGGTCCCCAGGTCGACACCTTTAGAGGCCCGCTCCCGGATAGAGCTGGCCATCTTCACCAACTCGCGAGGGGATGCGCTTTCAGCAGTTCGCGAGGAGTCGCTTGACTTTCGCCTGTGGCTATCACTGGTCTGCATTAGGTGACCACTCGTCGGCGAAGGTTTCCAGTTGGCGGATGACCTTGTCGATGGCGTCCTTCTCCTCATCAGGAGGGTAGCCGTGAATGGCGAGTAGTCGCTTGATGATGGAGCGGAGTTTGGCCTGGACGTCGTCGCGAGCGGTCCAGTCGGTGGAGAGGTTACGGCGTACGGCTTTGACCAGGTCGCGGGCGATGGCGGCGAGCTTCTCTTCTCCGTTGGAGAGTTCGCCCTCGCCCATGAGGACTACGACAGAGTCCTTGGCTGCGACTGCGTCGTAGAAGGCCAGTTCGTCGGGGTGGAGTGCTGGATTGAAGCGCTGGCCGCGGTCGGCGTCGGCGGAGACCTCCTTGGCCATGGCGACCAGCTCGGCGATGATCTCGGCGGCAGTGAGATTCTGGTTGGTGTACTTGCGCATCAGCGCGATGAGCCGGTCGGAGAAGCTCTGCTGCCGAACGATGTTGTGCTTGGTGACCTTGCGCATCTCCTGCTGGACCAGCCGGCGCAGCGCCTCGATCGCCAAGGCCGGGTTCTTGGCCTGCTGCATCTGCTTGACGTACTCATCGTCCAGATGCGACAAGTTCGGTCGTTCCAACCCGGCTGCTGTGAACAGGTCGGTCACGTCACCGGCCTCGATCGCGCCCGCGGTGAGCTGCTTGAGGTACAGCTCCACGTCGGCGGGGATCGGCCGCCCCTCAGACTGACGTTCGGCGGCGTCGTACTTGGCGACCCACACCCGTACGTCGCGAAAGAAGGAGATGTCGTCGCGCAGGTCGTTCAGTTCTCCGCTGCTGGAGCACAGCGCGAAGAACCGGGTCAGCCGCGCGGCCTCTTTGGCGAACCGCTCCTTAAGCGTCAGCTCTTCGGGGTCGGTGACCTGGTTGAGGGGATTCTTCGGATCCCGTAGGTAGTTCGTCGCACCCAGCACTGTGTCGCGGTACGCCTTCGGGTTCTTGGCTCGGAGGTTCTCTCTCCATGGGTAGCCGGCCAGCAGGGTGTTGCCAAGGACGTCGACGAGGTCGCGTACCTTGTCCAGCGCGTCGTCCAGCTCCCGGCCCATCGGCTTGTTGTGCTGGTCGTCACTGGTGTATTCGGCCAGCGCCGCGAGCAGGTTCTCGTGCAGCGGGGCGTACCCCACCATCAGGCCGTCCTGCTTGTTGCGGAAGGTGCGATTGACCCGAGCCAGCGTCTGCATGAGCTGCGCGCCGCGCATCGAGCGGTCTAGGTACAGGGTGTGCAGCGGCGGGGCGTCGAACCCGGTGAGCAGCATGTCTTTGACGATGATCAGTTCGAGCTCGTCGTCAGCATTCTTCATCCGACCCTGAACGGCCTTGTGCTGCGATGGCCGCAGCCGGTGCTCAAGGATTTCCTCGGAATCGCCGTTGGTGGTGCTGTAAACGACCTTGATCTTGCCCTTGTCGATGGCATCTGAGTGCCAGTCCGGCTTTATGGCAATAATTTGCTCGTACAGCTTCGCGCAGATCTCCCGCGTGCTGCACACGATCATCGCCTTGCCGGGCGCGTCGATGAACTCCTTCATCGACTCCGACCGGGCCTCCCAGTGCCCGACTATGTCGGCGGCCAGTTTCTTCAGCCGGGCAGGGGCGCCGTACACGGCGTTGAGCACGGCGGCGGCCTGCTCGACCTGGCGGCGTTCGGAGTCGTCCAGACCTTCGGTGGCCTTGTCGGCTTCCTCATCGAGCTGCTCGGGATCGGTGTCCTCGGGGAGCTTGACCGGGATCAGGCGGCTCTCGTAGTAGACTGGTACGGTCGCGCCGTCGTTGACGGCCCGGGTGAGGTCGTAGATGTCGATGTAGTCGCCGAACACCGCCTGGGTGTCGCGGTCCGCCTCGGAGAGGGGGGTCCCGGTGAACGCGATCATCGTGGCATACGGGAGCGCGTCGCGCAGGTGCCGGGCATAGCCGTTGAGGCTGTCGTAGTGGCTGCGGTGGGCCTCATCGACGATCACGATGATGTTGCGCCGGTCCGACAACAACGGGTGGGCCTTCCCCGCGTCCTTCTCCACCTTGGTCTTGCCGAACTTCTGCAGGGTGGTGAAGTAGATCCCACCAGTACGCCGGTTGGTCAGCTCGGTCCGTAGTTGGCTCCGACTGGTCACCTGGACCGGCTTCTCCGGCAGTAGCTCGCTGGCGTTGAAGCCGTCGAACAGCTGGTCGTCCAGGTCTGTACGGTCGGTAATGACCACGATGGTGGGGTTGCCCAGGGCCGGGTGCTTGAGCACCTGGTTGGAGTAGAGCTCCATCTCCATGGACTTGCCGGACCCCTGGGTGTGCCAGACCACGCCGGCCTTGCCGTTGCTGCGCACCGCCTCGACGGTCTTGCCGATCGCCCTGGCGACCGCGAAATACTGGTGCGGCTTGGCGACTCGCTTCAACATGCCCTCGTCGGACTGGGAGAAGGCCACATAGCCGTCCAGCAGTTCCATGAACCGCCGTTGGTCGAACAGGCCGTGCAGGGTGAGGCTCAACTCCGACTCTTCCCAGGTGGGCGCGGGCTGCTCCACCGGCTTACCAGCGTCGTCGACGTTCCACGGGGCGAAGTGGTTGTACGGGGTGAACGCCGTGCCATACCGGGCGTGCAGGCCATCGGAGGCTAGGCAGATGACGTTGCAGCGGAAGGACTGCCATACGTCTCGGACATAGGCCATGAGCTGGGCGTGCGCGGTCTCGGGGGTGGCGTGTTCGTCGCCGGCCTTCTTCAGCTCGAAGATCGCCAGCGGCAGCCCGTTGACGTAGAGGACCACGTCGAAGCGGCGCCGCTCGTCCCCGTCGACGACCATGACCTGCCGGACCGCGAGGAAGTCGTTGCGGTAAGGGTCGGCCCGGTCGATCAGGTGGACGGTCGGGTTCTTCTCGGCGCCGTATTCGTCGTTGTAGCTGATCCCGCGGATGCCCCGGGTCAGGAATTCGTGGATCCGGAAGTTCTCGCTCCTGACGTCCTGTGACTGCGGGGTGAGGATCAGGTCCACGACCTCATTCACGGATGGCGCTGGCAGGCCCGGGTTGATCTTCGCGATCGCTTCCCGCAGCCGGCCCGGGATGATCAGCTCTTTCCAGGACTCACGCTCACCCGAGCCCTTGGCGATCTGCTTCCCTTCATGGGGCTCCCATCCGAGCTCGGCCAGGATCTCCAGGACGTCATGCTCTAGGTCCGATTCGCTGTACCCGCTCATACGGCCTCCTCCACCGCCTTCTCCGCGTCCCGAACCTTGATCTCCCCCGACATCAACTTCGGTAGCAGCGTGTCCCGCAATTCTGCGAGTGACTGATTCTCAGTCGATTTGATAAGTGCCAGAGATGCGAGGAATCCGAGCTCGGCTTCCAGTGCAAGACGATGGCGCTCCAACGGAAGGATTATTGAAACCTTCTTCAGATTTCCCATGCTCAGTTTGGGCTGTACGGCGCCCGTCACATATGGACGTACGTCGGAATCGCGAAGAGCGCAATGAAGTAGCTCATTTGATATTGCATCTCCACTGAGAACGTGGGCATGATTGCTTACCCAGAACTGTCCATGCGCATGTCGGACGACTGGAGAGCCGTTCTTCGTAACTACGCTGCCGTCTTCGCCGACGAGGATATAGTCGCCGTCAAATCGATATTCTGCAACGTGATCCACTATTCCGTTTGCCCCATAGTAAGGGTATGGTCCCTGAAATTCTTTGCGCTGTCGGGAGGAAAGTGGCACGCGGGATTTATTGTGAAATGTTACCGCCTGGCCAATTGTCGATTGCTTGAACTCATTGAAAATTGATCTCCTATACAGGCATAGGCTAAGCTCTCGATTTGTATTTACGATGCGGTTGTTGACGGCGATCTTGTCGTTGAGTGCTCCCAGTACTGTCGCGATTCCTTCCTGAGTCAAGCGGGGAGGGCAGGGGACCTTAAGCGACTTAATCGTTGCAAGGGGCTGTCCGATGCCAGGAACTCCAACCGTTGACGCATTTGCCAGCAGAGTGTGCTGACCGACCGGTGATCGAAACCAGTAGAAGTAGAATTCAGGGATGGTCAGCGATTCATCAAGCCGAGCTTTTACTTGACTAGATGAAAGCACATATCGCGAGAAACGTGGCACTCGGGGGATCATTGATACCTGGCCAATTGTCCCCCTGTGAGTGAAGACTAGATCCCCGGGTGCAAGGTTGGCATTAGCTAGCTCGTCGGCCTTCCCCTCGGTAATATAGACGAACTCGTCATCGTGGAAGATGCCACGGGCTAGGTTGATGCCGCGAACAACGGGAACGCCATGAGCTACATAGTTCTCCTTGGTGATTGCGGATCCGAACGGCCCGATAGAGAAACTACTCTTTCCTTGCGCTGCAAGCTGTACAAAAGGAACTTTAGGCCACTCAGGCATCGATGCGCTCCAGTTGTGTGCGAACGATCTGCTCGAGGCGGGCGGACTCATCGAAGTGAATAAAGAGGTCCTTGGCGAGGCGATCGATTTTTTCGGCGATGGGTTCGTCATCGCTGACGTCATCTTCGGGAGCGCCGACGTAGCGTCCCGGGCTCAGGACGTGGTCATGAGTGCGGATCTCGTCCTGGTTGGCCGAGTAGCAGAAGCCGGGTTCGTCGGCGTAGGCCAAACCCGCATCACGAGCGCTGGCTGTGCCGCGCCAGGCATGGTAGGCGTCGGCGATCTTGGCGGCGTCGTCAACTGTGAGGACACGCTCGGTGCGGTCGACCATGGTGCCCATATTGCGTGCGTCGATGAAGAGCACCTGGCCTTGCCGGTCGGTGTGGCCGCCGCGTGAACTCTTGTCCTTGGCGAAGAACCAGAGGCAGGCGGGGATCTGGGTGGTGCGGAAGAGTTGAGGCGGTAGGGAGACCATGCAGGCGACCAGATCGGCTTCGACTAGGGCTGTGCGGATCTCGCCTTCGCCGGATTGCTTGGAGGACATCGAGCCGTTGGCCATGACCACGCCGGCGCTGCCGCGGGTGCCGAGCTTGGAGATGATGTGCTGGATCCAGGCGAAGTTGGCGTTCCCGGCCGGTGGGGTGCCGAAACGCCAGCGCGGGTCGTCCGTCTTGCGATACCAGTCCGACATGTTGAACGGCGGGTTGGCCATCACATAGTCGGCTTTGATATCGGGGTGCTTGTCCTCGTAGAAGGTGTCGGCCCACAAGGTGGACAGATCACCGCTGATCCCGTGGATGGAGAGGTTCATCTTCGCCAGCCGCCAAGTCCGCTCGTTGGCTTCCTGCCCGTAGACGGCGATGTCGTCGCGGCGGCCCCGATGGCTCAGCACGAACTTCTCGGCTTGCACGAACATGCCGCCCGACCCGCAGCATGGGTCGTACACCCGTCCCTTGTACGGTTCGAGGATCTCGACCAGGATCCGGACCACGCTGGCGGGCGTGTAGAACTCTCCGCCGCGCTTGCCCTCGGCTCGGGCGAACTTCTCCAGAAAGTACTCGTAGACCTCGCCCAGCACATCGCGGGCGGATTTGCCCTCGTGGCCGCTGAAGCGAGCGTCGCTGATCAGATCGACCAACTCGCTGAGCCGCCGCTGGTCGACGTTGTCGCGGTTGAAGAGCTTGGGGAGGACACCTGTGAGTGAGGGGTTGGTCTTCATGATGGCGTCCATCGCGGCGTCGATCAGTTCACCAATCGCGCCAGACTTCGCCTGGGCGGCCAAGTCGGCCCAGCGGCCGCCTTCGGGCACCCAGAAGATGCCCTCGCGCTCGTACTCATCCGGGTCATCGAGGAATCCGGCATGCCGGGACTCGGGGACTCCCTCGTTGATCAACTCTTGACGGATCTGCTCACGCCGCTCCTCGAACGCGTCGGAGACGTACTTGAGGAAGACCAGGCCGAGGACGAAGTCCTTATACTGGCCGGCGTCCATGGAGCCGCGGAGCTTGTCGGCGGCCTTCCAGAGGATCTCCTTGAGATCTGCCATCGTCGATATGCCGGGCAGTTCACCCTGGCCTGCGGCCGTCTTGCGGGGTGGCATCGTTCTCCTTCGCGTGGCTGTGTCGATCGCTGGGCTTAGATGGTGAGAGTCAAGGTTCCGTCGGAGAGGCCGGCAACGGCGATACGACGCAGTTCGTCAAGAGCATGAATCTCCTTCCACGCCTGCCTACGGCGTTCTTCGAGTTCGGCCAGCAGCCGGTCGAACTGGGCCAGGTCGGCCGCCGAGAGTAGTGGCAGCCGCAGCTCTTCGAGCCGTTGCACGGGGCGAATCGCGCCCTCGGGCCGTCCGGCTCGGTTGAGCAGTGCAGCGAGGACTCGCGGGGTGAATTGTTCCTTGCCTCGCTCGGTGACACGCAGGATTCGGGCCGGAAACTCGACCACCGAGTAGCCGTCGTGATCGATGACTGCGGCCGGCTCCGGGACGGCTGTGATGATGACGTCACCGGGCAGGCTGCGCTGAGCTTTCGGGTAGGAGGTCTCGAAGGCGATCCGGTCGATGCGCCTGGCGCCGAGCGGTGTCCGGCCCAGCGCCTCCGGCGGGCCGAGTACCGGGTAGGAGTGCGCTCGGGTGGCGGTGTCGTCGCCAAGCCTGATGAGTTCGGGGGCGATCCGGGTGCCCTTCCGTAGGGACAGCCGGTTGGTTTTGGCCCGGCCACCTCTGGTGAGTTCGCTGATCGTGGAGGTACGGGGCGGAATGGGATTGGCGCGGGTGGCGAGGTCGCTGTGCAGCATCGGGCGGTCTGGCCGTACCTCGCGTAGTACGCGTTCCAACTCCAGGGCCCGGGCGACCCGTTCGGGGACATCCTGGTAGAGCTCCCGTTCAGTTGGCAGGTAGCGGGGGGTGAGCGGGCGTGGTGAGGTCACCAGGGCGGCGACCGGTGTCTGAACTGCGAACGTACGGGCGTGCGCATCGGGATCGAAGGCCTCGTGCCGCCAGGTGAGCACATCGGTGGCCAGCGCGTCGGTGACCGTAGAGGTCAGGTCGGGGTCGGAGACGTCGGCGAGCAGCGCCCAGCCGCGCAAGGACGAGCTGTAGTCTGCGCTGAGTACCCACAGCGCCACCTCATAGCCCGGGCGGTATGGCACCAGCCCGCCGGGCAGCCGAACGATCGCCTTCACCGAGCCAGAAGCAAGCAACTCGGAGCGGAGCGTACCGGCATCGGCCGCGGGATCGAGCCCGGCGATGGTGTCCGCCGGAGCCACAACCACCGCGATTGTTCCAGGGGCGAGCCGCAACGAGATGTCGTTGAGCAGCCGCAGTGCGTCCGCGTCGGAGCGTTCTTCGGCTGGCCGGTAGGGCACCTGGGTGACGATGATATTTGCGTCCTCCAGGTCGTCCTTCGGATCCGTACGCACCTCGAAGCCGCCTTCATGCAGGTCGCGGACAGCCAATCGGCGACGGGTCAGCCGGGCCACGTACGGGTCGGGGCAGCTGGCGGTGATACGTAGTTCCTGATCATCACGGGTCGTGGCGGCCACTGCGAGCAGAAGGTCACCGGCTCCCGCATAGGGGTCGGCGATCCGGGCCGCCCCGTCACGGTCGGCCTGCTGGACGGCGTCGGTGAGCTTGGCGATGAGTCCTACCAGCGTGGGGTCGAGCCGGTCGACCGACAACTCCACCGCCCCCAGCCGTTCCCGGACCTCCATCACTCTCTCGAAGGCGTTCTGAGTGCCCCAGGCGGCCTCCACCAGGTCGTCCACGACCTGCGGCAGCCAGGACGCGCGCACTGCCCTGATCTCCGACAGCAACAGGCGGTCGTCCGGATCCACACCCTGGGCGAGTTCGCGGAGTCGAGCGATCAGCCCCGGCGTTCCATCGTCGAGTTCGTCATCGGTGAGGTGACGCAGGCAGATCAGCGCGGTGAGCGAAGAGATCAGCGCCCGTGGCGGCATCTGGGCGCCGAGCCGAGCGAGCGTGTAGAGCCGCAGATCGCCTTCGATCGTGCTGCGCTGCGCTCGCCCGGTCTCGACCAGCCAGGAGACGATCTGCTCGGAGTCGAAGAGCGGATGGGCCTGATCACCGGCGGAAGGCTTGGGAAAGGTTTCGTGCCGCCGTCGCCACGTGGTGACGACCGGTCGCCGGACGTTTGCGAGTTCCGCGATCTCCGTCATTGACATCAGTTGTGCGGTCCCGTGGGGAGTTGTCATGTCAGCACCTCCTTTCGTGACCCGCACATGGAGAACTCTAGATGGGTCCTTGGAATTTGGCCGAGAACATGCCGATAAGCCGGGTTATCAGGCTGTCTCGGCTCTTCCGTTGGCATCGGCTGAGGGCAGAGCGCGAACCGTGCGTTCCGCTTCGGCTGAGGCGAGCAGTTCGGCGCTGCCCAACGGGCGTACGGCCTGCTCGGCCGGTCTGACCGGCTTGAGATCGTCTTCGACGACCTTCAGGGTCTGGAACTTGCGGGCCGTCACCAGCACCCGGCTCTCCAGCGAGCCGATCGCCCTGTTGTAGGCGTTGACCGAACTGCCGAGGTTCGTTCCGAGCGTGCTGAGGTGGCCGCCGAGCGTGCCGAGCCGCTCGTACAGCTCTCGTCCCAGCTCGTACACCTGCTGCATGTTGTCCTGCAGTGCGGCCTGGGTCCAGGCGAACGCGACCGTACGCAGCATCGTGATGAGGTTGGTAGGACCGGCGACGATGACGCGCTTGCCGACGGCGTACTCCAGCAGTTGCGGGTCACGCTCCAACGCCGGGTGGAGCAGCGACTCGCCCGGAAGGAACATCACCACGAACTCCGGGCTGCCGGCGACCTTGCGGAAGTACTCCTTGCCCGCCAATGCGTCGACGTGCTTGCGGAGCTGCTTGGCGTGGTCGGCCCAGCACCGCTCTCGTTCCGCGTCGTCGGTCGCCTCGGTGGCGGCCAGGAACGCGGCCAGAGAGACCTTCGCGTCCACGACCACACGCTTGCCGCCAGCCAGATTGACCACCAGGTCCGGCCGGAGCCGACCATCGTCTCCCTCGACCTGAACCTGAGTGGCGAAGTCGCAGTGCTCCTGCATCCCGGCGAGCTCGACCGACCGCTTCAGGTGCATCTCGCCCCAGGCACCGCGTACCTGTGGCTTGCGCAGCGCCTCGACCAGTGAGCGGGTCTGCTCGCGGCCCTTGGCGTTCTCCTCGGCCAACTGGGTGATCTGCTGCTTGAGCTGAGCGTCCGCCGACGCCCGCTGGCTGTCGAACTGCCGCAGGTACAGGTCCATCTGCTCCAGGCGCTCGCGCATCGCCGCATTGGTCGCACTGAGCTTCCCGTCCGCCGCGGCGACCAGCTTCTCCTCCGATGCGGCCAGCATTTGCGCGGCCAGTGCCCGAAAGCTCTCGGTCTGCATCCTGTTGTTGTCCTCGCGGGACTGATCCAGCTCCTTGCGCGCCGCTTCCACAGCCGCGGCCTGCTCGCGCAGGGCCTGCCGCTCTACCTGGAGCCCGGCCAGCTGCTGCTTGCACTCCATCAGTTCCCGCTGACGTTGGCCGTCGACGGTGGACAGCGCCGCGTTCTGCTGGTCGCGCTCACGCAGATCGCGGAGCAAAGCCTCGTTCTCCTGTCGCTGGCCGGCGGCAGCGGCACGCAACCGTTCAACCTCGGCCTCAGCGCCGCTCAGCTTCTCCCGGACGGACGTCAACTCCGTGCTGAGACCTACGAGCCGCTCGGCCTGACCACGCCGTTCGGCCGACTGCTCGGCCTGGGTCTTCTCCCAACGGTCCGCACGATCCTTCGCCTCGTCGCGTTCAGCACGCAACTCCTGGGTGTGGGTCGCGGCTTGTCGGACGCGTTCCTCGGCGACCTTAAGGTCCATCTCCAGTCGCCCGCGTTCGGCGGCGGTCCGGCTCCTTGCGATCAGGTAACCGATCCCGCCGAAGCCAACGGCGGACAGCAGAACCAGCACGGTCACAGATAGTGCGTTCATGGTCGATACCTCCGGGGAAGCCGCGCCGACCCGGTAAATGGGCCGGTTGGGGAAGGTGCGGTCACTGTGACCCACGGCCCTCGCGAAGCCGCTGTGTCCCAGGTGGCAATGACCATAAGGCCGAGCCTTGCCTTATATCGATTGGATCGCTGATAACTGGCCTTATCAGTAATTGCTTATTGCCAGCAAAGAAGTAGCTCCTACCGTGGGCGAATCGTCTTCCCCCGACGAACTCAAGCCCCGGAGGCTGCCATGAACCACACGAGCGAGGCGTCCTGGACCGACACTGAGGGCCATCTGATCGAGACCGAACTACGGAACCGTGGTTTCACCGACCTGAGCACCACCGTCCCGAGCCAGGGCATGTGGCGCTGGGCGGTCCGCCATGGATGGATCGATGACCAGCTGTCCGGTCCGCTGGCGGAGCTGTCCGACCTGGATATCGAGCACTTCGCTTATGAGGTCCAGCGCGACGCGCTCATCGCACCCAACCGGTATCTGGTCGACGACGCACTCGTGGAAAGGTGGGTGATCCACCTTGCCCGTGCCGTCCGCGATACTCGCGCCGACGCGTTGCGGTTGGAAGCCCGGCTCGCCGCGCGCCCGGATCTATCCACGCCGGCGATGCGAGCCCGGCTGCGAACTGTCCGACAGGAACTGGATCTGCTGATCTTCCGCCAGGGGATTGCACGTCAGCGCATGGAGGAGTTCGGAAATCGGCTCCGCGAGTACGTGGGGGCGCTGACCCTGGAAGCCCGCGGTACTTGCGCTGCCGAAGTCCGTGAACGGCTCATCCACAGCTACCAGGGATCACTCGATACCGAAGGGCGGCTGGTCGTCGCTACGGACGCTTCCGGCCGTGGTGGCGAGGCCTGCGGGTACGGATGGATTACTGAGACTGGCGAGGTCGGCTATGGGCTGACGGCCACCACCGAGATCCACCAAGCCGAGATGATCGCGATCTGCAGGGCAGCGGTTGCTCCTGAACTGGCTGACCGGGAACTGCTTATCCTTTCCGACAACCAGGGCTGCGTGGACCTGATTAACCGGGTTCTGGAGGGCGGCCTCGACGAGGTCCAGCGCCGTAGCCGGCATCCCTTGCCGTGGATGCGCCAGGCCCACGCCCAGCGCCACCGCGTCAAGGTCATTTGGATCAAGGGCCACTGCGGCCACATCCTCAACGAGGCGGCCGACCGCTTGGCCGCCCTTGCCATCCTGGAAGGCAACGGCGCCCACCCGCGTACGGTGGCCGACGAACTCGCCGACATCCGTAGTCGATTCGCCTTGCGCGCCACCGCTGTCCTTGGCGATCGGGCAGCGTGAGCAACGGTCGACAGAGCGGCCAGCGTGGTCCGATCCTTCGCTGACGTCGAGGCATTCGCGGCTGAAGGCGCACAGCAGTTGACCACTGCACTGTTGACGCTATTGAGCCTGGCCTGATCGGCGTGTCCGGCGGTGGTGGAGCGAAGCGCACGCTGCGGCGACGATCAGTACGGCGAGTAGCAGACTCCACGAGCCCCACAGGCTGTGGTAATGCATCTGGGGTCCGGTGTGCCACGACGTGCTGGGTTTGAAGTCGCCTGGTAGCAGACTGGCGTTGGCCAGCGGAAACCCGGCCGCAAGCATGTTGAGGCGAGCTCTTCGGGGTGGCAGCGGGGATGAGCCTGGTCGCCGGGGAAGTAGCCGGTTGTTGAGGCGTGCGGTGAGCCGGCTGCCTACGGCTGCGATCTTCATTGAAGCCCTCCGTGTTCTTGTGATCACTCGCCGCTATTGAAGGGTGGCGGTGGAGATCGTGCAAGCACCGTGGAGGCTCACATGAGGGTTTTTGATCAGAAGCGAGGCCCGAGACGCCGAGTCGGGGTGCCCCGACCGGCTGGTTTCTCCTTGGTGGCAGTCGTTTCCGGCTGCCGGTGGTGTCCGTGGAGAGGGCTGCTCACTTGTGTTCATGTGAGTGTTTGTGCTCATCGCGTGTCGTGGGATCACTCCGGTGGGGCTGTTTGGAGGTGGTGGGTGAGGAAGTCGGCGATGTCGGTGTAGGCCTGGATTTCGTTGTCCCGTCTGGTGAAGCCGTGGCCTTCGTCGTCGTAGAGGTCGTAGCGGACCTCGACACCACGGGCGCGGAGCCGCTCGACGATCTGGTCGGCTTCGGCTTTGGGGACGCGGGGGTCCTGGGCGCCTTGGATGACGAACAGTGGTGCGTTGATGTTCTCGACGTAGTTAACCGGTGAGCGGGAGCTGAGCAGGTCGGCGTCCTTGTCGGGGTCGCCGAGAACGTTGTTGACGAAGTGCCGCCAGGTCGGCGGGCAGGCGCGGGCCAGGGTGATGAGGTTGGAGGGTCCGCAGATGGAAACCCCGGCCGCCCAGGGGCGGGGGACGCGTGACAGGCAGGACAGGGTGGCGAAGCCGCCGTAGGAGCCGCCCATCACCGCAATACGTGAGGGGTCGATCCAGTCGAGGGCGGCCAGGTGGGCGGCGGAGTCCTCCCAGTCGCGCAGGTCGATGCCGCCCCAGTCGCGGTAGATGCAGGTCTGGAAGGCCAGGCCGTACCCGGAGGAGCCGGCCACGTTCGGCGCGAGGATCGCGATGCCGTGGGCGAGCAGGTACTGGTACAGGCCGGCGCGTAGGTACTCGGGGCGTTCTTGCATTTCGGGGCCGCCGTGGATGGACATCACCGCGGGGAACGGTCCGTCACCATGGGGGCGGTACAGGAAGGCGTGCACGGTCCGGCCGTCGCGGGCGGCGAACTCAATGGTGTCGGGTTCCACGGGCGTGACGGTGTGCAGTCCGGGTGGCCGGGTGTCGGTGAGGTACCGGAAGGTCCCGGCGGCCAGGTCCAGGACGGCGATCTCTGTCGGGCGGGTCGCGGCGTCCAGCTGGAGGACGGCCAGCGAGGCGTCCGGGGCCAGGTCTATCGCGGTGATCACCGAATGCGGCAGTGGCGGCAGCGTGAGCTCTTGCCCTGCTCTGGAGGCGTGCAGAAGTGAGGTTCCGGCCTCGTTCACCGACCACAACAGCGTGTCGCCTCGGGCGGTGACCTGTTCGACTTCCCAGTCGGGCGTGGCGATGGGTTGGAGGCTCGCATCGCTGAGGCACAGGTAGGCGCCCGAGATGAATTCTCCCCAGTTGGTGGTGGTCAGGTAGAACCCGGCTGAGTCGTCCGACCAACCGTTGGGCCAGAAGTAGTCACCCGCCAGAGCACCGGTGACGGGCATTAGAACAGCACCTGGGGAGGACAGGTCGAGAACACGGCAGTCGACCTCGGTGTTGGAACGCACTCCGGCGACGACCAGCCATCGCCCGTCCGGGGAGATCAGGCACCGCATGTACCTCATGCCCTCGGGTGGGATGTGCCGCTGCCGTTCGCCGGTGTCCAGGTCATGGATGACGAGCTCCTGTACGGCCTCGTCCCGGTCGTTGGCCGTGTAGGCCAGGAACCGTCCGTGCGGGTCGAACGAGGCGCGGGTGATCTCGTGCTGGCCGGAAGCGGTGGTGATCGGCTGGGAAGGTCCGCCGCTGGTGGGGACGCGGTAGATCTGGTGTTGTTCGTCGCCCGCGGTGTCGGCGGTGAAGACCAGGCTCGCGCCATCGGGCGCCCACGTGATCTGCCGTACGGTCTGGCCGTCGTGGTGGGTCAGCCGCCGCGGTGTTCCGCCGGTCAGCGGGTGCACCCACAGGTCGAACTGTCCGGAGGCGTTGCTGGAGTAGGCGACGTGCGTGCCGTCGGGGGAAACCGCCAAGCCGGTCTGGAACCGCTGCCGGGGAACGAAGTCACGGTAGGGCGGCGCTACATCCGCTGGAGCAGGCGCTGACGGGAAGGTGGCTTCACGATTCACGGTCACGAGGTCTGCTCCTAGTTGAGGGTCGGCGGTACGACGAGTCTTGGCGTGGGCGAAGTCATCAAGGGCGTTGGTGCGCCGCTGTGCGGGCCGCGGGCTGCTGCTCATTGGCGCGCAGGCGACTCGGGGGCCATCAGATCCAGCCTCGGCGGACAGCTGCCACGCCAGCGGCGAAGGGGGTCTCGGCTCCCAGGAGATTGCTGATGATGGCGGCGTGCCGCCGTACGGTCGCCACGCTGGTATCCGTGCGCCGGGCGACCGCCTTGTCCCGGAGCCCCTGACTGTGCAGGCGCAGTATCTGTTTCTGCAGTTCGTTCAGCGGCGGGCCGTCGACCGCCTTGGTACCGATCGGCAGGGCGCGTTCCCACTGCAGCTCGAAGTACTCCCGGATCCACTCGATGATCACCGCAGAGCGCAGGATCACGATGCCCCCCATGCCCGTGGCGGTCAGCGGAAGCATCGCGGTGGTGTCGTCGATGAGCTTCATCTTCATCACCACGCGGGGCAGCACCCGCGCCTCCTCGCCGGCCTGCACGGACACCTCGATCACCTTGGCCGCGACGGGATGCTCGAGGCAGGCGGTCTCATAGATCGATCGGCACCGGATACTGCCCTTGAAGCGCGGCAGTGGCGGCACGGCCGTCGTCTCGTCGATCGGGGTCTCCTGCAGGCAGTTGTCCAACGTCATCAGGTCCCGTACCGCGGTGTTGCTCAGCGAGTAGGACAGCCGAGTGATCTCGTCCCGGTCGGTGACGACCTGGACGGCCGGATGCTCACCACCACTCGGCCGGGAGTCACCCTGCCGCAGAGCCCGCAGCCGCTGGTGACCGCTGATCAGCCGTTCGTGGCTATCGTTCAGCCCCCCGCACAGCTCCGCCAGAACGGCCTCCAACGCCAGATCCGCGGGCGCGGGGATCAACCGCGGCGGGTTCGTGGGATCAGCCGGGCTCAGGTACGCCATGCCGCGGATCGTCAGAGCACGGACCAGGTCCGCCGAACCGAGGAAAGCCTCCGCGTCCTGCCCTGGGCATCCGTCGGCCGCCAGCAGCTTGAGGTATCCGGTCAGGACCTCCTCCTCGACCACCCCATCGAGAAGCTTCAACGCCGACCCCGCGTCTTCTTCGCTCACACCCGCCCCCTCAGGCGACTCACCGACGATTCGATCGCCCATCGTAGTCACCACATCACTCTCGGCAGGAATGCTGAGGCGTCGTGGGTCACTGGGCCGCGACACGGGTGAGCATTTTGTGTCGCTGAGCAGTTTTGATCACCCCCTCCAAACCACGGCAACCTGGGACGTAGCTCCTGCCCGGGTGATCGGAACCGCTCAATGAGCGAAAGTGCTCCTTTCAACACGGCCGATTACCCGTTGTGATGAGTCCCAGATGGCGACCATCTGGGGGACTTCGATGAAGGCAATGAGGCAGGAACGCCGTGGCCGGAGGGCTACCGCGCCTGCATGGCGGCGGGCGCACGCGGTGTTCACCGGGTCGCGGGTCTGGGGGAGGACCGGCGCCGCAGTGCTGGTGGTATGGCTGGTGACGGCCCCGCCGACCGCCGCCCGCTCATGGGCGGCCGGGAGCAGGTTCGCGGTCGCGGCGGGCTGCTGGCAGTACCGGTCAGCGGCCTGGAGCATCTACCTGTGCCGCGACGCCCAAGGCCGCACGTACATGATCAGACAGTACGCCGCGCCACCCGGGCATCCGTACACAGTCGTATCGTCATCCCGGCCAGCGCCCGCCCAGCCGCCTGCCGCCCGGCCCGTCGCCCGGCACTCACCACACCACGGGCGCAGCCATCGACACAGGCACCACGGGCGAGAGACCCACCGGCGTGCGCACCGACGTTGGCCGATCAGCGCGCCCCATCCGCAGCGTGCAGTCCAGAAGCGCTGGTCGTATCACCGGCCGCTACCCAGAGACTCCAGACCACCACATCATCACCACCGTGCAAGTGATGAGCACCAGCACGCCAAAGCCGTATCCCAGAAGCCCGCGAGCAGCACGCCGACCAAGGCGCCCCGCGCAAGCACACTCCCTTGGCCGTTCACGGCCGTACAGCATCCCGTCGTATCCACATCACCAGCACCAGCCGGACCAAGACCGCTGACGGCCGGTCCCGCCCGGTCGACCACACACGAGGACACCAAGCCCATGACCGCACTCAACCTGCTACTCGCCCTGCTCGCGTCCGCTGCCCTGCTGGGTCTGCTCTACCGTCGGCCGCTCGCGATGCCGTGGAACCGTTCACGGACGACACCGGCCGAAAGGGCTCAGCGGATGCGGCGTCCAAAGCCCACCCGCACCCCATCCACCCTTCCCATACGGAACGAGAACCCAACGGAGGACGCTCGCGACCACGACGGCCCGTTGTTCAGCGCGCCGACGACCTCGACACAGGTCGTCGTCCCGCACGCTGACGTTCCCCGGCTCCGCCGAGCCGCAGCTTGGCCCTGGCCGGCGGATCCGAGTGTGCGGATAACGGTGACCGACGATCTCGATCGGGCGCTGCTCAGCGTGCAGATCGAGATCATCGACCGTGTCCGCCGCCAGGAGGAGACCGAGCTGCTCGGCGAACCCGACATCGGTGCGCCGCCTCCGCTGCTCCTGGTGGCCACGCCGGGCGACGCCCGCGAGCGGATCGAGGCCGTACTCGCCCTGGGCAGACCGTACGGAATCACCGGACTCCTACTCGAAGAAGATCGGCCGAGCCTCAGCCTGGACCATGCCTCCGACGTGACCGCGCCGCGAGCCGACCCCCGCAGACCCCGCGCCGCAGAAGTATTCCGAGCCCCGGAAGCCGAAGCCCAGCCGGGCCGGGCGCTGGACGTGCAGTCGAGGCAGGCACCGGCCGGATTGATCCGCTTGCTTGGGCGCTACGTCGTAGAAGGCGGCACCGAGCAATGCGCCGGTCGCAACAAGGACATGTGGGCGTTGCTCGGCCTGCTGGCAGAGCACAGGACGGCCTTGCTCTCCCGGCGGACAGCGGAGGCGAAGATCTGGCCGGACCAGGATGCCGGTGACCACCGCTTTCCTACACTGATCAAAGACACCCGCGCGAAGCTCTGCGACGCGCTTGGGCGGCCGTACGATCACGGCAAGTACGTCATCGAGAACATCGGGATCTCTGGGTATCGGATCAACCCAGGGATCTACACCTGTGACGTCTGGCAACTCCGCGACCACCTGGCCGCCGCGGCCAAGGCGACCGGAGCCCAGCGGGCCGCCGCCCTCACCAAGGCGGTCGAGCTCCGCACCGGCCCGTACCTACCCGAGAGCCCATACGGCTGGGCGCTCAATGCTTCCCGGACACTCGATCGCGAGATCGTCCAGGCCTTCGCTGAACTCGCACGACTGCAGAGCAATCCAGAGCGCGCGGTGTCCTATCTGGAGAAGGCCACCAGCATCGATTCCACCGCAGAGCACCTCTACCGCCGGCGCATGCAGGCCTACGCCGGCCTCGGACGTCCCGAGGCCGTCCATCACTGCTACGAGGAACTGATCAGCCACCTGGGCCCCCGAGCGAAAAGGCCAGAACGGATGACCATCGAGCTGTACGAGACCTTGGCCCGTCAGGCATGACCGAGCCGTGAGGCATTGAAGTCCCACCAGCGGCTGGGCTACTTCCCGAAGTTGAATCAGGAGCCGGAGGCCGTGACCCGGCAGCGCTGTCGCCGGATTCCGTTCCGAATCCCTTCGACCCCAGGCCCTGATCAGGTTCGCGAGTCATGTCGAGGACGGGCGCCTGGCTCCGTCCTAGGGGTGACAGAGCTGTTCCGTGGCGCGAACCGCGGAGCGGCGGACGACGACTGGTAGGAGGCCGGGATGCGGAAGTTGATCGCGAATGAGTGGATGACGCTGGACGGTGTGGTGCAGTCTCCCAGCTATGCCGATGAGGACGTGAGCGGTGGTTTCGGGCATGGTGGCTGGCATAGCGGCTACTTCGATGAGTTGTCCTTGAACTGGGTGATCGAGAACGTGCGCGGCGCGGGCGGCTATCTGCTGGGGCGCGGCACGTACGAGATCTTCGCTGCGCACTGGCCGAACGCGCCGCAGGAGCAGCAGATGCTCGCCGAGCCGTTGAACGCGTTGCCGAAATACGTCGCCTCGACGACTCTCGATGAGCCGCTGGGCTGGCAGAATTCGCGGCTGATGCGGGGTGACCTGGGTGCGGCCGTGCGTGCGCTGAAGGCGGAGGAGGGCAAGGACCTGCATGTGATCGGCAGTCCTGGGCTCGTCCAGAGCCTGATGGTCCTGGGAGTGGTGGACGAGCTGCGGTTGATGATCGACCCGGTGGTGGTGGGCGGCGGTAAGCGCCTGTTCCGCGACGACGGCGCGCTTCGACGGCTGCGGTTGACCGACAGCCAGGTGACCAGCACGGGCGCGATCCTTGCGACCTACGCTGCCGCCGCGGGATGACCCGGCGATGGCCGGCGGAGCATCCAGGGCTTGGTGCCGCGGCGCGCACGAGATTGCGGCCTACCTCTCGTCCGCGCCCGGTAGAGCCGGGCAGGTGAGCGGATCGAAGTACGGCCGGTGATGAGCGACGCCCCGGCCACAGGGTCGGTGAACAAGGGCGTCGGCCGCGTCCTGGCGCCGCAGGTGCTCGGCATCCTCGTTCGTCGCGGGAACGACTTCGCGGCGGCCGAGGACGCCGTGCAGGACGCGTGCGGGCGGGGTCTACGGTGGCGACACGCTGGCGTGGGGGACTGTCGGCACTGGTGTGCTCAGAACTGCCTCGTAGGCCAGAGCCTGATAGAGCTTCTTGCGTTGGGTGGGTAGGGCCGTCCAGCACTCCACGCCGTCGCGGGTGGCGAGCATTTCGGCAACGGCCAGCAGGGCACCGTGACAATCATCGATGCTGTGTCTGACCGCACCCGGAACCTCAAGCAGCAGTGGCAACTCGTGCCGCGAGATCCCATGGGCGGCCATGAGACCGGCGAGGT
The DNA here is from genome assembly GCF_050971785.1 of Actinomadura scrupuli. Classification (NCBI taxonomy): domain Bacteria; kingdom Bacillati; phylum Actinomycetota; class Actinomycetes; order Streptosporangiales; family Thermomonosporaceae; genus Actinomadura; species Actinomadura scrupuli. The sequence continues at coordinate 219,865 of NZ_JBPCCU010000010.1, read as the reverse complement.
TAAGTTGAGCGAGCACCGCGCGGCTCATCATCGCCTCGCCCAACGGTGACAGGTCGCCCATGACGTCTCCCGTTTCCTGGCGCGAATGAGGCTGCGTGCCCACAGCTACAGATCCGTCCACACGACAGCGGAGGTCCCCGCGTCGAGGTGCGCGCGGGCGATCACCGGTCCGTACACGTAGTCGCCGGTCACCAACGACAGCCAGCACGTGGTGATTTCCGCACTGGTGGCTTCGCCGATCTCCAGTAACGCCTCGGACACCATCCGGAACACCCTGGACTCGTTGTCGGACACCCCGCACGCCGCCTGTGGGATCTCAGGGGCGTTCACCGCCCATGAGAAGAACGTCGGTGAGACCTGGGGCTGCCGTCCGATCACGGGCCGGTGTCCTCTCGCGGTAACCGGGAGTCTGTCACTTGTGACGTTAGGTTCGCGATCCTGGCGGCCTCAATAAATGTGCACAGACTTGCACGAGCTAGCTCATGCCGTCGATCGCTCCAGTGATCAGCGCCCTGGCCTTGGCTCCGAATACCGCGATGCGCGACAGTTCGGCGAAGGTGCCGGCGTACTCCTGCACCTCGTGTGGCTGCGTGATCGTCAGCCAGGCGGACACCAGTTCCACGTTGACCTGTGCGTCGTCGTACAGGGTGAACGACTCCACGGGCCACGCGGCCCCGCGCGGAGTGTCGAGCGGGATGATCCCCAGGCTGACCGACGGCAGTGACGCCATTGCGAGCAGGTGGCCGAGCTGGCCCGTCATCACCTCGGCGTCGCCGATCCGTGTTCGCAGGACCCATTCCTCCATCAGCATGGCGAAGCGGCGGTCACCGGAGTGCAGGAGCCGTTGACGGTCCATGCGCACGGCCACCGCGTCGGCGACGTCGTTCGGGACGTCGCGCAAGGTGACGATCGTGTTCAGCACCGCCGTGGTGTAGGCCGCGGTCTGCAGCAGTCCCGGGACCACCCACGACTGATAGGCACGGAAATGGCGGGTCCGCTCGAACAGGGGCAGGACCGCTTCCTGCGCTCGCCTCAGCCCTGAGCGCTCCATCCGCCGCCACTCGATGTAGGCGCCCTCGATGCCACGGGCAGTGGCGATCAGGTCCGCTACCTGGTCCTCCGCCCCGCAGTGCAGGCACCAGGCACGGATGTCGGCGTCGGAGGGCGGTGTCCTGCCGTGTTCGAGGCGGGAGCACTTGGATTCGTGCCAGCCGGCCGAGCGGGCCAGCGTCCGTGCTGTGATCCCCGCGTCCTTGCGGATCTCGCGCAGGCGCAGACCGAGAGCCTGCCGCGCCTGCTGGACACTCGAAGACGATGGTGAGGGCACGGGACGAGTGTGCCGTCAGATCGGCCGGTATTCCTCATGAGGGGTGGCCCGTTCCCACACTGCCTCGAACGCGCTGGCGCACAACTTCACCACCGCCGGATCGACGGTGACCTCCTCATCGTCGCGCGCGGGCACCTCACCGTCGCCGCTGAAATGGTTGAACAACACGGTCTCGTCATCGAACAGCCAGAAATCATTGCCCGGCAGAGCCAGATCCGATGCCCGACGGCGAGGCAGCCACCGCACCTGCTCACCGGCGGCGACGTTGAGCCCGTCCGTGACCTCGTACTCGAACCGGATATAGGCACTGAGCGGCTCCGACACGATGCGGGCCCGCCGAACCTGCACCCCGCGGCCGGTGACCTTCCGTACCGTCTCCAACCACGACCGCCACCGTACGGCCGGGTCGAACCGGCGGCCCGCCTGCCAATCCACAAAGGCAGGATCGGAGGTCATGTAACCGTCGCGCATCTCCAGATGGACCGCCGACCGTTCGGCGGCACGAAACAGATTTTCAAACGTCGGCTGCTCCGCCACCGTTCACCTCCGGGAAGAACCGCATCATGCGCTTAGGAAACCTGATCACCACCTCATGCGGGGGAACCTCGCCGACCTCGCCCATCGTCGCTGCATCGGTGATCCGAAACCCCTGCAGGACGTAGTCGTCACCGTCATCCCACACCGTCGGGGACTTGCCCTCCGGCGAGTCCGGGTCCTTACCGAGGAACCGCATAATGCCTCCAAGTGTGCACGGATTTGCTTCGGTCAGCCTCATCCAGCCCAGAGGGCCGGTCAAGAGGGTTCGAGTCGGGGCAGTCAGACACTGGCTGTGCGGACAGTGTCGAAGGCGGATACGGCAAGGTTCAGCGAAGAGCGGGATGGCATGCCGGGGTCGTCCTTGCCAGGGCTGGGTTACATGCGCACGCGGAGGCCGAGCAGCTTCGCGATGGTGCAGGCCGCTCCGGTGGGGTCGCTGACCGGCCCGATCGTGTTGTCGCCGAGACTCCAGGAGTAGTACCAGCCGTCATCGGTGAAGTCGCATTCGATGCTCTCGAAGGTCTCCCTGTAGGCGGTCCGTAGCCTCGCCGGCCGGCCCGGCGAGGCTACGTCCAGGCGTGTCCTGATGGCCGGGTACTTCTTGCCGATGGCCCGGGCCAGGGTTTCGAGATGCGTGACCCGGGGGTTGGCCGACGCCGGCACGTCTATCGAGGCGGTGCCCTCGCGGTGCCGGGGCGCGTCAAAGCTCATGGTCGCCTTCCTTCTCATTCGCCGTCCGCCGTTGATCTCGTGCGCGCCCCTGCTTCGGCCGCACGGGCGAGCGCCTGCAGATGACCTTGCTGTGTTCCAGGCACGGCGGGTGGCCGGCCACCTCCGGCCGGGAGGTCGACCGTGGAGTACTGGTCGTACGGCCGACGCCGAACGGGGGAAGGGCGTCGGCCGTACGACCTGCCGGACGGCGACGGCCGGGCGCTACCCCGGCGCATCCCTCGGCCGATGGGATGTGGTCGCTCACGTCCGGGCGTCCGGCCGGTCCCAGGCCGGACGGAACAGGGGCACGCGCCAAGACCGGCGCGGTCGGCATGCCTACGATCGCAGCCCCGGTTCCCGGTTGGTCTGCTCGGTACGCTGCGAGAGCAGGTCGGTGCCATAGCCCACTGCGGACGTCGTTCAGTCGTTTCGTCTAGCGACCTTGGCTTACTCGTAGAGACCGCCAGTCGGGACGAACCTCGAATGGGCGCCGAGCGCGATGGGCTGGGTCGACTGATGTGTGCGCTGTCGGAGTACCTGTGCCCGGTCACCGAATGTCCCCTCGTCGCAGGCTCGATCGTTGCTGTGAGCATCGCCCGCTTCGGGCAGCGGCCCAACGCCAAAGCGTCCTGATCGGATCACGATGGGTTAGGCCACATCGGCCTACGGGGTGGTTGACCTGTGGTTACGGTGAGGCGGGGTCTTCTCGGGTCCTGCGGCCAGGGAGAGCACGACAGAGGGGCACCGGATGAATGGGCAGGCGAACGACGTGAGGGTCTGCCCGGCGTGCCGTTTCGCTCGACTCAGCCGCTACAACGCCGACCCGCTCTGCGGGTCATGTCTGGTGGCGGCCCGCGGCTCGGTAGGTGTGACCCCGATGTGGATGTGGGATTCGGTGCCGCTGCGGGAAGCACTCGCCCGCGCGGACATGTCGGCGGTCCTGGCCATCTTGCGCGGAGCGTCCGGCCTGAGCCAGCTCGACTTCGGCAACCTGCTCGGCTGGTCCCAATCGGTCGTTACCAAGATCGAGCGGCATCAGCGCAGGACGTTTCATGACGTGGAGGAGATCCTCCGGGTCTGCGACACACTTGACGTTCCGCGTGAGGCATTGTTGCCGCTCATTCTGGGCCGTGTGGATGTCACTCTGGGAATCGACGACGATGCCGGTTTCTGGGGAGCTGATGCGGTGGATTTCGATCGGCGGGAATTCCACGCGATGGCGTCTGGATTGACGATGGGTGCGCTGTTACCACCGCCGCAGCGGGCCGACCGGGCGCATGTGCGATACGTTCAGGCGATTCACGGACGGCTGCAAAGCCAGGACCAGGCAGTAGGCGGAGCGAGCCTGCTACGTCAGGCATTGCGGTGCTTCGCGCGGGCCAGGACCATGCTCGACGAATCCGATTACACCGCCGCGGTTGGACGCCAGCTCCTGGTGGCCACCACGGACTTGGGGATCGTGACGGCCTGGCTGGCCTATGACGCCGGCAACCAGCGGCTCGCGCGGACCATCTATGGTGAGGCCGAACTGCTCGCCGGCGGCTCGGGTGACAGCGACGTGTCAGTGCACGTGTACGCGAATATGGCGCAGCAGGCCACTCATCTGGCGAGGATCACCGGCCGTCGTGGGACGGCTCGGGAAGCCCTGCGGTTCGCCGACCGCGCTGCGGAGGCGGCACGGCATGCACCCTCCCCGACATTGCACGCCCTGATTGCACTGAGACAGGCCGGCGCGTACGCCCAGCTGGGCGACGACGTCGCATTCCGCACGGCCATCACTCTGGCCCATAAAGAGCTCGACCGCGGTCGGCATGATGATGACCGTCCTTGGACGGCGTTCGTCAGTCACTCAGAGATCACCGCGTACGAGGCGATGGGCAGAACCCAGTTGGGCGAGCCAGAACAGGCTGCTCGGCTGTACCGCCTGATACTGGAGGATCAGGGCTTGTCTCCCCGGAATCGCGCCTACCACCGAGCCCGGCTGGCGGCAACGCTCTCGGCCGTCGGTGATCAGCAGGCAGCGATCACGGAGGGTTTGAGAATCCTGCCCGATCTGGGCGGGCGCCTGACCTCCGTGCGTGTGCTCAACGAACTGCGACCAGTGCGGGTGGCTGCCAGCACGCCAGCCGATGCCGAGTTCTGCGAGCGCTTCGACGAAGCCGCCCGCGCACTGACAGCGGCAACCGTATGACCAGCAGGAGGCGGTCCCAGGGCCGGTATCCGAAGTCCCTTGGCCTGGTGCTCGCGAACACAGGTGACAGGTCGGTTCATCGCTCGGTGTCGAGCTGATCGATCGCCGTCAGCAGTTCGTCGACCAGGCGTTCGTGGTGCTGACGTTCTGTCTTCCGGTGAGGACTGGTCATGACGATGGTCTTGGCGTGGCCGAGTGCGCCGGGCCCGGCACCGAGTAGTGCCCTCGTGACGATGATCGCGTCCATCACCTGCAAATCGCGTTCGGCCAGGAGCCGCTGGATCTTTGGCATTCCGCCCGCCTCGGACAGCATCGGCCGCAACTCGGTGGCGAGCGCCGTCAGCCGGTCAAGTCGTTCCGGCGGAAGGCCACTGATCTCCATTGGCTCAGGTCTCGTCGAAGAAGTCTTCGTCGATGCGCTTCAGCACGTACGTCTCCTGATCCTGGACCCCGATGTTGTAGCGGACCATCAACTGGGCCAGGGTGGCGCCGTCGATGAGCACCAGCCGTGCGTTGACCCGTTCGGCGTACTCGGTCGCGTCTGCGGTGAAGTGGCTGGTGGTGACGAAGATCCCCCGGTCGGCCTGCGCGCCGTGGAGGGCGCCGACGAACGCCTGGATGTCGGGCCGGCCGATGGTCCGGTCGGCCGCGTACCGTTTGGCCTGTACGTAGATCTGATCGAGGCCGAGCGGGTCCTGGCGGATGACTCCGTCGACACCACCGTCTCCTGAGCCGCCCAGATGCCTGGCCGAGCCGGTCGGCCCGCCGTACCCCATGGCGGTCAGGACCCGCAGCACCAACTGCTCAAGGAAGACCGGACCGCACTGGCGGACTCGCTCCAGCACCTCGGTGGCGACCACCTCGTTGGCCTCTTCGACGGCACCTGCGATCTTTTCGCGCGGGGGTGCTTCAACGTTGTCCTGGGCGGGGGTTGATCGTGACCGGCTGCGGTCGCGGGAGCGGTTCTTGAACGCTTGGAACTCCTCGAAGTGTTCCAGTACCCCGTTGTCCACCCGATCGGGGTGCGCCTTGAGCACCTTCTGTCCGCGGTCGGTGATCTCCAGTACCGCACGGCGTGGACGGCGTACAAGGCCAGCCTGTACGAGGTAGGTGACGGCCCAGTCCACCCGGCTGTCGGCGACCGTGACTCCGCTGGGGAGCAGCTCTCGCAGGTCTTCCTCGGTCAGCCCCACGTGGGCCGTCACCAGGTCGATGAGTTCGCGCTTCGACCGTGCCCGCCCATCGGACAGCATGTGCAGGACCGGAGCCATGAGCGTCTGATAATCCGGAACCGGCACATTGCCTCCTCGGCTCGCCAGGGTGTCGCCTGAGTCTCTCAGGGAACTCGCAGGCACACGCGAAGACGCTACTGGAGAGTGAGAACCTGCAACGCGGAGTGTCCCGGGTCGTGTTCGCCGACGACGACGCGAGCCCAGCGAGAATGCCCTGGGTGTCCGCTCGCAGTCGGGCTTCGGTGGCCGAGGACGGTGGGGGCCAGCTTGGGCAGTTCGATGAGCGCGATCGAGAGAGTCGAATCCCTTCGCCAAGCTTTCCACCGACACGATCGCCAATGAATGCTGAGCTTCCTGAGATCGATTGAACTGAGCCTTATTGAGAGATGTCCTCTCTGCTGTTCGCCCAGTTCTGCGTATTCTCCTGCGACTTGACCACCTGGCAAGAGTCGATCCTCTATTGACCGCCAGGCTGCCGCGCCATTTCACGGTCATTGCGGCGGCCGACGGTAACGTCTAGGAGGTGGTCGAGATCATGGCTGCACGGGAAGGCCTCGTTGGTTCGTCCGAACGGTGGCTACAAAGCTGCGGCGTTATGACGTGGCGCAGGGCCTATCCGGGAAGGATGGACCAGGCGGCGCCCGCACGGAAATTCCCCGCACTGTTGCTGGCGGAGACTGGGCGAGCTGAGGACGCTGAATGGATCGCTGCGGAGTACATCAGCAACGCGCTGGTGCACACGAAATCAGGGGGCCACGGCGGCTGGTTCGGTGTCGAGGTCATGCTCGGAAAGTTCGCGCTCATCGCCGTACACGACCTGGGCGGCGGTGGGGTTCCGCGTACCTTGCCCGGACAGGCCGGTGGGCGCCTTGAAGAGCATGGCAGGGGTCTGCTGGGGGTGTCCAAGCTTGCCGCCAGGATGGGCTTCTTCGGAAACCCCGCCGACGGCCATACGGTCTGGGCGCAACTCGCGCTCGGCACCGATCTGAAGCAGCAAACGTCGTGATCGCCAATGACCCGCCTGATGAGGCGGCACTACTGGCAGGGCTGCGATCGGACTGGCCGGGTTGGGAGTTCCAGGTGATCCACCGCCGGTGGACCGCGTCGTTCGGCACGCGGGCAATCATCTGGGCCTCCTCTGCCGAAGAAATCCGGGACTGCCTCGAGGCTCGCTCGGATCGAGAGCCTGGGGCCTGAGCATCGCCGCCAGCCTGGCTGTCAGGTCGGTGGCGTACGGGATGACTGTGGTTTCGCCCCGGGGGAGGGGCCGGGGCGAAACCACAGTCTCGGCGGGTCACCCACGCGCTGCTCAGTCAACGGTCTTACAGCCGGTACACACCGATTGCCGCTCAAGACCCGAATCGTGCCGGGGAACGGAGGGTCCCCGGCGCAGGGATGTCGGGTGTGCCGATCGTGGGACCGCCGGGGGCGCTTCCTATGAGCGGTATCCCGGCTCTGCATCGTCTGTGCAGGTCAGGGGGATTCTCGGGGGTGCCGCTGGTGGGTCCGAATCGCCTGAATAGGCGAGACGAAACATGCGTGCGGTCTGACCGGCGTCATTTTTGTCCCTGGTCTCCTCGTACCCTCGGGTCTTCCTCCTACCCTCCCGTACTCGCCAACCCTGACCTCACCCCCTCGCAACGCGGTGCACCACGCCATGGGCCCGGACTTGAGGAGTGGAGACCCGCGAGGCGAACGCTCAACTCGAAGGCCACCTGGTCGAGGAGATCGTCAATAGCCTCCGCCATTCACCGATCTCGGCGTCTGTCGTTTTCTTGTCCTTTCTCAATTGAGATTCTGGTAGTGGGATGTCAAGTCGTCCTCGCAAAAGGTCGGCATCCGCAACTCCTGCGACAGGTGAATTCTGTTCATTATATGAACTGGTACCCGGTGGAAAGTCAAGTCCGGCGCAGGTTTATTTTCGGTAATCAGTTTGCGCCGGTTACTGAGGTAAGCCTCTCCAGCCGCTGCGGTGATAGAGAAATTCGGCAACGGTGCTTGCCTCGTCGTGCACGTCGAGAAATGGTCGTATCACGGAAACAAAAACGGCGACGGAACGCCGGATCTGGAACAGTGAAAAGGGAGACGAAAATGACCGCTACGAACACCCGCCCCGCCATCACCGCGACCGCGCGCAAGGGGACCGCTGACGGCTCAGACGGTGTGACCGCCACCACGGGCGGTCCCCGGCCGGACGGGGCGGCAGGCGCGGTATGGGACGCGTTGATGGCGAACCCTGGCGCGACGACCATGATGATCGCCACCGCGGCGAGGGTCAGCCGGGCCACCGCCGTCAAGGCGCTCACGGCCATGGCGGACGCGGGTCACGCCGTACGGACCTCCGGCGGTCGCACCGAGGGTGGTAGGCCGCTCGGGGATACATGGGCCGCCGGTCATGGCACGGCCGACGACGCGGGCACCTCCGCCACCGACACGGCCTCGGATGACAGCGCTACCCCGGACGCCGGACTCACCAGCCCGCCTGTCACCGAGCTTCCCCCGGCGGGTGACGCCGGTCCGGCACTCGGCTCGGACACTGCCGCTGAGGAGGCCAGCCACGAGGAGGCGGCCGTGGCGGATCCGGGGCCGTCGCCCGCCACTGTCTCGCCCTCCCCGGCGGTGACCGGTCAGACGATCCAGGACGCCATGCGGATCTTGGAGGCGGAGGAGGAGCGGCGGCCCAGTGCGGAGGCCGAACTCCAACGGGCACAGGCCGAGGAGGAGGCCCGGCGGGCCAAGGCCGTAGCGGAACTCCAGCGGGCTCGTACCACTGAGGCCACCCGGCGGGCGCTGGCCGATCTCCTGACCGCTGTGACCACCACGTATGCAGCGGTGATCGCCGGTGACACCGACGCCGTCACGACCGGTCTGGAGGCGATCTATGCCGAGACCGCCACCGTTCGGCGCGTTACCAAGGCCAACCCGGCCCGTACGGCCACCACCGGCACCGCCTCTACCGCCCGCGCGGCGGGGAGCGGGACCCGTACGGCACCCCGCCCGCTACGTCCCTCGGTCGCCGCTCATCTGGCCACCCACCTGGGCAAGGACTTCACCCCCGGTGAGATCGCGAAAGTTCTGAGCCGGTCCGCCGGGGCGGTCGCCAATGCCCTGGACAGCCTGGTCAAGCAGGGCGAGGCCGAATTGACCTGCGAACACCCAAACCGCTACCGCGCCATCTCGACCGTCACCGCCAACACCTACGAGACCGCCTGACGGGCACGTTGGGCGGGCCCGCAGACAGGGGCCCGCCCCGGCCCCATGGGGGCGCCGCTCGCGACCAGGGGGCCGGTCCGGAACCCGCCCAGCTGCGCGTGCCCCCGGTAGGGCCTACTCATAAGGAGGAGAACACCGATGGCCGATGAGATGTTCGCCCTGCTCGGCTGGGCCTGGGACATCGACACAGCCACCCGTCTCGCCAAGGCTTATCCGGTTGGAACGGCCGAGGTGCGGCCACTCGCCGGGCTGCTGTCCCTGATCCGGATCGCACCCGAACACGCCGCGACGGTCGACCTCACCCGCCCGCTGCTGGTCGTCCCCTTGCCGAACATCCCGGCCCCGGGCAACCGCCTGGTGATCGACGGCTGGCACCGAATCCACCGAGCCCTGTCCGAGGGCGTGGACCGGCTGCCCGCCATCCTGCTCGACGCGTCCGATGAACGCGCCTGCCGCCTACGCGGTGGCGACATCTATTGACCGGCTCCGTGACGTTCAGAGCACGCCCGGCCGTGCCGACGGACCCCGCAGCTTGAGAAGGAGAACAATCGATGTCTGTTACGAGTCGTATATCCGTGACCGCCAAGAACAAGCCCATCAAGCACGCGGTGACGCGGAAGCGCACCTGATCACCCGGCTCGACAACGGCGAGGCACTGACCGTCGCCGTGGCCGCCATCACCCGGAGTTTCTACCAGGACACTGCACACCTGGACGCGATCACCGCCAGGAGGACCTCGTGATCCGCTGGGAACCAGGCCTGGCGGGGGACGGAACGGGACCGGGCGAGGCCGCCGCCGACTCCATGATCGGTGGGCTACGCAGACTCGCCGAGGCACTCGCCCGCCTCGACGCCACCGACCCAGACACCGACTCGATCAGCTACGACCAGGCCACCGACGCTCTTGTAACCGCAGCCCGCGACTCGGTGACCGCCGCCACGCCGATCCTCGAACGCCCCGAGGCACTGGCCGCCGTCTTCCGTGAGGCCACCGAGGTCCTGCGTGAACTGCCCATGTGGTGTCGCGGCTGCGAGCAGGCCGACGGCGACCTATGCGGGGATCACACAGCCGACCTCGCCCGCGCAGACTCCTACGACGCACTCCTCGCCGCGATCAACGGCCCGTCCGCGTCAGGCCGTTGAGGAGCAGCTCCTGCTTTCCATCATCGCTTGACACCGGATCACTCACCACAGACGAAAGGCACGACCATGCATGAGATCGAAATCCTGGCTGACGGTACCGCCGCCGTTGCGGTCGCGGAGAAGGCGCCCTGGCACCGGCTCGGCTACGTGGCACCCGGCCCGATGACCGCGACAGAGTTGCTCACCAACGCCCGTCTGGACGGGTGGGACGTCCGCAAGGTACCTGTCGGATCGGTCGCCGACCCCATCACAGGCCAGACCGTGCACGCGCCCGATGACTTCCTGATCGTGCGGACCAACCCCGCCACGGATGCCCCGGATCGCCTGGGCATGGTGGGCCGGGACTACAGGTGGTGCAAAACGAGGAGGTCGCCGACTTCCTTCAAGCCCTGGTGGACGAGTCCGGAGCGATCTTCCACACCGGCGGATCCCTCAACTCGGGACGGCGGGTGTTCGTCACCATGAAGCTGCCTGACCACTTGATGGTCGGCGGCATCGATGCCGTCGACCTCTACATCGCCGCGTTCTCCCGCCACGACGGCTGGGGATCCTTCACCACGGTCGCCACTCCCGTAAGGGTCGTCTGCGCCAACACCGAACGCGCCGCCCTGCGCAACCACCGGTCGATCTTCAAGGTGCGCCACACCGGGCACATCGCCGGACGCATCGCCGAAGCCCGGGAGGCATTGAAGTTGAGCTGGAAGCACGGTCAGGCGTTCGCCGCCGAAGCAGAGCAACTCCTCGCGACACCGATGGAGGTGAAGGAGTTCCGCCAGTTCACCGGCGCCCTCCTGCCGCTGCCGCAGACCCGGGCGTGCTGGCCAAGCGCAACCACGATGAGGCGATGCGCACCCTGGAGGCCTTGTTCAGCACCGCCCCCGACCTCGGTAACATCCGGGGCACCCGCTGGGCGGCCTACAACGCCGTGACCGCGATGCTCGATCACCACTCCAAAGTCACGGGCAAACGCGATCCCGACCTGGTGCGCGCCGAGCGGGCCCTGACCGACGACCACCCCACCGCCAAGATCAAAATCCGCACGTTCGAACTCTTGCGCACACCCTGACCACCTGCACCAGCCCGGCGGCCCGCCTCCAGCGGGCCGTTCGGTCTTCGCCCCAGGACAACTGCGCCGCTACCAGACCCCGCCCGCTGGCAATCGAGCTTCAGTTCGTGCTTGAAGAGTCTTCAGGACTCGAGAACCCAACAGAAGGACGTGCGTACCCGACCCGGTCCGGTCGGTTGACGGTGCTGACCCGTACCGGGGCGGTGTGGTTGGGAGCTTCGATCATCTCTCCGTTCCCGATGAAGATCCCGACGTGCCCTGGACCATCGGACTTCATCTCGAAGAAGACCAGGTCGCCGGGCTGTTGCTGGCCCGGAGGCACATGGGAGAGGCTGTTCCATTGGCTGGCCGCGTAGTGCGGGAGCCTGACGCCCACGGCCTGGTAGGCCATCATCGTGAGCCCGGAGCAGTCGAAGGCGTCCGGGCCTTGCGCTCCCCACACGTAGGGTTTGCCGAGCTGGGCACGGGCATAGGCGATCACCTTCGCGGCGACCACGTTCGGCGGCAACGCCCCGGCGGCACACCCTGCCGCTGTCACGGCTTCGGGCGGTATCCCGCCTGCATATCCGGTGGCGAGCGCCCGAATGGTCTTCACGTACCAGGCGGCATGGTTGTACTGGAAGATCGCCGCATCCAGGTGTTCGGGCGCCCCGTCGGCCTTCAGCAGGTGGGCAGCACCGAAGATGGCATCGGTGGGATCGTGGACGTCCTTGCTACCGTCGCCGTTCCCGTCGACTCCGTACGCCTTCCAGGTGGTGGACAGGAACTGCATCGGCCCCATCGCCCCCGCGTCGTTGGCGCCGGAGTGGATTCCTGAGCCCTTCCCCCGGCCGTGGTCGGACTCGGTCTTCCCGATAGCGGCGAGGACCGGCCATGGCACGCCATACAACGCCCCGGCCTGCTGGTACCAGGCCAGGTAGTCGGCTGGGATGTCCGAGGCGGCGTGAGCGGCGGGTGCCGGGCCAGCCGCGCATGACCAGCCGCTCCCGCTGCCCGTGACGAGGGCGCCGATCACTCCGCCGAAGACGACCGCGACCAGCAGCACCACCATGCCGACGGTGCCGAGCAGCAGCGCCATCACCTCGCCTTGGTGTGGTCGGGGCCATGGAGTCTGGGGCCGGCACTGGGCCAGGCGTCGACCAGGTCGATCAGCCTCCTTCGTGGTCCGGTGGATCCGAGGGGAAGCCATACACATCCGGCGGGCCCCTCCAAGGCGGTGCCGGGTGTCTGTACGGCGGTCGCCACGGGCACCTCAGGAATTCCGACGACCTTCCGCAGGTTGATCTCGCGGGCCTGGCTGGGCAGCCAGAACAGCACAGGTGTGGAGATGCCGGTGGCCTCGGCCAGGGCAGCGTAGCCGGAGAGTTTGCCGGCCACGAGGGAGAGGGTTTCACTGCCGGTGTCATGTTCCAGGAAGAAGTCCACCTCAGCGAGGCGACCGTCTGGGGTGGGCTCGGCCCAGCGACCGTAGGCGTCCGGGCGGGCCAGGTCAGCCCACAAGGCGGCGCATCGGCGCTCGGGCCACCACTGCGTGACAGCGGCATCGTCACTGCGCCGACGTGCGTAGGCGTGCAGCTTGGCGAAGAAGTCGTTGACGCCGACCTGGTGGGCGAGCTTCACGGAATGGGAGATTGCCAGGGTGGTGTCGTGGCGGTAGCCGAGTTCGGTGACGTCGATGCCGCGCTGGGCGGCGAGGATGTGGGCACCCGCCGGTCCGAGTACCCAGTGCATGGGCTCGCTGCCGACCGGGGCCCACGGTTGGAACCTGGCCAGGGCGGATAGTTGTTTGAGCTCCAGAAGCCGGTGGCGGGCCTTGTGCGGGTTGTGGAACACGATCTCGGTGATCTGGTGCGTGGTGAGTACCCGGTGCTCCCAGACCAGTTCCAGTACGGCGCGGTCCCGGCCGGTGAGCCGGTGCGCGAGGTCGGCGATCAGCTCGGGTGAAACCCTGGGCCTGGTGCCCCTGATCCGCCGCATCCGGTTCTTGGTCGTTTTGGCGGTGCGAGTCATGAACAGTCCCTTCGGTGGTCGGTTGTGCCGGGCCGCCCGGCGGTGCGGGGATCGGTGAGGGCCTTGGGCCGTATCGGCTTGGAGGGCCGTGCCGTCTTCCTGGTGGCGAACCCCTGGCGAGAGGCTGCGCGGACCGCCTCCTGCCGTCCGGGGATCGCGTCCGGGAGGGGCCGGGTACGGAAGGTGAACGCCGAGGTTTGCTCGTTGCCGGTGACGATCCGCCCGGCGGCCTGGTAGGCGCCCAGGTGGGACAGGTCATGCGGGGTCAGCAACGGCGAGACGTGGCGGGCCAGGTCGGTGGCGTCCTCGGGTGAAGCGGTGAAGTAGACCTTGTTGCGGGCATCCGCTGATACCGCGTCGCGCAGGTCTTTGGGCAGCTGGCTGAGGTGCTGGTGGGCGATGACAAGGGAGAGCCGGTAGGCGCGGGCTTCGGCGAGCAGGTCACTGATGGAGCCGGGCAGGTTCAGGAAGTTGTGCGCCTCGTCCACGTACGCCGCCGCGTCCCGCCGGTCCGCCTCCGCCAACCGGAAGCGCGGGGTGATCGCCTGCCAGGTATGGGCGAGCAGCAGTGACCCGAACAGGCGGGCGGCGTCTTCACCGAGGACTCCCTTGGGCAGACGGGCCAGGATAAGGCCGCTGTCGTCCAAGAGCCGGCCGAGGTCGACCGTCGACTCGGCCCCCGAGAGAGCGTCGCGAACGAACGGACGCAGCAGCACCGCCCGGAGCTTGTTCATGACCGGGCTGATCACAGTGGACCGCCCGGCAGGGGACAGGTCGTCGTAGGCGGCCCAGAACCCACTCAGCAGCTCGTCATCGAGCTTGGCGAGAATGCGAGTCCGGTACGGGGAGTCCGTGAGCAGCTTGGGCACATCACCGAGCGTCGCCCTGGCCCCATTGACCCGGGTCAGGGTGAGGCATGCCGAGCGCATCAGGTCATCCAGCCGCGGGCCCCACGAGGAGGAGAAGCAGCGGTGGAAGATGGTGACGATCGAGTCGACTGCGAACCCCGGATCGGCCCCGGCGAGCACATTGATGCACGGCGGTGGTCCCGCTTCAGTGGGGTCGAACACGACCGTACGGCCGATCGCGCGTTCGGGCAGTCGGTCCAGGACGTCTGCGATCAGGTCGCCTTTCGGGTCGATGACCAGGGCACCTCGTCCGGCGTGCGCGTCGGTGAGGATCAGGTTGGCCAGGAACGTGGATTTGCCAACGCCGGTCTGGCCTAGGACGTGCAGGTGCTGGCGGCCCCCGGTGACGGTCAGCGCCACCGGCCGGGGATAGCCGGTGTCAGCGTCCCCCAGGACCCGCACGGACGATGAGGCGGCGGCTGGCACGGCCGGGGACGGTGCGACTGGACGCGCCCCCGCCCGGGTCACGCCGGGCGCGTCGACGTCGTAGGGCAGGTGCGCCAGCACGGCCAGCTCGGGCCCCGAGAGCAGGTAGCCGCGATCCAGGCGCCTCGCCGCCAGCCGCAGCGCTGGTGACCTCAAGTGCCTGCGGCGGAGGTACTGGTGGCCGGAGGAGTAGAGGGCGAAGGTGGAGGCGATCTCATGGGCGTGACCGCGCAGCCAGCCCTTCGCTTGACGACCGAAATGGCTGCTGGTGGCGACCGCGTAAAGGATCTGGACCTCGAACCGAGGCTGGGCCGCCTTGGCGAGGATGCCTCGTACCTGTTCGGCACGCTCGGGGAACATTCGCGCCAGCTCGCCGGGGTGCACGGTCCCGGACATGCCCGGGGTGATCAGGTCGAAGATCTGGCCTTGTAAGGAGGCGGACCGGCCACCTCGCAACGCCGAGGCGGCCCGATGCGCCCTGCCGAGGCGGCGGCCGGTGACGGGGCGGGCCAGCACCTGGACCACGGCGTGTTCGCCTCGGCCCAGGCCCGACATCGCACCGAGTAATGCGCGGAGCGGGTCGGCTTCATGCTTGCCGGTCAGCGGGTAGTGATCGGGGCGGGCCAGAGTGAGCCGCCCTCCGGCGGTGGGTGCGGCCAGCGGAAGTGGTGGGCTGGCAGGCCGCGTGGTGATGGTCGCTCCGGGCCACGCTGATCGGACGGTCTTCTCGACCAGACCGGGTGGGAGGGTGCCTGGCACCCAGATCTGTACGCGGATCCCGGCGGCGTCGGCGACGTACTCGAAGGCCAGATGCGGCTGACCGAACAGCCCACGCTTCCACGCGGGGGCGGTCAACCCGACCAGATGCGACCACCAGGCGGCAGCACTGTCCTCCTCCACCTGCGGTGGTACCGCCACCTCGACCAGCCGGGCGCCCGGGGTGAGACGGGAGTGACGCCAACGCCACACCAGCGACCGGGCGCAGGCGAACATGGCGGCTCCGCCGAACCCGCACGCCATAAGGCGCGGACCGTAATAGGGCCGCCTACGAGTCCGGCGACATTCTGGCCTTGGCCGACGCGGGAACTCAGGCACCACGTGCAATGAGAGGACCTGGGAGGTGCGTCAACAGCTTCATCTCCGGCACCAAGGTCCTTCTAGCTGACGGCAGTACCAAATCCATCGAAGACGTCAAAGCCGGCGACGAAGTCCTCGCCACAGATCCCACCACCGGCAAGACCAGCCCCAAAACGGTCCTCGCCTCCTTCGGGGGCGAAACCTACGACCACCTCGTCCAGATCACCATCGACACCCCTGACCACCAAGCCGGCGTGGTCATCGCCACCGAACACCACCTCTTCTGGGACAAAGACACCCGCCACTGGGTCCGCGCCGACCGACTCCACCCCGGTCAGCACCTACGCACACTCAACGGCACCAGCATGCGCGTCACCAGCGCACTCACGTATCCTGGACACCCAACCGTCCGCGACCTCACCATCGCCGACGTTCACACCTTCTATGTAGAAGCAGGCCATACACCCGTCCTTGTGCATAATTCAGGTGGGTGCCCCCACCTGCGCATGGATGGGATTCCTGAGGATGCGCATCCCTACATCGAGAATGTTGTCCGCCAGATGGACGAAGATGGAACCCTTCCGCCAGGTGTGCGTCAGGGCAAGAGCAAGATCGGTGACGGAATCTATGGCGGTGAAGGTCTGCCTCAACAGGCGCCGAGATACTATGTCGAAACGGATATCTTCCCGACGGCGCCTGGAGGTACGCGGCCGGATGGTCGTCTGGTGTTTGGTCTCCGGGGTGAGATTTATTATTCGCGTCATTATACCGATGGCTTCATTCGGATAAGGGGTCCGTTCTGTGGATGCTGAACAGCCAAAGCTGCCCGCATGGGCTAAGGGTGTACCCTCCCCGTGGATTGACTTGCAAGACCTGTTGCCGTGGTTGAAGCCACGCCCGTACCTGGTTGACCAAAGTCGAACGCCTGAACTGCAGGCGAAGCTTGCAGGTGCCGGGTTTCATATCGTGGAGGTCCACTACAACCACAGCGAGGCTCCCCCGGAGCAGGTCTTCTTGATCGAGTTGACAAAGAAACTTGAATTTCCTCAATCCGGTGCGGGGGGTTGGGCAGCGTTCAATGACAGGCTTTGGGACTTCCTGACCTCTGGCGACAGGACAGCCGTTGCTGTACTGATTATGGGGCTTGATACGTTGCTTGGGGAAGACGTTTATTCTTTCACCCGGTGCGTCCATAATCTGCTGTCATTGACCGAAGGTGCAGGGCTATCTGATAGCGCCGCAGATCGGCAGATTGAATACTTTTTCGTTGGCAGCTGGCATTCGGATGGTGGAGTTTCAGCGGGGTGAGTTGAAGGACGACATTTGGCTCCGCCTACCGAGGACTGCTGGCTCCACCCTGTGACTGTAGGTATGCGGCTGGTTGTATTTGGCCTCACCTTGTTGGGGGCGGTTGGGAGGCTCGAAGGGTTCCCGGCGTTGTGGGTTCGGGTGATGCCGAAGACCAAGGTCGAGTTGTATGCGGCGATTCGGCGGGATGCGCAGTTGGAGAGGGCCTGTCGGAGCGGCGGCTTGCCGAAAACCTCATGCGTGAAGGTCAAGCGGCATGCTCGTACTCGTTGAGGATTCCACCTAGATGTTGACGTCTGCGCACGTCCAAGCGAGCGATTCGGTCGGTATCAGTGATCGGCGGAGG
Source organism: Actinomadura scrupuli (assembly GCF_050971785.1). NCBI lineage: Bacteria > Bacillati > Actinomycetota > Actinomycetes > Streptosporangiales > Thermomonosporaceae > Actinomadura > Actinomadura scrupuli. The sequence goes on along the minus strand of NZ_JBPCCU010000010.1, from coordinate 202,370 downwards.
CAGCGAATTCAGAGGGCGAGCAACCGCGATGCCTTGGTGAGGTCGATGCTCGTTCAGGAAGGCTCCGAGCTCGCGCAGGGCATGGAGCAGGTGGCGTTGGTTCCAGATAAGGGTCCGGTCGAGGAGTTCGCGGCGGCAGGTCTGTACCCATCGTTCCATAATCGCGTTCATTCTCGACATCTGGGCACCGGTGAGCAGGACCTTGATGCCCGCGTCGGCGATCCGTTCGGGTCAGTAGCAGACTTCTACGACAACACAATGGCCTAAGTCTTGAACGGCACCTTCAAGGCCGAACTGATCCACCGCCACCCCTGGCGGACCCGTGACCAGGTCGAATACGCCATCGTCGAATGGATCGGCTGGTACAACAACCGACGATTGCACTCAGCGATCGGCAACATGCCACCTGCCGAATACGAGGCAACCTACTACCGTTCGATCACCACCCCAGCGCCAACCGGCGCCAGGTAGACCGGACTTCACACAACCCGGGGCACCTCACGTGCCCGGCTCCACCTCGTCGTCGGCGTACGGAGGCGCAAGCTTGCGGGCCACGGCCAGGACCAACTCGTTCAGCCCGTCGGCCGCCGCCTTGTCGCCGTCGTCCGAAGCTGCAGTGGCGTGCCGCATGCTGGTGCCACCATCGCGGACTTCCCGTACGTCGGCGAGAAAAACGAGCCCAAGCCGGCTGCCGTGAACAAGGTCTCGATTTCCCCCGTGCTGTACGCCTGAGGGATCTGCTGGGCTGCGTAGCTGATAACGCGGGACGAGAAGAGGCGCATGCGCCGATCCTGGCCCGCACGCCGCACCGCTGTCACTCGGATCTGCCGGGAGCTCGGCTCCCTTGGCTGGGGGCGCCCAGCTTGTTCCTTAGCCGGAGCCTTAGCGGTATCCCGGAAGTCGAGACCGATCAGCCGGTCACGCATGGCGGGCCGGGTGGGTGCGGGTGGCGGCGTGTTCGAACAGGGACTCGCCCGTGTGCTGCACGACTGCGGCGGTCAGGACGGTGGTGAGCAGGAGCGCGAGCAGGACGGCCAGGGCGCTGGGGTGGCGGGTCGGGGCGGGGGCCAGCAGCGCGCGCACCCGGTTGACCACGTTGCCGCCGGTGGCGGCCACCGCACCATCAGAGGCGGGCTGGTGTTGCAGGAGGGCTGCGCGGGCCAGGGTGCGGGCGACGAGCCGCCGGTCCCCGACCGCGTCGGCGGCCTCTTCGTCGGCCCATCGTTCGACGGCGTGGGCGATGACGCGGGCGGTGGGACGCAGCAGCGGGTTGATCGCGGCGGCCAGGTCGGCTGCCATGTTCCACCAGGCGTGCCGATGGGCCAGGTGGGAGCTCTCGTGCGCCAGGAGGGCACGCCGCTCCTGGCTGGTCAGGGCACCGAGCAGGCCGGTGGTGACGACGATCCGGGCGGCCGGTTGGGGGGTGGTGAAGGCATCAGGCCGCTCATCATCCACGACGACGAGGTGTCCTGCGACGGCAAGATGCCGGCAGGCGCGGTGGACATGGAGCACTGCCCGCGTCCTGCGGTAGACGATCCGAGCGGCCCAGCCGGTGGCCAGCACGACCAGCAGCCCACTGAAGGCGGCGGGCCAAGCGGGGAAGGGGCTTCGCGCGTGCAGTGACACGGGTGACCATGGGCCATAGCGGGCAATTTCCGGGAACTGGCCGACCCAGGTGAAGGTGACCACACCGAGCACGAACACACCGCTGGCGGCGACAGCAAGGCTCGCCGGAACCAGCAGCCGGGCCGCCGTGGCAGGTGGGAGCCTGCGACCGAGCGCAGGCGCTGCAGCTGCGAACAGCATGCTCACACCGATGCAGAGCAGGACCGCCAAAGCCATCACGGCCGACCCTGCTCTGCGTCCGCGCCGCTCAGCACATCGATCAGCAACTGGGACTCCTCCGCGGACAGGGCGCCGGCGAAGCGGGTCAGCACGGCACCCCGGTCGTCGCGGGCGTCCAGCAACCGCCGCATCTGCGCGGCGGCGACCTCTGCTTCGTCGACCACCGCGGTGTAGGCATAGGCGCGGCCGGTCCGTTCCCGGGTGACCAGGCCTTTGTCGAGCATCCGGGCCAGCACCGTCATCACCGTCGTGTAGGCCAGGTCGTCGCCGAGCTCGTCGCGGACCTGCCCCGGCGTCAGCGCCGCAGCGGCCGTGGCAAGCACCGCGAAAACCTGCTGCTCCAGACCCCTGTGGGGACGCCCTTGGCGTCGGGTGCTCACCGGTGGCCTACCCTCCGTCCAACTACTACATATTTGTAGTACCGTTCATTACTACAGTAATCGTAGTAGATGGGTGGGCCAGTGTGAACCGGTGGATGTTCGAGCACGTCAACGGCTTCGCGAAGGCCACGCCATGGCTGCATACGCCTGCCCTTGCCTACGCCAAATACGGGATCGCGTTGTTCGCCGTGCTGCTGGTGGCCGGCTGGTGGATCGCCCGCCGTGCCGGAGATGCCCGCCAGATGACCGCCGCTCTGAGTGCGGGCGCGGCGGTGCTGCTGGCCGTCGCGATCAACCAGCCGATCGTGAACACGGTCCAGGAGGCTCGTCCGTACACCACCCTGCCGCCCATTCTGGTTCTGGCCGACCGCAGCAACGACTTCTCCTTCCCCTCCGACCATGCCACCATGGCCGGTGCCGCCGCCGTCGGTCTGTGGCTGGTCTCCCGCAAACTAGGCCTCCTCGCGGCAGCCGCCGCCCTGCTCATGGCCTTCACCCGTGTCTACATCGCCGCGCACTACCCGGCGGACGTCCTCGCCGGACTGCTCCTGGGCGGGGCCGTCGCCGCCGCACTGTGGGCGCTCACACGCCGCCTGGTGCTGCCCGTGGTCACGAAACTGTCCCAGACCCCGCTACGGCCACTCCTCGCCGCGGGCCCGCAGCCACCAACGCACTGAGCGGTACCAGGTCTCGGCACCGACCGCGCGGGCAGGCGTGCGGCCGTCCCGGGATCAAGCCCGTTCGGCCTCCCCTCACGTCACATTGAGCGCCTGTGAGGTCTGCTGCGGGCGGCCGGATCCGGCCGAGGTCTCCGGGAAATGCCTTGACGATAACGGGCAGGGCACGGCTGACGGAAACAAAGTGCAGATTTGGGACTGCACCGGGTCGGCTTCGCAGACCTGGACCGTCTACAACGACTCAACCATCCGCATCTTCGGCAAGTGCCTCGACGTCAAGGGAGGCGGCACGGCCAACAACACACCGGTAGACCTTTCTACCTGCACAGGAGCGGGTGCACAGAAGTGGGAAGTCAGTCCGACTGGATATCTGATAAACCCGCAATCAGGTAAGTGCCTGGACGACCCGGGAAGCTCCTCCACCAACGGCACGCAGGTTGACCTCTGGACCTGCACGGTAGCGGCCAACGAACGTTGGACACTGCCGGCGAGCGCACTACCCGCCAGCGATTCCTACACCTATGACGGAACTGGCAATAGACTGACCCGAACCGCAGACGGGCTGACAACTACCTACAGCTACGACGCTGCCGACCAGTTGATACAACAGATCAGCGGTTCCTCAACTACAAGCTTCGGCTACGACAACAGCGGTAACCAGACCGCAGCCGGCTCCACAACATACGCCTACAACGCTGAGAACCAACTGGCCAAGGTCACCTCAGGCTCGATGAGTTATACCTATTCCTACGACTTCAGCGGCAATCGAGCCGCCACCTTCGTCAATGGGAGCCTGTCCAGCAAGCAACGCTGGGACACGAACAACGTTCTTCCGATGCTCGCGACAGAGAACACCGCATCGGGTTCCTTGCTAGCGGACTACCACTACGACCCTCTCGGCGAACCGCTGTCTTCCAAAACCTCCGCCGGCGCATATTTCGATCACCATGACTGGCTCGGCAGCACCACAGACGTCACCACCAGTAACGGTGCCCCGCAGCTTCGACTCGCGTATGACACCTATGGAGCCACCACCGCGACCGGGCTGGCCGCCAGTCCGCCGCGCCACCCGCTCAACTACACCGGTCAATACCAGGATCTCTCTACAGGCTTGTATGACATGCGAGCCCGCAACTACAACTCAAACATCGGCCAGTTCACCACACGCGACCCTCTCGAGAACTACACCCACCAAGCCTACGCATACGCGGCAGACGCTCCGAGCTATATGACCGATCCTACCGGCGCTTCGCTCTGGCCAGCCCCCGGCGAGTCCATTGGGCATTGGCTCATGGGTGACTGGGTATGGGAACACCAAACTGGTATCGGCCGGGGCCTGGCCGTAGCCGGACTGTTCGCTTGCGTCGGCGGCGCCGAAGTTCTCTGCCCTTGGCTCGTTCGAGCAGGGTTCGGCTTCACCTTCGGGGTCCGCACCTCAACAATGATTGATAATCAAGGCTACAACGACCCTTTTGAACTGCTGAAATATGGTGGTGATATAGGACTTGATTATGCTTGTTATAGACTTCGATCAGCGCGATCTCCTCAGGTCGGTACGATGGGAAAGCCGCTGACAATCTGGCAGATGCGAGACCCGGAATGGGCGCCCGCGGCCCGTCAGCGTATGCTTAATCAAGCCAACGGATTTGGCCTGACCTGGTGGGGCGGAGCCCCTGCGGGGAACGGTTCATGGTGGGGAGGGATTCCACATTGACAACCACGGCAATTCAGCTCACGCCGCACGGAATCCCGATCGTGGGATATCCGATATTCCTGACCCTGATCGGCTTCATTGCGTGGGATTCGCTCCGAGTCCGGGGGAGCCTTGGTTCCGCTGGCTCGCCCCCACCGGAGTGACTTCGGTGGTCATCGGAATTTACCTTCTCCTGCCGCCACTCATTGCAGTTGGCATATTAATTACTACAGGTGGAATAGGGGTAAGTAAGCGGTGGCGTGAGAAGAACGACCGCGGCGGAAAATGGTTTTCCTAGTTCCGTGGTAGCGATCCTCTGCCCTGATCTCGCTGGTCGGGGAGTAGGTTGTAGGCTGCCGGTCGGTTTATGCATGAGGGAGGATCGCAGAGCTTCTCGCGAGCCCGGGGCGCTCACCAACGGTGAACTTGGCCGATCGGCGTAAGCGTTCACGCCGTACGCTGTCGTGGATGGGGCTGGGTTCGCGTGGCGGTGTCATGTTGATCAGGACGGGGTTGTGGTGAGTTCATCCGGTTGGCGTATATGTGAACGGCGACGATTGATGGGACCAAACCGCCGGTCGTTCCCCCGGGCGATACCGCCATCATGTTTGCTCGATGTTTGCTCGTACGCCGTGGATCATCGCGGCACCGTCCGGCAGCGATCGGCACGGAAATTCGGCGAAACCCGCGCAGCGCGACACGAAACAACACCGCCGATCAGCGCACGGCACCGATCGGTACGGCTGCAGCGGGTCTCATAATCCATCGGTCGCGGGTTCGAGTCCCGCCCGCCCCACCTATTCTGACCTGGGATGTTTCAAATTTTGCGCGATATGTCCGTGTCGGGTTTCTGGTGATTTGTTTCCCGTGTTTGCTCCATGTTCGCTCGTGGGGGCGGGCCGGGGTTGATCATGGCGCCGTGGGGCGGGTCCTGGCCGTCGATATTCATTGGGCACGGCCGGTCGGGGGGCGGTGGCTGTTGCGTCCGAGCGGTCGGTATAAGGCACTCGCGCCGCACGATGTGATGAGCGGCGTTGGTCGCCCCGCTGTGCGGGTATGGGGTCACCTTGGATCTTGATCCAGGGAGGCAGTCGGTTTTCGTGCCGGCTGCTGCCGGGTCGTTCCGTGGCGCACGAGCGGACATGGGTGACCGCTCCGTCAATGCAGGCCGTTCCGCGCGGGTCGGCTGATGGTCTTGCCTGTGCACGGGTTCGAACCCCCAACGGGGAGCCACACAGAACCGTGCTCGACCGGCGTCATGGCAGCGGCTGCATAATCACGATAGCTGGTCAATTCGCCGTTGCGTGAGAACGGAAGTGCTCCGTGCTTATCAACGGCCTCGCCGAGGGTTCATCTCCGTGGCTCGGACGTTTCGGTCAGCGCCCGTAGGTGTACGTACAGGACTTTCAACAGCCGTAGCCACCACGGATGCGTGAGTGGCAGGACGATGTCCTCCTTGATCCTTCTGCGTTCCGGATCCATGGTTCCCGTCGCTGCCCACCGCCGCACCAGGTCGATGAGCATCTTGGCGCCGATCTGTGCTGTGCTGGCCGGTCGGGGACCGTTCGCGAAGCCGTGTGGCGCAGCACTTGGTGTCGCGGCCTCGACGAAGGCCCGCACGATCCGCCCGCGCAGTTGGGGCTGGTGTACGGCTGCGTCCAGCCAGTGATACACGGTCTCCTCGAGCGAAGTGTCCCACTGTCGGGGCATGGCGGCTCGGGCGTTGAGGGCTGCTCGCCACGCGGGTACGCAGGCAAGCGGGTCGACGGCTTCCGCACCGTCCAGTACCTCCGGTAGGCCGGACGCCGCGATCGGCTTTGCCAGTTCCAGGAACAGCGTCGCGCCCGCCTGGATCCGGCGACGCCGGGCGGTGGCAGACAGACGTTCGGTGTCGGTGCCCGCGCTCCACGTGAGTGCCGCTGTGAGCACCTCTTGACGCTGGCCCCTCCTGGCCAGGCCTAGCGCGGCGCTGATCACCTCACCTATGACCTGGGTGTTGCCGTGCGTGGCAAGGTGCTTGAGCCGGGTCAAAGCGATCGTCGGGTGCGTCTGGCCCAGCGGTTCGCAGACCCGTGTGATGGTCAGTTTTAGGGTCTGCGGTGTACGCGGTCGAATCGACCATTCGTACAGGGCTCGGCGTACCCGCCCGCCGACGCGTGGATGCAGGCAGGTTTGGGAGAGCGCGATGAATGCCAGGTCAGGCAGCTCCGCGTCGGCCCACGTCCGTGCGGCCTCAACGACCTGTTCGGCCTCTCCATGCTCGGCGGCCGCGTCCGCGAAGGTCCCGACGAGTGAGTTGTGCAGGCGGGGTGGTGCGTCCTCGCTGGTGGGCAGCGCCCTCAGCCAGGAGAGCAGATCTGAGAGGGCCAGTGGATAGTCTCTTAGGACGTGTCGCAGTGTCGAGGGGGCAAAGCCATGCCGTCGAAAGACGATCCGGTCGCCCTCCCGTTCAGCATCCAGCAGTGCACATAGGTCCGTTACAGGGCACCATGCCAGGCCAGCACCGTTCACGGTGATCTTGAGTTGGTGCGCCAGCGATAATGCCACCGAATAGATGTTGGTGTCCTCGATCGGGGCGAGCGCGGTGGCTGCGATGAGAAGTGCCCGCTCATGGGGCTCCGGGTGCTCATGGAACCAGGAGCGCAGTTCCTCTGACCAGCCTCGGTAGGCCTGCGCCACTTCCGTACGCTCTGCGGCGATGTCGCCGTCTCGGCCTTCGATCTGCTCGACCAGGTCGGCGAGGCGGCGCGCGTCCGCGGGCAGCGCGTGTTCCAACAGCACTGGTGCCTCATCCCAATGCGGCCAATCGGTGTGCGTGAGACCGCGGCGGGTCAGCCGGTGCCGGTAGACCTGCACGGGGTGCGGTGGCTTCACCGTGATGCATGGCAGATAGGCGCCGAGCTGATGTTGCCCGGTCTCATCTGCGACGATCATCAGGTAAGCGCCCGCGTCGCGAACGGCATCGACACAGCTCATGAGGCGTGTGAGGTTCTCGTCTTCGGCACGCATCAGGTAGCTGCAGGCGCTTGACGCGCCGATCTCCTCCACATCCTCCTCGCCGGCGGAGAACCAGCGGATCGGGACGCCAGGACGCAACTGGTGAAGGGCGGCGATGGCAGTGGTCTCACGACCGCATCCCGGTGGGCCAGCGAGCGCGACCGCATGATTGGCGTCAAGGACCTTCACGATTTGATCGTGATTGTCGGGGGGCACGTAGCAGGCCACTCGGTCCATGGTCTCAGTTGAGCTGAGGTACATCGCCGGACGCGCACGCACGTAGGTGATCATGCTCTGGATCACGTTACCGCTGACCTGTGCGCCGATGATGTTCTGCGCGGCGTCCCCGGTGACGTTGACGTCGCCGGCTGTAGGCCCGTGCGGTGGCGGGGTCACGACCGTTCCTGCCGGATGTCGCCGCCGGCTTGGGCGCCGATGATGTTCTGCGCGGCATCCCCGGTCACTCTCACGTCGCCGAAGGACATGCCCCCGGTCGGGCTGGGTGCCGGGGCAGGAAGAGCCACATCCGGCGTGGACTCGTCGTCTGAGTGGTCGCGGTGGGAAGGCGCCGGTACGTAGAGGAAAGCCGGTCGGTCGAACTGCTTGACCTTCGCCCGTACCTGGGTGAACTGACTCGGCTGCAGCCCGGTGCGGCCACCGCGAACGTACGTTTCGAACGCCTCGGAGGAGATCATCAAAGCGGCGAGAGTGAGGTCCGGGTCACTGTCGCGCAGTGCCGCCCGCAGTGGTTCGCAATCCAGCAATCGGCTGACGTCGTTCGTGGCGGTCGAGATGCCCGCCGTGACCGGGTGCTCGTCGTCGACGAGGCCGACGTGGAGGGCGACCCTCAGCCGGAGTCGCAACCCGCGTGCCCGCAGCCGTGGTGCTGCCTCGGCGAGGGCTTCCTGCAGACGGTCAGCGAACGGGTGGATGAGAGAGACCATCGCGGCCTGGGGCAGCACGGCCAGGATGCCGTCGCCGGTGCTCTGCATGAAACGTACGTTCTCCCAGGCCTGGCTTAAGCCGCTCAGCTCGCAGGCACATGCCAGGACACGGCGGATCTCGGTGTGCAGGCCGGGCAGTTCAGCGTCACGGTGATGGCTGAACCCTTCGGCGTCGACGACGAGCAACGTTTGGAACGATGGCAACGTCACGTCTCCTTTCAGCGCGCGGTCCTTCACACGATGCACAGGACTCTGCGCGATGACTGTCTGAAATCAGACGTTGCCGTGGCCCGAATCGGCCAGGGCACGCAACCTGTGGAGGTCGATGATGACGATCCGGCGACCGGTCGTGGCGATGATGCCCTGTTCACGCAGGCGCGCGAGTTCAGCGGCCACGGTGCTGCGGGAAAGACCGGCGGCTTGGCCGAGTTCCGTCTGGTTCAAACCGACATCGGCCGACCTCGCTGGACGCGGAGCCGCCAGGCGCAGCAGCGTTCTCGCCAGCCGCGGGCCGGCTGGAAGCGTGGCGAGTTCTGCGCGCCATGCTTCGCCTTCGCGTATGCGGCTCATCGCATGCCGTAGAAACTGAGTTTCCCATCCCTGCGATCGGACCAGATAGAGAAAATGCTCGGCGGGAATGAGGCGTACCTCGCATGGATCGAGGGCGATGACGGTGGCTGATCGGTCGTCACCGCCGAGCACCGAAATGTCACCGAGGAGTTCGCCTGGCCCCCGTACCGCGAGTACGACAACGCTTCCGTCGGGTGACGTCCGCAAGACCTTCACCCGTCCCGCGATGAGCGCGAGCACATGAGTGGCGGGATCTCCCTGCCTCAGCAGGACAGAGCCCCGTCTACGGCGTTGGGCGGCGCCGACGGAGACCAGACGGGCCCAAGCCTCCGCTGAGACACTCACTCACCATGTCTCTCACATTCGATCGCGTCAGCAAAGTGAGATGCCCCGGCGTCGGCGAAGTGATGTCCCCCCGGTTCTGGTGAAGTCACACAGACCGGAGCATCTCATGCCGATGCCGCCGACCATTCTGTTCAGGACTTGCCTGAGAACGATGGCTCCACCGTGATCTGAGGGGCCTGAGGGGAGCCGACGCTCCCGACTCGCTTTAACCCCAGTGTTCCTCCTGATACTTGATGAGGTCGTCACCGTGGAGCTGCTTGGTCGCGTTGCCGACGCGTACCCAGAATTCGGATGCGTCTGCGCCACCTTTGGCCGGTTTGGCGAAGATGGGTCGTCCGGATGCGGCGACACTGACCTGGCAGATCGTCTTTGCCGCCACCTCGGGGAATCGAATGCGTACGGTCGGCGCGGTCGGGGCGGACAAGGTGTCGTCGAGTAGCTGCCTGAGGAACAGTTCGTAACCGTCGGTGTTCTGCTTCGTGCCGAGCGTGGTGAAGTCCTCTTCGATGCCCAGCACTTGGCCGTTGTCGTCGACGCCGATGAGTAGGATGCCGCCCTCGGCGTTGAGGAAACCGCACACCGCTTTGACGAGGATCTGCCCGAGCTTGGGGTCGTGCGTATTGGTGTGGACGTTCCACCGTCCGCTGGACTTGAACTCCATGGTCTGTGATTCGCCTGCGGCGATCAGATCCTCGGCAGTCGTCGGCACCCACGTTTTGCGCTCGCCAGCGAGCGTGTTGAAGGCGTCCCGGACGACCCGGGCGATGAGCAGGCGGCGCCGCTCGAGGAAGGTCGGGTAGTCCAGGTGCTCCCAGCCGACCGGAAGAGCGTGCCACCGGGATTGGTGGGCCAGTGTTTGCGGATCGATCTTGTCCGCGATGCGGGGCAGGTAATCGTAAGGGGCGTCGGCGTTGTTGCGTTCGGCTGGCGGCCAGTCGACGTAAGCCATGTTCGCGATCGCGTTGATCTGACGCGTGCCGGAGATGCCGAGCGACTCGAGGTGCTTGCGATGGAACAAGCGGTCACGTTCCAGGGAGTACGGTGCGGCACCGGAGGGATCGAGGAGATCCTTGATCCGCAGATCACTGAACAGGACCTCGGCGTTGAGAATGTTCAGCGCGGCCAGGTACGCGAAGAGCACAGGGGAGCGGGATGAGGAGGTGTCGAGGCGGTTCGGCAGCGAGATGTCCCAGTAGTCCCCAGTGAAGTTCGCGGCGGCGATGCGGTCCAGTTCGGCGATGAAGGCGGTGCCGTCGCCGGCTCGTAGGCCTGCGATGCGCCCTAGATCAGATTCCAGTTGAGACTCGGGGGAACTGGTGTAGCGGCCGGTCGTATGTGCCATGAAGAACCATCGCGCGATGGCCGGGCGCAGATCTGGGATCTCAAGGCCGAAGTCGTGCCGACCGATCAGCCAGAGCGTGTAGCTGAACAGCAAGGCATTGTCCGAGGTGATCATCTTGCGGCTACGGAAGCCGGCCGTGGCCACGCATCTAAGGAACTCGTGCCAGCTGGTCAGGTCGAGCACCTTCTCGTGCGCTGCAGCCAGCAGCTGAAACTGCTCCTGACGGCGCTCCGCGCTGACCCGGCCGCTCTCGAGGTCCTTGCCGCGCAGGATGTTGTAGACGTGCTGTAGCCGGGCACGGCGGAAGGCGACCGCGATGGCAACCCGCAGGAGCTGGTCCGGACTGGGGTCCAGGAACGGGTTGCGGGGGCTCGGCCCGGTCACCGTGGGATCGACCGCGGCACGGCTGAAGTCTTCGAGCTGGCGGCGCCCCTTCTCCCAATGCACTGACATGAGAGTGAGGATGAAGTCCGCCTGATTGAGCTTGACGCCTTCGGAGTTGATCCGGACGAAGATCTCGGCGACCTGCTCCTCATTGGCCGCGGCGCCCAACTCGACCACTTGGAACCGGAAATCGCGCAGGTCACGGACTCGATCGATGCGCTCCTCAAGCTCATCCTTGTCAGCGTTCGGTATCTCTTGATCGGAAGCCTTGCTGAGCCGCTCGAAGAACCGACGCACCGTGGTCTTGTAACCGTTCGCCCAGAGCGCAGTGATGTCCGGGATGAAGTGCGCGTCGCGATCAATGGCAGCGTCCGCCACCTCGAAGGTCTGATCCTCAGGGCGGAAGGCGATCCGTATATGGCGCTGCTCGAACGATTTGGTCAGCACGGGCCGGCCGGTGAGCACGGCGAACAGGGAGGTCAGGCGCTGTTGGCCGTCAACGATGAGCAGCTGTGGTGACCGGCTGGAGGACTCCGTTCCGATCTGGCGGGTGCCGACCTCCGCGCCGGTCTCCCAGAACATCAAGGTGCCGATGGGATAGCCGCGGTACATCGAGTCGAATAGGTCTCGGGTTTTGGTGGCCGACCAGACGAACGGGCGCTGGATGTCCGGAAGACCGATGCGACCGACCTTAATATCCTCGATCAGGTGATTCAGGGAGTACCCGGTATCACGGTAGAGAGTGGGCGGCACGGCCGGAGCTCCTCGGGCAGACATTCGACGTGAACAGACAACGCTTCGCGTAGTTCACCACTTCTACACGCTATCCAGCACGTGAAGCCACAGAATCGTGAAGGCCAGTGGCTCCTACCAAACGGCGGGGACGTCCATTCCAAGCGTCGCGCACACCGCTGGCAGGTCGCTGATCTTGACGGCGCAAAGCTCGTCCTGATCCTCCCCCGTAGCACTGACACCTGTGGTGCGGCTTTGCGCAGGAGCACGATGGTCGGGGCTTGCCGTGACCCGTCCACCAGGTCGTGCGGGTCAGGGCCCGTGTCACCTCGCTGATGCTGTCGTCACACACGTCTACCGCTTCGACGACGGCCTCATCGCCGGCACCTGGTTCTCGCGCTGATCGGCGTGATTCTGTGCGCCCTGCTCGCGGCGGCAGCCGAAGACGCGCGACTGCACGCGCACACCGGTATCAGCGCGATAGGCACGGCGTGGCTGGCGATACTGGAGCGCGGCCGTGCCGGCGGTGCCGCACGTCTCTCCCACGGCCCGGGCATGATCCTTATCGGTTAGGTTGGCCGCGTGGATATCCAGGTTCTGGAGGGTTCGTTCGTCGAGGTGCCGACCGCCGAGGCCATGGGCATGGATCGCCGTGCATTCGGCGAGTTCGTCGGCCCTCAGGGCGAACTGGCCTCGTACGCGTTTGGCTGGACCACCGGGTCGGAGCCTCACATCGCCCAGCTCTCGATCGGGATCGGCGCCGGCAATCCAGGCGGCGGCACGTTTCACGCCGTCATGTTCGAGCACAAGGGCGGCCACGCGTTCTCTCTCGCTGACGAACCGTTCGAGCACGTACCACAGGGCGGCCCGGACCTCGCGGCGGACCAGGCTCGCACCCACGAGGATCTCCCGTTCGTGTGGTGGGTCGCAGACCGCGTCATGGAGCGTGATCGACGGGCGTGGTGGATGCGGCACTGGCTATTGGGCACCCGTTGTATCCAGACCATCGAGGTCTTCGAGCGTCGCGAGCCTGTCCTGCTGGTCGGGAACGACGCTGACGATGGGCTCTGGCAGCTCATCGGCGCTACGGGCGCGGGCAGCACCGGCGAGATCGGACACCTTCACCACGCCGTGGACGAAGATCCGACGTTGGTTGATGTCCTTGACCTGCCGCCCGGCCACAGCGCGAGCCGAACCCGCGTTGGAGGACCCTGGACGCGCCTTCTCGGCTACCCGGCATAGGCCGGTCGCACGTGGGATTTCCGGTCGCCTCGTCAGCAGGGGTGAGAACAACGCACTACTCCGCCGCGTAGCGAGCGCGAGCATCAGACGGAATCCCGACACAGAGGCCGCTGAGCTGGCCCGGAGCCCATCAAGAGCCCCTGCCTTGCGATCCGCCAGCCACAGGAAAAAGCTCGATCTTCAATCGGTGGTCAAGAAACGGCATGGGTTCGACTCGACAATGGGGAGCCAGGCAGACCCGTGCTCGACCTGGGCCATGTCGGCGGCTGCATGATCACGATAGCTGGCCAATTCGACGTGGAGTGATCCCTGTGGTCTGGATGGGGGTTCAGGTCGGCGGGGGGATCACTACCGAACGCACATGGCCCGGCTACCCAATCGGTGACATATACCGCGTCAGGGTCAGTTAAAATCACCGAGGTTATCTCCGGCGCGTCCGCTCGTTGAGCTTGCGCGTCGTTCTTTTGCGCGGCCCGAATCGCTACCAGCAAACAACTGCATCATCGAGACCTGCCTCGTCTCCTGCGGGCTCGTCCAGCGAGTTCATTTACGAATGCTGGCGCGCCAATCCTGACCTGCTCCGCATCCGCGTCCTGCGCGGGGACCGACCGAACCGATCACGCAAAGTGGGTCAGAGCCACACGCACCTGACCGTTGACAGATGGTATCAGCGGTGGCGAAGGCGGGAATGGCTATGGCGTGGCGGCCCGGCTCTATCTGTTTTGACTGAGCGTCCTGCAGCGAGTTGAACTAGCCGCATCTTGATTGTCGAGCGAATGACCTGGGCGTGAGCTTGATCGGGCGTACGCGCTCACTCAGCCATTGAGCTCGGGTGCGTAGACCAAATCGATCGAGACCGGTCCGGTATATTGCCGACACGTGCACTGAATGAGCTTCGCCCGCTTGTGACACCTACTCGCGGACAGGTCATGAAAGGACACGTTGTGGCCACATCCGCAGATTGGTTCCACCGGCTTGGGTGTACGCCGTCGCGCGGGTGCATAACGGCCGACCAGGAAGCCGACCATGGCGCCGACCAGCATGAGGCCGCCACCGACGAGCATACAGATGATCACTGCTGATACTGCCACGGCTCCGGGTCCCTCTCATAGACTAGGCCGACGAGCTGGCCCATCGGGAGCGGTCGTTATCCAGGTGGTGTTCGGGTGTCCCGGCGTGTGCCGGGACACCCGAACGTGAGACGCTGGAGATCTGGCTAGTGGCCGGGCTTGGCTTCAGGCCCGTAGTAGGACTTGTAGATGCCCTCGAGCGTAGAGCTCTTGGGGATCAGTGCCCCGCTGCTGGGGGTGGTGGCTGTATGCCACACGCGGACCCGGGTGATCGTTAGTTGTTGGCCCTGGACTACGACGCCGCGCCGTTGTCGTAGGCAAACCTCCTGAATCTCTTGCTTTCCAGCGATTTGGAGAATGGGTGTCTTGTGGGCTCGGGCCCACTTGCCGTCGCTGCGTTGCGTTGACACCGTCAACCAGACTTTGTGACCGCGCGGCAGGTTACGGGTGTCGATGTAGACACAGTGGCGAGCATAGACATAACCCCCACAGCGTTTTAGGTAGGAGCTGATTCCTACCGAATAGCTGCGCCAGCCATTATCGGCGATGGGAATGGGTGCGACGATGTCCTTCGTCGGCGTGGCGGAGGCGTAGAAGGGGGAGGAGCACTCGGCTGCTGCTGCTGCTGCTGCAGCAGCAGCAGCAGCAGCGGGCGGGGCGGTAGCGGCAGGGCGGCCGGTCGATGGAGGCGACGAGGTAGCGGGCACGGGAACCGCAGGAGCGGCAGGGGAGGCCGTTGTCCCTGCTTGGTTGTCCGCGCAGAACCAGCCGTTCTGGACGTAGCCGTCTTGATTGACCCGGCCCCAGGCGTGGCCGCTTATCCACTCGCCGCCGTGTGCGTCGGTGATGGTGAAGGTTTGAGCGGGGCCATCGGCTCGGGGACCGGTGAGCGTACCTATCACCGGACCGCCTGGGGTCGAGCGGACGGTCAGATCCTGGGCGCAGACTGTCCAGCGCTTCCCGATGTCGTTCCCATCAGCGCGGAGCAGCGGGCCTCCGGCAGCGGCCGGGGAAGCGGTGCCGAGCAGGCCGCCGATGGCCGCGAGGGCAGTGCCGACACCCAGCATGATCCGGGTACGCACACGGGAGTTCGGGGGCGTCGAGATACGAGGCGCGAGGTTACTGGTGCGTTTGCCGAGCATGGGATCTCTCTTTCTGGATGAATCGCAGCGGGCGATTCGCCCGCGATCAGCGAGGATCCTCGGCCGCTGCGCGTCCCGCAGCCTTCGGGACCCATCCCGGGATCCACACCTGCTGACCTGCGGCGTCTCGCGCTTATATATCTGTGGATTCCGATGCGGAAGGAGAGAGCGCATGGCAAGCGCCAATGGACAAGAGCCGTCTCGCGAAGAGGTAGCAGGGGTGGTCCGCGCGCTCATAAAAGCCACCGGGCTGAAACTGGCGGAGCTGGCCGAGCAGACCCACTACTCGGCTCAGTCCTGGTCCGCCTATCAGAACGACAAACGTCGAATCCCCCAGGCGGCCCTGGGGGCCTTGCTGGAAGTCTCCAGCTCAGCGCCCACCGACCTGACCGACCGTGCTCAGCACTTGCTGAGGGAGCTGAAAGACGCCAGGCAGCCCGTAGCGGGGGCAGTCGAGGTCTCGGCTGCCCCCGCCGCCGACCTGCCCGCTACCACGGACACTGCTGCGTCGCCGCTGACCCCGCAGCAGGACCCGGCGCCGATCCCGCCGCCTGAGCAGACAGAAGGACCTGCTGCGGCCCCTCCGCAGGCGCGGTCCGGGCGAGCACGCGCCATAGGCGCCAGCTTGATCGGTGTCATCGTAGTGTTCGGCGTGGCTACCGCGGTCATCAACTTCGTGTTGCCGCCCGGTGACCGCAGTCGTCCTACCGTGGCTTCCGCCTCCACCCATCCCGGCCACGACAGCACAACGGCCTTGTCCAGTCCTCACCCTTTGTCAAGAACGACTCGCCCGCCTGCTCCCCACACCCAGTCACCAGAGCCATCCGCCCAACGAGAACCCCAGCCGAAACCGCCCCCACCGACTCGCCCCATCCCGCCAACCACCGCGACGGCAACGTGCCAGCGCAACCATTACAAGGTCGATCGGGTAGGCGACATGCGCAACGAGGCCGGCGAAAGTATCGACCAAGTTGTCCCCGGTGACATTTTCATCCGAGACACCTCGAATACGCATCCCACCATGCGTTACCGCTACTACGGAACGGTCACCGGCCGAGGGACTTCCGGCTATGTCATGCAAGAAAAGCTCACATCAGCATGCGCATAGGCCGAACCGCCGAACGGCTCTACTTGCGTGTCCTCACGGATGTCCGGTTGCTGTGCTTGCGGACGGGTGAGCTCCCGCATCAGCTTGGCGTGACCCACTCACAGCCGTACCGTGTGGCGTTTCGACGGGGAAGGGCCACACATAGTGGAGGTGGATTAGAAGCGGAAGCCGAAGAGGCCGCCGTCGGGTTGGTCGGTGAGGATTGGCTCGATCACGTAAGGATCGGGATTAAAGCCTTTAGCTTCGGCTTTGTGTAGATCATCGGAATTCATTGTGACGATGTACTGCATGCCTTCGTCGTTCATGACGTCGGCGGCGAGTTGGAGAGCTGCGGAGACCTGGCGTTCATCGACACCGTCGTAGAGGTGGCTGTCATGGACGAGGAAGTCAGGACCACGGCCGTTGCGGTGGGCGATCACTGCGGCGGTGAGGTCGAAGCAGAAGATGACCATGTTGTGGATGCCGCGGCTGCCGTCTGCGTCGATCTTGGCTTCGATCTCTAGACGCTGTTTGCGGGCTTCGAACGCCAGGTAGGGGTGGTGGGAGTGGCCGTACAGTTGGCGGGCGAAGACGTTGAACAGCCGACTGGTTTCGGAGGTGATCTCCGATCGGTCGTTCAAGTCGTCGGTCATCGCCGATTCCAGAGCTAGGCGACGGCTTTCGATCTCTCGTCTGCTGGCTTCTAGCGTTTGTGCTGCTTGGAAGCGGTTTCTTAGAGCTTCGAGTGTTGCTTGTTCCCGGGCTAGGACGGATTGGAGTGCGGTCAGCGCGTCGAGGGCGCCGCCTGCGTTCAGGGTTTGCAGGAGTGACGCGAGGTGTTGCCCGAGTCGTTCGCGTTCGCGTTCGCGTTCGGCCAGCCGTCGCTCGACGTGGTCGGTCTCTTCGCGGAGTTGTTTGTCGCGGTTACGGACGACGGTCTGGTGGAAGGCGCGTACGTCGTCGAAACGGCGCCTCACCTCGCCGCCTAGGACGACGTTCAGTTGCTGGTAAGCCTGTTCCAGGTAGCGATCATCGGGTTCTTCGGCGTCTGTGGTGGCCCGTATCATCTGCTGGAGATTGTGACGTTCGACTTCATCCAGATCACGGAGCTCGCGGATCTGACGGTCAAGTGCGTCGGCTTTACGGCGTAGGTCCTCATAGCCCGGCACGACCTGGAATTGCTCGATCTGTTGGCGGAGCTCGGTGATGCGCTGTTCGACGGCGCTGATCTCGCCGCGTAGTTCGGCGGACCGGCCGACGATCTTGCCCCAGACGGGATCTTTGGCCGCCTCGACGAGTTTCTTGCGTGTCGCGTCCTGCTGGGAAAGGGTCCGGTATTCGGTAGCGAGACCGACGTCGAGGCCGAACAGGTGGCTGAGGCAGATCATTGCCTCGTGGGGTGACTGCCCGGAGAAGGTGCTGGTGGGTTGCAGGAAGCCGCCTGCATCGACGCGGCGAATCGCGAATGAGGTCAAGGTGCGCCCGCTGACCGGTGCCTCCGGAGAAGGCACCCGGTAGAGATCACGTGCGATGGTCCACTGCCAGTCCTTGAGGGTGATCTCCGCTGCGAACTGTTCACCGAACAAGCCGGTGTCGGCGCGCCGTGACACGTCAGGTTGGAGGTAGACCTTGGGTGAGGCTGGCCGGCGCTCGATGGTGATGGCCTCACTCTGTCCAGGCCAGTCCATGTCTAGTCGGAAACGATGGCGGGCTAGGGCTTCCTCGCTCCACAGCGACTTCTTCTGTGTGCTGGCTCCCAACAGGTAGTGCAGGAGTTCGACCATGCTCGACTTTCCGACGCCGTTGCGGCTGTCGGTGTCGGCAGAGCGGTCGGTGCGGTCAGCGATTAGGAGATTCAGGCCCGCTTGGAAGCGAAGAGTCTTGAACCGCTCATCGTCGGCCCCGAGACTACGCAGCATCTGCCCGAGGGCGGAACATCAGGAGCTCGTTGCGGTCATCCATGTCGACCAGGCCCATCGCGTACAGCACATCGAGCGCCAACGCGAACCACCAGAATGGAACGGGCGCTTGGTGCCGGTGCTCTTCCCGCCACGCCAGCAGCCGCCTCCAGGCTTGAGTGACGGTGACAGGCTGGGTGCCGGTGGCGAGAATGATCTGAGCTCCCACGGCGAGCAGCGCTCGTTGAGGCGCGACTCCCTTCGTGGGCACGATCATCGGTTCGCTCTCGGCACGGGGACGGCGGGCACTGGCGCTGGCGGCATCTTGAAGATGTCACACTCCCCAAAGAAGTACATCAGGACGACGAGCGCGTTCAAGGATTCAGCGAAGCCCCTGGCTTCGTTGCCGAGAATATGGAAGATCAGATCCTCCAGGATCTGATCTGGGTTCTCATGGAGGTCGGCCAGCATCAGGTAGTGCTCGCGGAACGTTGCCGCGACATCATCGCGCTCAACCGGGTCGACGACGTTGGTGTAGTAGGTCTCGACACACGGCACATAAGTCATGGCAAGAGTCATCTGGGTCATCACATCCGCTGAGAACGCGTTGAACTCCATCTTCTGGTGTGACGGCACGGGGATGGTGCCTAGACCGAAGTGTGGCTTGCGTTCCTCGGCAAGGTGCTCCAGCAGAGGCCGCACGTCCCGCAGCGCGACCCCTGTCACCACCTTCTTCGCAGGGAACTGACAGCCCAACAGGTCTTCGATCTGGTGCCGCTCGAGCCGAAGGATCTCGTTGAGGAATCTTCGGTAGCCGAAGTTAGCGAAGGCAAGGTCAGGGAAGGAAGTCTTGGCCTTGCTCAGGGCGATCGACACAACCGGGTCCATGCCGCGCCGGTCGGTGTGCACGAACGTGAAGGTATCGAAGGCGCCGGGACGCTGCCGCTGGGCGCTGGCCAGGTCGCCGTTGATCTTTTTGATGATCTCCTTCTCTTCGATGGTCTGCGGCCCGTAGCAGGCGAACAGGTTGCGCTTGTCGATCATCAGCCCGTCTGCACCGCGGTCTCCGAGACGGCCGCGGGTGCGGATGTCGAAGAATCCGGGGTCGCGCTGGGTCATGAGGTCAAGGAAGAACTCCTCGAACCCGTTGCCGTACAAGGAGTTGAGTCTCGCGCTGAGCATGTCCCGGACGAGCAGGCGCTGCCATAGTTCTAGGACGCAGGTTTGCATGCCGCTCCCCGGTATGGCCGATCAAACTTCGCCTGGCGATCGTATCGAAACAGCCCGCTTCCGTAGGTGCTGATGTGCAAGCCCCCTCCTCGCACGCCGTCGACGGTCATGTTCGGCGATCCGCAAGAAGATCACAGCCGGACGAAGCTGCCCATCGATCACTCGCGCCCTCTCAGCGAGTGTCAACCGCGGTAGACGCCTGGGGCAGCCCCCCGTTGGATGATCATGCGGCGGCTGGCCCCCCGACCACCCACGCGCACCTGCAACTACTCCAACCGCTGCCATTGGCATTCGTCAGTTTTCCTCGACTAACCAGGCCACCAGCGTGAACACCAAACCCTGATCACCTCTGTTCAGAAACCGGTGATTACGCTGCGTAACGGGTACTTTGGGAGTAACTCCTGCTGGGTGTTGAATTGTCATCCTCAAGGGCCGGGGTATATCTTTGGGGGTGTCTTTCGGTGCAAGTCGGGCGATCTCGCGAGTCGGCCGACACCCGGTCGCCGGCCGCACCGAGGGGAAGTGGTGGATGTCCCGACAACGCCGTTATGGTGGGGGAAGGAGTAAGCCCCCGGACCGCTGGCAGAAGTTGGCGGCACTGACTGGACTCGCGCGGATTACGATCTTGGTGATCCGTTGGGCCTGGGAGGTGATCTCCGGAGAAGAGTCCGGCCCTGGGCCCCTCGTCTAACGAGGCGGCAACAGGGCCGGTAGCGAGGGGGCCTTCGCGCTCAGATACTCTGCCAGGAGCGGGCGCGGGGGCCTTCCTCTATGTCTGTAGACCGATTACCGGCCAAGTTTACCGCTGATCACGGCGCTTCCCATACTAGAGCACCTCGAACGCTCACTCCAGTAAGAGCATCATAGCCGCAAGCATCTCATAGATGCTAGGCGCCCTGGCTGTACGCTTAAAACATATATCTATATGGGCTTACCGCCCATGGAGACTCGTTTCTGGGAATGGGCACTAAGTCGAGTTGATCACCATCCCAGCGGACGATATAGCGGAAATCTGTAAAGGAGGGGCGACCTGCACCAGCGGCTTGCTCCCGGCCCGTTGGAGCATCTCTGCCAGAATTAGTTCAGAATCCCTCGATAAGCTCGCGGACTCTGAGGGCAATCTCCTCGGCGCTGAGGAATGAATCAGAGATGGTCTCCGTGTACCCGCGTTGTGGCATGTCGTTGCTTCCCACTGCTGGTGGGGCGGTGAGGTCGAGACGCCACCAGTCGCGGATGGCCCGTTCGATCTTCCGTGCGATACGTCCCTCTGTCACGGGCCATAGGCAGGCTTTGCCGTCGATGGTGCATAGGTGCCAGCCGTAGCGTCGATGCTCGGCCAAGCGGTAGTCGCCTCTGTTGGAGATGCCGAGCTTGTAAGCGCGGTGATCGGCGGAGTGGACGAGGTAGATGTAGGCGGGTTCGCTGTCGGTGAATCCGTATTTGGCGCAGGTGGTGCAGCCGCCGTATCCAGCCCGTATGCCGGAATACCTTGGGAAGACGATGCCGCCGCAGGGTAGGTGTCGGCACTCCCAAGGAACACCGCTGCCGGGATAGGGCTCCAGCGGCTCATAGCCCTTGTCCTGCATGAGCTTGATCGCAAGCACTGGGTCGACCACCGCTCCGGCGCAGTAGGCGCAGGGGGCGTTTCCGCGGCGGACGTTGTTGTATCGGGGAGAGATGGCGCGATTGCAGGTGAGGCATACGCATGGCCAGTCGGTGTCCGAGCCGGGCCAAGGTTTTTGGGGTTCCACCCCGGCTTCGCGCATGAGCTCGACTGCTTCGGCGGGGTCGACCAATCTGCCGGCGCAGTAGGCGCAGCCCGTCTGTCCTTGCTTGATACTGCTATAGCGGGGTGCCACCTTACGGTGACAGCGCAGGCACTGACTGGGCCACGGTTCGTCTGATCCAGGAAAATCTTCCAGGGGTTCCACCCCTGCGTCGCGCATGGCTTGGATCGCCTGCTGGACATCGACTCTTGTGCCTGAGCAGTAGCCGCAGGGGTTCTGGGAGGCTTTCACGTTGTGGAGGGTGGGTGAGATCTCCCGGCCGCAGCTCAGGCACTTGCATTTCCACGAACGCATGGAGCCCGGGTACGGCTCAAGGGGCTCCGCACCTGCCGCTTGCATAGCTGCAACGGCCTGGTCTTCGGGGATGCGCCGAGCGAGTCCGCGGCGCTCGATGCCGCAGCGGTTGCAGCCCAGGGCGGTGCCCTGCTGGATCGTGTTGTACCGAGGTGACACGATGGCTCCGCAGCCCAGACACCGACATCGCCAGGGCGCCTTGTTCTGCCCTGGATACGGCTCCATGGGCTCCAGCCCGGCGTCCCGCATCA
Source organism: Actinomadura scrupuli (assembly GCF_050971785.1). Classification (NCBI taxonomy): domain Bacteria; kingdom Bacillati; phylum Actinomycetota; class Actinomycetes; order Streptosporangiales; family Thermomonosporaceae; genus Actinomadura; species Actinomadura scrupuli. Next base: position 180,460 of record NZ_JBPCCU010000010.1, on the reverse strand, counting down.
CATCGGCGGCGGCCTCCGGATCAACGCGGACCTGGGCGCAGAACTTGCAGCCGCGCTGGCCCGACCGCACGCTGCCGTAGCTGGGTGTCACTATCCGTTCGCAGCCCAGGCAGACGCACTTCCAGGGGGCTGCCCCTCCGGGATACTCAACCAGCGGCTCCAGCTTGGCTTCTCGCATCCGGGCGAACGCTTCGTCCGGGTCGACCCGATTACCTCCACAGTAGGAGCAGCCTCCCTGCCCTGCTCGGACCGAGCTGTAGGCAGGCGTCACGACGTGACCGCACCGGGTGCACCGGCAGGGCCAGGGACTGTGAGCACCCGGGTATGGCGTCAAAGGTTCGAGGCTAGCGGCGGTCATGGCAGCGCCTGCTTGCTCGGCCGGCACGCGGCGGCTTTTACCGAGCACCGCCCTGCTGCACTCCCTGCACTGAAGGCCGCGCTGCTGAATCTTGTTGTAGTTCGTGATCACTTCGTGCCCGCACGCGACTGCCCGGCACCGCCAAGCGGACTTGGTATTACCGGGGTAGGGCTCCAACGGCTCGAGTCCCGCAGTACGTGCTGCTTGGACGGCCATCTCTGAGGTGACTCGGCGCCGGCCAGGCCTCGATGACCGATTGTCGTCTTCCATAGTTCCCGTTCCGCCCGTGCTGACGAATGATTCCAACAGTAGATCGGCCTCAAAGGATCCATGTCTTGTGATGGCTCATATATGGCCGACCTCGGCCAGTATGAGAGCGGCAGCGCCGAGCACACTTGGCGAGTGATCTTGCTCTCGCGAATCGAGCCCTTGGCTTGTGACGCCGTGCCAAGTGCCGCACACAGCCCCCAAGGCGCTTCTCAGACCGGCGAAACGTTGGGCTCCGGCGAGATGCACGCTCTATTGAGGGCGTCTCTAATCTGCCGTTAAGTGACGCTTGCGCGGGTTCGCCTCGTCAACGGGGAGCCAGGCAGACCCGTGCTCGACCTGGGCCATGTCGGCGGCTGCATGATCACGATAGCTGGCCAATTCGACGTGGAGTGATCCTGCGGTCTGGATGGGGGTCCAAGTCGGTGGGGGGACTTGAACCAAACGCACATCCCTTTGTACTCACCGGGTCGTTCCTCCTGGGGAGCGGATGATTGACCGTGGCGAACCAACGAGATCCGCTGCGTTCTCCTGACCGCTGTATCCACCTCGTGACCGTGATCAGCGTTGTGCTGCTCGCGGTGATCGCGGCTGCCGTGAGTTTTGGTCACATGCGTGAACTCGCGCTCCGGCACGGCGAGGCACGGTGGAGCGGCACGCTGATCCCGCTGAGTGTGGATGGGATGGTGGTTACGGCATTGATGTCCGTGCTGTTGGCGACCGGTGATCGGACCGGCGTGGTGAGAGGTCAGTCCAGGTCCTGTAAAGGTCCGGGCGGTCGCGTCTACCATCGTGTGCATGGATGCCCGGCAACGGATCCACGACGTATTCCTCTGCTACAAGTGGGAGGACTCCGAGGCCGCTCGGGCGCTGTACGAAGCGCTGGTCTCGCGTGGCCTTGATGTCTTTCTCGACGCGATCGACGGCCCGATCTGGGCGCCGTTGGGCGACTCGATCCGTGACGCGCTGAACCGGTCCCGTACCCTCGTCGCGCTGATCACCCCGCGGTTCCCGATAAGCCCGCACTGCCGGGAGGAACTCCATACCGCGCTGCTCGCGTCCTATTATCTGGACGGCGACGAATCGGCCCGGGTCATGGCCATCGCTCAGGGCGTTTCGCCGGACGACGTCGAGCCGTACCGGCTCAGCTGGATCCGGCTGCCGATGCACGGGATACCGCAGGACGAACTGGTCGCGGGAATCATCGAGAACGTCGAGCGACACGATGGCGTCTTCGGCGATATGCCCGGCCGGCCGCGGCCGCGCTGGATCCCGGGCGAACGCTCCACCGGGCCGTTCCGTGGACGGTTCGCCGAGGTGTGGAGACTCCATCACGCCCTGCGGTCGCGGGTACGGGCCGCGGACGGAGGACCCCCCGTCGCCGTGATCAACGGTACGGGCGGTGTCGGCAAGACCGCGCTCAGCATGCAGTTCGCCAAGCTGTTCGCCCGTGACCACCCGGGTGGGATCTTCATCCTCGAACTCGGCGGAAGCGACGGCAGATCACTGCCCGGTGACGGCCGGATCATGGACCGGGTGGAGGAACAGCGGCAGGTGATCGCCGAAAGCCTCGGGCTGCCGGACGCGGCCGGGCTGGAGGCCGGTCTCGACGCGCTCGACGAGGACTACCTGTGGATCGTCGATGACCTGCCGACGATGACCAGCCCGGAGTTGTTCGCCCGGTTACGCGCCCCGACCGGTCGTGGCAAGACGATCGTCACGACCCGCGCGACCGTGGTTCGCGATGCGCCGCTCAACCTGGCACTGGGCCCGCTCGACGGCGCGCCCGCCGAAGCCGTGCTGACCACCTTCCGCCGGGCCGGCCGCGCCGAGCGGCGCGCGGTGTCCGCCATCGTCGAGCTGCTCGGCGGCCTGCCGCTCGGCCTGACCATCGCGGCCGGCCTCACGACCCTTCCGGGTTTCCGCGGTTACCAGGACCTCCTGGCGGACCTGTCCTCGGCGGACTTCGACCGGCTGGAGAACGCGGCCCAACTCGAGGGACAACTCCCGGTGGGATGCGCGCGCCCGTTCACGCGCGCACTGCTGAGGAGCTTCGACTCCTTCGGTGACGCCGGCCGGGACGTCCTGTGCGCCGCGAGCGTGCTCGGCCCGACGGTCATCCCGCATGACCTGCTGGCGGGCATGGTGCGCCGGTCGTCCGGGGCCGAGGTCTCCGAGAACGAGGTGGCCCCCATCCTCGATCGGGGAATGCTCGGTTCCGCCGACGGCGGCTACCTGATGCACGCCCTGGTGGCCCGGGCCCTGCGGGTCGTGGTCGCGGTCGAGGAGCGCCGGAGGCTGCTGCGGCTCGCGGCGATCGAGGAGCTCACCGACCTGGTGGAACGGACGCGCCGTAGTCACTCGCACCGTCACCTGCTGAATCACCTCCCGCACGTGCGAGCCGTCGCCGGGCTGATGACGGGCGGCGACGCCTGGGACATCGGTCTCAACGAGCGCCATCTCGTCGTCGAAGCGGGACGGACCCAGCTCGAGGCCGGTCTGGGCCGTGACGCGCTCGCCGCGCTCGGCGAGCTCTGGCGGCAGTGCGAGGGGCTTGAGTCGCTGGACGCCGAGACCCGCTATGTGCTTCTGGTGGCCCTTGGCGCGGCGCATGACAGCGTTGGTGATCACACGGTGGCGGCCGGATTGGCGGACGAGGCCTGGGCCGGGCTCGCCCGCGACCGCGGACCGCATCACCCTGACACCATGACGGCGCTGGAGAACGCGGCGGTCGCACGTCTCGGCCTCCGCGAGTACGACTGGGCCTTCGCCATGTTGCTCGAGGTCTACGAGGCACGGTGTACCGATGAGAACCTCGGCCCGGCGCACCGGCGGACGCTGCAGGCGTTGAGCAATCTCGCGATCGCGGAGAGCCATCGCGGGGACGGCCCGGCAGCGCGACGGCGCCACCAGGAGGAGGCGCACGTCCTGTGGCGCAGAGCCCGCGCCCAGTGGAGGCGGATCGCGCCGGCCGATGATCCGGGCGCTCTCGACGCCCTGAACGGGCTCGCCCTGAGTCACTATGCGCTCGGTGAGCTCGAGGAGGCACTGAAGTGCGCCGACGAGCTGTACCACCGCCGTGAACGGCTACTCGGTCCGGATCATCCGGACACCTTGGGCTCGCTGGAGAACATGTTAGTGATCATGGAGGCCCTTCGTGGACGACCCAGACGTGCTGTTCCGGCAGATCCTGATGAAGCGTTTGCTGGGGACGGGCCCGGGCCATCCGCAGACGAGGGGAACGGTGCGTAACACCATCCTGAACGAGACTGAGGCCGTTCGGGAGATTCTGCCGACGGTCTTACCCGAACCAGCCGACCTCCCGGACGGCGTGACCGGCGACGGGGTCCGGCTCGACGGTGACCACGTCGACCCGGAGGCCGAGCTGCTGCTGATCGCGATCGACCACCAGCAGCGATGCGTCGACGCTTACGGAGACGAGGATCCGCGCAAACTCCGCGCGGACGTGTATCTGGCCTACGCGCTCGCCCTCGCGGATCAACTCGACGGGCAGGTAGAGTCCGCCGGGCTGCTCATCGAGGGTGCGTGGGAGGGGTTGACCGACGCCGCGGAGGAGGGGCATCCAGAGGTGGGCGAGTATGACGTCGGGATCGCCTTGTGGGTATGGAACTGGATCCGTGAGCTCATCGACTACGGCGGCGACTGATCGCCCAGCTCCGCCAGGGCGGTCTCGACGTCCTGGGCCCTGGGCGATCCGAGCAGTCGGAACAGACTGAGGGCTTCGGTCCAGTGGGCGGCGGCCTGAGCCATGTCGCCCTGGTCCCGCGCGGTGCTCCCGAGCCCCTGCATGGCCAGCGCCTTCTCCCAGTCGCTGTCGCAGCGCTCACTGTCCCTGATCGCCTCCAGGTAGGCGCGTCCGGAGTCCTCATGACGCCCGAGGAGACCGAGTACCCGTCCCCGGCTGTTGTGCGCTCGTGCCGCGTCCATGTGCATGTCCAGCTCGGCGCAGATCGCCAGCGATTCCGCCAGGTGCGACTCCGCCTCCGGATACCGGCCGAGCTCGATCTCGACGAGCGCGATTCCGCGTAGCGTGATCGCGACGTTCCGCCGCGAGCCGGCCCCCCGGTAGAAGTCGAGGGCCTGGCGACTGTGCTCCAGGGACTCGGGGAGTTCACCGCGGTGGCGCAGTACGGCGGCCTGGTGGGCGAGTGTGTTACTCACTCCATGAGGATCGTTCACCTCCCGGAAGAGCCGTTCGGCGATGCGGTATTGCTCCATGGCACGGTCGTCGTCGCCGTTCTCGTGGAAGGCGACTCCCAGATTGCTGCGGGTCATCGCCTCGCCGGCCGTGTCGCCGATGCGGACGGTCGCGGTCAGGGCGGCCTCGTGGCTGTCGATCCACGGGTCGAGACGTTTGGTGAGGAAGAAATAGCCGCGCAGTGCGAACGCCAGGCGCCAGCGGAGCGGATCGAGCCCCGGTCCGTCCACCCGGCAGAGTTCCACCATCGTGGCGCACTCGTGGTTCAGCCAGTCCAGCGCCTGGTCGTACCCGTCGAGGTCAGTGACGATCTCCGCGGTGACGGCGCCAGGGAGCCGATACCGCTGAGGCACGACCAGTTCGTCGGCACGGCGCGCCGTGTCCAGGTAGTGGTGCATGAGCCGGAGTAGCGCGGCCGCGACGCCATCCGGGCCTTCGGCGTCGCGGGCGAGTTCGGCGGCGTAGAGCCGCAGCAGGTCGTGCATCTGGTACCGCTCGTGTTCCGGTCCCTGGAGGAGTTGCCGGCGGGCGAGCTCCTTCAGGCCGGCGGACGCGGCTCTCCTGGAGGCGCCGGTCAGCGCCGCGACGGCGTCCGGTCCGAAGGCCGTGCCAGGGAAGAGCCCGAGCAGCCGGAACACCATGGCGACCTCGTCGGAGAGTTGCTCATAGGACCAGGAGAAGACCACCCGCGGGTCGGATCGGGGATCGTCCATGCTGAGCAGATCAAGGCGATCCTCTTTGTTCGCGAGCTCGGAGAGAAAGGCCGTCAAGGGCTCGTCGGGGCGCGACCGTACGATCTCGGCGAGGATCCGGAGAGCGAGCGGCAGATGGCCGCAGATCGCCGCGAGCCCGGTTGCCACGTCAGGTGCCTGGTCGACCCGGTCTCCGACGATGCCGCGCAGCAACTGCACCGATTCCGGCTTGGTCAGCATGCCCAGCGGGATCCCTTCCGCTCCGTGGTGGATGGACAGGCCCGGCAGCTTCCGCCTGCCGGTCACCAGGAGCGGGCAGGTGGCGATCCCGGGCAGGAACGGCCGGACCTGGTCCTCTGAACCGGCGTTGTCGAGCACGAGGAGCAGCCGGCGGCCGGCCAGCGCTGTGCGCAGCGCCGCGGAGCGGCCGTCGGTGCCGTCGGGAATCTCCGTGGGGGCCACTCCGAGCGCCCGCAGCCACCCCGCCAGGACCTCCTCGGCCGAGCCGGGCCGGTCAGGACCCCACCCGCGCAGGTCGGCGAAGAGGACGCCGTCCGGGAAGTCCGGCTCCCGGCGACGGCTCCAGTGCACCGCCAACGTCGTCTTCCCGACCCCGGGCGGACCGGTCACCACCATGATCGGTAGTGCGTCCTGCGCGTCGAGGCACCGATCCAGCGAGGCCAGCGCGGTCGCGCGCCCGGTGAATCCTTTGGTACCCGGTGGCAGCTGCCGCGGTATGGGCCGCCGGGGGAGATCAGGATCACTCCGCCGCCGGGATGCCGTGGCCGGCCGGGTGGTGCGCCCGGCCTCCGCGCAGGCGACCCGGTAGAGATCGTCCCAGTCGACTGCGCCGACGTGTGGCCCGGTGAGGGACGCGAGCACGGTACGCATCAGGGCCCAGTTCGGCTCGCCGGGGATCGCGCGTCCCGTCTTGGCGTCGTACCAGATGGCCTTCTTGACGCCGCTGGCCTGCTCGGCGGCCCGATCCCCGCCGAGTTCGGCGACCCCTCGTGCGACGGCGGTGCGGAACCGTCTCCTGCCCGGGGACCCCGGCTCAGCTCGCATGCAACCAGCTCCTCCACGACCCGCCGCCGGTGTCCGGCACCGGACCCTTTCGCCGGACGGGTGACGGTGTTCGCCTGCCGAGCGCCGCGTCCGGCGGCCGGACGGCTCCGGACGGTGATGCCGGTCGGGACTGGTGCCATCCACTCTCGACACCATGTCTACCGCTAAACGAAGTCTCCAAATCCTCCGTACCGGGCGGCAGGTATCACAGCCACGGAAAACAATCCTCGTCCTGGCCGATGAGTGGTTTTCCCGCCATGGCGGGATCAGCACCTTCAACCGCGGACTGTGCTCCGGGCTCGCGGACGCCGGCGCGACGGTCTTCTGCGTGGTGCCTCAGGTCTCCCCGGCCGAATGGGAGCACGCGGCCACCGAGGGCGTTCACCTTCTCCCCGCGCTTCCGCTGGTGGGCGGCGACGCGCGGACCGCCCTCCTCCAACGCCCGCCGCTCGCCGCGGGCGTCACGCCCGATCTGGTCATCGGGCATGGTCGGATCACCGGGTTCGCCGCCAGATTCGTCGCCGCCAATCACTTCCCCGCCGCGGCCCGCCTGCAGTTCCTTCACGTGGCGCCGGACGAGACGGAATGGTGGCGGCCCGGACGTACCGAGGGCGCGGGTGCCAGAGCGGACGAACGCACGTCTCTCGAGCTCGCCCTGGGGGCGGACGCCGCCTGGATGGCCGCCGTGGGGCCGCGGCTTCACCAGCGACTGGTCCGCGACCTCCACGCCATGGACGCCCCTGCCGTGCCCCTGCGGTTCGATCCCGGCTTCGACCTGGCGGACGTGGCGTGCCATCGTCCCGCACCGGGCGGCCCCGTCCAGGTTCTGGTGCTCGGCCGGATGGCCGACTACCAGAACAAGGGTCTCGACCTCGCCGCCCGGTTCCTGGGTCGGGCCATGGAGTTGCGGGGCCGGGACGCGCCCGAGCTCGAGCTCCTTGTTCGTGGGGCGCCGGACGACGAGTGCGCACCGCTGCGTGACCGGATCCGGGCCTGGGCGGGTCGCTCAGATCTGCTGATCACCGTGCGCCCGTACTCGACCGACATGGGCCGGCTGCGGGTTGATCTGGCCCGGGCGCACCTGATGGTGATGCCGTCCCGGGCCGAGGCGTTCGGCATGGTCGGCGCCGAGGCCATCGCGGCCGGCGTCCCCGCCTTGGTCAGCGCCCGGAGCGGGCTCGGCATGCTGCTACGGGAGGTCCTGCCGCCGTCGGTGGCCGCCGAGGTCGTCCTGCCGATGACCCTGGAAGAGACCGTCGACACGCCTCGCTGGGCGCACCGTGTCGTGGACGTGCTGCGGGATCCCGCGGCGTCCTTCACGGCCGCGGCCCATCTCCGGCGACTCCTCGTAGGCCGGCGAACCTGGGCGTCGGCCGCGGAGGCGCTGCTCGATGCGCTGCGGTGCTCGCCGACCGAGGACGGCGCGGCATGAGGATCGCGACGGGCCGGCGCGGAGGATCAGGCCGGTGGGGTCAGGTTGCCGACGGACAACCAGTCGGATCCGCGCAGATCGACCGCGCACCCGATGTCGGAGAGGCGCTGGGCGAGGAGCTTGCGCTTCTGGGGGCTGTTGTCGAGCCTCACGACGTTACGGCCATCGATGTCAGTGAAGGGGCGCACTTTGCCGGATTGCACCACGACGGTCTGCCGGCCGAACGAAGCGAAGGCCATGCCGGCTTCGAACAGGACGTTGGGCCTCGCCTGGCCGCAGGGGGTCAGGTCCGGGTCCTGCGCGTCGTCGCCGTGCTCGGGCTTGAGATAGGCGATGTCGTCAGGTGTCATGAGCACGACGACGGCGCGCCCGACGGTGAGGATCACTTCGAGGACCTGGCCGACGTACGGGGCGCCCTCGCCGGTCTCGGCGAGAGCCTGTGCCCACTCGATCGGGTGCAGACCGATCGCGCGCAGGAAGACGAACAATTCCTTACGGGCTCGCTTGTCCCGCCCGTGCACGACGAAGACGGTGCGGCGCCTCTCGACCTCAGGACGTCCCGTGCCCCACGAGGTACCCAGCCAGCCGATCGGCTCGTTGGCCGTCCCGCCGCCGGTGTCTCGTAACGTCTCCCTCAGCAACGGCAGGGCATCGTCTGGATCGTCGGCGGTGATCCGGACGACGACGGCGGTGGCACGATCTTCGATCTCGACCACGATTCGGCCGCCGTCGGTCGTGTACCGAGGCCGGGTGCGCAGCCACTCCCGTACGACCACCGCGAGGTCTGTGATCACCTCCGGGACCGCGAACCCGCAGTTGAGAGCCGCGAAGACGACGTCGGCAACCGCGCCGCGATGCCCCAGCGGCAGCCCGGCTCCAACGGTGAAGCCGTCCTCTCGCAGAGCCGCCGCGAGATCGTCCCGTGCGAGGTCATCGACCTGGTCGGAGAACCTGGCGACGATGCTCGTGGTCGGTCGGGCGGTCACCCGACGATGATGCCACCCGCGTCATGACCTGATTGCATGGACTGGTGGAATCCGGTCCTGTCGCGACACTGCTCGACAAATTGCTCGATCCGGCGGTCGCATTGGCCGGGCACGCCGAGCTGGAGGAGATGCGCCGGTGGTTCACGGCCGGTGACTACGAGGGTTTGGCCGGACGCTACGCCGAGCTGTACAAAGTGGCTCGTTTGCGGAACGAGGACCGGCTGGCCGTGCGCCTGCTGCTCGCGGAGCGGAGCGCCGCGCGCCGGATGGGAGACCTGCGGCGGGAAGCCGAGACGGCGTACTTCCTGGCACTCGAGCACCGCGTCGCGGCGCGATTCGTGCCCGCGGAGCTCTGGGCTCGCACGCTCCTACGCATGCCGCTGACCGGCGTCACCGTCCCGTTCCACGCGCGCGCCTGGCGCGAGCTCGCGGCGCTGTGCGAGGTCAGCGCGGAATACGACGCGGGTTTGACGTACTCCGACCACGCACTGGAGATCTGCGACCGCTATGCCGAGCAGCCCGGAATGCGGGACGTGCACATCCACACGCTGCTGCAGCGGTCGACGCTCAGCCGGCAACGAGGGTCCCTTCGGGAGGCACTCGCCTTGGTGCATGACGCGCGCCGCATGCTGGGGCCGGGGGAGACCGACGGTTTCGTGGCCGGCACTCTCGCGCTTCGCGAGGGCGCCCTGGAGCTGGCCGTCGGCCGTACCGACGTCGGCCTCCGTGCCTACTCCCGCGCAGAAACGATCTTCGCTGGCGTCAGTGAGAAGAACGCCGCCATCGCCCGGTTGCGGCAGGTGATGGGGCTGAGGACGGCCGGTCGTCCTCGTGAGGCGATGGAGCTGGCGGACCGGCTTTCCGAGCGGTATCACGCCGCGGGCGATGACTACCGCCGCGGACAGGTGCTGCTGGAACAGGCCGAGGTGGCCCAGGAGCTCGGCGACCACGATGCGGTGGAACGCATCCTGGAACAGGCGCGGCCGCTGTACGCCGATGCCACCGGGGTGGAGGCCCTGCGATGGCATCGGCACATGGCACGGAGATTGATCGAGGCAGGCGACGGTTCCGGCGCCGCCCTGCACCTGTCGCGTGTGTTGGAGACGGCCGCGTCGGCGGCTCGCCGCGACGCGACGCGGACGACGCTGGCTCTGTTCGACGTGCTCAGGTTGCCGCCGTCGGCGCGGGTGGCGCCGGTGGTCACGCGTGTGGCATGTGGTGCGGCGCTGGTCGCCGCACACTGGCAGCGCACCTCGCTGGAACGGCCGCCCATCCGCTGGGCGATGAACGCGCAGCGTGAAGATCTCTACGCCGCCGCGCTGCTGCTGCACACGGCGGACGGTGACGCGCCCGCCGTCGCGACGATAGCCGAGACGGGCCGCGCCGACCTGCTCAACCACGTGCTGTCCACGGGGGAGATGGCCGCCAGGCTGACCGACCTGCCCATCACGGACACGCCCGCCGATCCGGCCTCGATGAGCCGGGTGTTCGTCGTGGCGGAGGCCGTCGGCGTCGCCTTGCGCACCGGCGCCCTCCCCGAAGGGCTGCCCGAGCTGCCCGTTCCCGGCGAGCTCCCCACCGCGGCCGAGCTCGCCGAGCTCGGTGACGTGGTCGTGTTCACGCAGCTCCTGCGGCGTCCAGGGGCATCGGACTGGTCCTGCTCATGCACGGTGTGGACGGCACGTACGGGCTGGCGGACCTCGGTGACCGACGCGGATCCCGCCGTGGCCGGCCTGCTGACCGCGCTCGCCGAAGGTGGCGTGCTTCCCGAACGCGGAGTTTCGACCGCCGTCTGGGAAAGACTGGGGGATCTCCTGCTGCCCGCGGACGACATCTGGGCGGGCACTCCCGAACGGCCTCGGTCGGTGGTGATCTGCCCGGATCCGCGGCTGTGGCAGCTGCCGCTCGCCGCCGTGCGCCGCCAGGGCATCCACCTGGCGGATGTGGCCGAGCTGACTCTCACACCGAACCTGCGCACCATCGGGCTGCTGCGCCGGAGAAACGGCGGGTGGTCCACCGACGGCCCCGCCCTGAGCCTGCTCGACCCGGACCTGCCGGAGTATCACGCGGAGCGGACCGCGCTGGCCGCCTGGCCGGGCGGGCACCGGCCACTGACCGATATCGAGAGCGTGGGCCCGGGAGCGCTGCTCTATCTCGGCGGACTCGGTGACCGCCCCGGCGGCATGCCGGCGTTCGGGCCGGGCCGCGTCACTCTCGAAGAACTCGCGCGGCTTTCGTTACCGGTCCTGGTGGTGCTGAACGGCTGCTGGAGTGGTGCGGCGGCCACCCGATACGGCGCCGACCCGCTGAGTCTGGCGGTCGGCGCTCTCCTGGGCGGGGCCGACACCGTCATCGCGGGTACCGGTGCCATCGGCGCGGCGGCCTCGGTGCTGGTGTGCGAGGTCGCGCTCGCGCTGATCGGCGAGGGGCATCCGGTACGCGCGGCACTCCGGCGGGCGCAGCTCACGGTACGCGACGCCCACCCCGAACTCGGGCCCTACGAGTGGGCCGGATTGTGCGTCGTCGGTATCGGCGCCGGACCGAGGTGAGCGTCGCCCCCGGCCGGTCATCGTCACCGCCGGTCACCGAGGACGTCGCCAAGGGCACGAGCCGCGTGACGGCTGGCGGCCGCGCCCGTGAGATCTCCCGCCTGTTCCTGGGCGTCGGCGAGATCGGCCAGCACCCGTTCCTCCCAGAACCGGTCCCCGACCTTCCGGTCCAGCAGCAGCGACCGCTCGAAGTACGGAATCGCCCGCTTGTGTCCCCCGAGGTCCTGTTCGATGTGCCCCCGGGTCCGGAGGGCGTCGGCCTCCCCTTCGGAGAAGCCGACCCGCTGGTAGAGGCCCACCGCCCGGACCGCGTGCGGAAGTGCCGCCTCCGGCCGGCCGATTCGCCGCTCCACTCTGGCCAGCGCGTTGAGCGCGTCGGCCCGTGCCAGCACGTCACTCAGGTTCGCTGACAGGGCGAGCGCCGTCTCCGCCTGCTCCAACGCGTCCGTCAACCGGCCGTGAGTTTCGTAGGCCCGTACGAGTGACAGCCGGGTCTGGAACCCGCCGCGGATGTCGTCCAGCGCGTCGCATTCGGTCAATGCCTCCAGCAGCAGTCCGATCGCCTCGTCGGCGTGCCCGGTGCGAGCCAGCCCGTCGGCCAGCAACCGCTTGCCCGTCGCGCGATGTGCGGCATCGGCGGATCGTTCGGCCGCGGCCAGCGCGAGCCGATGAAGCCGGACACGTTCGTTCTGCCGTCCGGTGCGCCGCAGATAGATGGTGCAGGCCCAGGCGAGCTGCCAGGCGGGTTCGTCATCGCCCACCTCGACGGCCCTCATGACCATGGCGCGCAGGGTGTTGAGCTCCCGATCGAACCAGGCGGTCGCCTGTTCTAGCGTGTCGATGGGCCGAAAGGGCGTGACGGAGGCGAGCTTGGGGAGCTCGTCCGGCCGGCACGGCCTGATCTGCGTACTGGCCTGGGTCGCGACGGACGCGTAGTAGCCCAGGCATCGGTGCAGGGCGGCCTTTGCCTCCGCCTCGTCGGTCTCGTCGGCGACCCGGTTGGCGAAGGCCCGCAGGAGATCATGCATGCCGAATCGGCCGTCGCCGCGCTCCACGACCAGGTGGGCGTTGGACAGCGTTTCCAGGTGTGCGTGTACTGCCGGGAACGCCTCGTCGATCAGCGCGGCGGCGGCATAGGCGTCGATGTCCGGGCCGCGGCAGGTACCCAGCAGCCGGAACAACCGCGCCGCCGCCGGTGGCAATAGGGCATAGGAGGCGTAGAAGATCGAATAGAGGTCGAGACCGGGTTCGGCGGACATGAGGGCGTCCAGCCGATCGCGGACCACGAGCAGCCGATCGACGAAACTCCGCAGTGACCGGCCGGGTCCGCACGCTCGGGCCGCCGCTATCGCCAACGCCAGCGGAAGACGTCCGCACAGGTCGACCAGCTCGTCCGCCGCGGTGGCGTCCTCGGCGGACCCGGTGACACCGACCATCCGGTCGAGGAGGAGCATCGCCTCCCGGTACGAGAAGCTCTCCAGGAGAAGGGGCTTCGCGCCCTCGTGGATGAGGAGGCTCTCCAGCCGGTTCCTGCTGGTGACGAGCACAAGGTGGTCTCCGGCGCCGGGAAGCAGCGCCCGTACCTGGTCGGCGGTCCGGGCATTGTCCAGCAGGAGCAGAAGTCGCCGGCCGGCGGTCAGGCTGCGGTACAGCGCCGCCTTGATATCGACGTTCTCGGGTATCGCGTCAGGCCGGACGCCGAGTGCGGTCAGGAATCCTTGCAGGACCTGGTCCGGCTCGAGGGGAGCGTCGGCGCCGAAGCCACGAAGGTCGACATAGAGCTGCCCGCCCGGATACTGATCGGCTACCTGGTGGGCGAGGTGGACGCCCAGCGTGGACTTGCCGACGCCGGCCATCCCGTTGAGGATCACGATCGGTGAGGTGCCGGTGCCGGCCAGCTCGCCGAAGCGGGACTGTTCCGCCGTCCGTCCCACGAAGTTCCCGCTCCGTGGCGGAAGCTGTCGCGGTACGGGCGACGGCGGGACGTCGCCCTGGCCGGCCGGTGACTGTTTTGCGCCGCGCCGGACCTGCTGGGCGACTTCGATCTCGTCCCGGAGCGTGCTCAGCCGACGTAACTCGGGTCCGGTGACCTCAAGGGCGTGCAGGATCTCGTCGAACAGACCGCTCCGAGGCAGGGTCGTGCCTTTGAGGTAGGCATAAAGGCTGCTCTGTGAGATGTTCAGCCGTCGTGCCAGCTGGGCCCGGTCAAGGCTGCGCCCCTGCCGCCGCTCCAGCAGAACGATCTTGCGGGACACCTCTTCGGCGAGCCGACGTCGTGACGCGGCGCTGTTGTCGAGCATAGGCCCTCCACACCGACGTGCCCCACACCTCAATGTAAGCCTACTGAGACCCAGGCGTTGATGTCGGCATTTGTCGGCATCGTCCCTGACACTCTCCAGCGCATTCCAGAGGCTTCCAGATGTCGGGGAAGCGGACGCCGTTTCCATGCTCTCGTCGGAGGTCAATCCCGCTCTATCGGGGATCGGGCCGGATAAGGAGAGCAATGGCGAATACGGGGCTGGAGGACGAGACGGCGTTCTCGTCGGCCGGTACGACAAGACGTGGCATCGCCGGCCGGCTCGCCGACCTTGTCCGCGAGCAACTGGGGCGAGAGCTTCCCGTGGGGTTGCGGCTGTGGGACGGGAGCCGCTCCGGGCCGGCCGACGGTCCGGTCGTGGTCATCAGATCGTCTCGCGCCGTGCGGTATCTAATGTGCGGGCGCGCGGAACTCGGGCTCGCCAGGGCGTACGTCGCCGGCGACCTCGATGTGGACGGTGATCTCCAAGAGGGCCTGCGCCGATGTCTGAGCTTCGTCCGTGAGGTGAGAGACCACGAATTCGACCTCACCCGAGTCCAGTGGCCGCGCGTCCTCTCACTCGCCGCCCGGCTCGGGGCACTCGGGCTGCCGCCGAGACGGCCTCCGGGCGAGGCACGGCTCTCCGGGCGCCGGCACTCCTCGACGCGGGATCGGGCGGCGATCGCACACCACTACGACGTGGGGAACGACTTCTACGCCGCGGTTCTCGACCCGACGATGAGTTATTCCTGCGGCTACTGGATGTCGGAGGCGCCGGACTACGACCTCGCCGACGCACAGCGCGACAAGCTGGACCTCATCTGCCGCAAGCTCGGGCTGACGCGAGGCGACACCCTGCTGGACGTCGGCTGCGGCTGGGGTGCCCTGATCATCCACGCCGCCGAACGTTTCGGTGTCCAGACGACGGGGGTGACGAACTCCGGCAGCCAGTACACGTTCGTCCGCGAGCGGCTGACGAGCCGTGATCTCACCCGGACGGTCACCGTCGTGAACCAGGATTACCGGCGCCCGACGGGCGCCGGGCCCTATGACGCCGTCGCCTCGATCGAGATGGGGGAACACGTCGGGGATGAGAACTTCCCGGCCTACTGCTCCATGCTTCACACTGCGCTGAAGCCGGGCGGGCGGTTGTTGCTCCAGCAGATGTCGCGCGGGGAGAAGGCGCCGGGCGGGGGAGCCTTCATCGAACGCTACATCGCTCCTGACATGACGATGCGGCCGATCCCCCGCACCCTCCGGTTCCTGGAGGAGGCGGGTTTTGAGATCCGCGAGGTCGTCTCCCTGCGCGAGCACTACACGGCGACCATCAACGCCTGGCTGCGGCGCCTGGAGGACGGCTGGGACGACGTGGTCTACCGCCATGGGGCGCGCCGTGCCCGGGTGTGGCGGCTCTATCTGGCGGGCGGCGCACTCGCCTTCGAGCAGAACAGGATGAGCGTTCATCAGATCCTCGCCGTCCGCACCGGCCCGGACGGGGATAGCGGGATCGCGCCGGTCGGGGATCGCTCGGGCGTGAGCTGGAACATGCACCAGGGGGTCTCACCGTGAGAGTGTGCGTGGTCGGCGGCGGCATCGCCGGCCTGTCGGCCGCCCACCTGCTGTCCGCCCATCCCGAGGCCGAGGTCACCTGCTATGAGCAGGCCGCGCGCCTCGGCGGACGAGCCGACGTGGAGGACGGCCGGGAGCACTGTCCCCGGGTGTTCCTGGAGGACTACGTTCACCTGTTCCGCATGATGCGCGAGATTCCCGCGCCCGACGGCGGGTCAGTACGTGACTCGCTGCGCCGGCTGCACCGCTTCGCCCGGACCGGCGACGGCGCATGGGTGGAGATCTCCCATCTCTACCGCGTCATGGCCAAAGAGCTCTCGTCGGCCGACAGACTCCGATTCACCTGGAACTGGCGGCCATCACCGCTCCTGGGAGAGCACCGGCCGCGCGAACGCGGGGCCAATCGCTACGGCTCGGTGTTCAACTACTCGCTGAGCTCGGTCCTTCGGATGGCGGGCAACCTCTTCCGATCCAAGATCGGATACGCCCTGCCCGGCCCCACCGACTCCTGCCTGATCGACCCCTGGGCCGCTTTCCTGCGTCAGCGCGGTGTCCGGTTCGAGACCGGATGCCGGGTGACCCGCCTGAAGCCCTGTGCCGACCACGTCAGGGTGCACACCTGCGAGGCGGTCGCCGACTTCGACGCGGTCGTGGTGACCGCATTCGTACCCGATCTGATCGCACTCTTGAACGCCTCACGGCTGGACCATGGGATCCGCGAGGTCGACCACATGCACTGTGTCGCGCACACCATCGCTCTCGACCCCCGAGAGCCGGTCCTCGCCCGGACCCCGGATCCGGCCGTCTACCAGTGTCAGGGCATCAGCGTCCTGGTCCAGCCGGAGGCGGCACGATGCGTGGCGCTGTGCATACGCAACAAGCGGACCGATCCCGAGTACGTCCTGGACATCGTGCGAGCCACACTGCCGCTGGACTTCCCGGTGCAGGGGATCCTGTCCCGGCCGAACCAGCGGCCTGGGGAGGCGATCCTCTCCGGTGACTACACCCGCGTGGACCGCATTCTGCGCGTCCCCGCGAGCCGCGTCCACTTCGCCGGTTCGCATGTGAGCAACGCGTATCCGATGGATTCGGCCGAGGGCGCCGCACGCACCGCATTGGCCGCCGTCCGGTCCTTGCTGCGCGCCCACGCACAGGAGGCGGACCTTGGCGACCGGGCGGCGGGGCACGCATGAGTCACGGCACGGTCGCCGTCATCGGCTCCGGCGTGGCCGGCCTCACCGCGGCCCACCTGTTGCGCCGGACCCACGACGTCACTCTCTTCGAAGCGGACGACCGGCTCGGTGGTCACGCGCACACGCACCAGGCCGGCGGTACGGCGGTGGACACCGGCTTCATCGTGCACAACACCAGGACCTATCCGTTGTTGTGCCGGCTGTTCGAGGAACTCGGCGTGCAGACCAGGCCCACCGAGATGTCCCTAAGCGTCCACTGCGACGAGTGCGGACTGGAATTCGCCGGTGGCCGGCGTGGTCGCGGGCTGCTTCCGCGCGGGAGTCGCCGAGTGTGGCGGAACTACGCGCTGATGCTCACGGAGGTCCCGCGGTTCAACAACGACGCGCGCCGGTTCCTCAGGATCGGCGGCGAGCCGGGACTGAGCTTCGGCGAGTTCCTGGCCCGCCACGACTACTCCCGGTACTTCGTCGACCATGTCGCGCTACCGCTCGTCGCGACCGTCTGGTCGGCCGAAGAGAACACGGGACTGGCACAGCCGGCAGGCCCGTTGCTCGACTTCCTGAACAATCACGCGCTGCTCAGCCTCGTCGACCGGGTCCGGTGGCGGACCGTCGTCGGTGGCTCGCGGAATTACGTCGACCGGATCGCTGCGGAACTCACCACTGTCCGGCTCGCCACGCCGGTCCGGGAGGTCCGCAGGCACGCGGACGGTGTCACCCTCGTCGATGCGAGCGGCGGCGTGCACGAGGTCGACAAGGTGGTGATCGCCACCCACGCGGACCAGGCGCTGGCCCTGCTGGCCGACCCGACCCGCGCCGAGCGGGAGGTCCTCGGTGCGTTCCGCTACACACGTAACCGGGTCCACCTGCATTCCGATGCCTCCGTTCTCCCGGCAGCCCGGCGCGCACGGGCCTCCTGGAACCTGCGCAAACGCTCCTGCCGGGGCGCAGGCCCGATCACCGTGACCTACGACCTGAACCGGCTGATGCGGCTCGACGCCGTCGGTGATCACCTGGTGACGCTCAACGGCTCGATCGATCCGGACCGCGTCCTGGCATCGATGCGGTACGAGCATCCGAGAATCGACCAGGCGTCCGAAGACGCCCGGCAGAGATTGCCCGCACTCACCAGCGCGACCACCGCCTACGCGGGCGCCTACCACGGTTCGGGGTTTCACGAAGACGGCTGCGCCGCTGGCGCCAGAGCCGCGGCGGCCTTCGGAGCGCCCCGGTGGTGAACATCTACGCCGCGCGACTGGTCCACGTGCGCCGGTGGCCGATCACCCGGACGTTCGGCCATCACCTGCGGTGGTGGCTGGTCGACCTGGACGACCTTCCGGCCCTGCCGTGGTGGCTGCGGCCGTTCGCACGCTTCCGCGCCGCCGATCACCTGGGCGATGGGGATCGCACCATCCGCCGCAACGTCGAGTCCTGGCTTGCCGAGCGCGGCATCCGGCTGAACGGCGGCCGGATCCTGATGCTCGCCGTGCCGCGCGTCCTCGGATACTCCTTCAATCCGCTCACCCTCTTCTGGTGTCACGACCGTGACGGAAGGCTGCGATGCGTCGTGGCCGAGGTCTCCAACACTTACGGCGAGCGGTACTGCTACCTGCTCGAGCCCGGCCCATTCGGGCGTGCCCGCGCGGACAAACGTCTCTACGTCTCCCCATTTCTCGGCGGCGGCCGCTATCTCATGTGGTTGCCCGTGCCCGGCGACCGGCTCGCGATCCGGATCACGCTCGTCCAGGACGGTCGCGCCGTCCTGACCGCGACGCTGACCGGCCGGCGCATCAGGTCGGACCTCGCCGGGATGGTCGGCGCGACGCTTCACAGGCCCCTCACCCCGTTGTGGATCAGCCTCCTGATCAGAGGTCACGGGATCAGGCTGTGGCTCAGGGGGCTGCCGACGGTGCCCAGACCACACAGTCCGCCGCGACGCGATCACAAGGAAGAGAACAGAGCATGAGCACCGTTCCACCGCCCACGGCCGACACGTTCCGGCCGGCATCGCCCCCGCCGGTGCCGCTGAGATCCTGGGCGCTCTACCGCATCCTGCGCCGGCTGGCCGCCAGGGTGCCCGTCCGTGTCGTGTTGCCGGATGGAGGCCACCTCGGTGGTGGCGGCCCCGACGCACCGGCCATGCGCGTCGTACGGCTGACGGACCTTCTCGGACGAGTCGCGCTGAACGGCTCCATCGGCTTCGGTGAGGCGTACGTGGCCGGCGACTGGACCAGCGACGATCCGGTCGGAGTGCTGACCCCGATGGCCGCGCGCCTGACGAAGCCGGTGAACCGGCCACTGGCGGCGCTGCGCCGGCGGATCGACCGGCACCGGCCGGCCGGCGAACGCAACACGGTCGCCGGTGTCCGGCACAACGTCCAGCGCCACTACGACCTGTCCAATGAGTTCTTCGCGCTCTTCCTCGATGAGACGATGACCTACTCGTCGGCGGTCTTCGGCCCGGGTGACGACCTGGTCGCCGCCCAGCGGCGCAAGATCGGCGCGATCCTCGACCTGGCGCGAGTCGGGCCCGGCAGCCGGGTGCTGGAGATCGGGACCGGATGGGGGGAACTGGCCATCGCCGCGGCCAGGCGCGGTGCGACGGTCGACACGCTGACGGTCTCACCCGCCCAGCATCGCCTCGCGGAGGAACGCATCGCCGCGGCCGGGTTCGCCCGTCAGATCAGAGTTCTCTCTCGCGACTATCGCGACGTCCACGGCCGGTTCGATGCCGTGGTCTCCGTGGAAATGATCGAGGCGGTGGGAGCGGAGTTCTGGCCGGACTACTTCGCGGTGCTCCGCCGGTCACTGGCCCCCGGCGGCCGGATCGCGCTGCAGACCATCACCATGCCGCACGATCGAATGCTCGCGACCAAGGACCTGCAGACCTGGATTCAGAAGTATGTCTTTCCCGGCGGTCAGCTCCCGTCCGTGACCGCCATCGAGGCGCACGTCGCCCCGCACATGCGCATCACGCGACGTCACGAACTCGGTCCGGACTACGCCAGAACCCTGAGCGCCTGGCGGCGACGTCTTCTTCAGCACGATGCGGAGGTGGCGGCACTCGGGTTCGACGCGGCCTTCCGGCGGCTCTGGGAGTACTACCTCGCCTACGCCGAAGCCGGTTTCCGATCCGGTTACCTCAACGCATGGCAGTTCCAGATCAGCGCCTGCTGACGGTGCCTCGCTCCAGGGTTCTCCAGAGCTTTCCAGCCACGAGGCGCCACCGTCCCCCGCGGTGATGTCTTGGAGGAGAAACGCCACCTTCGACCGCCCGACCTGGAGGAGATATGCCCGGCACGATGACGCTGGATCCGGCTGTGGCCGAGACGGCCGAGCGTGAGGTGCTCGCCCTCGCGCGGGCCCGCGAGAGCGTCCCTGACCTGGATCGGATGCGCACGATGATGCCCAAGGCCAATGGGGACCAGGACGTCTGGTGACCGCGTGGTCCACGACGCCGTCCACAATGGAGGGGGAGGCGGCCTCGCCGGCGGAATTCGTTCTGCCGGCGAGGCTCCTCCGTGAACGCGAACGCTCACCCTGGCGCGACCTGTCGGCGCGAGCACGCGCCCGTACGCGGCGGTTGACGCCGTCTCTGGCCGAACACTCCGAGAGCTATCCGGACGCGGTCTTCGGGTTGTCGAGCGGCTTCTTTCATCTGCCCGCGGCACTGGCGCGGGAGTGGGGGGTCGACGAGGACGCGGTACTCACCGAGCTGCAGGTCGTCGGCGCGCTCGGTCACTTCCACTTCGCGTTCCAGGATCTGGTGTTCGACGAGCGGGAGGCGCCGGCCGTCATGTGCCTGCTCTCCGACACGTGCCTGCTCGCCTACCTCGACGGGCTGCAGGCCCTCGTCCCCGACCGCGGCCCGCACTACCGGGAACTGCACCGGCGGTACTACGACCGCTACGCGGCCGCGACGCTCGGGGACCTGGCTCATCGCGAACACCTGACGCCGTACGGCGCGGACGAGCTCCTGCGGCTTGGCGACAAGGCGGCTCCGGGCGTGACCATGCTGCACGTGGTGGCCGATCTCGCCGGCCGTACGGAGGGCGTCGAGGCGGTCGCCGCGGCCTTACTGCGGCTGTGTACCGGGCTCCAGCTGATGGACGATCTGGCCGACTGCGTGCAGGACGCAGTGACCGGGAACCGGACGTGGCCGGTCACCTCCGCGTTGCTGGCCTATCCGGAGCTGGACGTGTCGGACGCCGAGGCCGTCGAGGCGGCCGTACTTGGCAGTGGTGCCGCGCACGGCTGCGCGCGACTCGCCGTTGAGGCGTTCCGCGACGCCGCTCGGCAGGCGGTCGACGCGGGGGGCGGGGTGCTCGCCGAACTGGCGGAGACCTGGCGCGCGCGGGCGGTGCGCCGCGTCGCCGGCCTCGACGCGGCCTTCGTGGCGGCCGGGCGAGCACCGTGACCGGTGAGGATCGACCGCGCTGGCTGCTCCTCGGCGAGGTGCCGACGGCCGCCCGGGTGCTGCACGAGACGTACGGCGGTGGACCGTACTGGCGGCATCTCGTGAAGGCCTTGACGACACCGCACCTCACCGTGCCGGGACGGAGCCTGGTGCTGGGGGTAGAGCCGTTCCCGTGCGACGGCGTTCGTCATCGCGTCGGCGAGGCGGCGCTGCACGTCCTCTGGCTGGTGCTCGGAGGCGCGCGGGGCCGGGATACGTTGCCCTGGGTCCTGCGCGCGTCCGGTACGGAGACCTGGCGGCTCGTCAACCTGGCCCGATCGCCCGGCGACCGGGCCGCCGCCCGCCTCACGGCGGCCCTGGGTGGGTTCGCGCTGGCGCTCGCCGACCGGTACGGGATCGCCCTGCGCGCCGAAGCCGCCCGGGAGAACGTCCGGCTCTCCCGGATCTACCGGCTGCGCGGTTTCGAGATCGTCGGTGAGACTCCCGGAGACCTGCTCCTTCGCCGCCCGCCGGTGACCCGGCCGGCGTCGCTCCGGCCGCCGTGGCGACGCGTCCTGCGCACCGGCAGGGTCGGTGGCGAGGCCTGGCAGCGGAGATTCGGCGCGGTACACGGTCCGCTGCTGGACGTCGGTTCGGGAGACTCTCCGCTCACCATCGACGTGGCCGCCGACGGGATCGCCGCCGTCGCCCTCGATCCCCAGTTCTCGCTTCGCGCGCCGGCGCGGGCCGCCGGGGCGGCGTTGCAAGCGGCGGCGGTCGCCGGTCTCGGCGAGGCGTTGCCGTTCCGCACCGAGGTGTTCGCCGTCGTGACCGCGGGTCATGCCCTGCAGCACGTCGGGCCGGTCCGCCGGGCGCTTCTGGAGTCACTGCGCGTCGCCCGCAGGGACGGGCTGGTGGTGATCCACCCGGCTTGGGGCGGCCGCCGACGCCTGCGTCGGCTGGCGAGGCTGGAAGGGGTGCGCGTCCTGCCCGGCCGGTGGCTTCCACCGCATCGGCAGCGCTCCAGCCTCGTCATCGATCGCGCGACGTTCGACCCGGCCGCGGGACTCGATCTCGTCGAACGGGCGGCACGCCCCAACCGGTACGCGCGAATCCTCGGCGCCATCACCATGCGCGCCCTGATCCGGGCACGGGGGACCACGGCGGTCGGGCCCGGGGCCGCACGGTGAAGGACCTGGTCGCCGGGCACCTGAACCTGCTGCGGCTGCACACGGCGGGCTTCGAGGGCCTGGCCTTCGTGCTCGGACCGCTGATGAGCCACCGCGCCTCGCCCGGGCTCGTGGGGTACTGGTTCGCCGGAGTGCTGATCAACGGATACATCTTCGCGCTCAACGATCTGGTGGACCTGCCTCGGGACCGGCTGGACCCGGCGCGTGCGCGCAGTCCTCTCGTGACCGGCGTCGTCTCCGAGCGCGTCGCGGTGCTCTACTCGGTGATCCTGCCGTTGTCGGCGACGCTGGTCGTGGTCGCCATGGACTGGCCGGCCATCGCGGCGGCGGCGTTCGTGTCGATGCTGATCCTCGGCGCACTTGTGAACGTGTACCAGAAGGCGACGCCTCATCCGCTGGCCATGGACCTGCTGTTCGCGACGACCATGGCGGCACCGCTGCCGGTGACGGCCCAGGCGGCCGCCGGAGGTGTCCGTGCCGTGGTCTGGGCGGCGACGGCACTGCTGTTCCTGGCGTCGTTGCAGCTGAACAGCGTCGCGGGCAACCTCAAGGACCTGGGATCGGACCTCAGAACCGGCTTCCGGACGGTCGCGGTGGCGATGGGCGCCCGTATCGGCCCGGACGGCACGCTCGTGCCGGGCCGCACGTACGCGCGCTACTGCTGGTCCGTGTCGGGTCTGGTCGCGCTGTCCGGGGCGGTGCTGGTCACCGTGGCGGCATGGGGGAGGCCCGTCGTACTTCCCGCCACAGCGGCGGCGATCGCCGTCCTCTGCGTTGTGGGTGGGGCGAGCCTGCGCGCCCTGCTGGCCGGCCTGCGCCGTCCCTCGCCACGCGGCCAGGAGATCTATTTCGCGGCCGGCTTCCTGCTCTTGTTGATAGGCGTGGCTTTGTGCTCGCCGGTCATTCCGTTCTCGGCGGCGATTATCGCGCTGTTCCTCTGGGAAGGGGCGTTCGCACTATATTGGCGCTGGTATTGGGATCTCCGACGTGCAGCGGATCGGTCAGATGACCTTCGTACGGGGTAGCGGCAGTGTCGTCTGTGTCGTCGCGCTCTACCTGGCGTCGCTGATCGGACTCGCCGCCCTTTCCGTTCTGATCGACCATGCGCGGCTCGTATTGCTCGTTCTACGCCCGAGTACAGAAGTCATCCTTCTTACGGAAAAAGAACTCCCTGCTCTCCTGATCCTGGCGATCGTGGTTCCACTGAGGACTTTTTTCCACATCGCCTATTACGAACTCGGCCGATGGGCCGGCGGATTAGCGGTGGAGCGCATGAGGGCCGGACGATGGTTGTTGCCGAAATTGCGGCATCCGATGGTGGTCGGGCTGGTGCTGGCGTCCTGCCTGATACACCAGAGCACCCCGGTGGACCTCGCCCTCGGCGCGCAGCGGGCCGACCGCCGCATGGCCTATCCGGCGATAGCGGCCGGTGTGCTGATGTGGACGTGCCTGTTGATCTATCTCGGTGCGCGGTTCGCGACCGGCCTAGGCCAGGTGAGCCGGTTGATCACCGAACATCGGCTGGCGGTCGTCGTGGTCCTCGTTCCGGTCATCCTGATCACCATGCTGCTGTTCCTCGGCAGGCTACGAAGGACGATGAGGCGGTCGTGACTCTCGCGCGGACGAAGGCGCACTACGAGACGTATCCGTTCCTGGAAGGCGGCCCGCGCCGTGTCGCGCGGTGGGCCGAGCGCCTCAGGGCGGAACTCCCCGACGCGCTGCTGTCGGGATCTCTCGTGCTGGACGTGGGCTGCGGATCGGGTGAGGTGGCCCAATCACTCGCGGGGCGCGGCGCACGCGTGGTGGGGCTGGATCTGACGGAGGCGGCCGCACGGCGTACACGGGGGCGTGGCGAGCGTGTCACCGCGTGCCAGGCCAGCGCGCTGGCATTGCCGTTCCCGTCCCGCGTGTTCGACCACACGGTCTCGATCGGCGTCCTCCATCACACGCCCGACGCGTTCCGTGGGCTGGCGGAGATGGTGCGCGTGACCAGGTCCGGCGGGCGCATCGTCATTCTGCTGTACGCCCGCTGGACCCCCTACCACCTGCTCTATGGCGTGACCGCTCCGCTGAGACGACGCGTGCCGGTTCGCCGGTTGGACGATGTGCCGCCGTGGGCGCTGGCCTGCCTGCGACCGGGAGTTCGCCTCCTCATCGGCCAGCGTCTCTCCGACGACCAACTGCGGCGCCTCGTCGCGGACCAGATCTGGACGCCACGTGCGACGTTTGACGGTCCCACCCAGATCCGCAGGTGGGCGAGGACGCTCGGCGTACGGCTGCGGGCGCGTCGCCGGATATTCGGCTACTCCAACGTCTTCATCCTCGAACGTCCGCCGGCACCTGGAAGGTGAAGAGGTTGCCATGACAGAGCAGGGCGTGTCGCCGCACCTCGACCAGGCCGAGCGACGCCGCCCACCGGCGTATCCGCCGCGCGGATTGAAATGACGCGCGGGGCGTCCACAACTGATCAGCGAGCAGCCGCCGGAGCTGGTCGTCGCCGTACCATTGGCCGACCTGAGCCGCGACGACCAGCCGCATCACGTGAAGCGGGAGGCGCGGCATCCGGCCGAGCCAGGTGACCGGAACCCGGGCGCGTAGCGGCGCGCTCAGGCGATAGACGAGGTGGTAGGGCGTCCACCGGGCGTACAGCATCACGACGACGCGCCCACCGGGCCTGGTCACGCGCACCATCTCGGCCAGCCCACGGAACGCGTCGGGCGTGTGGTGGAGCACGCCGATCGAGACGGCGTGGTCCACGGCCGCGTCGGAGAACGGCAATGTCAGTGCGCCGGCCTGACACGCCAGGATTCCCGGCATCCGCCGCCTCGCCCGGCGTACCGCCGCCGCGGTGAGGTCGACACAGATCACCTGTGCGCCGCGTTCGGCAAGGCCCTGCGCGACCTCCCCGGAACCACATCCGACGTCCAGTACGGCGGCATCGGCGAGAACGCCGTCGGGAAGGGGCTCGCCTAACCGGCGCTTCCAGTGCCGGACGCGCCGCCGGCCACCCTCGATGAAGGGAAATGCCTCATAGTGCATGCGCGTCTCATCCATCAGTGTCATCGGACACCGTCCTCTCTCTCCTGCGTCATCAGGTGTCGGTGGCTGCCGGTGACCGCTGAGCCGGGCGCGGACCCGGTCACGTTCATCGCCGAAGCGGTCAGGTCGCTGTGCCGCGAGGGCCTCGAAGATGCTCAGGGCTTCGGTCCACAGCATCGTCGCCTCCGCCGGATCACCCCGGTCGGACCGGATCAGCCCCAGGTTGTACAGCGTCCCCGCCAGCTGCGGCCTGTAGGCGTCCGGCCGGGCGGCGGCCAGCGTACGGCGGAGAGCGAGGGTGTCGCGGCCGAGGCGTTCGGCCTCCGCGGATCGGCCGGTCAGGTGGTGAAGGGTCGCCAGGTTCTCCTGTACGTCGGCGTACAGCGACCGGAACCTCGCCGGCCGGGTGCGGTGGAGCGGGCCGATCAGCGTATGGGCCGTGGACGCCGCAGACAGGGCCTCCTCGATCCGGCGGCCGTGTCTGAGGCGGACCGACTGGTTGTGCGATGTCGTGGCCAGTGCGGCCGTGTACCGATCCTCCTCGGGGAGCGTCCGGTAGGCGTCGATCGCCGCCTCACCGGCCGTCATCGCCTCCTCCGCGCTTCCGGGGGTCAGATCGAGCGCCAGAGCCAGCGCCGCGTACGACTCGGCCAGCTCGGCACGCTCCTCGACCCCAGCCGATGCGGTCAGCCGCGCGATGGCGGCCCGCGCCGCCTCGGCGGCGTCCGTGGCGCGTTCGCCCAGATAGACCAGCCGTACCGCGAACAGCCGGGCAAGCCGTGCCGTGGCGGTGTCATCGAGGCCGGCACTTCGCCGGGCGGTCAGCAGCCGTTCGGTGGCCACCACGGCGAAGCGCGCGAGTGCCTCACTGCGCTGCGGCAGCGCGGTGACGATCGGGTCGAGTTCGGCGGCGGGAAGCCGGTCGAGTGTCGCCGACATCGATGCGACGAGGAGTTCTGGCCGGGGGACCGCCGGCAGCGCGGTCATCGCCAGCGGCAGGAGCCGGTACGGAGCCGCGCCCAGGAACGCCTCGACGGCGCCGGCCAGGTCCGGATGGCGATCCAGGCATCGCCCGAGCGTCAGCAGCGCGGCACCGGCCTGCCGATCCGAGACCCGATCGAGAACGTCCGGGAGCGAGTGATGCGAGCGAAGGTGGTCCGCGAGCTGATTCTCGCCGAGTTGTTCGGGCCGCAGCGGGTTCAACGGGGCAGGTCCCGGCAGGACGGTGCGCAAGAAATCACGACCGGAGTCCAGCAGGCTCACCGGGGCTTCTCGAAACATTCGCAGGGCTCTGAGCAGGTCGTTCGCCTCTGGTTCGGTGCTCGCGCCGAACAGTGTCACCGCCGCCATGAGCTCCGCGATGGTGGACCGTCCCGCCGGTAACCCGAAGAGCGCCGCGGTACGCGACCAGTACTCTCGCTCTAGCTGCAGGATTCGGCGCAACGGCGGCTCGGCCGGACCGTGTGACGGCAGGACGTGCGTCAGGGCGGCGGCCTGCATCTCCAGCATCGTGGCCGGAACGGCCGGCGGCGGAGCGAGTGGCGGTAGCCGTAGGCGCTCGGCGAAGGCGGTGCAGGCCGCACGGAGGTCACCCTCCGCCGGTCGCAAAGCCTCAAGTGGCAGTGGCCGAAGGAGGCCCGCGAGAGCCGCCACGCCGTCGTCTCGGTCGTCTCGAAGACGATCCAGCCAGTCGCCCCCGGCCCGGGCCAGCAACAGGAGCCGGCTGGACATGCCCGGCGCGGTGGCGAGCGACCGCAGCGCGGCGCGCACGTGGTCTGGACGGGCCTCGGCATCGTCGATGACGACCAGGGACGGCAGACGGGTCTCGCCCAGACGTTCAAGTGCCTCAGGCGGCGCGGACACCGACAGCAGCCCGGCCGACCAGCCGAACCCGCGGAGCCGCGTGGTCAGGTGCAGTCCGAGCCGGGTCTTCCCGGCACCGAGAACGCCGGTGACGAGCGCCGCCGGCGATCCCGTGTCGTGCCGGCACCACTCGACCAGCCGGTCGAGTTCCGGGCGCGGCCGGAACGGGAGGACCTCGTGCTCGGCACGGAGCAGGGCCGCCGGGTCGGCCGGAGCGGGTAGTGCGGGATCCATCAGGTTCGCGAGCACCAGGTCCGGAGCCAGCCGCTCGACCTCACCGATCAGCCGGAGCAGATCGGTGTCCGCGGTGGCCGACTCCATCCTCAGACCGATGTGGTGGGTGAGGCTCGCCACGTCGCCGGGCAGCTGCCTCGTCTTCGGCATCTCCACGCCGTCAAGGAGTACGGGCAGCACTTCCTTTCCGTGCCGAAGCGCATAGGCGATCTCTCGCCGGACCCAGTCCTTGGGATCTTCCAGCAGACGCAGATCTTCGTTGACCCATGGCGGATCGATGAGTGCGATGAGCACTGAGCAGCCTTCGAGCCATCGCTCGATCTGACTCGGGAAGTGCGTGGCCGGCACGTTCGACCGGCCGGCCTGGAAAACGTTCTCGGGCCCGAACCTGCGGGACAGCTCACGGTCGATGAGCATCGGCGCGTAGGACCGCTTGATGTTGCGGTAGCTGATGAAGATCCCGGGCATGGCGCCGCGTCAGCCTCCGTGCTCCGACAACGCTCGCAGGTCCACGTACGACTCGGTGCGTAGCAGGTCGTGCAGGGCCAGCCGAAGCGTGGGGATCGCCTTCGTCCAGTCCGCACCGGTCATTTGGAGGTCGATTCCAGGTAGCTCGGCCATCTGCCGGGTGATCATCTGCACGCCCACCTCGTCGGCCACCGCCAACCAGACTCCGGCCTTGCCCGAGATGTGGAAGGCGACCGCATTCCGCACTCCGGTCGGATTCGGGCCGAGGTCCACATGGAGACCGTGCACCGTGCCGGAACCGAACTCGCCGGCCAGCGATCGGATCGCGACATCGATCAGCCAGACGATCGGGGCGGCCTCTCCCAGCAGAGGCAGCCATTCCGCGCTCCAGCGCGAATCCGCCAGACAGCTCGCCGCCACGCAACACGTCAGGTCCCCGCGTCCCGCCCAGCCGGTTGCCAGGCGCCCGACGTCGTCCGGCTTGTCCAGCCGGAGGAGCCAGACCGCATCGGTTTCCGTGTCCGTGCCGTCGTCGGCGATCGTCCGGGTCACCGTCACCGGCCCTTCACACCCGGCGAGTACGGCGCGTTCATCCGCCGGTAGCTCGTAGCCGGCGAGCAACCGGTCCGGTAACCGGGCGTTGATCACAACGTTCGGACGACCGCCCATCCGCGTGGTCGCCTCCATCACCCGGATCACCTCGGCCGCGTCGACCTCGTCGCCCATCGTGATCATTCGGGCCGGGCGGGGCAACGCCGACAGCCAGAGGCGAGACTGGACCAGCACACGTGCGAGCACGCGGTCGTCGGGAAGGTCCGGACTCGGATCCACGGTCACCCCCAGTCCGGGCCCGTGGCTCGACGCCAGCGCGACCAGCTCGGCGGATTCTGACAGGTGATCATGGCCGCCAAGCACGATGGCGCCGGCGTCGGTCAGCCGGGCGGCGAGACCAGCGTAGACGGTGTCCTCCCACCGCGCCCACGCGTCATCGAATCGGTCGTCGAGCGCCAGGCCCGGACTCGCGTCCACCGCGTCCGCGGCCAGCGGCTCTGGTCCGAACTCCGTGGCCACCGCCTCGTCCGCGGCGGCCACCACCGAGCGAGGCAGCCCCTGCGGATCCCTCAGCAGAACGGTGAAACGCTCGTCCGGTACGTCGATTCCGCGTAAGGCCCCGGTCGTCACCGCTTCCGGCCAGGACGCGATCATCTGCCGCAGGATCGGAGTCTGCATGCAGGCCCGCGCCAGCGCCGAGGTGGCCAGCGCCCGCCGATGTTCGCCCGGTACCGCCGCGAGATACCGTTCGAGCCGCTTCATCAATGGCAGGTACTCCGGGTAGGACATCAGCGCGATGGCCGCCGACGGTCCGAAGCCCACCGCGACCACGCTGCATCCCATGAACGTGGCGAACGACTCCTGCGTCGCCCGGCACCGATCCAGCAGGCTCTCGAACAGGGGCCGCCAAGCGGGCACCTTCGATGCGACGAGTAAGGCCGCGCCCCAGGCGGTCGTCGCCGTCAGCAGGAAATGCTGCGCCTCATGGTGGTGCACCAGCCGATCGGCCAGCGCGTCGGCGCCTCGAAGGTGCAGGTCGAACCCACCTGGCACGTAGACCCCGCGGCTGCCCTCCTCGGCCTGAGAAAGGAATAGCGCGGCCAGATGGTCGTCATCGGTGCCGGTCACTCATCGTCCTCCGGTCGGCCGGCGGGTCCCCTCCGCGAGGACCACAATATGCTGCAATCCAGCGACCATTGAGGGACATCGGTGACCGACGGGAAAGACGCGCTTGACGCGCTCCTCGGCAAGGCGACACCGGCCGGGGCGAACGTACGCCGCGACGATCTCGAGCGTGTCGCGGACAGCCTCGACGGCACCGATGCCGATGACTTCATCGACGCCGTGGCGAAGGTCTGCGGGCTTTCCTGGGACAGCGGCGGACGCCACGTCGAGGGCTGGCTTGAACTCCATTCGGACCGGTGGTCCCTCGATCTCGATGAGAAGGTCAACCGCGTCGGCCTGCTTCAAGCCGCGGTCGCGGCGCTGCTGGTGCGGGCGGGCCTGGCGGTGACCTCGATCGGCTTGGCCGCGCAGGTGCTGCCCGCCGTGGTCGATCTCCCCGCGACCGTCGTGTCCGTCGACGGCGAGCAGACCGTCGTGCGCCTGCGGCTGGTGCCCCGCGAGATCCCGGACCACCTGCGCGACAGCGTTCATCCCCAGGACTTCACGGACTTCGCCACCGCGCTGAGCGTTGCGGCCGACCTCGAGCGGCCGATGGTGACGGGACGGATCAGCCTCGTCATCGTCCACGGATGACGGCCGGGGCTCTCAGCCACGCCCGAACCGCACTTCCTCACCCGCCAGATGCGCGAGAACCAGATCGAGGTGCCGGCGACCTTCCAGAAAGGAGCCGTCCTCGACCAGCACGTCCCGGCCGGGATAGAGCTCCTCAAGTGCCGCTTTGTGGATGCGGACCCCGGAGTGCGACAGCGGGCGCACCATCAACGGCAGCGACGACTCCAGATGATCGAGCACGCCGACCATGAACGGAATGACCCGGCCGAACGATTCGATCCGCAGGAAGGCGTAGCGGAACCGGCTGCCAGGCGCCGAGAGCCAGAGGTCCAGGTGCGGCGCGAGCGGCACGTCGAGAAGCAGGGCGGTGGGCCCCGATACGGCGTGGACACCGTCCAGCAGCGAGCACGGCACGACCGTCACCAGGGGTACGTCATCCCCGGTCGGAACACGCGGAGGATCGGTCACCGGGAGCAGTTCGACGACGTGTCGCCCGTCGGTCTCTGCCACGGTCCGGCGAAGGCAGGTCACGACGGGAGTGGCGGGAGGCGGCGCACCGTCCTCCAGCACGTAGTTCGCGAACAGCGCGGGCGTCCGCCGTACCGTCATGAACAGGTGCGGCCGCTCCAGGTCGGCGGCCATGCGGGCGGGGGGCGTGGTCGCGGGCAAGACCCGGGCGGGCAGCGGCTCGGCCACCGTGAAGGTCTCCGCCTCGATGTTGGCGAGCACCGTGATGTGGGTCTCGTCCTGCCGGGTCCGCACGCTGGGCGCGACGTCGGTCGCATCGCTGATCCGTCGAGCCGCCGCCACCAGCGCCGGCGTCCAGTCCAGATGCCCGTTCACCTCGAGAGTGCCGTCACCACCCAGCACCTCGACCACGGCCGCGTACATGGCGCCGTTCACCAGCGTCCACAGGTCTTCGAACTCGACCGAGAAGAGGTCGGCGGTCAGCTTCTCGGCGTCGATGAGCCTGGCCGGCCGCTCGTCACCGCTCGCCGGGATGTGGGCGTTCCATCGAGGCGGACGCGTTCTCAGGCGGACGAAGCGTGTGGCGGGCAGCTCGCGCTCGCGGAGATGGGCCAGCGTGAAATCCCGGAGACCGACCTCCACGACGCGCTCAATGATCGTTGTCTGCATACAGGCGCGCGCTGCGGCGTGCGCGGCGTGCAGGCGGAGGTACAGGCTGTCCACCGAATCGACGATCCCCGCCATGGCGTCGAAATGACGGTGGTACGCGGGATAACGCTCGATGACCTGGGCCCGGCTCCATCCAAGTGCCACGGCGGGCGACCAGGAGGCGAATGCCTCTTGGACCTGCTCGCTCGCCTTGGTCAGCCGTCCGGCCAGCCGGCGATATCTCGGCTCTCCCGTCGCCACGCCGAGCGAGTGATAGATCCGCGCGACCGCGCCATAACTGGTCGAGTCCTGAAGTTGCTTGTGATGTGACTCATGCGCAGAGGCGAACTGCGCCGTCCGTGGATCATCACCGGACTGATGTAGCGACCAGCCATCATGATCGAACGAACCGGAGGCCGAGATGAAGCTCATTCCTCCATCGTCCTCTGCGGCGACGAGTAGCTAGGCATTCGTGCGTCTATTGCCTGGCCCATAAATCGGTCTTTGCGGGTCATTAGGGTGTCTTGGGCCCACGCTCTCCGGCTGCGGCGGGCCAACCGTTTGGGAATGGGATTATCCGCGCTTCCGCCGTCCGCGAGGCAATGGATGAGCTGGATGCCGTGGTCGGCAGGGCCGGGTGGTCAACCTGGTCGGCCCGCTTGGCGTGGGCAAGTCGACTGTCCTGACCCGGTGGGCGGCCGGCCGCTCACTCTCACACCGGGAATGGCCCGGTTGCTGTTGCGGATCCTGTGGCGCTCGATTATTGGGTCATGTGGTCTGACCTGTGGTTATGTGGCGTGGTGATACTCGCTGATCAAGCCCGTGACGACGCGTTTTCGGTGGATGCGGCGTAGGTCAATGGGTTCGGTCGGGTCTCGGATCGGCTGCGTTTGGATGTCCGGCGGGCGCTGTTGCCGGGACTGGTGCGGCCTGTTGCGGTTGTAGTGGATCAGGTACTCGCCGAGCACCAGGGCCAGGTGGCGTTCGCCGAGGATCAGGGTCCGGTCCAGGAGTTCGCGGCGGAAGGTTCCGATGACGCGTTCGCAGATGGCGTTCATCCGCGGTGTCCGCGGCAGGGTGGTGATGACCCGCAGTCCGTCGGCCCGGAACACCTCCCCGAACGCGGTCGTGAAGAGCGGATCGCGATCGTGGATCAGGAACCGCAGCGCGTCGATCCGGTTGCCCAGGTCCATGGTCAGGTTCCGGGCCTGCTGCACCGCCCACGCCCCGGTCGGGTGCGTCGTCACGCCGCCCAGGTGGAGTCTGCGGGTTCCATGTTCGATGAACACCAGCACGTACAGCCGTTTGAGCAGGACCGTCTCCACGACCAGGAAGTCGCACGCGATGATCGCGTGAGCCTGGGCGGTGAGGAATTGCCGCCACGTCGGGCCGGCACGCCGAGGTGCGGGATCCATGCCGGCGGCGTGCAGGATCTCCCACACCGTAGAAGCGGCGATCGTGTAACCGAGGCGGGCGAGTTCACCCTGGATGCGTCTATGCCCCCAGTTCGGGTTCTCCCGCGCCATGCGAAGAATCAGCGTCTTGATCGAAACGCCGGTAGGCGGTCGGCCCGGACGGCGCCGGTCGGTGTAAGTCCACTTCCGGGCGACCAGCCAGCGGTGCCAGCGGAGGATCGTGGCCGGAGCGACCGGGAAGATCTCAGCCCACCGGCGGCGGTGAACCAGCCGGGATAACGCCGCCAACCAGAGCCGGTCGAGGTGACCCCATCGCGGCTGGCCGCGCACCTGCCAGCGCAGGACCTGGTTCTCATGCCGCAGCACCAGGAGTTCGGCCTCCTTGGACAAGTCCGACCGAAGCAACATCACCAACAAGCCGAGTAGGCATCTGAGCAAGCGGTAGATCAGCGACAACAGCACCTCGAGATGATCCCAGCCACCGCGAAGATCCCGCAGCGAAACCCCAGGTCACGCCACCAAACCGAGTTTTCGAGCGGCACAGGGGCCAACGCCGCAACAGCTGACCTGACCCGGCGCACTCACCGTCAGCAGAGTTCAACGCCACCCACAGAAGCTGGCCGGAAGCGGATCAAAGCCCTTTCCAACGCTATATCGCCACAAAACGCGGAGGACGCCGCGAGTTCGAATACGGCCCTGCACGTATTCATCACCGGACTCCGCGGGCCGCTGGCCGCGCGAGCCGCCCTCCACGCGATCAGGCGGTGGAGGCCACGGACTGGTCTACGGCGCCGGGGCTGAGGATGTGCTCGATGACCATGACCGAGGCGCCGATGACGCCGGCGTGGTCGCCGAGCCGGCAGACGCGGATGCCGAGGTGCTCGGTGGCCAGCGGTAGCGAGCGTCTGTAGACGGCTTCGCGGACGCCGGCCAGCAGGTGTTCGCCGGCGCCGGAGACGTCGCCGCCGATGATGATGACGGCCGGGTTGAAAAAGTTCACCAGCGAGGCGAGCACTTCACCGATGTCCCGGCCGGCCTGGCGGATGGCCTGGATGGCCAGGGCGTTGCCCGCGCGGACGAGCCGGACGACGTCTCGGCTGTTGGCGGCGTCCTCGCCGGTCTCGCGCAGCCGGGCGGCCAGAGCGCCGCCTCCGGCGATCGCCTCGAGACAACCGGTGTTGCCACAGCGGCAGATCACGTTCGGGTCGGCGGACGCGCGAATGTGGCCGATGTCGCCGGCCGCTCCCTGGGCCCCGCGGTGCAGCCGGTGCTCGGTGATGAGCCCGCTGCCGATACCGGTGCCGATCTTCACGAAGATGAGGTGCTCGATCTCGGGGCTGGTCGCCCAGTGCTCGCCGAGCGCCATGATGTTGACGTCGTTGTCGACGAGGATCGGCACGCCCAGCCGGGGGCCGAGCCAGCCGGGCACGTCGAAGCCGTCCCAGCCGGGCATGATCGGCGGATTCACCGGCCGGCCCGTCTCGTGCTCCACCGGGCCGGGCAGCCCGATTCCGGCACCGCACACATCTGCCAGAGTGTGACCCGCTTCGGCCAGCAATCGTCCGAAGGTGTCCACGAGCCAGCCGAGCACCTTCTCCGGCCCGCCGGTGATCAGTACGTCTTCGCTGTGCTCTGCGATCACATGTGCGTCCAGGTCCGTGACGGCGATCTGGGCGTGGGTCGCGCCGAGGTCGGCGGCGAGCACGATCCGCGCACCCGCGTTGAACGTGAAGGCCACCGCGGGCCGGCCACCCGAGGCGATCGCATTGTCGGCCGGGACGATCCACTGCTGGTCGAGCAGCGTGTCAAGCCGTTGCGACACCGTGGACCTGGCCAATCCGGTGAGTTCCACCAGTTCAGCGCGGGTTCGGGCGCGGCCGTCGCGCAGGATCGTCAGAAGAGCGCCTGCGCCTGCCGTCTCGGGGATCAACTCTGCATCTCCTTGCTGTGACAGCTCATGCTGCCAAGGGGCTTTGTAATGATATCAATAAGCCTGCTTTTGCTTGACCCTCGGCATAAGGCACTCGTACGATCCGCGATATGGCGGTTATAAGGCATGGACCGGCAGAAGTCCTGGCAAAGATTGTCGAAACCGGCGTCATGGCCGGGATGCACGCCCATGCCGGGCGGCTGGCCGGCGCGCTCCCGCAGGGTCACCACGACTGTTTCGACGCCTTCGTCGCTGATCGCCGCGCCGCGAGCCGGGGCGAGCACCACGACGACCTGCCCGTCTTCGACGACGGCTTCCGCGCCACGGTCATCACCGACGTGGTCCCTGAGCCCGCCGGGACCGGGGGGTGGATCGCGTGCTGAAGATGACCGGTATCGGCAAGAGCTTCCTCGGCGCACGGGTGCTCTCCGAGGTCGACCTCGAGGCCGCGGCCGGTGAGGTGCACGCCGTCGTCGGGGAGAACGGGGCTGGCAAGTCCACGCTGATGAAGATCCTCGCCGGGGTGTACACGCCCGACGAGGGGACGATCGAGATCGACGGCAAGGTCATGGCGTTCGGCCATCCGCTGCAGGCGCAGAAGGCCAGGGTGGCGATCATCTACCAGGAGTTCACGCTCCTGCCCGAACGGACCGTCGCCGAGAACGTCTTCCTCGGCCGTGAACCGGTCCGTCGCGGGCTGGTCGACCGGGCCGCGATGGAGAAGACCACGGCCCGGCTGCTGGAGGAGCTCGGCGAGGACGGATTCGGCCCGCGCGACCTGGTGCGGCGCCTGTCGGTGCCTCAGCAGCAGGTCGTTGAGATCGTCAAAGCGCTTTCGGTGGACGCCCGGATCGTCGTGATGGATGAGCCGACCGCCGCGCTCGCCGAACACGAGGTGGAGCTGCTCTACGGGCTGGTCCGGCGGCTGCGCGAGCGCGGTATCGCTGTCGTCTACATCTCGCACCGGCTCCGTGAGATCTTCGAACT
This sequence comes from Actinomadura scrupuli, assembly GCF_050971785.1. Classification (NCBI taxonomy): domain Bacteria; kingdom Bacillati; phylum Actinomycetota; class Actinomycetes; order Streptosporangiales; family Thermomonosporaceae; genus Actinomadura; species Actinomadura scrupuli. The sequence continues at coordinate 144,907 of NZ_JBPCCU010000010.1, read as the reverse complement.
CGCCGACCGGGTCACGGTCCTCAAGGACGGCGCCAGGGTCGCGACCGCCCCGATCGATCGGCTCACCACCACCGAGCTGGTCCGGCTGATGGTCGGCCGCGAGCTGTCGGACTACTACCCGCCGCGCGCGTCGGGTCCGCCTGGCGAGACATTGCTCGCGGTCAGCGGCGGTGGCAACACCAAGCTCGACGGCATTGATCTCGAGCTGCGCGCCGGCGAGATCGTCGGGCTGGCCGGGCTGCAGGGCTCCGGCCGCACCGAGCTGGTCAAAGCGCTTTTCGGCGCCGGGCCGTTCACCCGCGGCGAGATGACGCCGAAGCGCCCCGGCTCGGTCCGCGACGGCATCGGCGCCGGAATCGGGCTGGTCACCGAGGACCGCAAGGCCGAGGGGCTCGTCCTGCATCAATCGGTCAAGGACAACGCTCTGCTCGTTGCCCGCACCCGCAAGGGCCCGAAGGCATCGGTGATGGGCCTGCTCGAACGCGTCAGGCTCACCCCGGCCCGGGCCGAGCAGGAGGTGCGCTACCTGTCCGGCGGCAACCAGCAGAAGGTCGCGCTGGCCAAGTGGCTGACCGTCGCCCCGAAGGTGCTGCTGTTCGACGAGCCGACCCGCGGGGTCGACGTCGGTGCGAAAGCAGCGATCCACGAGCTCATCAGGGAACTCGCCGAGGACGGCATAGGCGTTCTCATGATCTCGTCCGAGCTCCCCGAACTGATCGGCATGAGCGACCGCATCGTCGTCCTGCGGGACGGGCGGATCGCCGGTCAGCTTCCCGCAGGTTCCTCGGAGGAGGCTGTGATGCACCTGGCGGCCGGATCATGATGCAGCTGCTCAAGGCCCCGCCCCCGAAAAGAGCGGCCCTGCGCGGGTTCGCCGCCGAGAACCCGGCCCGCGCCATCTACCTGGCGCTGGGCTTCCTGCTCGTGATCGGCTGGATCCTCGTCACAGCCGACGGCGGGCAGTTCTTCAGCCAAGCGAACGTCGTCGGCATCCAGCAGCGGTCGGCCGCTCTCGGAATCGTCGCCGTCGGGCAGACCCTGGCCATCCTGGCCGGTTCGCTGGATCTGTCGGTCGCGTTCCTGATCAGCCTGACCTCGCTGGTCGCCGCCGAGACCATGGCGGACCGCGGGGTGCTCCCGGCGATCGCGGCGGTGCTCACCGTCAGCGCGCTGGTCGGCCTGGTCAACGGGCTCGTCATCACCAAGCTGAGGGTGCACGCGTTCATCGCGACCCTCGGCGTCGCACTGATCATCAGGGGGATCCTGGACGACCGGTACGACGGTCCCGCTGGCAGCGTGCCGAAATCCTTCCAGGGGCTCGGCTACGACCGGATCGGCCCCGTTCCGGTCTCGGCACTGCTGTGGGCGGGCATCGCAGTGGCCGCCTGGTTCCTGCTGCGCCGCACCAGGCTGGGCTACCGGATCTATGCCGTCGGCGGCGATCCAGAAGTCGCCCGGCTGTCCGGAGTGCGAACCGACCGCGTCATCATCGCCACCCACATGCTCTGCTCGCTGTGCGCGGGCGTCGCGGGCCTGCTGCTGGCTTCACGGCTCGGCGCCGGCGCGCCGACCGTGGGCACGGACGGCGGTTACGACCTGGAGTCCATCGCCGCGGTCGTGCTCGGCGGCACCGCCCTTGCCGGGGGTAAGGGCGGTGTCGCCGGAACCGTCGGCGGAGTCCTGGTGCTGGCCGTGCTGGACAGCATCTTCAACCAGCTCGAAGTCAACTCCTTCGCCAAGGACGTGGTGCGCGGTGTCGTGCTCGTCGCCGCACTGGGGATCTATGCACGACGGAGGCGTTCCGGATGAAACGCACCTTGCCCATCTTCGGGGTCCTGGCCGTACTGCTCGTCCTCATCGCGGCCGCCAATCCGCACTTCCTGGAGCCGGACGGCTTCCTCGCCTTCGTCAAGCGGGCGGCCCCGCTGGCGATTCTCGCCGCCGGGCAGTACTTCGTGATCGTCTCTGGCGAGTTCGACCTGTCCGTCGGTTCGCTGGTCACCGCCGAGGTAGTGATCGCCGCGCGGCTCATCGACGGCGACGCCGGAACGACCTGGCCGGTGCTCCTCCTGCTGCTGGTCTTCGGCGCGCTGGTCGGGCTGGTCAACGGGGTCGGCACCACGCTGCTGCGGGTGCCGTCCTTCATCGCCACGCTCGGCATGATGCTGATCCTTTCCGGAGCGGTCTTCCTGTGGACGGGCGGCGCCCCGCGCGGCGCGCTCACCGAGCAGTTCCGGAACTTCGGCCGCGGCAGCCTCGGCCCGATCCCCTGGTCGGTGATCATCCTCGCCGTCATCACGGCCGCGGTCATCGCGATGATGCGCGCCGACTTCGGCCGCATGCTCGTCGCCACCGGGGACAACCACCGGGCCGCCGCCCTTTCCGGAGTACGGATCCACCGGGTCAAGACCGTCGCCTTCGTGCTGTCCGGGCTGTCGGCCGCGATCTGCGCGATCCTCCTCGGCGGGTTCGCGGGCGTGTCCGCCCAGGTCGGCCAGGGCCTGGAGTTCCAGGCCATCACCGCCGTCGTCCTCGGCGGCGTCGTGCTCGGCGGCGGCCGCGGCTCGGTGATCGCCGCCATCGCCGGCGCCTTCACCCTGGAGGCCCTGTTCACGCTGCTCAACCTTCATGGCATCTCGGGGGCCCTGGAGTTCACCGTTCAGGGAGTCATCCTCATCGCCGCGGTGGCGATGGGGTCCGTCCGTGTTCCGCAATGGATCCGCGCTCACTCGCTTCAGCCGCGCCATCCCGCGGACACCAGCGTCACCCGGTAAGGCCCTCACCCCTTGGAAGGAAAATCATGCAGTTGTCCACCCCCCGGCGCCTCCTCGCCGGTGCAGCGATAGCCGCGATGCTGCCGTTGGCGGGCTGTTCCAGCGACGCACCCGAGACGACGGCATCACCCGGCGCGGCCAAGAGCACAGCCAAGAAGAACACCGGAGAGCAGTCGAAGTTCTTCGTCCAGGCCGACTACGACGCGCAGCTCGCGATGCGCAGCCAGGTTCCGCAGGGCCCTTCGGACAAACCATGGGAACAGCACATCGGCGCCCAGATGGTGAGCACCGCCAAGTACAAGAAGGCGGGCCCGTACAACCTGTGCTTCTCCAACGCGGCGGTCAACAACCCATGGCGTCAGGTCGGCTGGAAGACCATGCAGGCCGAGGTGGCTCTGCACAAGGAGATCAAGAAGTTCACGCACCTCGACGCTGAGGGCAAGGACGACAAGCAGATCTCCGACATCGCCGACCTGCAGGGCAAGAACTGCGACGCCCTGATCATCTCGCCGAACACCACGGCCACGCTCACTCCGGCCGTCTCCGGCGCGTGCCCGAAGGTCCCGGTGATCGTGTTCGACCGCGGTGTGGGCACCGACTGCCCGGTGACGTTCATCAAACCGATCGGCGGTTACGCCTTCGGCGCGGACGCCGCCGAGTTCCTCATCGAGAAGGTGAAGCCCGGCGGGAAGGTCCTCGCGCTGCGGATCCTGCCCGGCGTCGACGTGCTGGAGACCCGCTGGTCGGCCGCGAAGGTCGCCTTCGACAAGAGCCGGCTCGATGTCGTCGGCGTCGAGTTCACCGATGGCGACGCGGCCAAGACCAAGTCCATCGTCAGCGACTACATCCACCGGCACGGCAAGATCGACGGCATCTGGATGGACGCCGGCGCGACGGCCGTCGCCGCGATCGAGGCGTTCGAGGACGAGGGCGTTCCGGTTCCGCCGATCAACGGCGAGGACCAGCAGGACTTCTTGCAGAAGTGGAAGGACTCCAAGCTCACCGCGCTGGCGCCCACGTACCCGACGTACCAGTGGCGCACGCCGATCATCGCAGCGCTGAAGATGCTCAAGGGAGAGGACCTGCCGAAGGTCTGGAACCTGCCCCAGCCGAAGATCACTGAGTCCAACCTGGCGACCTACCTCAAGCCCAACATGCCGCCGCTGCACTACGCACTCTGCGGCTGCGAGACCCTGCCCGGCTTCCCGCAGAAGTGGGGCGGCAAGTAGATGAACCCGATCGGCGTCAACACCTGGGTATGGACCTCGCCGCTCACCGACGGGGACCTGGCCGTGCTGGCGCCCCGGATCGCCCACTGGGGGTTCGACGTGATCGAACTCCCAGTGGAGCAGCCGGGTGACTGGAACCCGGCGGCCGCCTCCGAGCTGTTGGACGACCTGGGCCTCGCGACCTCGGTCGTCCTGGTCATGCCGCCGGGCCGCGAACTCGTCGCCGCGCCGTCCGTCGCCGAGACCCAGGACTACCTGCGGCACTGCGTGGACGTCGCGGTGACCGTCGGCGCCCCGGCGGTCAGCGGACCGGCGTACGCGTCGGTCGGGCGGACCTGGCGGATGGACGCCGACGAGCGCAAGGCCGTCTACGCCGAGCTGAAGGAGAACCTGAAGCCCGTCGTCGACTACGCGGCGGAGCGCGGCGTCAAGATCGGCGTGGAACCGCTCAACCGGTACGAGACCAGCGTCATCAACACCGTCGAACAGGCCCTTGAGGCCCTGCCGGAAGACTGCGGTCTCGCCCTCGACACCTACCACCTCAACATCGAAGAGAAGAGTCCGGTCCAGGCGGTCCGGACGGCCGGAGCAAGGATCGCCCACGTCCAGGTATGCGGCACCGACCGGGGCGCGCCCGGTGCCGACCATTTCGATTGGACGGGTTTCTCCGGCGCCGTCCGGGACGTGAATTATGGGGGCACGCTCGTCATCGAATCCTTCACAGCGGAGAACGCGACCATCGCGACCGCGGCCTCCATCTGGCGTCCGCTGGCCCGCAGCCAGGACGCCATCGCCACCGATGGACTCGCTTTCCTGCAAGGCCTCATGCACTGATCCGTGGCGATCCGGTTTGGTGAACTGGCCCGATGTCGAACTTCCTTGTTGGAATCATGTCTGGAGAAATTCGATGCCCCGTCTTTCCGGGTGATTTCCCTGACGTCAATGCCGTAGTGGATCAATACGAATTGGATATCGGGCCTTGACGTCCTCTCTTGGTGACTATTCATCGCTGAGAACGCGCTGGCAGGTGGGCTCTGGCGGTGGCCTTGGCCGGTCGGCGTGTACGTGCGCCGGCGTCGAATGGGTGGGTTCGGCCGTCGGTCGTTCCCCGGCAACAACGCCGCCGTGATGTTTGCTCGATGTTTGCTCGTACGCCGTGGATCATCGCGGTACCGTCCGGCAGTGATCGGCATGGAAATTCGCCGAAACCCGCACGGCGCGACACGAAGCAACACCGCCGATCAGCGTCCGACACCGATCGGTACGGCTGCAGCGGGTCTCATAATCCATCGGTCGCGGGTTCGAGTCCCGCCCGCCCCACCTATTCTGACCTGGGAGTATCCAATTTTTGTCTGATATGCCAGTGTCGGGTTTCGGATGATTTGTTTTCCGTGTTTGCTCCATGTTTGCTCGTGGGGTCGGGCCGGGGTTGATCATGGCTCCGTGGGCGGTCCCGGGCGGTCGATGTTTCATCGGGTACGCAGTGATGGGGCGGCGGTGGCTGTTGCGTCCGACCGGTCGGTATAGGGCACCAGCGCCGCACGATGTGATGAGCGGCGTTGGTCGCCCCGCCGTGCGGGCATGGGGTCACCTCCATCTTGATACAGGGAGGCAGGCCGGTTTTCGTGTCGGGCAGTGCCGGATGCTGCCGGGTCGTTCCGTGGCGTACGAGCGGACATCGGTGACCGCCGGTCAACGCAGGTTCCGGGCGGGTCGGCCGATGGGTCGTCTTGCCCGTGCACGGGTTCGAACCCCCAGCGGGGAGCCACACAGACCCGTGCTCAATCGGGGCCAGACCAATGGCTGCGTGGGTCACCATCGGAGCCGATTCGCCCTGGTGTGATGGGCATAGGGCGCTGTGCTCAGCCATGGGCGAGCCGGACGCGGTGGCCTTCTGCGGTGTCGCCGAAGTCGCGTTCATCGTCGTCGCGGAAGCGTTTGTAGAACCATTCGGGTACTCGGGCGGGGTCTAGGCGGGTGCGGAGGACGCCGTCCTGTACATCGCGGGCCACGTTGCGTAGGCGGTGCCATTCGGTGTCGGGCACGGGGCCAGGGCGCCCGTTGTTCAGTTCGGTGTTGACGACCTTGGCGAGTCGTTCGCGTTCATCGGCTACCTTGCGCTGGCTGGACCAGATCTCGTAGGCGATCTGGTAGGCGGCAAGGGAGGGGATGAAGAAGCTGAGGAGGGTGTCGAGCAGTGTGGTGTTCGCGACCGCGAGACCGACGATCAGACCGATGGCGGTCCACAGGAGTGCGGTGGTGGCGATGAGGTGGCTGTAGCGGCGGCGGAGGCGGGCGTCCCAGGCGAGGTTCTGTTCCTGGGCGATGAAGACGTCGTAGGGGTGGTGGACGTCGTGGGTGGGGTCGTACCAGCCGTCGGTGATGCGCTTGTCCTTCTTGCCATCCTGGGGGAGTTGGCGTGCGAGGCGGCGGACGTCTGGGCCGGGGATCGGGTCGCCGGCGACGGTGGCGCGCCAGGGCATGTGGAACAAGGCGGTGTCGAACATCTCCTGGAGCAGGGCGCCTTGGCGGGCGGTGTTCCCGGCGAGGCCCTTGAGCAGGAACGTGGAGACGATGAACCAGAAGAACCCGACGATCGAGATCACGGTCCGGCCATGGCCGATCAGCGTGATTAGGACACCGGCGGCGGCGAGCGCGACGGCGGCGTCGATGCGGACGGCCTCGAAGAGCTGGCCACGTTGGTGACTTGCCGCCGCGGCGCGCTGCAGGAGCAGCATGTCGTCGTCGAGCTGCCGTTCGTGGATGGCCCGGGAGGGTATCCCGCGAACGCCGGCGGGATCGGTGGAGAGGTTCATGGCTTGGCCATCCGGTTCCCGAAGAGCTTCTTCCACTCGTCGTAGGCGGCGCGGTCTTGGCCGTCGTCCTCCAGGTCGACCGCCCGCTCGGCGATGGCGCGGGCCCGGTTGAGCGTGTTGGCCGCGGTGAGTTTCTGGGTGGCGTTCATGACAGCGTTGACGTCGCCGCCGAGACCGGCAGGGTCGGGCCACTCGTCGCCGATGCGTTCGGCGGCGGTGGCCAGGAACAGCACGATCTCGTCCTGGTAGCGCTCGATCGGTGGCTTCACCAGAGACTGGGCCATGACCTCTAGCAGGAAGGAGGGCGAGACGGGTTCGCCGAGCTCGCGGTTGATGCCCTTGATCATCTTGACGAAGGGCACGTACTTGCCGTTGCAGTCGGCGTTCTTGGCGATGCTCAGCTCGTGGTGGCGCTTAGGGTTGGTCGCGAGCCAGTCGCCTGCCGAGGGGTTGGGGATGTAGTAGCCGCCGTCCTTCCGTTTGAAGGCGGGGACCACGTCGATGGACATGACCTCGTCGTCGGCGCCGTAGGGGATGACGACCGCCATGCCGTCGCGCGCGGCGGCGCTCCACTTCTGGCGCAGCAGGGTCTCCAGGGCGTTGATGACCTGGATGGGGGCCTGGTCTCGAAAGCCGGCCTGGGACCCGTCGGCGTCGAGGACGACGAAGATGTCGATGTCTTTGAGCTTCTTGGTCTTGGTGTCGCGCCGATAGCTGCCGGTGAGAAAGTTGTCGGCGAGGTCCCAGTGCGACTTGACGAAGTCGCGGATAACCTCGTGCCGTGCCTTGGCCACGTTCTGCTCGGTCTGAGTGATCTCCAGGTTGTGCTTGAGCTTGGCGAAGGCGTCGTCGATGTATCCCATAGCGGTGTTCCTGCTCGTGGTCTCAGTTGTGGTAGTACCGCATGCCGGTCGAGGCGTGCGGGGCGGAGCCGAGGGTGCCGAAGGTGATGCCGCGCAGACCGTCGGTGCTCGCCCGCCGGCCGGGGCCCCAGCCCGGTTGCGGGGTGCGTGGCCCGTTGAAGGTGCAGAACAGCCGGTAGGTGGTGCCAGCGGGCACCCGGTCGAGCTTGGCCCGGAACCGGGCGAGCCGGGCACGAGAAGCGGTGAACTCGGCGTTGCCGTCGCCGGAGGTCGTGTAGGACACCGGGAACTCGATCACCGGCACCACGGCACCCGAAGGCTGGTGACATTCGAGGACGACCGTGTCGAGAGAGCCCTCCTTGATCCACGCTTTGATCGCGTTCTCGTTCTGCACCCACTCGCGGCGCAGCCGGTCCATGTTGATCCCCAAGTCGGCGAGGATGTCGGTGATGGCGCCGAGGATGATGTCGGTCAGGTGCGTGGCGGTGTGGGTCCGGGTGTAGCTGTAGGTGTGGGTGGAGGTCATCGCTGGGTCACCGCCCGGCGGAGGGCCTCACGGTCGATCAGCGGACCCGAGGCGGCGGCCTTCGTTTCCGGGGCAGGCGGGGCGGCGTCGGACAACCGAGCGTGCCCGTTCGCGGCGGCCTTTACCTGCTCCTGAAGCGGGGCGAGGGACGGGAGGTGGATCGTGAAGTCATCGGCGCCCGTCGCGCCGGGGACGGGGTTGAGGTTCTCCTCCAGTGCTATCGCCGCCGTGCCGGACACCGTGGTGATCTGGCAGTGCACCCTGCCGGCCACAAGGGTGATCGGGTGCTTGTGCAGGTGCCCTCCCGCGATCAGCATCCGCCCCATCGCCTCGGCGGCCGACATCGCCTGCACCGCCTCGTCGCGAGACAGTGAGGAGGACTGTGCCACGGTGTCCGCAACGAGATCCGCGATCACCGTCCAGGTCGCGCTGGCACTGCGTACGGGCGAGGCCGCCACCTCCCTAGTGCGCAACACGGGCCACCTCCGGCCGGTTCGTCTGCGCGACGGCGTTGCGCACCGCGGCGGCTAGGTCGTCTTCGGTGAGGCTGCCGGGGTCGAGCACCGTGTCCAGTCGCTGAGCCAAGGCTTCGAAGACCACCTTGCGCGTGCGGCGGCCGTCCAACCCGTCCGCGGCCTCGGCGATGCGGCTCATCGCCGATGAGCGCGCCAGATCACCCAGCGCCGGGTACTTGTCGGCGAGCGTGAGCAGCGTGGAGGCCAGGATCTCCCGGAGCGCCTCGGGCCCCGGGAGCGGGACGAGGATAGCGGCATCGGAGCGGGAGAGGAACGCCTCGTCCAGAGCGGTGGTGAAGTTGCTGGTCGCGATGAAGAACAGGTGTGGGTGCCCGGCGGCGTTGAGGTCCAGCGCCGTGACTACCGCGTCGGTGGCGCGGTGGACATCGGCCGGGTTGGCGGCCAACGAGGCCGCCGAGCGGGCGACCGCCATCGACTCGACCTCGTCGAGGATCACCACGGTCGGCACGCCGTCCGAAGCCAGCCCCGGCACGTACTCGCCGAGCAGCTCGCTGACCCGCTGCTGCGACTGCCCGTGCTCGGCGCTCATCAGCCCGTGCGGGTTGATCTCGATCCGCCGCACTTCGCCGCCGGGAACGAAGCGCGCGACCTGCGCCGGCAGACCGCGCGCCAGGGTGGTCTTGCCGGTGCCGGGCGGCCCGTAGAGCGTGCACAACCCGTGCAACGCCGTCACCGCGAACGGCAGGTCAGGCCGGACGAGCAGCGACAACAAGGTCTGGTTCCGCAACCGCTCCTTGATCGCCTCCGGCACCACGATGGCGTCCCACAGCGCGGCCTCCGCCGAGTCGGCGGTGACCACCTCCTCCGACAGCACGCACTCCTGAACCTTCATCCCCTCAACTCCGTCCCCCATACGCGGCAGATCGCCTCAGATTTAAACAAGATCTTCTTTAACTTGGGTAGGCTACACGACGGAGTGGACATGCACTCGACATACTTCACTCGGGCGTGTCCTGGTGAGGCTGAGCTACTTGACCGCCTGGTAACCAAGGTGTGCCTAAGATGCCGGTGGAGCATCAAGATCGAGAATCGTTCGCTGATCGGCGGACATGGACTGGCGCGGAGACGAGCGACGTGAACGACCCGCAACTGGACCCCGGCGACATCGCGGCCCTGTTCGATCGGGCCAGATTGCGGATGGCGCGTGAACTTCGCGGCCTTACCCAGGTGCAACTGGCGCGGGAAGTCGGCTCCGTCACCGCCGCCTCGGTCAGCCAGTTCGAGAACGGACACACCAGACCCGCCGCGTCGACGCTTCGCCGCCTCGCGGTCGCGTTGCGGGTGCCGCCGACCTTCTTTGCCGCACCGGCCCGCCCCCCCGCTCAAGACCAGGTCAACGGGTTCTTCCGCAGTCTTCGATCAACCTCCCCTCGAGATCGCCATCAAGCTCTCGCTTACGTGCACCTCGCACGGGAACTTGCGCTCGAGCTCGAAAAGCACGTCGCGTTGCCGGACCTCAACCTGCCGCGTATCCCGATTGACGAAGGGCAGCCACTTCAGCCCGCCGACATCGAACAAGCGGCGGCCCAGGTCCGCGACCATTGGAGCGTGCCAAGCGGCCCGGTTCACGACGTCGTACGACTGCTGGAGATGAGCGGAATCATCGTCGTCCGTTTCCACGTCAGCATCGAAAAGGTTGACGCATTCTGCGTCGACTTCCCCGACCGGCCCGTCGTCGCTCTCGGGGCCGACAAGGGCCTGCGTGACCGCTCTCGCTTCGATGCAGCCCACGAACTAGGCCACCTGGTCCTGCACGGCGTCTCGGGAGAAATAGGGGACAAAACCACGGAAGCGCAAGCTCACGAGTTCGCCGCCGCATTCCTCATGCCGGTTGACGACATCAAACCCGAACTCCCGGATCGACTTGACTGGCCCGCGTTTCTCCGTTTGAAAGCAAAATGGCACGTCTCGATCGCAGCTCTTCTGGTTAGAGCGAAAACGCTCGGCGTCATGAGCGAACACACCTACGCACAGGGATGGAAAACCCTGTCCGCGCGAGGCTGGAGAAAAATAGAGCCAGGCTCTCTTGGGAACCCGGAGGTCCCGGTTCTCCTGCAACGTGCACTAGAACTTATGGAAACGACCGGCCTTTCCTTTGACGATTTTCTCAATCGTTCCGGACTCCCAAAAGCAGATGTTCGGGCTCTACTCAGTCGGGATATCAGCGAACGGCCCAGAGTAGAGTTCTGATTTTATGGGCCGACCAGTCAATACCCGAGGTTCGGAGATCACAGCCGATACAGTGACGCCGTTTGGAGCTGGAGAGTGCTTGGGTGAGTCGTTGTAATACCTCTTAACTGCCCGCTTCCGTTTACCGGGAGATGGTCGCTAGGCCGAGGACGGCGTCTACGAGGCGGGGGCATCATGATCTGCGGCATACTGCGGGTTCGATGAGGTTGTCGACGTGATCGGTGCCGACCACGACCGATGGCGATCAGGCAGGCTGGGACTCGATGGAGAGGACCTGAGCAGCCAGGTCCCGAGTGACATCGCCGTCCCGCGTGCTGCTGTGCCGGTCAGTCGCTTGCAGGTCCGGGTACTGGCGCCGGATTTCGGCGGCGACGATCGAGGTTGGGAACCAGGCGGGTGCACATTCGATGTGGGTATCGATACTGAGTAGTTGACTCCAATCGTTGCCAATCCAGCGCACCGCCGAGAATAGTGCTTGCTTCCCTTAGACGTCGTTTCATTTGGGTTTGTCGTAGTGTGCTGCGGTGTCGATCGTGGAGCGTTTGGTTCCCGATGAGTTGTGGGAGCTGTTTCAGCGGGTGGTGCCGCAAGCGCCGTCCCGGCCGCAGGGCGGGGGCCGGCGGCGGCATTCGGATCGTCAGGTGCTGGCCGCGATCGTGTTCGTGGCCACCTCGGGTTGTACGTGGCGGCAGCTCCCGCCGGTGTTCGAGGCGTCCTGGCAGACGGTATACCGGCGGTTCGCCGAGTGGAGCGCCGCCCGAGTGTGGGCCAAGCTGCACCGGGTGGTCCTGGACGAACTCGGTGCGCGGGGCGAGCTGGACTGGTCGCGGTGCGCGATCGACTCCGTCAGCATCCGCGCCACGAAAAAGGGGAGCTGACAGGCCCGAATCCTGTCGACCGCGGCACGTTCGGGTCGAAGATCCATCTGATCGTCGACCGTGCCGGACTGCCGCTGTCTGTCGGGATCTCCGCCGCCAACACCCACGACAGCCAGGCCCTGCAACCACTCATACGAGGGATCCCGCCGATCCGCTCCCCTCGCGGCCCCCGCCGCCGAAGACCCGGCAAGCTCCACGCGGACAAGGGCTACGACTACAACCACCTGCGAAGATGGCTGAGCAGCCGCGGAATCACCCATCGCATCGCCCGGCGAGGCATCGAATCCTCCCAGCGCCTGGGCCGCCACAGGTGGGTGGTCGAACGCACGATGTCATGGCTGAACGGCTTCCGCCGACTACACCGCCGCTACGAACGCAAACCCGAACACTTCCTGGCCTTCGCCGCCATAGCCGCCGCCTTCATCTGCCACCGCCAACTTGCCAAATGAAACGACGTCTAAAACCGGTCATGCCTACCCGACGGGGGCGCCATGATCAGACTGCTTCGGAACGAGACGTCTAGCCATACAGGGCCTGGCCGACCCGCCAGGCCGTAGCTGGAGGACCGAGGACTCCAGGGCTCTGATGGTCGAGCACTACCACCAGTACTTGTGGACCTCCACCAGCCGCAACGGGCGGCCTTACGCGGACGGGCCCATCGCGGGATACATGCGGTGCACACCCGCCTGCTCGCCAAGTGGCTCGACACCAACGAGGGTTTCCCGGCTCGTCGGAGTGCGGGAGGCATCGGGGTCGGTGCCAGCCCAGGGAGGCCAGGACAGCGCAAGGAGGCCGCCCCTCATCTATGGCCGCAGGCCCGATGAGATGATTTGCGGTCGCTCTTTAAAGCGTCCTCGCCAGTCTGGAAGTCCGCCTACTACTGGAGGGCGGCTGACAGCAGGGGAATTCCGTCCGGGTATTCCAAACAGGCTTGAATAAGGCAGAAAATGTCCAGAACGGGTTCTGGCTGGCGGGCGACGATGAGGTCTGGCGGCAGCGCCCCGATTACTCTGGCACGGGATGCCGTGGTTCGCAGAGCGGGGAGGGTCAGGAGCCGCCGAGCCAGGGCCAGCTGGTCGCGGGTCTGATGGGCACCCCCTTCCAGGCCGTCCACGAGCGTGATGAGCTCGGGGGCGGAGGCACCGAAGAGGCGGACCCAGCCTGTCGTGTCGGTCTCCTTGATCACCACGTGTAGGGGGGCGAAGATTGCGGGATCGCTGAGGCCACCGGGGTCCTGGCGGATCACAGTGTTATAGAGACGGTCGGAGATTATGAGGGCTAGGCGGGCACGCGTCTCAGTGATGCGCCGTTTGAGCGCCGGGGCGTCTAGCAGGCGGAACGCCTCGATGATGGCGTGACCGGTGATGCCGTACTCGTCCTGGTAGACCTCGCCCGCGTGGACGCTGACGCGCAACCGCAGGCTGGCCGCTTCGGCGGCGACCTCGTGCTGGCGGCGTAGCTCGGCGTCGATGTAATCGGCGAGTGGCGCGACCATGGTCCCCGCTCGGACGCCTGGAGGGGCGACGGCGAGCAGGCCGTCGCCCCGGTCCTCCGTGTGGCACTCCGACAGCGAAATCCCTGAGGCGGCGAAGGCGGTGCCTACTCGGGTGTGGAGCTCGGCGCGCAGGTGGCCCTGTATGGAGTCGGTCCTGGCGTGGTGACCGAATCCTACGATGTCGCAGGCGAAGATCACTCGGTGTCCGGCAAAAAGTGACATTGATTCAACAACCTCCATCTTTGTGTCATCGCAATGGTCATTATCCAGAAACGGTGTCTATAGAGCTTTTATCCGTTTTGTCTTAACTTCTCTGGATGGGGAAGGGTGCTGATTCCTGAACAATTATCCGATCTCCCTGCATTGGTTCTGTACTCTTGCCACCCTTTGAAGGTCATGCGGGGGTTGACGCCACCAGGGCGCGCGCTGCATCATTGTGAATCATCTTGCATCATATGGGGTCAGGCTCCGCGAGCTGCGCGCGGAGCTTCGGACGCTCGACGGGAGGCTGCCGCATGGTCTTAGACACTGAGGAGGCGGATGCCGAGCTCTCCATCCGCGAAAAGCTCGCCACCGAACTGCAGGTCCTGCGCCGGATGTCGGGGCTGTCCGGTCGTGAGATGGCACGGCGCATCGGGATCAGCCAGTCGAAGGTGTCGCGCATTGAGTCCGGTCACACCCTGCCCACCCTCGAAGAGGTCAACGGCTGGGCCGACGCCGTCGCCGCCTCGTCGGGTCAGCGTCGCTGGCTGGTCACCTGCACCGAGGCCGCCTTCACCGAGGTGACCACATGGCGTACGAGCTTGCGCGGCCGGCCTCACCTCCAGGATGTCGTCCAGAGCAGCGAGAGCGCGGCACGGCGCCTGGAAGTGTTCCAGCCGTCCGTCGTGCCGGGACTGCTCCAGACTCCGCAGTACGCCCACCAGATCTTCGCCATTCAGCGCGACATGCCCTACGGCAAGGAACAGCTCGCCCAGGCCATCGCTGGCCGGCTGAGCCGTCAGCTCGCGCTCTACGATGAGAACCGCCAATTCGACTTCCTCATCACCGAGGCGGCCCTGCGCTGGCGCCCGGGCCCCAGCGAGGTGCTGCTCGCTCAGCTCGACAGGATCGCGGCGCTGAGCACCCTCGACAACGTCAGTATCGGGCTGATTCCGCAAGACGCCCACGGTACGCCCTACGCCTCGCACGCCTTCACGATCCTGTACCCATCCGACGGTGAGCCGCATGTTTCAGTCGAGACGATCCACGCCCGGCTGACGGTCGACGTGGTCGAGGACGTCCGGCTGTACCAGAGCCGCTGGGAGCAGTTGCGAGAGGCCGCGCGGTACGACGAGGACGCGAGGGCCTTCCTCGGCGCACTGCGGTCGGGCCTTGACGCCTCTGGGGGGAATGATGGCTTCCGAAGGTAGGCCGACGTGGGAGGTGCCCGAGCCGGAGGGCGACGGCACCTCCCACGTCAGAGCATCACAGGCTGAACTCGCCGCTGCGGACACCGGCCAGGAACGCTTCCCACTCCGAGCCGCTGAAGAACAGGCTCGGACCGTCCGGGTCCTTGGAATCCCGCAGCGACACGACGGTCACGAACGCTACCTCGACGCATTCGCCGTAGCCCTCGCTCGCGGTGCTCCTGATCCATTCGGCGTCCAGCGTGAACTTCGGGTGCATGGTCATCTCCGGTCCCTTTCCGTCCTGCGAGGCTCGGCGCCTCGCTGGCATCAAAGGTGCCGACGGGACGGGAGAAGGTTCAGGGGAAGTAACCGGGGTCGTTCCGGGGAGGTCGGATGGCACTGAAGCGGGTGCGCTTCCGCTTACTCAAGGAGGTGACGGCCGAATCAGGTGGGCACGAGGTCTTCCTCGGGCATCCGCGCGAGCGACTCCTGCTCGCGATACTGCTGATCGCTGACGGAACACCGCTCACCGTAGACCGGCTTGTTGACCGGTTCTGGCTGCCACATGATCCGCCTGACACCGCGCGCGAGCTCATCCGTGAGTACATGAAGAAACTGCGCGGCCGTCTCACCGCGGTCGGCGCCAGCGACCTGATCCCGCGCGGAGCGGGCGGATACCGCGTCGACGTTCCGCGCGAGGACGTTGACCTGCACCGCTTCCACGACGGGCTCCGGCACGCGCGCGCCGCGTCCGACCCGCGTGCCGCCATCTCGCACTACCGGGCCGCGCTGGCCGAGTGGGGCGACGGTCCCCGGACTGGGGACGAGGCCCTCGCCGGGCTTCCCGGCGAATGGGCCGCCACGACGCGGCAGGCGCTGGCCGAAGACCACCACGCAGCCCGCATTGCCTGCCTCGAACTCGAACTCGGTCTTGGCGAGCACCAGCGATTGATTCCCGAACTGTACCGGGCCGTCGAGCAGGGCCCGGTGGACGAGAAGTTCGCCGAACTGCTGATGCTCGCCCTCTACCGCGCCGGCCGCACCGCTGACGCACTCGAGGCCTTCGAACGCGTGCGGCTCCGTCTCGACGAGCAGATCGAGGCACCGCCCGGCCACACCCTCACCGACCTCCACAGGCGCATCCAGTGGGACGACCCCGCGCTGCGCCTGCCAGAGTCCGCCCCAGGAGTGCAGATGACCAACGATCCTGCCGCCCTCGCCACCGACGCGGCCGAGCTCGTCGCCGCGGGAAGCCGGCCCGGGGCCGCCGTCCCCGCCGCCGGGCGGCTGGTGGAGACGCTTGAAGGCAGGCTCGTCGAACCGGCGGAACGGGCCGCCCTGGCCTGGGTCCGCGACTCCCCAGACGACCCCGAGGCGGTGGCCTCCCTTGCCGCACGCCTGCTACGGCTCCTGAGCGAGGACGCCGAGTTCACCCGGCAGGTTGCCCGGCTGGTCGACCAGGCCGCTCCGATCGAGTACGGCAAAGCGAGTGTCCGAGCCGACACGATCGAGAAGTTGACGATCTTCCAGGAGAAGGTCCAGATCAGCGGCGACATGAACTTCTAGGACCTGAGGAACTCATCATGACCGATCCACCGGAGCAGTCCGGCGACGCGGGTCATCACCGTGCCGGCGGCGAACGCGGCCCCGCAGCCCCGCCGCCCAAGGAGGAGAAGGCCCCCGAGCCGGAACACACGCCGGAGGAGCGCCGGGCCGAAGAGGAGCGCAGGAAGGCCGAGGAGGAACGGGACGAAGCGGTCAAGGGCCTGCGAGAATCCGAGGACCCTCGGTCGCGCGCCGAGTCCGCTCAGATCAACGCGATCCTCAAAGAGGCCTTCCGCCGATTTGGGCAGCGCGGCCCCGACGTCCATATGAAGGTCAACTTCTTTCAGGACTCCGTGGAGTTCGGTGGTGGCCTCAACATGGGCGGTGGCTCCACCCCGGCACCCGGCGGAGGGGGCGAGCTCGATGCGGCCTGGGTGAAGGCACACGTCGAGCACTTCGTCCGGCCCGCGGAGTTCGACGCCACCTTGCGGATTCTCACCGAGCACCGGCTCGTGCTTCTCGCCGACGTACCCGGCGCCGGCTGCACCGCAGCCGCGATCAACCTGCTGACGTCGGCGTCCAGCAGGAGCGGGACCTGCTACCAGATCCCCGCGTCCGCCGAGCTGGCGGCCGCGTCCTGGGAGCCTCCCACGAAGGAGATGGCCTACCTGGTCGACCTCAGCGACCCATCCGATGCTTCACCGGTGCGGGCCGCGGACCTCGGCGGCGGCTGGATCGAGCGGATCGCCGCTCGGCTCCGGACCGCCGACAGCCACATGGTGGTGCTGACCGGCCCGGCCGACGGCGCGCTCGCCGACGCGTCGATGCACTCCCCGTGCGTGGTGAGCTCCCTCGGCGCGCTCGACCTGATGGAGGTCGTCGTTCGTCGCGTGCTCGGCAGGAGTCCGAGCACGGCCGAACGCGGCAGGCTCGTCGACCAGGTGACCGCCGGCGGGGGTGCCGCCCTCCTCGCCGAGTGGTCCGAGCCGCGGGTCGCCGTCCACCTCGCCGACGCGCTGCGCGCGGGGGATGACCTCGCCACGGTGGTCGCCCAGTTGCGGGACTCGGCGCCGCGGGTGCGCAGCTGGTTCGGCCGTCAGCGCGACCCCGCTGCGATGGCCTTCGCGCTGGCCGCCGCCATGCTCGAAGACGCCACCTACCTGACCGTCTCGGACGCCGCCGCCGAGCTGCACAGACTGCTCGTCCCCAGCCCCGGGGACGTGCGGCCGCCCAGGCTGCGATTTCGCGAACGGCTCGGCTCCGACCCCCGGTGGATCGTACTGAGGGTGGCTGCGCGGCGCGGCGACCCCGAGCGCGTCCGGTTCACCGATGCGACACTGCGCGAGGCCGTTCTGGAGTATGCCTGGCTTCACCTCGACGGTGAGCGCGAGGCACTGCTGCGGTGGATCCGCAGGCTCATCAACGACCCCGACTTCGAGGTGCGGACGAGCACTGCCGTGTCGATGAGCCTGTTCGCCCGCCACGACCACGTGCACGCGGTCCGCCGTTACCTGCGCCCGTGGGCGGCCGACGACAGCGAACGCGTCCGTGAGTCCGCCGCCATGACGATGGCGATGCTCGGTGCCGACCCCGACCTCACCGACATCGTTTGGAAAGAACTCGACCTGTGGACCGACGAGGTCAACCCGCGGCTGCGGCTTCGTACCACCGCCGCGGCCACGGTCGGCGGGCCACTGGGCGCCGATCGCCCCGAGCACGCGTTCCGGATCCTGCGGTGCGGGCTCGACGACGACACGTGGCGTGGTCTCGGCGCCACCGCGGACGGGGTCGGCAGGCTGATAGAGCTGGAGTGCGACACAGAGGCTCTGCGGGCGCTCGTCGAGTGGTCGGACCCGGTCGGAGACCCGGAGATCGTTCAGCAGGCATTGCTGATCTTCGTTTTCACCGTCTTCGCGCCGTTGCCCTGGACCCGCGAGCCTGAAGGGGCTCCGGGCGCCCCATTGGTGATCGCCGACCACGGGCGCAACCGGCGGCGGCTGACCCGGCTGCTCGGCCGGGCGCTCGGTGACGAGACTGCCCGCGACTACGCGCTGACGGCGCTGCGCCGCTGTTTCTCCGACCACGCCGACCACGACGCGCGCGCCCGGGAGGCGCTGAGCGAACTCCTGCTCGGCGTCGCCGCTCTCAACCCCCGTCAGGCCAAACGGATCACCTATCACCTCGACCGCTGGGCGCGGGATCCCGTCCGGCCGTCCCCCGGCGCGAAGGCCGTCCACGCGGCGTTGACGCACTCGACCTCGACGAGGACCCCGAAATGATGCGACCCCCCACCACCTACGACCCGATCATCGAGATCAAGACTCTGACCCTGTTGCGGCTGCTCAGCCCGCTGAAGGCGCCGAACGCCGGCAGCGCGCTGGTGCTGCTCCCGTACGAGGGCGCGCCGGTCTCCTTCCGGCACGGCGAGCCCATCCCGTCCTCGCACATGGGCGCCTACCAGTACAGCTATCTGGTGAACCTGACGGAGTACCAGTTGACGTTCGACTCCTCGCTGGTCACCAACGATCCGAGCTTCTCCTTCCATTCGCGGGTCACGCTGGTGTGCCGGGTCGCTGATCCGGCGGTGGTGGTCACCCGGGGCATCCGCGACGTGACCGCCGCGCTCAGCCCCCCGATCCATCAGTGGATGCGGAAGATCGCACGGACCTTCGACATCTCCCAATTCCACCAGGCCGAGCAGGCACTCAACATGGCGTTCGAGTCGATCACCGGCGACGCCGCCTTCCGTTTGCGCAGCGTCCAGGTCGAACTGATCGTCGACCCGGCGGTCAACCTCGCCAACGGCCAGGATTACCGCAAGGTCAGGCGCGACAATCGCCTGCGGGCCATGCAACGCGACAACAATCTCGGCATGCTGCGCCGGGACGGAGCCGAGGGTCTGCTGGCCGAGATGCTGGAGACCCGGGGTCCGGCGGCCGTCCTTGACTGGATCGCGGGCGCCGAGCTCACTGAACGCGAGGAACTGCGCAAGACCCTCGACACGGTGATGGGCGCTTCCGGCCGCAGACGCGAGGAGTTCGACTTCGCCGATGCCGAGCAGTCGATCATGCGCCGGATGGACGAGGGGTCCAGCGTGGCGTTCGGCGGCACCGGGTCCAGCCGGGTCCGCCGGGCCAGGCGCGGGATCGAGGACGGCGGTCCGGTCTACGGGGCCCGGCTGCACGACGAGGAGCCGCCGCTCGAGGATGACGAGCTCGACGACGCTCCATCTCCTACGCCGAGCCGGGTGCGGCCACCTCGCGACGAGCGCTGAGGGGGCCGGGATGAAGATGACGGCTTCGACCGGTCCCGAGACCGACCGCTCGATCTGGTATCACCGGCACGGGCCCGTGCTCGCCATCGGCATGTGGTCCGAGCGCGACCCTGGCCACGGGGAGGACGCCGAGCCGCTGCTCGTTCATCACACCCGCAGCGGAGAGGGCGTGCTCGGGGTGTTCGACGGACTGGGCGGTGCGGGCGCGGCAATCGCCTACGAGCCGCCCTGCGGCGTCCCACGTACCGGCGCCTGGGTGGGAGCTCGGGTGGCGCGCGCCGCCGTCGAGTCCTGGTTTCGCGACGGCCTCGCAGGCTCCGGCCGGCGGACCACCGGGACACTCCATCGGCGGCTCACCGAGCTGCTCGACAGGATGCGCCCGGTGAAGGGCAGCCGCCTGATGGCCAAGATGCGGCGCGAACTGCCCACCACGATGGCCGTTCTGAGTTACGCCCTCACCGGGCAGATGGTGCGTTGCCATGCCCTCTGGGCCGGCGACTCCCGTGCCTACGTGCTGACAGCCGATGCCGGGTTGCAGGCGCTCACCCGCGACCACACCGTCGAGACTGACGCCCTCGACCAGCTCCGCCAGGACCCACCGATGGCCAACGTCATCAGCGCCGACCGGCCATTCACCGTGGACTCCTTCGAGACGGAACTGCCCGCGCCCTGCGTTCTCATCTGCGCCACCGATGGGTTCTTCGGCTATGTCGACACCCCAGCCGACTTCGAATGCCTTCTCCTTGACGCACTGCGGCGTTCACGCGACGAGGCCGACTGGGCGCAGCGCCTGTGCGACTGGGCTGGCGCCGCCTCGGGGGACGATGCCTCCTTGAGCGGCGTGGCGCTCGGATTCCGTGGGTTCGAAGAACTCCAGACGTTCTTTTCGGCACGAACGGACGACGTCGTCGCCCGTTACCGGCCCACCCTCCGTTACGACGGCCTGACGCTGGAGCAGTGGCGCACCCGAACCTGGCACACCTATCGACCCGGCTACGAGCGTCGTATGCCGCCACTCCGCCGGGAGGCTCTGTGAAACTCGGAGATTCCATCGGTGGCTACCTCATTGTCAGCGAGCCCACCAACCAGGGCGGCGGCAAATGCGTATGGGCCTTCGCCGAACGAGACGGGCGCTCTTACTTCGTCAAGCAGTTTCTCGATCCCAAACGACCGCGCGAAGGCGCTCCCGACTCGCCGCGCACCCGGGCCCTGCTGGAGGAATGCGCCGACTTCGAGTTCCGGCAGCGGCTCATCGGCGACCGAGTGAACCCCCGGGCCAGCGGATCGGGCAATCTCGTCCTGCCGGTGGCGTTCTTCTACGAGCGCTCGACGTACTACAAGGTGACCGAACGGATCATCCCCGCCCCGCTGGCGAACGTTTTCGCGCTCGACACCCGTAACAAGTGCGTGCTCCTGCGCACTTTGACGCTGAGCGTCCTGCTCCTGCATGAGATCGGCATGGTTCACGGCGACCTCAAGCCCGAGAACGTTGTCATCCAGCAGCGCGCGGCCAACGCCTTCCACGTCGCCAAGCTCATCGACCTCGAGGACTCCTACCTGTCCGGAGCTCCGCCCGAGTGCGATGTCATCACGGGCGGACCGCCCTACTGCTCGCCCGAACTGCTGCGCTACATGCGAGAGGATGGCGAAGTACACCCCTCCGACATCACCACCAGCACGGACGTTTTCTCGCTGGCTCTGATGACGCATCGCTATCTGACAGGTGCGCTGCCCCAGGCGCCCAGCGGATTCGAATCTCCGGCCGACGTCGTCAACGCCCGGCTGCCCCTGGGCATCGACGAGCGGCTGACACCGTCGCTTCGTGCGCTGATCGAGGCTGCGACTGAGCGCGACCCGCTCTCCCGACCGGCGACGGCCGACTTCTTCACGGCATTGAAAGACCCTGACGCGTGCGTGCTACGCCGTCTGAAGAGCTGAGCAAATCCTCCACCGGAAGGCCCCCTGTGAGCAACGATACCTATAGCGCGAACCTGCAGTACGCCGTCGACATCGTGTTGTGCATCGATGTCACCGACAGCATGCGCCCGGTGCTCGACCGGGTGAAGGAAAGCGCCCTGTCCTTCCACGAACGGCTGGAGGACGAGATGGCACGGAAGAACAAGTCGATCAGCCAGCTGCGCATCAAGGTGATCGCCTTCCGCGATTTCGCGGACAACGCCGACGACGCCATCCAGCAGACCGACTTTATGCTCTTCCCAGAACAGTCCGGCGAGTTCGCCCAGTTCGTTCGTAGCCTCTACCCCGGTGGCGGCGGCGACTTCCCCGAGTCCGGGCTGGAAGCGCTCGCCCTGGCGATCAACTCACCGTGGGAAAGCGGCCTTGACCGGCGCCGCCACATCATCGTGATGTTCACCGACGCCTCCGCCCATCCGCTGGGAGAGCCGAACGCCCAGGCCGCTTATTCCTACCCGCAGGGCATCCCCGCCAGCCTGGACGAGCTGGCCGAGCAGTGGGGCTACGCACGCAGCACCCAGGCCGTCATGGAGAACTCCGCCAAGCGACTCGTGCTCTACGCCCCGCCTGCCTTCCCGTGGGTCGACCTCTACGAAGAGTGGAACCTCACCATCCACTTCCCGTCCAAGGCGGGCGAAGGACTCCAGGAGTTCGAACTCAACGAGATCATCGACACCGTGGCGGGCAGCCTGTGAAACGGTTCTGGCCCGCGCGCCGACGTTCTTCCACCGCTGACCCGGACGACAGACGGCTGATCACCTTCCGGCCACATGCCGAGACCGAGGCGCTGCTCCGCGAGCTGGACCAGCGCACCGCCGACCTACCGGCAGATCGGAAGACCGAATGACCAGCACCGACTTCCAAACCTGGCAATGCCTGCGCTGCGACGTCTGGAACGACCCCGGCCATATCGCCTGCCAGGTGTGCGAGACGTCCCATGGGCTGGCCGTCGACTCCCGCACTCTCCAGCCCCTGCCCACCATCTGCGCGCCCAGACCCACCCAGCCGCGTAGTACTTCCGCCAGGATCAGCCACACCCGTCCGCCCGTCTCGCCGATCGAATTCTACGCTCCGCCCGCTGTGCCACCCGTCCCGCCGACGGGATATCACCCTGGGGCGTTCCGCCCACCGAGCCCCGCGCCGTACCGCCCGCCCGGCTACGGCCCGCCCGGTTACGGCCCTCCCGGGTTCCCACCGGGCATCCCTCACCGCCAGCAGCTCAGCGGACCGGTCCTTGTCTTCGTGATCGTCGCTGCGACGCTCATGGGCTTGTACTTTCTGGTGATCATCGCCGCAGCACTGTCCGAAACTTGATCAGGCAAACGGCTGGGACCGACAACGGGCGAATGAACACGGGTCATGACCACCTCCAGGGCGAATCTTGGAGCAAGGCCGACGGGCTTACAGCCATAGATCAATAGCCCGCCGACGTCGCTGACATGCCACGCAAGCCGAAGTGGCGCCCATGCTGTGCCGCTGGAAAACCCGGTTGGTACTGTGAGCTGCGGTTTTGCTGTGGGATCCCCGCCGTGGCTGGGAGCGTCTCGAGGTGCTGTTGGCTCTGCTCTATCGGATTGGTGAGGTGCCTGCTCGGTATGCTTGCTTGGTTCGGTCGGATCTGTTCAAGGACGTCGAACTAATGGTGCTGCGTCGGTGGCCGGTACCCGGGCAATGGCGCTGCGATGTTTGCTCGTACGCCGTGGATCATCGCGGCACCGTCCGGCAGTGATCGGCACGGAAATTCGCCGAAACCCGCGCAACGCGACACGAAACATCACTGCCAAGCAGCGTCCGACATCAATCGATACGGCTGCAGCGGGTCTCATAATCCATCGGTCGCGGGTTCGAGTCCCGCCCGCCCCACCACCGTGGGTGTGAGCTGGGAAGACTCCGTCACGTGAGGGGCCGCTTGACCACTTCCAGTGGGTGACGACCGGTTGACCTGTGAACTAAAAACCGGTCGTCCCACGAAGTGGGGAGGCGACCATGCCGGCCAAGTCCAAGTCCATGTTCCGATCCCAGCCCGCCCAGGCCCCGGCCACAGTCGGCCGTAAGGTGCTCGCCGGGGCCCTGACGCGGGAGATGATGCTCGATCACTACGAGCAGCATCTGCAGACCGCGACGAACCGCAACGGGCGGCCGTTCGATGCCAAGACGGTCCGGGTCTACATGCACGCTGCCCGGTTGCTGGCCCGGTTTCTTGATGATCAGGAGATCGCGGGGGATCTGTCCCCGGCGTGTGATCCTCGGGTACTGAACGCCTTCTTGCGTTCCTATCTGGCCGGGCACTCGCAGAACGGGACCGCGAACGTGCAGCGGAATCTGCGGACGATGTTCAACTGGCTGGAGGTGGAGACGGAGATCGAGAGCCCGTACCGGAGCCGGGTGCTGGATCGGTACCGGCCGCGGGAGACCAAGCCCAAGACGCTAACCGGGGACTTCATCCGTGAGCTGCTGGCCGACTGTAAGGGGCACGGCTTCACCGATGTGCGGGACCGGGCCATCGCGGCTGATGCTGGATGGGATGCGGGTGGCCGAGCTGGCCGAGATCGAGCCGCACGAGGTGCCGACGCTGGCCGGAGCGGTCGTGCGTCTGAAGCCGAAGAAGGCCGAGCGTCGTTATGCGGAGGATTCGGGGCGGCGGGTTCTGCTGGATCAGGAGACGGTGAAGGCTTTGCACCGGTGGCTCCGGGCCCGGGAGTCGCATCCGCTGGCGCGTACCGCGTTGGCGGGTCATCTGTGGCTCGGTAAGGGGTCGGCGACGCCGTTCGGGTACAACGGGATCCGGCTCATGCTGATCCGTCGTTGCAAGCGCCTGGGTTATGACGTGCATGTGACGCCGCACATGTTCCGGCACACCTTCGCGCACGACTTCCGTGAGCAGGGTGGTGCCATCGATGATCTGGCCGAGCACATGGGCTGGTCGGGTCTGGAGATGGCCCGCCGCTACGGCAAGGACATGGCCGAGGATCGCGCCATCCGAGCTCGCCGCGACATCGGCCGGATGTACTGACCGGCGGCCCCAGCTGCTACCCCAACCGCGATGAACCCCGCGGGGCTTCGACTGGGCAACGCTGCACGGGGTTCGAGTCCCCAACGGGGGACCCAGAACAAGGGAAACCGCTCTGACCAGGGAACATATGTTGATTCCGGCTGAAGACTGGCTCTGGCACGAATTTCGTGATCTTCCAGCGCTCACCGGGACGTGTTGTTGATCATGGTAGGTGACGGTCTCGGAGTTGCTGGCGTTGTTGTTCCCTCACCTGGCCTGCTTGCAGGTCGAGGAGGTCTACCGGTCGGGCAGATCAGTACGGGTCCGGGCCCGAACACGCACCTCGCAGCTGGCGTGTCCAGGGTGTGGGGTGGTGTCGGGGCGGGTGCACAGTAGCTACGAGCGGCGGCTGTGCGATACGGCGGTCAGTGGCCAGGAGATGGTCGTTCACTTGCGGGTTCTGCGGTTTGTGTGCCGTAACGGTGGTTGCGGCAAGAAGACCTTCGTCGAGCAGGTTCCCGGGCTGACCGTCCGCTACGGGCGTCACAGTGTCCGGCTTAGGCAGGTGCTGCAATCGATCGGCCTGGCCCTGGGCGGACGGGCCGGTGCGCGGCTGACCGGCCGGCTTGCCGCCGCGGTGAACCGGATGACGCTGATCAGGATGATCCGGTCCCTGCCCGACCCCGAACTCGCCAGTGGGCCCCGGGTGCTGGGAGTCGATGACTTCGCGCTGCGCCGCGGCCACACCTACGGCACCATCCTGGTCGACATCACCGCCAGCCGACCCATCGATGTACTGCCCGAACGATCCGCGGACGCACTGGCCGCCTGGCTGCGCGACCACCCCGGTGTCGAGATCGTCTGCCGGGACCGGGCCGGCTGCTACGCCGAAGGAACCAGCCGCGGCGCACCCAGGGCGATCCAGGTCGCGGACAGGTGGCACATGTGGCGCAACCTCAGCGACGCCGTCGAGCGAACCCTCGCCAAGCACCGCTCCCACCTGCGGGAACTCACCCCCGCCGCGCGGCAGTGCGACCCACCCTCAACAGCGCAACCCACCGCGGACCTCCCACCTGTCTCCCGTGAGGAGGGCCGGCGATCCGGACGTCTGGCTGAGCGGACCCGCGACCGGCACGCTGCCGTCCATCAGCTGATCGCCGAAGGTCAGGACCTGCGGGCGATCGCCCGTGAGCTCCAGATGGCCCGCAACACCGTCCGGCGCTTCGCCCGCGCGAGTAGCCCCGAGGAACTGCTGGTCAACACTGGCACTGGGAAACGCCCCAAAGCGATCGAAGCGTTCGCCCCCTACCTGCGGGAACGGTGGAACCTGGGCTGCACCAACGCCCAACAGCTCTACCAGGAGATCAAAGCGATGGGCTATCGCGGCAGGCCGACCACCGTGCGCCAGTACGTGCATCCCTGGAGGTCACTGACCACCCTCGCCCCGCCGCCGCAGCCTCCGCCCACCGTCCGCCAGGCCACCGGCTGGTTCCTGCGCAACCCCGCCGACCTCGACTCCGACGAACACCACTACCTCAACGCCCTTACCAGCGCCTGCCCGCCACTGGCCGCCATGCGCGGTCACGTCCAGGCCTTCGCCACCATGATGCTCCAGCTTCGCGGCGACCGCCTCGAACAGTGGATCCGCGGCGTCCAAGCCGACGACCTGCCCGAACTGCACTCCTTCGTCACCGGCCTGCGCCGCGACCTGGACGCCGCCAACGCCGGCCTCACCCTGCCCTACAGCTCCGGGAAGGTCGAAGGACATGTCAACCGCATCAAAATGATCAAACGACAAATGTACGGCCGAGCCAACCCCGACCTCCTGCGCAAACGCATCCTCCTCGCCGACTGAGAAGGGCCAACCTCACGAAATCAGTGCCAGAACCAGTTGCCACGTGTTCCCCAAGGCGCAGGTGCAGCACGTGTACGCCAAAGACGAGTGGAACAGCCTCGCGAATCTGGCGTTCATCTCGGCCGAGACCAACAAGTTCATCGGGTCCAAGCCGCCTGTCCAGTACATGGGCCAGATCGACCCGAACCGGCTACGGGAACAGTGGATTCCCGAGAACGAGGCTCTGCGCGACATCGCCGGCTTCCCACAGTTCCTCGACGCTCGCCGTCACCTTCTGGTCGACGTCCTCAACCAGATGCTTGGACTTCCGCCCTTCCGGCCCGGCCTCGCCCAGCGTGACCAGGACGAAACCCCCGATGACGAGGCCGACCTGTACGCGGGCCCCGAGCCGGGAGACGACTGATCTGCAGTCATCGGCACTATGGAACACGGCGTCCTGCCACGAGCCGGCCTCCTGCGGCATCGGCCCATCGACCTCGACCGTGAGCCGCTTACGGTCGGCGTAGCTCACCAACTATGGGCGCAGCTCTGGCCAGCGACGATGCGACATGTGCGGAACGGGGACTAGCCAGCGGTCCGATCTCACAGGCTGCCGCCGGCAGCATCCGCAGGCAGGACCAACGAGCCCTCGTGCCCGCACTGGCCGTAGTTTTGTGTGCATGGGGTTCGAGTCCGAAGACCGTATCGGCCCGGATCAGCCCATGATCGACATCTGACGATACGGTGCTGGTGCGTCCGCTGCCGCAGCGGCGAGCGCGCCTCGTCAGTGAGATGGGCACGGTGTGGCTGGCGAAGCTGGAGCGCGGTTGCGCCTGCGGTTCCGCACGTCTCTCCCGCGTCCTGGACGTGATCGGTATCGGCTAGGTTGGCCGCGTGGATGTCCAGGTTCTGGAGGGTTCGTTCGTCGAGGTGCCGACCGCCGATGCCATGGGCATGGATCGCCGTGCGTTCGGTGAGTTCGTCGGCCCGCAGGGTGAATTGGCCTCGTACGCGTTCGGCTGGACCACCGGGCCGGTGCCTCACCTTGCCCGGCTCTCGATTGGGATCGGCGCCGGCAATCCAGACGGCGGTACGTTTCACGCTGTCATGTTCTGGCACGAGGGCGGCCACGCGTTCTCTCTCGCTGACGAGCCGTTCGAGCACGTGCCGCAGGGCGGCCCGGACCTGGTGGCGGACCAGGCCCGCACCCATGTGGATCTCCCGTTCGTGTGGTGGGTCGCAGACCGCGTCATGGAGCGTGATCGACGGGCGTGGTGGATGCGGCACTGGCTTCTGGGCACCCGTTGTATCCAGACCATCGAGGTCTTCGAGCGTCGCGAGCCTGTCCTGCTGGTCGGGAACGACGCTGACGATGGGCTCTGGCAGCTCATCGGCGCTACGGGCGCGGGCAGCACCGGCAAGATCGGACACCTCCACCACGCCGTGGACGAAGATCCGACGTTGCTTGATGTCCTTGACCTGCCGCCCGGCCACAGCGCGAACCGAACCCGCGTCGGAGGACCCTGGGCACGCCTTCTCGGCTACCCGGCATAAGCCGGTCGCATATGGGGCTCTTCGGCCGCCTCGTCAGCAGGCTCGGTGAGAACACGCTCTACTTTGCCGCGTAGCGAGCGCGAGCACTGGACGACGAGTCCCGGCGCAGGGGCCCGTTGAGCTGCCACGGAGCCCATCAAGAGTTCCTGCCTTGATGACGCTGCTGTTGGATTCACGGCAGGGCAGGCGTAGCGGGCTGCTGCCGTGGGTGTTGCTGATTGTTGGTAGCGCGGGAAGTCTCGCGGCCAACGTGGCCGTGGCCGAGCCGTCTGTGGTGGGTCGGTTGATAGCCGGGTGGCCCTCGTGTGCTCTGATCGGCTCGTATGAGCTGCTGATGAGCCAGATCAGACATACCGCGGCAAGAGGCGTCGGACGCGAGAACGTTGTCACCTACGTTCCGCATACGGCCCCCGAAGTGGCTCATACAGGGCCTCATACGACCAGTGAGCCAGCTCATACGCTCTGGGCAACGGAGACGGCGAGCTCCTACGGCGCTCTTACCAGCCCCGTGGATCCGTCCGGGGGCTCGGATGGAGCCCATACGTATCGGCCGATCGACTTCATAGGCGCTTCAGACAGAGACCCAGCGCGGCCGGTTGATGATGCGCGGTCAGGGCAGCCGTCCCGTCGCAGAGTCCGATCGGGCAGTACTGCGGGCGCTCAGCAGCGCGCGTGGCGCTGGGCGGTGGCCAATCGCACACCCGAAGGGGACCTTCCACCGGGGAAGGCAATAGCCGGTCAGTTCGGGCGTAGTGAACGTTGGGGGCGCCTGGTCAAGCAGGCCGGGCTCGCAGGACGGTTGGATGCGGTCGTCGGGTAGCCGACCGGGCCGAAGCATTCCTTTGCGTGCATTCTGCCCCAAACACATGCCGTAGACGGCTGTTGGCGGCCGCCAACGCGGCCGTGCTCGGTCTGGTCGGCCACACTCGTGATGCTGAGCATCATCTTCTGCCGAGGACAGTGACGCTCGGAGCCCGTAAGGTGTGGCCAGTGGGGTGGGAGGCGCTCGGGCAGTGGGGTGAAGACGTTGCTCGCATCGAACCACTCGCTGGCGGAGTCGCCAACGACGTGTGGAGCGTGCGCCTCAACGGGCACCTCGCGGTCGGTCGTCTCGGTGCCAGGAGCGACGCTGATCTCGCGTGGGAGACCGCGCTCCTGCAATACCTCGATGGTGAAGGTCTGACTGTGCCGGTGCCGATCCCGACGACGGACGGCCGGCTCTTCGCCGACGGTCTGGTGGTGATGACCTACCTGGATGGCGGACCGCCCGAGACGCAGGCAGACTGGCGTCGCGTGGCCGGCACGCTCCGCGAGCTGCATCGGTTGACGCAGGGCTGGCCGCAGCGCCCAGGCTGGCGATCGTCGACCGACCTCCTGCATGCTGAGACCGGGACGAGGATCGACCTCGGCGCGATGCCCCCTGAGAGCGTTGCTCGATGCCGAGCAGCGTGGGCGCGGCTCATCGGACATCAGACATGCGTCGTCCACGGCGACCCCAACAACCCTGGCAACGTCCGCATGACCGCGAATCAGGTCGCGTTGATCGACTGGGACGAGTCGCACGTCGACGTCCCCGTCCTCGACCTCGTGCTGCCCCACAACGCCGCCGGCCTCGACGACGCCGCGCACGACATCGCCGCGCAAGCGTCGGCCGCATGGGAAGCGGCCGTCTGCTGGGACGACGAGTACGCAGTCAAGCGGCTCGCCGAAGTTCGAGCGGTCTGAGAACGCGTTCGAGGAGAGCCAACCCTTCTGCACTACGCCCGGAGGGGGTCAGTATTCAAGCCGTCGTCGACAACGAGTCGACCGCCACCAGCAGCCGCGGTTCACCCCCACGGGCGTGGGGACCACTTCGTCCACGTCTCCGGCTCCATCAGCGCCGCCGGTTCACCCCCACGTGGAGGTGAACCGTCGGGGTCGCCGACTAGCGACGCGGCG
Organism: Actinomadura scrupuli; assembly: GCF_050971785.1. Lineage (NCBI taxonomy): Bacteria > Bacillati > Actinomycetota > Actinomycetes > Streptosporangiales > Thermomonosporaceae > Actinomadura > Actinomadura scrupuli. The sequence continues at coordinate 115,098 of NZ_JBPCCU010000010.1, read as the reverse complement.
CAGAGGTGGTCCCACCCCCGTAGGGGTGAACCGCCGACGGTCCACAGGGTCGGCTCGGCGGAGGTGTGGCTTTGCCGTCGAGATGCGGCACCGTTTGTCGGCGGGTTCGGGCACCGGTTGGTGATCGAAGGGCTGAGATTGTCGGTGAGTTTGGGCACCGCGTCAGAGCGTGGCGGCGTAGGCCTCGGCCAGGCGTTCCATGACGCTCGGACCATCCCGTTCCGGTATCGGTTCGCCGAGATGGATGGTCCGCAGCTCGGCCATGAACTCGGCCCACAGCTCCGGCCCACCGGTTGCGAGCAGTTCCGCCCGCACCCGTAGCCGCCTCGTGGTCGGGCGGTGGCGCAGACCCCACTCGCCGAGCTGGGCGAAGACGGGCACCAGCTGAATCGAGGCCTCGGTCAGGCTGTAGGCGGCCCGCCGTCCCGGCCCCGCGTCCTCGCGGGTCAACAGGCCGGCGTTCACCAGCCGCTTCAGCCGGTCGGCCAGGATGTTGGAGGCGATCCCCTCCTCGGAACCGGCGAGCAGCTCCCTGAAGTAACGTCGATTTCCGAACATCACGTCCCGCAGCACGAGCAGACTCCAGCCGTCGCCGAACGCCTCGACCGCGGCATTGATCGGACAACCCGAACGCGCTGACTCCACCAATTCGCACCTCACCTCCAGACTGGTTGCAATCTACCACCGGATGGCCTAGCGTCAGCTTACCGATTGCAAAACGCAAGCAGGTTGTAGGAGGCGACGAATGAGCGACACCCAGCCGCAGACCGCAGGCGCGAAGGTGCTCTGGCACTTCACGATGTCGCTGGACGGCTTCGTGGCGGGGCCGAACCACGCAATGGACTGGATGACCGGAATCTCATTCCGTCCGGGCCTGGTCGAGGAGTACGTCGGGACCACGGGCGCCGTACTGGGCGGCCGAGACGGTTGGGACGCCGCGGTGGATGACAGTCGCCCGTACGGTGGTGCCTGGGACGGACCGATCTTCGTGCTCACCCATCACCCCGAGGATGCGACGCCCGCCGACGGAGTCACGTTCCTGAACTGCGGTCCGGCTGAGGCGGTGCGGATCGGGCTGGAGGCGGCCGGCGGCAAGAACCTCGAAGTGTTCTCGCCCACCATCGGCCGTCAGCTTCTCGAACTTGGATTGATCGACGAAATCGACCTGCACATCGCACCGATCCTCCTCGGCGAGGGCATCCGGTTGTATGACAACCCCGGTGGTGAGCCGATCCGCCTCCACGGGGTCGGCGAAGGCGACCCCGGGTCAGCCGTGAATGTACGGTACCGACCCACCACAACGGCGACGATCCCGACCTGAGCCGAGCCCACGTTTGCTTGCATCTTCCTGCGTACCGGAACTCGTATGCCGACATGGCGGCGGGTCAGCCGACGTTGTGTTCGGCTCGGGCGCGGGTCTGGGCGAGCCGGTAGGAGTCGGTGCCGGTCTCGATGATGTTGCCGCCGAAGGTGAGCCGGTCGACGATGGCGGCGCAGAGACGGGGATCGGTGAAGGTCTTGGTCCAGCCGCCGAAGCTATCGTTGGAGGCGATGGCCAGACTGTTCTTCTCCTCCCGCTCGGTCAAAACCTGGAACAGCAGCTCGGCACCGCGGCGGTCCAGTTCCATATAGCCCAGCTCATCAATACATAGCAGGTCGACGCGTCCGTAGCGGGTGATGGTCTTGTTGAGCACCATGTCATCGGCGGCCTCAACCAGCTCGTTCACTAGCTTGGTGGCCAGGGTGTACTTGACCCGAAATCCTTTCATCGCGGCCTCGGTGTCCAGGCCGATCAGCAGGTGGGACTTGCCGGTCCCGCTGTCACCGATGAGGCAGAGCGGCTGGCCCTTAGAGCTCCTAACAGAATGATCAGCGGACGAGTCGGCGCCAGCAGATGATGGCGGCTGCGAGGGTCATGAACGCTTCGTGGATGTCGTCGCGGATCTCCCAGCGGATGCGGAGCCGTCGGAACCAGTGCAGCAGGGCGATGGTGCGTTCGACGACGTGGCGCTGGGTGCCCAGGCCCGAGCCGTGGGGTGTGCCGCGCCGGGCGATTACGGGTTTGATGCCTTTGGCCCAGACCATGCGCCGGTATTTGTCGTGGTCGTAGCCGCGGTCGGCCAGCAGCTGGTCGGGTCGGCTGCGGGGTCGTCCCACCCGCCCGCGTACTGGTGGGATCTTCTCGATCAGCGGCAGGAGTTGGGTGACGTCGTTGCGGTTGCCGCCGGTCAGACTGATCGCGAGCGGAATGCCGTGCCCGTCGGTCAGGACATGGTGCTTGGAGCCCGTCCGTGCTCGGTCGACCGGGCTCGGACCGGTTTTGGGCCGCCCTTGAGCGCCCGGACGTGGGAGCTGTCGATCACCGCCCGGGACCAGTCCAGCTGCCCGGCGGCGTGCAACTCAGCCAGCAGTATCTGATGCAGACGGTCCCACACACCGGCCTGGTTCCAGTCCCGCAACCGGCGCCAGCAGGTCATCCCCGACCCGAAACCCAGCTCCTGAGGCAGGAACTCCCACCGGATCCCGGTGTGCAGCACGAACAAGATGCCGCACAACGCCTTGCGATCATCCAGCCGCAGCCGGCCCGGATACCGGCTACGCCGCTCCACCCTCGGCAGCAGCGGCTCGATCCGCTCCCACAAACTGTCAGCCACGATCCACGGCGGATCCTCACCCTTCCTCATGAAGATCACCGAACCGGACCGACCGACCCGCGCACACCCGAAGTGATCATTCTGTTAGGAGCTCTTAGTCACCCATTCGCAGGTCGCCAGGGTGTGAATGACAGCGGGATCGATGTTGGGGTTGGCGTCGTAGTCGAACGCACGTAGCGACTTCTCCCGAGGGAACGCGGCGGCTTTGATCCGGCGTTCGGAGCGGCGGCGGGCGCGGTCGTCGCATTCGGCCATCAACAGCTCGGCCAAGAACCCGAGATAGGACATCTGTTCGCGGGCGGCGGCCTCAGCGAGCTCGGGGAACTGGCCGCGGATAGTGGGCAGCCGCAGCATCCGGCAGGCCTGGTCGACGGCGGCCTGGGCGGCTTGTTCGGTCAGCCCACGGTGGCGTTGGACGGTCATGGAGACTCTCCCTCAGCCGGACGCTTAGCACCGGGGCGAGGGCGTCGCAGCAGTTGGTCATAGACCGCCACTGATGGCAACGGCCGGTTATCGGGTGGCAGGTGAGCCATCTGTCGTTCGGTCAGGAAGGTCACCGTCGCGGTGCCGGGCTCCAACAGGTTCTCGAACGGTTCGGCGGGTTCGGGCCGGTCGGCTTCTGCTGCTTTGCGGCTTCCAGGGGCACGGCATCAGCGGTGAGCGCACCGGCCCGCAACGCGACGGCCAGCCCGGCGACGAGATGTTCGTGGTTCATGTGCCGGCCCAGCAACAGCACCTCGATCAGTGCCCGGGTGCCGTCGCGGTCACCGTGGGCATTGCAGCCGCCGCCCACCAGCTGTCGTGCACCGGGGTGAACTTGCCGGCCGCGCGGGCCTGCTCCAAGGCGGTCGCCCCCGGCAGCGCACCGGGCTAGCGGACCAGCACTTCCAGGTAGTGGTCCAACTCCAGCCGGGATCCGCCCTTGGCCAGTAGCCGCTCATGCCGGGCGACCTCCTCTTGTCCGTCGTAGACGATCAGTTCGGAGGCGTGCAGCATGACCCGGACCTTGCGGCCGATCAACCGAGCCGGCACCGAATAGCGATCGGTGCGCACGCTGACCTGCGCATAGCGATCAACGCGCAGGGACATCACCAGGCCGGTCTCGAAGACCTCCTCCGGCATCGGTTTGAGCAGGGGCTGCTCGATCGCGAAGTGCTCACCGATGGTGCGTGGCCGGCTCCCGATCCGGCGGGTCTCATCCGCGACGTCCCACTTATCGACCATGGCATTCAGCTCGGCCAGCGAGCTGACCTCGGGATCGGCACCAGGTGATTGCGGCGGAACCAGCCGATGTCGCCTTCCACCCCGCCTTTCTCATGCGCGCCCTCGATGCCCGGCTGGCAATAGAACGGCTCGAAATCGTAGAAGGAATGAAACGCCGTCCATCGCGCCGTCTCCACCCGGGCCCGAGAGAACCCCAGCACCTGGGCGACGGCGGCTTTGAGATTGTCATAACGGACCTTGCCGAGAGGCACGCCGCCCAGCATCCTGAAGGCGCGCACGTGGCCCTCGAAGAACGCCTCCTGGCCGCCGGAGGCGAAGATCTGGTGCACGGACTTACCCGAATACGACATCCGCAACGCGAACAGAACCAGCTTGACCTGCTGACCAGCAAGCCGGACGGTCACGTCCCCGAAGTCGACCTCCGCCTCCACGCCAGGCTGGTGGGACTGCGGCACGAACGCCTTCGGCGGCCCGCGGCCAGCCTCAGTCCGGATCTCGCCACGCCGCTCAGCGACATAGACACGGACCATCCGATACGTCACCTGTGCCGCGTCGTGCTCATCGACCAGCCGGTCGAAGATCCGTTTGACGGTGTGCCGCTGCTTACGCGGCGCATCCAGATCCGCCCGCAGCATCTGGTCAACCAGCCGCTTATAAGGATCAAGCCGGGTCTCCCGCGGCGCCATCTTCTTACGCGGCTGCGGCCACACCGACGCCAACGCCTTAGCCACCGTCCGCCGCGTCACCCCGTACTTGTGCTCCAGTGCCCGCCCCGACATCCCCGTCGCCGAATCACGGCGGATCGCCGCATACAACGCGACCTTCTCGGCCTGCGATGCCACGGCGCCTCCTCGGCTAGTGCTCTGTCCATGAACGTTGGCCGGGTTGGTCAGCAGGGCCCCGGCAAAGTCGTTAGGTGATGCCGAGGAGGGCCAGTGGGCGGCGGCTGTCGCGGGCGTGATGTCGGGTGCCGGCGGCGATCGTGGTGATTCCGGCGGTGTGTAACGCGCCGATGGCGGCGTTGCGCAGAGCGGCCATGACTTTGGACGGTGGGATGGCGGCCGTCGCCCAGGCCGGGGGGGACCCCGCCACGGCGGCGCCCGCGCAGAGCAACGCCGCGATCCTCCGCCAGGAATGGGTCAGCCGTGCGGCACGCCTGCTATCGGTTTGCCACCGAGGAAGTCCTGCAGGATCTCGGTAAACCGCGCCGGCTGCTCCTCGGCCACGTAATGGCCGCAATCGTCGAGGACCACCCCGGTGACATCGTCGGCCGCCAGCCGCATCGTCTCGGCGACCATCGCGCCGCTGTACCGCGCGCCGCCGATGGCGAGCACCGGCAGCGTCAGCCGGGTCTTCTTGCGCCGCTCGTTCTGCGCGATCGTCTCGTCCAGCGCCCGGTAGTACGCGAAGCTCGCCCGCAGCCCGCGAGGATCCGCGACGATCGCATCGACGTAGACGTCGACGGCGTACGCGGGGATCGCGTCCGGGGTGGCTGCCTTCTTGGCGAACTGGTGGCCGAAGAAGAGCCGCTCCCGCCCCCGGACCAGCTCCTCGTTGAGGTCGGTGAGCCGGTTGAAGCCGAAGTGCCAGAGCCGCTGGTTGACCGCGGCCGGGCTGAAGACCGACGGGGTCGGCGTGAGACCGGGGATAATGGCGTCGACGACGGCGAGCCGGCCCACCCGCTCGGGGTGATCAGCAGCGAGGGCGTATCCGGTCCACATGCCGATGTCGTGGCCCACCACGTCGAACCGGTCGTGCCCGAGCGCGGCCATCAGAGCGACCAGATCGGCGGCCAGCGTGCCGGCGTCGTAACCGTCGTCGGGCTTGTCGGAGAGCCCGGCCCCGCGCGAGTCGACGGCGACGACGGTGTGCTCGCGGGCGAGCGCGGGCATCACTTCCCGCCAGGCGTACCAGGTCTGTGGCCACCCGCCGACCAGCAGCAGCGGCGGGCCGTCCCCGCCGGTGACCGCGTGCAGCCGCAGCCCGTTCAGCTCCACGAGCCGGCTAGTGAAGACGTCGGTGAACCCGTCGGGCAGCCGCAGCGAACTCAAGCTTGTCGTGCCGTCGGCCGTACTCATCATGGAACGATCAGTGCAACTTGTCATGCCGGCGACCATACACATCTTGAAACGATCGGTGCAAGATGTGTAGGCTGACGAACCATGGCGGGCCGCAAGCAATTCGACGTGGACGAGGCGCTGCGACGCGCGATGCACGTCTTCTGGCGCTGGGGCTATTCGGAGGCCTCGATCGACCGCCTGACCGAGGGCACAGGCCTGGGCCGGAGCTCGCTCTACGGCACCTTCGGCGACAAGAGCACCCTCTTCCGGGAAAGCCTCCAACGGTACGCGCAGACCTACCACCCGCTGTACGACCAGGCACTGTCCGGCCCTCACCCGAGCCCGAGCGCCGTTGTGGCCGCCTACCTGCAGGTCACCCTGAACCGCATCGCCGACCCGACGGTCCCGGATGGCTGCCTGCTCACGGTGTCGGCAACGCAGTTCCCGGCCCTCGACGCGGAGGGCCGGGCGATGGTCCGCGCCATGATCGACGGTTTGCGGGCGATGCTGGAGCAGGCGTTGCTGGCGGCGGGGGCCGATGAGCAGGAGGCGGCAGAGCTGGCGTTGTGCACGCTGGCAACGAACAAATCCCTGGCGGTGCTGAGTCGCGCCGGCTTCTCGAGCGAAGACCTGGCAACCGTCGCCGCAGCCGCCGCCCGTATCCCCGGGTGACCGCATCCACTACCTTGAGTAGTGCGGGTCTTGCCGTCGACCGCGATCGCTTGTCTCGTGGCCGACTCCTCTGTGGTCGTGGCCCGGCCGGTGTGCCGGTCACCGATCGCCTCGGTCAGTAGGTCAGGATCGAGTGCTTGCAGCAGGCGGCGGATCATCGTCTCGGACGGCCTGCGATCAGGGTTGATACCCAAGGCGAGCATGGTCGCGGCTGGGACGTCGTCGATCCATTCGGCGATCGCCATGTAGGAGCGGTAGCCAACTCGCGGCCACGGCGCCGGTCCTCGTGTCGGTAGGCGGCGATCATTCGCTGGTAGATGCCCCAGGTCGCCTCGACTTCGACATGCGCGTCGTCGGCGAACAGCGCGGTGAGCCGAGCGGCCTGCTTGTCGGTGAGCAGCCCGGCACCTGTGTGCAGGGTCCTGCGCGCGGAGTAGAGGGGGTCGTTCTTCATGCCGCGGTGGCCGTGGATCGCCAACTGGACCCGGCGGCGGCACCGATCCAGCGCATCGCCGGCCAGGCGCACGACGTGGAAGGGATCCATGACCGCTGTCGCGTCGGGGAGCTCTTCGGCGGTGGCGGTCTTGAAGCCGGTGAACCCGTCCATCGCGACCACGTCCACGGCGTCGCGCCAAGCCTCGTCGCGGTCGGCGAGCCAGGACTTGAAAGCCTGCTTGGAGCGACCCTCAACCATGTCGAGCAGCCGGGCGGGACCGGTGCCATCACGGACGGCGGTGAGATCGATGATCACGGTGACGAACTTGTCGCCGCGGCGGGTGTGGCGCCACACGTGCTCGTCTACCCCGATCGCCTCGAGTGCCCACCGCAGCCCGCGACGCGACAGCTTCGCTCGCGGCTCAGCTGCGAGGCTGGTGTCCTGGCGCCACACGTGACCGCAACCGGTACACCGGTAGCGCCGCACGGTCACCACGAGCGTCGTCGGCCGCCAGCCCAGCGGCTCGTGGGCCAGCTCCCGGGTCACGGACGCCCGATCTCGTGTCACCGTCGCAGCGGTCTTCTTCGCGTACCCACTCAGATCGGTCAACGGCGCACTCGATAGCGCAGGTGAAGCACCCGGTTGCCCTGGACAACTATGTCTGGGCCTTCCAGCAGGTGCTGCGCGTCGACGGAGCCGAAGTAACGCTTACCGGACCCGAGCACGACGGGTGCGACGTCCATACGTACCTCGTCGACCCAACCTGCGGCGAGCGCCTGGCCGCCGACGTCGCCAGCAGCGAACTCGACAGTGCGGTCACCCGCAAGCTCCCGCGCCTTGGCCACGGCCGCCTCGATGCCGTCGACAAAGTGGAACGGCGCCTGGAGGTCCCAGCCCTCGGGCGCACCACGGTGACTCACCACGACCACATGGTCGATCCCACTCGGAGGCGTCCCATCCCAGCCGTCGGTGATGTCGAAGGCGTGACGGCCGGCAATGGTCACCCCGACCTCGTCCCAGTACGGCCGGACGTAGTCGAACGAGGCCTGCGACACCTTCAGAACGCCACTGTCGTCCAACGGCACGTCACCGCTGACCAGCCACTCGAAGATCGGACCTGGATCGTCGTTCTCAGCCGCGATGTAACCATCCACCGAAACCGATGCGTTCATGACCACTTTCCCCATGGATTCCTCCTCTGTTTGGAGTCCCAAGTCTTGTGCGGCGTGAGCTGTCGCTCTTGTACGAAATCAATCGGCCGGGAGCGGCCAGCCGTCCAGGACGTGGTCGGGATGATCGCGCAGGAATCGCCGCCGGACTTCGGCGTACCGGGTCGGCGTGAGCCCGGTGAACTCCCGGAACTCGCGCACGAAGTGGGCCTGGTCGAAGTAGCCCGCGCCAGCGGCAACGTCTCCCCAGTCGATCGGTGCAGCGACGTCGAGCGCCAACACGGCGGAGCTGAAGCGGTAGCTGCGAGCCAGCCGTTTTGGCGTGACACCGACTACGGCCTTGAACCGCTTCGCCAAATACGTGCTGCTGGCGCGGGCCGCCACACCGATGTCGCTGATCGGCACTGTCCCGCCTGTCGCCGCGACGGCGCTGCTCATTCGGCGGACCAGGTCAAGACCGTCGATCACCCGCAGCCGTCGCACCAGTTCCTCCTCGAGCAACATCAGCATTTCGTGCGGTGCGTCCGCCAAGGTCAGTCGGTGTCGCAATTCAGCGATAGCGGGCTGTCCCCAGATCTGCTCCACCGTCGCAGGTCGGTCGCACAACTCGGCCGCGGGCATCGGAAGGAACGGCGCCAGCCCCCACGGCCTGAAGTGGACGCCCACGGACCGGGTCGGGGTTGGGTAGCTGAACTCCCACGCACGCGTGGGCGTGGTGACCGCGCAGCCGTCGGCGTACTCCACGGCGTCTACGTCGGTGCCTGCGCGGATGAGAAACGGCGCCCCGAGGTTGACTATGAGCAATGGCGCGGGCGCCGCCGGCAGCATCAACCGGGAGTACGGCGGGGCGCCCTCCAGGTAGTAGAGGTCGTCGATCAGCCCGTCCAGCGGCGGACCGGGCACCCTGGATACATACTCCACGCCGACATCATTGCCGACGGCCCATCCGGCATCACGCGCCGCCGCCAGCATCGAGCCGGCGCCGATCCCTGACGGGACCCGGCCGAGCCTCCAGCCGCGCAGGTCGTCCTTCACCTCGGCCAGCACCGACTGGTCGTTGCTGTTGCCCGGCCAGCACCAGCAGCGGACCGGGATGCCCTCCCGGGTCACCGCCAGGCCGATGATTACCGGGAGACGTACAGCGATCAGGTCAAGTCGCAGTTCCTCAGCTGCCGCCTACTGCTTTTCGAGCTTGGCCCATATCCGGGTGATGGCGGCGATGTCATCGTCATCGAGGGGATCGACGAAATATTTCTTCACTGATCCTTCGAACGTTCGCCTGATTGTCTCGGCGAAGTGCCGTCCGCTCTTGGTGAAACTGATGAGCGATACCCGTCCGTCGCCTTGGTCGGCGTTGCGCTGGAGGTGTCCGGCGTCGATGAGGTCCTGGACCAGCCGTGATGCTCTGGTAGGGCTGACGCTGACAAGTTTGCCGGCCAGGGCTCGGACCGACTGAGGCTCGGTTTCCAGGAGCCAGCACAGGATCTCGACGGAGCTGAAGGAGATCTTGTGCTGTTCCGTCAGCACAGCGTCGATCCGCCCGGTGACCGTGGCGTGAGTAAACAGTAGGGCAAACCAGCCCTTGACCTGGTCCGGGGAAATGATCTGCGGCTGTGACACGGGTGCCTTCACACCAAGCAGCATACCTCAAGACTGGATGCCCTCCCATCTAGATGCGCGCGCACGCATCTGCTACGGTGGGTACGTAATTGCGGAAGGGGAGATCAGCCTCGTTCGCAGAGTTCTGCCAGGACCGGCGTCAACCCGCCGGCGTTACGTACCTCCGAGGTCCGCTTTGTCTCACGAAGGTCATCCGCCCTCAACGCGGATGCCTCGAAGACGGTGGCCTCGCACACCGATCGGCCGTGCGGCCGACAGAAAGGCAACGGTCACCATGCCCAAACTGGATGGCAAGGTCGCAGTGATCACTGGAGCGACGTCCGGGATGGCGCTAGCGACGGCCAAGTTGTTCGTCGCCGAAGGCGCCCACGTGTTCATCACCGGACGAGACAAGGCCAGACTGGACGAGGCGGTCGCCGCCATCGGCCACAACGTCACGGGCGTGCAGGCGGACTCAGGAAGTCTGCACGACCTGGCCCGCTTGGCCGAGACCGTGCGGGAGCAGCAAGAACGAGTCGACGTCCTGTTCGCCAGCGCTGGCCTCGCCTCGGTGTCCGACCCGCTGGGCAGCATCACCCCGGATACGTTCGACGCGCTCGTGGGTGTCAACTTCCGAGGCACTGTGTTCACCGTTCAGTACCTGCTGCCGTTGATGAGCGACGGCGCGTCGATCATCCTGAACGGCACGACCAGCGCGACCAAGGGCATCCCCGGTGCCGGGGTGTACTCGGCGAGCAAGGCGGCCGTTCGCTCACTCGCGCGCACCTGGGCCGCCGAGCTGAAGGACCGCGGCATCCGGGTCAACGTCGTCAGTCCCGGCTCGATCGACACCGCGCTCTTCAGCACCGTCGGCCCCGAATTTCGGGAGCAGATCACCTCCGCCATACCGCTAGGACGGCTCGGGGCCAGCGAGGAGATTGCGTCCGCTGCGCTGTTTTTCGCCTCGGCGGACGCCAGCTTCGTCACCGGCGCGAACCTGGTCGTCGACGGCGGGTTCAGCCAGATCTAACGCCAAGCGAGTTCGCCGCGGCGCTCGGCATCGAGGTCCTCCGCGAGCCTCGGCTGTGGTCAGAGTATGGGCCGGACTATTACGCGGTCTTCGTCCGCGACCCAGCCGGGAACAACCTCGAGTTCAAGTGCCGTGCCTCACCCGGCACCGTCACCCCGGGCACGCCGAACCCAGACCCGGCACCGTCACCCCGGGCACGCCGAACCCAGGTCGGCGACGACGTTTGGTCGTGGCTGGCCGCACACGAATGACTGAAGGAGACACCGATGCCTGACTATGGTCATCCTCTGCGTTTCGCCACGTTCATCTCGCCCGCCAACTCCCCAGCGCACCGTCCAGTCGAATTGGCGCAGCTCAGTGAGCGGCTCGGTTTCGACTTCGTCACCTTCCAAGATCATCCCTACAAGGCCGACTTCCTCGACACCTGGACTCTGCTGAGCTGGGTGGCCGCGCGGACCGAGCGCATCGGCCTGTCCGGCAACGTGCTGAACCTGCCGCTGCGCCAGCCCCCCGCCGTGCTCGCCCGCGCGACAGCCAGCCTCGACCTGCTCTCCGGTGGACGAACGAGCCTCGGGCTCGGCGCTGGCTTCTTCTGGGACGCCGTGCAGGCAATCGGCGGACGGCGGCTCACCCCAATGCAGGGCCTGACGGCCCTGGGCGAGGCAATCGACGTAATCCGCGGGATCTGGGACGCCGACGGGCCCGGGACCCTCAATGTCGAGGGCGAGTTCTACAAGGTCCGCGGCGCCGAGCGCGGCCCCGCCCCCGCACACAACATCCCGATCTGGCTCGGCGCCCACAAGCCGAAGATGCAGGACCTGGTCGGACGCAAGGCCGACGGCTGGCTGCCGTCGCTGCCCGTCATGGAACCTGGCGGCCTGCCCAAAGGAAACGCCATCATCGACGACGCCGCACGAGCCGCAGGCCGCGACCCCCGCGACATCACCCGTCTGCTCAACATCTTCCCGGGCCAGCAGACCGCGGAAGCACTAGCCCAGATGACCCTCGAGGACGGCGTCAGCATCTTCATCCTGGCCAGCGACGACCCGGACATACTCCAACGCTTCGCCGCCGAAACGATCCCTGCCGTACGCGATCACGTCGCCCGCGGGCGTAAATAACGCGCGTGGTAGTCGCACCTGCGGCCAACGCTCTTGGTGCAACCCATCACGGCGACCAAACCATCTCAGCCGACCGACCCAGACACGACGGAGGAACACGCACCATGACCACCATCAGCATCATCGGCTCGGGCAACATGGCCACCGCCATCGGCACCCGAGCGGCCCAGCACGGTCACACCATCGAGGTAATTAGCCGCAACATCGCCAAGGCTCAGGCACTCGCTGACCAGATCGGCAACGGAGCCACCGGCGCAACATTCGGCGCAACACCGCTCGGTGACATCGTCATCGTGGCCATCCCATACAGCGACACGGTTTCCGCGGTCGCGAACTACGGTGAGTCACTCGCCGGCAAGATACTCGTTGACATCTCCAACCCGTTCAACGCCGACGCCAGCGGACTCGTGACTACCCCAGGCAACTCGGCGGCCCAGGAGATCGCCGCTGCCGCTCCCGAGGACACATCCGTCGTGAAAGCGCTGAATACGATCTTCGGCCACGTCCTCGCTCAAGACAAACCGCTCGACGCGTTCCTCGCAGGCGATAGCACCGAGGCGAAGGCACAAGTCGCCGCGTTTCTGCAGAGCATCGACTTGCGGCCCCTCGACGCGGGCGGACTCCAGATGGCCTCGGTCCTTGAATGGACCGGCATCCTGCTGATGGGGCTGGCGCGAAACGGCGCCGGCTTCAACCTCGCCCTAGGCGCCGAAGTCCACTGAAGATCTCCTCTGGGTCTGGGCCGGCGACTTGTCCTGCCGCCCAGACCCAGAGGGGCCACATAACAACATGACCGGGCGTTTGTGGTGGAACTCGATGAACGGCCCCAGCGGGACGGCGACCGCGACGCCGGCGAGGCCGCCCAGCACCGCGAGCAGGGACACCTGCCAGTCCGAGGCGTGCAGCACGACGATGGCCACCAGGGGAAGGGCGCCCGCGCCAATGCCGCTGCCCAGCGCGCTGACCGCGTACGCCGTCCAGAACCGGCGCACATCCTCTCCTGCGACAGTGCCGTGTTCGCCGGTGCCCGGTGGCCGGGCAAGGCCACGCGGCGGCGGGGATGGGTGCCCTGTTTGAGTAGGCAGACGAAGATACGGACCGCGGGCGTCCGGATAGCGTCGTTCAGGCTCAGCCACGCGTGCTCCGCAGCCGTGCCGCGGTGATGGCGGCTTGCTCGTCGAGCCTGGGGGGCTCGAAAACTCTGATTCCGCTACGCGACCTGCCGCGCCGTTGTTCACCAACGCCGCCAGGTTCGCGGTGGATGTGGCCGACGGATAGAGGCGCGGCGGTCGCTCTGCACGGTGTTCTCTTCCGTGGAGGTGCCGAAGCCACGATCCTTCGGGGCAGCATCGAGAGTGGACGGCTCGTCGCCATGATCGGTATCGGCGCGAATGCCTTCTACGGACCTCGCTGTCGGCCCGCTGCTCGGGACTCTGACCGGGATTGGGTGGAACCAGTCCGGGCCCGGCCCTCGTCCATATGATGACCGCTGATCTCCGGCAGCGGCGATCTATGGAGGCTCCATGGAGGAGGAGCACGAGACGGACGTGCCGCCCTGGTTGCCGAGCACCGAATGCCCGGTCGAGTTCGAGCAGCAGAGCTGGATAGAGACCCGGATGCACTGGTGCGCCGAGCAGTTCGGAGGCCCCGCGGAGCTCGGCGACATCGCGCTGCCCACACAGGACTTCTTCCCCGCCTCCTACACCGGGACGCTGGCACAGATCAAGGAACTGACCGCTCGGGTGTGCGACCTCATGTCGGTCGATCCCGCCGGCCTCATCGTGGAGTTGTTCGACGGGGCCGAGAAGGGCCGCGCCTCGGGCGTTCGTACGGTGGGTCACTACACACGGCGCAACGGCCGCGCGGTGATCAGTCTCGACCGGGACCAGGCGGCCGATCCCGCCTACCTGACGGCCATCATCGCGCACGAACTCGGTCACGTCCGGCTGCTGGGCGAGAACCGCGTCTCCCGGCGCGGCGACCACGAACGGCTCACCGATCTCGTCACGGTCTACCTCGGGCTCGGCATCTTCACCACCAACGCCGCGATGAGCTACGCGAAGGCCGCCCGCTCGTGGTCGATCCAGCCCCTCGGCTATCTGGACGAGCGGACACTCAACGGCGCGGGCAGCGACGGCTACTTTCGGCTCGGTTACCTCAGGGAGCGCGAGTTCGGGTACGCCCTGGCCTGCTACTGCCGGATGCGCGGCCAGACGACCGCACCGGCCTGGGCGTCCTACCTCGCCCCGGGACCGCGGGCCGTCCTGAAGCAGGGCCTGGCGTTCCTCGCGCTGGAGGGCCCGGGGGAGGGACTGCCCACGGTCAAGCCCCGGCGCCGCCGGGATTGGCCCGCGGGCATCCGGCCGACCGAGGTGTGGCAGACGGACCCCTCGCGCCTGCCCACCCTGTTCTTGAAGCCCACCTGGCCCGGGAAGCCGGCCGCGCCGGACCAGCCGGACACCTGACGCTCCGGGCTCTCGATCAGCCAGGCGCTGAACGAGGTGCTGTGGGAGGACACGCCCAGCCAGGAACACGTGGGGCGATGTGCCGGCGGGCATAGGGGCGGTCGGCCGGGCGGTCACCAGATCCAGGCTGACGATCCGCGAGTTTGCGTGCACTTGAGGTTCGGCCTGATAGGTGAAGGAGATAATGCCGGAAAGCGTGCCTGGATGATGAAATCTGGAGGCTCATGAGATGCCACTGGGAGCACCGGCTATCGTCAGTCCCGTCACAACCTGCAGCGAAATGGTACGAGTGCAGGGCCAATTCTCTGACTCGCAAGTCCAGATTTACATCCAGGGAGATCCTACGCCCATAGGTGACGTCCAGGTCGACCGGGCCGACACGTACATTCCCATTGACCGCACCCGGCTCGTTCAGGGACAGCGTCTCGTGGCGACGCAACGCGTCGGTTCGGAGACAAGTGGTCCCTCACCTAAAGGGCAGCTCGTCGAGGCCGTGGCGAATGGTCTGGTGCAGTTCGCGTCGCCGCTCTACATTTGCGGGCAGAGCATCATGCTCACCACGTGCAGTCCTGGCGCCCGGATAGAAGTCCGCCAGAACAGCCAGCTTCTCGGCCACGGCACGGCGGTCGGTGACCTTGCGATTGTGAGGTTGGACCCGGGAAAGCGAATCCTCGGCGGACGGCCCCTCAAGGTTTCTCAGATCGTCTGCGGATCCACCGCGTCGAAAGTGACGACGAGCCCGCTACCGCTTGCTCCGCCGAGAACGCTGTCTCCGCCCGCCATCGATGAGCCGCTGGAGGAGTGCCAGAATACGATCAGTGTGCACGACACTGTGCCGGGCGCGGTGGTCAGAATCATGCGAAATGGTCACACGATCTACAATGACGCGATGCCGCTCAACCACGGTGGGGTGCTGTCCGGCCCCCTGCAAGCGGGAGAGGAGATTTCAGCCGAACAGTCGATGCCGGACTGCAAATTGGACACGTCCGCGCAGAACACGGTGACGGTGACCCCGTTGACGGCGCTCAAACGCCCGCGCATCGACGGCCCGCTGTGCGCCGGTCCCCGGCAGGTCACCGTCTCGCGGCTGAAGCCGGGTGCGACGGTCCGGCTGTACAGCGATACGACCGAGATCGGCCGGTGGGAGGCGCCAGGGGGCTCGTTGCCCGTCGACATCGACGTACCACTACCGGCTGCGATTCGGGCGCGCCAGGAACTCTGCGGAATCGTCAGCGACATGTCGCGCCCTTACTTCGCGGCCGCCGCCAGGAGGGGCCGCTGGTTCGTGGTCGAAGACGGTAACGGTGACGACTTGCCGGCCCGGGCATTCGCGATTCACGCCGCGCTCGCGCACACCGGCAAGATCGTGATTTTCAGCGGCAACCAGCACAGCCGAGAACAGCACCAGGCCCGCCCTCAGGATCTGGACCACTGCCAGCTGTTCGACTGTGCGACATTGGAGCTGGAGAAGATCGACGCACCCACCACGGACGTCTTCTGCTCAGGACACGCCTTCCTCCCAGACGGACGACTGCTCGTGGCGGGCGGCACTGAAAAGTGGCTACAACCGCCCGACCCAACGGCTCCGCATCCCGACCATTTTCCGGGATTGCCCGATGCATGGATCTTCAACCCGGCGCCGACTTCGGGTGCAAAGTATTGGTCGAAGACACATTCCATGCACAGAGGACGTTGGTATCCGACACTGTCGACGATTCGTGATGGACGGGTACTCGCGCTATCAGGTCATCCGTCATTTTCCGATAGCTGGCACAACAACAATGATCTCGAACTCTACCTGGAACCCGACTGGCAGTTCGCCGGCGCCTCCCCGTCGATCATTTCCCTCACTTCCGGCTATCTGTATCCCCGGATATTCGCAGCGCCCGGAGGCGACGTCTTCAGCGCGACCCCGATGCTCAGCGGCAAGAGCGGTCGCTGGACACCGGGCGGCGGCGCCGCCTGGCAGGATGTCGCCGACGTCCCGCCTGGCGGGTGGGGTCTCTACGATTGGTACAACTCCTGTGCCGTAGTGCTACCGATGCTGGAGGAAGAGGAATTCCGGATGCGAGTGGTGCTCGCAGGAGACACCGCCGCCTTCATCATTGACCTTGGAACGCCCCGTACGCCTTTCGACGACCCGCAGTGGCGGGAGCTGATGCCACGGGCACCGCACCTGAACGGCCGCCAACGCATCAATCTGAACGCCGTGATACTGCCGTCGTGCGAGGTCATCCTGGTCGGCGGTGTCGAGAAGTCCGACGACGATGACACGGCAGTTCATGATCCTGAGCTGCTCAGCCGCGCGAGTGGAACCTGGGCATGGTCGACGAGGAGACTGGCGCCATCGACGATAGTCAGGAACTACCACTCCACCGCTCTCCTGATGCCGGATGGGAGGGTCTGGACCGCCGGTTCCAACCGGAATGCTTTGCCTGGTCCGGAAGCGGTGAGGAGGTTGGAAATGGAGATCTACGAGCCTTGGTACGTTTGTGCCGAACGCCCCCTGATCACGGCTGCTCCGGATACCGTGCACGCCGGTGAGCGCTTCACCGTAAGAGTGAAGTCGAAGGAAGAAGTCACGCGGCTGGCCCTGGTGCGTTGTGGCAGCAGCACGCATTCATTCAACCCCGACCAGCGATTTCTTGGACTGAAGCCAGTGCACGAAGGCGATGCCCTCACAGCTGTCGCGCCCTCCTCCGACATCTTGATCCCCGGCTACTACCTGCTGTTCGCCTGCACGAAGCGCAACGTCCCCTCGGAGGGCGTGTTCGTAGGCGTCTCACCACTGCGGTGACGATGGAGGCGAATCGTGGAGCGCCGGAGCCGGGCGTTCGAGCTGAGGAGGCGACTCTCGCAGCGCGACCGCGAGCTCGATCGGTCGGCGACAGCAGCACCACGAGATGGTCTCAGCCCCGGCGAATAACCGCAGCGGAACCCCAGGTCACGCCACCAAATCGAGTTTTCGAGCGGCACACCCCGGCATCTGCTCCTCAGCCATGCCGCACTCCTCGCCTCGGGGCCATATCCGACCCTAAACCGGCGTCCAAGGGCGGTGTTCCTACGGTGCCGAAGGACCGTCCATTCAACGGCTGATCCTGATTGCCGGGCTGGTCAGTGGGCCGCTGGGAAGGCGTTCGGTGCCGCCCTCCAGCGCATGGTCCAGCGTTTGCGGCCCTTCCCGGGCGGGTCCAGACTCGTCGGCGCCGTGTAGACGTAATGGAGCGCCGCTGCCGCGGTCGGGAAGCGGGTCCGACCTGTTTTGCGGGTCCGGGCGTCGAAGGATTCGAGCGCATTCGTCCGGCAGGTCAGGTCGTGTTCTGCGCTGAGGCGGGGTCGAATCGTCCCGTCAGCCCGACGGCGTCCAGAACGCGTGCCAGGTTCGGCCTGAGACCGACCAGGGTGAGGGAGCCGCCCCTGCGGGAGGCCCGCCGCTGGATGTCCAGCAGGACGTTCAGGCCGCTGGAGTCGCAGAACGACACGCCCGCCACGTCCAGCACGATCCGGGTGCAGCCGGCCGCCAGCAGACCACGCAGCCGCTCAGCCAGCAGCGGCGCGGTCGCCAGATCCAGTTCCCCGTCGACCGCTGCCAGCGCGACGCCGTCCAGGCGGAACTCCGCCAGCCCGGCGTGCTCCTGCGGCTCGGTCTCGTCCTGCGGTGTTGTCGTCACGGTTCTGCTCTCCTTTCCCATCCGCTGCCCAGGTCTCCCAACCTTCCGCATGCGCTCGGGGGCCCCCAGTGCCGAAGGTCCCGCCGCGGCCCGGGCATCGGTACCGTTCCACCCGGTCGTTGGACCCGAATGGTCCGATACTGGAGACGGCTGCGGAAGTGCTCGGGGAGACGGCTGTCGCGGAGGCGGTGGCCGCTGACGGCTGGCCGGTTCCGCGTCGGGGCGGCCGACCTGTTCCTAGAGGACGTAGCCGATGGTGGAGCGCAACACCGCCAACACGATCAGGCGAGCCTGCCGCAAGGGAACGCCCCGCCCGACCAGCGTGCTCAACCAGTTCTGAGATGGCGGCCACCTTGAGGGACAGTTGGAAGGCCGCGATGATCCGGGCTCCGTCCGGGTGGGCCAGCAACGCGCGCCGCAGCCGCCCGGCCAGGCCGATCAGCCAGTCCTGCCAGCACTCCTCCGGCGCGGGCGACGGCCGGCACGCGCCCAAGCGGCCGCACCGCTCCAGGACCCACGAGGCGATCACATGGCGCCCCCAGGCAGCCGAGATGGTGCGGCGGTGGGCTCGTCGTTCTTCCTCACCGCCGCACCTTCTCTCCCGCTGACGGAGCAGCGCCGCTTGTGGTGCGCCGCGAGCTTCGGTACGAGTCTCAGGTGGTGATTGTTTGGGATGTGCGTGCGGTGGGTGAGCCGTTGCAGAGGGTGGATTGGCCGGTGAAGATGTGGTGGTCGCTGCAGCCCTCGTCGTCGGTGACGGTGAGTTTGACCGTGAAGGTGCCCGGGCGGGTGTAGGTGTGGGTCGGAGTGGGGCCGCCGTTCGGCAGGACGGTGCCGTCGCCGAACTCCCAGTCGTAGCGGGCCACGCGGCCGTCGTGGTCGTCGGAGGCGGTGGCGTCGAAACGGGCCGGCGCGCCGGGCCTGAAGGAGAACCGAGCGGTGGGGCCCTGGTCGGGGAGCATCGCCATCGCTTGGAATCCGGGCTCGTCAAGCCCCCCGAAGGGGGAGCCCGGGAGTTGGCGAAGGGCGCCGTCCGAGCCGATCGCGTAGGCGGTGATGTCGCTGGAGTCGCTATTGGCGGCGTAGAGGAATCGGGCGCTGGGTGACAGGGCGAGAGCGGTCGGCAGGGCTCCGGCCTCGACCGGCCTGGCGGGGCCGAGGGTGCCGGTGGGCTGGACTCTGAATGCCTGTACGTTTCCGGGGCCGCCGGGGGTGCCGTCGGGCATCTGGCCGGTGGCCGCTGCGTAGACGTGCCCCGAGTCGGGCGTGATGATGATGCCCTCAGGGTCGTTGGGCGAGGTGAAGGGCGAGCCTCGCAGTTCGGTCAGCAGGCCGTCGGTGCTCCGCCGGTATCCGCGGATCTGGTTGGTCGCCTGGCTCTCGGCATAGAGGAGCATGCCGTCGGGCGAGATGGTGATGCCGGCGCCGAACCGGCCGATCTCGATCGACTTGAGGAGCTTGAGTCCGCCGCCGTCGGTCACCACGAAGATCGAGAGCGTGCCGGGTACGGCCGGGTCGCGTAGGCCGTTGGTGACGTACACGAAGCGGCCGTCCGGTGACACCGCGACACCGCGCGGGTTGGTGCCGCCGGATGGCACGGACGCCAGCCGGGTCAGCCGGCCGTCGCGGCCCACGGAGAAGGGTGTCACCCGGCTGGTGCCCTGAGCCCCGGCGTACAGCGTCCGCCCGTTGGGCGCCATCGCGAGACCGAACGGGTCGCCATCTGCCGGCACCTCGTCGAGCGCGGTCAGTGCCCCGGACTCTGCCACGCGGTAGATCAGCACCCGCCCTGAGTCGGTGTCGGCCACGTACACGAATCGGCCGTCGGGTGTGGCGACCACACCGCGAGGCCCCGCGCCGGCCGGTACGGGATCGGCGAGCGGGGTGAGGCCCCCGGTCTGACGATCGACGGTGAACATGGCGACCACCGGGGACCCGAGGTTCGTCACGTACAGCACTCGTGGGCGGGTGGCCTGGCCGAACGCCGGACCAGCCGGAGCCAGCAGGGACAGCATCAATGCGGCAACGATGAACCTTGCCGGTCGTGCGAGCATGAATCCTCCTTCGACACTGCGATCTCCTTCGAGGTCATCGCGGCGCCGACGAGGACGGCCGGTCTGAGGCGGAGTCGCACGTCGTCCCCGTTGGGCGTCCGGACCTTCTTGGTGAGAAGGCGTTCCAAGCCGTTCCAAGCCGTTCCATCGAGCCTGGACACGGCCGGGGCGGCTGCGCGCGGAGTCGCCCCGGCGTCAGTCCGTGCGGTCCTGGCCGGGGATCTGATCCGCCTCGTCCGGCGGGCTGTGGAGGCTGACGAGCGGTCTTCCTGCTGGATGATCCGTTCGTACAGGTCCGCTCTGATCGCGGTTGTGGCACGCCGACCTGGCGAAGCCCGGCGGCTCGCTGACGCCTCGGTGTCCTCTTCACCGGGCGTCAGAGTTCCTTACCCAGGGGGATTTCGCGTAGCCGCTGTCGAGGTGATCCCGCCGAGGTCCGGTGACGTACCGTCAGCCGATTCCCAGGAGCGCGCAGACGTCCGCCACTTCGTCGTAGATCGAGCCTGGGACGGTGAAGGACTCCGTCCCCGATATCTCGG
The DNA here is from genome assembly GCF_050971785.1 of Actinomadura scrupuli. Classification (NCBI taxonomy): domain Bacteria; kingdom Bacillati; phylum Actinomycetota; class Actinomycetes; order Streptosporangiales; family Thermomonosporaceae; genus Actinomadura; species Actinomadura scrupuli. The sequence continues at coordinate 94,404 of NZ_JBPCCU010000010.1, read as the reverse complement.
CGAGATGGTCCTCGATGTCGTCGGCGCTCGGGGTGCTGCCGGGCCCGGCGAACCAGCCGTCGCCCAGCCCGACGAAGGCCCGGGCATAGCGTCCGGCGCTCGCGGAGTAGTTCTGATGCGTACGGTCGCACGCCCTGCCGGCGAGGTAGACGACGATGGGGACGACCAGCTCGGGCCGGATGGCGTCGTAGAACGCCGTCTCCTGGGGGAACTGCTCCCGGTCCCCGACGGTGGCGGTGACCATCCGCGAGAAGCCCGTGGGCAGCACGGTGTTGGCCAGGACGCCATGAGGTTCGCCTTCGAGGGCGATGACGTTCGTCAGGCCGAGGAGGCCGGCCTTCGCCGCCGCGTAGTGTGCGGCCTCGGCCTGGCCGAAGATTCCGGCAGAGGAGGAGATGAACACGAACCGGCCGTAACCCTGCGCCTTCATCACGCGGAACGCCGGCTGGCTCAGGTAGAACCCCCCGTCCACATGCACGTTGAGCATGCGCCGCCACTCGTCCGGCGACAACCGGTCGAAGGGCGAGGTGTGGAAGATGCCCGCGTTGCTCACCACCGCGTCCAGGCGGCCGAACCGCTCGACCGCGCCGCGCACTATCGCCTCTCCGCCTTCCGGGTCGGCCACGGACTCGTGCGACGCGAGCGCGACCCCTCCGTCGCGCTCGATCTCCGCGACCACACGGTCGGCCACGCCGCGGTCCTGGTGGCGCCGTTCAGGCCACACGTCTACGACGGCTTCGAGCCCTCGGCTACCTCGGCACTGCTGACTACGAAACGAGATCGATCACCACGCCTCTCTGGTCGCCACGACCACTGTCCGGCTACGAGGTCAGGTACAGCTTGCGGTCGAAGACGCCGGATCCAGGGGTGCTCTCGCCGCGGCCGATGGCGGTACCGCTTCCGGTGGCGCTGCCCGGGCAGAGCAGGCTGCTGCCGGGCTGCCGGACGAACGAGATCGTGGTCGCCTTGGCCTGCAGGTCGTCGTCGGGAAGCGGGCGGTTGGGGTTGTCGCGGTTGTAGACGTCGAAGGTGAGCCCGTTGCCGCTTCCGGTACGGGACCCGTAGATGCAGGTGACGGTGATGCCCAGTATCTGGCCCGTCAGAGTGATCCGCAGGCCCGGGTTGATGGCGATGACGCCGTCCCGTCCACCCTGGACGGGACTGTAGGTGATCTGGCCGCTCCTGTCCGACACGCCGCTCAGGTCGAGGTCGGTGGGGGGCGAAGTGAAGCCGTTGGACATTCGGCACGCGCCGACCGAGGCGGCGGTCACTTCCCCGGCGCCGGCGGAGGTCGCGTCGCCTTGCAACTGTGCGCTGTCACATGTCCCGGTGACGTTGGCACCGAGGAACGTGCTGGAGAACGCGAGCGGGCCGACGGTGGAGACCTGCCAGTTCCCGGAATAGGGCGCGCCCGCCGCGGTGTCCTGGCGGATTGTGGTGGTGGCGGCGGACGTGGGGCCGGCCGTGACCGCCAGTGCGGCGCACACGGCGGCTGCCGGCGCGGCGAGTCGTGCGGGAGCCTTCACGAGGGTTCCTCCTCGAAGGGATTCTGCTGTCTCCGCGCACGGGTGGCCCGCACGCGGTCCTTGCACGGTCTGCCGGTGAGCGTCGCGACCGCGCAAGCAGGATCGTGTGATCTCCCATTGACGGCCCGCATGGGCTCTCACCTGCATGAATGAATCCACACGGCGGAAATGGTGGCGGGGGACGAGCGAAGGAAGCCGGAGATCTTGGGGGTCAAGCGGCCAGTCCGGGGGAGCGGGTACAAGGGGGCCCTCTTTTCGAAGTCGGGCATCTGCCTGCTGCCCAACGGGGTGGGTGGTAGCCGATGGTCCCACGCACCGCTCTACCTATCTGGGGAAGGGTGTAGCAGATGTGGTGAATCGTGGATTGGTGAGGCGAGAGCCATCATGTCCACATTGACGCGAGGGTTTTCCTGCGAACAGAACGCGTTCTACGGCAACGATAAGTTGTGATGATTTGGCGGTCAATGCTTGAGTGCTGAGTCATGTGATCTCATAATCAAATAACAATATCGTCGTGCTTCTTTATAATAAATGTCAGACAGCGGCCGCATGGTTCACTCCATTGGTAACCGATCGACCTCCCGGGGTGATCGGTGAATGTGCTGCCGCAATGACCGGAGGTAGCGCCGCAGATGCGGCGTGAGCGGGCGCCGCGCCCGTCCTTTGCGTCGACCGGCCGGACGGACGAACCGCTCATGCCCTTCGCGGACCCGGAACGCCGCGCGCCCCCACGGCGCGGCCCCGGGGCGTGATCCCGGTCCCGGTACACCGTCCGCACGTTCTCGAAGGGGCACGGAAGAGCAGGGGGATGTCGGCCACTGGGCGCCGTTGCGAAGGTCGGGAGTTGTGTGAATGACGCGGAGAACGCGAGTTTGATAAAGGTAGTGTCCTGCTCCGACCGCGAGGCCACGTTCCAGGTGATCGGCAAGGTGGACAACGTCTACAGCGACGACTTTGACGGCAGCAGGAGTCGAGCGTGCGCAGCCTATCCCACCACGACGCGCTTCTTCTGGAAGGGCCGGGCGGGTTCCGGCTACGTCCTGTGTCTTGCCCCCAAAGGCCCGGGAAAAGGGTAGCGGTCCGCACCTTGGTGAGGGCAGCGGGGTGGGTGCAGTCCTCGAAAGGAGTAGTTCCTTCTGAGTGAGTGACTGAGGTGGTCAGGCGGTGGCGCCTGGCTTGAGGTATCGCAGGCGGCATCAAGATCGCCGCGTCTGGAGTGGACAGTTGCCAGCAAGGTCTGGTGGAGTGCCTTGGTCCGCACATTCGCTGCCGGCAAGTCGAGCACGACCTCGGCGTGCTTGACCGCCTCGTCGTACTGGCCAAGGTCGCGCAGCGCATGCATCACCGAGCTGAGGTGAAGGTGCCAAGCCAGAACGGATCCTCGGCCGGGTTAGCGCGGTCCATCGCCGGTTCGGAGCGGCGGATCGCGGCTATGGCGTGGCAGCACGTCGGTGCGAGGCCGCGCGGTTCTGCTGCTGGTCGTGATCGTGCTTAGGTTGGAGAGGACGGGACGTGCGGCCCGAGTCGGTATCCGCCTGCGTGCAGGCGGGTCATGCCGGTCAGGAACAGCAGCTGGCGGCCGTTCCCGATGGGACGGACACGGTGTGGCGGACTTGGGCTGGAGCGCGGTGGCCTCACCGCACTCCAGCCAGGCCGCATTTCATGTCAGCCGGGCTTCGGCGCGGAGCAGGGCTGCCAGTTCGTCACCGTCGGCCTCGGTGACGCCCTTACTGGAGAACCAGGTGGCTACGTTGTAGGCGTCCCGGTTGAGAAAGGCGGGTCCGTCGGGGTTGGCGATCACATCGACGATCTGTGGCAGGTCGATGATCACCAGCCGCCCGTTGCGAACCAGGATGTTGTAGGCGGACAGGTCGCCGTGGGCCAGGCCATCCCTGGCGAGCAGCACCATCGCCTCGACCAGCTGATCCCACAGGTCCGGCAGGTTCTCCCCGACCTGTGCCAGGCGTGGCGCGCCATAGCCCTCGGCGTCCCCGATGAATTCCTCCAGCACCTCGGTCCCCAGAATCTGCACCGGGTAGGGGACGGGCGCCCCGAGGAGATACAGCCGGCACAGAGTGTTGAACTCGGCGTTGGCCCACTGGGCGGCGATGGCCTTCTTGCCGAACTCGGTCCTGGCGGCCATCGCCCGGTTGGTCCGGCTCTCCCGCACGCGGCGGCCCTCCAGGTAGCCGGCGTCGCGATGAAACAGTCGGTGGTCACCAGAGCGGTAGCGCTTGGCCGCGAGTAGGCAGGACCGGGCCGTGTCCGGGACGCCGCGAGTGATCAGATAGACGTCGGCTTCCTTCCCGGTCTTGAGCACGCCGTGCTCGGTGTCGACCGCGGCGAGCTCGGTCACCAACCAGGACGGGTGCGGCTCTGGTCCGCGTTCGGTCGGGGTGCTCTGGTCCCACGTGGACCAGCGATCGCCTGCCGGTGGGCCGTCCAGGGTGGAATCGTCGCCGGCGTGCTTTGCGAAATCGAAGTAGTCCGGCGAGGGTGGTTCGTAGGTGGTGTTGGCGTAGTAGAGATCGGCCTCGTCAAGGCGATTCTTGCGACGATACTGCTTGGGCATCGGTGGGATGGCTCCAGTAATCGGATGGCCCCACCGGCCTGCCTCAGACGCGCGGTGGGAGGAAGAAAGCATGGGCCAGCGTGATGGCAGCCATGGTCAGTCCTCCCTTCATCCCGGAACTCCTCCGAAGATCTTGAGTGATCGTGTCAGAGCGAACGCGAGAAACGCAAGCGGATATTTCGACTAGCAATGGCGCACGCTGCTCCGGACCTGTGGGATCTACCGCGGAACTGGCCGCTGAACCGGCGGTTGCTGTTATCGGGTTGGGGTTCGGGTTTTGTTGGTGGCGTTGATGAGGATGGCGGCGGCGTCTTCGGCGGATTGTCTGGCGAGTTGGGGCAGGACGCTGGTGTAGGTGTCGGCGGCGATGGTGATGGAGGACAGGCCGAGGGTTTCCTGGACGACTTTCATGTCGTGCCCGGCGTGGAGCAGGATCGTTGCTGCTCCGTGGCGGAGGTCGTGGAGGCGGATGGGTGGCAGGTCGGCGTCCATGGCGAGGCGGAGGAACTGGTCGGATACCTCGGCGGGGTGGAGTGGTTGGCCGGTGGGGGTGGTGAAGACGAAGCCGGTGTCTTGCCAGGTGTCTCCGGCGGCGAGGCGTTCTTTGTTCTGGCGGGTGCGGTGGGCTTTGAGCTCGGCGATGGTGTGCTGGTCGAGCATGACCTGACGGTCGCCCGCCTCGGATTTGGGTCGGCTTTGTTCGGTGCCGCCGGTGGCGGTGGTGATCTGCCAGCGGATGGTCATGGTCCCTTCTTTGAGGTCGAGGTCGGGCCAGCGCAGCCCGCAGGATTCGCCTCGTCGCAGGCCGCGGAAGGCGATGAGGTGGTACTGGGCATAAAGCCGGTGACGCCGGGCGTGGGTGAGGAAGACGCCGGTGTGCTCGGGTGTCCAGACCATCACCTTGGAGGGGCGTTCAGCGCCGACGTAGGCGTCCAAGGGCCTCACCCACATGCTCCGGCGCCGGGTCGCCCTGGCCCGGAAGGCGTTGCGCTGGCGTTCCCGCGCGGTCTCCAACGCGGGCGACCAGGACGTCGGGGTAGGCGGCCTCGGCCAGGAGCGGGCCAGTCGTCCATGTGGTGGGGATCCGGCCGCCGACGAGGTCGCGGGCTGCGCCGGGTCGCAGGAAGCGAGCGAAGGTCGCCGCAGCCCTCCACCCTGTCGCCCGCTCTCGTGCCACCGGGAAGCATTGCATATGACTACCGATTGTCAGATCGGCTGCGGTGTGGTCGTTATGCGGCAAAGGTCGGCGGCGGCTCGCGCGTGTGAACGTGCCGTCAGGACGGCCCGCCATGCCGGTGGTCGGCCTCGAAGCTGCGCATTCCTCGGATGAGGAGGTCTAGGCCCAGGGCGAATTCCTCGGCCAGGGGCACGGTGGCCGCGGCCGCCGTCAGGCTGATGGAGGGGTAGCGCGTGGGGTCGGCGCGATGCAGGGTGTCGCCCGCCCGCACGTCGGCCTGCTGATGGTCAGGGTCGTCGCGCAGCTGGATGGCGAAGCCGATGACGAAGCGGCCGAGGGTGGCGAGGAGGGTCCGGGCAGCGGCAGGGGAGAAGCCTCCGGCGAGCAGGATCGAGAGGCCGAGTTCACGGTAGGCCATGGCGTTCGGGCCGGTCGGCACGGTCTCCATCAGGAGTGGTACGGCGCGGGGGTGGCGGGCGATGGCGTCGAACATGGCGGTGGCGAGCAGTTCGCACGCGTGCGGCCACTCGGCTCCCTCCAGCGCCCCGGCGTCGATCTTGATCTCGCCGAAGACGCGTTCCACGACGTGGCCGAGCAGATCGGCGCGGTTGTCGACGTGGCGGTAGAGGGTGGCGGTGCTGGAGCCGAGCCGCTGCGCCAGGGCGCGCAAGGTGAGGGCGTCCGCGCCTTCGGCGTCCACGATCTCCAGGGCCGTGTCGACGATGCGCTCGAACGGCATCTTGGGCCGTCCGGGGCTCCTGGTCGGCCTGCGGGTCTCGCCTGGCCCCGAGGCGGAGGCGGAATCACTGCTCGGGTGCATGTCGCCAGTATCCCGCCTTCCTCGTGGTCCGGCTGGTGGCGGCATCGGCCGAACTCCGCCCCTCCCCGGCTGACGGAGATGCATTGCACCCCCCTCCTCGTTTCGGCTACGTTGTAGCCAAAATCATCACTCGATGGAGAGCGCGCATGAGAACGGCGAGGCCGCCGGCGTCGGCGCACGCCCTTGATCAGGTGAAAGGGAGGCAGCATGAACCACCCTGGTGATGCATCTCTGGACGTGGCGGTGGAGAGGCGTGCTTTCCTCGGGCGGCGCGTGGAGGCCGACGAGGTCGTGGGAGCCCTGAGCGTGGAGTCGCAGGCGGCGTTGCGCCAGTTCTCCTTCGAGCGAATGCTGGCCTACGGCGTCGAGTACTCCGATGTCGTCGAACTCCGGGCGCGGGTGCTGGACGGGCAAGGGTGGAGGGACGCCGCCTCCGCCCTGGCGCGGGTCTGCCTGAACCGGGCGGAGACCTCCGACGGTGCGCACGGCGCGCTCACGCGGGCCGCGTATCTGCGGCGGGCGTCGGCGCTGCTGCGGATGAGCCAGGTGATGATGCTCGCCGACACGGCCGAGCGGCGAGAGATCTACACCGGAGCCCTCGACCTCTACACGCGCGCCGCCGAGATCACCGGTGATCGCGAGCGGTTCACGGTCTCGACCGGCGAGGGCCCGCTATCGGGCTGGCTGCTCCCGGCCGGTCCGGACGCGATCGGCTCGGCGATCGTGGTCGGCGGCGTCGAGGGCTGGTCGCTGGACTTCATGACCATGGGCGAGGCCCTCGCGGCCCGCCGCATCGACGCGTACCTGCTGGACGCCCCCGGACAGGGCGAGTCCCGCATGGCCGAACGCGTCTACCTGACCCCGAGCTGGCTGGAGGGCTACCGCGGCGTCGTCGACGAGGTCGAGTCGCGGGCACCGGGCCGTCCCATCGGCATGATCGGCAACAGCATGGGTGGGTCGTTCGCGATGGCGCTGGCCGCTGCCGACACCCGGATCGCGGCCTGCTGCGACAACGGCGGCATCGCCACACCGGGACTCGTGCCGCCGGAGATCGGCACCTTCTTCACCAAGATGATGGCGTTCTGCGACCGCGACACCGCGGAGGAGACCACCGCGATCTGGAGCACCGTCGACCCCACCGCCGACGGCCCCAACGCCGGCTACCCGCTGCTCGTCGTCCACGGCGGCAGAGATCCGCTGGTCTCCGACCCCCTCGCGCAGATGGTCCTCGACCTCGTGCCGACCAAGGACCGCGAGATGGTCGTGTTCTCCGACGGCGACCACTGCATCTACAACCACCGCGAAGACCGGGACCTGCTCGTCGCCGACTGGATGCGCGCCCGCCTCGTCGCCGGCCGGAACTGAAGGACGGAGCAAACGCCATGAAGACCGGGAACACCATGGAGATCGTGGACGCGCAGATCCACCTGTGGCAGGGCGACGGCGCCCCGCCGCACCACCGGCAGCAGCCCTACCTCATCGAGGACGCCCTCGCCGGCATGGATGAGGCGGGCGTCGACCGGGTCGTCAACTGCCCCGCCATCTGGGACGCAGACGCCAACGACTACGCCGTCGAGGCCGCGACCCGCCACCCCGGCCGGTTCGCCACCCTCGGCTGGTTCCCGCTCACCACCGCCCCCGACCCGGCGGCGGTGGAGGCGCTGCTGGCCAGGCCGGGGATGCTCGGCCTGCGGTTCGTGCTCGCCTCACCCGACCTCATCGCGGCGCTGACCACGGGCGGGCTGGACTGGCTGTGGCAGTCCGCCGACGAACGCGAGATGCCGGTCGCCCTGATGGTCTTCCCCGAGCACCTGCCGCTGCTCGGCGGGATCGCGGTCCGCTACCCACGGATGCGGCTGCTCATCGACCACCTCGCGGTCCTGCCGTTCTTCACCCTCCCCGAAGCCGGCGACCACTTCGACGCCCTCCTGGACCTGGGCAAGCACCCAAACATCGCTGTCAAGGCGACCGGGGTGCCGAGCATGGCGACCGACCCCTACCCCTTCGCCAGCACCCACGACCTGCTCCGCCGAACCTTCGAGGCCTTCGGGTCCGAGCGGATGTTCTGGGGCACCGACGTCACCCGGATGAGGTGCACCTGGCGGCAGTGCGTCACCAGCTTCACCGAGGAACTGCCCTGGCTCACCGGCGGCGACCTCGAACTCGTCATGGGCCGCGGCGTCCGCGCCTGGATCAAGTGGCCGTGATCGCCCGTTTCCGCAGGCCTGGCTAGTTTCGGATACGATGTAGTCGAAATTAGGAGTGGATCGGAGGAGAGAAGATGAAGAACACCGGCATCGACGTCCTGGTTGTGGGCGCAGGGCCCGCCGGCCTGACCCTGGCCTGCGACCTCCAGCGGCGCGGGGTGAACTACCGCGTGATCAGCGCCGCGGCCGGCGGGTTCGAGGGGTCGCGGGCCAAGGCGGTGCAGCCGCGGACCCTGGAGGTCCTCGACGATCTCGGAGTGCTCGCCGAGATCGAGCGGCACAGCACCCTCTACCCGAAGCTGGGCCTGCACGTCGGGCCCCTCACCGTCCCCAAGACAATGATCAAAACGCATGACGTCACCGAGGACATCCCGCACCCCAACACGCTGCTGGTGGCCCAGTACGAAACCGACGCGGCGCTCCGCCGCCGCCTGGCCGCACTCGGCGGCGACGTCGAGTTCAATACCCGTCTCACCGCCTTCACCGACGGCCCGGACGGCGTGGTCGCGACGGTGGAGCACCCCGGCGGCCGGGTCGAGGAGATCCGGGCCCGGTACATGGTCGGCGCGGACGGCGGCGCCAGCACGGTGCGGACCGGCAGCGGGATCGACTTCCCCGGCACGACGGATGAGAACGACCGGATGATCGTCGCCGACGTCACCCTGGACGGGCTCAGCCGCGACCGGTGGCACATCTGGCCGCGGCACGCGGGCCGGTTCATGGCCCTGTGCCCGCTGCCGGGCGGCACGTTCCAGCTGATGCTGAAACTCCGCCCCGAGGAGAAGGCCGACCTGGATCAGACCGCCGTGGAGAAGCTGGTCAAGGACTTCATCGGCAAGGCCAAGGTGAAGATCCACCAGATCCACTGGTCGTCGGTCTGGCGGCCCAACATCCGGCTCGCCGAGAAGTACCGGCTCGGCCGTATCCTGCTCATCGGCGACGCCGCCCACGTGCACCCGCCCACCGGCGGCCAGGGCATGAACACCGGTATCCAGGACGCCTACAACCTCGGCTGGAAACTCGCCCACGTCCTCGCCGGAGCCCCCGACAGCCTCCTGGACACCTACCAGGACGAACGGCAGCCCGTCGCCGCCCGCGTTCTGGGCCTGTCGAGCGAGATCTACGCCGCCATGAGCAACCGGCCGCTCGCCGGAACCACGCGCGGCGACGAGGAACGCCAGCTCACCCTCAGCTACGCCGGTGGACCTCTCGCCGCCGCGGCCGACGAGCCCGAGACCGGGCTGCGCGCGGGCGACCGCGCCCCCGACGCCCACTACATCGACGCCGAGGGCCGGCCCGGACGACTCCACGAGGTGTTCCGAGGACCCCACTTCACCTTGATCACCGTCTCCGGAAGCGGCGCCGGGGCGGACGCGGTGGAGCTGTGGCCGTCGAGCGCCGAGTCCCTGGAGACGCTTGCGGTTCCCGACCCCGGCCCCGGCTTCAAAAAGATCTACGGCATCACCGGCCCGACGCTGGTGCTGGTTCGGCCCGACGGCTACATCGCCGCCATCGACCGGGACGGCACCACCACCGGGATCAAACAGTTCCTGGCCCTCGCCGCACCCGCCTAACCCGCACGAAGGCCTCCGGGCCCGTCCGTGCGCCGTCACCGTCGAACCGCCCCCGGTGAGGGCGGCCGTCGTGGACATCCTGCCTGTACCAGCGTCTTCGCCGAGAAGAGTTCGGCACGGTCGCATACTGCCGCGGCGGCTCAAGCAGGGTCGCTGACGGCTTCGTCTCACGAACCGCCCCCCACCCCGTAAGGAGGGTTCCATGAACGCCCCACCCGGTTCAGCCCGGACCTCGGGCACACACCGCAAGGTCCCTGCAAGAGGGCGGGGCCGCGTGCTCATCGCGGCGGCCGCCCTGACCATCGGTGCACTCACCCTGGCAACGAGCCTCATCGCCAAGAACGTCCTCGCCAAAAACCGCTCCACCAGCGCGGCGGCCAGCGACGACCTCCCCGCGCAGCCGATGCCGGTCACCGGATCACCGGTCTCCCTGACCAGCTCCGACGGCTTCACCTACCGCATCGCGATGGCGAGCGCGTCGGCCACCGCATCGCCGTCGGGCCAGATCTCCGCGTCCGTCGACTACGTGCTGACCAACACCGGCACCAAACCCGCGTTCCTCGGGCCGCCCTATCCAGGGGATCTGTTCCTGCCGTCGACCAAGCTCCCCGACGCCGACCGGACGGCCTGCGCCACCCGCGGCGTGGTCGAGAAGCCCTACTGCACTCCGAAGACCTCCAGCGAGGTCATCGCCCGCCTGGGTCCGTCGGGACGGCTCATCGTCGACCGGGGCGACCGGTACCTTCCCGCTGGCGGGTCCTACCTGATCAGGGTGACGGCGACGCTGAACGCGGGCGCCCGGATCTCCGGAGACGACCTGCGGCTCAAGATCTGGCAGCGCCGTTTCGACCAGGACGGCCGCAACATTGACGTCCCCGTCCCGCGAACGTAGTGGGCCCCGGATGCGTCTGCGTCAGCTGGAGTACTTCATCGCGATCTGTGAGCACGGCTCGTTCAGCGCCGCCGCCGACCGGCTCCTGGTCGCCCAGCCGTCGCTGTCGCAGCAGATCCGGGCGCTGGAACGGGAGGTCGGCGCGACGCTCCTGGAACGGGGACGGCACGGCGTCGTGCTCACCGCCGCCGGTCGGGCGTTCCTGCCGCGTGCCGCCGCCGCGCTCGCCGAGGTCGCCGCCGCCCGCCAGGCCGTGGCCGACGTCGTCAACGGCCTGGTCGGGGAGCTGCGCATCCTCACCGTCCGGTCGGTGGCCTCCGGCGTCCTGCCCGCCGGCATCGCCCGCTGGCACCAGGCCTACCCCGCCACCGTGCTCCGGCTGCACGACTACTCCCACCGCCGCGACCTTGAGATCGCGGCCCGCACGGGACACGGCGACCTGGCGATCGGCCCGCGACCGATCCACTGGGACGGAACCGTCGTCTCGCTCGGGTTCGAGAGCATGGTCGTCGCCGGCCGCGGCCCCTACCGCTCTGGCGCCTCCGCCCAGGCGAGCGAGCTCGCAGCAGCGAACTGGATCCACTTCGAACCGGAGCAGGGGATGTCGGAGGTCCTGGATTGGGCCGCCCGCTCCCTCGGCTTCACGCCGCGCACGGTCGCCAGGGTGGCGCAGGTGGCGGCGTCGCTGAACCTGGCCGTCGAGGGCGTTGGGCTGGCGCTGGTCCCCGCCAACGCCGTGCCGCCCGGCTGGAACCCGCACGTGCGCGCCCTGAACCCGCCGCTGTTCCGGGAACTGGTGGCGTTCGCGCGCGGCTCGACCACACAGCTGACCGAACGGTTCATCGAGGAGCTGAAAGCGGCCAACCTGCCGTTGACGAGCAGCATGGGCCTGCCGTCCGGAGCCGTGACCTGCTAGGTCGGCTGGGCCGGTTGGTCTGCTGGGCCGGCCGGTCAGTGCGGCAGGGAGGTCCGGTGGGAGGCGATCAGATCGAGCCCGAAGTCGCCGTCGGGGTCGCGCCACACCGAGTGGGCGTGGTTGGCGCCGCGCTGGGTGTTGTCGTATTCGACTAGCAGCCGCGGCCCGGTGAGCCGGTAGTAGTGGGGCTCGCCCGGCGTGCTGCTGCCGGCCCACCCGAAATGAACCTGGTCGAGTTGATCGTCGTCGAGGTAGTGGCGGCGGTAGGCGGCGGCGATCGGTGCCGGGGACCGGTCGGTGTAGGCCGCGATCAGGTCGCGCAGCAAGCGTCGCTGGTCGGCGGTCAGGTCGCGGGCGCTGGCCCCGGACGGCTCGACCGGGAGGGCCATGGTCTGGTGGTCGGCGGCGGTGTAGCCGGAGCCCTGCTCGGCGATTTCGTCGATGTGGTCGACGAGCGCCGACAGGCGCGGTGGCGGGAGCGGTCCGCGGAACAGATCTTGCATGTGGATCATTTGTTCGCCGCCCTGAATGCGGGGCCGGTTGCCCGAGACGATGTCGGAGACCGCGCGGGGATGCAGCAGCGCCGTGGCGCGTTGCGGTGCGGGGAGGGAGGTCATGAGGGTGCGGGCGAGGTCTTCGGTGCCGCCTAAGGGACGGAGCGTTCCGGAGAGCAGCGGTGAGGTGGCGGGGTCGGCGCCGAGGAATGACGGTGTCGCGGCCGCGATCCGGTCTCGGTGGATGAGGAGGTTCACCGACAGGTGGTGGCCGCCGACCCGCCACCCCCACAACGGGTCACCCGGCGTACCGAAGATCCGGACCCAGTACAGGCCGGGATCACGGCCGCGTTCCCGCCCCCAGTCGACCCGCCAGCCCTCCAGCTGGTCCAGGACGTTCTCCAGGCCGATGACGGTGCAGGCGGTGGCGTAGGCGGCGGGGGTCAGTCCGCTGGCCAGCAGTCGCATGACCAGACCCTGGCAGCGCGGCGGCAGTACGCCGATCGGAAGGCCGCCGTGGTCGGTGGGGGTGTAGAACCAGCGGACCCTTTCGGCCTGGACGGCGGGGTCACCGAACGGGACCATCACCGCGCGGGCGACCGCCGCCGCCGGCAGGGAGTCCACCAGCTGGCCGGCGATGTCCGCCATCGCGGCGACGGCGGCGTGTTCCGCCGCGAGGACGTCTCCCGGTTCGACGCTGCCGGGATCCTCGCTTCCCGTTCCGACGCCGGTCACTGTGGGCCCGTCGGGCCGGGTCCGGCGATGTCGAGCATCACCTTGATGGCCTCGCCGCGCCGTTCGGCGTAGGTGTCGAACGCCTCGGTCACCTTCTCCAGCGGGAAGTGGTGGGTGATCAGCGGGCTGGTGGTCAGGCGGCCCTGCCCGGCCAGGGAGACGGCGCGGGCGACGGAGCCGGCTCCTTCGCCGCGCACGGTGTGCAGGGTGATGCCGTTCATGACGGCGTGGTTGAGGTCGGCGGTCACCGGCTGGGCGAAGAACCCGGCGAGCACGATCGCGCCGCCACGCTGGACGATCCGCAGCGCCTCGTCCACGGCAGTCGGCGCTCCCGAGCATTCCAGGACGGCGTCGACGCCGAGCCCACCGGTCGCCTCCCGTACCCGTGTTGTCAGGTCGTCGTGGTGGACGTTCACCACGAGGTCGGCGCCGAACGCCTTGCCGAGCGCGAGCCGGGACTCCCGTGTTCCGGACAGGGCGATGAACTCCGCTCCGACCTGCCGGGCGACCTGGACGGCCAGCAGCCCGATCGGGCCCGGCCCCACGATGGCGATCTTCGCGCCGACCAGCAGGCTGCCCAGGACGTCCAGGGCGTGCATGACGGTGCCGACCGTCGTCAGCACGACGGCATCGTCGAAGCCGACCGCATCGGGCAGCCGGTGAAGGGTCGAGACGTGGTTCAGGGCGTAGTCGGCGAACCCACCGTTGACCGTCATCCCCTGGACCCGGTGGCCCTTGCCGCGGTTCCCGAAGTTGAGGCAGTCGGTGTAGCCGCCGCGCAGGCAGTTCGCGCAGCGCATGCAGCCGCGGTGCGCTTCGGTGACCACCCGGTCCCCGACCGCGAACTCCGTCACCGACGCCCCGACCGCTGCCACGACGCCGGCGTACTCGTGGCCCGGCACGAAATCCTCCTGCGGCGGCCCGCAGGTGAAGAACGCGTGGCTGCGGATCTTCAGATCGGTGCCGCATAGCGACGCCCGATGCACCCGCACCAGCACCTCCTCAGGGGCCGGCGCCGGGACCGGTAGCTCGACGACGCGCAGCCGTCCGGGCTCAGCCAGCGCAGCGGCCCTCATCATGTCCGGAATCACCGTCATCACCAGTTCCCGCTCTTATCCAACGTGACCTCTTGAGGGTGGCGAGGATGCCGTCGAGCTGTCCAAGACGCTTCGCCACCTCCCTCCATAGGCGCCGCCTATCCGACCTCTCGGATAGGCAGCGCCTATGGGGAGGGCGGGCAATTGGTCTTGGCGCTCGGGCGGCTTCGGCAGGTTCAGTGAGAGGCCGACGACATATCGGCCGTCGCTGGGACGGCCCCGAGGAGGTCAGCGATGGATCTACAGATCGGCGGGCGGGTCGCGCTCGTGCACGGCGCGGGCGGCGGGCTGGGCGGTGCGATCGCGGAGCGGCTGGCCGCCGAAGGCGCCCTGATCGCGGTCGCGGACCTGCGGGAAGAAGCAGCCCAGGCCACCGCCGACCGGATCCGCAAAGCCGGTGGAACCGCCCTGGCGCTGGGCTGGGACCTTGCCGACCTCGACCGGGTCGAGCCGGCCGTCACCCAGATCGAGAACGAGCTGGGGCCGGTCGACATCCTGGTGAACAACACCGGCGGGCCGCCCCGCGCCCTCGCTCTCGGCACCCCTTCTGAGGTGTGGGTCGGCCACTTCCAGTCCATGCTGCTGTCGGTCATCGCCACCACCGACCGGATCGTTCCGGGGATGCGCGACCGCGGCTGGGGCCGGGTGGTCACCAGCGCGAGCTCCGGCGTCGTGACGCCGATCCCCGCGCTGGCCCTGTCCAACACGCTGCGCGCCGGGCTGCTCGCCTGGTCCAAGACCCTCGCGAACGAAGTCGGCGACGCCGGGATCACCTGCAACGTCGTCGTGCCCGGCCGGATCGCCACCGCCCGCGTCCACGCCCTGGACGTCGGCAAGGCCGAAAGCGAAGGCCGCAGCAGGCAAGAGGTCGCTGAGGCCAGCGCCGCTGCCATCCCGCTGCGCCGCTACGGCGAGCCCACCGAATACGCCGCCGTGGTCGCCTTCCTCGCCGGAGCGCCCGCTTCCTACGTGACGGGGTCGGTGATCCGCGTCGACGGAGGACTGATCCCCAGCATCTGACCTGCAGACGGACGCAGAAGGACGGCCATGAAGCCCATCGCCCGAACCACCCGCGGTGTGTACGCGATCGCGCCCACGCCGTTCCACCCCGACGGCGCGCTCGACCTGGACTCCCTGCGGCGCCTCGTCGACTTCTACGAGCAGGTCGGCGTCGACGGCCTCACCCTGCTCGGGCAGATGGGTGAGGCCCCCAAACTCACCCACGCCGAATCCATCACGATCGTTGAGACGGTCCTCGCACGGACCCGCCTGCCGATCGTGGTCGGGGTGTCGGCGCCGGGACTGGGGTCGATGCAGGCGCTGACCGGTGACGTCATGGCGCTGGGCGCGTCCGGGGTCATGGTCAGCCCGCCCCACACCCTGCGCACCGACGACCAGATCATCGGCTACTACAGCCAGGTCGGCGAAGGGCTCGGCCCCGACGTGCCGATCGTCGTCCAGGACTACCCCCTCACCTTCTCCGTCGTCATGTCGGTGCCGGTCCTGCGCCGCATCGCGGCGACGGTCCCGACGGTCGTCATGCTCAAGCACGAGGACTGGCCCGGCCTGGAGAAGATCAGCGCGCTGCGTGCCGCGCACGAGGCCGGTGACATGCCACGCCTGTCGATCATGTGCGGGAACGGCGGCCTGTTCCTGGACTTCGAGATGCAGCGTGGCGCCGACGGCGCCATGACCGGCTACTGCTACCCCGAGCTCCTCGTCGACGTCGTCGCTCTCACCGCCGAGGGTCGCACCGATGAGGCCCACGACCTGTTCGACGCCCATCTGCCGCTCATCCGCTACGAGCAGCAGCAGGCCGGCGTCGGCCTCGCCGTACGCAAGTACGTGATGCACCGCCGCGGCCTCCTGACCGGCCCCGCCCAGCGCACGCCCGGACGATCGCTGACCGGCACCGAACGCGCCGAGGTCGATCTCCTCCTCGACCGGCTCGCCAAGCGCGACCCCCGCGCCGCCCTCTGATCGCGCCCGGTCCGGAGCCGTCCGTCGGCCCGGATTCCTCTATAACCGCCAGCGAGGGAGTAGACCATGGGCGCAGCACGCGGAGACGGCGCCGCCGAGGTATTGGTGGTGGGCGCCGGCCCGTCAGGGCTGACGCTCACCCTCGACCTGGCCCGCCGCGGCGTCCCGGTACGGCTGCTGGAACGCGACGACGGGACCTTCCCCGGATCGCGTGCCAAAGGGGTCCAGCCCCGGACCCTGGAGGTCTTCGACGACCTGGGCGTCCTGGCCGCCGCTCAGGCGGCGGGCGGCGCCTATCCACCGATCGGCCTGCACCTCGGGCCGTGGACCGCGACCTGGCGGCCGGTCACAACGGCGGAACCCGGACCGGCAGTCCCGTACCCGAACGCCCTGATGCTTCCGCAGTACGCCACGACCGCGATCCTGCGGCGGGCGGTCGAGGACGCCGGAGTGAGGATCGACTTCGGTACCGAAGTCACCGGGATCGTCCAGGACGCAGAATCGGCGTCGGCGATCCTGGCCGACGGCGCGCGGCTACGAGCCCGGTATCTCGTCGGCACCGACGGAGGCGGCAGCATCGTCCGCAATTCCGCCGGCCTGGCCTTCGAGGGCTCCACGAACGACACCGATCGGCTGATCATCGTGGACGGACAGATCGACCACCTGTCCCGCGACCGGTGGCACGTCTTCCCCCGGCTCAACGGCCGGGTCGCCACCGCCTGCCCGTTGCCGGACGGCGACGACTTCCAGATCATGATCAAGGTCAGGCGGCGTGATCCGATCGACCTGGCCGAACCCGCGTTGCAGAACCTGTTCGCGAAGATCGTCGGCAAGCGGGTCCGGCTGCGGTCGGTGCGATGGGCGTCGGTATTCCGACCTAACGTCCGGCTTGTTGAGGGATACCGGCGCGGCAGAGTCCTGCTCGCCGGGGACGCCGCGCACGTGCACACCCCCGCCGGAGCACAAGGCCTGAACACCGGCATCCAGGACGGCTACAACCTGGGATGGAAACTCGCCCAGGTCCTCGCCGGAGCGCCGGGTGCGCTTCTGGACACCTACGAGGGCGAGCGCCGCCCGATCGCCGCCCGCGTCCTGGGACGATCCTCTGAGCTGTACAACGGCGCCAAGCGCGTCCGGCCGACAGCGTTCAAGCGCGGCGACGAGGAGCGACAGCTCGCCCTGACCTACGCCGACGGGCCATTGTCCGCAGGCTCCGCGACGACCCTGACCCTCCGAGCAGGTGATCGAGCTCCTGACGGAACGGCCCTGGACGGCCGCATCTTCGACCTGACACGCGGCCCGCACTTCACGCTGCTGGCCTTCGGGCGAGAAGCGGCCACCGCGTCTCAGCAGGTCGCATGGCCATCACGCGGTGCAGCCCTGCACCGGCATCAGGCCCACCCCGGCAACCCGCGATCGGCCGAGCGGCTTGGCCTGGATGCCTACGGCATCACCTCCGACACGCTGATCCTGATCCGGCCCGACGGCTACGTCGGCCACATCGCAACCCGCCCGCCCTCGGGCCACCTCGATCTGACGTCCCTCACCCAGGCGATCGCGCTCATGACCCCGCCGTAGTAGACGAGCATCCCCACCACCCCGACCACCTCTGCGCTGCCGCGCGGACGTCTGTGGACCATCCGCCAACCCCATCGCCCGCCTGCACCGGACGATCGCAGTGGCGTTGCGCAACCTCCGCAACCACCTCATCCCGCTTCCTCGTCCCAGACGTCGACCCCACCATCCGAGCGCCCCCGCCACTGCGGGCGCAAGCGACGCGGACCAGGAGGCAGGCCAGCACTAGGCCCCCAGAGACCAGGCCACTCACCCGCGCCGAACACGCGGCCCTTTCTCCCCGCATCGGCGCCGGTCGGGCCGGGAAACTCGCGACGCACCGCCCCGCCGAGTCACTGCCGCCGCACGAGACAGGCGGCGTGACGGATCTTCCTCAGCACCAGGTCCTCAGCAACAAGGCAGCGGATAAGGAGACCCGTGTGCGCTTTGAACTGGATCCCGGCGTCGTGGAAGGTCTGGTCGGCGTTCTCCGCGAGCACATCCCCGAGGTCTCGCTGGAAGCGGTGCAGGAGATAGAGCGGCAGGTGCCCGAATACCGCAGGTCCAACGACTCCCGCTACCGGGAAGTCCTCTACTCGCTGGTCGAGGGAGCCAACTACCGCTTTCTCGATCTTACGGAACGAATGCACGCTCTTGCCGAATGAGTGCGGTGTGGCCGCCCCTATTGGGCGGTCGCATCGGGAAGGGGGTGAGTTCACGGCTGGGTGACGAATTCCGCCAGGATCGAGCGGACGGGTGTGGCTTTGCGCTGGAGGAGGTTTTCGAGCTCTCGTCCGGTGGTGGAGAACTCCTCTCGGCGTGCTGCATGGAACATGCCGAGCAGCATGGTTGCCTGATCTGCGGGTACGCCGTGTCCGATCATTGTGGCCGTCCACTCGGCGTCGTCGGCGACGACGCGGCGGATGGTGCGTCCGGTGAGGTCGGTGACGATGGCGGCGATGTCTGCGAGGTCGAGCGCCTCCGGTGCGGTCAGCGGCGGGGTCGGCCCATCGAACCGGCCCTCGTCGGCGAGGGTGATCGCTGCCGCTTCGGCGAGGTCGGCGTGCGCCGTCCAGGACACGGGCCCATCGGCCGGTGCGACGAGTTCGCCGGTCTCGAGCGCCCGGCCGAGCAGGTGCCGGACGGTGCTGGCGTAGAACCCGTTCCGCAGCGCCGTGAACGGTGTGCCCGTCTTGGACAGGTAGCGCTCGGTGGCGGCGTGGTCGGGCATCGGCGCGAAGACCGAATCCTCGGCGGCGCCCTGGTGGCTGGTGTAGAGGATGCGTTTGGCCCCGGCATCGCGAGCGGCGTCGATCGCCGCGACGTGCTGGGCAACCGCTGCTTCGCCCGTCTGGTCCGTCGAGACGATGAGCACCTGCCTTGCGCCCTCGAACGCATCGGCGAGGGAGCCCGGGTCGGTGAAGTCGCCGCGCCGCACGCGCACCCCGCGTGCGGCCAGGTCGCCGGCGCGGTCGGTGTCGCGGACGCTCACGCCGACCCGGTCCGCCGGGATTCGATCGAGCAGCCGATCAACGATCTGGGAGCCGAGCTGGCCGGTACCGCCGGTAATGATGATCACGTTCAGTCCTCTCGCGCTAACATTGGAACGATAGGCATGCTAACAGCGTTAGCAACCAAGATAGCAAGTGTGCGTTATCATTGGAAACGTGGCAGAGGCCCGGCCGGATAGCGCCAGTAGGCTCAAGACGCGCGCGAGCATCGTGGAGTGCGCGGCGCAACTCCTGCGTGAGCAGGGCGCGAGCGCGGTCACCACCCGTGCGGTCGCGCAGGCGGCCGGCATGCAGGCGCCGACCATCTATCGGTTCTTCGAGGACAAGGACGCACTGCTCGACGCCGTTGCCGAACACGTCTTCGCCACCTACGTCGCCGGGAAGACCCTCGCCGAGGACAGTGGCGACCCGGTTGCAGATCTTCGGGCGGGGTGGGACGTGCATATCGGCTTCGGTCTTGCCAACGCAGCGCTCTTCGGTCTCCTCACCGACCCCAGCCGCGGGGCTCGTTCACCGGCGGCGGCCGCCG
The DNA here is from genome assembly GCF_050971785.1 of Actinomadura scrupuli. NCBI lineage: Bacteria > Bacillati > Actinomycetota > Actinomycetes > Streptosporangiales > Thermomonosporaceae > Actinomadura > Actinomadura scrupuli. The sequence goes on along the minus strand of NZ_JBPCCU010000010.1, from coordinate 74,820 downwards.
GCCTGGAGGTTCTGCGCGCCCGGGTGCACCGCGTCGCCGCGATCGGCCGGCTTCGCGTCCCCGAACGGCGCGCCGTCGAACTCATCCACGCCGCCGGTACCGGTGCCGTGCTCACCTTGCTCTCCACCCCGCCGCAGCACCGCGATCCCAACCTTGCGGATGCGATGTACGAGGCGGTGATGCGATCGATCCTCACCGACGTGCCGACGCTTCCCGCGGACAGCGTGGCTGAGGCGGCTGTCGCGTTCCGGGCCGTCGCGCCGAAGTTGACGATCCTCACCGACGCCGAGCGCGCCCTGCTGACCGAATGGCTCGATCGAACCGACGACAGCCCAACCACCCCCGGTGTCCCCGGCCTCGGCTGAGACCGCGATCAGCTGCATCCAAGGTCGACCACATCCGCGAGCGGCTCCGTACTGGGGAGAACTCGAACCACGGGCTGTACTCACTTACCTGTCGGATTGCCGCCTCGTTTCGGACTGGGCGAGCGCCTGTTGAGCCTCTGCGTGGTGAGTGCGGCTGGCGACCGTGTCGGGGTGGTCGGGGCCGAGGATACGGATGCGGGTCTGCAGAACGGTGCGGCTCTCCTGCTCGGCCTCTTCGTATCTGCCCCGACCTCTCAGTGCGTTGGCGAGGTGGTCGCGGCTGCGGTCGGTGGTGCTCGAGCACGCCGAGTACGCCGTGCTGAGTCCGGAACGCGAGGACTACCTGCGGACGCAGATCGCGCACCGATTAGGTTTCCGCGCCGTGCCCGTCTGTACGTGTGAGATCGACTCACGGAAGGCTGGCACGATGCGGAAACTGATCTTCGGCATGAACCTGAGCCTGGACGGCTACATCGCCGCGCCCGGCGACGACCTCGGCTGGAGCGTACCGAGCGACGAACTGTTCCAGTGGTGGTCCGACCGGGTGGGGGCGACCGGCCTGGCGCTGTACGGGCGCAAACTGTGGGAGACGATGAGCTCCCACTGGCCGACCGCCGATCAGCAGCCTGGCGCCACGCCGGCGGAGATCGAGTTCGCCCGCCGCTGGCGGGACATGCCGAAGGTGGTGTTCTCCTCGACGACCAGCACGGTCGACTGGAACACCCGTCTGGTCACCGGCGACGCGGTCGCCGAGATCACCCGGCTCAAGGCCGGGGACGGCGGCCCCATGGACATCATCGGCGCCACACTTGCCGCGGCGGCTATGCGGGCCGGGCTGATCGACGAGTACGTGCTGGTCACCCACCCGGTCCTGGTAGGCGGCGGCACGCCGTTCTTTACGGCCCTGGACAGCTGGGTGAACCTGAACCTGGTGGAGACGCGGACGTTTCCCGGCGGCATAGTGCTGTCCCGATACGAGACGAGGCGATGAGCACGGGCCAGATGCTCGGCTCGTGAGGCCAGGTCGAAGTCCTTCCTGGCGTGCTCACCGTGACCCTCGGCTATGAGGGAACCTTTCCCGGGCCCTTCCTCGCGTTCCGAGTGAGCTGTCGACCGACTTGCTGGAGATGAGGGCGACGACGTCGTTGATCGTGACGATGTTCTTCGGGCATGAAGATGCCCCGCCGGCAACGCCGGCGGGGCGGTGGTGTTCGCGTTGCCGCGTTGGTGTTCAGCTGGTCGGGGTGCTCATTCCGCGGTGACTTCGGTGACGCCGGCCCGTGCGCTGGACTCGTCGACGATGGGGCTTTTGTCTGATGACAGTGTCGGGGGCAGGCCCAGCCATGGTTTGTCGGAGGCGTCGAATCCGGTGAGCTCGGCGATCTTCCCGTCGACGATGTGCAGGACGGCGATGGTAAATAGCCGGTACTCCGGGTCGTCGGGGGTGCGGAGGTACAGCACGGCGGCAGGCATGTGGTTGACCGTCGTGGTGATACAGCGCCAGTCGTCGTGGCCGCGCTGGAAGAGCCCACCGGAGACCCAGCCGTCCACCGCGTCCTTGGCCGTGATGACCGAGGTTCCCGGCTCGGGCAGCATCGCGAAGCGCAGGTCGTCGCGCAGCAGGGACATCAGCCCGTCGAGGTCGTTGCGCTCATGGGCGTCGATGTACAACTTCACCACGCCGCGCTCGTCATTCGACAGCTCGTGGGTGGCGGGGCTCCGCCAGTCGAGGCGGCGGTCGGGCAGCTGCTCGCGCATCGTCACGCGCGCCCGCTGTAGTGCGCTGGTCACCGATGCGACGGTCAGCTCGAGGGCGTCGGCGGCCTTCGACGCCGGCCAGCCGAGGACGTCGCGCAGGATGAACACCGCCCGCTGCCGCGGCGGCAGGTGCTGGACGGCGACGATGAACGCCAGCTCGATCGTCTCCCGCGCCACCACCGATTCCTGCGGGTCCTCCGGGAGCATCCGGTCCGGGTAGGGCTGCAGGTACAGCACCTCGGAGCCGGGGTCCGGCAGCTCGGCAGGCACGGGTGTGCGGTCGTTGCGCTTCTCCAGGAAGTCGAGGCAGGCGTTCGTCGCGATCCGGTACAGCCAGGTCCGCAGCGCAGCATGGCCCTTGAACGACTCCCGCTTGTACCACGCCCGCAGGAACGTCTCCTGCGTCATGTCCTGGGCGTCCTCGTAGTTCGCGAGCATCCGGTAGCAGTGCACCTGCAGCTCACGCCGGTAGCGCTCCGTGATGAGCGCGAACTGTGCTGTGTCATTTGAGCGGGCCGCCGCAATGAACGCGGCCTTGTCGGCGCCTAGCAGTCTGGCGTCGGTCATGGTCGTCAATCCTTCCGCGGGTGGCGAGGGGCTACCAGAACTGACGACGTGGCGGAGGATTTCTGATCGGTGAAGCCGCTGACATCGGGCCGTTCGTCAGGCCGGATGGGTCGGGGTTGATCCAGGGGAGGTGTTCGGGTCAGGCACACCCTCGATGTCGAGGTGGGGGTCCCCCATAGTACTGGGGAAAGATCGGGCCCTCGGCGGCAGCCATCACAGTAGGCCGCGCTCGCGTAGCCGGGCGAGCCGGTCCGGCGGCAGGCAATCGGCGAGGTTTCGTTCCAGGTCGACCAGCTCAAGGTCCACCGCGTACACCACGAAGTCGTCGGCGACCGGCAGTGTCTCTGACCAGTCGCGGAGGTTGAGCCGACCCGCCACCGCGCACGACAGTCGCCGGCAGACCTCGGATCCGGCGGCGGCATCGACGTCGCCGGCGTCGAGCAGGGCGAGCTCCTGTCCTACCAGCCGCAGCAATGCCGCGTCGTCGATGTCGAGGTGGGTGCCGGCATCGAAGTCCTCTGGCGACCATGCGGCCTGGGCGTCGATCGCCGCCAGGGCGGCGCGCTCGTCCTGCGTGGCCGCGTGGACCTCGAAGGACAGCGCGTCCTTCGATCGGTGGTAGCTCAGTGCGACACAGGCGGCGGGGCCGTCTACCACCAGGCGCGCCACGGCGTCCGGGATCAGCGTGAGCAATGCGTCCTGGAGGGTGCGGCACGCCGCGTCGAGATCGAATCCGGCCGGCGGCCGCTCATAGCGCACCTCGGACCGGCTGCCCGTGACCTCGACGACACGGACCAGGCCGCGGTCGTCGTGCTCGGCCGTCAGCACCGAATGCGCCCGGCCGTCGTGTTCGATCTCGATGCGGCTGATCCTCCCCTCGGTATATGCGTACGCCTCCCGCCCCGAACCGCGCCGTGCGGCCATGTCGGCCGAGCGCATCAACCCGTCCACGAAGCGGTACTCGTGCAGGTATATGGGCCCGTCGGTATCGAAGTGCGCCGCCTCGACCACGTCGCCGTCGTGGCGGACGAACGTCTCGTAGTACAGACGACCGTGCAGAAAGCCGCTGTACTCCTCGGTCACCACCGCGCGGCCCTCGGCGTCGAACCCGATGCGCAGTACATCCCGATCGACCGGCGGTCGGGCCTCCAGTCGGCGGCCAGCCTTGAGCAGGTCCCGTTCGAAGCGCAATGGAGGAAGATCAAGGCCCGGCCAGGTGTACCAATCCCAGCGCTCGACGAGTGCGGTCGCCGCTCTCTTTCGGGAGTCGTACTCGGAAGCGAGCTGGGTGAACCGTGCTGCAAGATCGGACACGTCCGGAATCTTACGGGTCGCCCTACCGGACCGGCCGCTCGAGATCTTCCTTGAAACTCCCACTGCACCCGTACGATTGCCGGCATGTTGGGGGTGCACTTCGCCATCACATCGGAGCAGGAGCGCTCGCTGCTAGCGGCAGACGGCGACAGCGACGCGGTGGCCGAACTCCTCGAAGAAATCGAGGAGTCCTGGGACGACGACGCGTTGAAGGTCGACACTGACAAGGCCTGGGACGTCATCCACCGCTGCTTGACCGATGGCACGCGCGACCCAGACGGTGGTGTGTATCCCTTGTCGCACGCGGTGCTCGGTGGGCGGCACCTGCACGATGACTACTACGTCGTGTACGCAAGCGCCGCGGAGGTGCGGGATGTGGCCGACGCCCTGCGGGGTGTAGACCGGACGTGGCTACGCCACCGGTTTGAGGCTATCGATGGCCCTGGCTACAACGGCGCGCACGATAACGGGGATTTCGAGTACACCTGGGACAACTTCGTCGATGTTCGGGCGTTCTACGATCGAGCCGCCACTGCGGAACGCCCAGTGATCTTCACTGCCACCTGAACCAGGATCAAGGGCACTCAAGCACCCGCCATCCTGCCCCAGATCGGGCATGATGCCCCGTCAGGAGGTCGGCAGCCCGGTCTGCACCCTTCGGACGACTTTATGACGATCGGCTCGTGAACGTGCTTCATGCCGCGATCAGAGCGACGACTGGTTGGTGATCTTCCGGTGGTGATCGTGGCCGCATCAGCGACGCGCACTCGTGCCGAAGTGAGTACGCCGAGTACGGCGCTGCGCCGCTGACCCGTCTTTGGCCGGGTCTGCGTCGGCGGCTCGATTGAGGGTTGGTGGCTCCTTGCCGAGTACCCTCGCCGGGTGGCTAAGACGGACAACATTCATCCGGTCCGGACGGTTCGTGTCGGCGGTATGTGCGCCGAGATCGACGAGCAGCTCGCGCCGGTGGTGGAGGCGCTGTGGCGCAACGGGTTCACGACCTTGACGAGTTGCCAGGACGCCGGTGAGAGCAACGCGGGCTGGGTGGACCTTCTGCCGCACATGGCCGTTTACGTCGAGTCGCGCAGAGGCTGGGCGTTCGTCGACTTTCCGGTTGACAGCGGGCTGGCCTTCCTGACCGCGATCGCGAAGGCGGGCCCCCGCGACGCGTTCTACGTGCGGATGACGCATTGGGCCGCACCGGACGCCTGGGCCGTCTCGGTCAAGCCGTACGACGTCGCCATGCGGGAGGAGACCCGCGAGTCGGAGTTCGGTCTGCGGCTGATGCAGGTGTGCTTCCCGGTGTACGACCTCGCCGAGATCCTGCACCGGCTCGAACGCTACGAGGCCGGTGACCTTGTCGCGGCCGCTCCCACCGACTGGACGAGCGTGGGCCGGCCAGGCCGGACCGCCATGGAGCCGGCGATCCGGCCGACAGTGCGTGATCTGTTCGAGCTCGGGCCCTTCCCCGCCGAGGACGTGATCAGCCAGGAGGACATCGAGGAACGGGAGCGACGGCTCGGCCGGATCACCTCGCCGGTCAGCGACGAGGAGGCACGCCTGCTGGTCGGCTGCTTCGGCGTCGACGACTGTTACGGCCTGGCCTGGACGCTGCTGCACCTCGTGGAGTCGGCCCCGACCTTCCGGATCGACACCGAACCGCACCCCGAAGCCGGCGAGTGGATCCGGCGCATGTGGACGCGCTACCGCAACAGTCTCGACCAGTGACCCGACCAGTGCCCGCAGCCACGCGGTGAGCAGCGCGGATGCGGCCAGGACAGCACACGCCGATGACAGTGCTTTGCTGACCGTCAGAAGTTGAACGACCTCATGCAGGTATTAGGCCGATCTGACTGCCATTACCGGGGCATCGTCTGCGCGCTCGGCGTCGCGAAATGCGTACTCGCGACCTGGTATTCGAAGCTCGGACGAAGCGGACCCGTCGCTGGCGCGACAGGTTGCGGAATGCATCGGCAGGGCGCCCTGGGTCGGCCGCCGCTGCGCGAGATTTGGATTGGGAGCTGTGGGGCGCTATCGCAGTTGGTCGCGGCGGCGGGTCAGGTAGGCGGTCTCGGCGGTGTTGCCGGCCAGTTCGATGGCTTTGTCGTAGGCGGCGCGTGACTGCTGGCTGTGGCCGAGTCTGCGCAGTAGGTCGGCGCGGGTCGCGTGGTAGGCGTGGTAGCCGGCCAGCTTGTCCGCAAGACGGTCGACTGCTGCCAGCGCCACCTGTGGGCCGTCGAGTTCGGCGACCGCGATGGCCCGGTTGAGCGCGACGATCGGTGAGGGGTCGAGGCGGAGGAGCTGGTCGTAGAGGGCGACGACTTGCGACCAGTCGGTGTCGCGTACGTCGGGGGCGGAGGTGTGGACGGCGTTGATCGCTGCGAGGATCTGGTAGCGGCCCGGAGCCGCACCGGAGGCGAGGCGTTCGCGTACCAGCCGATGACCTTCGGCGATCAACGCGGCGTCCCAGGCTCCGCGGTCCTGCTGGTCGAGGGTGACGAGTTCGCCGCCGGCCGAGACCCGGGCGGTGCGGCGGGCCTCGGTGAGGAGCATCAGCGCCAGCAGTCCGGCCACCTCGCCGTTGTCCGGCATGAGGGCATGGATCAGGCGGGTGAGCCGGATGGCCTCGGTGGTCAGGTCGTGGCGCAGGGGATCGGTGTCGGAGCCGGTCGCCAGGTAGCCCTCGTTGAAGACGAGGTAGAGGACGGCGAGTACGCCGGATACGCGCGCTGGGAGATCCTGCTCGGACGGCACTCGGTAGGGGATGTGGGCCGCCTTGATCTTGGCTTTCGCGCGGGTGATCCGCTGGCCCATGGCGGTCTCCTGCACCAGGAAGGCACGGGCGATCTCGGGCACGGTCAGGCCGCCGACCATGCGCAGCGTCAGCGCCACCCGGGTCTCCATCGCCAGCGCCGGGTGACAGCAGGTGAAGATCAGCCGGAGCCGGTCGTCGTCGATGGCGCCGACAGGTTCGGGCGGGTCGTCGTCGTACACCATCCGGGCCTCCTTGTGCTTGGCCTCGCGCTTGTTCTCGCGCCGGATTCGGTCGATGGCCTTGCGGTTGGCGGTGACGGTCAGCCAGGCGCCGGGGTTGGGAGGTATGCCGTCGGCCGGCCACCGCTCGACGGCGGTCGCGTACGCCTCGGCAGCCGCGTCTTCGGCGATGTCGAGGTCACCGAACCGTCTGGTCAGGGCGGCGATCACCCGCGCCCACTCCTCGCGGTGGGCCCGGGTGATCGCCTTCTCGACGTCGATGCCGCTCACTGGAACGGACGCACCTCGATCTTCCGATCGCAGACCTTCGACGCCTCGGCGGCGAGCTTGAGCGCCACATCCAGATCGGGGGCCTCCCACACCCAGACGCCGGCGAGGTACTCCTTCGACTCCACGAAAGGCCCGTCGCTGAACACCGCCTGCTCGCCCCGGTTGTCGATGACCGTGGCCGCGTCGGTGTCCGCGAGTCCGCCCGCGAAAACCCAGTGGCCCTCGGCGATCAGTCGTTCGTTGAACGCGCTGATGGCAGGCTGCCTGTCCGTGCTGCCGGGATTGCTCTTGTCATCGATCACGGAAACCAGATACTGCATCTCGGATCATCTCCTGTGGTGTCAAAGACAGCGTGGTCGGTGGTCAGGGACTTCAAACCGTGGGCGCATACTGCGGGCGCCCGGCCGGCCGGTAGACCTGGATCGTGACCCCCTTGGAGTCGACGCGCGACTCGACCAGGTCGAGCGCGAGATCCGGGCCCGCGTCGGGGAACAGCCGCGCGCCCTGGCCGACGACCACCGGGACGGTGAACAGAGTCATCTCGTCGACCAGATCGTTGCCCAGCAGCCACCGGGTCAGGATGCCACTGCCGTGCACCTGCAGCTCACCCCCCGGCTCGGCCTTCAGCTCTCGGACGGCGGCCGCGAGGTCTCCGGACAGGACGGTCGTGTCCGACCACGCCGGATCGGTGAGCGTGGTCGACGCCACGTACTTGGGCCGTGTGTTCAACGCTTCCACGACGCCCTCCCAGCCAGGGGCATCCTGGACCGTCAAGGTCCCCCACGAGCCGGCGAACAGCTCGTAGGTCCGCCGCCCGAACAGGAACGCCTCGGCGCGCTGGTAGGTCTGGTTGATGAACGCGTGGGTCTCGTTGTCGCCCTTCCCCAGGGCCCATCCGCCGCGCTCGAATCCGTTCCTGCGGTCCTCATCCGACGCGCCGCCGTTTCCCTGCATCACTCCATCGATGCTGACCTGAGTCACGGTCGTCAGCTTCATGATCGCGGTTCCTCTGCCTTGGCGCCGCCCCTTGTGGGCGGCCTCACCACCGCTACGAACACCACCGCCCCGATCCGACACCGCCTCCCGGATTTCTTCGCAGAAATTTCCGGGACGCCGGTCGTCAGCGATCCGACAACACGACAGTTTCGCGGCGACGGCGCAGGCTTGTTCCCCTCCGGGTGGTCATTCTTAGGTTCTTCCAGAGAAGATTGCGGAAGGGAGAGGCGTATCACTCAGGGAGAACGATGCTGTTTCGGCGGGAGGTCCTCGAGGGGATCGCGGGCGGGCGGATCGACCGGGTGTTCCGGGTGTGGGCCAAGCCCCCGGTCCGCGCGGGGAGCACCCAGCGCACCTGGGCGGGCGTCATCGTCATCGACTCGGTCACGGCCGTCACCCCCGAGGAGATCACCGAGGAGGACGCCCTCGGTTCCGGCTTCAAAGGCCGCGCGGCCCTGCTCACCGCCCTGTCCAAGAGCACCAAGGAGGGCGGCTACCACCGCGTCATGCTGCACCTCGGCGGTCCCGACCCCGAGGCAGAACTGGCCGGAAACGCTGACCTGACCGACCAGGAACTGGCCGAGCTCAAAGCCGCCCTGGACGCCATCGACGCCCGCAGCCGCCGCGCTCCCTGGACTCGCGACGTCCTTCGCCTCATCGAGGAATACCCCGGCGTGCGCGCCGTGGACCTGGCCGCACGCCTGGACCGCGACAAGCTCCCGTTCAAGGCCGATGTCTCCCGCCTCAAGGCCCTGGGTCTGACCGAAAGCCTGGAGACCGGCTACCGCCTCTCTCCCCGCGGCAAGGCCCTCATGGCCTACCTACGCCTCTGACCAACGATCAGCTGCTGCCAGGCCAGGCCAGGCCAGGCCAGGCCAGGCCAGGCGTGGCCCAGACCCCGGCGACTTCGGTCGAGGAGCCCGGGAGCATGCCGGCGGCCGGCACGGTGAACACCACGCCGGACGGATCGTGGCTGCCTTGGAGCTCGCCGGTGAGGAACTGCAGGCGTACGCCCGTGGCGCGCAGTTGTTCGGCGAGCTCAGCCAGGGCCAGGCCGCGGCCGAGCCGTGGGGCCGGACTGCGCGGCAGGACCATGGATGATCTGTTCCAGACAATCGCGGAACAGATCGTCGACGGTGCGGCCGGGTTGGAAGTACTCGACCACACCGGCCGTCACGGTGGGGTACGCCTTGGCGTACGCGGCCATGTCGAAGCCGTCCAGGGCGTCCGCGTCGGGGGGGCCGACCTGTTCCTCCAGGACGTAGCCGACAGTGAAGCGCAACACCGTCAACACGATCAGGCGAGCCTGCCGCAAAGGAATGCCCCGCCCCACCAGTGTGCTCATCGCCAGTTCGGAGATGGCGGCCATCTTGAGGGACAGTTGGGAGGCCGCGATGATCCGGGCTCCGTCCGGGTGGGCCAGCAACGCGTGCCGCAGCCGCTCGGCCAGGCCGATCAGCCAGTCCTGCCAGCACTCCTCCGGCGCGGGCGACGCCAGCTCGGGGAACTGCTGCTCAAGAATCGCCTCGGCGATCGCGGTGACCAGCGCCGCCTTGTTCGGGATGTGCCAGTAAAGGGTCGGCGACTGTACGCCGAGCCGGGCGGCCAGTTTGCGCGTGGTCACGCCGTCGAGACCCTCGGCGTCCAGTAGCGCGACGGCCTCGGTGACGATCCGCTGCTTGTCCAGAGCCAATTCCGGCACCTCCCCTCAGGCCTCTATCACTGATAGAGTCCTCTATCAGTGATAGAGACTTATGCACCAGGAGAGGCAACGATGAGACACCGGCACTCGCTCCGCGACCTGCTGCACTGGGCGACCCATCGTATTCCGGGGATTCCCGCGCACACCGAGCGGCCGGCCGGCCACCAGGGCCAGGGCCGCCACGGCCATGAGTGGCGGCACTCGCTCACGCACCACCGTTCACACCACCACGGGTTCAACCACTCTCCGGCCCGTCCGCCTCGCGTGCTGGTGGCGTGGCAGACGCGGATCGCCCGCTTGTTCGGTCAGGAGCCGGGGTGAAGGCGGCAGTGCTCCACGAGGCCGGCGGCATCCCACGCTATGAGGACTTCCCCGATCCGGTGGCCGGCGACAGCGAGGTGATCATCAACGTCAAGGCGGTCGCCGTGGAGAACGTCGACAAGGCGATCGCGGCCGGTACACACTACGCCGGCGAGAAGTACATCGGCCGGTTTCCGGCGATTCCTGCCTTCGACGGCATCGGCGCCCTCCCAGACGGCACGCTCGTCGGGTTCGGTAACATCCGCCTGCCCTACGGCGCGCTCGCCGAGAAGGCCGTGGTGCCCCAGGGCTCCTACGTGCCGATCCCTGACGGCATCGACCCGGCCGTGGCGACCGTGATGGCCTCGGCCATCACCGCAATGTCGATGAAAGCGGCCGCGGGGTTCGTTGCCGGGGAGACGGTGCTGGTGCAGGGCGCCACCGGGGTGGCCGGGCGGCTCGCGGTCAAGGTGGCCCGGCTGCTGGGCGCCGGCCGGATCGTCGCCACCGGCCGCGACGACGACCAGTTGCGCGAGGTACAGGCCATCGGGGCCGACACGGTGATCAACACCGCGGTCTCCGACGAGGCGCTGGCGCAGGCGTACCTCGACGCCAGGGGAGACGGCTACGACGTCGTAGTGGACTACCTGTGGGGCAGGCCCAGCGAGATCCTGCTGCGCGCACTGGTGCCGCGGTCGTTCGCGTTCGGCAAGCCGACCCGGGTGGTCCAGATCGGCGAGTCGGCCGGCGCTGAGCTCGCCCTCGCCGGGTCGAGCCTGCGCACTTCCGGCGTGGAGATCTACGGCGCGGCCAAGGGGCTCGACCCGCAGACCATGGACGAGGCGTACCAGCAGATCGTGGCGTGGACGCGGTCCGGCGAGCTCACCTTCGACCTGGAGAAGGTCCCGCTGAGCGACATCGAGACCGCCTGGCAGCGAACCGACCTCAAAGGCAGGCGACTCGTCGTGATGCCGTGACCGGCCCGCGCCCACGGCACACCAGCGATGATCAACGGTCAGCGTTCCGTCGCCGTCCTCACCCACGACGCCGACGGAACCGTCTCGAGCGGCGGAGTGGGCGTCGATCGCGGTCTTCACCGAGGTCGCCGAAGCGTCCAGGGCCGGGGGTGACCAGCCACTCCAGCCGGGTCATCCCCAACCCCGCATCCACCACCGGCATCCGCTACACGTCGGCGCGGACCTCAGCGCTCAGCGACCTTCAGGACTGCCGCTTCCGCCAACCGCGCCGAGGGTGCTCGCCGTGAGGCGGCCGGGTACCGAAGCCGGCGAGGATCGCTTCGAGGGCGGGAAGAGCGCGGCCTGCCTTCTTCGCCCGGATGACCAGGTTCCAGGCCGGCTCGAACTTCTTCCAGCCGCCCGCGTACGCGGCGTGACGCAGCTTGCCCCGCAGCGTTGGCTTGGTGGCGGCCCCGCGCGCGATGGAGCCCCAGCGGTAGAAGTCACGGTAGGCGCGCCAGTAGCCGTCCTCGAGTTCGCGAGCGGTCATCCGGGCGGGTTTGAAGACGACGTTTCGGGTGTCGTAGTGGTCCCAGTCGCTGTGCAGGAGCCGGTCCGCCTTCGCCATGCGTTCATACAGGCGGGTGCCGGGATAGGGGGTGAGAACGTGGAAGGTGGCGGTCTCGACGCCGTTGCCGATCGCCCATTCGACGGTGCGGTCGAACACGCTGGTGTCGTCCTGGTCCATTCCGAAGACGAAACTGCCGTTGACCATCACTCCGTTGTCGTGCAGCCGGCGAATGACCGCGTCGTAGTCGCGGTCGAGGTTCTGCCACTTGCGCTGTTCGGTGAGGTTGCCGGCGTTGACCGTCTCGAAGCCGACGAAGAGGCTGCGCAGCCCGGACTCGGCCGCCTTCTCCAGCAGCCCGGGCCGCAGTACCGCCTGCACCGTACCGGCGGCCTGCCAGAGCCGTCCCATTCCACGCATACCGTCGAAGAGCGCGGAGGCGAACCGGGCGTTGCCGAACAGGTGGTCGTCGAGGAAGTACAGATGGCGTCCCGGTAGCCGGTCGATCTCCGCCAACGCGGCGTCGACGGTCTGGGTGTAGAAGGACTTGCCCCCTTCGAAGAACGCCTCCTTGTAGCAGAAGTCGCAGACATGCGGGCAGCCGCGGGAGACCACGATCGAGTTCGGCACCAGATAGAGATGCCGATCGATCAGGTCGCGGCGGATCGGGGGGAGCGCGGCGAGCGTGCGCTCGGCGGAGTCGTAGCGAGGCGCCGGCCGTCCCGCTCGAAGATCGGCCAGAAACCGTGGCCAGGTGTCCTCGCCGGGGCCACAGAAGATCGTGTCGGCATGCGCCGCGGCCTCCTGGGGCAGCGAGGTCACGTGCAACCCACCGAGGCAGACGTACGCACCCTTGCGCCGGTAGTGATCGGCCAGCTCGTAGGCACGGCGGGCGGAGGTGATGTAGACCTGGATCACCACCAGGTCGGGTTCGTCGCAGGTGTCGACCTTGCGTACGTGCTCGTCGCTGATCGTCACCTCGTCACCGGGATCCAGGTAGCCGGCCAGGGTGGCCAGCCCAAGGGGCGGGAACAGCGAGTACTTGATCGGCCGGAAGAACGGGGACGTGGCCTCGGTAAGAGCAGGCAGGATCATCTTCACGCGCATGGGCTTCCTCCAAATCCGTCCAAGAACTGGATACAGCCGTGAACCGCGCGATCGGTGGGGGAGAAGTGCGGATCCTGTGGAGGTTCTGTGACGGACACCCGCTGCGTCGTAGGAGCTCGAGCAGAGCCGCACGAGCCTTCAGTCAGGTAGTCGGGTATCGGCTGGTCGCCGTGAGTGAAGGTCTGCTGCGGTCGAGGAACGCGCGTACTCCGGGTGATAACGGCACGGGGCGAGGTCGTCGACGAGGCGGGAAACATGGCCGAGGCAGCGGGCCGAGTCGACTTCGCCGCTCAGCACGTCGACGGCAAGGGTCCCGTGCAGGAGGCCTGGTCGAGTTCGGGTTTGCCCTGCTGGAGGTAGGTGGTGTCGTAGTGCTCCTACGCGGGAGTAGGAGGCGTCCTGGGGCGCCGCCGTATGGTCCATGGGTCCAGCGCCGGTGACGGCACGTAGCGCGCGCAAGGTCCCGTCGGTATCCCACGGCACCATCAGGCCCATCGTCGCCGGACGGGCGGCCAGCCCTGCGCCTGCCGAAATCTCATCCATGCAGTCCAGGCGGATATGTGAGTCGATCACCAAACCCACCCCGCCTACGTCTTGGCCATCGACCGCACCGTCGCCCTGCTGGACCGCGACCGGGCGCCCGCCGAGATCGCCGACGCCGAGACCGGCGCCGCGCTCGCCGAAGCGTGAGGGACGAACTCGGCCACTGCTCGATGAGTTCACCCGGTTTCTGCAGGGCGCTCGGTTCCGCTTGTTTCAACAGATCCCCGGTCGTGCCGGCCACCCAGTCCTCGCTCGGGCGGACCGCCCGCCTGCTCCAAGGCGGTCTCGTAGGCGCGCAGGGCGGTGATGACCGTAGCGCGTTCGGCTGGATCGAGGTCGCCCATGACGCGTTCCCAGGCGGAGGCGCTGCCGGACAGCCATTCGCCGATCGGTGCGGCGAAGTCAGGGGCGATGGCGATGATGCGGCGGCGGCGGTCGGCGGGATCGACGGTGCGTTCCAGGACGCCCGGCCGCGTCAGTTCGCTGACCATGAGGCTGACGGTCGTCGGGGCCACCTCCAACCGGGCGGCGAGCTCGTTGACGCCGGCGGGACCGTCGTACTCCAGGTGGGCCAGCAGCGCGAGATGGCGCGGCGCGAGATCCAGACCCCGGAGCACAGGTGGCATGGGCAGGCGCTTGGCGCGGCCGACGAGCCGTGGCATGAGCAGCAGCAGGGTGCGGACGGCCTCGTCGACGGCCGGACCGTCCGCTTCCGTGGACATCGACGACACCTCCCAGGTACCTTTGACTTCAAAGCCTTTGGAGTCAAAGGGAACGAGGTCCACTGTGCCGCATCTGACCGTCCACCTTCCAGAGGACAGACTGGCCGGCGAGGAACCCGAGCTCGTCACCGCCCTGACCGAGGCGATCGTCGACGTCTACGGCGAATGGGCCCGCGACCTCGTGAGCATCCGCCTGGCCGGAGTCCCCGCGGGCCGCTTCGCGCAGGGCGGCAAGGCCGTGGAAACGAACGCCTCGGTGATGTTGGGCGTCCGCGCCGGCGTCTTCGACCGCCCCGACGCCGCCCAGATCACCGCGCGTCTCGGCGCCGCCCTCACAGACGCGATCACGCGCGTCCTCGGCGAGGACTTCCGCACCGGCACCATGGTCGAACTCGTGGCGTCCCCGCCGGAACGAACCTTCGTCGGCGGCGCCCTGGCCGAATGACCACCCTTGGAAGCCGAGCGCTTCAGGGGCGGCCTGGTCGGGTTCGCAGAACTGCCCGAAACCCGCGTAGGTCGATCGGGAACGTTACTTGAAGGCGGCGGCCTCCTGCTCGGCCCGGGTGTCGTACTCCTGGCGTGCCGCCTCGATCTCCGGCACGTGCGCGTTCAGCCAGGCGATGAAGGGAGCCACGGCCCCCAGCAGGTCCCGGCCCAGGTCGGTGAGGGCGTACTCGACGCGCGGCGGCATCACCGGGTACATGGTGCGGGTCACGATCCCGTCCCGTTCCAGCCCGCGCAGGGTGACGGTGAGCATCCGCTGGCTGATCCCGTCGGCCTCGCGCTTGAGCTCGCCGAACCGCTTGGTCCCCTCGGCGAGCAGCGAGATCACATACAGGGACCACTTGTCCCCGATGCGGTCGAGGTTCTCGCGTGCCCGGCAGTCGGCCAGCTCGGTGCCCATGGTTCTCTCCAGGTGACCTAGGAAGAAAAAAGTGCCTTCTTGTGCCGGTGGAGGCGGTCACCCCAGGATGAGAGTGGTTCCTCAACGGAACCAGAACATCGAAGAGAACCGCCTTACCTATCGGAACCAAGGAGACACCATGACAGCGCAGGTTGTCGAGATCCCGGGCTATGTCGCCGGCACCTGGACCATCGATCCGGTGCACTCGGAGGTCGGTTTCGCCGTCCGTCATCTGATGGTCAGCAAGGCCCGGGGCCGCTTCGGCTCCTTCGAAGGCCAGATCGTCACCGGAGCCGACCCGCTGGACTCCAGCGTGACCGCGACGATCGACCTCACCTCGATCGACACCAACAACCAGCAGCGCGACGACCACATCCGCTCGGCCGACTTCTTCGAGGTCGAGACCTACCCCACCATGACCTACCGCTCCACCGGCGTCCGCCGCGACGGCGACGACCACATCCTCGACGGGGAACTGACCCTCAAAGGAGTGACTCGCCCCGTCTCCCTGAAGCTGGAGGCCAACGGCTTCGGCCCCGACCCGTTCGCGCCCGATCCCGCCAAGGGCGGCCGCGCCGGCTTCACCGCCATCGGCGAGATCAACCGCACGGACTTCGGCGTCAGCTACAACGGCCCCATCCCCGGCGGCGGCGTAGCCCTCGGCGAGAAGGTCCAGATCACCCTGGAGATAGAAGCCGTTCTGCAGACCTCCTGACCCTCCCCGATGGCCCGTACCGCTCCGACCGCGCCCGGGCCATCAACCATCCGGTACGACACCGCCTCGGGGGACTGTCTGAAGATCCGGGAAGGTCTGGTGACCAACCGGCCGATCTACATCGCGCTGGGCATCAACTGCCACGGTGAACGTGATGTCCTGGGGGAGTGGGCCGGCACCGGCGGTGAGGGCGCCCAGCAGTGGATGACCTACCTGGCGGAACTGCGTCACCGCGGTGTCGCCGATGTTCGCGCAGTTCGAAACCCATTGGGGCACGATGTATCCGGCGATCGGCGCCAGAGCCCCTGACAGGGACATGCGACCCCACAATCCGTGTCGGGTCCGCTGGGTCTTCCGCGAACCGAGTCGGCGTTGGCACTACGAGCGCGGGAGGCGGGGGGCGACCCGTGTCGCGCACACCGTGGCCGCCGGGGGCGACTCCATGCCGGAGCCGCCCCCGGATGAGGCCTGTCTCGCACGGATGCTTGAGGGGATCGCGCGCCGCGGCTACATCCCCGCTAGTCCCCGGCCATCATGGTGAAGGTGAACCCGGTGCTCGTCGGACGGCGCAGCGAAATGTCGCACTTGATCCGGCGCAGCACCTCGTTCCTGCTGAGGCCGAGTCCCTGGGCGATGAGCTGCTCTGGGCGCACCGGCACCGGATCCTCGAAGACGACCTGCACCTTGACCGGCCATGCCTCGGCGCGCCATGCCGACGGGGTGTCCAGCCGCCAGGCCTCCTTCCAGTTCAGGGTGAAGCGGTTGCGCCGGGCGAGCAGCGGATCCAACAGCCTGGACGCCACCAGCTCCGGATCGTTGGCGTGATAGCCGTCGAGCTCGGCCGGATCGAAGGATCTGACCGGCGCTCGCTCGTGCACGGTGAGCTCGCTCGTCCGATCGCAGGACACGCAGCGGACCAGCAGCCACACGTCCAGCAGGTTGCCGCTGGCGTTGACGCGGAACCTGCCCTCGCCGGTGGTGGCCGACTCCGACCGGCAGTCCACGCACCGCAGCGACAGCAGAGGCAGCCTGGTCCGACGAACGATCCACGGCAGCACGGTATGAGGTTGTGAAGACATGATCTCTCTGACCTGACACGAGGCCGATTGCGCGCGGCCTCAAACGCCGTACGACCGGGCGCGCACGGGCAGCCCGGCAGAGCCGACCGGAGGGTCGGCTTGAAGGAGAGCGGAAGGTGTCAGGTCTAAAGAGCAGGCGGGGTCACGCGGTTCGTCCTCTGTCCTCACTGCGACGGGGCCGCAGGCAACCTACGGAACGCGGAAGGAAGGCTCAAACGGTTTTCCGGCGACGGTGGTCCCTGTCGCCAACTCAGCTGTTTGCCATCGTGGGGAAGGCCCCTTCTCCCTCCTCGCACCGGCCGTCGTCGACAAGCCCGGATAGCGGTCGCGCGTAGAGGACCAGCGCGATCCGGCTGCCCGCGATCGCGCGACGGGCCCGACCACGGGTGACACCGGCGAATCAAAAGATCGGGTTTCGCCGGCCCCGGCAGGGCACCAAGATCTCACGCACCTATTTCTGTGGGCTTGGTCCCTTCGCTCGACTCCGGACTCCGCCAACCTGGCATCCTGGTGGACGGCCGATCATCGTCGGGTACCTGACCGGCGTACCGAACCTCGCCGGGGACCAGCGGAAGATCTGGATGGCTCCCGATGCGAAGGCGGATCTTCGATGGAGGACCACGGATGGCAGATCGTATGACGCCGGGTGGCATGGATCGCTTCGGAGTCCCCGCAGGCTGGCCGCCGCTCCAGGGGCCGCCGCTCCAGGGGCCGCCGCCCGGGTTCCGGCCGGGGCCTCCTCCGTTTCCCGGGCCTCCGGTCATGGGTCGCCCGGCGACCGGAGGGATTCCGGCTCTGGCGCTGGTCGCGGTCGTGCTCGGCGCGCTGACCGTCGGGCTCGCCTCGAACGCGCTCACCCCGTCCCTTCCCATACTCCGGGCCAGCTTCCATTCCGGCTTCGATTCGCTGGAATGGGTCCTCAACGCCTACTCGGTGGCCCTGCTGACAGGTCTGATCCCGGCCGGCCGGATCGCGGACCTGGTCGGGCGCAAGAAGGTGTTCCTGATCGGCGCGGCGGGGCTCATGATCACCCTGCCGCTGATGGGGCTGTCCACCGGCACCACCATGCTCATCGGGCTTCGGGCACTGCAGGGGCTGGCCGCCGCCGCCCTGCTGTCCGCCGGGCTCGGGGCGCTGCGAGATCTCTTCCCGGTCGGCGGCCTGCCCTGGGCGTTCGGCGCCTGGGGTGCCGCGCTCGCCCTCTCCATGGGGGGCGGGCCCCTCATCCTGGCGCTGCTGGCGGAGCGGGAGAGCTGGCGCATACCTTTCTACGGTCTGGTCCTGCCGGCGCTGCTGACCCTGGTGTTCGGGGCGGTGGGGATGCGTGACTCTCGCCGCACGGGGATCCCACGGCCGCTGGACGTGGTGGGGGTCGCGCTGCTCACGGTGACGTTGTTCCTGCTGTCCTTCGGGCTGGCCAACGAGATCGCGGACGGCTGGTCGACTCCCCTGACGCTGCTTCCCCTGGTCGCCGCGGCGGGTCTGGGCGTGGCCTTCGTGCTCGTCTCGGTGCTGGTACAGCCGGCGTTGTTCGCATCGCGGACCGTAGCGGCCGGGCTGGTGACGTTGCTCGGGTTCTTCACCGGCTTCGGCACGCTCACCTTCGCGAACGCGCATCTCCAGACGGTCGATGGCATGAACCTGACCGGCATGGGGGTTCGCCTGCTGCCGATGGGGGCCACGTTCCTGCTGGCTTCGATCGCGTCCGCCGCGCTCACCCGGCAGTTCGGGGCTCGGCCACCGCTGGTCGCCGGAGCGCTGCTCATCGCGGTGCCGGCATTCGGGTTCGCCCTGGTCGACGCCGGGAGCCTCACTCCTGCGTTCGTGCTGGTGTGCCTGGCGGTTCTCGGCCTCGGGCTGGGCTTGGTCGCGGTGGCCGGCGCCTTCGCGGCCATCGGCGATGCCGCACAGGAGTTGCCCGCGGTCGCGGCGGGCTTCCAGCAGGCGGCGCTGGCTCTCGGCGGGATTCTCGCGAGCTCGGTACTCGGCTCGATGGTGTCGTCCCGTGTCTCTTCGGTGACGTCCGAACCCGGCCCGGGGTTCCCGGGCGCCTCGGTCCGTGGCTTGATGACCGTCCTCGTGGACGCCTGGCAGAATGCGCTGCTCGTCGCGGGTGTCGTGGCCCTCGTCGCGGCCGTGGTGGCGCTCCTGGTCCGGCCCCGGCCCCGCTGACCGATCGCACGATCAGCGCCTCATGGCGTGGGGAGGATCGCCGGCCACGGTGCGCGGACGTGCTGGCCGGGCGATATCGGCGAGGGACGATCCGGCGGCGATCGTGGCGGCGGTGCTCATGCACAGCCGGACCCCGTGACCCACGCGGCGCCGCCGCAGCACACCGTCGCGATGAAGACCAGGCGTTCGAGAATGCCGGTCGGCCTGGGCGCCGTGTCGGCCGGTGCCCTCATCGCGGGGTCGGCTTCGCCGCGTGGAACGACGAGCGTCCGATATTCATGAGGTCACGGGGTCATCGAGGGGCGCGGACCTCTCTGCGGCGGATGGCGTCGGTCCCGCCCAGGTCGTCGATGAGGTCGACGAGCACGGCCCGGATCGCCGCCAGGCGTTCGGGTCCGTACCGGCCGGCAAGACGCTCGTCGAGGGCGGCCCGGGACCGGCGGGCGGCCGCGACCGCGTCCCGTCCGCGGGAGGTCAGGCGGACCTTGCGGACGCGAGCGTCGCGAGGGTCGGCGGCGCGTTCCAGGTAGCCGAGATTCTGCAGCTCCGCGACGGCCTTGGAGGCGCCCTGCTGTGTCATCGCCAGCTTGCCGGCGAGCTCTCCGATGGTGGGCTCGGCGTCGATCAGATGCTGGAAGACATAGCCGTGTGAGAACCGCAGGCCCGTGAACCCCTGGCGGTCGAGCTCCCGCTGGACCTCGTCGGCGGCGGCGAGGCCGGCGAACAGGGCGAGGCTCCCGGTGTCGAGGTCGGCGGGGGACCCCGTGGGCGGATCGGGTGCGGGCATGTCCCCAGTCTGCACTTGACAACCAAGGTTGTGCAACTATGGTTGTGTTTATGTCGGACGCCAGAGAACGTCTCAATGTCGATCTTGCTCTGCGCTACCACCGTGCCGTCTCCGAAGGCGCCACCGGCCAGGATCTCGCGCGTTTCCTCGCTCCCGGCCTGGTCCACCACGAGCTGCCGAACGCGTTGTTCCCCGACGGGGTCGTTCGTGATCTGAGTGCCATCCTGGAGGCGGCGGTCAAGGGCGGGAAGGGCGTGAGCGACCAGCGCTTCGACGTGCTCAACGCGGTCGCCGCCGGCGACCAGGTGGCAATGGAGGTCGTCTGGTCTGGCACCCTGGCCGTGCCGTACGGGCCGCTCCCGGCAGGGCATGTGCTGCGGGCGCACATCGCGACCTTCCTGGAGATCCACGACGGCAGGATCACCGCTCAGCGCAACTACGACTGCTACGAGCGCCTGGACGCCGGCCCGGGCGGTGCGCCCGGAGTCCCGGGTTCGGCGGCTCAGGCGGGGGCCGGGCGACCGGCTGAGCGGTAGCGGGTCCACTCCGTGGATGCCCTCGATGCCGCCGAGCGCTGCGGCGAACCTGCCGGGGCCGATGCCGGCGGGGGACCGGCCGAAGAACTCGCGGGTCAACCGTCTGGGTTCGCGCTGGACAGGTGCGCGAAGTGGGCGCCGGCGGGCGGTCAGGCCGCGAACCGGAGGATCTTCGTCGGCGTCACGCGCACGATGAGCCGGATCTCGTCCGGTTCGGCCAGAGGCGGGTCTTCGCCGAGGTACTTGTGCGAGAGGCGGTGCGGTAGCAGCCTGTCCTCGTCGGTGATCAGTTCGGCCGTACCGCGGATCTCGACGGAGGAGTAGGGGTTCTCGAGGTCGAAGAGCGAGACGCTGACTCTCGGGTCCCTGGTGAGGTTGCGGGCCTTCTGGCGGCCCGCGGTGGTGGAGAACAGGACGGTGTCGCCCTCCCGCTCGACCCACACCACCGAGGAGTGGGGCGCGCCGCCCGGTCCGACGGTCGCGACGGTGGCGAAGTTCCTGCCGTCCAGCATCGTGCGGACCGTCTGGTCAAAGTTCGTTCCCGTCATGGAGGTGGTTCCCTTCGCGGTGGAGCCGTCGTCGAGACCGACTGCAGTAGATGGTTGGCTAGCAGACTATCTACTACAGATCTAAATGGTGCAGGTGGTCGCCGGAATCTTGGGCGGGTTCGAGGGCGTCGTCCATCGCGTGGGTCAGGTCGAGGACGGCGTCGTACTCATGCGTCTCGCGGATCCAGGCATTGACGGTGGGTGTCGGCTCGCTCCGGGGGTCCATCGCGGCCGGCTCGCCAAAAGGCAGATCGATGTCACGAAGTCGCCGTCGGCCTCGGCGCCCGGCGTCAATCGCACGGGCGGGGCCGCGGGCCGTCGATGTCAGCGGTTGGGTGGGGCTACCAGGCCGGATTCGTAGGCCAGGACCACGAGTTGGGCGCGGTCGCGGGCGTAGAGCTTGGCCATGGCCCGGTTGATGTGGGTCTTCACGGTCAGGGGGCTGATCACCATACGGTCGGCGATCTCGCTGTTGGAGAGGCCCTGGGCGACCAGGGCGACGGCCTCGCGTTCGCGGTTGGTCAGCCCTTTCAGTTCCGTGCCTGCGCGTGGGTGGAGCGGCTGGGCGACGAACCGGTCGATCAGTTTGCGGGTGATCGACGGTGCGAGCAGGGCGTCGCCGCGCGCGGCGACGCGTACGGCGTGCAGGAGATCCTCTGGCTGGATGTCCTTGACGAGGAATCCGGCGGCGCCGGCGCGCAGCGCGTCGAAGACGTATTCGTCGAAGCCGTAGTTGGTCAGGATGATGACGTGCACCCGGGCCAGGGCCGGGTCCGCGGCGATGAGCCGGGTCGCCTCGATGCCGTCGACGACGGGCATCTGAACGTCGATGAGGGCGACGTCGGGCAGGTGTTGCCTGGCAAGTGCCAGGCCCTCCTTCCCGTCGGCGGCCTCGGCCACCACCTGGATGTCGTCTTCGATGTCCAGGAGTGCGCGGAATCCGCTGCGTAGGAGCGGCTGGTCGTCGACCAGCAGGACCCGGATCACGGCGTTGGGACCATCGGGAGTTCGGCTTGGACGGTGAAGCCGCCCTCGGTTCGCGGTTCCGCGCGCAGGCGACCGCCGAGGGCGGTGACTCGTTCGCGCATCCCGACGAGCCCGACGCCGGGTATCGGGGCGGTGTCGGGCGTGGCCTTTCCGTCGTCATCGACCCGGATGGCGAGGGCGTCAGGACGGTAGCCGATCCGGACCGACGCCGTGGCGGCGGCGGCGTGACGGGCGATGTTGGTGAGCGACTCCTGAACGATCCGGTAGGCGGTCCGGTCCACCGCGGTCGGCACGTCGTGTCGTTGCCCATCGATCGTCAGCGTCGCGTCCAGGCCGGTCGCACGGGCGCGTTCCACCAGGTGGGGGATCTGGTCGAGCCCACGCGGCGGGGTGTTGTCGTCGTCGCGCAGCGCCTCCAGGGTCGATCGCAGTTCCCGGGTCGCCTCGCGGCCCGCCTCCAGAATCGCCAGCAGGGAATCCGGCACCTGTTCTCCGCGCCTGCGGGCCAGGTGCACGGCGACTTCGGCCTGGACCTTGATGACCGAGATCTGGTGGGTGAGCGAATCGTGCAGTTCCCGCGCGATGTGCAGCCGCTCCTCGCTGGCACGGTGTCGCGCGGTCTCCTCCCGGGTGCGTTCGGCTTCGTCGGCACGCTTCTCGGCCTGCCGCAGCGCTTCACCCGCGGCGGCGGCGGCGATCAGCCAGGCCAGCCCGAGGGTGTCTCGGGTCTGCGCGAGCGCCTCGCTCACAGTCCTGTCGAGTGGGGAGGCCAGCACCGCGAGCGGGAGAGTGACCAGCAGGGTCACGCTCGCCGCCGCCGTGATCTTGCGGTGTCCAGCCCGGACGGCGGCGTATACCGCGAACAGGAACGCGACGGCGGGCACCTCGAAACCGGCCGCCTGCCAGCTCACCGAGCACAGCCCGGTGACGGCCAGAACGGGAACCGGAGCACGGCGGGACCCGGCCAGCGCCAGGCCGCTGATCGCCATCAGCGCATAGCCGAGTAGGTCGAGATCCGTGCCGGGGTGATGTCCGGTCAGCCCGGCGACCAGTTGGATCGCCGCCACGCAGGCGGCGATCGCCCAGTCTCTGACGCCGGCCCGATCTGTGCTCATGTGCGCACCCTAGCCGGGTGGCGCTGCGGGCGAATCCTGCCCACGGACGAGTGGCCGCCTACCGCCCCGGCAGTACTTTCGCGGAATCTACGGTGCCCGCGGCAACCGGATGCCCCATCGGTGGCAGCGCGATGTGCATGCGTCCGCTGGATGCCCCCCGGTGCTCCCCGCGGACATGATCCCAGCCATCGGAAAGACAGATATACGAAGGAGAGGGATATGAGGGCATCGAACCCCGCTTCGCCCGAGGGCTCCGCCGGACGGCGGCCGGCAGATGGAGCTTTGGCGGGACTGGCCCGGTTCTGTTACCGGCGCCGCCGCCTGGTGCTCCTGGTCTGGATCGTCGGTGTGATCGCAGTGGCGTTCGTCGGCTTCGGCTACGGTGCCGCCTCCGACAACGACTTCTCCGGCGGAGACTCCGGGTCCGCCGAGGCGCAGGCACTGATCGAGAAGCACTTCCCCGAGCAGCAAGGGGACACGCTGACTCTCGCGATCAAGGCGGAAAAGGGGATCGATGATCCCGCTGCCCGGCAAAAGATCGAGAAGGTCATCGCCGATCTCGCCGCCTCACCCCTCACCGGCCCGCTGACCTCGCCATATGAGGACAAGGATCTGGTGACGGCGGATCGTCATATCGCCCGGACGACGATCCCGCTGACTGACAGGACGGTGAAGAAGACCGAGGTCGCGCCCCTGGTGGCCGGGGTCAAGAAAGCCTCTGGTGACGGCGTGACGCTGGGGCTGGGCGGGGATATCGCGGCCAAGGCCGAGACGCCCAAGCCGGGTCCGACCGAGAGCGTCGGCGTCCTGGCGGCAGCGGTGATCTTGTTCATCGCCTTCGGGTCACTGGTGGCGGTAGGCCTGCCGATCGTGACCGCGCTGATGGGGATCATCGGTGGCATCGCCCTGATGAAGCTCGTGGGGTACGTGGTCCCCTCGCCGGACTTCACGGCGCTCGTCTCCGCGATGATCGGGCTCGGTGTCGGCATCGACTACGCACTGTTCATCGTGACGCGCTACAAGGAGAGCCTGCAGGACGGTGACGAGCCCGAGAGCGCCACGGTCAAGGCCATCACCACCGCGGGCCACGCGGTGCTGTTCGCCGGCACGACCGTCGTGATCGCGCTGCTGGGCCTGGTCGCCATGGGGCAGAGGCTGATGACCGGCGTGGCCATCGGCGCGGCGGTGACCGTGCTGGTGACGATGGTCGCCGCGGTGACCCTGCTGCCGGCGTTCCTGGGCTTCACGGGCCGTAAGATCAGCGCGCTGCGCCTGCCCCGTCGCACGCACCGCCGGCACGAGCCCGGCGACGCACCGTCCCGGGAGCGCCGCACCCCCGCCGAGCGCTGGGCCGGCGTGGTGCAGCGCAGGCCGCTGGTCGCCGCGGTGCTGGCGGGCGCGGGCCTGCTGGTACTGGCCGCCCCCGCGCTGTCGATGCGGCTGAGCCTGCCCGACGCCAGTGTCCAGCCGCACGACAGGAGCAGCTACACCTCATACGAAATCGTCTCCGAGGGCTTCGGTCCCGGCTACGGCGCACCCCTGATCTTCGCCACCGAGGTCGACTCCAAGGACGCCGATCTGCGTCCCGTCGTCGAAGCGGTCAACAGGACCGAGGGCATCGCCTACGTCACGCGGCCTCGGGTCAGCAAGGACGAGCGGGCCGCCATCTTCATGGCCTTCCCCAAGACCGGATACCAGGATGAGGCGACCGCGGACCTGGTGCACGAGCTCCGCGACGACGTGCTGCCCAAGGCACCCGGCGGAGAACAGGTCTACGTCGGCGGCCCGAACGCCGCCACGATCGACTTCGCCGAGGACGTCGGCTCGCGCCTTCCCCTGATGATCGCGGTCGTCATCGCGATGTCCCTGGTGCTGTTGATCGCGCTGGTCCGGTCGGTCACGATCGCGCTGCAGGCCGCCGTGATGAACCTGCTGTCGATCGGCGCCGCCTACGGCGTGCTGGTCGCGATCGTGCAGTGGGGATGGTTCGGCTCGGCCCTCGGTTTCCCCACCGCCATGCCGATCACGACCTGGGTGCCGATGATGATGTTCCCGATCCTGTTCGGCCTGTCCATGGACTACGAGGTCTTCCTGATCTCGCGAGTCCGTGAGGAGTACGAGCGCACCGGCGACACCCGGATGGCCGTCACTCGCGGGCTGGCGCGGACCGCCAAGGTGATCACGGCCGCGGCCGCCATCATGATCGCCGTCTTCGCGACCTCCCTGCTCGGCTCCGACGTCGCGGTCAAGCAGATAGGTCTGGGCATGGCCGTCGCAGTGTTCATCGACGCCACCATCGTCCGGATGATCCTCGTCCCCGCGGTGATGGAACTGTGCGGCAAGGCCAACTGGTGGATGCCCGGACGCCGGGCACCGAAGGCGACTCCGGCTGCACGGGCCGTGGTCGGGGAAGAGGCCGGAGTCTGACCATTGCTCGAGTCGGAGTGCGGGGAACCCTCGGGTGGGTTCGCCGCACTCTCTCGTCGGCGCCGCCGGCACCGCCGATGGTCTTGCCGCGGGGCCGGGCGGGGCTCCCTTCCGGTGCGGCGTGGTGTTCACCAGCTGATTCTCGCCGCCACCGGCAGGTGGTCGCTGCCGGTGGCCGGCAGCACCCACGAGCTCTCCGGCTCCACGCCGCGGACCAGGATCTGGTCGATCCGCGCCACCGGGAAGGACGCCGGCCAGGTGAAGCCGAAGCCGTCCCCGGCCGCGTTCTGGGCCGAGCGCAGCCGAGAGGTGAGGTCGGCGAACGCGCGGTCGTCCATGGTGCCGTTCAGGTCGCCGAGCAGCACCACCCGCTCGTTCTGCTCGGCGGCGATGGCCTTGCCGAGCGCCTGCGCGTTTCTGTCCCGCGAGTCCGTCCAAAAGCCCGCCCTGGGATTCACCCGGGCGGACCCCAGGTGGGCGACGTAGATTGCCAGCGGACCCTGGTCCGTGGCCACCGTGGTGCGCAGCGCCCGGTTGTAGGTCATTTTGATGTCGGCCGGTTTGGTGTCCCCCAGCGGCCCGGCGTCCGTCTTGATGTCGACCGGCTGGGTGTCCGACAGCGGCAGCTTGCTCCACAGCCCGACTGTGCCCTGCACCGTGTGGTACGGGTACGCCTTCGCCAGCCCATTCTCGTACGTGCCCCGGGCCTGCTCGGTGATCTCCTGCAGGGCCAGCACGTCCGCGCCGGAGGCGGCCAGGTCGCGGGCGGCGCCGGCCGGGTCGGGGTTGCCGGCGCCGACGTTGTGGCTGGCCACCGTGAGGTCGCCGCCCGGGTGGGACTTGTCGCCGAGCAGCGCGCCGAAAAGGTTCAGCCACACGATGACCGGCACCAGCAGCGCGACGACCGCGGAGGCGGAGCGGCGCCACAGCGCCCCGGCCAGCAGCGCCGGGATGAACAGGCCGAACCACGGCAGGAAGGTCTCCGCCAGGCTGCCGAGGTTCCCGATGCGGTTCGGGATCTTCGCGTGCAGCAGCATGAGCAGGCCGAGCAGCAGCGCCAGCGCAGCGAGCATCGGGCCGCGCTTCCAGGGCTCCGGCCGGGAGCCGCTGCGGATCGCCCGGCGAATGCCCGCGCGCCAGTTCCCGGAGCCGGTGTCCCGGCGGATGCCGTCCTGCCCGGTCTCCGCCGTGTCCACCTGCGCCATCGGCCGTCCTTGCTCACTGTCGGCGTTGCCCGTACTGAAAGTTTTGGTCACTGCTGCATCCTCGGGTCCTGGGTCGGGTCGGCATACATGCGCGGGCAACCGTGATCGATCGCACTGGTGCGCAGTTCGTAGTGCCAGGGTTCGTTCCGGTAGATCTGGCACAGCCCGTACTCGGTGCCGTGTTCGGACAGCCACGCCGTGGCATTGGAGTGCCCGATGTCGATCGCGTCTCCTGACACGTGAGGAGACGTGTCCGCTGTGGCCACCCATCGGGCTGCTTCCTCTTTCGAGCCGTACGTCGAGACCGCCTCACGAAGAAGCTGATTCTGGCGCTCGGGGGAGCGCCAGCCGCTGTTGACGTAGATTTTGACGCCGTCGTCAGCGGCATCCGTCGCCGCTTCCTGCAGGGCCTGAAGCAGATCGGGGTCGAGCTTGGCGACGGCGGGATACCCGTCGTCGAACACCGTCACGCCGTCAGGGAGGGCACCGTCAGCCTCGCCATGGGCACCCCTGCGGCCTGCACGCTTGTGGTCGCCAGGAGGAGTGCCGATGGGCGATTCGGCCGCGGAGGACGCGGAGGACGCGGGTGACCCGGAGGAGGCGGAGGACGAGAAGTTCGGCATCTGATAGACGAGCGCTGCGGTGATCACTGTTATGACGACTATCAGACCGACGACAAGGGGCCGGCGATTCCGGCGGGTCCCTATTCGTGCTGACGGCGGGATTCGAGTCATACCGCCAGTCAAGGCGGCCTGGTGTTGCCAGCACGTATGCGGTTTTCGATATGCCGACGATATGCGACGGCTCATAGCATCGAGAGCATGCGTGTGTTGATCGTCGAGGACGAACCCTATCTGGCAGAAGCCGTCCGCGACGGCCTACGCCTGGAAGCGATCGCCGCCGACATCGCCGGTGACGGCGACACCGCTCTGGAACTTCTGAGCATCGGCACCTACGACATCGCCGTCCTCGACCGTGACGTCCCCGGACCGTCCGGTGACGAGATCGCCGAACACATCGTCGCCTCCGGCAGCGGCATGCCGATCCTCATGCTCACCGCGGCCGACCGGCTCGACGACAAGGCCACCGGGTTCGAACTCGGCGCCGACGACTACCTCACCAAACCGTTCGAGCTTCGAGAGCTCGTCATGCGGCTCAGGGCGCTCGACCGCCGGCGCTTCCACAGCAGACCTCCCGTGCGGGAGATCGCAGGTCTGCGTCTGGATCCGTTCCGCCGCGAGGTCTACCGCGACGGCCGCTACGTCGCGCTCACCCGGAAGCAGTTCGCCGTGCTCGAGGTCCTCGTCGCTGCCGAAGGCGGGGTCGTCAGCGCCGAAGAGCTGCTGGAACGGGCGTGGGACGAGAACGCCGACCCGTTCACCAACGCCGTGCGCATCACCGTCTCGGCACTGCGCAAACGGCTCGGCGAACCTTGGATCATCGCCACCGTCGCCGGCGTCGGGTACCGCATCGACACGCGACCAGAGGCCGGACGCGAGGGAGGGGAGCGTGGATAGAGCACCTGGGTTGAGCGTTCGCCTCAAACTCACCCTCAGCTACGCCGGATTCCTCATGGTCGCGGGCGCCTTGCTGCTCGCCACCGTGTGGGTGTTCCTCCTGCGCGACTTCAGGGTCATTTCGAGCCGCCCCGGTGAATTCGTGCCTCTCCGCTCCGTCATCCTGCGCGCCTACGCCCCGGCGACGGCCGGGGTGCTGGTGTTCCTGCTGGTGTTTGGGCTGCTGGGAGGCTGGATCCTCGCCGGCCGCATGCTCGCCCCCCTGCCCCGCATCACAGGCGCCACCCGCATGGCCACGAACGGATCGCTCTCCCACCGGATCCGGCTACCGGGCCGCAAGGACGAGTTCCGCGAACTCGCCGACGCCTTCGACGCCATGCTCGCACGGCTCGAAGCACTCGTCGCCGAACAGCAGAGATTCGCAGCCAACGCCTCCCACGAACTGCGCACCCCGCTCGCGATCTCGAAGACACTTCTCGACGTGGCCCGCACCGATCCGACACGCGACGCCGGCGAAGTCATCGACCGCCTCCACGCCGTCAACACCCGAGCGATCGACCTCACCGAGGCACTGCTCCTGCTCAGCCGCGCTGACCAGCGGTCCTTCACCCGCGAATACGTCGACCTGTCCCTCCTGGC
This sequence comes from Actinomadura scrupuli, assembly GCF_050971785.1. Taxonomy (NCBI): domain Bacteria; kingdom Bacillati; phylum Actinomycetota; class Actinomycetes; order Streptosporangiales; family Thermomonosporaceae; genus Actinomadura; species Actinomadura scrupuli. The sequence continues at coordinate 46,027 of NZ_JBPCCU010000010.1, read as the reverse complement.
GGAAGAAGCCACCGAAACACTCCTCCCCCTCGCGGAAAAGCATGGCGTCACCCTCGAGACCTCCGGCGACATCACCCCCACGATCGGATCGCAAGCGCTCCTGCTGCAGTTGACCATGAACCTCGTGCAGAACGCGATCGTCCACAACCTGCCTGAACAGGGCACCGTGTGGGTCAATACGAGTGTCCGCCCCAAGACGGTGCTGCTCACTGTCGAGAACACCGGTGAGAAGCTCACCCCACAGCTGGCCTCGACGCTCACCGAACCGTTCCAGCGCGGCACCGGGCGCATACACACCGACCACTCAGGCGTCGGCCTCGGCCTGACAATCGTCAAAACCATCACCCAGGCCCACGACGGAACACTCACCCTCACCCCGCGCCCCGCCGGCGGGATCCGCATCACCGTGGAACTACCCGCGATGGCCCCGCACGCAGACAGGTGAAGAACCAGGCGGCCCAGGGCTGTCCCGGTGACCGAATGGTCGGTGTCCACGGCCTCACCGTGACCGGCCTCTGGCCGTTGGGTAGCATCCAGCTGTGTCCATCGCCATCCGTCTCGCTCCCGGGTGCCGGCCGCGCGGTTGCCGGGCCCCCGCGCGGCGTGTGCTCGGGCGCAGGGTGCGGTATGCGTTGGGTGCCGAGGCTGGTCAGGTGAACGGGATGCGGTGGTTCGGCGTCCCCTGTGCCGTGCGGGGTATCTGAGCGGGATCGCTCTGCTCGATTCCGTCGTTCGCCTCGAATTCGGGACGACGAGGCTTACTCGACCTTCCTTTCCAGCCACCTCAGGCCGGGCGTGTCCCGTGCCAGGAGCGCAGGTGCGATGAACGGCGAATTCTTCTTCCCGGCGCTGCCGGGCGAATCCTCTGACGGGGAGAAATACTTCGGTGCGTTCGGCGGTAAGTGCAGGGCATACCTCCACGGGACCGGCGGCGGCGAATGCCGTCCGGTCACCGACGGCGCTGCGCTGCGGGCCTTCCGGCTGCTCGCGTCGACCGAGGGCGTCATCCGGGACGCCGGCGCGGCCAGGGCAGTGGGAGCCCAGAGGTGAGCGGGAACCTGCGGCTTCTGGCCGGCGCACTGGCCCGGGCGAGGCAAGAGAACCGCGCCGCGCTCATCACGTACATGACGGCCGGCTTCCCGACCGTCAACGAGGGCATCGCCGCCATCCAGGCGATGCTGAACAGCGGAGCCGACATCGTCGAGGTCGGCTTGCCGCACAGCGACCCGGTACTCGACGGCCCGGTGATCCAGGCCGCCGCCGACATCGCCCTGCGTGGCGGCGTCCGGATCGCCGACCTCATCCGCACCGTGCGGGAGGCGTACCAGGCCACCGGCAAGCCCGTCCTGGTCATGTCCTACTGGAACCCGATCGACAAGTACGGCGTCGAGCGCTTCAGCAGCGAGCTGGCCGAGGCGGGCGGCGCAGGATGTATCTTGCCGGACCTGCCCGTGCAGGAGTCCGCGCTGTGGCGCGAGAGCGCGGCCAGGCATGGCCTCGCCACCATCTTCGTGGCCGCGCCGAGTACCACCGACGAGCGACTACGCGAGCTCACCGCAGCAGGAACAGGGTTCGTCTACGCCTCCTCGCTGATGGGAGTCACCGGCGTCCGGGAGGCTGTCAGTACGGCCGCCGGCTCGCTGGTGCGGCGTATCAGGGCGACCACCGAACTCCCCGTCTGCGTCGGAATCGGGATCTCCAACGCCGCCCAGGCTGCCCAGGTGGCCGGCTTCGCTGACGGCGTGATCGTTGCGTCCGCGCTGGTCAAGGCCATGCTCGGCGCACCCGATGCGGCCGCGGGAGCCGCGAGGGTGGCGGAGCTGACCGCCGAACTCAGCCTTGCGACCCGTCGGCACGCGGATTGAAACGTGAAAGGTCAGTACCGAAAAGCCGGGACGTTCTCGGTCGCGTCCGCGGTGTAGATGATCCCGTACGCCAATCGGCGACATATGCCGCGTCAGTCGGGCTCGGGGTTGGACGGTTGCGCCATCATTCGGACATGAGACGGTTCGGTGGGCTGATGGTCCTGATCGTTGCTGTGGTGATCGTTGTCCTGGTCGTGTGCGTGGGCTTCGCTCCCGCGTGGATCGTCAACGACGATCTCGGTCGAGGTGCGTCTTCGGTGTCGGCCGTCGATCGGCTCAAGGCGATCAATGACGTACGAGGGACCCTGCTGCAGGGCCTGGCCGCGCTGGTCGCGCTGGGCGGGCTTGCGGTGGGCGCGGTGATGACCAGACGTCAGATCCTGGTCCATCGGGAGGGGCAGTTCATCGACCTGTTCACCAAGGCCTGCGAGCAGTTGTCGAGTGATCAGGTGGCCGTGCGGCACGGCGGTGTGTACGCCATGGAGCAGATCGCCTCGACCGCACCGCACTACCGCGGTCATGTCGGGGCGTTGTTGGCCTCCTTCGTGAGGCAGCAGGCTCCGTGGCCGCCGGTCCGGTCGCTTCAGGAGGTGGATGCCGAACGCGAGCGCTACACGGGCGGGCTCCGCGATGACGTGGGCGGGGCCATGGCCGTCCTGAGCCGGCGCTCGATGATCCTTCCGGGTACCGGCATCGAGCTGGAGAAGGTCGATCTGCGCGGCGCGGAACTGGCCGGGCAGAACCTGAGCGGATTCTGTTTCGCCGGGTCCAACCTCGACGGCGCCACTCTGGCCGGTTGTGACCTGTCCAAGGTGACCTTCGACGGTGCCAGCCTGAAGAACGCCGATCTGAAAGGTGCGGACCTCACCGGAACGGACCTTGCCGGCGCCGATCTCCGTGGAGCCGATCTGTCCGGTGCGATCGGTATCAGCGCACCGTCTGCCCAGATCTGAAGCTCATCCGGGCTTTGGGCGGGCCGCTCCCGTCGAGGAGATCTTCGGGTAATACGGCCATGACGCGGAAAGGTGCCCGGAGTGGGTCCCCGTGGCCGTGGGGGAGATGGCAGGGAGCCGAGGATGCGACCTTCCGCCGGATTGATCAAGGGTTCCGAGAATCGCCGCTCTGGGCCGCCGTACTGTTGACAGCGTAGGGACTAACCGTTATCTATATGGATAACGGTTAGGGGTTGGGATGCAGGACGTGGTGCTGGCGTTGCTGGCCAAGGAGCCTTCGCACGGTTACCAGTTGCGGGCGCGGCTACGGGAGGCGCTCGGGCCGGTCGGGGAAGCGATGAACGCCGGGCAGATCTACGTCACGCTGACCCGATTGGAGAAGGCCGGCCTGGTGGGCTGGGCACAGTCGGACGGCCTGCCGGACCGGCCGGACCGCAAGGTGTACGCGCTCACTCCCGACGGGCAGCGTCGGGTCGCCGCCTGGCTGGCGGAGGTGGCATGGCCCCGGCTCGCCCCGACGGAGTTTCACCTCAAGCTGGTGGCCGCCGAGGCTGCCCGCCTGGCCGATCCGGTCGCCCTGGTGGACGCGCAGCGCCGGGAGCTGCTGCGCCGGTTGCGTGACGCCCAGCGCGCCGCGCTGGGCGAACCGGAGGGCTCCGTCTCCGCGCTGCTGTTGGAGGGTCTCGTACTGCGGCTCGAGGCGGACCTGCGGTGGCTGGAGGCGTGCGAACGGACCTGGATCGGACGAAGGGATGACTCATGACCGACACGTCAGTGCTGCGCACTCGCAGGCTGCGCAAGTCGTTCGGCAGAGGTGCGGGATTGGTGCATGCGGTCGACGAGATCGATCTGGAGGTGGTTCCAGGCGAGACGGTGGCCGTGATGGGTCCCAGCGGCTGTGGCAAGTCCACGTTGCTGCACCTGCTCGGCGGGCTGGAGCGGCCCACGGCCGGGGAGATCCACCTGGCCGGACAGCGGATCGATCGGATGGGCGAGCGGGCGCTGGCCCGGCTGCGGCGCGACAGCGTCGGCTTCGTCTTCCAGGCGTTCCATCTCATGGATGAGCTCACGGCCGTGGAGAATGTCGAGGTACCCGCGCTGCTGGCCGGCCGCTCGGCACGGGCGGCGCGTGCACTCGCCCTGAGCCTGCTCGAACGGGTGGGTCTGGCGGACCGGGCGGGGTTCCTGCCCTCGGCGCTGTCCGGAGGTCAGCGTCAGCGGGTCGCGATCGCCCGCGCTTTGAGCAACGAACCGCTCGTGGTCCTCGCCGACGAGCCCACCGGCAACCTCGACAGCGCCGCGACGGTCGAGGTGCTGAGGCTGTTCGGCAGCCTGCACCAGGCCGGACAGACGCTGGTCATCGTCACCCATGACGCCCGGATCGCGGCCATCGCCGACCGGCTGATCTCGATGCGCGACGGGGCCCTCGTGGATCAGACCGTGCTGTCCGGCGGTCCCGGCGGCCGGCTCGACGTCCTTACCGGGCCGGAGGGCTGAGCGCCGTGGGACGCATCACTCTCATCCTCCGCCTCGCGGGCCGCGATCTGCGCCGCCGCCCGCTGGAGGCCGCCTTGGTGCTGCTGGTCATCGCCGTGACCACCACCACGCTGACCGTGGGGCTCGCCCTGCACGGCGTGACCGACCACCCGTACCGGCAGACCCGGGAAGCGACGGCCGGACCGGATGTCGTGGCGGGCTTCCTGCGCGAAGACGGCCGGCCGATCGACCGGGCCGACGTCGACGCGCTGGTCCGCACCCCCGGTGTCACCGGCCACAGCGGACCGTACCCGCTCGTCAACACCACCCTCCAGGCGCGTGGCCACTCCAGGGTGATACAGGTGGCGGGCCGAGATCAGGCCGCAGCCCCGATCGACCAGCCGAAGGTGACGCAGGGCAGTTGGGTACGCGACGGCGGGGTCGTCCTGGAACGCGGGTTCGCCGATGCGCTCGGCGTCCATGTCGGTGACCAGGTCGGCCTGGGCGGCCGGACGTTCCGGGTCGCCGGGACCGCGGTCACCGCCGCGCTGCCCGCCTATCCCAGCAGCCTGTGCCATATTCTCTGCTTCGCCCCCGTCACACCGGGCGCGGGGGCCTTCGACATCGGCCTGGCCTGGCTCACCGCGGCCGACACCCACACACTGATCAAAGCGAGCGAACCGGTCGTCTATCTCGTCAACCTCAGGCTGACGGATCCAGCCGCCGCATCCGCGTTCGCCGCCGCGCACGACACCAGGCCCGGACCGGGAGTCGCCGCGCCGTTCCTCCTCTCATGGCAGACCATCCAGCACGCGGACACCGGCGTCGTACGGACCGAGCAGGCGGCCCTGCAGGTCGGCGGCTGGCTGCTCGCCCTTCTCGCGGTCGCCGCACTGGCCGTGCTCGCCGGCCGGCGGATGGTCGAACAGACCCGCCGAGTCGGCCTTCTCAAAGCCGTCGGCGGCACCCCCGGGCTCGTCGCGGCCGTCCTCCTCGTCGAACACCTGGCCCTGGCATCGCTCGCGGCGGTGATCGGGCTAGCGACCGGCCGGGTGCTCGCGCCGCGGTTCACCGGCGCAGGGGCCGGCCTGGTCGGCGCACCGGGCGCACCGAACCTCACCCCGCAGACGGTCGGGATCGTCGTGGCGGCGGCGCTGGCCGTCGCGGTCGCCGCGACGCTCGTCCCCGCCTTCCGGGCGGCCGGCACCACCACCGTCAGCGCGCTCAACGACCCGGCCCGCCCGCCCCGGCGCGGCGCCCGGCTGATCGCCGTCTCGGCGCGGTTGCCGGTGCCGCTGCTCCTCGGCCTGCGGCTGATCGCGCGCCGGCCGCCCCGCGCGATCCTGCACACGCTCAGTACGGCGGTCACCGTCACCGGTCTCGTGACGATCCTCACCAGCGCCACCGTCACCAGCCGGTACACCGCCGGGATACACAACCTGCGGGCCGAACGGATCGACCAGGTGATGACCACCATCACGGTCATGCTGCTCGTCCTGGCCGCCGTCAACACGGTCTTCATGACCTGGGCGACGGTGACCGACGCGCGCCACACCACGGCGCTCGCACGGGCGTTCGGTGCAACGCCGCAGCAGATCAGTGCCGGCCTCTCAGCCGCGCAACTGCTCCCCGCGCTGCTGGGTACGGCGATCGGCCTGCCTGCCGGCCTCTTCCTGTACCGCGCCGTGACGCAGGAGCAGCTCACCCTGCCACCGCTGTGGCAACTGCTCGCGGTGCTGCTGGGCACCCTGCTCGCCGTTGCCGCGTTCACCGCCGTCCCCGCCAAGCTCGGCGCCCGACGTTCAGTGGCCGGCATCCTCAGCTCCGACGCCGCGTAGCGTGAGCACCAGGAGTCCGCTATACGGTGCTCGCACTGGGATGCGCGATCCCGGAACCGACAACTCCTCTGGCGTCCGAGAAGTAGCCTTGGCCGGTGTTCTCGCCTCAAGGTCCGTCTCTGCGTGAACTGGCGATCCAGGCGCTCTCGTCGGTCGAGCGCGGCTACGACCTGCTCGCGCCGAAGTTCGACCACACACCTTTTCGCACCCCCGACAGCGTTCTTGCCGCGACCGCGGACGCGCTGCGACCGCTCGGGCCGTTCGGCCACGGACTGGACGTGTGCTGCGGCACCGGCGCGGGCACGCGGATGCTCAAGCCCCTGTGCCAGGGACGGGTCACGGGCGTCGACTTCAGCGCCGGCATGCTCGCGCAGGCGCGCAGAGCACAGCCGGACGCCGAGTGGGTACGGGCCGATGTCCGGGCCCTGCCCTTCGCTGAGTCCTTCGATCTCGCGGTCAGCTTCGGAGCGCTCGGACACTTCCTGCCCGCTGAACGGCCCGCGCTGTTCGCCGGGGTGTACCGCGCACTGCGGCCCGGCGGGCTCTTCGCCTTCCCGGTCGGTGCGCCGCCGTCCTTCACGTCGGCCTCGTACTGGGCGCTGCTCGGCTTCGACCTGGCCATGCGGGTCCGCAATGCCGTGTGGCGTCCTCCGTTCGTCATGTACTACCGCACCTGCCCGCTGAGCGCGGTCCGCGACGACCTGACGGCGGCCGGATTCACCGTGACGACGGTCCCCTTGACGGACCTGGGCCGACGCCAGGACGACAGCGCGCGTGGCCGCCTCGTCCTGGCGCGCAGAGCCCCCGCACCCACTGACTGATAGCCGAGGCATTGCTGGTGGGTCAGTATCTGCCACTTGCCAGGAAGTCACATCTCAAGCCGAAACTCAGTCCACAAGTGCACCGCCGGACAGATTGGCAACCGTTCCGGTCATGGCTCCAGCGCGATCTGAAGCCAGGAACGCGGCCGTCTCTGCTATCTCAGAGAGCGTGGGCAGCCTTTTCAGCAGCGTCCCCTGCACCATCCCCCCGCTTTCGAGGAATTCCTGGACCGACTGCCCGGCCGCTGTCGCGGATGGTTCGAAGAGGTCCTTGGTGTAGGAACCCGCTGTCGGCGCATCGATGACGGCGTGTGGACGGATGCCGACGACCCGGATGTTGCCGGGTGCCAGCTCCGCGGCCAGAAGCCGTGAGAACGCCTCCTTGCCGGCCGAGCTCACGCCGTGCCCCAGGATGCCGCCTACGGCCAGCTTGGCACCCGGCTCGGACAAAGTCAGGATGACGCCAGGACGCTCGCCGCCCATGTGCCGTGCCACAGCCTTGCTCGTGATGAACAGCGTCCGCAGAAAACCATCGATCGGCCGCATGAACTCCTCCAGCGAGAGGACCGCCAGCAAAGTCCCCTGGTCGTGCATGACGCTCACGGCGTTGAGGGCGATGTCGATGCCGCCCGCCGTCGCCGCGACCGCATCGGCGTGCTTTTCGACCGCCTGTTGGTCGCGAACGTCAACTTGCGCGGTCTCGACAGTTCCGCCCGCGGCGGCGATGTCACGCGCCACGGCGTCGAGCTTCGCCTGCGTCCGCCCGGCGATGAAGACCCTCGCGCCTTCCCGGGCGAACACCCGTGCGATGGCGCCGCCGATAGCGCCACCGCCGCCATAGATCACGGCATTCTTGTTCTCAAGCAGCAAGCCGCTCATGTGCGTCCTCTTCCATGATTGGTTCATTCGTGATCACGCAGGCTCGGGAGACCCCTATGCCGACGGGATCTCCCAGAGCGCCGTCGGCATCGCCGTGCCGGTCTCCAGCAGCGACTTGAGGTTGGCGAGCACCGCCGGCCAGCCGCTCGATATGCGGTTCAGCATCTCCGCGTCGGGCAGGTTCTCGTGGGTCACGGTCAGCCGGACGATGTCGGCGTGCGGCTCGATCAGGAAGGTGACGACCGACGGCCCGTTGACCCGCTCCTCGTGCGGGGAGGTCTCGAAGGTGACGGTGAGCCGGGTCGGTGCCTCCACCTCGAGCACGGTGCCGACGACGTCGACAGCGCCTGAGTCGTCGATCCGGCGGTGCTCCCAGGGCGAGCCGGCCTGCCAGTCGGACACGTTGGCGTGGTGCCAGTACTGCGCGGTCAGGTCGGCGTCGGTGAGCGCCTTCCACACCTGCTCGGCGGTGGCCTGGATGTAGGTGACGTAGACGTACGCCGGAATGGTGGTGGTGGTCTCGGTCATGGCGTATTCCTCTGCTCGGTCTCGGATGGCGCTCAGGGCCGCCAGTCGTGGCGTGTCGTACGCCGCGATCCAGCGCTCCCCGATCTCGTGGATCGGGGCGGGATTGAGGTAGTGCAGGCGCTCCCGCCCGCGTCGTACGACGACGACGAGGTCGGCCTGCGCCAGCAGGTCGAGATGCTGGGTCGCCGACTGGCGAGCCATCCCGAGGCTGCTGCAGAGCTCGGTGAGCGTCTGCCCGTTCTGCTGGCGGAGTCGGTCGAGTAGCAGGCGCCGGGTGGGGTCGGCCAACGCCTTGAACACCAGGTCGATGACGTCCTGCTGTGCGGTCATGGATCCATTATGCAGGTATTTACCTGCATATGGAAGTGAGACCTCTCCACCAGTCGTCGGCGCCATCGCCCAGCGGATCGTGCCGACCTCCGCCGCGCTCATCCCGCGCACCGCAGACTGGAGGCCGATGATGGCTTCGTCCCTCTTTTGCCGAGCGAGCATGGCTGGTGTGTGTTCGGTGGAAGGCTGGTTCCGGGCCGAAATGAGAGGTATGCGGATGCGAGCGGGCAGGTGGAGGGAGAGCCGACCGCTCTTGGTCGTCGTCGGCTTGGCTTTGCTGGCCACCGTCCCGGGCCTGCCGGTCGCCTTCAAGATCACCAATCCGTGGGTGGTCGCGTCCGCCGGGTTCGTGGCGGCGGTGGTCGTTGCGGTGGCGGCCGTATGGCAGGAGCGGTACAAGCGCCTGGCTCAACGCCGTGATGAGGAGACGCTGAAAATCCAGGAAGGCTGCCTCGTCCTGCCGGACGGTGCTCTCCCCAAAGTGCGTGAGCTGGCGGACCCCATCGTCCTCGGGGTGCACCCGGCCGCGATCGTGGCGCCGTCGGTTCCGGTGTCCGAGCGCCTGCAGGACCGGGTCCCGGCCTATATTCCCCGCGACGTCGACGACGAGCTGCGCCGCCGTCTCGAGGTCAGCGGATTCGTGCTCGTGGTCGGCGACTCCACAGCGGGTAAGTCACGCGCCGCCTACGAGGCGATGCGCACCATGTTGCCGGACCACACCCTGATCGCCCCGAAGAACCGTGAGGTACTCGCGGCCGCGATCGGGCGAGCCACCGCCACACGCCGCTGCGTGGTGTGGTTGAACGATCTGGAGATCTACTTGGAGGGCGGGTTGAGCCGGGCCGACATCGGCCGGCTGCTCGGCGGTGACCACCATCACCGAATCATCCTGGCGACCTTGCGATCGGCAGAGGAACACCGCTTCACCGGCGAGGGCGGCAGGGACCAACGCCAAGCGCGCAAGGACGCGCAGGAGACTCTGGAGCAGGCTCACCGTATTCCACTGGCACGGATGTTCAGTGCGGCCGAACGCGAACGCGCCCGTACCCGGGACTGGGATCCGCGCGTCGCCGACGCGCTGAACTTCGCGGGGGAGTACGGCATCGCCGAGTACATCGCAGCCGGCCCCGAACTACTGCGCGACTGGGAGAACGCGTGGAGCCCCAACACCGATCCGCACGCACCCAGCCATCCCCGGGCCGCAGCCCTCATCACCGCGGCCGTCGACCTGCGCTGCGCCGGATATACCTCGCCACTGCCGCGCGGCCTGCTCGAACAGGTACATGAGCACTATCTCGCCGAGCGAGGCGGGCTCCGGCTGCGGCCCGAGCCCCTGGACGAGGCGTGGCAGTGGGCCACCGGCGCTCGCCGCGCCACCACCGCCCTGCTCCAACCCCACGATGACCACCATGTTCACGTATTCGACTACCTCGTCGATACGATCCAGAAGCGCGCCCTGCCCGGCGACCAGGTCCCCGAGGACGTCCTGCGCACGGCGCTGGAGGCCTGCCCACCCGGCGACGCCGACAACATCGCCGCCACCGCCTACGACCAGGGCCGGTTCGAACTCGCCGAAACCGCCTGGCGCACCGCCTCCCAGCCCCGGACCGACGATGGAGACGAGCACCCTGCCGAACTGACAAGCCGCAACAACCTCGCTCGCGCTCTGCGGCGCCTTGGCAGATTCGAGGAGGCCGAGGCGGCGCATCAGGCGGTCGTCCGAGCCCGGACCCGGCTTCTCGGCCCGGACCACCCCGACACCCTGATCAGCCGCGACAATCGCGCGAACGTGCTACGCGATCTCGGCCGCTACACCGAAGCGGAATCGGAGCATCGGGCCGTACTGGAGATCTGCCTCCGCGTTCTGGGACCCGAGCACCCCTACACACTGTTCAGCCGCGACAACCGGGCGCACGCCCTGCGCTGCCTCGGGAGGTTCCAGGAAGCCATGGCAGAGCACCAGATGGTCGTCCGGATCCGGACCCGGCTTCTCGGTCCGGACCACCCCGACACCCTGATCAGCCGCGACCATCTCGCCAACGCCCTGAGAGGTCTGGGCAGATACGAAGAGGCCGAGCAGGAGATCCGCACCGTTCTGCAGACCCGCATCCGTATTCTCGGCCCCGACCACCCCTACACGGTCGCCAGCCGCACTCACCACGCGGAGGCTCAACGGGAGCTCGCCCGATCCGAGACGAGGCGGCAACCCGACCTGTAGCCGAGTACGGCACCGCTCACGCCAGGCATGACCGTGGTGGCGTTGACCGAGCGAGACCATGCCCACGGCGGCACCCCATTCAGGCTGCGTCAGTGCCGACGCGCTGGTCGAATTCGCAGCCTCCCGGCCTCCCGGCCCACATGCGGAAGGTCCGTGACGTCCCCACGACGCCACGGACCTTCCGCCCTCACCGGAGCATCCGTCTCCCCAGACGGGACTTCCCACGGCCCTTTACCCCCGGCGGGCCGTTATTCACCTCTGCGTCGGAGCGCATTCCTGCGCGGCTCGCCGGCCACCTGCAGTGACCAGGTCGACCTATGCACTAGCTTACTAGGATGCTAGCATCGCCCCTGTGGGTGATGAGGACGTCAAGCAGTTCAACGTGTACCTGCCGATCGGACTGATCAAGCAGGTCAAGTACCGCGCCATCGAGTCGGGCATGTCGTTGTCGGCGTTGGTCGCCGAAGCGCTGCGTGCCTACCTCGATGACGCTCATACGCAAGATCGGCAATCGACGGAGGAGGAGACCTGACATGGCGACCGAAGGAATCGACGCGGTGTTCCTGGAGACCCACAACTGGGGTAAGGCGGCGAAGTTCTTCCAGGCGCTGGGCTACGAGCTGGAGTTCGCGACGGACCACAACTCCGGCCAGCTCCGCAACGGCGACGGGCCGTACGTCTTCATCGCCGAGATCCCCGAGGATCGAGAGCCCCAGACGCGGATCGCGCTGAAGGTGCCGGACGCGGATGCGTTCCGTCCCGATCCTGCCGTCGAGGTGGTCACGCCGTTCGAGGACACCCACTACGGGACCAAGGAGATGACCGTCCGCGACCCGGACGGGCGTCTGTGGAGCCTCCAGGCTCCCGCCTCGAAGTGAACCGCAACGAAAGGGGAGCGCCCATGGCGGGCGAGCGGCGCGAGGCACCGGACGGCACCGCGGTGCGGACCGCCCTCTGGCGGGCGATGCACCTCCTGGTCGACACGCCGCCCTACGTGGTCGAGGACGAGCTCGGCATGCGGCTGGCGGCCCCCGAGGACGGCTGGCGCGACCGCCCGGACATGGACCCGCAGGCCACCAGCGGATTCCGGGCCGCCATCGTCGCCCGCGCTCGTTTCATCGAGGATCTGATCGCCGATCAGGCCGACCGCGGCATCACCCAGTACGTCATCCTGGGAGCAGGCCTGGACACCTTCGCCCAGCGCAAGCCGGAGCTCGCCGCCCGCCTACAGGTCTTCGAGGTCGACCGGCCCGGCCCGCAGGCCTGGAAGCGCCGTCGCCTGGTCGAACTCGGCTACGGCATCCCGGACCGGCTGCACCTGGTGCCGGTCGACTTCGAGGCGAGCGAAGACTGGCTGAAGCAGCTGGCCGCTGCCGGCTTCGATCCCGACCGGCCCGCGGTCATCGTCTCCACCGGCGTCTCCATGTACCTCACCAAAGACGCCAACGCGGCCACCCTGCGTCAGATCGCCGGGCTCGCACCCGGCTCGACGCTCGCCATGAGCTTCCTGCTGCCGCTCGAACTCGTCGATGACGCCGATCGCTCCGGCCTCCGGGCGAGCAAGGAAGGTGCGCAAGCATCCGGAACGCCGTTCATCAGCTTCTACACCCCGCAGGAAATGCTGGCGCTGGCCCGCGAAGCCGGTTTCGAAGACTCCCGACACGTGTCGGGAGCCTCGCTCGCCCACCGCTACTTCACCGATCGCGCCGACGGCCTCTGTCCGTCGAGCGGAGAGAGCCTACTGCTGGCCACGACCTGACCCCTCGTCAACACCGGGCTACCTGCCCAAGGACCGGGTCGCCGACGTGGCCGAGTTCGCCGACGCGCCGGCCCGGTTCGCCGCGGGCGGCACCGCCCCCGACCCTGACGAGGTCGGGCGGCTACTGGCCGACGGCTGCCACGTTCACCGCCTGACCGCCCTCACCCCACGCGAGCCGACGTACTCGCTTGATGGCCAAGGGCAGGTACAACGCCGGGATCGCGTCCGACTCATACGTCCGACGTATCGGCGATCAATGTTGAAGTGACGACCGCTCTTGCGAGGGCCTTTTCCGTGAAGAAACACCCCTCCAGCGGCAATTCACCAAATTCCAACAACCCATTGACACGCGAAACGGCGATGTTACATTCCTGGGCATAGATCCAACCTTTGCCGCCATCCACCCCGCGGCCCAAGGCCAAGGAGGATCATGAAGAGCACCCGTTCTGTGGTCTGCGGCGGCGCGTTGAGCGCCGGGCTGCCGGCCGGAGCCGTACCGGCGCAAGGGGCGGCGCCAAGTCTGCTGAGCCAGAACAGACCGGTGACGGCGTCGTCCGAGGGGGGCTCGGGCTACGCCGCGAAGAACGCGGTCGACGGCTACGACGTCTACAGCGGCGGCACGGCGATCGTCACCGGAACCTCGACCACGATCAGCGGCCTGGCCTCGGACACGTCGCGGCTGTGGCGGATCCCGGTCAGTGGCACCACCACCGGCACACCGGCCGCCTAGCCCCTCCAGGAAGAACCCGCCATGCCACGACGAACACCTGGTCTCTGCGCCGCCGCTCTGGCGGCACTGGCCCTCACCCTCACCACCCCCGTCACCCCCGCCCGCGCCGAGCTGACCCACCCGCGCCAGGACTGGCTGCGGGCCTCCACCTCCGGCCTGTTCCTGCATTGGGGCCTGCGCACCAACCCTGCCCACACCAGCTGCGGCGCATGGGAGAACGACGTCACCGGCGGCGGATGGAGCGCCGACTACTGGGTCGCCGAAGCGCAGAAGCTGCACGCCCGGTACCTCGTACTGGCGTCGTTCCACAGCCGTCTCGGCTACGCCCGGGCCTGGCCATCGAAGATCCCCGGAAGCTGCTCCACCAAGCGCGACTACCTCGGCGAGCTGACCAGGGCCGCCAAGGCCAAGGGTTTGAAGGTCATCCTCTACATGACCAACGACCCGCAATGGCACGACGAGGGCGGCCACGAATGGCTCGACTCGTCCGCCTACTCGGACTACAAGCGCCGCAGCGTCGATCTCACCACCAGCGACGGCTTCGGCGAGTACTCCTACGACAACTTCGTGGAGGTCATGCGTAACTACCCTGACCTCGCCGGGTTCTGGATCGACAACGACAGCCAGTACTGGATCGACCACGGCCTCTACGAGCGGATCCGCTCAGAGCGCCCCGACATGCTGCTGTCCAACAACAACGAGGACACGCCGATCATGGACACGGTCAGCAACGAGCAGAAGACCGGTATGACCCCGCCCTACGACTACCCGGCGGCGACCTGGTCGCCCGCGCCCCGGCTCACCGAGGCCTGCTACAAGCTCCCCTCGACCGGCGCATGGTGGTACGACGGGTCGAACTCCCCGGTCGACAAGGCGCTCAACGTCGGGCGTCTGGTGACCAACGCCGGCTCCTCGATCAAGTCGCTGATGGCCGAGACCGCGCAGGTCAACGGCGTTCTCCCGGCCAACCAGGCGTCGTACAACAACTTCCTGAACGGCTACCTCGCCCCGATCTGGAGCTCGATCAACGGGACCGAGGGCGGCGGCTACATGTACGGCGGCCTGCAGCCCGGCTCCTGGAACGACGGGGCGTACGGCGTCACCACGATCAGCAAGACCGATCCGAACCTGCACTACGTCCATGTGCTCACCAAGCCGGCGGGCAGCACGCTGAAAGTCCGTGACAACGGTTATCACGTCTCCGGGGTGACCAACCTGCGCACCGGCGCCGCACTCGACGTCACCCAGTCCGGCGGCTCGTTCACCATCACGGGCATCACCGGCTGGGACTCCTACGACACGGTCCTCAAGGTGGTGACCTCCGGGCGTACCGGCATTCACTCCGGCGTAACGGCGACCGCGAGCGCCGCCAAGAGCGGTTACCCGGCGAGCAACCTCGTCGACGGCGGCCACCTCAAGTGGTGGGACAACAACACCACCCTGCCCGTCACGATCACGCTCGACCTCGGCTCGGCGAAGAAGGTCGCCTACCTGGGCGTCAACCAGCGCGAATGGTCGGTGAGCTACGCCCGGTCGAGCACCGAGGATTCCGCGCGCATCAAGGCGTACAAGGTCCTGACCAGCACCGACGGCAGCACTTGGACCACCGTCAAGACCGGGACCATGGCCAGCGCTCGCGGCGTGCGTTTCATCGACCTCGGCATCGCCTCCACCCGCTACGTACGACTCGAGGTCGACAGCACCTGGGCGGCTTCCTCCGCCACCAAGTTCGCCAAGAAGCTGCTCATCGACGAGCTCTGGCTCGGCTCCGGCTACGCGTAGAAACGCAGGGCGAAGACTTCCGTCAACGGCGTCACCTTCACCAACGTCAACCTGACCGTCCCTGGAGGGAACGACACGATGAGCACCGGCGTGCCCAGAGACAATGGCGACTACTTCGACCACTTCACCACGCAGCGCGGCAGCGACAGCCCCGCCGACCTGATCTTCCGGAACGTCACCGGCTACTGCGTGGCCTCCAGTGCCAACACCCCGGGTGGCGCCCTCCGCGTCAGCGCTACCGGCTCCATCCAGTCCTGCTCGGGTGCCCGGTGAGGGCCCGGCCGGCCGTCCTGGCCCTGGCGGCGACCCTGCTGGTGGCGACCGCGTCGGTGATGCCTGCCTCGAAGGTGGCCGGTACCGCCCACGCCTCGGACAACGGCCAGGCGATCCGGCCCGCCATGGGCTGGAGCAGCTGGAGCTTCGTCCGCAGATGGCCCACCGAGGCCAAGATCAAGGCACAGGCCGACGCCCTGGTGAGCAACGGGCTCGACTCCCACGGCTTCGTCCACGTCAACCTCGACGACTTCTACCAGAAGTGCGACTCGAACGGCTTCGTCGTCGACTCCTACGGACGGTGGGCGGTCGACTCGGCCAAGTTCCCCTCCGGTATCAAGGCGCTCGCAAGCTACGTCCACTCCAAGGGCCTGAAGTTCGGCTTCTACGTGACGCCCGGCATCGCCAAGAACGCGGTCACGAAGAACACCCCGATCGAGGGCACCTCATACCACGCCAAGGACATCGCCGACACGACTAGGACCGAGAAGAACTACAACTGCCGCAACATGTACTACGTCGACTACTCCAAGCCGGGCGCCCAGGAGTTCATCGACTCCTGGGCCCGGCAGTTCGCCTCCTGGGGGATCGACTACCTCAAGATCGACGGAGTGGGCAGCGCGGACATTCCCGACGTCCAGGCCTGGGACAAGGCGCTGCGGGCCACCGGACGGCCGATCACCTACGCGCTCTCCAACAACCTGCCGATCGCCGAGGCCGCCACCTGGCGGCGGCTCGCCAACAGCTGGCGCACCCAGGGTGACGTCGAGTGCTACTGCGGCTCCGGCGAGAACGGCAGCGGCTACCCGCTGACCGACTGGTCGCACGTGGCCGGCAGGTTCGGCTCGGCCGCGGCCTGGCAGCAGTACGCGGGACCGGGCGGCTGGAACGACCTGGACTCCCTGCAGGTCGGCAACGGCGACCAGGTCGGGCTCACCGCCGACCAGCGCCGCTCGATGTTCACGCTGTGGGCGATGGCCGCCTCGCCGCTCCTGCTCGGCACCGACCTGACTGCCCTCACCTCCACCGACAAGGCGATGCTCACCAACGACCGGCTCATCGGCGTCGACCAGGACGGCGTGGCGGCCGGCCGCATCGTCAACAGCGGTGCCCGGCAGGTCTGGCGCAAGCGCGAGGGCAACGGCGACTACGTCGTGGCACTGTTCAACACCGGCACCTCCGGCAACCAGACGGTGAGCGTCACCTGGTCGCAGGTCGGGTTCTCCGGCAGCGCCAACGTGACAGACCTGTGGTCGGGAAGGAACGTCGGCACCGTCAGCGGCTCCTACAGCGCGACCCTCCGCCCTGGGGAGACCCGGCTGATCCGCGCCCGGCCCCAGTAGCCGCACGGCCTCCGTCAGATGACCCCGGCACTGCTCACCGACCCTGGAGCGAGAAGCGATGCGAAAGGCGTTCACCGCCTGTCTGGCGGCTCTGTCCCTGGTCCTCGGCATGGGCGTGATCTCGCCCGCGCGGGCGGACCTGTTCCACCCTCGCCAGATCTGGCTGCGCAACTCCACGGCGGGACTCTTCCTGCACTGGGGCATGCGCACCAGCCCCGGGTACACCGACTGCGCCTCGTGGGAGAAGGCCGTGACCGACGGCGGCTGGGACCCCGGCTACTGGGTGGGCGAGGCACGGAAACTGCACGCCTCCTACCTCGTGCTGGCGAGCTTCCACAGCCGCCTCGGTTACTCCCGGCCCTGGCCGTCGGCGATCCCGGGAAGTTGCAGCACCCACCGCGACTTCCTGGGCGAGTTGATCAAGGCGGCCAGGGCCGAGGGCCTGCACGTCATCCTCTACATGACCGACGACCCGCAGTGGCACGGCGAGGGCGGCCACGAGTGGCTCGACTCGGCCGCGTACTCCGCCTACAAGGGCAAGGAGGTCGACCTCACCACGCGCCCGGGGTTCGGCGAGTTCTCCTACGACAATTTCGCGGAGGTCATGCGCGCGTACCCCGGGCTGTCGGGGTTCTGGATCGACAACGACAACGAGTACTGGGAGCAGAACGGCCTGTACGAGCGGATCCGCCGGGAGCGCCCGGACATGCTGCTGTCCAACAACAACGAGGACACGCCGATCATGGACACGGTCAGCCATGAGCAGAAGACCGGCATGAACCCGGCGTACGACTACCCGGCCGCCGTGTGGACCCCGATGCCGCGGATCACCGAGGGGGACTACAAGCTCCCGACCGGCGGGACCTGGTGGTACGACGGGAAGGACCGCCTCGTCGACTACCCGCTCAACGTCGGGCGCTACATCACCAACGCCGGCTCCTCGATCAAGTCCCTGATGGACGAGACCGCCATGGTCAACGGGCGGTTCCCGCCGAACCAGGAGGCCTTCAACGACTTCATGGCGGGCTACCTCCCCAAGATCTGGGAGTCGATCCACCTGACCGAGGGCGGCGGCTACATGTACGGCGGCCTGCAACCGGGCTGGTGGAACGACGGTGCCTTCGGAGTGGTCACCGTCAGCAGGACCAGGCCGGGTACGCAGTACGTTCACGTCACCACCAGGCCGTCCACGGACGTCCTGCGGATCCGCGACAACGGCCACAAGGTGTCGCGGGTGAGCGACGTGCGCACCGGCCGACGGCTGGCGTTCACGCAGCAGGGCGGGTACCTCACCGTCACCGGCATCACCGGTTGGGATCCGTACGACACCGTTCTGCGGGTCCAGACGGCCGGCCGCGAGGGGATCTACCCGTCCCGGACGGTCGGCTCCTCGGCGACCGTCTCCGCCGAGGGCCATCCGGCGAGCGACCTGACCGACGGCAGCCACCTCACCTGGTGGGACAACGACGCCACACTGCCGGTGTCGATCACCCTCGACCTCGGGCGTCCGGGGAGGGTGCGCTATCTCGCCCTCAACCAGCGGGAGAACTCGCCCACGCACAACCGCGAGACGTTCGGCCGTAAGGAGGACTCCGCCCGGATCAAGGACTACAGCGTCTCCCTCAGCGACGACGGGGTGACCTGGGGCGCGCCGGTCAAGGCCGGCGTCCTGGAGAGCGCCCGCGGCGTGCGCTTCATCGACCTGGACACGGCCCGTACCCGCTACATCAAGCTGGAGGTCACCACCACCTGGGCCGCGCAGAGCGTGCCGAACCACTACCGGAAGCTGGCCATCGACGAGATCAACGTCGGATGGGGTCACCCGGCGGGCCGTGGAGCGGCCGGGTGAGGCCGTGGTGGGGTCAGAGTGCGTTGTGGAGCCATTGTTCGACGCCGGCGATGTGGACGGTGGTCCAGGCGCGGGCGACGTCGGGCCGGCGGTCGGCGATGGCGTCGAGGATGGCGCGGTGTTCGGTGTGGGTGCGTTGCCAGGCGCCTTCTTGGGTGAGGCCGCGCCAGATCCGGCCGCGCATGGTGGGTCCTGCGAGGCTTTCCAGTAGTGAGCACAGGACGGTGTTGCCGGATGCTTCGGTGATGGTGCGGTGGAATTCCAGGTCGTTGGTGACGAGTTCGTCGGTGGTGGATTCGGCGGTGACCTGGGTGAGGTGGGTGCGCAGTGCCTCGATCTGGGTGTCGGTGATGCGGGTGGTGGCCATGGCGACGGCTTCGGGTTCGAGGATGCGGCGGACCTGGAAGAACTCCAGGACGGAGGAGTCGTGGTGGACGTCGACGACGAAGCTGAGGGCGTCGAGCAGGAGGGCGGGTTCGAGGCTGGTGACGTAGGTGCCGTCGCCTTGGCGTACGTCCAGGACGCGTATGAGGGACAGGGCCTTGACCGCTTCGCGCAGTGAGTTGCGTGAGAGGCCGAGCTGGGCGGCGAGGTCGGCTTCTTTGGGCAGTCGCTGGCCGGGCCGGAGCCGGCCGGAGACGATCATCTGTTTGATCTGCTCGATCGCTTCGTCCGTGACGGCCATGGCGTTCTCCCCCGGACATCGGATGTATGCCGCACAGTATGCACACCTCTAGCGCTCGGTTCATACATCCAATGTCTGGACCTGCAATGGAACCAAAGTGGCGGAATATGCATTGACGGGCCCGTATACATCGGATCTAATGACTCCACCAGTGGATGTGGCGGTCATCACAACCGAGAGGTGCATCGTCATGAGAAGAAGACTGGCCGTGGTGGCCATCGCGTTCCTCGCCTGCCTCGGACCGGCCGCGTGCTCGGTCGAGGACACCGCCGGTTCCGGAGACGGCGCGACGGGCAAGAAGCAGATCACCTTTCTGACGTTCGAGACTCCCAACCTCACTCCGCAGTACTGGGACGCGGCGATCAAGCGGGTGACCGACAAGTATCCCGACATCTCCGTGAAGAAACTGGTGTCCCCCACCCAGGACCGCACCGCCTACGCCAAGCAGCTGCTCACCTCGGGACAGTTCCCCGACGTGCTCATCGCGGTCTCGCCGGCGGGCTTCGCCGAGTCGGGCAACCTGTACCCCTGGCGGCCGGACGAGCTGAAGGACTTCCTGTATCCCGCCAACGGTGCCGTCGGGGGAAAGGTCTACCAGTTGCCCGCCAACACCCAGACCATCCCGGTCGTCTACTACAACAAGGATCTCTTCGCCAAGGCAGGGCTCTCCGGGCCGCCGAAGAACTACACCGAACTGCTCGCCGACGCCGCCGCGCTCAAGGCCAAGGGGATCACTCCCTTCGTCACCGGCGGTGGGCACGACGCGCTCGGCCCGGCCTTCGCCGGCATCCTCGGCACCGAGGTGTACGCGAGGAATGCCGGCTGGATGCACGACCGGCGGGCCGGGAAGGTGAAGTTCTCCGGCCCCGAGTACACCAGGGCCGCGCAGAAGCTCGCCGATCTGGCGGCCAAGGGCTACATCGACAAGCGGAACATCGCCCACGACTATCCCGCCACCCAGGCGGCGTTCCTTGGCGGCAAGGGCGCGATGTACCCGATGGGCAACTGGTTCGCCGCCGCGGCCGACGACCCCAAGACCAAGCCATCGTTCCCGATCGGCCAGTTCTTCTGGCCCTCCGACGGCGGCGGGCAGGTCGTACCGGCCTTCACCGGCGGTGGGCTGCTGGTCAGCGCGAAGGCGAAGAACCTCGACGCGGCCAAGAGGTTCGCGCTCGCCTTCCAGCTCGACAAGAGCAACCTCGACGTCTCCACCAAGGCCGACGGGCTGATCCCGGCGGTCAGGGGCTACACCCCACCGGCCGATGTCGGTCCCGTCTACAAGGACGGCTACGACCAGTTCCGGCGGGCCGAGGCGGCCAAGGCGGTCGTGCCGGCCTTCGGATTCGAGGCCGGTGACGACGGCATGCTCCCCGGAGTGGTGCCCAAGTGGGACTCCTCGATGCAGGATCTGCTGACCGGCAAGAGCCCGGCGGCGGTGACCAGGAGCCTCGACGCGGAATGGCAGAAGAACTCTTGACCGGGGGGTCCGGCCCGGTCGGGGCCGGGCCGGCCGCCGAAGCCACCCGGCCGAAGCACTCCTCGGAGGCGCGCTTCGGCCGGGCGTCCTCCCGGCCTGCCGTGCGACGAGGACGGCGCCGGTCATGGACCCCTCGGCTCCTGCATTTCGCGGCCTTCGGTGCTCCCGGGCTCACCGTCTACGTGTGCTTCGTGCTGGCGCCGATCGCCATCGGCTTCGGCTACAGCCTGACGAACTACAACCCGTTCAGCCCGCCGCTGCGCTACGTCGGCCTGCGCAACTACCGGCTGCTGGTGGAGGACCCCGAATTCCTGCTGTCGCTGCGGGTGACCACCGTCCTCACGCTCATGGTCGTGATCATCCCCAACGTGCTGGGACTGGGAATCGCCCTCCTACTGGACCGGCGCGGCTGGTTCTACAACGCGCTGCGCAGCGTCTTCTTCGTGCCGATCGTGCTCAGCTCGGTCGTGGTCAGCATCATCTGGACCCGTCTGATGGCCGACGACGGCCTGATCAACCAGGCGCTGCGCGGGATCGGCGTGCGCCACCCGCCAGGCTGGTTGTCGGACCCCCGTTACGCCGTCTACTCACTCGGCATCATCGTGTGCTGGCAGATGCTCGGCTTCTGCGTGGTCGTCTATCTCGCCGGGCTCCAGGGCGTACCGCAGCAACTGCACGAGGCGGCGGCCATCGACGGGGCCGGCCCCTTCCGCCGGTTCCAGAAGATCACCTGGCCGCTGCTGGCGCCCGCGCTGACCATCAACACCGTCATGATGCTGATCTCCGGCTTCAAGATCTTTGATCACGTACAGGTGATCACCAACGGTGGCCCCGGCACCGGAACCACCGCGACGATCGCCTTCAACGTGCTGCAGACCGGCGTCGTCGCCGACCGGCAGGGTTACGCATCCGCAATGGCCATCGTCATGCTGGCGATCGTGGCAGTGGTGTCGGCGGTCGCGCTGCGCATCCTGCAGCGGCGGGAGGTGGACCTGTGAACCGGCTGCCCTGGCTGCGCCCGCTGGTGGCCCTGGCGATCGCCGCCGTCTTCGCGGTGCCGCTCTACGTGCTCTGCGTCAACGTGATCAAGCCGGGCCCGAAGATCGCGGGCTCGCCCGCCGGGCTGCCGATCCCGCCGACGCTGGACAACCTGTCCGCGGTGCTGAGCCGGCCCGACCGGCTGTTCTGGGTCAGCCTCACCAACAGCGTCATCGTCACGGCCGCGTCGATCATCATCCTCACCGTGCTGTCGGCGATGCTCGGTCACTACCTCGCACGGGCCCGGGGGAGAGCCGCCCAGTTGCTCACGGTGCTCCTGCTGTCCGGATTGATGATCCCGCCCCAGGTCATCCTGATCCCCATCACCCAGGTGCTGCGCGCCGTACACCTGATGACCACCGTCCAGGGGCTGGTGCTGTTCAACGTCGGCTACTACATCCCCTTCGGCGTCTTCGTCTTCACCGGGTTCGTCCGCTCCATCCCCCTGGAGCTCGAAGAGGCCGCCGCCATCGACGGGGCCGGCCGGATGAGAGTCTTCTGGCGGATCGTCTTTCCGCTACTGCGCCCGGCCACGGCCAGTGTGCTGATCTTCCTGGGCGTCTGGATCTGGAACGACTTCATCGACCCGCTGGTCATCCTCGGGCCCAGCCAGGGCACCACCGTGACGACCGGCATCTACCGGGCCATCGGCCAGCACCAGTCCGACTTCGGCGCCGTCTTCGCACTCATGTTCCTCGCCACCGTGCCGGTGCTGGTCTTCTACCTGGCCCTGCAGAGGCACTTCGTGAAGGGGCTCACCGGAGGGGCGACCAAGGGATGATCGAGATCATGGTCGATCCGGACCGCGGCCGGGTGTACGAGCACGGCTGGCAGAGCTGGAGCCCGTCGGCCACCTACCCGGTCACCGGCACCGGGCACCGCCCGTCACAGGCCGTACTGGGCACGATGTGCTACCGGCCCGGTCGCCCGGCGCCTGCCCGCGGCTTCCAGGGGGAGGGGCTCCTGGCGGTCGATCCCGGCACCGGCGAAGCCGTACGGCTGTTCACACCGGTGGACGGCCTCACGGAGATACCGTCCATCCGGGCCGTGCTCACCGGAGAGCGGCGGCTGGTGATCACCGCCGACGGGCCGGTGGAACAGTCCAGCCACGAGGGTTCGCTGGGGGAGTCCCTGGCAGGCTGGGCGGACCGCTTCGCCGCACGTGCCGGGACGAGCCCGCCGCGGCCGGCACCGACGGCGTGGTGTTCCTGGTACCACTACTTCGGCGACGTCACCGGACCCGACGTGATCGAGAACCTCGAGGCCATCGCCACGCTGGACCTCCCCGTCGACGTCGTACAGATCGACGACGGCTGGCAGGCCGAGATCGGTGACTGGACGGCCCGGTCCGATCGATTCGGTGATCTCACCGGGCTCTGCGCGCGCGTCCGTGACGCCGGACGGCGCCCCGGCATCTGGATCGCCCCCTTCCTGGTGGGAGCCCGCAGCGAGCTGGCCCGTACGCGCCCCGCATGGCTGGTGGGCGGTGCCGACGCCGGCCACAACTGGGGCCAGGACCTGTACGCGCTCGATACCACCCACCCCGCGGCCGCCGCCTACCTGCGGGACGTCTTCGCCAGGCTCCGGTCCTACGGCTTCGACTACTTCAAAGCCGACTTCCTCTACGCCGGCGCGCTGGAGGGCAGACGGCACGCCGGCCACGTCCAGGCGGTCACCGCCTACCGGCAGGGACTCGCGCTGATCCGGGAGGCGATCGGCCCGCACAGCCACCTGATCGGCTCCGGCGCCCCGATCCTGCCCAGTGTCGGGCTCGTCGACGCCATGCGCGTCTCACCCGACATCGGGCTCCGCTACGAACCGGAGTCCGGTGACTTCTCACGCCCATCGCAGCACGCGGCGACGCTGACGACGATCGGGAGAGCATGGCAGCACGGGCGGTTCTGGGTGAACGATCCCGACTGCCTCATCGTCCGGCCGGAGGTCGAGAGACGTGAGGAGTGGGCGGCGACGATGGAGAACTACGGGGGCTTGCGGGTTTCCTCGGACCGCATCGCCGAGCTGGACGGCTGGGGCCTGGAGACGACGCGGCGGCTGCTCGGCACACCACCGCCGCCCGTCCCGTTCGACGCTCTCCGGCAGGAGCCCGGATAGCCGGCCGGTCACCACGCGGAGCCGCCGTACGCCGCCGCAACACCCGGCCGACGGGTTCACCCGGGCCGCCGGACGATTTGTCAGGGGCTGGACTCCGTCGCGGCGAGGGTCAGGGCTCCTACCAGGGCCGCGCGGGTGCCCAGAGAGGAGGAGCGGACCTGGACGCGGTCGCTGATCGCGGGTTGGGCGAAGCGGTGCAGGGATTCACGAATCCCCTCCAGGAGGGGCTCTCCTCCGGTCACGAGTTCGCCGCCGATGACGAGCATCGCGGGGTCCAGGGCATTGCACAGGTCGGACAGGACCCGTCCGAGCCGACGTCCCGCGTCGGCGACGATCCGGGCCACGACCGGATTGCCGACCAGGGCTTCGAGGGAGAGGTCGGCGGGCCGTTCGGCAGGCGGCAGGCCCGCCGCGATGAGCTGCCTCCACACCTCGCCGATCGACACCACCGACTCGAGGCAGCCGCGCTGCCCGCACCGGCACTGCGTCCCGCCCTCCTGGACCAGCGTGTGCCCGATCTCTCCGGACGCTCCGTACGCTCCGGTGTACCGCCTTCCGGCGAGGATCAGCCCTGCCCCGATGCCATGGGACGCCTTGACATAGATCAGGTCGGACACGTTGCGCCCGGCCCCGTGCGTGTGCTCGGCCAGCGCGGCGAGATCCGCGTCGTTCGCGATCACGACCTCCCCGCCGAGCCGGGCGGTCAGCTCCCGCTGCGGCCTGACCCCCGCCCAGCCCGCGAGGATCGTGGCCGACTGGATCTGGCCGGTCGCCAGGTTGATCGGCCCCGGGATTCCCGCTGCCGTGCGCCGCACCGAACCGGCCGGGACTCCCGCCCGGTCCAGCAGGTCAGCGACCAGGATCGCCGCCTGGTCGAGCGCGTTGCTCGCCGAGGCGTCCACGTCGAGAGGCACCCGGCCCTCGGCGATGATCCGCTGCGCGGTCGAGGCGAGTGCCACCGAGATGTGCGTGTGCCCGAAGTCGATCCCGACGAGATGCCCCGGAGGGCGGCGCGGCGACAGCCGTGACGATGGTCTGCCGCGTCCGACGTGGTCGGCGGGCTCGTGCTCGTGCACCAGCCCATCGGCCACCAGGCTCCGGACGATCCCTGCCACAGTGCTCGGTGCGAGGCCGGTCCGGCGGCTCAGCTCCTGCCGGGTCGTGGGGAAGGACTGGTTCAGCGCGTCGAGGATCACGCGCCTGCTGCGTTCGATCCGCTGGTTCGGTGTGGGGGACACCGGCGGAGTGTATCGAATTTTAACATTGAACACTCTAATTAGATCTAATTAAGAGTGTTGACCAGAGTCTTTCCTGGCCTCTACGGTCACGGCACAGGTCGAGATTGATCACCACCCCCCGTAGAAGAGGCACATATGGAACGTAACAACGCCGCGTGGAGAAGCAGACGGGCGGGACTGCTCATGATGACGGCGGCAGTCCTGGTCTCCGGAGGGATCGTGGCGGCGCCGGCCCGGGCGGAGCAGCCGGTTCCCAGCGGCCTCGCCGAGGTCGCCGGGAAGGGCGCCCAGGTCGTCGAGTCGCCGGACGGTGATCTGCGGGCCACGGTCTCCACCGTGGACGGGCGTCTCACCTACAGCGTGACGAAGCACGGCAAGACCCTCGTCGGAGCCTCCGGGCTCGGCGTGGATCTCGCCGGACGGACCAGCCTCACGCAGGGCATGAGCATCGAGTCCGTCGGGCGGCGCACGATCGACGAGACGTGGAAGCCCGTCTGGGGGACGTCGAGCAAGGTCAGGAACCACGCGAGCGAGCTCACCGTCCACGCGGTCCAAGCCGACACGGGGTTCAAGCTCGACCTGGTGTTCCGGGTCTTCGACGACGGGGTCGGCTTCCGCTACCACTTCCCCCAGCAGCCCGGTCTTGACGCCTACACCGTCACCGCCGAGCAGACCGAGTTCGCCCTCGATCCCGCCGCGCGGAGCTGGTCGATCGCCGCGGGCAAGACCTGGACCGCCGACGAGCAGCACTATCGCGACCTGCCCCTGTCCGCGGTCCCCACCGCCCAGACGCCCATCACCGCCTCGCCCGCCGCCGACTCCTACGTGGTGGTGCACGAGGCCGACCTGACCGACTACCCCAGCATGACGCTGAAGTCGGTGCCGGGACGGCCCGGCACGTTCTCCAGCGACCTGATCGGCCTCCCCGACGGCACCAAGGCCAGGCTGAACGGCGAGTTCTCCACGCCCTGGCGCACTCTGACCGTGGGTGAGCGCCCCGGCGACCTGGGCGAATCCCATCTGATCGAGAACCTCAACGACCCCTGCGCGATCTGCGACGACACCTCCTGGATCAAGCCCGCGACGTACGTCGGCGTCTGGTGGGAGCTCCAGCGCCGGCAGACCACCTGGACCGCCGGGCCGAAGCACGGCGCGACCACCGCGCGGCTCAAGCAGTACATCGACCTGGCCAAGCAGGCGGGCGCGAAGTTCGTGCTGGCCGAGGGCTGGAACACCAAGTCCGGCGGTGAATGGGCGGGCCAGGACTTCCTGACCCCGCAGGCCGACTTCGACCTTCCCGAGGTGCTCAAGTACGCCGCGGACAACGGCGTCGGGTACATCGCGCACAACGAGACCAGGGGCGACGTCGACTACTACGACCGGAACATGGAGAAGATCTTCTCGCGGTACGAGGAGCTCGGCATCCACGCGATCAAGACCGGCTATGCCACGAAGTTCCTGCTCGGCGGGGTCAACCGCAGCCACTACGACCAGGAGGCCGTCCGCCATTACCAGCGGGTGATCGACGCGGCGGCGCGGCACCACATCACGGTCGACGCGCATGAGGCGATCAAGCCCACCGGCCTGGGACGCACCTACCCGAACATGATGACCGGCGAGGGCGTCGCGGGCATGGAGCAGCAGAACTACATGGGCGCCAACGGCAACCCGCCCGCGCAGGCCACGATCCTGCCCTTCACCCGGTTCATGGGCGGGCCCGCCGACTACACGCCCGGCGTCCTGAACGTCACCTGGGATCCGGGCAAGCTCGGAACCCGGGTCCAGACCACCTCGGCCGCGCAGCTCGCGCTGTATCCGACGTTCTTCAGCCCGATGCAGATGCTCGCGGACACCCCCGAGAACTACGCCGCCCACCCCGGATTCGCCTTCCTCAAGGACATGCCCGCCACCTGGGACGAGACCCGCGTCCTGGACAGCGTCATCGGGGACTACACCACGACGGCCCGGCGGAGCGGCGACACCTGGTACCTCGGCGCGATCACCGACGAGAACGACCGGACCCTCCAGGTGCCGCTGTCGTTCCTGCCCGACGGCACCTTCGTGGCGGAGACCTACGCCGACGCCCAGGGGACCACCTGGAAGGGCGACCCGCTGCCCATCGAGATCAGCAAGACGCTGGTCAGATCGTCCACCCGGTTGTCCATGTCGCTGGTCGCCGCCGGCGGCCAGGCGGTCAGGATCAGGCCCGCGACCGCCGAGGAGCGCGGTGACCTGCCCCGGTACGCCCCGCCTCGCGCGGACTTCGGCACCCCCGAAGCCGTACTGGACCCGGCCACCCAGCAGCTCGTCGTGAAGGCTCCGCTCACCAACACGGGCAGCACCGTGGCCGAGCTCCAGGGCCAGGTGTTCCTCGACGGCCACGCCGCCGGCGAAGTCCAGCGCATCCGCGTCGCGGGCGGCGGAACCCGGATCGTCGAGTGGAGACTGCCCGCGTCCCAGGTGCCCGACCAGGACTTCGGGGTCGCGGTGGGCGCACCCGGCGGCGAGCGCAGCAGGTCGGTCCGGGTGGCGCAGACGCGCTCACTGCTCGGGCTCGTCCGGGAGCTGCGGAAGTCCGGAGATGTGACGTCGTCGGCGATGGCGCTCCTCCAGCCCAAGATCACCAAGGCTGAGACCGCGCTCCGCCAGGGCGACGAGACCGGCCGCCTCCTTTCCCTCCAGGACGTACGGCTGGCGGTCTACGGTCTCCCTCTCGCCGAGGTGACCGCGAAAGCCCGCACCGCCATCGACGACCTGCTCGCCACCCGGCTCGGTGCACCGGCGGGGCTCTTCTCCCTCGCGCTGAAGGTACGGCTGGCGACCGACGAGGGGGCCATCGACCCGGCCCTGTCCGGCAGGCTCGCCTCCGAGGTCAAAGCCGCGATCGCCGCGGTGGTCGCGAACGACCCGGCGGGGATGCGCGAAGCCCTCAACCGGTTCACAGCCATGGTCGAGGCCGAGCAGATCGCCCCGGACGTCGCTGCCGACCTGCTGGCCGTCAGCGGGGGGCTCACCGCCGGGCCCCGTAGGATCGAGGCGGAGTCCGCGCAGCTCATCAGCGGCGCGTGCCTGCGCACCGACCACACCGGTTACACCGGCACGGGCTTCGTGGCCTGCCTGAAGACCAAGGACAGCGGCGTGCGGTTCACCGCCCCGGTCGCCGTGGACGGCCTGTACACCGTCCGCCTCCGCTACGCCAACGGCATGGGTGCGACCCAGACCATGACCCTCGCCAGCGGGACGCAGTCCGTCCAGCTCCGGCTACCTGCCCTGCAGAACTGGGACGCCTGGTCGGAGCACCAGGTCAGCCTCTCCCTCAGCAAGGCCACCCCGCTGAACTTCGTGTTCGGCTCCGGCGACAACGGCAACGTCAACCTGGACTCCATCAGCCTCGAACCCGACCCGGGGGTCATCCGCCGATAGCCCGCGTCATGAAGGCCGTGGGGTCGCCACGCCACAAGGCCGCGCCGATGTGCTCCTCAAGGGGTCTCGAGGCTTGGAGGGGCCGCCCCGCGCGATCGGTCGATCGCGCGGGGCCGGCCTGCGCGGTGAGGTCCGAGCCCGCATTGGTTTCACGCGATACTATGTCGAGTGAAATGATGCCTGGTAATATCGTTTCATGACCGGCGACGTTCCGCACAGCAGCACCGTCTCGCGTGCGACCGACCGCCGCGGGGACGCCTCTCCTTTCGCTCTCGGCCTGCTGCTGCGCCGGGCGCACTGGCGCGCGGCGGCGGCGGCGGGGGAGGCGCTCCGGCCGCTCGGCATCGAGTTGCGGCATTTCGCCGTGCTGATCGTGCTGGTCGACCACGGGCCCACGGTGCAGCGGGACTTGGCGGCGGCGACGGGAACGGACAAGGCGGCCATCATGCGGGTCGTGGACGACCTCGAGCGCCGGGGACTGGTCGTACGCAAGACCGTTCCAGGGGACCGGCGGGTGCGGGCAGTGGAGATCACACCTCAGGGCGTCGAGCTTTTCGATGCCGCCCATGCGGCGGCGGTGCCGCAGGCTGAGCGTCTGGTCGCCGAGCTGGGGCCCGGCGAGGCCGAGCAGTTGACGGATCTGTTGACCCGCTTCGCCCATCCCGCAGGCGGCGAGGCGTAAGCGCGCCGGTTGCCTGCCGCGTGGGCAGGCGACTGGGCGCGACACCGGCGATGACGCGCGTTCACCCCCGGTGTGGTCTACAGATCCGGGACGTCGTGGTGGCGGCGGATGTGTGCCGTGAAGGCCCGCAGGTACCCGGTCAGGAACTCGGCGGTGGACGCCACCTGGATGTCGCCCTCGTCGTTGATCAGTCCCTTGGTGAACTGGATGTAGGCCTCGGGCCGGCCCAGCACCGGGGAGTTGGTGAAGGACAGGATGGTCTTGAGGTGCTGTTGTGCGACCGCGGTAGAGATCGCGCCGGGTGAGGTTCCGATGACCGCGGCCGGCTTGCCGTCCAGCACGTTGGATCCATAGGGCCGGGTCGCCCAGTCGATGGCGTTCTTCAGCGCGCCGGGGATGGACCGGTTGTACTCGGGGGTGACGAACAGGAGGGCGTCGGAGGCTTTGATCGCGTCCTTGAACTCTTGGGCCACGGCGGGGTAGTTCGGGTCGTGGTCGTGGCTGTACAGGGGCAGTTCGCCGATGGGGATCTCGGTGAGGCGGAGTTCCGGCGGCGCGAGACGGCTCAGGGTCAGAGCGAGCGCCCTGTTGATCGACTTCAGGGAAAGGCTTCCGACGATGTAACCAACGTTGTATGTCACTGCGTTTCCTCTCAAGGCATGAACTTGCCGCCGTCGCGCTCCGGTGATGACGACGACTCATTCGGTGTTGGTGACCTGCTCCCGCGTGCTAGCCGTCGACGAACGTGACCGTCTCGGCGAGGGGCGCCCGGCCCGTACGCACGTGATCCGCCGTGACGTCCTCGAACCCGATCGACATGCCGCAGTAGAAGATGAGCTCGTCCGGCGGTGACAGGATCTCCGCGACGGTCTTGCGATACACCGACCACGCCATCTGCGGGCAACTGTGCAGCCCTTCGGCGCGGAGCAGGAGCATGACGGTCTGCAGGAACATGCCGACGTCGGCCCATTGGGGCAGGCCCATGTCGCGGTCGATGTAGCAGAACAGGGCGGCGGGCGCGCCGAAACAGTCCCAGTTCGCGGCGGCGGCCCTCTGGCGCGCCTCCCAGTCCTCCCGCGGAATACCCAGTGCGCTGTAGCGCTCCTGGCCGAAGGCGGATCGGCGCTCGTGGTACGGCGACTTGAGTGCGGACGGGTACATCTCGTACTCCCGCTCGTCCCAGGGGTCACCGGCGGCCACGCGCTCACCGGCGCGCTTCTTGAGCTCGGCCAGCGGCTCGCCGGTCAGCACGTAGGCGTGCCATGGCTGGAGGTTCGATCCGGACGGCGACCAGGCCGCGGCGGACAGCACGCGCTCCAGCATCTCCCTCGGGACAGGCCGATCGGTGAAGCCCCGCACCGCCCGTCGGCTCGTGACCGCCTCATAGACGTCCAACATCGTCCAACTCCCCGTCAGCTCGACCTTGCCTCGTCTAACTCCGTCACATTCACGATAGTATCATCCACGATAGTATCGTTCAATACCAACTGCCCGATCCGCCACCGGACGGGAGGGAGAACCATGTCCTTGATCGTCAGCGAGCTCTTGTTCTGTGCGGCCATCGCTGCGGCGCTGGCCGGAGTCTTCCTGTACCGGCGGACGTCGGTCCCGGGGCGGGCCTGCTCGCCGCAGGAGCGGCAGTTGCTCGTCATGCTCGCGCGCGACGAGATCGACGAGGAGGAGTTCCGCCACCGGCGGGCCACCGCCCGCTTACCTCGTCCGGCGGCACTGACCAGCGGGCCGGCGCACCCGAATGGCGCCCACGGCGGCTTGACGAGCGGTGAGGTGACGCCGTGAGAGCGGGCTTGCCATCGCGACGGCTCCGCCTCGGCTCGACGCGGAGCCGGCTTACCGTCATGGCCATGCTCGGGGCGTTCGCCGTGCTGGTGCCGCTCGGCCTGGTGGGGGCATCGGCCGCATCGCGGGCCTCGGCCACGCCCGGCTGGTCAGGAGTACGCGACCAGGCCCGGCTCACCGCCACCGCGGCCCGGTTGCGGAATCTGCCCGGCACCGTCGAGCCGCACGTTCCCGGCATCGACCTGATCCAGGTGGTGGGTGCGGATCAGCGTGTCATCGCCGCCTCGCCCGCGGCACGCGGGCGAGGACCCCTGAGCCAGGTGCGGCCCTCGCCCGCCCAAGCTCAGGCAGACGTCGAGGTGTGCGCCACGGGCGCCGGCCGAGCGTGTCTGCGTCTGGCCGCCGTCCGGGTTTCACCGTCCCCTGCTTCCCCGGTGGTCTACGCCGGCCGGATGGTCCCGCCGATGGCGTCGTCCGGGGTCTTCCTTCTGCTCTGGACCGCCCAGATCGGGCTGCTGATCCTCCTGGCCACCGCGGCGACGTGGAAGATGGCCGGGCGCACACTGGGCACCATCCCTCTCCTGCGCGCGCAGTTGGCCGCGATCAACGTCAGAGATCTGAGCACCCGCATCCCGCAGCCCCCCGGCCGCGGTGAGGTCGCCCAACTGGTGCGCACGATCAACCACACACTCGGACGGCTCGAGGAGGCCAAAGCCTCCACCGAACAAGCGCTCAAGCGGCAACGCCAGTTCGCCTCCGACGCCTCGCACGAGTTGCGCACCCCGCTGACCGGCCTGCGCGTGCGCCTGGAGGACGCCCACATGTATCCCCACGACACCGACCTGTCCGACCTGGTCCGGCATGCGCTGGACGATCTGGATCGGGTCCAGGGCATCATGACCGACCTGCTCCTGCTCGCCCGGTTGGGCGCCACCGCGCCCAAGGCCACCCAGGAGGTCGATCTGGCCGGCCTGGTCCGTACCGAGACTGGCCGGCGCGACGATCGCCACCCGGCGGTCTTGGACCTGCCGGAGCGGATCGTCGTCGATGCCGTACCGGAGCAGATCGCCCGGGTGCTGACGAACCTGCTGGACAATGCGCAACGGCACGCCACCAGTCAGGTACAGGTCGGGCTGCGCCGCGCAGGATCGCACGCCGAACTCACGGTGAGCGACGACGGTGGGGGAGTGCCGCCGGCCGACCGGGAACGAATCTTCCAGCGGTTCGTCCGCCTCGATGACGCCCGCAGCCGCGACCGCGGAGGCACCGGCCTGGGCCTGGCCATCGCCCGCGACATAGCCACCGCCCATCACGGCACCCTGGACGTCCAGCAGGCCGCGATCGGCGGCGCCGGCTTCATCATGCGGCTGCCCCTGACCGCCCCCGCCGGGCACGCAAGCCTGGGGCGGCCGGGGCGGCCGCAGCCCGCCTCGCTGAATCCTGGTACGTGACCGCAGCCACACCCAGGACTGCACGCCGTATGCGCCCGCCGATCACGAAGCCGACTTCCACTTGTAGAGGGTCTAACGAGACAGTATTATCTCGTAAGGAGACGCTATCGTCTCGTGAGCGTGAGCGTGGCGGTCAAGGCCTGCCGGCCTCTGCAGCGCCTGGTGGTGAGATCGGGCGATCTAATGAAAGGACTTACATGCCCGAGAAGGGCGAGTTTGAGATTCCAGGCGGGTCGGAAGTGGCGGTAGGGCGGGGCGGATGACGTAAGCCCGGCTGATCTCGGCAGCCCGCGCGACCACGAAAGATCACTTTTCTTGAGGTCCATGGCATAACCGTCGACCGTTGTTTTGGCGCCCACGGATTCTTATGGATGAACATCCGACTTTGCGGAGCTCTTTGTGAAAACCCCCCACCGTGCTCTTCTTCTTGCCCTGATGGCGGTCGCGTTCCAGGCGGTCATGGTCACCGCGAACGTATGGCCGGCCGCCAGGATCGAACCACGATATGTTCCATTGGTCGTGGCCGGCCCGGACCCGGCGGCGGAGTCCGTCGCGCGACGGGTGGAAGCCCAGTCCCCGGGAGCGTTCGTGGTGAAGCGCGTGCCGGACGAGCAGGCCGCGCGGCAGGCGTTGTCCGATCGCGATGCTTACGGTGCGGTCGTCGTCGCGCCGACGGGGCCCCATGTGCTCCTCGCCTCTGGCGCCAGCCCCGTGATCGCGCAGTTGTTGCGCCAAATGGCGCAACAGCTGTCGAAGCAACCCGTGGCCGCCCCCGAGGATGTGGCGCCTGCCGCCCGCCACGACCCGAGGGGGGCCGGGGGGAGCGTGCTCGTCCTGGCTTTGATCCTTTCGGGGATAGCCGGTGCCATCCTGTTGGGCTTTCATGTCAAGTCCGCGTTGTGGCGGACGGTCGGGCTGTTGGTGTTCGCCGCCGGTGCCGGCGTGACGTCGGCTGCGATCATGCAGTCCGCGCTGTCGGTACTACCCGGCTCGTTCTTGGCCCTGGCCGGCACGATCGCGCTGGTCACACTCACGGTTTCGGCGAGTGTCTCGGGACTTGGCGCCGCGATTCCCCGGGCCGGGTTCGGCTTGGGCGCCGCCGTGATGATGCTCCTGGCCAATCCGTGGTCGGGTGCCACCTCGGCGGCGGAGATGTTGCCGCGGCCGTGGGGGACGATCGGCCAGGACATGCCTGCGGGCGCGGCCGTCACGCTGTTGCGGTCGGTGGCATTCTTCGACGGGGCGGGTGCCGGCAGGCCGCTTGCGGTTCTGCTCATCTGGACCAGCTACGGTCTGATAATGCTCGCCGCGGGCACACGGCGTCACCAACGACCATCGGCGCCTGTGCCGGCGAAGACGGCATCAGAACACGGCGGACACGGCGCGTACGGTCGCGAGGCACCGTCGGTCTTCGTCGTCACTCCGTCCGCCCCTCAGCGGTGAAACGCCGCCATTCGCAATGACGGCAATCGGGCGATCACGCCCACTTCACGACCGTCGTTCGACCACAGCGCTCTGTGCTGCCCACCCCTCTCTCGCGAACCGCCGATGGGCGCGCACGCGCTGGAACGGTCACCGATCGACCGTTGGAGTTCAAGGGGCGGCCAAGTGAACGGCGGCAGGCCGATGGAGTGGAGCATGGAGGATCTACAGGGTATGCGGCCCGAGGAACGGACGGCACTCCTGCATGCCCTGTCAGAGCTGAGCAGGGAAGATCCGCTGGAGGATCCGGTGAATCTCCGGCGACGCCAGATCGTCATGATCCTCATTTTGGGATGCTGCGCATGGCTGATCCCGTGGACCTTCTTCTTGGCGTTCGAGCTCCCCCGGCACCACACGGCAGAGCTGTGGTCGGTCACGTGGGCCGGCTTCGACGTCGCATTGCTCATGACCCTCACCGCGACACTGCTGGCCATCTGGCGGCGACTGCAGGTGGCGATCATCGGTGTGATCATCACGGGGACGTTGCTGACCTGTGACGCGTGGTTCGATGTGCTGCTGTCGTGGGGGTCGAAGGAGTTCGCGCTGAGCGTCGCGACCGCCCTGCTGGGCGAGCTGCCGCTGGCCGGTCTGTGCTTCTTCGCGGCACGCAGGCTGGTGCGCCTGACCGTACATGCGGTGTGGGCACGCGGCGGCTTCGGTGATGGCGAACCACCGCTGATCCATCTGCGGCTCTTCACCCTGAGCGCACCGGACCGTCGCGGCGAGACGGCCGGTGGCGCCCAGGTGCCCTCGCAGGGCAGGCCGAACGCCCGATGAATCGATTGATCAGGAAGGCACAGTGGTGGGGGAGCCCCCGCCCGTACGGCACAAGCGCTCGCCGGGAGTCGCTCGATCCGCCGGCCGTCGCCGGGTGGCGGCGGGCATGCGCGAGCGGCCGGCCGGGCAGCGACCATTGACGATCACCGCGACGGGCCGTACCGGGTGCCGAAGAGAGTGGCGGGCAGCCTATGAGCCGGCTTGGCGTGCCTGGGCGCCGGCTTCGGTACGGTCGCCGAGGACGCCCGGCGGAGTCGTTGTTCCGCGGCGAGCAGGACCAGGCCGTAGCTGATCCAGATGAGCAGGACCGCAAGCGGCGCACCGGCACCGGCCCCATCGAAGAACGTCACCGACCGCAGCAGCGTCGCGGCCGCCCCTGCCGGAAGGCCCTGGCCGACCGTTCCCCACGGCCGTGGCAGCATCTCCGCTGCCGAGGCGGCACCGGACCATGGGTTGGCCAGCAACATCATCACCGCGGCCCCAAGGCCGAGCCCGGCTCGCGGGATGGCGGCGGTGAGCCCCGCGACGCTCACCGACACCGCGAAGGTGGACAGCGCGATCGCCCCGGCCACGGCCGGAAAGGAGCCCGGCAGCACCGACAGCGCGGAGTCGGCGATCAGCGCCGAGGTCAGGCCGGAGCCGGCCGCGAACACCAGCAGGCCGGCCGTTCGCCACAGCGCGGACCGCACACCGAAACTCAGCAAGGCGGCTCCGCCGATCCCCGAAAGGACCAGGGCCAGGACGAGAGCGGCGTCTCCGGTTCCCCTCGGATCATGACGGGCGGAAGGCGCCACATCCAGCGGCAGGGCCACCGGCCGCCCGGACAACTGCCGGCCCGCATCGGCCAGCGTCTGTGCGACCGCGGGGCTTGCGCCCGTGGCGATGAGCAGGTGATGGCCCGCCGGTCCGACGACATAAGCGCCGTACGCGAGGCGATCGGCCAGCGCCTGCCGTGCGGCCTGTTCGTTGGGAAGCCGTTCCACCTCGAAGGCCCCGGGAGACCGGCCCTCCAGCCGCTGGGCGAAGGTCGATGTCGCCGGCTCCGGACCGGCCACGACGACCGGTACGTCACGCGGCTCGATACGCGCGGCAGGCCACACGTTCGCGGAGACCATGACCACCTGGAACGCGACGGCCACCAGGGCGAGGGTGAGGGCACGAACGGGGGTCCCGGTGAGGCGCCGCGCGAGTCGCTCGGTCACGCCATGCCTCCCTCCCACGCCCCGACACGTTACGAGACAGTAATGTCTTGTTACGAGATGCTAGCATCTCGTTATGGCGTCGACAATCGGTGAGACAGACCCACGGGTGACGCGGAGCCGAGCCCGAGTGCTGGACGCGGTGGCATCGTTGCTGGTCGAAAAGGGCGTCCGGGGAGTCACGGTGGAAGCAGTGATGGCCCGGTCCGGCGTCGCGCGCGCCACCGTCTACCGGCACTGGCCCACCCGCCAAGCACTGGTCCTGGCGGGCTTGCGGCACCTCCTGCCACCACCCGTGCCGCAGACGACGGTCGCCGGGACGCTCTCCCAGCGCCTGACATCCGTCCTCGGTGAACTGGCACGGCAGATGGAGGTCGAACCATGGGCGCACGCCGTACCGGCACTGCTGGACGCGGCCCGCCTGGAACCCGAGATCGCCACGGTGACGGCCCAGTTCGTCGCGGACCGGCAGGCACCCATAAGAGCCGTGCTGCAGGAGGCCGTCGAGGCAGGCTCGCTGCCGGGCCTGGACATCGGGATCGCGCTGGCTCAACTGACGGGGCCGCTGGTGTACCGCCGCCTCATCACCTCCGAACCGCTGGACGAAGAGCTGTGCGCGAAGGTCGTGGAAGACTTCGTTCGCAGCCACACCTCGCACCGGTGACCGCGACGGTGCCCGTACCGATCTCAGGTGATGGCACCTCTAGACGGAGCGGAGGGCGTCGGTGGGGGAGAGACGTGCGGCGCGGGCGGCGGGGTAGAGGCCGGCGAGGGCGCCGATGAGGACGGCGGCCGCGGGACCCATGACGATCGCCGTGGCCGGGATCTGCGGAGGCCAGTGTCGCTGGGCGGCGGTCCCGAGTGTGATGAGGATGCCCAGGAGCATTCCGAGGAGGCCACCGAGCGCGGACAGCAGGAGAGATTCCAGGAGGAACTGCGCGGCGATGTGCTGGCGGGTGGCGCCGAGAGCCCGGCGCAGCCCGATCTCGCCGCGGCGCTCCAGTACCGAGATGACCATGACGTTGGCGATCCCGATACCGCCCACGAGCAGCGCGACCGCGCCGAGGCCGAGGAGCAGGGAGGTCGTCGAGTCGGCCACGAGCAGGCGGGACTCCAGCACGTCGGACGGCCGGGTGACCTCGACGGTCTCCGGTGCCTCGGGGTTGACGGCTCGGGCCAGCAGCTCCGAGGTCGCGTTCACCTGGCGGGTGTCGGCCCGCAGGTAGAGACGGGTCGGATGCCCGGCGTACCCGAACTCGCCGGCGACCGGGATTCCGATGAGCGCCGCCCGGTCGATCTCCGGTGCGAGCTCCAGCGGCTGCAGGATCCCGGCGACGGTGAACCAGCGCTCGCCCAGCCAGACGCGGGTCGGCGCGTCCAGCCGGGATATGCCGAGTCCCTCCGCGGCCGCGTGCCCGAGCACGACCACCGGATACCGTGCCGTCGCTTCGGTCAGGAAGGTCCCGGATGCGAGCCGCCCGTCCAGCGTTCCGAGCAACGCCGTCTCGGCCGCCCGGACCTCGATCCCTCCGGTCTGGCGGTCCGGGATGAGATCGCTGCGGAAGACTCCCAGGTCCGGCAGTTCGGCGGTGGCCGCGACCTGCTGTACGCCGTCGGTGCGGGCGATGCTCGTCCTGGCGGTCGGCGGCAACGGCACCTCGATGCCGCCGCGGTCGTTTCCGTCCGCCACCGTCAGCAGGTTGGTGCCGAGCCGGTCGATACGGGTCAGCAGTTCCGACTGGCTGGAGCGGGTGATGCCCAGCACCGCGATGACGGCGGCGATCCCGATCGCGATCCCGAGCATCGACAGAGCCGTCCGCAGTCGCCTGCTCCGCAGCCCGATGGTCGCCAGCGGCACCAGATCGGCTCCCCGCAGCCGCGCCCTCATGCCGGCCTCTCCGCGGAGACAGCGGCGACTCCGCCGGGGTGCCGGATCAGACCGTCGTGGATCTCGACACGGCGGGAGCAGGCGGACGCGACGTGCGGATCGTGAGTGGTGATCAACAGGGTGACCCCCTCGGTGTTGAGATCGCGCAGGAGGGTGAGGATCTGGTCGCCGGTGGCCGAGTCGAGGTTGCCGGTGGGCTCATCGGCCAGGACGAGAGCGGGCCGCCCGACCAGTGCGCGGGCGATCGCGACCCGTTGCCGTTCTCCACCGGACAGGTGCCGTGCCGGATGGTGGACGCGATGGGACAACCCCACTCTTTCCAGGGCGTCCTGGGCCGCCGCCCGGCGCTGCCGCGGCGGCAGGCCCCGATACAGCAGTCCGGCCGCCACGTTGGCGGCGGCCGTGAGGTGGTCGAGCAGGAAGAACTGCTGGAAGACCACTCCGATCGCGTGGGCGCGCAGGCCGGACAGCCGCCGGTCCGAGAGCGTCTCGATCCGTTCCCCGGCCAGCGAGACCGAGCCGGCCGTCGGGCGGTCGAGCCCCGCGGCCAGGTTGAGCAGGGTCGTCTTGCCCGACCCCGACGGGCCGACGACGGCGACCATCTCCCCGGAACGGATCTCGAGGTCGATCCCGTGCAGGGACTCCACGGGCGGTGTTCCCGGATAGGTCTTCACGACGCCGTCGAACCGCAGCACCACCGCGCTCATGAGACCGGCACCTCGACCTGAGCGCCCTCGGCGACCCCGGTCACCTCGACGGTGCCGCCGGCATCGTCGTAGAGGCCGGGAGTGACCGGGACGAGCCGCCGTGCCGCGCCGTCCAGCACGGCCACCTGGTATCCGCCTCCGGGCCGGGCCAGCAGCGCCGTCACCGGGATCGTCAGGACGTTCCTGCGCCGTGAGCTCTCCACGGCGACCTGCACCGGCAGCTGGTCGAGGTCGGCGAGCGATCGGGGCGGCCTGACCAGCCGGATCGTGACCGTCACCGTCGCCGGGCCGGGCGGACCGTTCTGAGGGGACTGGGCCGTCGTGGCGACCGCCCCCACGGTCTGGACGCGCCCCTCGACGGGACGATCGGAGCCGAACACCGTGACCTGTACCTTGTCGCCGGCGTGTACCTGCGCGCGCCGGTCGGTCGTCACCGCGACCTGGACGACCTTGGCGGTGGACGTCCCGGCCAGCACCCGGGTGCCGGGTCCCGCCGAGGCGCCCGCGCCGGTGACCACCTGGGAGACCCGTACCGGCCCGGGCAGGAACACCGTCTCGCCGAGCCCGAGCTCTCCGGTCCGCGCGGCGAGCGGCAGGCCGCGCGCGGCCTGCCATCGCCGTATCGCGGCCGCGGTGGCGCCGGAGAAGCGGCGGTCGACGGCGCCCGGCGCGAACCCCAGCGCGGAGAGATTGCGCTCCAGCTCCAGGACGTCCGGGCCGGCGGCCATGCCCCAGGTGAACGCCCGGTAGGCGGGCACCGATCCGTAGAGCAGGAGCGCCGGCGTGCCGCCGACGGAGAACAGCCGCTGCCCGCGTCTGATCACCGCGCCCGGCTTCGGCGCGGACGTGACCACTCCCGGAGGCAGCTGGTTCGTGACCGAGAAGCTCCCGTCGTAGCCGAGCGTCCCCGACAGCGGGATCCGGGCGACGATGTCGCCGCGGCCGACGGGGGCCCAGGTCACCCTCACCGAGGGGGTACCGGAGCTCCGCTGCGGATCCCGCCGCGTCGCCTTCCAAGCCCCGGCGGACCCGGCGGCGACCAGCACGCCGGCCACCACCACGGCCCCGGCCCTCACCCTCATGAGACCGCGATCCGTTTACTCCAGTACTGCTTGCAGGCATCGGTCGCCTGGAGCATGCGCTGAGATTTGCCCTCGGCTTGCACCGGCGTCCCCTGGAGCGGGAACGACCCGTCTGCCTTGGGATCCGGCCACTCCGGCAGGCCGTGCTGGCGCAGACACTGGGCGAACCTCTTCAGTGCCGGAACGTCCTTCGGCCCGGGATTCTGCGGATCGTCCTTCTCCCGCCTCTTGGAGGTCGACACCATGCGGTCCAGGACCGTCTTGCATTCCGGGACGCTCTCCAGCGCGCCGAAGGTCCGTTTCATCTCGTCACCGCCGCCGGGCGGGTTGAACCTGAGGTCGCCGCTGTTGTCGATCGTCGGATCGGGGAAGTTCGGGTACCCGTGCGTGCGGGCGCACTGGGCCATCTGCCGCCCCAGCGTCAGCAGTTCCTGGGTGCCGGGTGTGCCGGCGGAGGCCGACGGGGACGGATCCCCCTTGCCGGAGGAGCATCCGGCGAGCGCCAAGGCCAGGACCAGGGGCGCCACTGCGAGAATTTTCATGCACCACAGGCTGCGCGGCGGACGGCGCCCGCCACATCTGGCACGAGACAGACCCCGGCGTACATCTTCCGACAGATCCGTCCCGGCCTGGGCCCGATTACCCTGCAGCCATGCACCCCCGGCTACGAACCTTTGTGCTCGACCTCGCGCTGGTCGCCGCACTGGCCATGGCGAGCGTGCTCCTCGGCGCCGATCCCTTCCCGCACACCGCGATCCACGACAAGATGGTCGGCTATCTCGGCAGCGCGGACCAATGGCGGCTGCACATCGGCCTCTGGTGGCTGGCCGCCGGGTTGCTGGCCGCCGCCGCGTTCGTCCGACGAGACCGGCCGCTGACGGCCCTCGTCCTCGCCGTGGCCGGGACGGCCTCACACCTGTCCGGCTGGCCCGCATCCCAGCTCACCACTCCGTTGAAACCGGGGTCAGGACTCGGCCACGAACTGCCCCTGCTTCCCCTTGACCTGCTCGTCCTGGTCGTCATCTACACGGTGGCGGGTTCCCTGGCCTCGCGGCGGCTGTCGATCGCACTCTTGCTCACCATCGAGGCCGGGCTGGGCGTCATCGCCATGATCGAGCCGCTGAACGCCGCCCGCCACGACCTCGGGCCGCGTAAGGAGGGCGACGTCGGGAACATAGGGAACACGAAGGAAGGGGAGGCGCAGGGCGCCGCGGTCTGGAAGGACGCGCTCCGGGGAGGGCTGTCGGACATGGCGATCCCGGCGCTGGTGGCCGGCATCGCCTGGGCGGCCGGCGACAACGCCAGGACACGGCGTGCGCACCTGGCCGTGCTCCAGGCCAGGGCCGCGGATCTCGAACGCGAACAGGAGCAGCGCACCGCCCTCGCCGTCGCCACCGAACGGGGACGGATCACCCGCGAACTCCACGACGTGGTCGCACACGGCCTGTCGGTGATGGTCATCCAGGCCCAGGGCGCGCAGGCGGCGCTGCACCGTCACCCCGAGCGCAGCGAGACCGCCCTCCGCAACGTGATCACCACCGGGCGGGCCTCGCTCGCCGAGATGCGCCGCCTGCTCGGGCTGGTCAGCCCCGGCGGACAACTGGCCCCACAGCCCAGCCTCGCCGCGCTGCCCGAGCTGATCGACGGCGTCCGGGCCAGCGGCAGGCCGGTCGCCTTCGACGTGACGGGGGATCCGGCGACACTCCCCGCGGGCATCGAACTGTCGGTCTACCGGATCGTCCAGGAAGCGCTGACCAACACGCTGAAGCACGCGGAACCCGGCTGCTCCTGCAGCGTCGGACTGGACTTCGCCGGCGACCGGGTGAGGATCCGCGTGCACGACACGGGCACCACGGTCCGGACCCCGGTGTACGGCAACGGCCTGCGCGGCATCACCGAACGGGTCGCCGCGCTCGGCGGAACCGTCCACGCGGGCCCCGCCGAGCACGGCGGTTTCGAAGTGACCACCGAGCTTCCGCTGGCGGCGCCCGCATGATCCGGGTGGTGATCGCCGACGATCAGACCCTGGTCCGCACCGGCTTCCGCATGATCCTCGAGGAGACCGGCGACATCGAGGTGGCCGGCGAGGCCGCCGACGGCCTGGACGTTCTGGCCGTCACCGCCCAGACCGCACCGGACGTGATCCTCATGGACGTCCGGATGCCGGGCATCGACGGTATCGAGGCGACCCGGCGGCTACGCGCACGATCGGGACCCGACGACCCGCCGCACGTCATCATCCTGACGACCTTCGACCTGGACGAGTACATCTACGCGGGCCTGCACGCGGGTGCCGCCGGATTCCTCCTCAAGGACACCCTGGCCGCCGACCTCGCCGCCGCCGTCCGAGCGGTCGCGGACGGGCAGAACGTCGCGGCCCCCACCGTCACCCGCCGGCTGATCCGCCACTTCGTCGGCACCGCCCCGCGCGTCGCCGGTCCCGGGATCCCGACCGCACTCACCCCGCGCGAGCACCAGGTCCTCGTTCTCATCGCCCAGGGCATGTCCAACGCCGAGATCGCCGACGCCCTGCTGATCACCGAGGGCACCACGAAGACCCACGTCAGCCGCATCCTCACCAAACTCGGCCTACGTGACCGCATCCACGCCGTCATCTACGCGCACCAGAACGGCATCGCCTAGCCCCGCGCCTGCCGGCTCTGGGTGCTCGCCCGCCTGCTGGACCATTCCTCCAACGGCACCTGGTTACTGGCGTACAACCGCAGGGCCTCATCGATCTGACCGGGGGACAGGGCGACCGTCCCCAGCCCGACCTCGTTCGCGCTGACACCGCTCACCGGTCCCAGTGTCCGCCTGGCGTAGTCCAGAGTGACGAAGGTGCCCATGAGCCGTTGCAGCATCGCGGTATCGATCGGTTCGGCACCATTACCGGCCGTCTCGCGCAGGTGTGCACAGCCAGTGAGCCGCCGCACCGCCGCCGTATAGCTGCGCCAGGCGTGGATGGGCAGCAGCATCGTCAAAGCGGTCAGTTCGTGGTCGGTCGGCAGGGAGAACGAAACAAGCTCGCGCGTCCACCAGCGCCCCGTCTCCAGTGACTCTTTGAGCAGGTGCTGTGCGGCATAAAAGTGGAACTGTTGCACTCGCAGGATCGCAATTGCCGTGCTTCGCTCCTTGCGCCGCTGTTCCTTCGCCTGAAGAACGCCGACCATCAGTTGGCTGAGAATGGTGAGAGTCCCGCCGACGATCACACCCACCAAGGTCTGCAACATCGCTGCTCCCTAGCCAGGCCCGCAGCGAACCTCCCGCTGGGGTAAGAGGTTCATAGGAGCACACGACGACACGCCTGACGATGCCCCGGCGCTCGACTTCTCCGTCACCACTCCTGCGATGAGGATCTATGCCGTCCTGATCTGGTACGCGAGTGGATCGCAAAGCAGGCGTCAGCGGGGCATCGACTCCACCCATTCGGCGCGCCAGGCCGGGGCAGTGAACGGATCCGCGAAGTACTGGGTCTCGTGGGCGACCTTGCCGTCGTGGAATTCCATGATGCTAATAGTGGACGTTGGTCTTCCGTCGTAGTCGATGACATATTCGGTGATCCAGAGATCTCCGCCGCCGAGAATCCGGCGGATGGTGAAGTCGAGCTTGGCCGGGTGGTGTGAGCGCAGCGCCTGTAGGTTGCGGCGGCCGTGGATGCGCTCACCCGACTGGGGATAGTCGGTGACGACGTCGTCGTGATAAATCTCGTGCTCGGTGTCCTGGTCTCCGGCGGCAGACGCCGCCAAGTGCCGGTCCAGCGCCGCTCGGGTCTCCTGGTCTCCCATCGCGTCCCTCCGATCACAGAAGTGTCAGACGAGATCCATCGGACTTCATCAGGGCCGGGGCCGAATCATGGGGAGTCCGGCGACCACCTTCCGCACCCCCCGACACGACGATTTTATCGGCCGTCAGGGAGCCGGCGTTCGCGCTCACAGCGGCAGGTCAGTGCGTTCGGCAGGCGCTCCTCGCGGCGGAGAGCGCACGCGGTCGTAGATCACCAGGGACTGTCAGTGCCCTGTGTGATGCTGAGTCCATGGTGGTGGTCTTCGAGGCCGAGCTGTGGATCTGGGATGCCCGGCGCGCCGACACCTGGACCTTCGTCAGCCTGCCCGTCGTGGCATCGGAGGAGATCCGTGACCTGGTCGGCGGACAACATCGCGGCTTCGGTTCGGTGCGGGTTCGGGTAACGATCGGCGGCAGCTCGTGGAAGACCTCGATCTTCCCGGACAGCGCGCGTGGCGGCTACGTGCTGCCGGTCAAGCGCGCCGTCCGCATGGCCGAAGCCCTCGACGTGGGTGACGTCGCGACCGTGACCGTCGAGCTCATCGACTTTTGACCGCCGGCAACGAGCACCAGCGGCAGCCGGGTTCAGTGGATGATCAGCTCGTGTGGGGGCGCCGGGCCAGCCAGACCGTCCGGGCGGCTCGGACCGTGAGGTCGTCGCGGCCGAG
Organism: Actinomadura scrupuli; assembly: GCF_050971785.1. Classification (NCBI taxonomy): domain Bacteria; kingdom Bacillati; phylum Actinomycetota; class Actinomycetes; order Streptosporangiales; family Thermomonosporaceae; genus Actinomadura; species Actinomadura scrupuli. The sequence goes on along the minus strand of NZ_JBPCCU010000010.1, from coordinate 1,894 downwards.
TACGCCTGCCGTGACCGTGTCGAGAGCCGCGAGGTCGGTGGCGCCGAGGCGGCCGTCGAGCCCGTGCCGCATGCGCTGCAGGCAGACCTGGGCATAGCGGCCGGTGGCTGCGGGCAGCGGGGCTCGCAGGGCGATGTCGAAGCGCCGTTCCGCCTCGACGGTGAAGCCGACCTTGGTCATACGGACGCCCCAGTCTTCGCCGATGTGCATTCCCGCCTCGGCCCGGATCTCGGCGAGAGCCGCATTGCAGCGCTCCTCCAGAGCGGCCCCGGCTTCGTCCGGGAGAAAGCGCGGGAACGAGTCCAGCTCGGTGACTGCGAGCACACCGCCCGGTCGAAGCGTCGTGAGGACCTGGGTGAGTACGCGGTCGGGGTCGGCCAGGTGGTGCAGCGAGGCGGACGCCCACACCAGGTCGGCGGGGCCGAGGGCCGGCCAGGGCTGGTCCAGGTCGGCCTGGACGGTGCGGATCCGGTCGGCGACGCCGAGCGCCTGGGCCTTGGTCTGGAGGTGTTCGAGCATCGGCTCGGAGATGTCCACCGCGACCACCTGGGCGTCCGGTAGCTGCCGGGCCAGCGCCACGGCGCCGGTGCCGGTGCCCGCGCCCAGGTCGATGATGAGCGGCCGGTCGGCGGTCAGGGAGCTGACCCAGGTGATCAGGTCACGGTGGTGCTCGTGCAGGACGTCGGCGTCGAGGTCGAGGATTTCGGCAAGCGGGGAATGGGTCATGACGCTGACGCTACCCAGTCCTTGCGTATTTGGCATAGCATCTTGCGTATGAAGCAAGACAGGGAGCTGGACACCTTGGTCCGGCAGCGGATCCGGGGACTGCGGGTGGCGCGCGGCTGGTCGCTGGACGAACTGGCGGCCCGCAGTTACCTGAGTCCGTCGACCCTGAGCCGGATCGAGACCGGCCACCGGCGGATCGCGCTCGACCAGCTGACACCGATCGCCCGAGCGCTGGGCACCACCCTCGATCAGCTGGTGGAGTCGGACAACGACGACAAAGTGGTGATCCGCCCGCACCGCGATGAGGTGCGTGGCATCACCACCTGGCTGCTGTCGCGAGACGGTGCACCACACGGCATGACGGTCGCGAAGCTGCGGGTGACCCGGACGGTCCCCACGGAGCTGCGCGTGCACCCCGGCAGGGACTGGTTCACCGTGCTGTCCGGCACCGTGGTGCTACGGCTCGGCGAGCGGACGATCCGGGTTGAGGCCGGCGAGGCGGCGGAGTTCTCGACGATGGTGCCGCACGCCTTCGGCGCGCACGACGGCGCGGCTGAGATCCTGTGCATCCTCGACCACGATGGGGAGCGAACCCACCTGGGGCCGGTGAGGCCACAGATCCAGGAGGGGTGATCCGGGCGCCAGCCGCCTTGCCCGCATGTAGCACGGCAGCTCGGCGAGGATGGCGACCGGTCCTCCAGACGCCGGTGCCCGGGCACGTTCGCGTCGTTGGCCCGCCCGACCAGGCGGTGTGCCGGGGGCTGCGATACGAGAGGCGGCGCCACACCTGGGCCTGAACGGGCGGCTCCACGTCCTCATCCTAGAGCTAACCAACTATTTGTCCCGACATAAGTGCTGGTCGTCGACTCCTCGGGCTGAGGTCGTTGACGGGGGACCGGGGCGCCCGTAACCTCTGGAACAAATGTCAGGTTCAGATTCGGGGCTCTTCGAGATCCGGAAGGTTGCTGTGGGCCAGACGGCTGTTCATCGGTGGGTTCTTCCGCAGGAGCTGGCGGGTGCGTTGCGGTGTGAGTTGGTGCAGGTGGCCGGGGAGATCGTGGAGGAGGTGCGGCGGGGTGTGCCGGAGTTCGAGCGCCGGTTGCAGGGTGGGGTGGCGGCCGGGGTCCGGTTGGGTGTCGAGCGGGGTTTGAGGCGGTTCATCGACCAG
>NZ_JBPCCU010000009.1:0-384794 GCF_050971785.1 Actinomadura scrupuli | reverse complement strand
CGACCTTGTCGCGGTCGCGATAGTGGAAGAGCTGGGCAGGTTCCTCCGCCCAACTGAGCTGGCGTGCCACCTCACCGATCGCGAAGTTCTCCAGCAGGGGCCCGACCAGGGCGGTCGGATCCTTGGCGCGCTCCTCCGACAGGCCGACGAGCCTGCCACCCAGCCCGGAATCGGTGAGGATCAGCTTGGGCGTTGAGATGGCGCGAGTGGTCAGGTTCGACGACCAGGCAGGAACCCGCCTGATCACGAACACCAACTCCAGCAGATCCAGATAGCGCGAAAGCGTCATCCGTGGCAGGCCGACGGCATTGGCCATCGACTGCACCACGGCCAGTGTCCCCATGCGCGCGGCCACCATGCTGAGCAGCCGACGCATCTCCGCCGGCCGCTCGATGTCGGAGATCTGCCGCACGTCCCGCGTCACCAGATCCGTGACGTACGAGTCGAAGAACCGCGCCCTCCGGCGCCCGGGATCCCGCCGGACGGCTTCGGGATAGCCGCCACGCAACGCCCGGGCCACGTAGTCGTGCTTGGTCAACTCGCAGGCGGGCAGCGAGACCTCAGCACCGTGGCCGAACACCGCGTCGACGAACCCGTCCGGCGCTCCGTCGATCTCCCCCTGTGACAGCGGCCACAACTCGATCGTCTCGGTCCGTCCCGGCAACGCGTCAGGAAGATCACGCAATCCCAGCAGACGAGCGGAACCGGTCAGCAGGAACCTGCCCGGACGCGTGTCCCGATCGACGTCCCTCTTGATCGGCAACAGCAACTCCGGGACCCGCTGGATCTCATCGATCAACAACAGGCCGTCATGTCGCACGAAGGCACTGGGATCGCTCTCCGCCGCCGCCCGCACGGCTGGATCGTCCAGGTACAACTCCCGTGCTTCCGGAGACCGCTCGACGATCAGCTTGGCCAGGGTGCTCTTACCTACTTGCCGAGCACCGTTGACCACCACCACCCGAGTGTCGGCAAGCGCTTCGAGCGCCATCGCCTCAGCCCGCCGAGAATACAGTCCACCCATACCCATCCGACGAACTTAGCGCAGCCAGCAGTGCTCGTATGGGCATCCTGCCGATACTGTGATGGGCGTTCTGCCGAGCCCTCGGTGGGCGTTCTGCCGGATCCAGAGTGGGCGTAGATTGTCGCACGCACGCGGAAGGTTCCGGGGGGAGAGACCGCGACGGTCCTGCCAGGGCTGACCGCTGCCTCCTCTTGGTCGTCCGAGGCGCTCCGGATGTGTTGGCGATAACCTGATGGTCATGAGCGCGCAGCCGTTGGACGACTACGATCCGGACGATCCGGTGGAGATTCTGCGTGTCCTGCCGGTTCGGTTTCATGATCAGTTCCTGGCCGAGTACGGGGCGGCCGTGGAGGGCGCCCGGCAGGTGGAGCATTATCGGCAGTTGCATGACCTCTTGCGGCTGTGGCGGTTGCGTGCCGTCGCCTACTCCGATCCCGGGTACGAGGCCAGATTGCAGGCTGTCCGTGACGGCCAGGACGACGACTTCAAGCCGGCCGACCAGGTGATCCCTGGCTGGCCGGCCATATGACCTACCGGGTCGAGTTCGGCGGCGGCGCCCAGGTTCAGTTCCACACCCTGCCCAAGGACGCACGTGACGCACTGGTGGAACGCGCTGTCGAACTCGCAGAAAGACCCTGGGACGACACCGCCGTCCTACCACCTGGAGACGATCCGGCCTTCCGCGAGACGGTGTTCGGCTCCGGACAGGGAGTGTTGTCCTTCCACGTCGACGAGACGGCCGAGCTGATCCGCATCTTCGACATCGTGTGGATCGGCTGATCCGACCGGCAGAAATTCGACAAGGCCGGTACCCGCTGGGTACCGGCCTCCTGTTCTACCTGGTCAGGCTGGCGGAGGATACGAGATTCGAACTCGTGAGGGCTTGGGCAGCGATTGTTCTCCCGTGTACAGGACGAAGCCCGCCTGGAACCGGTCACCGAGCCGGTCCGCGAGGTGCCGCAGACCACGGAAGTCATCGCCCCGTACGGTCTCGGCCGCTTTGACCTCGATGCCGATCACCCGGCCCGAGGCGTGCTCGAGGACCATGTCGACCTCGACCTTGTCGCGGTCGCGATAGTGGAAGAGCTGGGCAGGTTCCTCCGCCCAACTGAGCTGGCGTGCCACCTCACCGATCGCGAAGTTCTCCAGCAGGGGCCCGACCAGGGCGGTCGGATCCTCGGCGCGCTCCTCCGACAGGCCGACGAGCCTGCCACCCAGCCCGGAATCGGTGAGGATCAGCTTGGGCGTTGAGATGGCGCGAGTGGTCAGGTTCGACGACCAGGCAGGAACCCGCCTGATCACGAACACCAACTCCAGCAGATCCAGATAGCGCGAAAGCGTCATCCGTGGCAGGCCGACGGCATTGGCCATCGACTGCACCACGGCCAGTGTCCCCATGCGCGCGGCCACCATGCTGAGCGCAGCTAGCGGAGCTTGTGTGGGCATCCTGCCGAAACCGTAGTGGGCGTTCTGGCGAACCTTTGGTGGGCGTTCTGCCGGTACCAGGCCGGTCAGGGCACCGTCGCTGACGGGCGCCATGTCCACCCAGCGCCCGCTGGGCCACGGTCAACCCGCTCCGGCCCGCGCCACTGCATCGTGCCGCAGTGAGGATCACTCGGCGCCACCCCCGATTACGGGACGGAGCCGTTCTTTTACAGTCCCTGCGGCGGCCGAGGACCCTGCGGCATCAGGCTGAGGCAGCAGGGCGGGATGATGTGTGCTCAGGGTGGGCGTGTTCCAGGATTCGAGCAGCCGCAGTGCCTCTTCGGTCGGTGAGCCCGGTTCTACGTTGTAGACGTACAGGGTCTGTTCCGCGTCTCCGGGAACCGGGAAGGACTCGAAGACGAAGTGCAGGTCACCGACGACGGGGTGATGGTGGAGCCTTGCGCCGTGGGTGCATCGCGAAGGCCCGTGGAAAGATCGCGCTGCGGCTTGACCTTCACACTAATGTGAATCTTTAGCCTTGGTTCAGTAGCTGAAAGCCAGCTGAAACGGCGCAAGGAGACATTGCCATGTCCAAGGCTCTGATAGGACGGACTGCGCTCGTGACCGGAGGGTCGCGGGGTATCGGTGCGGGGATTGCTCGTGAACTGGCGCGCGAAGGTGCAAACGTCGTCATCACCTATCGAAAGTCGCGCGAGCAGGCGGAAGAGGTTGTCGCCGACCTGGCCGCTCTTGGGGCGAAGGCGCTTGCCGTACAGGCGGATCAGTCCGTTCCCCACGAGGCGTCGACCGCTGTTGAACAGGCTGCCGAGTTCCTGGGCGGCCAGATCGACGTGCTGGTGAACTCTGCCGGAGTCGCCGTCATGGGCACCGTCGACCAATTGGACCTGGAGCTTCTCGCAGGTGTCCAGCAGATGATGGGCACCAATGTGCTGGGGACCATCGTCACCACGCATTCCGCATCGCGCTTTCTGCCCGACGGCGGGCGTGTCATCCTGGTGGGAAGCACCGTCGCCCACAGCATTCCTGTCCCCGGTGTCGCCGAATACGCGGCAAGCAAGGCGGCGATCGACCAGCTCGGCCGCGGGTGGGCGCGTGACTTCGGCCCGCGCGGCATCACGGTCAATGTCATTCAGCCCGGTGCGACCGACACCGACATGAACCCTGCGGACGGGCCGAACGCCGCCCCTCAGGTGGCCATGACACCTCTGGGGCGCATGGGCACCACCGAGGACATCGCCAAGGCGGTCGTCTTCCTCGCCAGCGACAACGCTGCGTACATCACAGGCGCACGATTGACCGTCGATGGCGGATTCAGCATCTGACTCGGGAGCATCCATAACGCGCGGGCTCCGGTGCTAGGACTACAGCCGACGGTACGGAGCCCCGCCACTGGGAAATCGGTCCCTTGCGGCGTCCAGCCCGTCTCCGTCTCGCCGGCAGCGTCAGCCTTGGGCCTCACCGATAGCACCTTCCGGCAGCCGAGTGCCGGCCACGTGAGTCTCGCCGCTGTCACTCCGCACCAGGACCAGGACCTCATCCGCCGTCGTAGGCACGGGGGTCGTGGCGTCCTTCTGGAAGCGCAGATATGCCTCGATCGCGCGCTGGTTGCGTTGCAGCACGTCGATGCGCCGTTTGATGCTGCTGAGTTGACGTCGCAGACCATCCAGGTCCTTTGCGTCCGGGCACTCCCGGGCGTGCGCATCGCCCTCGATGGACTCAAGGCAGGGCAAGACCTCGCGGATCATCTCCGTCGTCAAACCGACTTCGAGAAGTTCGCGGATCTGCAGTACACGGTCGATGGCCGGCTCGCCGTACGTGCGGTATCCGTTGGGGCTCCGGAACGGCGTCAGGATGCCGACCTCTTCGTAGTAACGAAGGAGCCGCGGCGCGACACCAGTCTTCGCGGCCAGTTCTCCGATCTTCACATCGCCCTCCCCGGGCATTCGTGCGAACAGCACGCCTCGTCGTCGCACAGGTAGGCGATCTTGCTTTCACCCGCTGTACCTTCACATTACTGGAAAGGTTTGACTGCCTCCAAGGTCCGGAATGTCGGATCAAACCGCCCTCGCCGCGGTGCGACCGTCGTGGGCTCCGTCGCTGATCGTCGTGGACGCGATCATGGGCTGGGAACCGGGCGGCTCGGCCGGATGCACTCGCGGTACATGCACGTGACCGGACCCGTGCTGAAGAACGTGGCTCGTCAGGTTGGCGACGCGCTGTGGAGCTCGCCGGATGCCAACTGAGACGGAAACTGAGAGGGAGAACGTCGAAGGGCCCCACCGCGACGGTGGGGCCCTTCGACAACGTGCCCGGTGAGGCTCTGGCGGAGGATACGAGATTCGAACTCGTGAGGGCTTGCACCCAACACGCTTTCCAAGCGTGCGCCCTAGGCCACTAGGCGAATCCTCCGTCGAAGAGCTTACTGGGTCCGGGGCAGTGCGCGTACATCGATAACGGCCGAGGGCTGGATCGGGCCGTAGATGTGGGGGAAGAACTCGTCGCCGGCGGGCTCGAGCCGTACCGGTGCGTCGAGCAGGGCGGGGTCGATGACCAGCAGCACGAGCTCCTCCTCCACGTCGGCGTAGTACCTGCTCAGGACCCCCTCGACCTGCTCCATGGTGGCGGAGCAGTGGATGAAGCCCTCTTGTTCCAGGGTCAGGTCGCGGGTCGACATGGTGTACGGGACCCCGGTGTCACGGGCCGTCTCCCAGACCTGTCGCTGGGCTATGTGGAAGATCTGGGACATGCCTTCGAGGGTACGGGGGGAACCGGTCGAACCCGGTGTGCGGATGCCATAGACTCGGCGCAGACCCCTTGCACGGCGTCATCTTGTGAACCTCCCCAGGGCCGGAAGGCAGCAAGGATAAACAGGCTCTGACGGGTGTGCGAGGGGTCCCCTGCGTTCAGCGGGAGGCCGGATCTGACGAGGACGGACGCTGATGAGTCTGGCTCTGTACCGCAAGTACCGGCCAGCGACGTTCGCCGAGCTCAAGGGGCAGGAGCACGTTGCCGAGCCCTTGCAGCAGGCGTTGCGCAACGGCCGGATCAATCACGCATATCTCTTCAGCGGTCCCCGGGGCTGTGGCAAGACCTCCAGTGCCCGGATCCTGGCCCGCTCGCTCAACTGCGAGCAGGGCCCGACCCCGGACCCGTGCGGGGTCTGTGACTCCTGTGTGGCACTCGGCCCCGGCGGCGCCGGGCACCTGGACGTCATCGAGATCGACGCGGCCTCCCACGGCGGTGTGGACGACGCCAGGGACCTGCGTGAGCGCGCGTTCTTCGCGCCTGTCGCGGCCCGCTTCAAGATCTACATCATCGACGAAGCGCACATGGTCACCAAGGACGGCTTCAACGCCCTGCTGAAGCTCGTCGAGGAGCCGCCGCCCCATCTGAAGTTCGTCTTCGCGACCACCGAGCCGGAGAAGGTCCTCGGCACGATCCGGTCCCGGACGCACCACTACCCGTTCCGGCTGATCCCGCCGGGAGTGCTCCGGGAACTGCTCGAGGAGATCCTCCAGTCCGAGAGCGTGCCGTACGAGCCGACCGCGCTGCCGCTGGTGGTGCGGGCGGGCGCCGGCTCGGCGCGGGACTCGCTGTCCATCCTGGACCAGTTGCTGGCCGGGGCCGACGAGGCGGGCATCACCTATGCCCGGGCGGTCTCGCTGCTGGGCTACACCGACGCCTCGCTGCTGGACGAGGTGGTGGACGCCTTCGCCGCGCGGGACGGCGCGGCGGTCTTCGCCGCCATCGACCGGGTGATCGAGAGCGGTCAGGATCCGCGCCGGTTCGCGGCCGACCTGCTGGAGCGGTTCCGGGACTTGGTGATCTTGTCCAACGTGCCGGAGGCCGGGACCACCGGGCTGCTGGACGTGCCCTCGGACGAGCTGAAGACCATGGAACGGCAGGCCTCCGGGCTGGGCCGGGGTGAGCTGACCCGCGCGGCGGACCTGCTGCACACCGGGCTGACCGAGATGCGCGGCGCCACCTCGCCGCGCCTGCTGCTGGAGTTGATCTGTGCCCGGATCCTCCTGCCGGGCGCCTATGACGACGAGATGTCGGTGCTCACCCGGATGGAGCGCCTGGAACGCCGGCTGGGCGAGGGCGGCGACCTGCCCGTGCAGAGCCGGACCGCCCAGGCCCTGGCCGCACAGAGCCAGACCGCACAGAGCCAGCCCGCACAGAGCCAGACCGTACCGAGCCCGGCCGTGCGGGCCCGGACAGCGCAGACCCAGACCGCGCAGGCCCCGGCACCGGTGGAGCCGCCTCCCGCGCGGCAGGCCCCCGCCAGGCCCGCTCCGGCGTCTCCCGCGGCCGAGCCCGCCCGGCCCGCCGGTCCGCAGCGCGATTCCCGGCCGGTCCAGGGCGCCGGAGACTCCGCTCCGGCGGCTCCGAGGACCGCCGCCTCGGACTGGCCCGAGGCGGCCGGCCCGGGGAGCGGCCGGCCCGGCGCACCGCCCGTGGCGGCCCCCGTGGCCGCTCCGGTGGAGCCGCGGGCACCCGTGCCCACGGGAGGGCTCGATGTCGCGGCCGTACGCCGGGACTGGACCGAGATCCTGGAGGCGGTCAAGCGCAAGAGCCGGGTCGCCGGGATCTTCATGGACGGCGTACAGGTCGCCTCGCTGGAGGGCACCGTGCTCACGCTCGCCTTCGCCAGCGAGAACAACCGCAAGGCCTTCGCCGGCAGGGACGCGGTCGTACGCGAGGTCCTCCAGGAGCGCTTCGGCGTGGACTGGCGGATCGATGCCGTACCCGCCGGCCGGGTGGGGGGCGCTCCGGCACAGCCCTCCGCGCCCCCGACCGCGCAGCCGCCCCCGGCCCGGCCCGGCCCGGCGGCGCCCGCGCCCGGCCCGGCCCGGCAGGCTTCGCCGTCGCCCGCCGCGCCCCCGTCCCGCCCCGCCCGGCGGCCCGGCGGCCCGCAGCCGTCCCCCGAGCCGCCCGATCTGCCGCCGCTTCCACCGCCCCCGGTGGACGAGAGCGAGGAGGTCGACCCGGAGGGCGACGCCGATGCCGGTGCGGACGAGGCGATGAGCGGTATGGTCCTCATCCAGCGTGAGCTCGGTGGCCAGATCATCAAGGAGATCGACAACACCTGATCTCAGGTGGCCGCTCCGCGGGTACGGAGGCCTATCCTCGGCGTACGCCGCTGGGGCGCGTACCGCATCACAACCGGACCCCGTAGTCTCGGGAAGACAGACGTCCGGCGGTCAGCGAAGGTCCCCTGACCTGGGGGCTGGAAGGTGGAGGGGAACGCCATGGAACCGGGCAACGAGCTGAACTTCCAGAACGTGCTTGAGCAGGCGCAACGCATGCAGGAGCAGTTGTTCACCGCGCAGCAGGAGCTTGCGGACACGCAGGTGCAGGGCACGGCCGGGGGTGGCCTGGTCACGGTGACGGCGAACGGCCAGGGCGAGATCATCGGCCTGGTCGTGGATCCCAAGGCGATCGACACGAGCGACGCCGAGGAGACCGCCGAGACGGTCGCCGATCTGGTGCTGGCGGCGATCAACGACGCCACCCGGGCCGCGCAGGAGCTGATGGAGGAGAAGATGGGACCGCTCGCCCAGGGGCTGGGCGGTGGCGGCATGCCGGGGCTCGGCCTGCCCGGTATGTAGCTCCCGTCCTGGAGACGTGAGCGCCCGCGAGGCCTAGGGTCGTAGGACCGGGACACGGTACCGAACCGTACGAGCGAAAGTCAGGAAGGTGTGAGGGGTGTACGAGGGGGTCGTTCAGAGCCTCATCGACGAGCTGGGCAGGCTGCCCGGCGTCGGCCCCAAGAGCGCGCAGCGGATCGCCTTTCACCTGCTCGCCGCCGATCCGGCCGACGTCCGCCGGCTGACCGAGGCTCTCACCGAGGTCAAGGACAAGGTGCGCTTCTGCAAGACGTGCGGAAACGTCGCCGAGGCCGAGGAGTGCCGCATCTGCCGGGATGCCCGGCGGGACCTGCACGTGATCTGTGTGGTCGAGGAGTCCAAGGACGTCGTCGCGATCGAGAAGACGCGGGAGTTCCGGGGCCGCTACCACGTGCTGGGCGGGGCCATCAGCCCGATCGAGGGCGTGGGGCCGGATGATCTGCGGATCAAAGAACTCATGATCAGACTTGCCGATGGTGAGATCACCGAGCTGATCCTCGCGACCGATCCGAATCTGGAGGGCGAGGCGACGGCGACGTACCTCGCCCGGCTCGTCAAGCCCATGGGCATCGCCGTCACCCGGCTGGCCAGTGGGCTGCCGGTGGGCGGCGACCTCGAGTACGCCGACGAGGTCACGCTTGGACGTGCATTCGAAGGACGGAGACTTCTCGATGTCTAACACCGACTGGGACACGCTCGCCAAGCGAGTGGCCACCCACGTGGAGAACTACCTGGGCGGGCTGGAAGCCGTCGCCCGCGGTGACGGTGGTGTGCACACCGTGCCGCTGCTGCTGCTGGAGGTGTCCCAGGTCATCCTGGCCGGCGCCCAGCTCGGTGCCAGCGCGGACGTGATCCTGCCGGGCAACTGGGAGCCCGAGGTCGGCGAGGACCCGGACCTGGACGTCATCCGGCAGGGGCTGGCCGAGCGGCTGACCTCCGTGGACGAGTACATCGAGGTCTTCGACCCGTACAAGGACTTCGAGCCGACGGCCTACCGGCTCTCCGACGATCTGGTCGACGTGGCCAGTGACCTCGTCCACGGGCTCCGGCACTACCAGGCCGGCCGCCCGCTCGAGGCGCTGTGGTGGTGGCAGTACTCCTACTTCAACCACTGGGGAAACCACGCCGGTGCGGCCCTGCGGGCCCTGCACGCGGTGGTGGCGGGTGCCCGGCTCGACGTGTCGGAGCCGGTGGCCACCTCCTGAGCAGGCGCGGCGGAGCCGCCGGGGCCGGGAGGCGCCGCGAGGCTGTCTCGCATCGTGAGACAATGTGCTCGCAATCGAGCCCGGTGACCTCGGTAGACTCGATGTCCGGTACGCCCTGACCCCGATCTGAGGAGCTCCTGACCGTGGCTCTTGTCGTGCAGAAGTACGGTGGCTCCTCCGTCGCCGACGCCGACTGCGTGAAGCGAGTGGCCCAGCGCATCGTGGCCACGAAGAAGGGCGGCAACGACGTCGTCGTGGTGGTCTCCGCGATGGGTGACACGACGGACGAGTTGATCGACCTGGCCCAGCAGATCAGTCCGCTGCCGCCGGGCCGGGAGCTGGACATGCTGCTCACGGCCGGGGAGCGGATCTCGATGGCGCTGCTGGCCATGGCCATCGCCAACCTCGGTCATGAGGCCCGTTCGTTCACCGGTTCCCAGGCCGGTGTCATCACCGACGGCTCGCACGGCAGAGCCCGGATCATCGACGTCACGCCCGGCCGGATCCGCAGCGCGCTGGACGAGGGCTCGATCTGCATCGTCGCCGGCTTCCAGGGCGTCTCGCAGAACTCCAAGGACATCACCACCCTCGGCCGCGGCGGTTCCGACACGACGGCGGTGGCGCTCGCCGCCGCGCTCGACGCCGACGTGTGCGAGATCTACACCGACGTGGACGGCGTGTTCACCGCGGACCCGCGCATCGTGAAGGCGGCGCGGAAGATCCCTCGCATCTCTTACGAGGAGATGCTCGAGATGGCCGCGTGCGGCGCCAAGATCCTGCACCTGCGCTGTGTGGAGTACGCGCGGCGTTACAACATCCCGATCCACGTACGGTCCTCCTTCAGCCACAAGGAAGGCACGTGGGTCGCCGGGAGCACCGACAGCACCGAAGGAACCATCATGGAGAACGCGATCATTTCCGGTGTCGCCCACGACCGGAGCGAGGCGAAGATCACCGTCGTGGGGGTGCCCGACAAGGTCGGTGAGGCCGCCACCATCTTCACGATCCTCTCCGACGCCGAGATCAATCTCGACATGATCGTGCAGAACGTCTCCGCCGCCTCCACGGGCCGGACGGACATCTCCTTCACGCTGCCGGCCACCGACGGGCAGACCGCGATGACCGCGCTCAACAAGGTCAAGGAGCGCATCGGGTTCCAGTCGCTGCGCTACGACGACCGCATCGGCAAGGTCTCGCTGATCGGTGCCGGGATGCGCTCGCACCCGGGCGTGACCGCCAAGTTCTTCTCCGCCATCGCGGACGCCGGCGTCAACATCGAGATGATCTCCACCTCGGAGATCCGCATCTCCGTGGTCGTCGACGGCGATGACGTCGACAACGCGGTGGGCGCCGCGCACCGCGCCTTCGATCTCGACTCCGACCAGGTCGAGGCCGTGGTCTACGGGGGTACCGGACGATGACCGCCACAGCAGGCAAGCCCACTCTCGCCGTCGTCGGGGCGACCGGCGCCGTCGGCACCGTGATGCTCGACATCCTCTCCACCCGGGAGAACGTCTACGGCGAGATCCGCCTGGTCGCCTCGGCCCGCTCCGCGGGCAAGAAGCTGACCGTCCGCGGCGAGGAGGTCGAGGTCGTCGCCCTCGCTCCCGAGGTCTTCGACGGCGTCGACATCGCGATGTTCGACGTGCCCGACGCGGTCTCCGCCGAGTGGGCCCTGATCGCGGTGCAGCACGGCGCGGTGGCCGTGGACAACTCGGGGGCCTTCCGGATGGACCCGGACGTGCCGCTGGTCGTGCCGGAGGTCAACGCGGAGCAGGCCGGCAACCGGCCGAAGGGCATCATCTCCAACCCCAACTGCACCACGCTCTCCATGATCGTCGCGATGGGCGCACTGCACCGGCAGTACGGGCTGAGCCAGCTCATCGTGGCCTCCTACCAGGCCGCCTCCGGGGCGGGCCAGGAGGGCATCGACACCCTGCACGACCAGCTCGAGAAGGTCGGCGGCAACCGTGAACTCGGCCAGCGCTCCGGCGACGTACGGGGTGCGGTCGGCGACCTGGGGCCCTTCCCGGCGCCGCTGGCGATGAACGTCGTGCCCTGGGCCGGTTCGCTCAAGGAGGACGGCTGGTCCTCGGAGGAGCTCAAGGTCCGCAACGAGTCGCGGAAGATCCTCGGCCTGCCGTCGCTCCGGGTCTCCGCGACCTGCGTCCGCGTCCCCGTCGTCACGACCCACTCGCTGGCGGTTCACGCCATCTTCGATTCGCCGGTCGACCAGCGGGAGGCGCAGGCGGTCCTCGCCGGTGCCGAGGGCGTGGTCCTGGTCGACGACCCGGAGAACCACGAGTTCCCCACCCCGGCCGACGTGGTCGGCACCGATCCGACCTGGGTGGGCCGGGTGCGCCGGTCACTCGACGACCCCCACGCGCTCGACCTGTTCATGTGCGGGGACAACCTGCGCAAGGGCGCCGCGCTCAACACCGCCCAGATCGCCGAGCTGGTCGCCGCGGAGTTCGCCCGCTGATCCGGCCGGTCCGGGCGGGCTCGTCGTGAGGATCGTCGGCTCCGCGGGCATCGCCCGCCCCTTACAGTGGCCTGTGTGAGCGAGCCGAAGCCCGTGGCACGATCAGAGCAGACGAGGGCGCTGATCGTGGAGACGGCCCTGCGGCTGTTCCGCGAGAACGGCTACGAGGCCACGACGATGCGCGCCATCGCCAAGGAGGCGGGGGTCTCGGTCGGCAACGCCTACTACTACTTCGGCTCGAAGGAAGAGCTGATCCAGGCGTACTACGACGAGCTGCAGGAGAACCACCTCGCCGCCTGCCGGGTGGTGCTGGACCGCGAGCAGGACTTCGCGGCGCGCCTGCTGGGCGTGCTGAAGGCCCGGATCGACACGATGGTGCCTTACCACGCGTTCGCCGGGAAGTTCTTCAAGTTCGCGGCCGAGCCGACGAGCCCGCTCAATCCGTTCAGCTCGGAGTCCGGGCCGGCCAGGGCGGCGGCGGTGGCGATCTACCGTGAGGTCGTCAACGGCTCCACACTCAAGATCGACCAGGAGTTCCGGGAGGAACTGCCCGAGCTGCTCTGGCTGTACTCGATGGGCATCGTGCTGTTCTGGGTGCATGACGACTCGCCCGGCTGCCGCAAGACCTACCTGCTGGTGGACCGCACCGTACCGCTGGTCAACCGGATGGTGTCGATGTCGCGGCTCCCGGGCTTCAAGTCGGTCACCCGGGAGCTGGTCGGCGTCATCCGCGACGTACGCGACTGACATATCCCCACGGACCCGAGCCGGCTCTAGCGCATGCCGAGGTGCTTCATGGCGAAGGACAGCTCCGCGGCGAACTGCGTGATCCGCTCCTCGACCACCAGGGACCCGTGCCCGGCGTCGTAGCGGTAGACCTCATGCGGGCGGTTCAGCTCCGTCAGCCGGCCGAGGTAGTTGTCGATCTGCCTGATCGGGCAGCGCGGGTCGTTCTCCCCCGCCAGGATCAGCACCGGTGCGGACACCTTGTCCACGTAGGTCAGCGGGGACGACTCGCGATACCGCTCCGGGACCTCGGCCGGCGAGCCGCCGAACAGTGACCGGTCGAAGGCCTGCAGGCCCTCCATCTCGTCCTCGTACGCCGCGAAGTAGTCCGCGACCGGCACCGCCGCCACGCCGACCGTCCAGTCGTCCGGCTGGGTGCCCAGCCCGAGCAGGGTGAGGTATCCACCCCATGATCCGCCGGTCAGGACCAGCTTGGCCGGATCGGCGAGCCCGGAATCGACCGCCCAGTCTCGCACCGCCTTGACGTCCTCGAGCTCGGTGAGCCCGACCCGGCCCTCCAGCGCGTCCCGCCACTGGGAGCCGTAGCCGGTGGAGCCCCGGTAGTTGACCTGGACCACGGCGAAGCCATGGTCGACCCAGGCGGCGACGGCGGGAGAGAAGGCGTCGGTGTCCTGCGCGGTCGGGCCGCCGTGCACGTCGAAGACGGCCGGGAACGGCCCGGTGCCCTCGAGGGGCGTCGACACCAGCGCGTGGATGCGCCCTCCGGGGCCGTCCACCCAGACGTCGGTGACCGGCACCGACGAGGGCGGCGGCGGGCCGGGCGGCGTGAGCACGACCGCGCCGGAGGTCGACCGGATCACCGGCGGCTCGGCGGCGGAGGTCCAGGCGAACTCGACCGAGCCGTCCGGCCGGACGTTGGCCCCGCCGATCACGCCGCGCGGGGTGTCGATGCGCTCCAGCGCACCGGAGCCCAGGTCGTAACGGTAGATCTCGTCGCGGGCCTCGTGGGAGTGCGAGATCAGCAGCGCGGACGCGTCCGGATACCAGTCGGCGCCGACCTCGCCGGGCAGGTCGAGCACGATCTCCCGCTCCGTGCCGGCGACCGGGTCCCAGATCAGCAGTTCCTCGCGGCCCCGCCGCTCGTGGTTGACCAGCAGCCGGGGGTCGCCGCCGACCGGGGAGAACCCGGCCCCGTAGACGCCCTTGCCCGGTCCGTCCCAGAGGTCGGCGACGGCCGAGCCGTCCGGGCCTACGACGCGCAGCGCCATGTGCCGGCTGTCACCGTGCTCGCTGTGCCCGATCGCGATCAGGCTCTCGTCCCGGGACATCCCGGCGACGTGCGCGTCCTCGGCGTGCTCGTACAAGGTCTCCGGCTCGCCGCCGGGACGGCACAGGTGCAGCGTGGTGCCGTGCTCACCGGTACGGCCGATGATCGCCAGACCGCTGGAGCCGACGGCCAGCCCGGACGGGTAGGACGGCTCGAGGCCCGGGACCGCGGGCTCGTCGGCGCCGCCGCCGAAGGGCTGGCGCTGCCACACTCCGAACTCGTCGCCGTCGGTGTCGGCGAACCACCAGATCCACTCGCCGGTCGGGTCGACGCCCCCCGACCAGGTCCCGTTGGGCCGGTCGGTCACCTGCCGGCGTTCGCCGGTCGTACGGTCCCAGGCGTAGATCTCCCAGGTGCCCGTCGCGTTCGACCGGTAGGTGGACCGGTGTGGTGCGTCCAGTGCCCAGCCGGGCAGGCTCACCCGGGCCGCGCGGAACCGGGCCTTCCAGCGCTCTTCATCGACCATGCCGTCAAGTATCCCGGACCCCGGTCACCTCCCGAACCCTCGTGATCATGCAATCGATCGACGATTGATTGCGTGATCACGGAGGTGGGGGGTGGGTGGGTGCGGTCAGGGGATCTGCGGGAGGTCGGGGAGCTGCTCGTCCGGGATCTCCCAGGTCGGGTCCGGTGCGAGGCGCTCCCTGGAGGCGGACTTCTGGCCGGGGTTGAGGGTGCGGTGGACGGCGCGGGCCACCCGCTCGATCGAGGCGATGCCGTACGCCATGGACGGGTTGTCGTGGCTGAGCAGCACGATCATGTAGTCGCGCCCGCCGCCGTCGAAGGTGCCGAGGCTGTGCACCCGCCAGCCGTGCGTGGACCGGGGCAGCCAGCCGTTCTTGACGTGGACCCGCGCCCCGGCGGGTGCTCCCGCCGGGGCACCCCAGCGCTGCGAGGAGGTCACGTGGTTCATCAGGTACAGCGCGTAGTTGCGGGCCCGCTCGGTCAGCACGCCGTTGGAGTGCGTCAGCCTGGTCAGCAGCAGCATCTCGTCGTGCGCGGTGATCTGCGTGAGCCCCCAGTAGCCGCCCGGACCGAGCTTGGTCTGCTTCATCCCGACCAGGTGGAGGAAGTGCTGCAGGCGCGAACGGCCCAGCGACCTCCAGAGGGCCGTCGCCGCGTTGTTGTCCGACTTGGTGATCATCGCGTGCGCGAGCGACCTCTCGTGCGCGGTCAGCAGCCGGTGCTGCTCGATGGCCTTGCGCAGCAGCGCCCCCAGCACGGTCACCTTCACGGTGCTGGCGGAGTCGTAGTGGCGGGCGGCGCCCACCCAGCAGCCGAGCTTGTGCCTGCGGTCGTAGACGCCGACCGCGGTGGTGCTCCTGCGGCCGCTCAGCGCAGTTTTGATGGCGGCGCTCAGCCTCCTGGCCATCGCCGGGTCGGCGGTGGACGAGCAGACGCCCGACGCCGCCCGCGCACCCGAGGTGGGCAGCATGAACAGTCCGGGGAGAAGAACAGCGGTGACCATGGTGACGCGGGCCCACCTGTGCATGAGCGGCCTCATCCTTTGACACGGAGGATCCGGACACCCTAGTGACCCGTGGGAGCGCTGGGCAGGCCCATTGGGGGATCGGCCGCGCCGGTCCGTCGTGCGGTCCGCTCACCTGCGGCTCCGCGCTCATCCGGGGCCGTGGGGCCCACCCGGCGGAAGGGGCCTTGTCAGCGGGTTCACAACCGCCTGCCGATCACTCATCGGCCCGGTACCAAGCCGCCGCGCCCGGCCGCCGCCATGCTTCCACCTACGCGATCGCGCGTATCCCGCACGGTCTTGCGGCTCGTGCTCCTGCGAGCCGCAAGGCCGTGTGACGGCGCGGCGGATGGCGGACGGTGAAGGAGCGACTGTGGAACGGACCTCATGGCGGCGGCGGGACTTCGTCCGTGCCGCCGGACTGTCGGCCGGAGGGGTCACCGGGCTGAGCCTGCTGCCGGGGAACGCCTGGGCGGCGGCCTCCGCGCCGAGGGTCGTCGCGGAGACGTGGCTGAGCGGGCGGCTGCTGGAGCTGACGATCGACTCGCCGGCCATGGAGCGCGTCATGAAGGCCCGGCTGATCGTCCCGCGTGACTGGTCGCGCGCGGCGGAGCGAAGGTGGCCGGTGCTCTACCTGTTCCATGGTGGGAGCGACGACTACACCGCGTGGACCCGCGACACCGACATCGAGGCCCTGAGCGAGCAGTACGGCGTGCTGGTGGTGATGCCGGACGGTGGCAGGGCCGGCGGCTACACCGACTGGTGGTACGGGGGCCGTGGCGGTGCGCCCCGCTGGGAGACCCATCACCTGGTGGAGATCCGCGGCCTGCTGGAGCGCCGGTACCGGGCGGGCCCCCGGCGGGCCGCCGCGGGTCTGTCGACCGGAGGGTACGGTGTGCTGGCGTACTCGGCGCGGCACCCCGGCATGTTCCGCTACGCCGCGGCCTACAGCGGGTACGCGGCCACCCTGCTGCCGGGGATCGGACAGATCCTGTGGGTGGGGATTCCCTCCACCGGGCTGGAGCCGGTGGACATGTGGGGCCCGTTCGACAACACCACCGTCTGGCGCAGTCACGACCCGTACTCGCTGGCGAAGCGGCTCCGGCACACGGGCCTGTACCTGTCCTGCAGCACGCTGGGGCTGCCGGGGCCGTTGGACGAGCTCCCCTTCCTCGACGTGACCGAGATGACGATCTACTACACGCTCAAGCCGTTCGCGGCCCTGCTGAAGAGCCTGCGCATCCCGGTGACCACCCATTTCTATGAGCGGGGCAGTCACACCTGGCCGTACTTCCAGCGGGAGCTGCACAACTCCTGGCCCCTGATCATGCGCGCTCTCGGGGCCGGCCCCCGCCCGAGGTGAGCCGTCGCCCGAGGTGAGCCGTCGCCCGGGGTGCCGCCGGGAGTGGTCGCACCCCGGCGGCACCGTGCCAGATCAGGCGGTCTCCGGCCGAGGAGCCCGCTCCTCGCGCCCGGTCGGCCGGGGACCGGGCAGGGACAGCCGGAAGATCTTCTTCCAGGTGGAGCCGACCTGCCGGGCCAGTGACCCGGTGTTGTAGGGCAGGTCGAACTTGTCGCACAGGGCCCGCACCCGCGGGGCGATCTCGGCGTACCGGTTGCTGGGCAGGTCCGGGAAGAGATGGTGCTCGATCTGGTGGCTCAGATTGCCGCTCATCAGGTGCAGCAGCCTGCCGCCGCTGATGTTGGCCGAGCCGAGCAGCTGGCGGACGTACCACTCGCCCTTGGTCTCGCCCTCGAGCCGTTCCTCCTCGAACACCTCCACGCCCTCGGGGAAGTGCCCGCAGAAGATGATGGTGTGCGCCCACACGTTGCGGGCGAGGTTCGAGGTCAGGTTGCCGAGCAGCACGGGCAGGAAGTTCGGCCCGGCCAGCAGCGGGAACGCGATGTAGTCCTTGAGGATCTGGCGCCCCACCTTGCGGCCGATCTCGCGGAGCTGGCCGAGTGCCTCGGTGGTGTCCTTGGTGCCGGCCCGTATCGCCGCCAGGTCCAGGTCGTGCAGCGCGACGCCGTACTCGAAGAACAGCGCCAGCAGCGCGGTGTAGATCGGCTGCGGCAGGTAGGCGGGGTGCCACGGCTGCTCCGGGTTGACCCGCAGGATGGCGTAGCCGACGTCGCGGTCCTTGCCGAGCACGTTGGTGTAGGTGTGGTGGATGAAGTTGTGCGAGTGCTTCCACTGGTCGGCGGGGGAGGCGGTGTCCCATTCCCACGTGGTCGAGTGGATCTTGGGGTCGCGCATCCAGTCCCACTGACCGTGCATGACGTTGTGGCCGATCTCCATGTTCTCGAGGATCTTGGCCGTGGACAGCGCCGCGGTGCCGGCGATCCAGGCGGGCGGCAGGAAGGAGAGGAACAGCAGCGCCCGGCCGCCGGCCTCCAGGCCGCGCTGCAGTTTGATCACCTTGCGGATGTAGGCGGCGTCGTTCTCTCCGAGGCTCTCGGTGATGTCCGTGCGGATCTGGTCCAGCTCGCGGCCGAACGCCTCGATGTCGGCCTCGGTGAGATGTGCGGTGGTGGCGGTCATGATGCTCCTCCTCAGGGGTCTCAGAGTTCGATCTCGACGGGGCCGGCGGCGGCGGACACGCAGGTCTGGATCAGGTGGCCCTCCTCGCCGTGCACCTCGCCGGTACGCAGGTCGCGGACCTGGCCGGAGCGGAGCCGGCCGACGCAGCTGTAGCAGATGCCCATCCGGCAGCCGCTCGGCATCAGGGCCCCGGCGTTCTCACCGACCTCCAGCAGCGGGGCG
Source organism: Actinomadura scrupuli (assembly GCF_050971785.1). Lineage (NCBI taxonomy): Bacteria > Bacillati > Actinomycetota > Actinomycetes > Streptosporangiales > Thermomonosporaceae > Actinomadura > Actinomadura scrupuli. The sequence goes on along the minus strand of NZ_JBPCCU010000009.1, from coordinate 366,701 downwards.
CCGCCGTCCGCGTCGGCCTCGCGGTCGCTCCTGGCGAACCGCACCCGGCCACCCGCCCCGCCGGTCACCAGCACCGGCCGGAAGTGCTCCAGGTGCAGGTTGCCGGCCGTCCCCTGGCCGGACCAGTACGCGGTGAGCTCGTCGAGCAGGCCGGCGGGGCCGCACGCCCAGGTGGGGCGCTCGTGCCAGTCGGGACACAGGCCGGACAGCTCGGCCGGCTCGAACCGGCCGTCGGCGCGGGTGTGCCGCTCGTGCAGCCGCAGGGTCGGGAAGCGCTCGGCGAGGGCGCGTAGTTCGGCGCCGAAGATGACGTCCTCGGCGGTCGGCGCCGAATGCACCAGGACCACGTCGGGCATCGAGCCGTCCCGGGCCAGCGAGCGCAGCATCGCCATCACGGGTGTGATGCCGCTCCCGGCGGTGACGAACAGCAGCCGGTCCGGGACGGGTGAGGGCAGGACGAACTCGCCCTCCGCCGGGGCCAGCCCGACGATCGTGCCCGGCTTGATGCCGTGGACCAGGTGCGTGGAGACGATGCCGTCGGGATTCGCCTTGACCGTGATGGCCAGGGTGGCCGTCGCGCGGTCGCGCCGCGTGCCGGCTTCGGCCCGCCCGGGCGCGTCCGAGAGGGAGAAGGTCCGCCAGTGCCGCACCCCGTCGATGTCGACGCCGATCCGGATCCACTGGCCCGCCCGGTGTCCCGTCCAGGCGCGGCCGGGCCTGATCACGAGGGTCGCCGCGTCGGCCGTTTCGAGCCGTACGGACTCGATCCGGCCGCGTAGCTCCTCGGTGGACCAGAGCGGGTTGATGAGCCCGAGGTAGTCCTCCGGCAGCAGGGGGGTGGTCAGCCAGGTGGCCGCGTCCGCCAGCCGCCGCAGGGCGGCTGGGCGTCGCGCGGTGGAGAGCGGGGTGGCCATCGGAAGCTCCTCCTGATCAGTAACTTACGCCTACGTAACCGTAGCTTTCTTGATGCCCGGGAGGTCGAGGCGCTAAGCGTGGGCTCCCTCACAGCCCCCTCCGAAGGGCCTCTGCGCGGGCGGATGAGCTGTGGTTTCAGGGCCGGGCCCGAGCCGGCATGTGACGCGTCCCACCTCGCTTTCGGATGCGACCGCCCCCCGTCGCGCCGGTCCGAGTCACTAGGCCTCCGACATCGTCGACACACAGTGAAATCGTATAAATACATAGCGTCACCAACGTGTCCCATGGTGGGCTGTCTCCGGCGCGAGGGCGGACGCGGGGAAAGGGGGTCTCATGGCCGGGCCGAAGGTCGACGAGCACGCGGTACTGGCCGAGCTGGACGCCATCCGCTCCGCGATGGCAGCGGTCACCACCGCGATGAGCCCGCAGACCTGGCAGGGCGGCGCGGCCGGTCGCTTCACCGATGACCTGCGGGCAGCGAACAAGACGCTGTCGGTGATGATGGCCGAGGTGTGCCAGGACGTGGCCGCGGTGAACAGGAAGCCGTGCGGGCCGCCGCCGGCCATGCCGCGAGTGCAGCCGCAGCCCGCGACCGGGCCGGTGGCCTCGGTGTCCCCCGACGGCTTGACCCGGCTGGAGTACGCCTTGCGGGCCGCCGCCGGACGGCTCCCCGTCGTGGGCAGGCGGATCGCCGGCCTGCTGGCGGCTGGCGGCGGGCGGGCGAACACCCGGGCCTGCGATCGGGCCGCCGAGTGGTGCGGCAGGCAGGCCGTGACCACCCGGCAGCGGATCGAGTACGCGCTCGCGTCCGACAAGGTGGACCCGCTGCTCGCCGGCATCGCGTTCAACCGCATGGTGGGCATACCCGACGTGGACCGGTTCGGCGCCGGTGAGATGCGGCAACTCGGCCGGCTCCAGGCCCGGTTGTTCACCAGCGCCTACAGCCGTCCCGGCAGTGATCTCCAGCAGACGCTCGCCGGGGTGGGAGCCCGGCTTCGCGACCACCTGAACGATCCGGACTACCTCAAGGCGTTCTTCGGTGGCATCCCGCCCGGCGCCGCCGGAAGACTCGCCTATCTGCTGCACCGCCACTCCGGCGGTCCGTCGCCGGACAGCACCGACAAGCGGATCCTCGGAGACATGGGTACGGCGCTCGCGGCGCTGTCGCGAATAGAGGCCTTGGAGCGCACGAGCCGCCCGGCCGGGGCGGAGGACGATCGGCCGATCATCGAACACGCGCTCGGAGCGTACGTCGCTGACCTGCCCGGACAGGGTCTGCTGGTGAAGTTCGGCGACGGAAGGTGGGACTCGCACGTACTGGCAGAGCTGGGCCAGGCGGCGCTGCGATGGCGGCTGGACTACCACTCCTACGCGCTGTCCTGGGGTGGTGCCGGCGACAGCGACCTGCCGGCGGACCCGGACGGCGACAACAAAGGCCCGAACGGCCGCCACTGGTTCGACGACTGGGATCTGAAGGAGAAGGACGTCGGCGCCATCAGGGATCTCGACCCCGCGATCAACATCCTCGCCAAGATCACCCAAGCCAAGGACGGCGCCGCCGCCCGCGAACTGGCGAGTGCCGACCTGCCGTCCGTCCTGCAGCTCGTTGACGCCTCCAAGGTCGAACTGAAGTCCAGCAGGCCGCCGGCCTGGCTGTCGCGTATGCCCGGCAAGACCTACGCCTCGCTACTGCTCGCCCCCGACTGGATCGACGGCGGCCAGGCAGCAGGCGGAGTCATCAGGCTCGCCACCATGGCCGGCCGTACGGGAACGGACGGGCAACGGTCAGCACTGATCGCCCGCGAGCTCATGCAGCAAGGAGCCTGGTGGAAGCAGACCGGGCAAAAGCAGGTGCAGGATTTCCTGCGGAACCACACGGTCGGCCGGCCGTTCGTCAACATCGGCGACTCCGTGCATCCCAGGGAAATGACCATGCGCGATTTCGATCTGCAGTACTCGACCAAGCGCGCACTGCTCGACATGAGCAAGGCCTACATCCCGAGCTTCGCCGCACACGACCCCGGATTTCCGTCCGATGCGGGCGAGCCTTTCCTTGACCCGGCGGCAGAAGAGTGGAACATCATGCTCGACGTAGCGACCACTCGCAACTTTTTACGACTGATCGCGAACGATGACAAGATGCGCCGCGAGCTCATCATCGCAGCGCAGCTTTTCGCGCGCCAGGAGCTGGCTTGGGCGATTGAACACGGCACCATCGATCAAGTTGATCACGCCGCAGTGTGGTCAGGACGTCTGAATGCCAACCTTGGCAATGCGCTTCAGGCCGAGTTGATCAGTCAGGGAAAGACCAAGGACGAGGCGGTAAAGCAGACGAAGGAGATGCTTGGGGAGGCCAGGGATCTCGTTGACCAGTTCGGTGACAAAATACCGGTATTCGGCGAACTCATTAAGGTAACCGGTGTGCACTCTGTCTGGAGTCGTGGCACCGACTGGCTTCTCGACCAGATCGAAACCGACGCCTTGGCCCAGGCCAAGCGGAAGGCGGCGGCTATCAACGTCGCAGGCGCGGATCAGGTGTCCATGTCCATTGCCGCAGCCATCTATCGGGCTACCGCCAAAGGTGTCTCCGTGCTGCACTCGGCTGACGGCGAGGTAAAGGTGTCCGACATCTTCAACGTCGACGGCACCTTGCGTGGAGATCTCACCGGGCATACCGCCTACTTGTTCCGGCAATGGGCCAGGCAGCAAATGGTGCCGATCCGTCTGACGATCACGGAGAACGGGCACACCAAGACCATACTGCAACACGTCGCCGGTATGCGCTTCCTGGACAAGGCCAAGGAAGGCTATGGGAGCTCGGGAATTTGATCAGGAGCATAACCGGGAAACATGGGCTCATCTCCTTGTGGCATGGGCGGTCGAAAGCCTAGTAATCTGCCGCAACTTCCCAGAGCGATAGTGCCGTCAGGCCTTCGTGAAGGACCGACCACTGGCTTGTAGTCTGTGCAGATCTGTGTTGCAAAAGCCGGGAGCCGGTACAGGCTGCCATCCGCGGCAACCCGCAGGAGACGGCCAATATTGGTCTCGAGCAGCAAGAGACTGCCATCGTTGAGGGCCACTCCGCCGCTCCATCTCCAGAGCACATCGTGAGGAACTCGAAAGCCCGTTGCCTTCACCTCGCCACGGCGAGGAACGTGGATGATGCCGGTACCGACGACGATGACCTCCCCAGTTCTACCGGGCATGATCGCGGAAGGACTTAGTTCGATCGGGGAAGGTCCGGATGTGCCCTGCCGAGTGCGGGCTTTTCGGACCGCGTCGGCGTAGCCCGCCGGGGTCCAGGGGCGGAGCTTTCCCTGGCCGAGGGCCTCGTACAGGCTCCCGTCCTCGGTGGCCACGACAGGGATTCCGTCATCCCGGACGGCCATCGCGGACGGCTTCCAGCGCTTGAGCAGGGTCCGGCGCTGTGCCTCGGGCAAGAGGCGTCCGGCGGCGTCCACGAAGGTGAGGCTCGTCGGCCCGCCCTCGGCCGGCCCGAAGACGAGCGTCTGCCCGGAGCCGTCCAGGGCGGTCCGGGTGAGCGAGGCGTGCTCCCCGGTGTCCATGGACCACACTCCGGTGCGCGTCGCGGCGAGCACCACCCGGCCGGCGAGCGGGGTCAGCACAGGGAGCACGTGAACTCTGCCGTCGCTGCCGATGCGTACCAGGGTCCGGTTCCGCCCGTTGTCGGCGAAGGTGAAAATCGACCCGTCAGGTGCCGCCGCGATCGCCCCGGAGGCGTAGACGGGGCTTCGCGTCGCGAAGGCGCCGTCGACGGGCTTCTTCTGCTCGCCGTTCCCGGCCAGGACGACGACCTGGCCGGGCGAGGTCGGGGTCGGGTTGATCGGCAGCGGTGACGCGGTCTTCCCGTCCCCACCCCGCGCACAGGCGGACGGTACGGACAGCACGGACAGAACGGCTAAGGCAACGACGACCCTCCGGCAGCGCACGCGTTCGATGATGTCAGGGACGGCGACGCTACGGAACCGCTTGGGGACGCAGTGACACGGTGGAGCTCCTCCCGTGCCCCGATCAGCGGGCCGGCGGCCCGCCCGTCATCGGGGTTGGGGCTCACACGGCGAACGGATACGTCTCGGGCACCTCGCCCTCGTCCCACCGGGCCGTACGCTCGAGCGGCTCAAGGGCCCGGGTCTCGTCGATGTGGATCACCGCGTCGAACTGGTCCGACACCCGGGCGCGGAAGTAGTGGCTCTGCCGTTCGGTCTCCGGCCGGTAGATCACGCCGATCGCCCGCTCCAGGCGCGCGGAGCGCAGCATGTCCGCGGTCCGTGGAGCACTTCCGAAGGAGACCATGAACTCCTTCTCCCCCGCCTCGTGGAACAACTCCTCGACGCTGTCGCCCAGCGCCGGCCGGATCCATTTGCGCTTGGCCGGTCCGCCCCAGTCGTCCGCCGCCGTCACCGTGCCGGTGTAGGTGGTGAAGCCCAGGAGCCGGCACTGCCCGGGATACCGCTCGCGTACGAGCCGGCCGACGTTCAGCTCGCCCCGGATCACGGCCTCGGTGGCCCGGGCGTCGCCGAGGTGGGAGTTGTGCGCCCACACCACGATCTTCGCCGGCTCGGCCCGGCGCCGGCTCAGGTGCTCGGCCAGCGCCTCCAGGGTGGCGGTCATGTGCCGGTCGCGCAGGTTCCAGGAGGAGACCCGCTCGCTGAACATCGCGCGGTAGTACTGCGCGGCGTCCCGGACCGTACGCGCGTTCTGCTCGGTGTCGAAGACCTCGTCCGCGGCGAGCCGGCCGTCCCGGCGCGCGTAGTCCAGGGCGTGACGTTCCAGGTCGACCAGCTGGTCCACCACCTCCTGCTCGCACGTCTCGCCCGCGCCGAACGCCGCCTGGAAGCCGTAGGCCTGGGGATCGTCCTCGCCGTGGTGGTCGAAGCAGGCGTAGCGCTCGCGGGCGCGCGCCGCGGCGGCCGGGTCGACCCGGTCGAGGTAGGCGATGACCTCCCTGATCGACCGGTACAGGCTGTAGAGGTCGAGCCCGTAGAAGCCGGCCTTGGCGGGGTCGGCCCGCGCCCGCGAGTTGTACTCGCGCAGCCACCCCACGAAGTCGAGGACCACGGCGTTGCGCCACATCCAAACCGGGAAGCGCTCGAAACCGCGCAGGGACTCCTCGGCCGTCTCGTCGTCGCCGTGCCCGCGCACGTAGCGGTTCACGCGGTAGGCGTCGGGCCAGTCCGCCTCCACCGCCACGGCGCAGAACCCCTTGTCCTCGATGAGCCGCCGCGTCATGCGAGCGCGGGCCGCGTAGAACTCGTGGGTGCCGTGGGAGGCCTCTCCGATCAGTACGAAACGGGCGTCGCCCACCAGGTCGAACAGCGCCTGGTCGCCCGGCACGCCCTCCTCCACCGGTACGGCTTCGAACCGGATGAGGGCGGCCCCCGCCGGTATCCGCGAGCCGGGACCGGCGGGCCGTGCCCGCGACGCCGCGCGCAGCAGGTCCCGGACCTCCTCCTCGGTGACCTGGACGAAGTCCCAGTACGAGGCGCCCACGGCGAAGAAGGGCGACGGGGTGGTGGCGCACACGACCTCGTTGACCAGGGCCGAGAGCTCCCGGCAGGTCGACTCGGGTGCGGCCGGCACCGCGACGACGACCCGCGCGGGCTGCAGTCGCCGCACGGCCTGAACGGCTGCGCGCATGCTCGCGCCCGTGGCGAGTCCGTCGTCCACCAGGATCACGGTCCTGCCCTCACGATGCGGCGTGGGCCGCCCTTCGCGGTAGACCTGATCCTGCCGGGCCAGCTCCCGGCCCTCGTGCTCGGCCCTTTGCCGTACGGCGTCCGGAGAGAGCTCCAGGCCGCGGATGACGTCGTCGTCGAGCACCACCACGCCGCCGCCGGCGATCGCTCCCATGGCCAGTTCCTCCCGGCCGGGGACCCCGAGCTTACGGACGAGGAAGGCGTCCAGCGGGACGTCGAGCGCGGCGGCGATCTCGTACGCCACCGGCACGCCGCCGCGCGGCAGGCCGAGGACGACGACCTGCGGGTCACCGTGATAGTGCTCGAGGAGTCCGGCCAGCACCTGGCCGGCATCCCTGCGGTCGCGGAACAGGCGGTCCGGCATCTCTCAGCCCCCCATGCCTCGCTGTGCCCGGCCTCTTACCGGCCCGGCCGGACGGCCGACGAAACCACGTCAGGCCGACTCGTCCAGCATTTCGCGCAGGTGCTTCGCGGCCTGCTCGATGTCGGTGTAGTCGTTCTGCGCGGCTCGCACCTCGACGGCGATCAGGCCGCACCGGTGCACTTTCTCGAAGTCGCCGTACGGGAACTTGTAGCGGCTCTTGGTCTCTTCGCCGTGTTCGTCGTCGATGCCCAAGTACCACTTCTGGTACTCGGCGAAGCCGTGCTCTTCGAGATGGTCGTTCTCGGCCTGCGCCGTGGGCTGGTGCTCGCTCCAGTCGTCCCGGTCGTCCGCGACGACCTTGTGCTCCTTCACCAGGCCCTGGGCGTGCTGGAGGGCCTGCTTGTTGAGGGTCACCGCCAAGGTCGATCACCTCCGCCGCGCCGGCCTCTGTCCTCCGATGAGGAGCAGGCCAGGTAGTCGTGTGATGCCGAGGAACAGCTGCTTTTCATGATCTGTACTACCTCTCATGCTACCTCCGCGGCGCCTCCACGCCCTGGACGGCCGCACTCGCCGCGGGGTCCTGGAGGGGGCGCGGCCGTGGGAAGAGACCGACGAAACGTGCCACCGCCTCCTGATCGCCTTCCAGTGTCAGGTCGCCGGAGCGCACGGCGTCGGCGAGCGGGCGGCCGCCGAAGACCAGCGCCCTGAGGGTGGCGAGATCGGTCTCGAGGGTGGCGTCCGGCCGGTCGGCGGGCCCGCGGGCCAGTTCGATACGGCCGCCGGAGACCTCGGCGTGAAAGCGGTCCGCGTCCAGCCGCAGCTCGTAGCGGGCGTGCAGTTCTCCCGCGGCGTACGGGTCGAACGTCGTCCTGAGCGCGAGGATCAGCGCCTCGGCACCGAGCTCGCCGTCGGAGGTCATGGGGGCGCGGCTGCCCCAGCGGGCGAGCTGGAGGAGGGCGGGTTCGAGGTCGTACCCCCACTCGGTCAGCTCGTACACCCAGGTGCCGGCGGGCGGGCCGAGCCTGCGGCGCCGCACCACCCCGGCCTGCTCCAGCTCACGCAGGCGATGGGACAGGACGTTCTGGCTCGCGCCGCGCAGGCCCCGCCGCAGGTCGGTGAACCGCTTGGGGCCGAGCACCAGGTCGCGCACGACCAGCAATGCCCAGCGCTCCCCGACCAGGTCGAGGGCGCGGGCGATCCCGCATGGATCGTCGTAGGTCCTCTTGCCGGGCCCGGTCATCCGGATACTCCTTCATCATCACTCCTGATTAAGGAGCATCTGGTGTTAGTTTAGGACTCACTCGCCGGCCGGAGCGCAGGTCCGGCACCGCCCCCGCGGCGCACGACCTTGACGGAAAGGACGGCCGGCCATGGCCACCTACGTACTGATCCCCGGCGCCGGATCCGACTCCTGGTACTGGCACCTGGTGATCCCCGAGCTCCGCGCGCGGGGTCACGACGTGGTGGCGCCCGACCTGCCCGTCGACGACGATTCCGCCGGGCTGGCCGAGTACACCGACGTCGTGGTGGACGCCGTCGGGGATCGCACCGATCTCATCGTGGTGGCGCAGTCGATGGGCGGCTTCACCGCGCCGCTGGTCGCGACCCGTGTGCCGGTGGACCTCATCGTCCTGGTCGCGGCGATGGTCCCCGCACCGGGCGAGACGCCGGGCGACTGGTGGGGCGAGACCGGTCAGGCAGCGGCGATGCGGGAGCAGGCCGAGCGCGACGGGCGGGTGATCACCGAGGAGTTCGACCCGGTGGCGATGTTCTTGCACGACCTACCGCCGGACGTGCTGGCGGAGGCGATGACCAGAGGACGTGACCAGTCCGGCACCCCGTTCGAGAAGCCCTGGCCGCTCGCCGCGTGGCCGGACGTACCGACCAGGTTCCTGCTGTGCCGCGACGATCGGTTCTTCCCGGCCGAGTTCCAGCGCCGGGTCGTACGGGACCGTCTGGGCATCACCCCCGACGAGATGGACGGCGGCCACCTGCCCGCGCTGGCCCGTCCGAAGGAACTCGTCGAGCGCCTGGAGACCTACCGCGCCGAGCTGTAGCCGTACCTCGAGAGGCACGGCCGGCTTCGGGCCGCCGCCGCTCCGTGTGGAATCGTGACGGATGCCCGGTCAGCCCACCGGGATGTCGCGACGCCGGAGCCCGGCGAGCCCACCGGCGGTGAGCACCGCGGTGATGCCCACCAGCCAGAGCAGGGGCGTCGCCGACACCACGCCGCCCGGCAACTCCGGAGTGTGGGTGAACGGGGAGAGGTCCAGCAATGTCTGGTCCAGCGTGAGCGCCTGCCCCAGCACCCCGAGTGTCAGGCACACCGCGAGGACCGCCCAGGCGACGACGGGCGCGAACCTGGGCAGGAGCCCGAAGAGCGCCACCGCCAGCGCCGCCAGCAGCCAGACGGCGGGAAGCTGGATCATGGCGCCGGCCAGCACACGAGGCAGTTCGCGTCCCACGTCGCCGGTGTTCAGGCCGTGGACGAGCCCGGCGGACAGTCCGGCCATCGCCAGGACCAGCGCCGGACCCAGAGCCGAGAAGGCCAGATGGCCGGCCGCCCACTTCAGCCGGCCGACCGGCGTGGACAGCACGGGTTCGGCCCGCAGCCCTGTTTCCTCGGTCCGCAGCCGCAGGGTGGCCTGCACGGCGTACGCGGCGGCGAACAGGGCGAGGATGCGCATGATCCCGGCCAGGTAGGAGTCGGTGAGTGCGGACTGGCCACCCATGCGGGTGAACATGTCCGCCAGGTCGGGATTGTCCTTCGCGATGTCCACGACACTGTGGGCGAAGGCACCCAGCACCAGGCCGAGCGGGATGAAACCCGCGACCCAGCCGGCCAGCAGGCTTCGGTGCAGCCGCCAGGCCAGGCCGAACGGGCCACGCAGGTCGCCCGCCGCCCCGGCCGGGCCGAGCCGTGGGGCCAGCACTCCGGCGCCGACGTCCCGCCGCGCCGACAGCGCGACGGCGGCCGCCGCCAGCACGGCGACGAGCACGGCGGCCGCCGCCAGGATGAGCCATCGTTCGTGCTCGTACGCACGGATCTGGTGCGCCCACCCGATCGGCGAGAGGGCCGACAGCCATGACCATCCACTGCTGGCACCGCTGAGGTCACCGGAAAGACGCAGCACGTACGCCACTCCCAGCACGGTCATGGCAAGGCCGCGCGCGGCGCCCGCACCTTCGGTGAGCTGGGCGGTCAGGGCCGCGATCCCGGCGAAGACCCAGCCGCTCAGGGCGAAGCTCAGCCCGAGCGCCCACGAGCCCGAGATGGGCAGGCCCGTGCCGATCAGGGCGAGGGCCACGAGGACCGAGAGCACCAGATCGGCGGCCAGCGTCACGATGAGGGCCGCCACCAGGGCGGCGTGCCGGCCGACCACGGTCGAGCCCAGCAGCTCGCGGCGGCCCGACTCCTCCTCGGTGCGGGTGTGCCGGACGACGGTCAGCACGCTGATCAACGCCACGACGACGGTGAGGAAGCCGAGCCGCTGCGCGATGATCGCGCCGAGGCTGGAGTCGTACAACGGCCCGTACAGCGCGACGTAGGTCGAGCTGGCTCCGACGGTGTCCGCATAGTGCTGGCGCTCGGCCGCCGTGGACACGACCGATTCGGTGGCCGAGACGATGCCCACCGGGAGCAGCGCCAGCCATCCGATCCACATCGGCAGCAGGAACCGGTCGCGCCGCAGCACCAGCCGTACCAGGCCGCCGACGCCCACCAGGCTGTCCTTCATCGCGATGCCTCCGAGAGGGCGGCCGGCTCGTCGTAGTGGCGCAGGAACAGTTCCTCCAGGGTCGGCGGCCGACTGGTGAGGGTGCGGACGCCGACCTGGGTCAGGTGCTTGAGCACCGCGTCCAGCCGGGCGGTGTCGACCTCGCAGCGCACCCGGGTGCCGTCGACCCGCAGGTCGTGGACGCCGGGCAGCCCGGTCAGCCCGGTCGGTGGTCCGGCCAGGTCGGCGTCGATCGAGGTACGGGTCAGATGGCGCAGCTCGGCCAGCGTGCCGCTCTCCGCGGTCCGGCCCTTACGGATGATGGTCACCCGGTCGCACAACGCCTCGACCTCGCTCAGGATGTGGCTGGACAGCAGAACCGTCCGGCCGTTGCGGCGTTCCTCGGTGATGCACTCGCGGAAGGTCTCCTCCATCAGCGGGTCGAGGCCGGACGTCGGTTCGTCCAGCACCAGCAGTTCCACGTCGGAGGCGAGTGCGGCCACGAGCGCGACCTTCTGCCGGTTCCCCTTCGAGTAGGCGCGGCCCTTCTTCCTCGGGTCCAGATCGAAGCGTTCCAGCAGGTCGGCCCTGCGTCGGGCGTCCAGGCCGCCGCGCATCCTGCCGAGCAGGTCGATCACCTCCCCGCCGGACAGGTTGGGCCACAGCGTCACGTCGCCGGGCACGTACGCGAGCCGTCGATGCAAGGTCGTGGCGTCCCGCCAGGGGTCGCCGTCCAGCAGCCGGACCGTGCCCGCGCTGGCCCGCAGCAGACCGAGCAGGACGCGGATCGTGGTGGTCTTACCGGAACCGTTGGGCCCCAGGAAGCCGTGCACCTCTCCGGTGGCGACTGAGAGGTCCAGGCCATCCAGGGCCTGGGTCCGGCCGAACGATTTGCGTAGTCCGGAGATCGAGATCGCCGGTGTCGCCGATGTCATCACGGGGGGTTCCTCCTGGTCGGAAGGCGGTCGCGGGAGTGCGGGGGGTCACGGGCCGGTGAGCCGGCGCGGAAGGCGGGCTCATGGCGGCGTGCCGTCTCCCGCGGCGGACGACGGGCCCGCCTTCAGAAACTGCTCCAACGTGGCACGGCTCTGCGCGACGAGCTCCGGGCTGAGGAGGTCGTCGGTGAAGACCTCCAGTACGGCCAGGCCGAGCCGTGGATATCCCTCGAGGGTGAGGGTGTCGACGTCGAGCGCCCGGGACAGATGCTCGTGCAGCACGATGATCCCCAGGCTCAGGGCGGTGATGGTTGCGGCGTACGCGTGCAGATCGGACGTCTGCGGCTCGGCGATGCCGGGCGGAGGGTCGGCCAGGTACCGCTCGCTGTAGCCGACCAGGTCGTCGAACAGCTTCGCGGCGGCCGGGGAGCCGTCGACCATCGCGCGCGCCACGTAGCGCCGCACCGGCATGGTGGCGCGCATCGTGACCGAGAAGATGCCGGGATCCCGCATCCCCGTGCTGGTCGCCTGATCGTTCGCCCGCCGGATGACCTCCATCGCGTGCGTGTCACAGGCCGCCCGCAGCTCCTCCTTCGAACCGAAGTGGTGCTGGACCAGCCCGGGCGACACCCCGGCGGCCTCCGCGATGCCGCGGATCGTCGCCCCCCTGACGCCTCGCTCCGCGAACTGCAGCAACGCGGCGTCCCTGATCCGCGCCCGGGCCGTCAGGTCCTCGAACACCGGGTCACTCGATCGATCATCCGATCCCACTGTCACCATCCCATACACATGTATTGCTGACAATACGCGCGTATGGTCGTGGCTGTACAGACGGCAGGGTGATCGGAAGCCGGATCGGTCGCCCGACCGGGCTTCCTATCCGTACGAGATGCCCGCGAGATCGCCTCTGTCTATCGTTGCCTTCGTGACGGAGAGAGCCGGTGAACTGGTCGGCGGGCGGTACCGGCTGGTCGAGCCGATCGGACAGGGCGCGATGGGCCGGGTGTGGCGCGGCCACGACGAGGTGCTGGACCGGGAGGTCGCCGTCAAGCAGGTCCTGTTCCCGTACGGGCTTCCGGAGGAGCAGCGGGAGTCGCTGATCGGGCGGATGCTGCGCGAGGCCCGCGCCGCGGCCCGGCTCAACCATCCGGGGATCGTCACCGTCCACGACGTCGTCGAGCACGACGGCGTCCCGGCCATCGTGATGGAACTGCTCACCGGCGTGTCCCTGGGCACCGCGATCGAACGAGAGGGCAGGCTTCCGCCGGAGCGGGTGGCCGGGATCGGGGTCGCGATGCTGGACGCGCTGCGCGAGGCGCACGCGGCGGGAATCGTGCACCGGGACCTGAAACCCGACAACGTGCTGCTCGCCGGCCGTCGGATCGTCATCACCGACTTCGGTATCGCCGGTATGGCCGATGCCACGGCGTTGACCGTCTCCGGGGCCGTGATGGGAACCCCGCGGTACATGGCGCCCGAGCAGATCGAGGGCAAGCCCGCCACCGCGGCCAGTGACCTGTGGTCGCTGGGCGCCACCCTGTACACGGCGGTGGAGGGCCGGCCTCCCTTCGCCGGACCGACCCTGACCTCGCTGTACGCCGCGATCCTCACCCAGGGCCCCCGCCCGCCCGAGCGGGCGGGCCCGCTCACCCCTGCCCTGGCCGGCCTGCTGGTCAAGAATCCCGATGACCGGGCCACCGCCGAGCAGACCGCCCGGGCGCTGGCGTGGGCCATGTCCGCGCTCCACTCCCCACCGGTGGGCAACACCGTGCCGAACCACGCTCCTGGCCCCGGCATGGCCCCGGTCCAGGGCACCACCACGGTGCCGCCGGGACTGCACGGGCCCCGGCCGCCCGGCGGACACGGGCTGAGACGCGGGGTCGTGCTGCTCGGCGGCCTGGGAGCCATCGCCTTGACGGGCATCGCCGCGACGATGATTTGGTGGGGAACGACGTACCTCGGGACGCGTGCGCAGCACGGCAAAGAGACGCCCACCGCCTCGGGAACGCCGTCCGTCGCCTCCGGGACACCGTCTGCCGCGTCGGGATCCCCGTCGCCCGCGAACCCGACACTTCAGGCCGGAGCCACGTCCCTCGCCGGCACCACGTGGAGCGGTGTGGACTCCGACGGGGACTACTACGTCTTCACGTTCGTCGCGGATGGCCACGTCAAGTATCGGAGCCCCACCGGCAACTGGGACAACCAGGAGGATCGCTGGTCGGTGAACGGCTCCAAGCTCACCATCGACATGAAGGGCGGTTACTCGATCTACGAGGGCACCATCACCGGGAACACCATCTCCGGCAAAGCCCACAACGTAACGGGACGGCGATGGACGTGGAGCTTGCGGAAGAACTGAAGGTCCGGGGTGCCACCGGTGCTCGGCCGGTACGTGATCGGACCAGGGCCGCACCTGCCGCATGTTGGACTGTAGAGTCCATATTGTTAACCTGACCGCCGGACGATGACGTTGGGCGAGCCCGCCCGCCAGCGGACCGCCCCACCGGAAGGGCATGGATGCGCGTGCTGACGCCGAAGGGTGCCGCCACCCGGCAGCGAATCGTGGAGGGCGCGGCACGCGTGATGCGGGAGCGCGGGCCCGCCAACGTGGGGCTGGACGACATCCGGGCCGTCACGTCGACGAGCAAGAGCCAGCTGTTCCACTACTTCCCGGACGGCAAGGCCGACCTCCTGCTGGCGGTGGCGACGCACGAGGCCGAGCAGGTGCTGGCGGAGCAGCAACCGATGCTCGGCGACCTGACGACCTGGCCCAAATGGGAGGCCTGGCGCGAGCGCGTGATCGAGATATACGAGGCCCAACGCCAGGAATGCCCCCTGTCGGCCCTCACCGCACAGCTGGGCATGGCCGACCCGGCCGTCCGCGACATCATCACCGACCTCTACGAGCGGTGGCAGGCGTACATAGCCGCCGGCGTCCAGGCCCTCAAGGACAGCGGCGCGATCGACTCCGCGATCGACGTGGACAACGCCGCCATTGAGATCCTCACCGCTATTTCGGGCGGCGCCACGATACTGATGGCGACCGATCGCATCAGCTACCTCGAGATCAGCCTCCGCGAGGCCATCGACGGGCTACGCCGGCCGGCATCCACCAGCGGACCCGCGACGTCGCCATCGGTCCGGTCGTAGCGGCCGGGATTCGTATCCGGTAGGCCGGTAAAGACGATCAATAGGCCGGTTCCCGATCCTGGGGACCGGCCTCTTACCTGTCTGCTTCTGGGCGCGGTGTCCGCTGTCCACCAGAGCATCGAGCGCGGCGATCCGGGCGTTCGCCTCCGCCCAGCGGCGCGTGGAGGCCGCCGTCCCGAAAATTTCCCAGAGATTATCTGCCACTCCCTCCCGTTTCGGGACTGTTAACAACGTTCGGCTCTCGGAGCCGAAACCTCCCAGACACAAGGTCCGGGTGAAAACAAACAAGAGAGGAGTGGTGACGTCATGTCTCCACTTGCAAACCGCCTACGGAAGGTCGGAGGCGGGACGATGCTCGGCATCATCACCATGATCGCCATGCTGGCCTTCCAGGGGTTCGGGTTCGTGTTCACCACGAACCTGGCTCCGTTGCAGGCCAGTGCGGCCATCGCGGTGCTGGGCACCCCCGTCATCGCGCTGTGGGCACTCAAGCAGCACGGATGGGCGAAGATGCGCCCGTCCCTGTTCACCAAGCAGCAGAGGCGAGCGGTCTACCGCATCGCGCTCGGCAGCTTCTTCGTCAACATCTGCGCCCCGCTGGCGACCGCCCTGCTGGGTGCGGGGCCGGCGGCGACGGCGACCACCGTGGGAAGCCTGATGGTGGGCTTGCTGCTGCTGCGGGGGCTTCCCCCGCTGCTCATGCGAGCTGTCGTCGTGATCGGCGTGATCCTCAGCACGAACGCGCTCGCCGGACACCTCAACGTGCTCGGCGTCGTCGCGGCGGCTCTCGCCGCCTGGCATTTCTGGAACCTTCCGGGGTGCCTGAAGATGCTGGGCGCCGGCGGCCCGAAGGTCGACGACCGTTCGGACCAGGGCATGGTCTGGGCGAACGTCCTTGCCACGCCATTCGTGTTCGCCACGGCGGTCGGCCTGTCCCTGTTCCAGGACCACATTCCGGTTCTGGCTGACATGGAGGGAACCACCTGGAAGTTCGGTTCGGGGCAGCTGGGGACCATGGCCATCACAGCGTTGTTCGTGATGGTGATCCCGGTCTTCCTGACCAACTTCGCTTCGCGGATCCTGAGCAAGGACAACGTGGGAGCGATGAGTTCGATGGCCGCTCCCGTCTACGCTCTGGTCGGGGTGGCCGCCACCGCTGTCGGGTTCGCCCACCTGGCGTCCCCGATCACCTACCAGTGGGTCGGCTTCTTCGTCGTCACCCTCGTGGCGGCCAGTGTTGTTCTGGTCGCCGCCGACAAGGCGAAGGCGAACGAGGACTTGGCCGCTGTGCAGAGGGCCAAGGACGAGTTCGAGTCGTGCGCGACCGGCCTCTCGCCGGAGGAACTGGCGGAGCTGCGCTCCGTCGGATGCACCTCCCCGGCGGAGCTGATCGAGGTCGGGCGTTCGAACGCCGACGTGCGCCTGGTCGTCGACCTCATGAGGGTCGGCGCCACGAGCACCGAGGCGTTGACGCTCCTCGCCACGTCTCCGTCCGCGGAGAACCTGAGCAGGTACCTGCAGTTGCGCTCCGTGACGCGCGCGTCCGATGGCGCGCGGCTCTCGCACGACGAGGCTCGCGAGGCCGTGGTCGAGCTGAGCAACGTCAAGGGGCGCGAGGCGCGGGAGCAGCTCGGCACCATCCTCCGGCAGTTCCAGGGGGGTGGAGCGCCCGAGCAGGTTCTCGCAGTGCAGGCACCGGCCAGCGTCTGATCACGTGAACGGCGTCGGGTTCCGTGACGTCCCCCCAGGGCGTCACGGATCCCTATGCCGATGACCCGCTCCACGGCGCCGTGGAGCGGACCTTCCGCACGAGCGGATCAATCATGATCCGTAAGTGAACATATGGCCGGCCTCTCAGGAGGCCGGCCCATCTCTTTCCGCAGAGCGTCGGCCCCACGCTTACGTTCACCGATCATCTGCTGATCTGCCCGCCGCCGAGGGAAGGCGATGACCCTCATGATCGAACCGATCGACCCCGCCCGGCTGCCCGCGTCGTCGCCCGCCTACACCCACGGGACGCTGGTACGGGGGGCGCAGCGGACGCTCTTCATCAGCGGCCAGCCGCCCTGGACCCTCGACGGCGACATACCGGCCGACTTCCCCGGGCAATGCCGTCTTGCCTGGGACAACGTGAAAGCCGTGCTCGCCGAGGCCGGTATGACGGTCCGCGACCTCGCCAAGGTCACCGTCTACCTGTCCGACCGGCGGTACCGTGAGGCCAACTCCCGGATCCGCCACGAGGTGCTCGGCGACCACCGCCCCGCGATCACGATCATCATCACCGGCATCTATGACGAGGCCTGGCTGCTGGAGATCGAAGCCATCGCCGTCGCGCCCGACCCCGCTCTCCCCGCCGCGGAGAACACGCCGGATCAACGCGGGTGAACCCGCGCATCCGCGTGACGTCGGCAGCGATCGCCCTCGACCCGTGCTGGCCTGAGCCCCGACGTCGAGCGCTGCCTGAACGGCCGGCCAGGAGGTGAGGTCGGGGCCGTAGCCGATCGACTGGTTGCTGATCTCGCCGACGGTCCATCGGCTGTGCTCGTGGACGAAGTTGATCTCTCCGGCGCTCAGGACGGGGGCGCCGCCGGCGCAGGCGACGTGTTCGCTGCGTTGCGGAGCGAGCCGCAGAGTGCCGTCCACGTCGATGAACGATCAAGAGGCCAGCTCCCGATCTTGGGAACTGGCCTCTGAGCTGGTACTTCTCTGTCGGGGTGGCGGGATTCGAACCCACGACCTCTTCGTCCCGAACGAAGCGCGCTACCAAGCTGCGCTACACCCCGATTGGTGGCTGCCCGGGAGTCGTACGTGCCTCCCGGCGCCTTGGACAGCTTAGCGGATCCCCAGGAGTGCTGCGATCGCTTAAATCCAGGCAATCCCTGGGCCACCGAACCGATGGCGCGCCGAAAGCGGCCGGACGGGAGTGGTCAGTACGGCCGGGGTACGAGCGTGAGCAACGAGGCCTCGGGCGGGCAGCAGAACCGGACCGGGGCCATCGGGGAGGTGCCGAGGCCGGCGGAGACGTGCAGCCAGGAGGGGCCGTTGCGGTGCAGGCCCTTGACCCGGGCGCGCTCGATGCCGCAGTTGGTGACCAGGGCGCCGTAGAACGGCACGCACAGCTGGCCGCCGTGGGTGTGCCCGGACAGCAGCAGCTCGTAGCCGTCGGCGGAGAACCGGTCGAGGTTGCGCGGCTCGGGTGAATGGCTGACGCCGATGTGCAGGTCGGCCTGCGGGTCGACCGGGCCGGCGATCTTGTCGTAGCGGTCCCGGTTGATGTGGGAGTCGTCGATGCCGCCGAACTCCACGTCGAGGTCGCCGACCTTCATGCGCCCGATGCGGTTGTTGAGGTCCAGCCAGCCCGCGGCCTGCAGGGACGAGCCGAGCTCGCGGTAGGGCAGGTCGGGCATGCGCCGGTTGCGCTCGTAGTCCTTCTTGCTGGTGCGCCACAGGTAGCGGGCGGGATTCTTGAAGACCGGGGAGTACAGGTCGTTCGAGCCGTACACGAACACGCCCGGACGGTCGAGCAGCGGCCCGAGGGCCTCCAGGAACGGCCCGATGGAGTCCCGGTGCGAGATGGAGTCGCCGGTGTTGACGACCAGGTCCGGCTCCAGGGCGTCGAGGGAACGGACCCAGTTGATCATGCGCCTGCGGCCGGGGGTCAGGTGCGTGTCGGAGATGTGCAGGATCTTGATCGGCGGGCGCCCGGGGGGCAGCACGGGCACGTCGTAACGGCGCAGGTGGAACCAGTTGCGCTCGATGACCGACGCGTAACCGATCCCGGCGGCACCGGTCCCGGCCAGGGCCAGGGGTACGGCATAGAGCTTTCGCACGATTCTCCTTACAACGACATCTTCCATGCTGCCAGAGATGCGCAGATCCGCAGAACGTTCCGGGATGAAAGCATTGCGCAATGGTGCTTTCCGGGCGCGCCGCGCGGGTAATGCGGATGAGGCGGAGCCCCGCACGCGGCATCATGGACCTCATGAGCGCCCTGAAGGAGAAGCTGCGGTCCGACCTGTCGACCGCGATGAAGGCGCGCGACGAGCTCCGCACTCGTACGCTGCGCATGGCCCTCACCGCGGTCACCACCGAGGAGGTCGCGGGCAAGCAGGCCAGGGAACTGTCCGACGAGGAGATCGTCAAGGTGCTCGCCCGGGAGGCCAAGAAGCGCCGGGAGGCGGCCGAGGCCTTCGCCCAGGCGGACCGGGCCGAGCAGGCGCAGGCGGAGCGGGACGAGGGCGCCGTGCTCGACGCCTACCTCCCCGCGCAGCTCTCCGACGACGAGCTGGTCGCGCTGGTGGCCGCCGCCGTCACCGAGAGCGGTGCCGAAGGCCCGCGGGCGATGGGTCAGGTCATGAAGCTGGTGAACCCGAGAGTCGCCGGCCGGGCCGAGGGCGGCCGGGTGGCCGCCGAGGTGCGGCGTCAGCTCGGCACCTGAGGCAGCCGCCGGGACCCACCCCGAGCAGGCCCCCGATCCGCCGGATCGAGGGGTCTGCTTTCTTTGCGGACATTCTACGTGCCGGTAGAGAAACTTTCCGTAGCCGTTCGCCGCCCAGGTCAGACCCCTGATCGATGATCAAGATGTCCACTTAGTCACAAGTTTCGATTATGACTAGGTAAGAACCAGGTTTAGTCGCTAATGTCACTTGACCACTATGGGGCGGGGTTTTGGAGGTCACAGTGCGGCGGAAGTCCACTGCAGGGGGATGGCGCCGGGCGCGGGCGGCTGCCGGGTTGACAGGGGCGGTCCTGCTTCTCGCGACGGCGTGCTCCGGAGGTGGCAAGGGCGACGGGGTGCCCGCCGCGGGCAAGGAGGACACCGCCGCCCCGCAGGTGACCATCACTCCGGTCGACGGGACGGGTAAGGCCAAGCCCGAGCAGGGCATCGAGGTGAAGGCCGCCAACGGCACCCTCGAGACGGTCGCCGTGCAGCTCAAGGGCCAGGCGGTCCCCGGCGTGCTGTCTCCGGACAAGACCTCCTGGAAGTCCTCCTGGACGCTCACGCCCAACTCCTCCTACCAGGTGACCGCGACGGCCAAGAACGCCAAGAAGAGCACGACGGCGAGCAGCAAGTTCAAGACCCTGAAGGCGTCGCAGACCCTGTCCATCAGCTCGGTCATGCCGAGCGCGGGGCAGCGCGTCGGCATCGGCATGCCGATCGTGGTGAACTTCAACCGCTCGGTCACCGACCGCAAGGCGGTGGAGCGTTCGCTCCAGGTCGTCTCGGACCAGCCCAACGAGGGCGCGTGGTACTGGTACGGAAGCCAGCAGGCGATCTTCCGGACCAAGAAGTACTGGGCGCCCAACCAGAAGATCGCGCTCACCGCGCACCTGGCCGGGGTGAAGTCGGGTTCGGGCACGTACGGCACCTCCGACTTCAAGCTGAAGTTCAAGATCGGTGACTCGCACGTCAGCAAGGTCAACGTGCGGACCCACCGGATGACGGTCTCCATCAACGGCAAGAAGGTGAAGAACGTCGGCATCAGCGCCGGCAAGGGCGGCGAACGCAAGTACACGACGACCAACGGCGTTCACCTGACGATGGAGAAGGAGAACCCGGTGACGATGATCTCGCCGGGGATCAAGGAAGGCGAGCCGGGCTACTACAAGGAGATCGTGGGCTACGCCGTCCGCATCTCCAACAGCGGCGAGTACGTCCACTCCGCGCCCTGGTCGGTGGGCTCGCAGGGCAACAGCAACGTCAGCCACGGCTGCGTCAACGCCAGCCCGGCCTTCGCCAGGTGGTTCTACAACCTCGCCCAGTGGGGCGACATCGTCACCATCACCGGCACCAGCCGTGAGCTGGAGTTCGACAACGGCTTCGGCTGGTGGCAGAAGCCGTGGAAGCAGTGGGTGAAGGGCAGCGCGTTCGACAAGCCGGTGTCCACGGCCGCGTCGGGGACGGTGGCCACGACCCCGTCGGAGACCCCGGCCGCCGGTGCCGGTACGACTCCGGCCGCCGGAGCGGGTGCGACCGCGGGCACCCCGACGCCCTGACCTCTCCGCTTCAGACCCGGCCTCCGGCTCAAGCCCGGCTTCCGGCTCAGGCCCGACGCACGAGACCCCGATCCGCGGCCGGATCGGGGTCTCTCGCGTGAGGGGCGACCGCTACGGGGTGCCGCCGTCGATGGGCGGCCACTGGAAACCGTTCCCGCGGTTACCCAGGCCGGGAAAGCCTGGATCGTCAGGATTGTCGTCCGAACCGCCGCCCGCGTCCTTGCCGTTGCTGATGAAGATCAGGACGGTGGTGCCCTCTTCTGCCTTGCTGCCGCCGCCGGGCGTGGTGTACGCGACCGTTCCCGAGGGCTGGTCGGAGCGCACCGGGCTGGGCGAGACCGTGGCCTGGAAGCCGGCGGCGGCGAGCTCGGCCTTGGCCACGCCGACCGACGCCCCCTTCACGTCGGGAACCTCGACCGAGGTGACGTCGCCGAAGTCGTTGGTCGGCTCGGTGAAGGACATCACCGGCTTGCCGTCGAGGGCCTCGCGCATCGACCGTGCCCAGATCGGGCCGGGGATGGTGGCGCCGTAGACCCCGTAGACCGGGTACTTGAAGCCGCCCCGGATGTCCCAGTAGGCCACCGCGGAGGCCAGGTTGGGGGTGTATCCGGCGAAGACCGCGCAGGAGAACTCTTCGCAGGTGCCGGTCTTGCCGGCGGCGGGACGGCCGACCGAGGGCACGCCCTTGGCGGTGCCCTGGCTCAGCACACCCCTGAGGATCTTGCTCGTCTCGTCGGCGATGTCGCGGTCGACAGCCTGGTGGCAGTCCTGCTTGGGCACGTTGAGCTTGTGGCCCTTGGCGTCGGTGACCTCGGTGATGGCGATCGGCGCGCAGTACTTCCCGCGGGCCGCGATCCCCGCGTAGGCCGCGGACAGATGGACCATGTCGACCTCGTTGGTGCCCAGCACCTGTGAGGTGAAGGGCAGCAGCCGGTTGCCGTCGGCGCGCTTGAGGCCGAAGTTCTCCGCCATCTTGATCGCGTCGCAGACGCCCACCTCGCGCTCCAGTTGCGCGTAGAAGGTGTTCACCGAGTGCCAGGTGCCGGTCCGCAGGTTGAACCGGCCCTTCTCGCTGTCACCCGCGTTGCCGACGTCCCAGGTGCCGCTGGTCAGGTTCTTGCCGTGCATCTCCTTGTTGTTGATCTTCATGTAGCCCTCGTACTCGCAGGGCGCGAAGCCGCCGATCGAGATCCGGGCCGGAGAGTTGAAGCTGGTGCCGACCGTGATCCCCTCGTCGAGGGCGGCCATCAGCGTGAAGACCTTGAACGTCGAGCCGGCGGAGACGCCGACGCCGCCGCCGTGCCGGGAGTCGGCCGCGAGGTTGATGGAGGTCTGGCGCTTGCCGTTGCCGAAGCCCTTGCTGGTGGCGATGGCCTTGATCTTGCCGGTGCCCGGCTCGACCATCGCCTGGGCGCCCACCTGCTTGCTCTGCGGGGAGACCTCGCCGGTCAGGCCCTCCTCGGCGGCCCGCTGCGCCTGCGGGTCGAGGGTCGTACGGATGTTGTAGCCGCCGCGCTTGAGCTTGCGCAGGACCACCGCCTGCTTGGCCGGCGTCATCTTCCAGTACTTGCCGCCGGACAGGATGTCGAGCATCTCGTAGCGGACGTACTCACAGAAGAACGGCGCCCTGCTGGTGTCGCAGCCGCCCTTGGGCTTGTGCTGCTTGAGCTTGATCGGCTCGTTGGCGGTCTTGTCGGCCAGCTGCCGGGTGATGATGCCCAGGTCGGACATCCGGTAGAGCACCGTGTTGCGGCGTTTCAGCGCCGCTCCCTCGTGCAGGGTCGGGTCGTAGGCGTACGGGCTGTTGGTCACCCCGGCGAGCAGCGCCGACTCGGCGAGGTTCAGCTTGGAGGCCGGCTTGTCGAAGTACCGCTTGGCCGCGGCCTGCACTCCGTAGGCCCCGGCGCCGAAGTAGGCGACGTTGAGATAGCCCTGCAGGATCTCGTTCTTGGACATCTTCTTCTCGACGTCCAGGGCGTACCGCAGCTCGCGCAGCTTGCGGCCCACGGTGGGCGCGGTCACCGCCCGCTCCTGCGCCGGTGTGTCGGCGTTCTCCAGCAGCAGGTTCTTGACATACTGCTGAGTCAGCGAGGAGCCACCCTGCTTGGTCGCACCGGCCTGGGCGTTGGTGGCCAGCGCCCGGATGGCGGCCTTGATGTCGAGGGCCCCGTGTTCGTAGAACCTGGAGTCCTCGATGGCCACGATCGCCTTGCGCATGATGTCGGCGACCTGGTCCAGCCGTACGGATTCGCGGTACTCGTCGAAGAACGTCGCCAGCTGGGTGCCGTTCGCGGCGTAGACGACCGTCTTCTCCGGCGGCGGCGTGGTGTTCAGCTCAGAGGGCATGTTGTCGAAGGCCGCGGCCGCGTCGCGTGCGGTCAGGCCCACGCCGCTCACCCCTGGCAGCACCACCAAGGCGACCAGGACGCCCGCCGCCACACTGGCTGCGACCAGCTGGAACAGCTTGGTGAACGCGTTGTCCTGATCCGGATTTTCCTGCACGCGTCTAAGGTACCCGGGACGACAAAACACATACGGGGCAGCGGCCGCCGGTTACCGCCCCGGTACAGGTAACTAGTCCGATCCGGCACCGGGCTATATCGAGAATGGGCCCATTGGGGGCTGTTGAATCGCCCCTCGCTTCCGTAAGTTCTTCCCCACGGCTTTCGTTTGGCGGCCAGACGTCCGCGCCCGTACTGGCCATGGAGCGCAGAACACACAAGACCCTAGGGGAGTGGGGCCAAGATGTGGATCACGGATTGGACTGCCCGCGCCGCCTGCCGTAACGCGGATCCAGATGCCCTCTTCGTGCAGGGAGCGGCCCAGAACCGGGCCAAGCTCATCTGCCGAGGGTGTCCAGTGCGGACAGAGTGCCTGGCCGACGCGCTAGACAACCGAATTGAATTCGGTGTCTGGGGTGGTATGACCGAGAGGGAACGGCGTGCTCTGATGCGGAGGCGCCCGGATGTCACATCCTGGCGTGACCTGTTGGAAACCGCGAAGGAAGAGTACGAGCGGTCCACGGATGACACGGATGCAGACGTGGACGTGGACGAGCTCGTCGCAAGCTGACCGAGCCTGCAGGCCCCCGGCCCCCAGTCGGATGTGTCGCTCGTTTCAATGGATCTTGGCTGGGAGCCGTCTGCTCCCAGCCAAGATCCATTTGTGTCGACTTCGGGTGCCGGGCCGACGTCGGGTGTCGGCATCGAGTGCCGGCAGGTCAGGCGGCGGGCTCGAGGGGGGTGCCCAGGGCCTCGCCGACCAGGCCCAGCCCGTCCAGGTCGTGGACGTCCTCGGACTGCGCGGGCACCGCGACCACCGGCACCGTCGGATGAGCCGAGCAGAAGTGCTCGCGCAGCCGGGCCT
Source organism: Actinomadura scrupuli (assembly GCF_050971785.1). Lineage (NCBI taxonomy): Bacteria > Bacillati > Actinomycetota > Actinomycetes > Streptosporangiales > Thermomonosporaceae > Actinomadura > Actinomadura scrupuli. The sequence continues at coordinate 342,541 of NZ_JBPCCU010000009.1, read as the reverse complement.
CCCGGGCCGCGAGCAGCATGCGCTCGGCGTGCAGCCGGAGCAGGGCGGCCGTCAGGGTGTGCTCGCCGCGTTCGGTGAGCATCTCCGCGGCGGCCTGGCTCCGCGCGGCCGACAGCGTCGAGACCGCCGGCTCGTCCCCGGCCTCGTGGCCCACCTCGTGGACCCGGTTGACCACCAGACCCGCCAGCGGCATCCGTTCCGCGGCGAGTCGTTCCACGAAGTACGACGCCTCCCGTAGCGCGTCCGGCTCCGGCGAGGCGACGACCAGGAAGGCCGTGCCCGGGGTCTGCAGGAGCTCGTAGGTCTTCTGGGCGCGTTCCCGGAAGCCGCCGAACATCGTGTCGAAGGCCGCCACGAACGTCTGGACGTCCCTGAGCAGCTGGACGCCGATGACCTTGTTGACCACGCTGGTGAACATGCTGAACCCGGCGCTGAGCATCTTGACCCCCAGCCGGCCGCCGGTCTTGGCCGGGGCCGCGAGGATCTTCATGAAGCGGCCGTCCAGGAACCTGCCCATGCGCTCCGGTGCGTCCAGGAAGTCCAGGGCGTTACGCGACGGCGGGGTGTCGACCACGATGAGGTCCCAGGCGCCCGACCGGTGCAGCTGGCCGAGCTTCTCCATCGCCATGTACTCCTGCGTCCCGGACAGGCTGGACGACAGCGACTGGTAGAAGGGGTTGGCCAGGATCTGCTTGGCGCGGTCCGGATCCGAGTGCGCCTCGACGATCTCGTCGAAGGTGCGCTTCATGTCGAGCATCATGGCGTGCAGCTCGCCGTCGCCCTCGAACCCCTCGATCCGGCGCGGGCTGTTGTCGAGCTCGCTGAGCCCCATGGACTGCGCCAGCCGGCGGGCCGGGTCCACGGTGAGGACGACGACGTCGCGGCCTCGCTGGGCGGCGCGCAGCCCCAGGGCCGCGGCGGTCGTGGTCTTGCCCACCCCGCCCGACCCGCAGCAGACGATGATCCGGGTGCGCTGGTCGTCGATCAGCCGGTCGATGTCGAGGACGGGCGGAGCCTTCGGGCTCATCGGACGGTGCCTCTCTTTTGTGCCTGTTCGCGCGGGTCCGTGGTCATGCCGCGCCCTGCTCGCGCAGGGTCTGGGCGAGATCGTAGAGCCCGGCGAGGTCCACGCCCTCGGTGAGCAGCGGCAGCTCGTAGCGGGGCTGCTCCAGCACGGACAGCCGCTCCTTCTCGCGCCGCTGCAGCGCGGTGCGCTGGGCGCGGTCGGCCGCCTCGGCCGCCAGCATCGCGGTGATCTGCCCGGCGTCCTGTTCCAGCCCGGCGGCCTTCACCCCGCGAGTGATCTCCTCGAGGTCGAGCCGGCCGTCGCCGGCGGCCTCCAGGTCCGCTTCGGGGAGTACGGAGGGCCGCTCCATGTTGACGATCACTCCGCCGACCGGGATGCCGTTCTCGTGCAGGTCCGCGACGCCGTCCAGGGTCTCCTGGACCGGCATCTCCTCGAGCAGCGTGACGAAGTGCACGGCCGTCTCGGGGCTGCGCATCACCTGCATCACGGTGTCGGCGTGGTTGCGGATGGGCCCCATCTTGGCCAGCCCGGCGACCTCGGTGTTGACGTTGAGGAACTTGCTGATCCGCCCGGTCGGCGGGGCGTCCATCACGACCGCGTCGTAGACCCGCGATCCGTTCTTCTTCCTGCGCCGTACGGCCTCGCTCGCCTTGCCGGTGAGGATCACGTCACGGAGCCCCGGGGCGATCGTGGTGACGAAGTCGACGACCCCCAGCTTGCTCAGCGCCTTGCCGGCCCGCTTGAGGTTGTAGAACATCTCGAGGTACTCCAGGAGCGCCTCTTCGGTGTCGATGGCCAGGGCGTAGACCTCGCCGCCCTCGGGGGCCACCGCCACCTTGCGCTCCTCGTAGGGCAGCGGCGGGGTGTCGAAGAGCTGGGCGATGCCCTGCCGGCCCTCGACCTCGACGAGCAGGACCTTGCGCCCGCCGGCGGCGAGCGCCAGCGCGAGCGCGGCGGCCACGGTGGTCTTCCCCGTGCCGCCCTTGCCCGTGACGACGTGCAGTCGGACGCCGTCCCAATCGGTATCTCTCGCGCTCACTTGACCCAGATTATCGTTCGCTGTGCAAGGACTTCCTTCTTACCCCGGTCGGTGGGGGTGACGCTGGCCACCTCCGGTCCGAGCCCCCGGTCGACGCGAGCCCGCTGATCTCAGCGTGCCCGGAGAATAGGGTGGGAAACGACGAAACCGGCGGCTTGCCGCCGCCGTCACATCACCGGAGCCGGACCAGCAGGTTCCGGCGCCGTACAGTGAGGTACGCGAGAGAGGTGACCGCAATGGGCGCGGTAATCGTCCTCCTGGTAATCCTGGCCTTCTTCGTCCTGGTGGGTCTCGCCACGTCGGTCCGGGTGGTCCAGCAGTTCGAGCAGGGCATCGTGTTCCGGTTCGGCCGGGTCCAGCTGAACGGAGTTCGCCAGGCGGGTCTCACCACGATCGTGCCGATCGTCGACCGCATGCAGAAGGTGAACATGCAGACGGTCGCCATGGGAGTCCCCGCGCAGGAGGGCATCACCCAGGACAACGTCAGCGTACGGGTGGACGCGGTCGTCTACTTCCGGGTCATCGACCCGATCAAGGCGGTCGTCAACATCCAGAACTACGCGTACGCGATCTCGCAGGTGTCGCAGACGTCGCTGCGTTCGGTGATCGGCAAGGCCGACATGCAGGCCCTGCTCTCCGAGCGCGACACCATCAACGCCGAGCTGCGCGAGATCATGGACGAGATGACCGAGAACCCGTGGGGTGTGCGGGTCGAGCGAGTCGAGATCAAGGACGTCTCGCTGCCGGAGGGCATGAAGCGGTCGATGGCGCGGCAGGCCGAGGCGGAGCGGGAGCGGCGGGCCCGCATCATCACGGCCGACGGTGAGTACCAGGCCTCCAAGCGGCTGGCCGCCGCCGCGCACGAGCTGTCCAAGGACCCGGCCTCGCTCCAGCTGCGGCTGCTGCAGACCGTCACGGAGGTCGCCGCGGAGAAGAACAGCACCCTGGTCATGCCGCTGCCGGTCGAGATGCTCCGCTTCTTCGACCGGATGGCGCCGGCCGAGCCGGCGGCCGCCGGCGACCGGGAGCCGACCCCGGCCACGCCGCTGGAGGAGGAGCTGCTGCCTCCCATCGAGCCCGTCGGCGACATGCCCCCGATCGAGGCCTCGCCCGAGGTCGAGCCGCAAGCCCGCCCCGAGAGCCTGTAGGCCTCCGAGCCGTCCTGCGGTGACGGGGGTGCCCCCTTGGTGCCCCTGTGACCTCAGGGCGGCCTGTGGCTCCTCACGCGGCCCTGTCGCACGGGGGACCCGCGCATCGTTAGGGTTGGGCCCATGAAGAAGTGGGAGTACGCGACCGTTCCGCTGCTGGTCCATGTCACCAAGCAGATCCTGGACAACTGGGGCCAGGACGGCTGGGAACTGGTCACCGTCATTCCGGGCCCGACCCCGGAGAACCTGGTGGCCTACTTCAAGCGCGAGCTGACGTGAGCACACCCGAGGAACGCCTCGCCGAGCTGGGCCTGGAGCTCCCGGACGTGGTGCCGCCCCTGGCGTCGTACGTTCCCGCCGCCCGCAGCGGCCCGTACGTCTACACCGCCGGGCAGCTGCCCATCGTCAAGGGCGAGCTGGCCGCCGTGGGCAAGGTGGGCCTGGAGGTCACCGCGGAGCGCGCCGCCGAGCTGGCCGCGATCTGCGCGCTCAACGCCATCGCCGCGCTGCGGGCCGAGACGGGCGAGCTGTCGAAGATCAAGCGCATCGTCAAGGTCGTCGGCTTCGTGGCCAGCGCGCACGACTTCTACGGTCAGCCGCAGGTGATCAACGGCGCCAGCGATCTGCTCGGCAGCGTCTTCGGGGACGCCGGACGGCACGCCCGCAGCGCCGTCGGCGTCCTGGTGCTGCCGCGCAACGCCCCGGTGGAGGTCGAGCTCATCGCCGAGGTCGCCTGACCTCCCGCCATCGCGTGCGGCCGCCGCGCTCCTCCGTGCCTCCTCCGTGATCACGCAATCGTTGGACGATGGATTGCATGATCACGGCGGCTTGACGGAATGGGGTTCGGTATGTCGGTATTAGCCGCCATGGGAATCAAGCAGCGGTTGGCCGGGTCGCCGGAGATCCGGCCGGGCCGGGGGAGCGCGGCATGGTGAACGGGCTGAAGCTGCCGGACGAATGGCTGGAGCGGATCCAGGACATCCACGCCGGCCGGATCGAGCCGCCGAAGCCGCGCGACGCCGCCACGGTGGTCGTGCTCCGCGACCACCGGGAGCACGGCCTGCAGGTCTTCATGCTGCGCCGGGTCTCGTCGATGGCCTTCGCGCCGGGAGCGTACGTCTTCCCCGGCGGTTCGGTGGACCCGCGCGACGGCGACCGCAGCACCGGGTGGACGGGGCCCTCGCCGCAGGAGTGGGGCACGGCCTTCGGCGCCGACGCCACGCTCGCCCGCGAGCTCGTCTGCGCCGCCGTGCGGGAGACCTTCGAGGAGACGCTGGTGCTGCTGGCGGGCCCCACGGGGGACTCCGTGGTCGGTGACACCATGTCCGGCGAGGGCGCCGGGGGCTGGGAGACCGACCGGCAGGCGCTGCTGGACCGCTCGCAGTCGTTCGCGGAGTTCCTCGACCGGCGCGGCCTGGTGCTGCGCTCGGACCTGCTCCGGCCGTGGGCGCACTGGATCACTCCCGCGATCGAGCCCAAGCGCTATGACACAAGGTTCTTCGTCGCGGCCATGCCGGAGGGGCAGCGGGCCCTGGACGTGAGCACCGAGGCGGACCGGGTGGCCTGGGTGCGGCCCGGCGAGGCCGTGGAGGCCGCCCAGCGGGGCGAGATGTTCATGCTGCCGCCCACGCTGGCCACGCTCACCGATCTGACGGCGTACGACTCCGTCGCGGCGGTGCTGGCGGCCGACCGGGAGATCGTCGTGCACGAGCCGACCGCCGAGATCGTCGACGGGGTGCCCTATCTGGTGCTCCCCGAGCACGCGGCTCACCACTACCCGGGCCAGTGATGCGTGGCGCCGTGGCCCGCTCCCTGCGGCAGGCGGTGGTCTACCGGCTGGCCGGGACCTCCGCGCTCCGGCACCTGGCGCGGGTCACCGGCGCGGCCGGAAGAATGGGCGCTATGAGCGATATCGACGGAATGGGGACGGAACGGGCCCACTGCGTACTGGCCCCCAACCCGTCACCGATGACGCTGGACGGCACCAACACGTGGATCCTGGCCGAGCCGGGCTCGGAGCAGGCGATCGTCGTCGACCCCGGGCCCAAGGACGGCGAGCACCTGCGCCGGGTCGCGGACACGGTGGCCGCCCAGGGCCGCCGTGTCGGCCTGGTCCTGCTGACGCACGGGCATCCCGACCACGCCGCCGGAGCCGGGAAGTTCGCCGGGCTGGCGGGCGGCCCGGCCGTGCGCGCCCTGGATCCCCGGCACCGGCTCGGTGACGAGGGGCTGGCCGAGGGCGAGGTCGTCACGCTCGGCGGCCTGGAGGTGCGGGTGCTGGAGACGCCGGGGCACTCCGACGACTCGCTGTCGTTCTGGATCCCGGCGGACTCGGCGATCCTCACCGGGGACACCGTGCTCGGCTACGGCACCACGGTCGTCGAGGGCAGCCTGGGCGACTACCTGGACTCCCTGGAGCGGCTCCGCGAGTTCGCCGGGGAGGAGGGGGCCCGGACGATCCTGCCCGGCCACGGTCCCAAGCTCGACGACCCCACCGGGGCGCTCGACCACTACCTGCGGCACCGCCGGGACCGGCTGGCCCAGGTGGAGGCCGCGATGGCCGCCGGCGCCCGTACGGCACGCGAGGTGGTGGAGCGGGTGTACGCCGACGTCGACAGGTCGCTGTGGCCCGCCGCCGAGTGGTCGGTACGCGCCCAGCTCGACTATCTGCGGGAGCGGGGCGGCACCGGCGGCTGAGCCGCGCAGGTCCCGCTACTTGCTGCGCTTGCGCAGCCGGTCGATGTCGAGGATGACGACGGCGCGGGCCTCGATGCGCAGCCAGCTACGGGCGGCGAAGTCGGCGAGCGCCTTGTTGACGGTCTCCCGGGAGGCCCCGACGAGCTGCGCCAGCTCCTCCTGGGTGAGGTCGTGATGGACGTGCAGGCCGTTGTCCGACGGCTGGCCGAACCGCTCGGCGAGATCGAGCAGGGCCTTGGCCACCCGCCCGGGCACGTCGGTGAAGACCAGGTCGGCCATGACGTCGTTGGTCTTGCGCAGCCGCATCGCCAGGGCGCGCAGGAGGTAGATGGCGACTTCGGGATGGCCGGTCAGGAACGGCCGGAGGTCGTCATGGCCCATCCCGGCCAGCCGGCACTCGGTCACCGCGATCGCGCTGGCCGTCCGGGGCCTGGGGTCGAACAGCGACAGCTCGCCGAACATCTCGCTGGGCCCGAGCACGCTGAGGAGGTTCTCCCGGCCGTCCGGAGCCGTCCGGGTCAGCTTGATCTTGCCTTCCAGAACGACGTAAAGACGGTCGCCCACCTCGTTCTCGTTGAAGAGGGTCTGGCCACGGGCGAGCCGGATCTCGGTCACGTTGGAGCGAAGCGCCTTGGCGCCCTGCTCGTCGAGCGCCTCGAACAGCGGTGCCCTGCTCAGCACGTCCACGTCGCGGTCGGTCACGCTTCCTCCCCAAACCTCTACCTGCACAGTGTGACGCATGTCCCACCGCGATGGGGAACCCGGGGTCATGGCGCGCCGGATCAACGGGCAGACCGCCTACTCTTGCCCTGTGCCCAGCGCAGACCTCAGAAAGTCCCAGAACACTCACGAAACACGCCTGGCGTTGGTCCGTCGCGCCCGGCGGATCAACCGTGAGCTTGCAGAACTTTATCCCGACGCGCACTGTGAGCTGGACTTCGAAGATCCGCTCCAGTTGGTGATCGCGACGATTCTCTCCGCGCAGTGTACGGACCGCAGGGTCAACATGGTCACGCCGACCCTCTTCGCGCGCTACCGGACGGCGGCCGACTACGCCGCGGCCGACCGCGAGGAGATGGAAAAGATCATCATGTCGACGGGGTTCTTCCGGGCCAAGACCAACAACATCCTCAAGCTCGGCCAGATCCTGTGCGACCGGTTCGGCGGGGAGGTGCCGCACACCCTGGCCGAGCTGGTCTCGCTGCCCGGCATCGGCCGCAAGACCGCCAACGTGGTGCTCGGCAACGCCTTCGGCGTCCCGGGAATCACCGTGGACACGCACTTCATGCGGCTCTCCCGGCGCTTCGGCTGGACCACCTCCACCGATCCGGTGAAGATCGAGCACGAGGTCGGCGCGCTGATCCCGCGCAAGGAATGGACGATCCTGTCGCACCGGCTGATCTGGCACGGACGCCGGGTCTGCCACGCGCGCCGGCCCGCCTGCGGAGCCTGCCCCCTGGCCAGGCTCTGCCCCTCCTACGGCGAAGGCCCCACCGACGAGAAGACCGCCCTGGAGCTCGTCCGTCCGGGCCCCTTCTCATGATCGGGAAGGAACCGGAGCCCGTGGCGGTTGGCAAAGAGGTGCATCCCCCCTCCTGGCTGGACCGCTTTCGCGTCGAGGCGCCGTCCCTCACCGTGCCGCCGTTCCTGAGTCCGCCGGAGTCCGGGGCACGTCCCGCGGCGGTGCTCATCCTGTTCGGGGAGGGGCCCGAAGGCCCGGACGTGCTGCTCATCGAGCGGGCCGCGCATCTCAACAAGCACGCAGGTCAGCCGGCGTTCCCCGGCGGCGGCATCGACCCGGGCGACGACGGCCCGGTCGGCGCGGCGCTGCGGGAGGCCCACGAGGAGACCGGTCTGGACCCCGCCGGGGTGCAGGTGCTGGTGACCCTGCCGGAGCTGTACCTCGGCCGGAGTGACTACCGCATCACCCCGGTGGCGGCCTGGTGGCGGGAGCCGTCGGAGGTGTCGGCCTACGACCCCGGAGAGGTGGCCTCGGTGGCGCGGGTGCCCCTCGCCGAGCTGGCCGACCCGCAGAACAGGCTGACGGTCCGGCACCCCGCGGGGCTGGCGGGCCCGGCCTTCAAGGTGCGGGGATCGCGATTCGTGGCCGCGGGCGCTCCGCCACGCGAGCGGCACATGCTGGTGTGGGGGTTCACCGCCGGGCTGCTCACCCAGGTGCTCGAGGTGGGCGGGTGGGACCGCTCCTGGGACCCCGCACGGGTGGAGGACCTGCCGCCCGAGGTCCTGGCGCTCGCCGCACGCGGCTGACGTCCCGGCGCCCGACCGGCGTCCTGCCGGCGCGCTCCTGGCGGTCCGCCTCGTGCCGCTGACGCTCCGTACGCCCGGTCACTCCGCCGAATGACCGGTTCCCCGGGGATGTGGTTCTGCGAGGGGACGTGGACCGGCTTGCTTCCCTATACGGTGAAGGCGTGCTGGGTGACCATCTCCTCGACGGGGTTCTGCTGCTGCTGGTGGCGCTCTTCGGCGTGTCCGGCTACCGGCAGGGTTTCATCGTCGGCCTGCTGAGCTTCGTCGGCTTCGTGGGCGGCGGTGTCCTGGGCACCCTCATCGCGCCGCCGCTGGCCAAGGCCGTCGTGGACGGTGCCGCCCAGCAGGCGCTGGTCGCCATCGTGATCGCCTTCATGGCCGCGACGCTGGGACAGCTGATCGCCTCTTCCATGGGCGCGGTCCTGCGCAACCGGGTGACGGGCAACAACGCCCGTGCCGTGGACGCCGCCGGTGGGGCGGTCGTCAGCGTGGTCTCGCTCCTCATCGTCACCTGGTTCATCGGCAGCGCGGTGCGCGGTTCGCCGTTCGCCCCGCTGCGCAACCAGGTGACCAACTCGGGGGTGCTGAAGGCGGTCGACGGGGTCATGCCCGACGCCGCCGACGGCTGGTTCTCCTCGTTCCGGGGGTTCGTCGCCAAGACGGGCTTCCAGCAGGTGTTCGGCGGGCTCGGGGGCGAGCCGATCGTCAACGTGCCGCCGCCGGATCCCAACGTGCTCACCACCCCCGCGTTGCGGGCCGCCCAGCAGAGCGTGGTGAAGATCCAGAGTGTCGCCCCGTCGTGCCAGCGGCGCATCGAGGGCACCGGCTTCGCCTTCGCGCGGGACCACATCATGACCAACGCGCACGTGGTGGCCGGCGCGAAGGGCAAATCCGAGATCTTCGCGCTGAACGGCAGCAAGTACTCCGGCAGGGTCGTGCTCTACAACCCGGCCCGGGACATCGCGGTGCTCTACGTGCCGGGCCTCAACCTGCCGCTGCTGAAGTTCGACGAGCACGCGCAGTCGCGCGACCCCGCGGTCGTGGCGGGCTTCCCCAAGAACGAGGGCTTCCGGACCAGGGCGGCCCGGATCCGGGCCAAGCAGTCGGCCAAGGGCGCCAACATCTACCGCTCCGGGCAGGTGCTCAGGGAGATCTACGCCATCCGCGGACTGGTCGAGCCGGGCAACTCCGGTGGCCCGCTGCTGGCCGAGAACGGCGGCGTCTACGGCGTGATCTTCGCCGCCGCGCTGGACGACAAGGACACCGGCTACGCGCTGACCGCCGGTGAGGTGGCCCCCGACGCCGCGGCCGGTGCCTCCCTCACCCGGCCCGTCTCCACCCAGGGCTGCTCCGACTGACCCGCCGGCCGCGCGGGCCGAGGGGTTCAGCGCGGCCCGATGAGGCGCACGCCCAGCTCCATGTCGGTCCGCAGGTCTTCGGTCTCCAGCCGGTCGGTGAGCGCGCGTACGTCCCGGACCACCGCGTCGAGATCCAGGCCGTGCGGCGGCGCTCCCGCGAAGGCCACCAGCCGGTCGGCGCCACGGCTCAGCAGGGAGCGCGCGCCCCGGGCGTTGCCGCGCCGTACATGGGTGAGCCCGACCGCCAGCTGGGCCAGCCCCCGCCAGAGCTCCCGCTCCTCCTCCGGGGCGGCCTTCCACACCGACTCCAGCACCTCGTGAGCGTGGAAGGGCCGGTCGGCGTCGAGCAGCCGCTGGGCCTCCACGAGCGCGTCGGCCGGGGACAGTGCCAGATCGTCGGGCATGGTGGGCTCGCCCTGCACGCCACGCGGCAGCGGCCGCCCGTAGGCGTCCCGGGGCCGTGCGTTGCGGGCCTGACCGGCGGCGTCCCTGTCTCTCACGGCAGGTTCCTCACACATGCAACGTAATCCAACTCAGGGGCCGCCCGTCCCGGCGCCCGTGATGCGGCACCGCGGATCAGCGCTCGGGCTCCGGATCCGCCAGCCAGCCGAGCAGGTGGCCGTCGAACGCCCGCGGGCGCTCCTCGTGCGGGAAGTGCCCGGTGCCCTCGATGAGCTTCCAGCGGTATGCCGCCTCGACGTAGCGCCCGGAGCCCTGTGCGCTGCGCGGCAGGACGTACGGGTCCAGCGAGCCGTGCAGGTGCAGGGTGGGGACCCGGATCGGAGCGCGCATCCGGTGGCTGTAGCGCAGCCCGTCGGGCCGGGGCTGGGAGCGGACCAGCCACCGGTGGTACTCCAGGGCGCAGTGCGCGACGCCGGGCAGCTGGAACGCCCGCCGGACCAGGCGCTCGGTGCGCTCGTCGGGCCAGCCCGGCGCCGACCGGTCGCGCAGCAGGCGCCCGACCTTGGCGGCGTCGTCCCGCAGCAGGGCCCGCTCCGGCCGGCGGGGCACCTGGAACCTGAACGTGTCCCGGGACGCCCACCCCTGCCCGCTCGGGTCCTCCCGGATCGCCTGCCGCAGCCGTAGCGGATGCGGTGCGGACACCGCGACCAGGCGCTGGACGACCTTGGGGTGGTAGACCGCCATCGTCCAGGCCAGCAGGCCGCCCCAGTCGTGGCCGACGATGACCGCGTTGGCCTCGCCGAGCGCGCGGATCAGCCCGGCGGCGTCACTCGCCAGGGTCACCAGGTCGTAGCCGCGGGGTGGCTTGTCGCTCCCGCCGTAGCCGCGCAGGTCCACCGCCACGGCCCGGTAGCCGGCGGCGGGCAGGGAGACCAGCTGGTTGTGCCAGGACCACCAGAACTCCGGGAATCCGTGCAGGAGCAGGACCAGGGGCCCGTCGCCCGCCTCGGCGATGTGGAAACGGGTTCCGCCCGCGCTGACGGCCCGGTGTGTCCACGGGCCGTCGATCTGCACGATCTCGTTGAGGGCGGTCATACCTGCCTTACTTGACTATGGCGGGTTGCTCGTCGCCGCCACCACGGCGGAGCATGGTCAGGTCGTCCTTGGTGGTCCGGCGGGTGCGCTTCAGTCCACCGATCTTGCGCATGCGCAGGTAGCCGATGCCGCAGAGGATCGCGGCCAGCAGCACGTATGCGAGGGAGACGATCAGGAAGGCGAGCCAGCGCCAGACGCCCATGTCGATCAGCGCGTAGGCCAGCGCGATCGACAACAGGATGACGACCACGCAGGCGATCACCCCGGCGACACCGAACAGCGTGCCGCCCCAGGCGGCCTTCTTGATGTCGCCCTTCAATTCCAGCTTGGCGAGCTCCATCTCCGACCGGACCAGGCGGGAGACATTGCCCGACGCCAATGCGACCAGTTCACCGAGCGATTTGTCCTCGATGTGCTCATCCGGCCGTACCTCGGTCATATCGCCTCTCCTTTTCCGTGCGGGCACTGGGCACACAGCCTGACAGCAGCCGTACCTCGAGGCCACCCGAGGGCCCTACCCGGCCGCCCTGCCGGCCGGATCCGCTGGACGTACGCGGGGCCGGAACACGGTGGCGGCAGGTCGCCGGCACGACGAGACGGCGATCCCTGGGTCACTCTTTCGGATCGATCCGTTCCTGGGTAGGCCAAATCGCCGATGAGCTGCGAAATGGTGGAGTTCCCTGCTGCCAGGCTACCCAGGCGAATCGTCCGCGCGTCCCCATCCCGACCATGCGATCGGCGCGGGGCCGATCGCATGGTCGCGACGTTCGGTGCAGGTCCTGCCGGGTGCGGGTCAGTCGTCGGACTTGGCCGCGGGGAGCTTCTCGGCGATGAGATCCATCACCGTGTTGTCGGCGAGCGTGGTGACGTCCCCGATGCTGCGGTTCTCGGCCACGTCCTTGAGCAGCCGCCGCATGATCTTGCCGGAACGGGTCTTGGGCAGCTCCGGCACGATCATGATCTGGCGAGGCTTGGCGATCGGGCCCAGCACCGAGGAGACATGGTCGCGGAGTTCCTTGACGAAGTCCTCGCCCTCGGTGTTCTCGGCGTTGCCGCGCGGGATGACGAACGCGACGATGGCCTGCCCGGTCACCGGGTCGGTGGCGCCGGTCACCGCGGCCTCGGCCACCTTGGGGTGCGAGACCAGTGCGGACTCCACCTCGGTGGTGGAGATGTTGTGGCCGGAGACGAGCATGACGTCGTCGACCCGGCCGAGCAGCCACAGGTCGCCGTCCGCGTCCTTCTTGGCCCCGTCGCCGGCGAAGTAGAAGCCCTCGAAACGCGACCAGTAGGTGTCGATGAACCGCTGGTCGTCGCCCCAGATGGTGCGCAGCATCGACGGCCACGGCTCCTGGAGCACCAGGAAACCGCCGCCGCCGTCGGGCACGGACTGGGCCTGGTCGTCGAGCACGTCGGCGGAGATGCCGGGCAGCGGCCGCATCGCGGCGCCGGGCTTGCCGTGGGTCACCCCCGGCAACGGGCTGATCATGATGGCGCCGGTCTCGGTCTGCCACCAGGTGTCCACCACCGGGCAGCGATCTCCGCCGATGTGCATGCGGTACCAGACGTAGGCCTCGGGGTTGATCGGCTCGCCGACGCTGCCCAGCACCCGCAGGCTGCTCAGGTCGTACTGGGCGGGGATGTCGTCGCCCCACTTCATGAACGTGCGGATCGCGGTCGGCGCGGTGTAGAAGATCGTGACCTTGTGCTTCTGGATGATCTCCCACCAGCGGCCCCGGTGCGGGGTGTCCGGCGTGCCCTCGTACATCACCTGGGTCGCGCCGTTGGCCAGCGGGCCGTAGACGATGTAGGAGTGGCCGGTCACCCAGCCGATGTCCGCCGAGCACCAGTACACGTCGGTCTCGGGCTTGAGGTCGAAGACCGCGTGGTGCGTGTAGGCGGCCTGGGTGAGGTACCCGCCGGTGGTGTGCAGGATCCCCTTGGGCTTACCGGTGGTGCCGGAGGTGTAGAGGATGTAGAGCGGGTGCTCGGAGTCGTGCGGCTCGGGAGTGTGCTCGTCGCTCTGCCGGTCCACGATGTCGTGCCACCAGACGTCCTTGGCGGTCTCGGCGACCTCCTCACCGGTACGCCTGACGACCAGTACGTGCTCCACCGAGCTCGTGGCCGCGACCGCCTCGTCGACGGTCGGCTTCAGGGCGGACGGCTTGCCCCGCCGGTAGCCGCCGTCGGAGGTGATGACCAGCTTGGCGTCGGCGTCGTCGATCCGGGTCCGGAGTGCCTCGGCGCTGAAACCGCCGAAGACGACCGAGTGGGTCGCGCCGATGCGGGCGCAGGCCAGCATGGAGACCACGGCCTCGGGGATCATCGGCAGGTAGATGGCGACGCGGTCGCCCTTGCGCACCCCCAGCTCGAGCAGCGCGTTGGCGGCCTTGCAGACCTCCCGCCGCAGGTCGGCGTAGGTGATGGTGCGGGAGTCGCCCTCCGGCTCGCCCTCCCAGTGGATGGCCACCTTGGCGCCCCGGCCGGCTTCGACGTGCCGGTCCACGCAGTTGTAGGCGACGTTGAGCTCCCCGCCCACGAACCACTTCGCGAAGGGGGGCGTGCTCCAGTCGAGCACGGTGTCCCACCGCTTGGCCCAGGTCAGCCGGTCGGCCTGCGCGGCCCAGAACGCGAGCCGGTCCGCAGCCGCCTCCTCGTACGCCTCCGCGGTCACGTTCGCCGACGCCGCGAGCTCGGGCGGGGGGGCGAAGCGCCGGTTCTCGCTCAGCAGGTTCGACAGTGTCTCTTGACTCACGCGTACTCCTTCGAAGCGGAAGAGCTGAGGCGCGCCCGGTTTCTGGCCCTACCCCATCAGGGAGGCCGCAGGCTCACAAGTGCCGGGGGGTGGACACGACTCCGGATAAGGATGCTAGGTGATGGGGAACACAACAGATCTGTCATACCACCTCTGACATGCCTATTCGATCGAGTGGAGCCAAGGGCGCATACCGCTCCTGCGTACGGCCCGTACCGGTGGGCGTGAGCCGGGCCGGGCGTCCCAGGGTGCGGGGTAGTCCGGGCACGGTGGCCCGCTCGGTAGGGTCTGTCGGGTGAGCGACGACCCCTTTGCCCAAGTGGCGCGGCTGCCCGGAGTGGCCGACGCCGTCGCCGACGCGCGCGGGGCGGTGGACCGTCTGCTCGGCCACCGGATCCTGCGCCGGCGCAGCGCCGAGGTGTCGGCCGAGTCCGCGCTGCGCGGGGCGCGGGCCTCCGCGGCGCTGGAGGGTACGGACGTGCCGCTCGACGCGCTGCGCGGCTCTGCGGGCTCCTCCGGCCCTTCCGGTGAGCCCGACGCCGTCGTGCAGGGCAGCCTGCGGGTCTCCGCGGAGCTCGGCACGCTGGCCGGCACCTGGCGGCAGGCGCCGCGTCAGGTTCTCGCCCGGCTGCACGTGCTGGCGGCGGCGGACGCCGTGGGCGCCGATGAGCTCGGCCGGCCGCGTTCGGCGGGCCAGGACGCCTCCGATGTGCTGAAGCTCGGCACCCCGCCGAGCCCTGCCGAGGTCGCGGCCCGGCTGGAGAGCCTCAGCGGCCTGCTCACCCGGCCCACCCAGGCTCCGGCGCTCGTCGTGGCGGCTCTGGTGCACGGCGAGCTGCTGGCGCTGCGGCCCTTCGGCTGGGGTGACGGGATCGTGGCCCGCGCGGCACAGCGGCTCACGCTGGTCGAACGCGGCCTGGACCCGAAGTCCCTCACCGCGCCGGAGGTGGGACACGCCGAGCTCGCCGACGAGTACGCCCTAGCGCTGCGCGGCTACGTGGCGGGCACACCCGACGGGGTCGCCGCCTGGATCCGCCATTGCGCCGACTCGGTCGCCGTGGCGGCCCGCGACTCGCTCGCCATCTGCGAGGCGTTCCTGCGCGGCTGAGCGGCCTCGATGCCGGGCCGGGTGTCTTGTATCGGTGCCGGGGTGGGGGTGCTCCGGCGTCGGGCGCGGTATCGGTGGGCCGGCTCGGCGGGCACAAGCGAACGGCGCCCCTATCCAGGGAGCGCCGTCGCCGTCACGTCACCCCGGGTTACCAAGCGTGCACCTGTATTCGTCGGACGGGACAAGCCCGCCTCGACGCGCCTCCCGCGGCTGGTCGCGCGTGGGTACACCGGTTGACGTGCTCGGACACTTGGTCCTTGACACCTGTCTACGCCTCATTCGCCCAGTTGACAAGCCCCGAACCACAAAACTGGGATTCTCCGGCGGCGGCCCGGCCGCCGGACGGCCGATCCGGGGGATGTGTGCGGCACGGGACCCCTGGGGCCGCCGGGGTCTCGCCCCGCGTTTTCCACTGAGCAGAAGATCACTGAATTCGATCACTGGCTGTGATCACAATCCGCATGGCTCGGTGCCGTTCGCCGCCTTCGGCGGACAATGACCCGATAATGACGGTTTTGGCAGGCCACTCCGGTGCGGACCGTGGCGGCGACCTGACATATGCATGTTGCATTTGCCCTGTGTCCCTGGCCGAAGGAGGGATCACCACTACTGAAGGAGAAAAAAACGAACCCGAAGGAACTCTTCTGCTCGACGGAACTCGCATGGATCGGGCAGCATATGTTGTATCTGCCTAGACTGCAGGCGCTAGGTTTACTCTCTCGAGACTTGACCTAGCCTCCCTTTGCCAGCCAAGTCCGAAGACTTTTCTGGAAAACGGCCCGGCTCTACCCCCCCGGAGCCGGACCGTACGACGACCCCCGCTCTCCCCCCCGGCGGGGGTCGTCGGCTGTCCGGTGGTCAATGAGTTTCCCTCTTTACCATCGGCCCGACGGGATATGCCGTCACCAGGGTTATCCACAGGCTGGGGAAACCCTTCCGCCCGTCCCGGCGATCGGCGCACGCTGAAGGTCCCGATGCCGAGCCGGTGGAGCGCCGATGACCACCCCTGTCGTGCTGATCGTGACGGCCGATCCGTGGCTGTCCGACCGATTGCTGCGGCTGGCCGCCGCCGCGGATGTGGCCGCCGGCGTGGCCCGCGATCTCGAGCAGGTCCGGCTGGCCTGGCACAGTGTGCCGCTGCTGCTGGTCGGCGCCGAGCTGGCCGACCGGCTGTACGGCTCGCCCCGGCGTCCGGGGGTCGTCCTGGTGGCCTCCGGGGAGCAGGGCCCCGAGGTGTACCGCCAGGCGATCGAGCTCGGAGCGCAGGACGTCGCGGTGCTGCCGGATCGGGAGGAGTGGCTGGCCGGCCGCATCGCCGAGGCCGCCGAGCCGGCGGACGGCCGCACCACCGGCCTGTGCGTGGTGGGCGGGCGGGGCGGTGCCGGTGCGAGCGCGCTGGCCTCGGTGCTGGGGCTGGTCGCGATGCGCCGGGGGCTCCGGACACTGCTCGTCGACGGTGACCCGCTCGGCGGCGGGCTCGATCTGGCACTGGGGCTGGAGCGGGCCGAGGGTGCCCGGTGGCCCGAGTTCGCCGGGCTGCGGGGCCGGTTGAGCGGCTCGGCCCTGGCCGGGTCGCTGCCCAGGACGACCGTCCGGCGTCACCGCGGGCCGGGCGAGCTGGCGGTGCTCTCCTGGCACCGGGGAGCCACCGAGCCCATCGGGGCGGCGGCGATGCGCTCGGTGCTGCGCGCCGCCGCCGGTGCGTTCGATCTGATCGTCGCGGACCTGGCACGGCAGCCGGGTGAGGCGGGCATGGAGGCTCTGCTGGCGGCCGATGCGACGGTGCTGGTGGTGCCCGCGGAGGTGCGGGCCACCGTGGCGGCCGATCGGGTCGCGGCCGGGCTGCGGCCTTACTGCCACGACCTGCGCCTGGTCGTGCGCGGCCCGGCCCCCGACGGGCTTTCCGCCGGGGCCGTCGCGGCGGCGCTGCAGTTGCCGCTGGCCGGGGAGGTGGTGGGCGATCGGCGGATCGGCACCGCACTCGAGCGGGGTGACCTGCGGAAGGTGAGCCGCCGGGGCAGCCTGCCCGAGCTCTGTGGCCGGCTGGTCGACGAGCTCCCGCGTCCCGCCCGGGCGGCGGCATGACGAGCCCCGCGGGCGGCACCGCCCGGCCGGACCGGTCCGGCAGAGCGACTCCGGGCACGCGGGTCGAGGCCGTCCGGGGGAGGCTCGCCGACGCCGGGGCCGAGGCCACCGCCGCACAGGTGGCGGCGGCACTGCGTGCGGAGGAGGGCGTCCTCGGCGACGTGGAGGTGCTGACGCTCGTCGATGAGCTGCGCGCCGACCTGGTGGGAGCGGGGCCGCTGGAGCCTCTGCTGAGTGATCCTCAGGTCACCGACGTACTGGTGAACGGGCCCGCCGAGGTGTGGGTCGACACGGGCACGGGCCTGGTCCGGACACCCGTCACCTTTCCGGACGGGGCGGCTGTGCGGCGGCTGGCGCAACGGCTCGCGGCGGCGGCCGGGCGGCGCCTCGACGACGCGTCCCCGTACGCGGATGCGCGGCTTCCCGGCGGCATCCGGCTGCACGCGGTGCTGCCGCCGGTGGCGGTGGACGGCCCCTGCCTCTCGCTGCGGCTGCCGAGACGCCGGGCGTTCACGCTCGGCGAGCTGGTGGCGAGCGGAGCCGTGCCCGAGGCGGGTGCGGCGCTGCTGGCCGCGCTGGTCGCGGCGAGGCTGGCCTTCCTGGTCACCGGCGGCACCGGCACCGGCAAGACGACCCTGTTGTCGAGCCTGCTGTCGCTGGCCGGCCCGGACGAGCGATTGGTGCTGGTCGAGGACTCCGCTGAGCTGAGGCCCGCGCACCACCACGTCGTGCGGCTGGAGGCGCGCCCGCCCAACGTGGAGGGCGCGGGCGAGATCACCCTGCACCACCTGGTCCGGCAGGCGCTGCGCATGCGTCCCGACCGGCTGGTGGTCGGCGAGGTCCGTGGCGGCGAGGTCGTGGACCTGCTGGCCGCTCTCAACACCGGCCACGAGGGCGGCTGCGCGACGCTGCACGCCAACGCCGCCGCGGACGTGCCCGCCCGGCTGGAGGCGCTCGCCTGTGCCGCCGGGCTGAGCCGGGAGGCGGTGCACAGCCAGCTCGCGGCGGCCCTGGACGTGGTCGTCCACCTCACCAGGGAGGCCGGCGGCGGACGGCGCAGGGTGGCGGAGGTGTGCCTGTTGCGCCGTGGCCCCGACGGGCTGGTCGGTGCCGTGCCGGCGCTGTCGTTCGAGCCGGACGGCGCTGTACGGCCCGGCCCGGGCATGGGAGCCCTGGCGGACACGCTCGACGGTCGTTGGCATCCTCGGGGGCGTGGGCCCGGCTGGAGTGGCGCCGGATGACGCTGACGGTGGTGGCGGCCGGTCTGTGCGCGGCGGCGGCGGTGTGGTCGCTGTTGCTTCCCGGCCGTTCGGTCCTTCGGCTACGCCGCGTGCTCGGCTCCGCGGACGGTTCGCACGAGACCGCGCATCAGCCGGGATCGGCGTCCGCCGGGGGGTCGCCGCTCGATCCGGCGCGGGAGCTCGCCCGCCGGCTGGGAGCCGCGGTGACCTCGTGGCGGGCCGGGCGGCGGCAGGAGGCGCGGTGGCGGATCGCCGTCATCGCGCTGTGCGACGGCGTCGGTGCCGAGCTGGCCGCCGGCCGGGCGCAGGAGCCGGCGCTGGCGGAGGCGATCGCGGCGCTCGAACCCGAGCCGGCGGCCGTGCTGCGAGCGGAATGGGCGGGAGGCGCCGGCGTCGGGCCCTCCGGCGTGCCGCCGGCGGGTCTCGAGATCCCGGAGATGCTGGAGCGGGTGGCCCGCCTCCCCGGGGCACAGGGGTTGCGGCCGCTCGCGGCCTGCTGGCGGATCGGTGCCGAGCGCGGTGGCACGTTCGCCTCGGTCGTCGATGGGCTGGCCGCCGCGCTCCGCGATGAGGAGGCGCACCGGGAGGAGATCGCGGCCCAGCTGGCCGGGCCCAGGGCCACCGCCCGGCTGCTGGCCGGGCTGCCGGTGCTCGGCCTGGCCATGGGGGCGGCGCTGGGCGCGCATCCGCTGTCGTTCCTCTTCGGGACCCTGCCGGGGGTGATCTGCCTGGTCCTCGGCGGAGGTCTCGACGCGCTCGGCCTGTGGTGGACCCGGCGCCTGGTGGCCGCGGCGGAGGCGGCCCGATGATGGTGTGGGCGATGATGTGCGCGGCGGTGGCGGGAGCGCTGGTGCCCGGCACGGAGCCGGCCGTTCGGCGGCTGGAGCGATTACTCCCGGCCGGCCGGTCTCCTTCCGGCTGGTCGCCTGACCGTCGGCCTGCTTGTCCACAGGCTGTGGACAAGCAGGCTGCCGCGGGGAGTCCGAGCGCGCTGCGGCGCCGGGGCATGGCGGCGCTGGCCGGCATCGCCTGTGCCCTCGCGCTGGGAGGACTCTTCGGGCTGATAGCCGGAGCCGTGGTGGCCGTGGTCTGCCTCCGGGTGTCGGCCCGGCCGGAGCCACGGCAGCTCCGGCAACGCAGAGCCCGCCTCATCGCGGACATACCGATCGCGGTCGACCTGCTCGCCGCCTGCCTGCGTGGCGGCACCCCCTGGGGCGCCGCAGTGGAGGCCGTGGCCACGGCACTCGGCGGTCCGCTCGGCGAGGAGCTGCGGGGGGTCGCCGCGCAGGTCAGGCTGGGCGCCGACCCCGCGACCGCCTGGCTGGCGCTGACCCGCGAGCCGGCCCTGTCGGAGCTGGCCCGCACGGTCGCACGCGCTGTGAACAGCGGATCCTCCCTCGCGCCCGCGCTGGCCCGGCTGGCGCAGGATCAGCGCAGGTCCGCTCGCGCGGCGGCCACCGCCCGGGCCCGGGCGGCCGGCATCCGGGCGGTGGCACCCCTGGGGCTGTGCTTCCTGCCCGCCTTCGTGCTGCTCGGCATCGTCCCCGCGGTCGCCGGGATCGCCGCCACGGTGCTGTTGCCCTGACAGAGCCCCCTCCCGCGAGTTGTCCACAGGGCTTATCCACAGGAGCCGGTTCATCTGGTGGGGGAGGGCCGCTCGGCTCAGGCTTGGTCGTGGGGGCGGTGAGCCGCCCCGGCACAAGGCGAGAGCCCGATGCGATGGAGGTCGCAGATGCAGATCCACTCAGCGGTCCGCTTGAAGATCGCCCAGCGGCGCCGGACGGCGCGGGACTTGGGGATGTCCACGGCGGAGTACGCGGTCGGCACGGTCGCGGCGGCGGCCTTCGCCGGCCTGTTGTTCAAGCTGGTCACCAGCCCGGAGGTGAGGCAACTGCTCTTAGGGATCATCAAGAAGGCGCTTCAGCTGGCCGGGTGACGGCGATGCCCTGGCGTCGGTGCCGGCACCGGCTTGGCGGCGCGGCGGGTCCGGGTCCAGGTGACGACGGGTCGGTGACCATCGAGATCGCGGTCGCGCTGCCCGCGCTGATGCTGGTCACCGTCGCCGCCCTCTGGGGGATCACCACCGCATCGGCACAGGTCGCCTGTGTCGACGCGGTGCGAGCCGGTGCCCGAGCGGCCGCGCGGGGCGAGTCCCTGCCCGCCGTCCAGGCGGTCGTCGAGCGGGCGGCTCCCGCCGGGGCGAAAGCCGAGATTCGCCGGGGCAGGGACACCACCACGGTCGCCGTCCAGGTGTCGCTGCGGCCGCCCGCTCTTACGGGATTCCCCGCCCTCACCGTCCGGGCCCACGCACTGGCGGCGACGGAGCCGGGAGTAGACGCCCCCGAGCCCGCCGATGGCAGGCGGATCCGGCCAGGTGAGGAATCGGATCCCCCTGAGTGACCGACGGGAGTGCGTGAGTGGGGAGGGGTTCCCGAGTGACGGCCTGCACGGCTCAAGGACGAGACCTCGTACGTGATGGACGAGACCTCGTACGTGATGGAGGAGGGACCGAAGGTGTGGAGGAAGGACCTCGCTCGTGATGGACGGGACGTCATGACTGAACGGTGTGACCTCATGAGTCGTGGACAGGACTTCGGAGTGTTCCAAGGGTGGGCAGGTGTGCCGGTGAAACGCGTCGGTTCAGGCCTGCGGCCGGGGCCGGTTCGGTTGTCCGCCCCCTTCGGCGACCCGCCGGATTCTGTCCACACGGGCGTCGCCGGGCTCGCTGTTCGGTGTCCGCGTCGGCGGCGATCGTTGATCACCGGTGGTCCGCGACCCGGCCGGTGCGGTGGTGCACCGACCGGCCTGAGGGTGTGATCGCGTGAGCGCCGCCCACCGGCTCTCTTCTCGCCGGTTCGGAGGAGGTCCGGTGGGCGGTGACCGGCGAACCCTCCGGTCACACCGTGGACGACGTCATGGGCGTCGTGAGAGCCGTCGCCCGGACGAGGGCTCCGGCACGATCTGGGTGGTGGGCCTGATGGCGCTGATCTGGCTGGTCGCGATCACGACGATGGTGGCCGGTGGCGTACGCGCGGCCCGGCATCGGGCGCACGCCGCGGCCGACGGGGCCGCCTTGGCCGCAGCGGCGCATGCGGCGGAGGGCCCCGCCGTGGCCTGTCGGATCGCGGCCACCGTCGCCGCCGGCACAGGGGCGCGGCTGACCGGCTGCGTCGTGAGGGTCGTGCCAGGGGCCGGCTCGAACCGGCTCGTGCAGGACGGGTATCGACGGCGCGGGCTCAGCCAGCACGGGACCGGCCCGGATGGGCTTGAACCGGGCGCCCGGGGTGGGTATCGACGGCGCGGGCTCGGCCAGCACGGGACCGGCCCAGGCGCCCAGGGTGGACCTGGACCGCTCGGACTCCAGCGAAATGGGCCCCGGTATGGCGGTGGATGGCTGGCCGACGTGTCCGTGGTGGCGACCTACCGTGGGCCCGCCTGGCCTGTCACGCTGCGGATCCCGGCCCGGGCCAGGGCGGCTCCGGTCGCGGTGGACGCCACCGGTCCGGCTCCCTTACCCCCGGGAGCATCTTCTTCGACGTCCACCCGTAACCTGTCGTCCGGACATTCGTTGTACACAGCGTCAATAGACTGAATGCCGGCTTGCACGCAGAGTGACAATGAGGACGGTCGCCGCACCAATCCTTCCGTTTGTCATCTTTCCGTTAAGTACCGCCATCAACTGGGTCATATACGCTGCCGTAAGCGCATAGGTATCACTGGACGCTGCGGCATCTCCGATGGTCGCCATGGACTGGCCGCACCGAACCGGGCCAAAGTGCTTCGGGGCGACACGCACGACGAAGGGATCGGCGCTGTGACGAGGATTCGCAAGCTCGGTGCATTGGCGCTGGCGACGCCACTGGCGATGGGCTTCACGATCCTCGGTGCACCACTGCCCGCCCATGCCGCGGCGGCCGGCATCACCAGCCCCGCCAGTGGCGCGGTGATCACTCGCGGCCCGAGTGTCACCGTGAGCGCGGTCGCTCCCTTCCTCGGCGGAACGCTCTATGTATTTCCGCCGGTGGGCGCGTCCATCCGGGTGGCGAGCGGCGACGCCGGAGCCAAGCTGAGCGGCAAGGTCCCGATCCCCCGGAACGGCACCTACCGAATTGAATTGCAAGGAATCGGCGGCAGCAAGCGGAACTTCTCGGTGCGTGTACCCCCGGCCGCACCCGGTGGCCTGGGGGCCACCGTGTCGGGCAGGAAGCTCACGGTGCGGTGGAACCTCGGCCTGGAGGACGACCTCACCGGCTACACGGCCACCGCCCTGGGCAAGTCGCACAGTGTCGGGACCTCCTGCCCGGGCAGCATCTGCTCGACCTCGTTCACACTGGCGTCGAACGCCGGCGGTTCGGTGAAGGTCAGCGTGCGGGCTCGCCGTTCCAACGGGGCCGGCGGCACGGTGACCTCGGCAGCGTCGCAGACGAGCGTCAACGTCGGAGGCGCCGGCGGTTCCGGTGGCGGGAGCACGCCGAGCATCCCCAACTACAGCTACCCGAGCGGTGCCAACACCCCGCTGACCCCGGTCAACCCCAATGCCGGGCTCAACCTGCCGACCGTTGCACCCGACGGGTCGACCCCCGGGTTCGTCTACCCGACCCCGCCGCCCGAGGTGGCGACCCAGAACCAGGTCTCGCCGAAGGCCAAGCCCGTCGCGGAGGTCAGCCGCATGGCGTGGGGCCGCAGCCTCGCCCTCGCCCTGATCCTGCTCGTCTGCGCCGCGCACCTGGGCACCTGGACACGTCGTCTCCGGTTCGCGCAGGCCGGATTGGGCACGGGCGGTCGGCTGGGCCGCCGGGCCGGCGGGAAGGCAAGGGTCAAGACCGCTCATGAGCGCATAGCGCAGGCGGAGGCCCTCGCCAAGACCGGCACGCTCAACAAGGCCGACATCCTGGGCAAGGCGGCCGCCACGCAGAAGTCCAAGTCCACAGCCAAGTCAACGGCGACGGCCAAGTCCACGGCCACGGCCGCCGACAAGGCGGGAGAGAAGCGGCCGAAGGGCCGGACGAAGGGCAAGTCCAAGGTCAGGTCGACGGCGCACGCCGCCAACGGTTCCGGCGACCCATCGGCCACCACCAAGGCGGCCGAGCCCGGAACCCAGAGCGGAACCAAGACCGGGAGCCGGACCGAGAGCCCGATCGAGGCCACGGCCGAGGCCGGCGCGGTGAGCGGGGCCGAGACCAAGGTCGGCGGCGGCACTGATTCCTGGGCCGAGATCGGCGGCGGCACCGATTCCTGGGCCGGGATCGGCGCGGCGGACAGCGTGGAGACCGGCACGGCGGCCGGGGCCCAGGTCGGGAGCTGGACCGACTCCTGGGCCGAGAGCGGCACGGCGAGCACCGTCGAGACCGGCACGGCAGCGGAGACCGAAGCGGATACCAACGCGTCAAGCAGGGACGAGTTCGGCAGCGAGCGGCGGCTCGGCACCGGCGGTCACCCGCCCGCCGGCGACCCTCAGGTCGAAGAGGCGATGGCGGCGTTGACCGGCCTCGCCACGAGGACCGACGTCCGCAGTTCCCCGCTCTCGGGAACGCCGACGATCGCCGAGTCCGCCTCCCGCTCCCTCAAGGCCGCCGTCCCGCCCATCCAGCCCCTGGACCGGTCGGCGACCGCGGGCGAAGGCAACAAAGAGGACAAGCCCGCCGCTTCCGCAAAGAAGGACGAGCGCAAGCCCTCCAGGCGAGCGCTGCGCGGCCGCCGCCGCCCGAGATAGACCCTCTTCGGAGATAGACCTGTTCGGAGATAGACCTCTTCGGAGCAGAGCTTCCGACCCGGAGCCGCGAGGGCCGGTCGGTGGACTCGGCCTCGGACGGCCGCACGACGATCTGCAGCCGGCCGAGCAGGACACAGGAACGATCGTGCCCCGATCGCGGTACGACGGCTCGACCCGGCGATCGCAGGGCAAATCGCAGGGCAATGCGGTTCACCACACGCTGGAGACGTGCGGGCGCGGTAAGGACCACGTGGTCGGTGGCGCGTGGCAGGGCGGCCGGGCGAGGGCCGAGGGCGCCAGGTCTCGCTACGACGGCACGACGGCGCGAGCGGCGACCGCAGGCGACCCAGGCGACCCAGGCGACTGCAGGCGGCAGGGCAGAGCGGTCCGGCAAGGCGCTGGAGACATGCGGTCGCCAAAGGCCGCGCGATCGGTGGTCGCGCGGCAGGGCGGCCGAGTGAGGGCCAGGGACGGCCATGCCCCCGGTCGCGTGAGGGCGACGCGACCGGGGGATCGCTCAGCGGGAGGTGGCGACGTTGTGGGCGGGGAGCTGCGGCGGGCCGCCGTTCCCGGAGCGGGCGTGCTCCAGCGCGCGCTGGAGGCGGCGCTTCTCCATCTCGAGTGTGTGCATGGACTGCTCGTGCTCGTCACGCAGCTCGCGCAGCTCCTGGCGGACGCGGAACGCACGCCCGATCCCGAAGAACGCGATCATGATGCCGGTCATGAAGACGATGGCCAGGACGACGCCGGCCGAGAAGATCTGCCATTGACTGTTGATACCGGGCACGGTCTCGCCGAACACCGAGAGCGAGGCGGGCGCGGTGCTGTCCAGGATGACGCCTACGGCTGCGACGGTGGCCAGGGCGGCCACCATGAGACCCAGAAAGATCAAGGGGAGTGTGTCCTCTCCGGTAGCGGGGGTTCCGGAAGGTCTTCCGGAGACTCTGACACAGACAGGCGGCTCATTTCCCGTCGTTCGGGACATTTTCCAGTAGCTCGGCGAGCAGGTCGAGCGCACCCGGCTTGTCGAGGGGCTCGTTGCCGTTGCCGCACTTGGGCGACTGGATGCAGGAGGGGCAGCCGGCCTCGCACTCGCAGGACCTGATCGCCTCACGGGTGGCCCGCAGCCAGGTGGCCGCTCCGGAGTAACCGCGTTCGGCGAACCCCGCACCACCCTCGTGCCCGTCGTACACGAAGACGGTCAGCAGGCCGGTGTCGGGATGCGACGGGGTGGACACCCCGCCGATGTCCCAGCGGTCGCAGGTGGCGAACAGCGGCAGCAGGCCGATCGAGGCGTGCTCGGCGGCGTGCGCGGCCCCGGCCACGTCCAGGTCGCGTGGCATGTCCGGCAGGGTCCACCACACGGCTCGGGTGCGCAGGGTGCGCGGCGGCAGGTCCAGTGGCTTCTCCCCGAGCACCTCACCGGACTGCAGCCTGCGCATCTGGTAGGCGACGACCTGCCGGGTGACCTCCACCGTGCCGAAGCACAGCGTCGCCTCGCCCCAGGAGGAGGACCGCAGCCGCTCCAGGATCCGGATGTCGGTGACGTCTCGCGCCGTCGTGGAGTAGTCCGGCTCCGCGGGCGACACCAGCGCCACCGAGTCGTCCAGGTCGAGCATCTGCACGAGGTACGACTCGCCCTGGTGGACGTACACGGCGCCCTCGTGCACCGTCGTGTGCGCCGACGCCTCGTCCACGGTGCCCAGCAGCCGGCCCGTACCGGCCTCCACGACCTGGATCGGCGCGCCACCGGCGCCCCGGATGTCGGCGAGGTCGCCCGCCCGGTCCCGGCGCGCCCAGAACCACCCGGTCGGCCGCCGGCGGAGCAGCCCGCGCCGCACCAGATCGGGCAGCACGTCCGACGCCGACGGACCGAACAGCGTGAGGTCGCCGTCGGTCAGTGGCAGTTCGGCGGCGGCGGCGCACAGGTGGGGTTCCAGGACGTACGGGTTGTCGGGGTCCAGCACCGTCGACTCGACCGGCGTACCGAAGATGGCCGCGGGATGGTGCACGAGATAGGTGTCGAGCGGGTCGTCGCGGGCCACCAGGACGGCCAGCGCGTCCTGGCCGGCCCGCCCGGCCCGGCCGGCCTGCTGCCACAGCGAGGCCCGGGTGCCCGGCCAGCCGCACACCAGCACCGCGTCCAGCCCCGAGACGTCCACGCCGAGCTCGAGCGCGTTGGTGGTGGCCAGCCCGGACAGCGACCGGGACCGCAGCGCCGCCTCCAGCGCCCGCCGCTCCTCCGGCAGATAGCCGGCCCGGTAGGCGGCGACCTGGTCGGCCAGCCCGGGCGCCACCTCCGCCAGCGCACGCTTGGCCGCCAGCGACACCGACTCGGCCCCGCGCCGGGAGCGTACGAAGGCCAGTGTCTGCACTCCCTCGACCACCAGGTCGGCGAGCAGGTCGGCGGCCTCGGCGGTGGCGCTGCGGCGGACCGGGGCGCCGTGCTCGCCGTGCAGCGTGGTCTGCAGCGGCGGCTCCCACAGCACGAAGGCCGTGGCACCGTGCGGTGAGGCGTCCTCGGCCACGGCGGTGACCGGGAGCCCGGTCAGCCGGCCGGCCGCCACCGCCGGGTCCGCGGTGGTCGCCGAGGCCAGGATGAAGACCGGTGAGCTGCCGTACCGCGCGCAGACGCGGCGCAGCCGGCGCAGGATCTGCGCGACGTGCGAGCCGAACACCCCGCGGTAGCCGTGCGCCTCATCGATGATCACGTATTGCAGGCGGCGCAGGAACGCCGACCAGCGGCCGTGCCCGGGCAGCAGCGAACGATGCAGCATGTCCGGGTTGGTGAGCACGTAGTTGGCGTGCTGCCGGACCCAGCCGCGATCGTCGGGCGGGGTGTCGCCGTCGTACGTCGCCGCGCGTACCTGGGTCAGCCGCAGGGACCGGATCGCCCGGAGCTGATCGGCGGCGAGAGCCTTGGTCGGCGACAGGTAGAGCACGCTCCCGCCACGGGATCCCGGCGCCTCACCCTCGAGGATCGCCGCGATGGACGGCATGAGGTAGCCGAGCGACTTGCCCGAGGCCGTTCCTGTGGCGATGATCACAGAATCGCCCGAACGGGCGTGTTCCGCGGCCGTGACCTGGTGCTCCCAGGGGGCTTCGATCTCCGCCGTCCTCAGCCGGTCGATCAGCACCCGCGGAACCCACTCCGGCCACTCGCCCTGGCGGCCCTGACGTGCGGGAACGAACTCGACATGGGTGATCTGGTCACGTCGCGACGGGTCGGCCAGGAGCCTGGCCAGCGCCTTGTGCGGCGGCTGGTCTGAGGCTCCCGCGGGGCTATGGGGAGGACTCGGCGAGGAATTCACAGGTTTCCAGTCTGACATCCGGGGCAGGACAGGTAGACACGTCCCGGTGTCGGACGGTGAACCTCCCCTGCTCCTCGACGGTGGAGCGCCAGGTCAGGCTGACGGAGCCAACGCCTCCCCTGGGCGAGGATTTCGTGGGTACACGGCGCCGGAGCGTGGTTGAATCATGGCGGGGTTCCGTTGCCCCCCGGACTACTCGCGGCACGGCGCAGGAGGATATGTGGACCTGAAGGTGAACGACTACACCACCGAAGATGGCCTGACCGTCATCAACGTGGAAGGAGAGATCGACGTCTATACGGCGCCGAAGCTCCGTGAGAAGCTCATCGACCTGGTCAACAAGGGCAAGTTCCACCTCCTCGTTGACATGGAGAAGGTCGAGTTCCTTGATTCCACGGGTCTCGGCGTTCTGGTGGGCGGGCTCAAGCGGGTCCGCGCGCACGACGGGTCACTCGAGCTCGTCTGCACGCAGGAGCGTATTCTGAAGATCTTCCGGATCACCGGGCTGACCAAGGTCTTCGGTATCCACGACTCGATCGAGGAAGCGCGGGAGAAGCGCAAGAACCAGAAGTGAGGAACGGCGGGGGCGAGCCCCTCTGTTTCAGGGGCCGGAGACGGCCTCCAGCCAACCTCCGGAAGGAAACGGCGTTCTCCCCGAGATGACTCATCACATGGCGACTGTCGAGCTCTCTTTCAGTGCACTTCCGGTGCACGTCCGTACGGCCCGTCTGATCGTGACGGCCGTGGCTCGTCGCAGCGGTGTCCCCGAGGCGCTGCTCGACGAAGTGCGGCTGGCGGTCGGCGAGGCGTGTTCCCGTGCCGTCGAGGCACACCTGGAGCACTGTCCGGACGAGCCCGTACGGCTGGAAATGATCGATGGCAAGAGCCGGTTCGAAGTCATCGTGAGCGACTCCGTACTGGGTGACGACGCGGCCGGCATGCTGTCGGCCGAGTCGTCACCCGGCCAGGACCTGCCCGGCGCGGTCCGCCCCGGGGAGGACGACTGGCAGGAGCTGAGCCTGGCCGCACTGGGTGACGGTGCCGGGGACCTGGGGCTCGCCGTCATCGCGGGCCTCGCCGACGACGTGGTCGTCTCCTCGACTCCCAAGGGCGTTCAGATCAGGATGAGCTGGCCGAAGTAGGACTTCGACCGCCTCGGGCCCCGCCTCGTGCGGGGCTTTTTTCGTGCCCTCGGCAGGGCGACCGTATGGCGCGGGGGGCGAAGGGGCGGCCGGGCGAAGATCGATTTTCGGTCGGCCCTTGATCGTCGATTGGGTCGCTGATTACTCCCCGATTACCGGCCGATCACTCGGTGATCCTGAGCGTGCGCACAAAGCTCGCATCGTTCCATGCGGGGTTCGATTCCTGGTCGGCGCGATCTCGTCCCCCGGGCCATCGGCCTGACCTGCGACGATGCCTGTTCTTGGTACTTATCTGGCATATCCTGGCGAAGCGCCCGTCGGCCTCGTACGCCGTTCGCACGAGCGCGCCGGAAGGCTTCTCATTGAGACGTGGCCTGCGTAGACTCCCGGCACTGCAGTGCCCTGACCGAATAGGCCATGCCGTCGGTCCTGAAGGCCACTTGACAGCACGTATCGAGGAGGACGGATGTCTGGGCTTTCCCTCTCCGGCCCGGTAAGCACGGAAGTAGGTCTCGCCGGTAACGACCTCACCTTGGTCGTCATCGTCGGCGTGATCGCGCTTCTGGCGCTGGCCGTCGCCGGAGGACTTGTACGAGAGGTGCTGGCCGCGGGCCAAGGCACCGAGAAGATGCAGGATATCGCCCGAGCCGTACAGGAGGGCGCCAGCGCGTACCTCAAACGGCAGTTCCGTACGGTCGGCATCTTCGTGCTGCTGATCCCGTTCCTGCTCCTGCTCTTGCCGGCGGACAGCACGGGTGTACGGATCGGACGCTCGGTGTTCTTCGTCGTGGGGGCGCTGTTCTCCGCGATCACTGGTTTCACCGGCATGTGGCTCGCCGTGCGAGGCAATGTCAGGGTGGCGGCGGCCGCCCGGGACGCCGAGACCGGCGGTGAGAAGCGGGCCATGCGGCTTGCCTTCCGCACCGGCGGCGTGGCGGGCATGTTCACCGTGGGCCTCGGCCTGTTCGGTGCCGCGGTCGTCGTTATCGCGTACAAGGGTGATGCGCCCGGGGTGCTGGAGGGCTTCGGTTTCGGCGCGGCGCTCCTGGCCATGTTCATGCGAGTCGGCGGCGGTATCTTCACTAAGGCCGCCGACGTCGGTGCCGACCTGGTCGGCAAGGTTGAGCAGGGGATCCCGGAGGACGACCCGCGCAACGCGGCGACCATCGCCGACAACGTGGGCGACAACGTCGGCGACTGCGCCGGCATGGCCGCCGACCTCTTCGAGTCCTACGCGGTGATGCTGGTCGCCGCGCTGATCCTGGGCAAGGCGGCGTTCGGTACCGAGGGCCTGGTCTTCCCGTTGATCGTGCCGATGATCGGCGTCATCACCGCTGTGATCGGCATCTTCGCCGTGGCGCCCCGGGACCGTGACCGTTCCGGCATGACGGCGATCAACCGGGGGTTCTTCCTCTCCGCGATCATTTCGGCCGTGCTGGTCGCGGTGGCGGCCTTCCTCTACCTTCCGTCGAAGTTCGCGGACCTGCACGGCGTCAACAGCACGATCAAGGGCGACATGGCCGACGTCGACCCGCGGCTGGTCGCGATCGGCGCCGTCATCATCGGCATCGTGCTGGCCAGCGCCATCCAGTTGCTCACCGGGTACTTCACCGAGACCAACCGCAAACCGGTCAAGGAGGTCACCGAGAGCGCCAGAACCGGTGCGGCGACCGTCATCCTGTCCGGTATCGCACTCGGCCTCGAATCCGCCGTGTACTCGGCGCTGCTGATCTGCGGTGCCATCTACGGCGCGTTCCTGCTGGGCTTCGGCAACGCCACGGTGGCGCTGTTCGCGGTCGCCATGGCCGGCACCGGCCTGCTCACCACGGTCGGCGTCATCGTGTCGATGGACACCTTCGGCCCGGTCTCCGACAACGCCCAGGGCATCGCGGAGATGTCCGGTGACGTCACCGGTGAGGGCGCCAAGGTGCTCGAGCGCCTCGACGCGGTCGGCAACACCACCAAGGCGATCACCAAGGGCATCGCGATCGCCACGGCCGTGCTCGCGGCGACCGCGCTGTTCGGCTCGTTCCGCACCACGGTCGAGGGCGAGCTGGCGGGCGCGTCCGACGCCGTCAAGAAGGCGCTGGGCGACTTCAGCAGCTTCAGCCTGTCGATCGACTCGCCCAACGTGCTCATCGGATTGATCATCGGTGCCTCGGTGGTCTTCCTGTTCTCCGGGCTGGCCATCATGGCGGTGGGCCGGGCGGCCGGCCGGGTCGTCGTGGAGGTACGGAACCAGTTCCGCGACCACCCGGGGATCATGGACTACAGCGAGAAGCCCGACTACCAGGCCGTGGTCGACATCTGCACCCGGGACGCGCAGCGCGAGCTGGCCACCCCGGGTCTGCTGGCGATCATGACCCCGATCGCGGTCGGCTTCGCCCTCGGCTACGCACCCCTGGGTGCGTACCTGGCCGGGGCCATCGCGGCGGGCACGCTGATGGCGGTGTTCCTGTCCAACTCCGGTGGGGCCTGGGACAACGCCAAGAAGCTCGTGGAGGAGGGCTACCTCGGCGGCAAGGGCTCCGAGGCGCATGCCGCCACGGTGATCGGCGACACGGTCGGCGACCCCTTCAAGGACACCGCCGGCCCGGCCATCAACCCGTTGATCAAGGTGATGAACCTCGTCGCCCTGCTCATCGCCCAGGCCGTGGTCACCTACGCCGACAACGTGGCACTGCGCGTCGGCGTGACCGTGGTGGCCGTCGGTGTGGTGGTCGGCTCGATCATCATCTCCAAGCGCCGGGCCGGCTCGCTCGGGTCGGACGCCGGGGAGTCCTCGGCCGCCGCGCCGCAGCACCCGGACGGCGCGACCAAGGAGGTCCCGGCGGCCGACGAGTCGCCCGCCGCGACCGCGGCCGCGAACGGCGCCGAGGGCGGCGAGTCCGGTCAGGAGGCGAAGTCCGTCAGCAAGACCTGAGCGTCTGTTCGGCGGGCAGGATCCGATGCCCGGAACCCGACGCGGGAGGACCTGATCCGGGAGACCTGATCGGGTTGACCTGACGCAGGGGAACGCGATGGACGGAAGGAGCCGGTGGCCGGTTGCCACCGGCTCCTTCTCGTCGGGTACGGTCGGACGACAGCAGACAGCCGAGGGGGACATGGCGGATGAGCGGCCAGAAGAAGCCGATGTCGGGAGCCAAGGGCTTCACCATCATCGTCGGCGCGATGTTCGCCGTGATCATCGCTCTGTGGATCATCGGGTACCTGCTCTCGCCGCACGGCCTCACCCCGCAGCGCTGACCGCATGCCGACCCTGATCGTGCTGCGCCATGCCAAGGCCGAGCACACCCTGGGCAAGGCCGACCACGACCGTGTCCTGACCGGTCGCGGGCGGCGTGACGCCGGCGCCGCCGGCGACTGGCTGCGGGCCGAGGGACTGCTGCCCGACCAGGTGCTCTGCTCGACCGCGCAGCGCACCCGGGAGACCCTCGACCGCCTGGACCTCGAAACCCGGGTGTCCTACGAGCCCGCGATCTACGACAACGACGTCGACACCCTGCTGGACCTGGTCCGCCAGACCGGTGACGAGGTCGGGACGCTGCTGCTCGTCGGGCACAACCCCTCGTTCCACCAGCTCGTGTTCGATCTGAGCGGAGCCGCCCCCGAGGCCTTTCCGACCTGCGCGCTCGCCGTGATCGAGTGGGACGGCGGCTGGTCCGGGGCCTGGCCGGGCGCCGGGCGCACCACGGCGCTCTGGACGCCCGCGCACGCCCAGCACTGAAAAGGCCCGCCGGCCCAGCGCACTATCCTGGGCGGATGCGCGGCTGACCGGGGGGTGACCGCCGGAATGAAGGAGTGGGGCTGGTCGCGGCTGCGGCGGATGCTGACCGCGGTCGAGGGGCGGGCCGCCCCCGTGTACGGCCTCTGCGCGGCCGTCGCCGTCGCCTTGCCCCTGCTGATCGGCGCCCAGCTGGGACGGTCCCAACCCGGCCTGGTCGCCGCGCTGGGAGCCTACCTGGTCGCGGTCCGTTCTCCGCAGGGGACGTACGGGCAGAAGGCCCGGCAACTGGCCGTCATCGTGACGGTCATCCTGGTCGGCACGCTGATCGGCGGCCTGCTCAGCGGTCATCGCTGGATCGTCGTGGCGGTCCTGCCGCTGGTCGTGATCTACCAGTCGGTCGTGTCCGGTGTCGGGCCGACCCTGGGCCTTGCCACGATGACGGCCGCGATCAGGCCGGCCGGCGACGACGTCCTGCTCGACTGCGCGTACGAGCTGGCCGGAGCCCTGTTCATGTGCGCGCTGGTGCTGGCACCGTGGCCGCGGCGTCGGCTGCGCCCGCTGCTGGAGGCGCTGTCGGAGGCCGCGGCGTCCGTCGCCGGGACCCTCGAGGTGGTGACGGTGCCCGCCGGGGACCCCGAGTGGGAGCGCCGCCGCGCTGCCGCCGCCGCCGCGCTGGGCCGGGCCCGCACGACGTACGGCCTCTACAGCGCCACCAGCGACGACGAACGGCCGGCCCGCCTCATCAAGACCCTGGTCAAGATCATGCACGAGATCGTCGCGCTGCGTGCCCTGATCGAGGCGGAAGCCCTCCGCCCGCTGCGCGAGAGCGCCGACGCGGAGACCACGGCGGCGATCGACGAACTCGGTGCCCGGCTGCGGCTGCTCGCCGCGGCGATCGGCGACCCGGCCGGCGCCACCTGGCACGAGACCGACCCGGACGGCGCCCGCCGGCTGGGCGACCGGGTCGAGGAGATCCGCCGGACCGCCTTCGAGGGCGGTGCGGACCTGGTCGCCACGGCGCTCGCCGCCCAGGTCTGGCGCACCGTACGCCGTATCGCGGCCACCATCGACTCGGCCGGCCGGATCGTGGCGGCCGGGATCACCGTCGGCGTCTCGACGCCCAGGCTGCCGGGGGCACCGCGGCCCGCCTCGCTGTGGAGCAGGTCCGTCGACGCCCTGTCCAGCAGGTCCACTGCCGTCCGCAACGCGCTCCGGGCGGGGGTCGCGGTGCTGGTCGCGACGGTGATCTGGGCGGCGTTCGACATTCCACGCGGGCACTGGCTGGTGATCTCGGTGTTCCTGTCCCTGCGCGCCACCTACGGCCAGACCGTCGACCGGGTCTTCCAGCGGATCGGCGGGACCGCGCTGGGCGGGGTCATCGCCGCCGTCCTGCTGGCGGTGGTACGGGGCGAGACCGAACTGGCCCTGGTCATCTTCTGCTGCGCCTTCATCGGCTTCATGCTCAGCCCGGTGAGCTACTTCTTCTGGCTGTGCTTCTGCACACCGCTGATCATGATGCTCGTCGACTTCGGTACCCCGGTGTCGTGGGACCAGACCCTGGTGCGGATCGGGCTCAACGTCGCGGGCGGCCTGATCGCCCTGGGGGCGGCCCGGCTGCTGTGGCCGTCCACCGGCTCCTTCCAGCTCTCGGGCGTGCTGGCGGACCTCGGCTCCCGCCTGGCCGCGCTCGTCCGGCAGACGGCGGCCTCCCGGGAGCCGCTCACCGGACAGCTGATCCGCGTACGGGAGGCGGCGGACGCCGTCGCCGACCTGACCGACCGGATGGCCCAGGAGCCGTCCCCGGACGTCGGGCTGGTCGGCTGCCTGCGGGACGCGGTCGCGGCGGCCCGCCGGATCCAGGATCGCGTGATCACGGTCGCCGGCACGTCGCGGGCGGAGGAGGGCGACATCGGGCCGGTCAGCTCCATCCTCCTACGGATCGCCGACCACCTCGAGGAGGTCGCGGATGCGCTGAGGGCGGGGGACACCCCCGTGCCCACGCTGAACATCGACGATCTGCTGACCGATCTGGACCACTACCTGTCGTCGCTGGCCGAGCGGCGCCGGGCCGAGATCGCCGCCGGGGCGACCCTGGACGAGTCCACCCCGCTGCGCCGGGACCTGCTGAGCGTGGCGGTCGTCCAGCACACCCTGCGGAGCCTGTACGACGACGTACGGGCGCTGGACGCGGCGCTGTGCCGCTGACCCGGCCGGCCGGCCCCTCCTACGGGGCCACGGTGCGGGCGAGGACCTCGAGCGGGCTGGTGAGGACCTCGGAGAAGGCCAGTTCGGCGGCGCCGACGAGGGTGGCGTCATCACCGAGGGCGGGCGTGCGCAGCCGTACCTTCTCGCGGGAGACGGCGAGCACGTTGGTCGTCATGCGGCTGCGCACCTGGGCGGCGGAGCCGAGATAGATCTCCCGCAGCATCCCACCGAAGATCACCAGGCCGGGATTGAAGACGTTGACCAGGTTGGCGACGCCGATGCCGAGCCAGTCGCCGACGCGGTGCAGGGCGTCGCGTGCGATGAAGTCGCCCCGGTCCGCCGCGTCCACGACGGCGCGTACCGCGTCCCGGCCGATGAGCCCCGGCGTCTCGTCGCGGCCGGCGGCGGTGAGCAGGGCCCGTTCGCCGACCTCGGCCTCCAGGCAGCCCCGGGATCCGCAGCCGCACATGAGCCCGTCGGGGTTGACCACCATGTGGCCGACCTCGCCGCCGTAGCCGCCCTCGCCGCCGAGCAGCTTGCCGCCGACGATGATCCCGCCGCCGATGCCCACGTCACCGTGGAGGTAGATCAGGTTCTGGAAACCGATGCCGGCTCCGCGCTCGTGCTCGGCCAGCGCCCCGAGATTGCCGTCGTTGCCGACGGACACGGGCAGCCCCATGCCGAGCGCGTTGCCGAGCACCTCTCCGAACGCCTGGTTCACCCAGCCGATGTTCGGCCCGAAGCGGATCATGCCGTCCGCCCGGCGGACCATGCCGCAGACGGCCGCACCCACGCCCACGCACACGGTGTCGGCGGCCGCCTTGCGGACCATCTGCCGGGCGAAGCCGGCGAGCACCTTCACCACGTCGTCGAGCTCGAAGCCGTCGCGGGCCCGGACCGTCTCGCGGCGGTCCAGGATCACTCCGCCGAGCCCGATCCGGGCCGCGACCAGGCGGTCCACCCCGAGATCGAAGGCCAGGACGTACACCCTGGTCGACTCGGGCCGGACGACCAGCGACGGTCGCCCGGCCTTGCCGGTCTCCTTGGGCAGCTCCTCGCGGACCAGGCCCGCCGCGGTCAGCTCCGCCGTCAGCGCCATGATGGTGCTGCGGTTGAGCCCCATCCGGTCGGCGAGCACGGCCCGCGAGGCGGGGCCGCCCAGGTGGACGTGGCGCAACAAGGTGCCGAGATTGTGCCGGCGGATTTCCTCCTGGGAGGGACCGGCTCTCATCATTCGGGAGACCCTGCTCTTGTCTCTGTTGTGAGTGGAAAGGTCGTGACTGGACAGGTCGTGCCGGCTGGACAGGTCATCGAAGTCCTGTGGCCGCGGCACGCCTCCGGGACAGGGCGTCGACACCGGCCGCCAGCAGCAGCACAGATCCTGTCACGACGTACTTGACGCCCGCGCTGTATCCCATCAGACCCATGCCGTTGTCGATGACGGCGACCACGGCGCCGCCCAGGACGGCGTCGAGCACCCGGCCCTTGCCGCCGAAGAGGCTGGTACCGCCGATGACCGCGGCTCCGACCGCGTAGAGCAGGACGTTGCTGCCGCCGGTGTTCGGGTCGACCGAGTTGGCGCGCGAGGCGGCGATGAGCCCGCCCACGGACGCCATCGCCGAGCAGATGACGAACGCCGAGATCCGGATGGCGTCGACGTTGATGCCGGCCCGCCGGGCGGCCTCCTTGTTGCCGCCGACCGCGTAGAGATGCCGTCCGTAGGCCGTGCGGTGCAGCACGAAGGTCCACAGGATGAGCAGTACGCCGATGATCGGGACCACGATCGGCACGCCCTTGAGCGAGACCACGATGGCGTTGCGGCTGCGCTCCAGGTTGAGCACGTAGACGGCGATCCCGCCGGCCACGGCCAGGGTGGCCACCCGCATCGCGATGAGCGCCAGCGGGTCGGTGGTGAGCCCCCGGCCGGCCCGGCGCCGGGCCCGCACCAGCAGGATCGCCGCGTACGCCGCGACGCCCACCAGGAGCATGACCCAGCCGAGGAGGGGCGTGACGTTCTTGTTGGCGATCGCCAGGACCGTCTTGTTCTCGATGGAGATGTTGGAGCCGTTGTTCATCAGCATCAGCACGACGCCCTGGAAGGCCAGGAACGCCGCCAGGGTGACCACGAACGACGGGATGCCGATCTTCGCCACCAGCACGCCGAGCACCAGCCCGATGAGCACGCCGGTGAGCAGCGAGACGCTGACCGCCGCATACCAGGGCCAGCCGTGTTTCGTCAGCAGCACCGCGAGCACGGCGGCGCACACGCCGCTGGCGTAGCCGGCGGACAGGTCGATCTCGCCGAGCAGCAGGACGAAGACCAGTCCCATGGCGATGACCGTGACGGCGGCGCCCTGCGTGAGCAGGTTGGCGAAGTTGCCGGCCGACAGGAAGACCGGCCGCAGGATCGAGAAGGTGGTGCAGAGCACGATCAGGCCGAGGATGGCGGGCAGCGCGCCGATGTCGCCGCCGCGGACCCGCTCGAGATAACCACGCGCGTGGGAGGTCAGAGGCGGAGAGGCCACTCCGGCCGAGCTCTTCGAGGTGGCGACGCTCATTGCTTGGCTCCGTTGCTGTTCTGGAGGCCCAGGTCCCCGCTGCGCCCAGCGGTGATCAGCTCCACGATCTGGGCATGGGTGACGTCCGAGGTCTTGACCTGAGCGGCCATGCGGCCGAGGTAGAGAGCGGCGATGCGGTCGGACACCGCGAACACGTCGTTGAGGTTGTGCGAGATGAGGATCACGGACAGGCCGTTGTCGGCCAGCCGCCGGACCAGCTCCAGCACCTGCGCGGTCTGGGCGACCCCGAGTGCGGCGGTCGGCTCGTCCAGGACCACCACCTTGCTGTTCCACAGCACGGCCTTGGCGATCGCGACGGTCTGCCGCTGCCCGCCGGACAGGCTGGACACCTGCTGGCGGATGGAGTTGACCGTGCGCACCGACAGCCCGTCGAGGGTCTTGGCCGCCATCTCCTCCATCGACGCCTCGTCGAGGACGAGGCCGCTCTTACGTTCCCGGCCGAGGAACATGTTCTGCACGATGTCGAGGTTGTCGCAGAGCGCGAGGTCCTGGTAGACGATCTCGACGCCCAGCGCGGCGGCTTCACGGGGGCTGTGCACGTGGACGGGAGCACCGTTGAAGTAGTACTCACCGTTGTCGATCGGGTAGATCCCGCCGATGCACTTGACCAGCGTGGACTTGCCGGCGCCGTTGTCGCCGACCAGAGCGGTCACCTCCCCCGGATAGGCCGAGAGGGCGACGTCGTGCAGGACCTGCACCGGACCGAAGCTCTTGTCGATCCCGCGTAGTTCCAGGACGGGGGTCGCGGACAGGTCGGGCGGCTCCTCTGTTGGGGGCCGTGGGGCCCGGCGGCGCGGGGAGCGCGCCGCCGGGCCCCTACGGTCGTGCTACTGGATCCCTGCCGCCGTGCACTTGGCGGCGTAGGCGCCGGTGCAGAGCTCGGCCTTGGTCACGAAGCCGTCGGTGACGACGTCCTTGACGTTGTCCTTGTAGATGGCCTTCGGCTGCAGCAGCACCGACGGCACGTCACGCTTGCCCTCGGGGTCGTTGGTGGTGCCGTTGGTCTCGCCCTTCTGGCCGTTGGCCAGCGAGATGGCCAGCTTGGAGGCCGCGTCGGCCTCCTGCTTGATCGCCTTGTAGACGGTCATGCACTGGTCGCCGTTGAGGATGTTCTGCAGACCCTGCACGGTGGCGTCCTGGCCGGTGACCGGGACCTTGCCGTTGAGCTTCTGCTTCTTGAGCACGGAGATCGCGGCGTTGCCGAGGCCGTCGTTGGCCGCCAGCACTCCGGCGATCTTCGGGTCCTTGGTCAGCATCTGCTCGAAGATCGTGCCGGCCTGGACGTTGTCCCAGTCGGGCACCGACTGGTCCGGGCCCTTGACGAAGTCGCCGGAATCGTACTTCGGCTTCAGGATGCTGTCGTAGCCGTTCTTGAACAGCGTGGCGTTGTTGTCGGTCGGCGAGCCGTTGAGCTCAGCGATGACCGGCTTGGTGGCCTTGTTCTCGGTCAGGCACTTGACCAGACCCTCGCCCTGGAGCTTGCCGACCGCGGTGTTGTCGAAGCTCACGTAGTACTGGGCGCTGCCGCCCAGGGTGAGCCGGTCGTAGTCGATCGTCGCGACGCCCTGCGCCTTGGCCTTGTCCAGCACCGCCTTGCCGGAGCCGCTGTCCAGGTTCACGGTCAGCAGCACGGTCGCGCCGTTGGTGATCATCTGGTCGGCGATCGTCTGGAAGGCGGTCTTGTCGCCCTGGGCGTTCTGGATGTCATACGGGATGCCGGCGGCCTTGAAAGCCTCGCCGAGGTACTTGCGGTCCGCGGTCTCCCAGCGGGCGGAGGACTTGCTGTCCGGCAGGATCACGCCGATCTTGCCCTTTTTGGCCGCGGTGCTGCCACCGGACGTCTTGTCCTTGTCACCGTCGGAGCTCCCGCAGGCGGTGAGGCCGACGAGCAGCGCCGCCGAGGCTGCGGTCAAGCTGAGGATCCCCTTGCGCATGTGCAGGGTCCTTTCTGGGGTACGTACCGCGTACGCCGCGGTCGAGGGGCTGGGGTGTTATGTGGCTCTCTGTGGCGTTTTGCCGGTTCTCGGCCGATCCGCCCGTTTGAATGTTGTGTCAGGGAACATATGACGAGGATCACCCACGGCGCTAGGTCCTACAGCCGGGTATTTGTTGGATGAGATAACAATCAGACAACGTACCGGCAATACGGACGAAACAATCGAAGTGATCCGGACACGTAAGATACCCGCAGGTCAAGGGCTTGACGAACGCCGCATTGCTGGTGGAGGGCTCGTGCCGTGATGGGTTTCGTCCCAGGACGGGCATGCAACGGCCGGTCCGGTAACGGCAATTCGGTCATGACGCTGAGTGTGCGTCACGCCGGTCGGACGACCCCGCGGTCGCCGTGGTTCAGGCCTGGTTCACGCCTGGTTCACGCTTGGGGGAGATCCTCCGCGTCGGCGGCCTCGATCTCGTCGCGGGAGATCCCCAGCATGAACAGGATCGTGTCGAGGTACGGCACGTTGACGGCGGTGTCAGCCGCCTGGCGGACGACCGGTTTGGCGTTGTAGGCGATGCCGAGACCGGCCGCCTGGAGCATGTCGAGATCGTTGGCGCCGTCGCCGACGGCGACCGTCTGGCTGATCGGGATGCCGGCCTCGTCGGCGAACCTCGCCAGCGCCGCCGCCTTGCCAGCCCGGTCGATGATCGGGCCGGTGACCCGCCCGGTCAGCTTGCCGTCGACGATCTCCAGGGTGTTGGCCGCCGAGTAGTCGATCCCCAGGTCCTCCACCAGGGCATCGGTGACCTGGGTGAATCCGCCGCTCACGATCGCGAACTTGTAGTCCAGCCGCTTCAGCGTCCGTACCAGCGTGCGGGCCCCCGAGGACAGCACCAGCTTGCGCCGTACGTCGTCGATGGCCGAGGCCTCCACGCCCGCCAGCAGCGCCACCCGGTCGCGCAGCGACGCCTCGAAGTCGAGCTCGCCGCGCATGGCGGCCTCGGTGATCTCCGCGACCTTGTCCAGCTGCCCCGCGTGCTCGGCGAGCAGTTCGATGACCTCGCCCTGAATGAGCGTCGAGTCGACGTCCATGACGATGAGCCGCTTGGCCCGGCGGTGCAGCCCGGCCCGCTCGACGGCCACGTCGACCTGCTGCTCGGCGGCCTCGATGGCCAGCGCGGCGCGCAGGGTGGCGGGGTCGGCGCCGGAGACGTCCAGCTCGATGCTCGTGACCGGATAGTGCGAGAGGCGTTCGATCCGGTCGATGTTGGCCCCGTTGGCGGCGATCCGCCCGGCGATCCCGGCGATGGCCGCGGGCTTCAGCGGGGCGCCCAGCACGGTCACGTGCAGCCCGCCGCGGCGTTTGGGCGCCACCTTCTTGGCGCTGCCCGTCGCCATCTCGATCTCCAGGTCGAGGTCGGACGCCACCTTCTCGGCGGCGGACCACACCTGGCCGATGTCCACGGCCGTGCCGTACCACATCAGCACACCCAGGATCAGGCGCCCGCGGATCACGACTTGCTCCACGTCGGCCACCGTCAGCGGGAAACCCGCCAGGGTGCTGAACAGACGAGAGGTCACCCCGGGGCGATCACGGCCAGTGAGTGTGATGAGCAACGTGCGCTGTGTGCCGTTCATACTGCGCTCCACGCTACCCGTCACCGCCGAGCCGCCGGCGACGCGTCCACCATGTGGAAGCATGCGTCACTGGATGTATATCCGCGCGTCACTCTGCGTTAACCTGCGGCCTCCGGACACCGCCCGGACCTGCCATAAAGTACGCGATCCGGGTCCTCGGGAGAAAGGGCTCAGGGCAGGAGAAGGTTGAGATCGCCGAACTCGTGCCAGAGGTATCCCTTGGCGAGGGCCTCGGCGTAGGTGCGCTCCAGCAGCTCCGCGCCGGCGATCGCGGTCAGCATCTGCAGATGCGATGAGCGGGGCTCGTGCAGCCCGGTGAGCAGGCCGTCAACGACGCGCACACCGCTCGCGGGCGTGACCAGATGCTCGGTCCAGCCGTCGGCGGCCCGGACCCGGCCGGCCGGGTCCACCGCGGTCTCCAGGGCTCGCACCACGGTCGTGCCGACGGCGACCACCCGGCCGCCACGGGCGCGCACGTGGTTCACCAGCGACGCGGTCGTCTCCGGGACGGTGAACCGTTCGGCATAGGGCGGCTCGTGCGCCTCGGGCGAGGCCACCCCGGTGTGCAGGCTGAGCGGGGTGAGCACCACTCCGTGCGAGACCAGCCGGGTCACCAGTTCGTCGGTGAAGGGACGGCCGGCGCTCGGCATCTCGGCGCTGCCCCTGGCGGATTCCGCCGCGGCGACGGACCCGCCCGGGAGGGCCGGGACCCCGGCCATAACCTGCTTGCCGGCCTCCCCGTCCCCGGCCGTCACCTCCCTGACCTTCCCCTCGGCTGCGCTGTCCCGGGCGAAGACGGTCTGGTAGGCCGAGGCGGGCCAGTCCCGGCGTACGTAGCCGTACCGGATCGGCCTGCCGTGCCGGCGCAGGTACGGGACGACCTCGGTGCTCAGCCGGGCCCGCCAGAGCCGGTCGGTCTGCCGGTCGATCAGGGTGAGGGTCGCCCCGCCGGGCAGCGGGAACCACTCGCCGCGCGTCCCGCCCGCGTACGGCGCGGACGCCTTGCCGGTACGGCGGCGCAGCTCGACCAGCCAGACCTCCTGGCCGGCCTGCCGGTCTGAGACCTGGTCTGAGACCTGGTCCGAGACCTGGTCCGAGACCTGGTCCGAGATCTGGTCCGAGATCTGGTCCGAGAGAGGGTCCGAGACGGGAGTGGAGAAATGGATCGCCAGCCGGTCGAGCAGCACCGCCGAGGGCAGGGTCGCCGAGGTGTTGACCACCAGCAGGTCTCCCGGCGCGAGCAGGGCCGGAAGCTCCCGGAACTCGTGGTGGGTGACCCCGGAGGAGCGGCTGACCAGCAGTCGTACGCCGTCTCGGGTCCGCCCGCGGGCCTCGGGGGGTTCGTGGGCCTCCAGGGCCGGGGGTAGCGCGAACTCAATCATGGGGTGCCTCCACCCGGAAAGCGGCGATGACGGCGGCGACGGCGATGAGGGCGGTGAGGATCCCGGCGGTGCGGATGCCGTCCGCCAGACCCCCTCCCGAAAGCCATGCGTGATGAGCCGAGCCGGTCACCAGGGCGCCCGCGACGCCCACCGCGAGCGAGGCGCCGACGGTGTCGCTGATCTGCATGGCGGCGGAGTTGGTGCCCTGCTCGGCGGGGGCGGACCGATTCATGATGAGAACGCTGAGGGCGGCCGTCCCGAAGCCCATCCCGGCACCGGCGACGACCCAGGCGGGGGCGGCGAGCCAGCCGTGGACGGGGGTGGCCAGGACGATCGCCGTGACGCCGATGGCCAGCAGGAAGGCGCCCAGGACGACGAAGAACGGGCGCGAGCGGGTCGACCGGCCCTGCACCCAGGAGGCCGCCGACCAGCCGAGCGCGCCGACGGTGAGCACGATGCCCGCCTGGGTCGGGGTGAAGCCGTGCAGTGCGGTCAGCCCGAGCGGGATGAACGCCTCGGTGCCGAAGAACCCGATGGCGAAGAGCCCGCGCATGGCCACGGCCGCCGGCAGGCCCCGGCGCAGCCGCAACGTTCCGGAGGGGAGCAGCCGCGGCAGCCCCGCCACCAGCCCGAGGAGGCCGAGGACCGTCAGGACGATCACCGCGTGGTCGAGCCCGTACAGCAGCAGCGCGGCACCCGCCGCCACGGCGGCCGCGGCCAGCGACCGTGCCCCGGAGAACGCGCCGGAGCCGCCGCCGGTCCGCCGGAGCACGGGCAGGAGCATGGCGGCGGCCGGCACGACGAGCGGGATCAGCCCGAGGAACACCCACCGCCAGTGCAGATGCTCGGCCACCAGCCCGGCGACCGTGGGGCCGACCAGCGAGGGCACCACCCAGGCGGCGGCCAGCCCGGCGAACACCCGGGGCCGCAGCTCCTCCGGATAGACCCGGGCCACCACGACGTACATCGCGACGATGGCGGCTCCCGCCCCCAGGCCCTGGATCGCCCGGCCCGCGACGAACCACCCCATCCCCGGCGCCAGCCCGGCCAGCACGAGGCCGGCCACGAAACAGGCCAGCCCGGCCAGCAGCGGCCGGGCGGGCCCGGAGACGTCGGCCCAGCCGCCGGCGACCACGTTGGCGAGCAGGCTGGCGATCAGCGTCGCGGAGAACGCCCAGGCGTACAGCGGCAGCCCGCCCAGCTCGCGGGCCGTGACCGGCAGCGCCGTGCCGACCGCCATCTCGTCGAACGCCAGCAGCGTGACCAGCAGCACGATGCCGAGCGTGGGCGCGCGGTACCGCCCGGACAGCAGCCCGCCCGGTGGCGTCTTCGCGGGGACCTCCAGTGCCACGGCCGTCACAGCTCCGCCGCCCGGTAGCGGCCGCTCGGTGCCCGGCGCTCCAGCAGGCGCAGCAGCGCGGCGGCGGCCTCCTCGGGCGGGGGTGTCCGCGACAGGTCCTCGCCCGGCATCGCCTCGGCCAGCATGCGCGTCCGCATCTCCCCGGGATCCACCCACCACACCGACACCCCGGGCTCCTCGGCGGCGAGCACGTGCGAGAGCTGGTCGAGCGCCGCCTTGCTCGCCCCGTAGCCGCCCCAGGTCTCGTAGGCCTCCACGGCCGCGTCCGAGCTGAGGTTGAGGATCGCCCCGCCGCGCTCCCGCAGCGGCGGCAGCAGGCCCTGGATCAGCGCCAGCGGTGCCAGGGTGTTGACCCGGAAGGCGTGCTCCAGCCGGTCGAGCGGGTAGGCGTGCAACGGCTGGAGGGGTACGGCTCCGAGCACGCTGGCGTTGTTGACCAGCAGATCGAGCCCCCCGGCCTCCTCGACCGCGTTGATCAGTGCGCCCCGGTGCCAGGAGTCGGTGACGTCACCCGCCAGCCCGGTCGCGCCCAGGTCCCGCGCGGCCGTGGACAGGTCCGCCGCGCCCCGCGCGCTGATGATCAGACGCCAGCCGTCCTTGGCGAGGGCGGTGGCCAGTGCCAGGCCCAGCCCCCGGGAGGCGCCGGTGATGAGAGCCGTCTTCGTCGTCATGTCCCCGACGTTAGGGCCCGGGCACCTGGTGCGAAATCGCCCATCAGTCCCGGACCGCTCATGACAACGTCCTAGGCCGTGCGGCAGATGTCCTAGGTCGCGCGGCGGATCCGGGCCGGCCGGGGGCCGGGTACCGTCGGGACCGTGGGCAGCGACGGGTGTGCAGGGCAGGACCGCGATGCGGCTCTGCAGGCCGTCAGCGCGGCGGTGCTCGCCGTCACCCGGCACCTGTCCGTGCACGAGGTCTTCCAGGTGATCGTGCGGGCCGCCGCGCAGCTGCTCGACGCGCGCTATGCCGCCCTGGGGATTCCCGATGACCAGGGGTCGTTCGCGGAGTTCGTCGTGGAGGGCATCTCGGACGAGCAGTGGGCCGCGATCGGGCCGCTGCCGCGCCAGCACGGCATGCTCGCGGTGATGCTCCGGGACGGCGCCACGCACCGGCACGCCGACATCCGCCGGGAGCCGGGCTTCGAGGGCTGGCCGGCCGCCCACCCCGTGCTCACGGACTTCCTCGGCGTGCCCATCCGCAGCGGCGCGGACGTCCTGGGCATCATCTTCCTGGCCAACAAGCGGGCGCCGGGCGGCTTCACCCCGGCGGACCAGGAGCTGCTCACGCTGTTCGCCGCGCACGCCGCGATCGCCCTCACCAACGCGCGGCTCTACGAGCGCAACCGCGAGCTCACCGTGGTGGAGGAACGCAACCGGCTGGCCCGCGAGCTCCACGACGCCGTCGCCCAGAAGCTGTTCTCGCTGCGGCTCACCGCGCACGCCGCCGCCGCGCTCGCGGCCACCGACCCGGACCGTACGGTGGCAGAGCTGGCCCAGGTCGAGCGGCTGGCCGCGGAGGCGCTGGCCGAGCTCCGGGCCGTCATCTTCGAGCTGCGCCCGGCCGACCTGGCCGGGGACGGCCTGGTGGCCTCGCTGCGCAAGCACGTGGAGGTGCTG
Organism: Actinomadura scrupuli; assembly: GCF_050971785.1. NCBI lineage: Bacteria > Bacillati > Actinomycetota > Actinomycetes > Streptosporangiales > Thermomonosporaceae > Actinomadura > Actinomadura scrupuli. The sequence continues at coordinate 297,706 of NZ_JBPCCU010000009.1, read as the reverse complement.
GACCGGGTGTACGACGCGGAGCTGAGCTTCTCCGTCAAAGGTTTTCCGGCCCTGCCGGGGGACCGCGAGACGGCGCTGTTCCGGATCGCCCAGGAGGGGCTCTACAACGCGCTGCGACACGCCCGCGCCGGTTCCATCGAGGTACGGCTGCGCACCGAGGGACCGTGCGTGGTCCTGGAGATCGCCGATGACGGGGCCGGCTTCGAGGCCCCACTGCCCGGGTACGGTGACGCCCCGGCGGCCCGGCACGGCTCGGTGACGATCAAGGACGGCCTGGGCCTGACCTCGATGCGGGATCGCGCGATTTCGGCCGGTGGCTCGCTGACCATTGATTCGAGCCCGGGTAGCGGTACGGTCGTGCGCGTGGAGGTTCCCCGTGCCTGACGACGCCGAGCGACCCGGGCGCGCCCCGATCCGGGTGCTGATCGTTGATGATCACCCGGTCGTACGGCAGGGACTGCGCACGTTCCTCGGCGTGCAGCCGGACATCGACGTGGTGGGCGAGGCGTCGGACGGCGCCTCGGCGGTCTCGGCGGCCGAGTCGCTGGAGCCGGACGTGATCCTGCTGGACCTCAAGATGCCCGGCGTCGACGGGCAGGCCGCGCTGACCGAGCTCCGGACCCGCGGGCTGGCCGCCCGGGTGCTGGTGCTGACCAGCATGACCGAACGTGCGCATGTGCTTCCTGCGGTACGGGCCGGTGCGGCAGGCTATCTGTACAAGGATGTCGATCCCCAGGCACTCGTGCAGGCGATCCGGGCGGTGCACGATGGGCATGTGCTCCTCGCACCGGACGCGGCCGACGCGATGGCGCATGGGGAGCGGAGTTCAGGGGATGAGCGAGGGATCCAGACCCTCACCGAACGAGAGCGGGAGGTGCTCGTGCAGATCGCGCATGGACGTTCCAACCGTGAGATCGCCCGCGTACTCATCGTCTCGGAGAAGACGGTCAAGACGCATGTGTCTAATCTGTTCATCAAGCTCGGCGTGCAGGACCGCACTCAAGCGGCTCTGTTCGCCGTACGTCATGGCCTCGCCGAAGGCTGAACTCCTCATACCGGGACCTCATCGAAATCAGTATGAACGTGACAATTGCCTACGCCGCGGGTTCTGACATCGGATGCAACCGCGAGAACAACGAAGACTCGGGCTACGCCGGGCCCTGGCTGATCGCGGTCGCCGACGGCATGGGCGGTTACGCCGGGGGTGAGGTCGCCAGTTCCACCGTCATCGGCGCGCTTCGGTCGTTCGACGCGGAGGTGCCCGCCGACCAGCTGGTGGAGACCCTCGGCCGTGCGGTCACCCAGGCCCACGAGACGCTGCGCGGGGTGATCGGGGAGCATCCGGAGCTGGACCGGATGGGGACGACCCTCACCGCGATGCTCTGGTCGGGCGACCAGGTCGCGTTGGCGCACATCGGTGACTCGCGCGGCTACCTGCTGCGCGACGGCGAGCTCTTCCAGATGACCCAGGACCACACCCTCGACAAGCTGCTGGGCGAGGGCGGCGCCGGCTCCCCGAGGCTGTCCCACATGCTGTTCCGGGTGCTGGACGGCAGCGCCGACCGGGAGCCCGACCTCTCGCCCCGGACGGCCCGGCTGGGCGACCGGTACCTCCTGTGCTCGGACGGCCTGACCGGCCCGGTGGGACCCGAGGCGCTGTACGACGTGCTGACCGGGGAGGCCGACCGGCAGACCGTGGTCAAACGCCTGATCGAGCTGGCCAAGGACGGCGGCGGGCCGGACAACATCACCTGTGTCGTGGCCGACGTCGTCGAGGTGCCCGACGGTGTCGCCCCCGTGGTGGTCGGCGCCGCCGCCGAACGGGACCGCTGAGGGGGACCGGCTTGGCCGCCCGCCGCCGAACACGGCTGCCGGACGCCGCTGCCGGACGCGGCTGCCCGGGAAGGCTAGGGGACGGGGTCGAAGGCGCTGTTGTGGGCGGCGACCCGGGCGCGGCGTACCGCCCGGTCGAGGGTGTTCAGCGCCTCGGCCCGGCGCCGCATCTGCTCGGCGTCGAGATTGTGGCCGTCGAGGGTCCGGGCCAGCTCGACCACCACGGCCAGCCGGCCCGCCAGCGCCGCCACCCGATGGGCGCGCGGCGGGTAACCGGGGGCCAGGCCGGTGGTCGGCTCGTTGTGGTGGGACTTGCGCAGCGCGGCCAGCGCGTCGAGGATCTCCGGCCGGACCGCCGGCGGGCGGCCGGACACGTCGTCCACGCTGAGCAGCGCGTTGGTCGCCTCGCGCAGCGCGAGCGACAGCTGGTGATCGGCCTCCGGCAGCGACGGCACGTCGGGCTGGCCCGGCAGCGCCTGGAACAGGGTCCACCGCACGCCGACGTAGGACGAGCCGCGCCGGTCCTCGGCCGGCACCAGCGCGGCCGGACTGCCGGCCAGATCGATGAGAGCGGCTCCTCCGGCCTCGATCGCGGCCACGTTGAGCTCGGGCGGACCGGGCAGCCCGAGGGGATCCCCGGGCACCGGCAGGGCCAGTCTCAGCTCCGTCAGTCCCGCCATCCGCAGATCACCGAGGCCGCGCCGGAGCGGAACCTCCTCGGGGACGTCGGGTATGCCGTTGATGACGCCGGGCCCGGATGCCCGCTCCATCGCGTCGACCGCCTCGTCCAGGCCCACATGGCCGGTCAGCCAGGCGTTGCCCCAGGCGACCAGGGCGCCAGAGGCATGTAGCGGAGGTTGCGCAACATGCATGCCGACCACAATAAGTGCTCCGGATGGCATAGGTTCATCCTCGGAGGATGGGATCATCCGGGACCCTTGTGATTGGGGAAAATACGCACGATGGCCGGAGAGGTACTACGCCTGGACGGTGTCGGGGTCCGGCGTGACGGGGCGACCCTGCTGAAGAACGTCGATTGGACAGTCAACGAGGACGAACGCTGGGTCATCATGGGCCCGAACGGAGCCGGTAAGACCACGTTGCTGCAGGTGGCGGCGACCACCCTGCATCCGAGTGGGGGGACCGTCGAGGTTCTCGGCGAGCGGCTGGGCAAGACCGACGTGTTCGACCTGCGTCCCCGCATCGGATTCACCAGCGCCGCGGTGGCGGAGAAGGTCCCCGCCGGGGAGAAGGTCATCGATCTGGTGCTGACCGGGTCGTACGCCATCCTCGGCCGCTGGAAGGAGGAGTACGACTCCACCGACGTCACCCGGGCCGTCGAGCTGCTCGACGCGCTCGGCTGTGCTCCGCTGATCCGGCGCCGGTTCTCCACCCTGTCGGAGGGGGAGCGCAAGCGGGTTCAGATCGCCCGTGCGCTGATGCCGGACCCCGAGTTGCTGCTGCTGGACGAGCCGGCCGCCGGACTGGATCTCGGGGGACGTGAGGACCTCGTGGACCGGCTGGGCAGGCTGGCCGAGGACCGCACCGCGCCGACGATGGTGCTGGTCACCCACCATCCGGAAGAGGTCCCCGAGGGTTTCACCCACGCGATGCTGCTGCGCCGCGGCTCGGTGGTGGCCACCGGCAAGGTCGACGAGGTGTTCACCGCGGAGCACCTCTCCAAGTGCTTCGGCGTGCCGCTGACCGTCGACCGGCAGGAAGGCCGCTGGTACGCGCGGGCCGCTCGCTAGGGCGCCGGCCGTACGGATTAGGTGCCGTACCCGACCGGGGTTTCGGTCGGAAACGATGAGCAATGCGTGACGCGGCGACTTACGATCCCAGTGGGTCTCGCCGACGTCCACTCCGGAGGCTTCATGACCTCGCTCATCGTCAGTCTGATCGTCATCGCGGTCGGGGCGGCCGCGATCTACCGATCCGTGCGGATCGTGCCGCAGGCCACCGCTGACATCGTCGAGCGGGTCGGGCGGTTCCACCGGACCCTCCACGCGGGGCTCAACCTGGTGGTGCCCTTCATCGACCAGGTCCGGTCCCGGATCGACCTGCGCGAGCAGGTGATCAGTTTCCCGCCGCAGCCGGGGATCACCCAGGACAACCTCGTGGTGCACATCGACACGGTCATCTACTACCAGGTGACCGATCCCAAGGCGGCGACCTACGAGATCGCCGACTTCCTCACCGCGATCGAGCAGCTCACCGTCACCACGCTGCGCAACCTCATCGGCGGCATGGACCTCGAACGCACGCTCACCTCCCGCGAGGAGATCAACACCGAGCTGCGGGGCGTGCTCGACGACGCCACCGGCAAGTGGGGCATCCGGGTCAACCGGGTCGAGCTGAAGGCGATCGACCCGCCAGAGTCGATCAAGGACTCCATGGAGAAGCAGATGCGCGCCGACCGGGACAAGCGCGCGTCGATCCTCAGCGCCGAGGGCCAGAAGCAGTCGGCCATCCTCACCGCCGAAGGGGAGCGCACCTCTGCCGTGCTCAAGGCCCGCGGCGAGGCCGAGGCGACGGTGCTGCGGGCCGAGGCGGAGGCCAAGGCCCAGGCGGCGCAGGCCCGCGGGCAGGCCCAGGCCATCACGACCGTCTTCCAGGCCATCCACGACGGCAAGCCCGACCAGCGGTTGCTGGCCTACCAGTACCTCCAGATGCTGCCCAAGATCGCTGAAGGCAGTGCCAACAAGCTGTGGATCGTGCCCACCGAGATGAGCCGGGCGCTGGAGGGGCTGGGCGGCCTGTTCGGGGCCGCCCAGGACTCCCGCACGGACCTCGTCCCGGAGGAGGTCTCTCCGGATCCCACCGCGTTCCTGGAGAGCCCGTTCCCCGACGAGGAACCCCGCTTCTGACCGGGGCCGGCCCGCTGCCTACGATCAGCCGCGTGACGAACCGTACGAGCCGGCCGGGTGCTGAGTGAACCCGTGGCATGCCACGGCGATCTTCGCGGCAGGAGTGGGCGCGGGCGGCATCAACGCGCTCGTCGGCTCGGGATCGCTGATCACCTTCCCGACACTGGTGGCACTGGGCCTGCCGCCCGTGGTGGCGAACGTCTCCAACAACGTCGGCCTGGTGCCCGGCTCGGCGACGGGTACGTACGGGTATCGCCGGGAGCTCAAGGGGCAGGGCGAACGGCTGCTCCGGCTGGGCAGTGCCTCGCTCCTCGGCTCGCTGCTCGGCGGGATACTGCTGATCAGCCTGCCCGCCCAGGCATTCAAGATCATCGTCCCGGTGCTGATCGTCATCGCCCTGGTGCTGGTCGTGGTGCAGCCGCGCCTGAACGCCTGGCTGACGGCCCGCCGGGAGGTCCCGCACACCCACGGCGGCCCGTGGCTGTGGCTGGGCGTCTTCGCGGCCGGCGTCTACGGCGGCTACTTCGGGGCGGCCCAGGGGATCATTCTCACGGCCCTGCTGGGCATCTTCCTGGACGACGGGCTGCAACGGATCAACGGCGCCAAGAACGCGCTCTCGGGCATCGTGAACACCACCGCCGCGATCCTGTTCGTCTTCATCGCGCCGATCAACTGGCTCGCCGTCCTGCTGATCGCCCTCGGCTCGGCCCTCGGCGGCTTCGTCGGCGCGTCGACCGGGCGGAAACTGCCCCCCGTGGTGCTCCGCGGCGTCATCGTCGTCGTCGGGGTGGCCGCCATCGTCAAACTGCTGCTCGGCTAATGATTTCGCCCGGTCTGTACGGGTTCTATCTGGCTTTGGGTGGGTATATCTCGAATATACGTTCGAGCTGGCTGGGCGGGGCAGGTGGGACCATGAAGGGCGACAGGGTCGAGATCGTGATCGATGCCGGCGAGGCGTCCCGGACCTACGAAGTGGCCGCCACCAGGGCGGGACGGCGAGTCGAGATCACCAACCGGCGCGGGGTCGTGGAGGTCAGCGAGGTCACCCGCACCGGCACCCCGGTGCGCACCGCGCGTTTCATGGCCAGCCGGGTGCTGGCCCTGGTCGAACACCCGGTGGCGGGCGCCCGGGAGACACCGGCCGAACGCGGGCTCAGCAGCGCCTGACGGCGTGCCCGGGGCGTGCCTGAGATTCAGCGGATCGGCCGCACCTGCACCATGCCCTCGTCGGAGACCCTGGTCTCGAAGGCGGGCTGCGGTGCGGTGGCCGGGCCGTGCACGACGGCGCCGTCGGCGACCCGGAACGTGCTGCCGTGCCAGGGGCAGATCACGCAGAGCTGGTCGTCACCGTCGGTGGCCACCCGGCCCTGGTGCAGCGGCCCGCCCAGGTGGGTGCAGCGGTCGGCCAGCACATGGACCTCCTCCGAGGCGCGCAGCACCAGGAGGCTGATGTAGCCCAGCCGGCGATGCACCGGCCAGCCGTCGGGCAGCTCACTGGTCGAGCACAGGTCGTGCCAGCCCAGCGGCATGAGGTGGGTGACGGACTCGGAGTGGTTGGCCCCGGCGGCCAGCCGGAACGCCAGGTGCCCGCCGAGATAGCCGCCCGCCATGAGCGTGGTCAGCCCCGCGTAGCCCAGTGCCTTCCCGCTGCCCGTCCGCCCGTGGTGACGGGCCAGCAGGGACGCGGCGTACAGCCCGCTGGCGGTCACCGTGCTCAGCGCGTGCACCAGGCCGACCCGTTGCTGCTCGCGGTGCAGGGCCGACCAGTCGGCCAGCCCGGTGAGCGCCGTGGGCAGCGCACCCGCCAGGCCGGTGGCCAGCAGGATGTTCGACGCCCGCTGGGTGCCGGGCAGCAGGTCGAGGACGGCGACCGACATCCAGCAGCCCAGCGGCAGATCGGTGAGCGGAGGATGGGCGGGATGACCCGCCGGCACGCCGTGCAACACGTCCTTGAGCCGGCCCGGCCGCAGCAACCGGTGCAGGGTCATGTTCATCGCCTGGATGGGGCCGTCCAGCCGCTTGTCGTGCTCCAGGCTCTGTGCCAGGTCGACCGGATGCGGCCGGGAAAGTGGCCGAGGGCCTCGCAGGAAGATCTTGCCTACCCGTCCGCGGATCACAGATCCCCCCTTGCACACGGATGACCGTAACAGGACGTCTCCCAACCGACATTAGTCGGCGGCTCCCACCGGGGCCACCCGAGGGGTCCGCCCGGCGGGGCGAGCGCGTTGCGGCCGTCCCGGCTCTCGCGGGCGTCGGTCCCATCGCTTACAGTGAATTCGACCGCGCCCGCAGGCCGTCCGGATGGTGGGGATGCGATGCCTTCGCAACACCGTGGAGCCGGTCATTCCCCGATCCCGGGCGCGGACGACCCGGGCCTCCCGCAGCCGGTCGCGCCCGCCGCCGGGCCACCCGCCGCCGGGGGTCCCCCCGAAGACCCCGCCGCCGAGGACGCGCTGGTGCGCGAGATCGAGACGCACTTCCCGGGCTGGGGCGTCTGGCGCAGCGACACCCGGCGCTGGTGGGCGTTCCGCACCGCGGCGCACCCCCTGACCATCGAGCAGCTTCGCGCCGGCTGCCGGCTCATCGTCCAGGCCGACACCTGGGCCGGCCTCCGCGAGGCGATCCAGGCCGCCAACGACTGCGCCCGCCGGGTGGCTTGACCGCCTGCCGCCCCTGCCGGCTCGCTCAGATGCCGGCCGGCTCAGATGCCGGCCGGCTCAGACCCCCTCCCGGACGGCCTCCACCCGCACCGGGACGCCGTTGAAGACGGCGTTGCCGGACAGCGGGTCGATCTGCTGCTCGTCGGTGACCGCGTTGACGTTGACCCCGGCGTTGTCCTGGGCGACCCGGGTCCGGGTGCCGGGGCGATCGTGGCCCCACCCGTGCGGCAGGCTCACCACTCCGGGCATGATCTCCGAGGTCGGCTCGGCCGTCGCGGTCAGCGCCCCGACCCGCGAGACGATCCGGACGACCTCACCGGCGGCGATCCCCAGCCGGTCGGCGTCGGCCGGGTTGAGCTGCAGGGTGCAGCGGTTGGAGCCGCCGACCAGCTCCGGCACGTTGTGCAGCCAGCTGTTGTTGGAACGCAGATGGCGACGGCCGATCAGCAGGAAGTCCGCCCCCTGGACGCCCTCGGCCGCCGCACCGTCTCCCGTGCTCTGCGAGGTGCGCTCCGCTCCGGCGCCGTCCAGCGCGGCACGCAGGCGGTCGATGTCGGCGGCGAAGGTCGGCGGGCAGAGCTCGATCCGGCCGGACACCGTCCACAGGACCTCCTCCAGCCGTGGCTCCAGCGGCCCCAGATCGATGCCGTGCGGGTGGTCGTCGCGCAGCCGGGTCAGGGTGAGCCCGTCGGGGTCCGCGCCGAACCCGTCGCCGTACGGGCCGAGCCGCAGCATCATGTCGAGCCGCAGTTCCGCGCCGGAGCCGCCCTCGAGCATCGGCCGCAGCTCCGAGACCTTTCGCCCGTGCACCGGTGAGCCCACCATCGCCACGGCCTTCGACAGCGTGCTGGCAATGATCATTTCGTCCAGGCCGGCCGCGTCCCCCTCCAGGCCGGAGGCGATGACCGCCAGCCGCGCCAGGATCTCCGACTCGCTGGGACGTCCCTCGGGCAGCGGCACCGCCGGCGGTGAGTAGCGGGCGTAGTTGCGCACGGTGAAGCCGAGCAGGGCGAGGTCGTAGTGGGCGGTCTGGGTCGGCCGGGGCGGCGGCAGCACCACGTCGGCGTGCCGGGTGGTCTCGTTGAGGTAGGGATCGACGCTGATCATGAACTCCAGCCCGCTGAACGCGACGTCCAGCCGGGCGCCGTTCGGGGCCGACAGCACCGGGTTGCCGCCGATGGTGATCAGCGCCTTGATCTGGCCCTCGCCCGGCGCCTCGATCTCGTCGGCGAGCGTGGCGATGGGCAGTTCGCCGTTGGTCTCGGGCAGGTCGCGGACCCGGCTGTGCCACCGCCCGGTGGTGTAGGGCCGCCGCCGGTTGCGGTAGACCGGCGTGTGCGCGGGGCGGGCGAACATCGCCCCGCCGGGCCGGTCGAGGTTGCCGGTCAGCGTGTTGAGCACGTCCACGAGCCAGCTGGCCAGGGTGCCGAACGCCTGCGTGCAGGTGCCGATCCGGGCGTAGACCGCGGCCCGCTCCGCGCCCGCCAGCTCACGCGCCATCGTACGGATCGCCGGGGCCGGCACGCCCGTCACCGCGGCCACCGCCTCGGGCGAGAAGTCCACCGCCAGGGCGCGCAGGTCGTCGAGCCCGTTGACGTCGTGTTCCAGCGCGACCAGGTCTTCGGCGAACAGCGTGTGCACCAGGGCGATCAGCAGGTAGGCATCGGTGCCGGGGCGGATGAACACGTGCCGGTCGCCCAGCCGGGCGGTACGCGTCCGCCGCGGGTCGACGACCACGAGCCGGCCGCCGCGGGCGCGCAGGGCCTTGAGCCGGCCCGGGAAGTCGGGGGCGGAGCAGAGGCTGCCGTTGGACTCCAGCGGGTTGGCTCCGAGCATCAGCAGATAGTCGGTCCGATCGAGATCCGGCACCGGAATGGCCATCGGATTGCCGAATATATGCCCGGAACTCACGTGTTTCGGCATCTGGTCGGCGGTGCTGGCGCTGTAGACGTTGCGGGTGCCGAGGGCCTTAATGATCGCGGACCCGTAGAGCGGGCCGGCGATCGAATGCGCGGTCGGATTGCCGATGTAGACGGCCACCGCGTCCTTGCCGTACTCGTCGATGACGCGGCGCAGGCCACGCTCGGCCGCCGCGAAGGCGGCCGCCCAGTCGGCCTCGAGGTGCGCGTCATGGGCGCGCAGGAGCGGGCCCTGCAGCCGGTCGGGATCACCGTCGAGCCGGCCCAGGGTGGCGCCCTTCGGGCAGATGAAGCCACGGCTGAACGGGTCGGCGGCATCACCGCGGACCCCGGTCACCCGGTCACCTTCGAGGGTGAGCTCCAGGCCGCACAGGGCCTCACACAGCGGACAGGTGCGGTAAGCCGTACGACTCATGGCCACACTCCGGCTAGACGATCGTTCAGTTATGGATCGAATACATCATGAACGGTGTCGCCGACAAAGTGAACTGGTTCGTTCCAAAGGATCACACCGGGTCTGGGCAAACTCTGCTCCAGAGGAAGTATGGCCGTTTCGTGGTCCCCGGAGTTACCTTGAAGTAAGGGACTTTTATGGCCCGCCGAGGAGACGCTCATGCAGCCGTGGGTCGTCTGGTTGCTCTTGGCCGCGGTGCTCACAGTCGCCGAACTGCTGACTCTCACGCTGGCGCTGGGCCTGCTCGCCGTGGCGGCGGTCGCCGCCGGGCTCGGTGGCGCGCTCGGGCTTCCGCCTGCCCTGCAGGTCCTGGTGTTCGCGGTCACCGCCGGTGCCGGGCTGGTCGTCGTACGGCCCATCGCCCTGCGGCACCTCCGGCAGCCACCGGCCCTGCGCACCGGGGTCGCCGCCCTGGTCGGCAGGGAGGCGATGACCCTTACCGAGGTCACCCGCAGCGGCGGCAGGGCCCGCATCGGCGGCGAGGAATGGACCGCCCGGCCGTACGACCCGGACGAAGTGATCCCCGCCGGCGCCACCGTGGACGTCCTGGCGATCGAGGGCGCCACCGCCCTCGTCCATCCGAGAGGGGCCGCCCTATGACCGATCTGGCCGTCGCCGTGCTCGTCATCCTGGTCGCCGCGGTCCTGGTGCTGACCGTGGCCGTGATGCGGTCGGTGTGGATCATCCCGCAGTCCCGGGCGCGCAACATCGAGCGGCTGGGCCGCTACCACCGGACACTGGCCCCCGGCATCAGCTTCATCATCCCGTTCGTGGACCGGGTCAAGCCGCTGATCGACCTCCGTGAGCAGGTGGTCGCCTTCCGCGGGCAGCCGGTGATCACCGAGGACAACGTCGTCGTGCACATCGACACGGTGCTGTTCTTCCAGGTCACCGACCCGCGGGCGGCCGACTACGAGATCGTCGACTACATCAAGGCGATAGAGCAGCTCAGCGCCACCCAGCTGCGCAACGTCATCGGCACCCTCGATCTCGAGGCGACGCTGACCTCGCGGGATCGCATCAACACCGCCTTGCGGGCCGTGCTCGACGACGCGTCCGGCAAGTGGGGCATCCGGGTCACCCGGGTGGAGATCAAGGCGATCGAGCCGCCGCCGTCCATCAAGGACGCGATGGAGAAGCAGATGCGGGCCGAACGCGAGAAGCGGGCCGCGATCCTGACCGCCGAGGGCGTACGGCAGGCCAAGATCCTCACCGCGGAGGGCGACAAGCAGTCGGCCATCCTCAAGGCCGAGGGGGCCAAGCAGTCGGCGATCCTGGAGGCCGAGGGCCAGTCCGCCGCGATCGAGCGGGTCTTCACCACCATCCACGAGAACGATCCCGATCCCAAGCTGCTGGCCTACCAGTACCTTCAGATGCTGCCGAAGCTCGCCCAGGGACAGGGCAGCACGATGTGGGTGATCCCCAGCGAGGTCACCTCGGCACTGCAGGCGGTGTCCCAGGCCTTCGGCGGCCCGGCCGAGGGGCCGGGCCGCACGGAGACTCGCACGGAGCAGGGCCCCGCGGCGACGGACGCCGTGGTCCCGGAAGCCCTGGAGCTCGACCCCCCGCGTACGAAGAGTGACCGACGAGATCATGCAGGTGGGGACGGTTCCGGGGTGGGGTCACCGATCGCTCCGGAGTGACTACTTTGATCGCGATTCTTATCACTCAGTGGACAAAATCAGATGATCAAAACTGTTGAAGTGCGAGGTGCCCGCCGAGGTCGTTGTCCGATACCTTCGCGCTACCTCTCGCGCGGCGACGATGTCGTGGGTTCCGGCCCGGCAGGCTCGCGGAACCGCCGGCCCGTATCAGGGGTGAGGAACGACTTCGGAGAGTGACCGTGTTCAGCCCCCCCGACCACGTCCCGTCCTCCCGGCGGCCGACGCGCCGCCTCGCCCGCCTCACCCCCGGCCTCTTCGCCCGCCGCGTCGGCCACCGCCGAACAGGCCGGCTCGGCGTGATCCTCGCGGCGGCGGTGCTCGGCACCGGAGCCGTACCGCCGGTCACCTCGGCGGCCGGAGCCGCGGCCACCGTCAAGGCCGACGACGGTGCGGCGATCACCGCTCAGCGGTGGCTGAGCCCGCGCATGTTCGACGTGACCGTGAAGTCCCCGGCGCTGGGCAAGTCCGTCCAGGTCCGGGTCATCGTGCCGACCGGCTGGAGCGCGACCGCCAAGCGCACCTGGCCGGTCGTGTACAGCTACCACGGAGGTGCCGACGGCTATCTCTCGTGGACCCGCAGCACGGACATCGCCACCGTCGCCGGACACTACGGCGCGATGGTGGTCATGCCGGAGGGCGGGGTGAACGGCTCGTACACCGATTGGTACAACTACGGCAAGGGCGGGACGCCGAGGTGGGAGACCTTCCACACCAAGGAGGTCCTCCAGCTCATGGAGCGCAACTACCACGCCGGTACGGCGCGCGCCGCCATGGGCATCTCCTCGGGCGGGCAGGGGGCCATCACCTATGCCGCCCGGCACAAGGGACTGTTCCGGTACGCCGCGTCCTACAGCGGCATCGTCCACCTGACCTACCCCGGGGTCCCGGCGGTGCTGATGTTCAACGGCATCGTCTTCGGCCCCGGCGACGATCCCTTCCGCATCTGGGGCGTCCCGGGGGTCGACGACGCGAACTGGAAGGCGCACGACCCGTACCTCCTGGCGGCCGGCCTGCGCGGCACCGGGCTGTACCTCTCCGCCGGTACCACCGGCAATCCGGGGCCGCTGGACCCGCCGTTCGTCGGGCTCGACTTCGTCAAGGCCCGCGTGGTCGCCGGGGTGAGCGAATCGGTGGCCGGCGCGACCACCGTCTCCCTCGCGGCCCGGCTCAAGCAGCTCGGCATCCCGGTGACCACGCACATCTACGGTGACGGCTGGCACCAGTGGGGTTATTGGACCATCGAGATGCACACCTCCTGGCCTTTGATCATGAAGGCCATCGGCGCCCCCAAGGTCGCCTGACCTCGGCGGCTGAGGCTTCCCTGTCGCCTCGCGGCTCTTTCCGGTACGGCGTCGCCGCTCTGGCCTTCCCGGTACGGCTTTCCCGGTACGGCGTGGCCGGATGTGGCAGCCGGTTCGTGAGGCATCTCGCGGGAGATCGGCTATTCACGAACATGGTTGTTCGCTAGCGTGATCCGTGAACAACAGAGTTCGTGATCCGGGAGTGTGCCATGTCGGATGGTTCGCGTGCCCGCCGCCTCGCCCGTGCCCTGGTGGCCTCGCTGGCCGGAGCGGGCCTCGTCGCGGGAGCCGGCCTGCTGGCCGGGCCGGTGCCGGCGGCTTCCGCGGCGCCCGTCCGGGTGCCCGCCTCGGACGGCGCGGAGATCGTCGCCGAGCAGTGGATCGACGCCTCGACGGTCGACGTGACGATCGGCACCCCGTCGCTGGAGAAGCCGGAGAAGATGCGGCTGCTGCTGCCTCGGAGCTGGTCGCGGGACGCCGCGCGGACCTGGCCGGTGGTGTACGCCTACCAGGGCGGCAACGACGACTACCTGTCCTGGATCAAGGGTTCGCAGCTCGCGACGCTGGCCAGGGGCTGGGACGTCATCGTGGCCCTGCCGGAGGGCGGCAAGGACGGCGGGTACACCGACTGGTTCAACTACGGCAAGGGCGGCACCCCCAAGTGGGAGACCTTCCACACCAGTGAGGTCATCCAGCTGGTGGAGCGCAACTACCACGGGGGTACGCGGCGCGCCGCCCTCGGCGTCTCCTCTGGCGGCCAGGGGGCGATCGGCTACGCCGGCCGTCACCCCGGCATGTACCGGTACGCGGTGTCGCTCAGCGGGCTGCTCCATCTGACCAAGCCCCGGATCCCCTCGGTCCTCATGCTCCAGGGCTTCGTCTTCGACTTCGATCCGTACCGGGTGTGGGGCATCCCCGGGTGGGACGACAGGAACTGGAAGGCGCACGACCCGTACGAGCTGGCACCGAAGCTGCGCGGCACCGGCCTCTACATCTCGGCCGGCACCACCGGGCTGCCCGGCCCCTACGATCCCAACCCCGACGGCGGCGACCCCGTGCAGGAGGCGCTCGCCGGGGGCACCGGCGAGTTGCTGGCCGGCCAGACCACCGCCGACTTCGTGGCCAGGATCAAGCAGCTCGGCATCCCGGCCACCGTCCATCTGTACGAGAAGGGCTGGCACAACTGGCGGTACTGGCGGCCCGAGCTGGACCAGGCCTGGCCGCTGATGATGGCCTCGCTCGGCGCGCGGAAGGCCTGAGACCCGACCGCCCGTACGGGAAAGGGGCCCGTACGGGAAAGGGGTCCCGCACCGTGCGCCCGGTGCGGGACCCCTCGCCGTTCGGATGGGTCAGGAGCCGTTGACGCCCAGTCCGGAGGCGACGCGGTCACCGAGGTCCTTCTGCACGTTCCGCCAGTACTCGACGACGCGGACCTTCATGTCCGAGGTCACCTCGGGGGCCGAGGCGTGGCCCACGATGTTGCTCACCAGGTGCTCCCGGTCGGTGTCGGAGAGCACCTTCTCCCACAGCGCCCTGGGCTGGCCGAAGTCGTCGTCCTGGGCGTGCGGGCGGTAGGCGCTGCGGACGATCTCGCCGGCCACCGCGTACTGCTCGCCCTGCCACACCTCGGGCACCGCGGCGGGCCCGCCGAAGGAGTTGGGCGCGTAGACGGGGTCGCCCGGGTTGGAGTAGCGCATCGCGCCGTCCTTGTTGTACGAGTGCACCGGCGACTTGGGCGCGTTGATCGGCAGCTGCAGGTAGTTCGGGCCGATCCGGTACCGGTGGGTGTCGGGGTAGGAGAACAGCCTGCCCTGCAGCATCTTGTCGGGCGAGGGCCCGATGCCCGGCACGAAGTTGGCCGGCTCGAACGAGGCCTGCTCCACCTCGGCGAAGTAGTTCTCCGGGTTGCGGTTCAGCGTGAACTTCCCGATGGTGATCTCCGGGTAGTCGCCGTGCGGCCAGACCTTGGTCAGGTCGAACGGGTTGAACCGGTAGTCCGCGGCGTCGGCGAACGGCATGATCTGCACGTTCACCGTCCACGACGGGTGGTCGCCCGCCCGGATGTGCTCGAACAGGTCGCGGACGTGGTGGTCCGCGTCCTGGGCGATCATCTCGCCCGCCTGGGCGTCGGTGAAGTTCTCGATGCCCTGGTCGGTCCGGAAGTGGTACTTCACCCAGAACTGCTCGCCCGCGGCGTTGTACCACAGGAAGGTGTGCGAGCCGAAGCCGTGCATGTGCCGCCACGACGAGGGCGTACCGCGGTCGGTCATCAGGAACGTCACCTGGTGCGCCGACTCCGGCGACAGGGTCCAGAAGTCCCACTGCATGTTGTGGTCGCGCAGGTGGTTGTCGGCCCGGCGCTTCTGCGAGTGGATGAAGTCGGAGAACTTCTGCGGGTCCCGGATGAAGAAGATCGGCGTGTTGTTGCCGACGAGGTCGTAGTTGCCGTCCTCGGTGTAGAACTTGAGCGCGAACCCGCGCGGGTCGCGCTGGGTGTCGGGGCTGCCCAGCTCACCGGCGACCGAGGAGAACCGCGCGAACATCTCGGTGCGCGCGCCCTTCTGGAAGAGCTTCGCCTTGGTGAACTGCGAGACGTCCTCGGTGATCTCCAGGAACCCGTGGGCGCCACCGCCCTTGGCGTGCACGACCCGTTCCGGCACCCGCTCGCGGTTGAACTGCGCCATCTTCTGGATGACGTAGTGGTCCTGCAGCAGCAGCGGCCCGTTCGGGCCGACAGACTGGGAGAATTCGTCACTCGGAGCCGTGATCCCGGCATCGGTGGTGGTGGGTGGCCTCTCGGTCATTGCGCCGCTCCTTGTTCTAGGTGGCTGGTGTCCGTTGGCAGTCGGGGCATACGCCCCAGAAGATGACGTCGGCCTCGTCGACCTGGTAGCCGGCGTCGTCGACCGGCTCCAGGCAGGGCGCCTGGCCCGTGACGCAGTCGACGTCGGTGACCGCTCCGCAACGCCGGCACACCAGGTGGTGGTGGTTGTCACCCACCCGCCCCTCGTAGCGGGCCGGGCTCCCGGCGGGCTCGATGCGTCGCAGCAGACCCACGTCGGTCAGCGCGTTGAGGGCTTCATATACGGCCTGGGTGGAGACGGAGCCGACCTGATCGCGTGTCAGCGCGGCGATCGCCTCGGCTCCGAGGTGGGGACGGGCCCGTACGGTCCCCAGAATGGCCAGCCGGGCGGCCGTCACCCGCAGGCCCGCGCTGCGCAACTCCGCGGCTGCCGGCCGTCCGGAGGTAGGTCCGTCGGTGGTCACTCGTCCACAAAACCACCTAAACACGAATGAATCAAGACAATGAGTTATCCGTCTTTGGTCAAGGTTCTCCCGGTATGGCTCCGCCTGGAGCCGCGCTCAGCCCGGCTTGGTCCCGCTGAACAGGCTGGTACGCGCCCCCGCCGGCGTAGGGCTGAGTGCGTCGAAATGGGTGGGTACGGCCCCGCCGGGCCGGCGTCAGCCGTCGATGTGGGCGGAGAGGTAACCCTGTAGCAGGCGCTTGGCCTCGGCCAGGATGTACGGGTCGCCGTCCGGGTCGTTCCGGAAGGCCATCTTGAGCACGGCGTCCCCCGCCTCGACGGAGATGGCCAGCGCCCGGGCCAGGTCGGCGCCGTCGGGCACGCCGAACGCGGTGATGATCAGGTCGCGCAGCCGGTCCGCGACGACCGAGTTGTTGTCGGCCGACTCGTCGAGCAGGTTGAGGTCGGCCACGTCGCCGAAGCGCAGCACCCGGAAGCCGGGGACCGTCCGGTGCATGTCGACGAAGATCTCGATGATCGCGCCGACGGCGTCGGACCAGTGCGCGAACCCGCCCTCGGTGAGCCGGACGGAGATCCGCTCGCCGAAGGTCTCCAGGTTGCGCTGGGCCAGGGCCTGTGCGACCGCCCGCTTGTCGGGGAAGAACTGGTAGACCGAGCCGATCGCCACTCCCGCGCGCTGGGCGATCCGGGTGGTGGAAAGACCGTCGTAGCCGGTCTCGTCCAGGATGTCGGCGCAGGCGTCGACCATGCGCTGGACGCGTTCGGCACTGCGGCGCTGGGCGGGCAGGCGGCGTAGCGGCGTACGGGTCGATCCCGCGTTCTCGGTCACCCTCACATCTTGCCCTTCCCGCCGGGCAGGGGACGACTCTAGGATCCGAGAGTTATTCATATTGGGCGGTGCCGAAGGTGTTCCGCCGAGGTAAGGGATCGTCACGCTGCGTGCGGGCGGCTGGGGGTGTCACAGCGGTGACCAGAGATTTTCCTGCCGGCTTCCGCTGGGGCGTCGCCACCGCGGCGTACCAGATCGAGGGCGCGGTCACCGAGGACGGCCGGGGCGTCTCCACCTGGGA
The DNA here is from genome assembly GCF_050971785.1 of Actinomadura scrupuli. NCBI lineage: Bacteria > Bacillati > Actinomycetota > Actinomycetes > Streptosporangiales > Thermomonosporaceae > Actinomadura > Actinomadura scrupuli. The sequence goes on along the minus strand of NZ_JBPCCU010000009.1, from coordinate 280,672 downwards.
CACCTTCAGCCACGAGCCCGGCCGGACCCGGGACGGCCACACCGGCGACGTCGCCTGTGATCACTATCATCGCTGGCCCGAGGACGTCGGGCTCATGGCGGGCCTGGGCATCGACGCGTACCGGTTCTCCGTCGCCTGGCCCCGGATCCAGCCGGACGGCCGGGGAGCGGCCAATCCGACGGGCCTCGACTTCTACGAACGGCTCGTGGACGGGCTGCTGGAGCGGGGCATCGCCCCGACCCCCACGCTGTACCACTGGGATCTGCCGCAGCCGCTCGAGGACGACGGCGGCTGGATGAACCGCGACACCGCGCACCGGTTCGCCGACTACACCCGCCTCGTCGCGGAGCGGCTGGCCGACCGGGTCGACATGTGGATCACACTGAACGAGCCGGTGGTCGTCATGGCGTACGGCTACGCCTTCGGCGTCTACGCCCCCGGCCGGGCGCTCATGCTCGACGCACTGCCCACCGCCCACCACCAGCTCCTCGCGCACGGCCTGGCGGTGCGGGTCCTGCGCGACCAGGGCGCAGCGAAGATCGCGCTCAGCAACCACTACATCCCGGCCTGGCCGGCGACCGGCTCGGCGCGGGACCGGCTCGCCGCGGACGCCTTCGACACCCTGATCAACCGGCTCTTCACCGATCCGATCCTGCTGGGGCGCTACCCGGACCTGTCGGCGCTGGGCTCCCCGGACCTCTCCCACATCCGGGACGGCGACCTGGAGATCATTTCCGCGCCCATCGACGCGCTCGGGGTGAACTACTACCAGCCCAACCGGCTCTCCCACGTCGCCGACGCCCCGCTGCCCTTCGACATCCTCCCGGTCGAGGGCTTCCCGGTCACCGGGATGGGCTGGCCGATCGTCCCGGACGGGCTCCGGTCGCTGCTGGTCTCGCTGCGGGACACGTACGGGGCCGCGCTGCCGCCGATCCACATCACCGAGAACGGCTGTTCCTTCGACGACCAGGCCGGACCCGACGGCACGGTCGACGACCGCGAGCGGATCGCCTTTCTCCAGTCCCACCTCGCCGCCGTACGGGCCGCCATCGCGGAGGGCGTGGACGTCCGGGGCTACTACGTCTGGTCGCTGCTGGACAACTTCGAGTGGGCCGAGGGCTACCACCCGCGATTCGGCCTGATCCACGTCGACTACGAGACCCAGCGGCGCACCCCCAAGGCCTCCTACGCCTGGTACCGCGACCTCATCGCGGCGGGTGGGGCACCCGGGGAGGTCTGACACCCGGGCACTGACGGCCGCTCGATCCTCGCTGGGCGGTCTACAGCTCGAACCAGAAGGTCATGCGCCCGTCCTGCGCAGAGAAGTGGCCGGACCTGGTGGTGAGCGCCTCGATCAGGAAGACGCCGCGTCCGCTGGTGGCGGTGTTCCCGACCTGGTGGCTGGTGGGTACGGTGGCGGCGCCGTCATCGGTGATCTCCGCCCGTACCACCCCGCCGCCCGCGTCGAAGAGCGCGATCGTGACGTGCCCGTCGAAGCGGGAGTCGCTGTGCTCGGCGCTGTTCGCCACGGCTTCGGAGATCGCGAGCACGGCATTGTCGGTCCGCTCGTCGCCGGTTCCGTAGAACACGTCGAGCACCTTGGCGGCGAAGCGGCGAGCCTGCCCGGCGGCCTCGGCCACGCACCGGTACGTCGCGGACGCCAGTACGGGCCGGTGGCTCTCGACGACCCGCCGACCTTGAGTGAGCTCTTCCACCATCTCGCCCCGATCTGTCATCGTTCGATGACACACTGTTGCCTTCCAGAACAGTAGAGCTGACTTTGAGCACTCTCAAAGTAGGAACTCCTAAAAATCATGAGCACATCGGTTGTCCTGCGTCGCCGCCTGGCGAGTGAGCTTCGGGCGCTACGCCACCGCGCGAGTTTGTCCCAGGAAGAAGTGGCCCTCCACCTCGGGTCCGCCGTCTCGAAGATCGTTCGGATCGAGAGCGCCCAGAGCACCGTGAGCGTCAGCGATCTGCGGGCCATGCTCGATATCTATGAGGCGACGGATCCCGAACTCCGGGACCGTCTGATAGACCTCGCTCGAAATGCGCGCAAGAGAGGCGGATGGTGGTCGGCCTACCGGGACCTGTTGCCCGGTCCCTATGTCGCGCTCGAAGCCGAAGCCTCTGAAGTGCGTAATTACGAGCCCAGCGTCATTCCCGGTCTCCTGCAGACCGAGGACTATGCTCGCGCCTTCATTTCCTCGTCTCCGCGACTGAACACCGAGGAGGTGGAGCGTCGCGTCGCAGCCAGGATGCACAGGCAGCAACGGCTGTACACAGACCCTCTCCTCCAGGTGCGGGCCGTACTGGACGAGGCCGTTCTGCACCGGCCGGCGGGCAGAGCCGAGACCATGCGGGCTCAACTCGGGCATCTCATAGAACTGGGAGAATTGCCGAACGTCGGTATCCAGGTCCTGCCGCAGGAGATCGGTCTCTATCCCGCCATCGGATATCCCTTCGTCATCGTCGGGTTCCCGCCGCCCGATCCCGACATCGTTCTCATCGAGACCCGTGTGGGTGAGCACTATCTCCACGAAGCTCATGAGATCGCTGTCTTCGCCACTGATTTCGATCACCTCCGTGACCGAGCGCTCGACGAGCACGGGTCGGCTACTCTGATCAAGAGGTTGATCGAGGAGTAGGCCCTATGAGTACCGACCTTTCTCGTCCTGACTGGCGAAAGAGCAGTCGCTCCAATACGGCTCCCGAGCAGTGTGTAGAGGTCGCGAATCTCGGTCGGGCTGTTGCCGTCCGGGACTCCGTGGACCCCGGTGGGCCTGAGCTGATCATCGGATCCGCCGGCTGGTCGGCCTTCCTGGCGCGTGCGAAGGCCGGGGCGCTGGACCTCTAGTGCCGTGACCTGGGTCGGTGGCGGGTGCGCGGCAGGTGCGAACGCTTTGCGGGCATCCCCGGCTCAGCGGTAGTTGCTGATCTCGATGAGGTTCTGGTCGGGGTCGCGGAGATAGACACTGATGATCGGCCCGGCCGCTCCGGTACGTTCCACGGGGCCCTCCTCGATCCGCACCCCGTGCGCGGTCAGCTCGGCGATCACCTGGTCGAGCGGCTCGACCGCGATGAGGCACAGGTCGGCGCTGCCGGGTACGGCTCGCAGGGCCTTCGGCTCGAACTCGTGGCCCGCCTCATGGAGATTGATCTTGCTGTGCCCGAACGCGAGGGCCCGGCGGCCGTCGCCGAAGACCGTCTCGTCCATGCCCAGGACGCGGGTGTAGAAGTCGACCGTGCGGTCGAGATCGGCGACGGTCAGTACCAGATGGTCGAGCCGGTCGATGCGCACCATGCTCCCTGATGGGTCGGCAGTGCCCTGGTCGGCATTGTCCTCGCAGGGTAGCGCCGAGCACCGACGATCATGGGCTCAGGCCGGGGGGCGGCCACCGAGGCGCGGCGGGAGACCGCCCGTCACGATCGAGCCGGAACGAGCCCGGCCACCGACCTGCCGATCGGGCCGGTGCCCGGCCGTCATCCGCCACAGCACATGAGGCCGGAACGGGTGGCCCTCCTCCAGCAGCGGATGGTCGAAATCGTCGGCCGGGTCATGGGTCATGCCGATGCGCTCCATCACCGCCTGCGATCGGAGGTTGGCGCGGGTGGTGAACGAGACGACCTCGCCGAGCCCGAGGTCGTCGAAGGCGAAGCCGAGCGCGCGGCGGGCGGCCTCACTGGCGTAGCCGTGGCCCCAGCCGGGCCGGACCAGCCGCCAGCCGATCTCCACCGCCGGGGTGAAGTGAGCCTCGAAACGCGGTACGGAAAGGCCGGTGAATCCGATGAACCGCCCGGTCTCGGCGATCTCCACGGCCCACAACCCGAACCCGTGCCGTTCGAAGCCGGCCTCGATCCTGTCGATGAACGCGTCGCTCTCGTCCGAGGTCAGCGCGGCCGGGAAGTACTCCATCACCTCGGGGTCGGCGTTCATGGCCGCGAACGGTGCCCGGTCCCCGTCCCGCCAGCGGCGCAGTACGAGCCGGTCGGTCCTCAGCTGCTGTGTCGAGGGCATCGAACGACCCTAACAACCCCGGCCCGGCGCCTCCCGGTGTCACGACGGGCGTTGCAGGCGGCGGGCGTTGATGCGCTCGCCCATCCGGCCGAGGGCACGGCCCGCGGAAGGGGCGAACCGGGACAGCGCCCGGCCCACGTACGCCTCCGGCGCCACCGGGACCACCGGCCGGTCGTGCAACACCGCGCGCATGATGGCCAGCGCCACCTTCTCCGGAGGGAAGTTGCGCCGTTCGAACGCACGGGCGGCGAAGTCGCGCAGCTCGCTGGCCTGCTCCGGGTCCACCCCCACATAACGGGAGTTCCGGGTGATCGGGGTGTTGATGGCACCCGGGCAGATCGCGCTCACCCCGATTCCCGCCGGGGCAAGCTCGATCCGCAGGCACTCGCTGAGCTGGAGCACGGCGGCCTTGGTCGCGCTGTAGGCGCCCAGCGACCCCGTCGGTGAGAACGCGGCCATCGAGGCGATGTTGACCAGATGGCCGCCCTCGCCGCGTTCGGCCATCTGGCGTCCGAACAACCGGCAACCCCGGTAGACACCGTCCAGGTTGATGGAGGTGATCCGGTCCCAGTCCTCCTCGGTGGTCTCCAGCAGCTGCCCGGCGATGCCGATGCCGGCGTTGTTCACCACCACATCCGGCACGCCATGGGTGTCCCGGACCTCGGCCGCGAACCTCCGCATCGCCTCCGCGTCGGCCACGTCCACCTGGTACGCGTACGCCGCCTCGCGGCCGGAGCCGGGCCGGCCCGCGATGCCGTCGGCGGTGTGCTTGGCCGCGGCCTCGTCGAGGTCGGCGACCACGACCCGGGCGCCGTTGGCCGCGAAGCCGTACGCCGTCGCCCGGCCGATGCCGCTGCCCGCCCCGGTGACGACGACGAGCTGTCCCTCGAAGGCGCCGAACCGCCTGGACTCGACGCCGCCCCGCTCCGCCGCGTCCACGAACTCGGCGATCCACGTGCTCAACAGGCCGGGCCGGGTGCGCTGTACCCAGTGGCCGGTCGCCACCCGGCGGACCCAGACCCGGTCGGCGAGCCCGGCATGGGCGCTCGCCAGTTCGGTGCTGAGGTACTTGTCCAGGGTGCACACCACGATCTGCACCGGCACCGATACCGATACCGCGGATGGCGTACCGATCCCGGCCGGGGTGCTCCCGGTCGTCGTGGCCCGGCCTGGGGTGAGCATGTTGGCGCGGTAGAGGTTCAGGCCGTGGAGCATGTCCTTCTCGAGGGTCTCCGCGGGGTGACCGGCCCGCACGGCGACGCCCTGATCGCGCAGCATGGTGGCGAACATCGGTGCCACTGCCCGCCGCACCGCCAGCTCCGGCAGCCCCGGCAACTGGATCATGCCGATGTACGACGACATGGCGAGCTGGCGAACGGCCGCAGCCGGATCGGTCCGAGCCGTACGGCGGAGCAACCCCGTCGCATGGTCGATGCTGACCCCTCCCGCGGAGGTGAAGGAGGCGATCCGGCCCGCCAGCGTCGGCGAGGTCACCGCCGACCAGCACTGCATCGCACCCCAGTCGTGTCCCACCAGGTGTACGGGAGCGTCCGGGCTGGTGGCATCGATGACCGCGCGGAGGTCCTCCAGCAGGAGGTCCATCCGGTAGTTCTCCACGCCCTCCGGCGCGGAGGACGCACCCGCGCCCCGGACGTCGTAGGTCACCACATGGAACCGCTCCGCCAGGTGCCCGGCCACCTCGTCCCAGGCCCTGGCGGTGTCGGGGAACCCGTGCAGCAGCAACACCGTGGGCCGCTCGGCCTCGCCCCGCTCCCGTACCGCCAGCTCTACGTCGCCTGATACGACCCGGTGCTCCCGCATCTCGCTCACCTCTCCGTACGCCGCTGGTAGCGAAGGTACGCCGTCGGACGCCCGTGTCCAGTCACCCGGTTGCCCGGACGAAGGTGTCCGGCCGGGCCTTGGTATCGGTCACGGTGCCGGTCCGGTCTACACTCCCGTCGCTCCGTCGAGCCGTTCGCGGAGGAGGTCCGCGTGCCCGTTGTGCCGGGCGTATTCGGCGATCATTTTCACCAGGATCGTACGCAGCGAGATCGGCCGGCCCGTCCTCCGCACGATCCCCGTCTCGTCCAGCGACGCCGTGGCGGCCACGATCTCCCGGGAGCGCCGGCACTCCTCTCGCCACCCGGAGAAGGCCTCGCCGACGTCACCGTCCAGCGCGTCGAAGTCCTGGTCGGGGTCGTCGTCGGAGTAGTGCAGCATCGGCACGTCCTCGCCGGCGAACTGCAGACGGAACCACCAGCGCTCGACGCCGGCCAGGTGCCGCAGCAAGCCGTGCAGGGACAGCGAGGACGGTGGCACGGCCCGTTCGGAGAGCCGCTCCGGCGGTATGCCGGTGCATTTGAGCTCGAAGGTCTCCCGGTGCCAGTCCAGGAAAGAGGTCAGGACCTCTCGTTCGTCACCGACATCCGGAAGTGGCGTCCGGGTGCCGTCCTTCCACTGTGGTGAATAGCCGGTGGCTGCGGGTGCGTCGGTCATCGTTGGTCCTCCCCTGGGAACGCCTCGGAGTCTGCCAGGCACCACCGACGATCCTCTCTCGGCCGCTGGCCCTGCCCCTCGGCGGGCGACCGGACTGACCGTCTTCTATGCCTTTGACCTGCGATTTTGTAGCGAGCAGGATGGAGTTTCATCGCTCACATACTCGATTCTGTTGCTTGTTGGGGCAGGGTGCCGGTGGCCGGGGAGGCGTAGCTTTTAGAACATGTGGTCGATGGATGCGGGGCTCGCAGACGCTTCCTGGGGGGAGCTGGCGCAGGCCTGTGAGGCGATCGCCGCCGAGCTGGCGACGCGGCCGGCACCCGAGCCGGGGCTCGCCGCCCTGGAGGTGGCGGAGACCGTGGGCCGGGCCGTCGATCGGGCCGAGGCCGCCTTGGCCGTGCTGGTCGCCAGGGTGGACGTCTCGGGCGTGCATGGCGAGCATGGTTTCCCCTCCACCGTGTCATGGCTGCGCGAGCGGCTGGGCATGCGACACGGGCGGGCCGCCGAGCGCGTCACCCTGGCCCGGCAACTGCCCCGCCTCGAACGCGTACGGAAGCTGCTGTCCGGCGGCGGGCTCTCCTTCGGGTTCGCCTCCACCGTCTGTGCCGCGACCCCGCGCCTGGACGCCGAGGACGCCGCGGTGGCCGAGGACATCCTCCTGGGCATGGTCGAGGATGGATGCTCGGTCGGGCAGGTGGCCAAGGCCGGTGACAGGATCACCGATCTCATCGCCGAGCGTCTCGGCAGGGAGGTCGAGCCGGAGGATTCGAAGCGGGGTTTCGCGCGTTCCTGGATGACCAGGTCCAAGTCACTGGACGGCGGCTCGTGGTTCAAGGGCTGGTGCAACCCCGAGCACACCGCCGCGCTCGACCAGATCATCGGCCCGCTCGCCAAGCCCAGGGCCCAGGGCGACGACCGCGACATCGCCCAGCGCACCGCCGACGCCCTGTTCTCCGTCCTGACCGAAGGCAACCGCGGCGCCGGGATCACCCTCATCATCGACCTCGCCGCCTACACCGCCGCCACCGGCGACACCGGACCCTTCACCCACACACCCCGCACCCACACCCCCCGCACCGGTACGGCCTCCGGCCCCCCGACACCCCGCAACGCCGACAACGGCCATGCCGCCGGGTCTCGCTCCGCCGAGCATGATGTCCCTCAGGGCGCCGCCGCACAGAGCCCATCTGCGCCCGGCCGTCCCTCTCGGAGCGATACCTGGAGAGACGTTCAGGGCGATGCCGTGTCCGGAGACCCCGCTCAGAGCCATACCGGTAGGGATGCGGCTGAGAGCAATGCGGCTCGGAGCGAGGGTGTCGAGTGGGATGCCGCTGAGAGTGGTGCCGCGAGCGATGTGGCTGAGACCGGCCATGCCGCCGAGCGGTGCGCCGCTCATGACGTCGGGGTTCCGGACGAGAGGATGCGACGTAGGCCCGGATCGTCTCCGCCAGGAGCATTACCAGGAGCGTTACGAAGACCCGCACGGTTACTGGACGGGACCCCGATCTCGCCCGAGGACGCACGCCGCATCGCACTCAACGCCGGGATCAGCGGCCTGATCCTCGGTCATGAGGGGATACCTCTCTACCTGGGGCGTTCCATCAGATTCGCCACGTCGGCGCAGCGTAGAACCCTGCTTGCCCAGTACGACACGTGCGGTATCGCCGGCTGCCGGATTCCCGCGCATCTCTGCGAGATCCATCATCTGGGCGGCGGCTGGAAACTCGGTACGCCGACCGACATCGACCAGCTCATTCCGCTCTGCGGCTGGCACAACAGGTGGATCGAAACCCACGAAGACCGGGTCGACCAGATCCGGGACGACCAGGGCCGGACGGTACTCGAGATCCTTCCGCCCTGCCCCAACCCCCGGAGCGCCATGAAGCACGGGCCAGTCACCCGCGCAGGCATGGTGCGACACCCCCGCAAGCATGGTGCGACGGCGGCCGAACCAGTGAACGGAGGCTCCGGGGACCGGTTGAGCGGACCGGCTTCAGGGGGTGGCGGTGAGGCCGGTGCAGCGGCGTAGGCCGTTCCAGCTCTTGACGGCAGAAGTGGCGGCGGGGCCGGAGAGCAACCGGGGGAGTCCGCCGGAGATCCGGGCGGGCTTCCACTGGGCGCGGGTCACCTGGTGGCCCCGCACGGTCAGCTGGAGTACCCCGGACTCGGCGGTCTTGCCACTGGCCGAGGAGAAGTGGAAGTTGCCGAGGCCGTAGTGGACGTACTTGCCCTTGAGGTAGCCGCCACCGAGCAGGACGTGCGCGTGGCCGCCGACGACGATGTCGGCGCCGGCGTCGACGAGTTGCTTGGCGAGTACCTGCTGGCGGGGCAGCGGGCAGGTGCTCATCTCCTGGCCCCAGTGCAGGTAGACGATGACCGTGTCGGAGCCCTGCCGGGCGTCCCGGACCGCCTGGAGCATGCGGGACACCACCTTGGCCGAGGCGAGGCCGCCCTGCGAGTCGGTGGCGGTCCACGGCTGGATGAGGTGGTCATCGAGCACCTGGGTCGCGCCCACGATGGCGAGCCGGTTGCCCTTCACGGTCGTCCGGTACGCCTGGTAGGCCTGATCGGCGTCGCGGCCGATCCCGACCGTGGGGAACCGGGTCTTCTTGATCGCGGCCAGCGAGTCCCGCAGCCCCGGCTTCATGAAGTCCATGCCGTGGTTGTTGGCCATGGTGACCACGTCCACCCCGGACGCCTTGAGCGCGGTGAACGCGGTCGCCGGGGCCCGGAAGTGGAACTCCTTGGCCGGGGCGGGCACCCCGCCCGTGGTGATCGCGGTCTCCAGGTTCACCATGGCGAAGTCGGCCGACTTCAGCGTTCTGGCGATGGGGCCCATGGCGGTCGCGGGGTTGGCGGCGAGCAGGGAACGCAGTGACCCCTCGAAGTGCGTGTCCCCTCCGAAGGCGATCGTGTACGCCTGTTTGGGGCCACCGTCGGCGGGCTTCTTCCCGCCCTTGCTCTGCGGGGACGACGGAGCACCCGACGTACCGGTGTCACCGTTGGCCGCCGGCGTGCCGCCGCCGCCACAGGCCGTGGCGAGCAGAGCCGCACTGACCAGTGCCGACACCAATGCGGTGTTGCGTCGTCGCACCCTGCCTCCCAGCTTCGAGTCGCCCTAGGATGCCACGTCGCCAGGTTGATTCTCACCTTTCGTCCACACATGGACCTCTATCTCCCGCCGCACGCGGTCCTCGTCGCCACCGCACGCGGACCTCTGCCTCCCACCGCATACCGCCACGTCGGCCCATCGCCGCGACATCTCCGACACCCCTCTCGCGGCAGATCGGAGAGCCCACCTCGGACGGTGGCTGCGATCAGGCAGGCGCGGAGGTGCCGGCGGGAGGCGTGGCCTTGAGGCCGGTGCAGCCGCGGAGCGCCTCCCACCGCGCCCGCGCGGGCTGCTCGTCCGGGGTGCCGGTGAGGGGCTGGGGCCGTCCGTCCTGGATGAGCGCGGGCGTCCAGTGCGACTTCGTCACCTGGCCAGCGCTGAAGGTGAGGGTCAGCACGCCGCTCTGCGCGGTCTGCCCGGAGGAGTTGTAGAAGACGAAGTTGCCCAGTCCGTAGTGCACGTAGGCGCTCTTGAGGTAGCCGCCGCCGAGCAGTACGTGCGCGTGACTGCCGATGATGGCGTCGGCTCCGGCGTCGGCGAGTTGCCCGGCGAGCTGCGTCTGGGTCCCGGTCGGGCAGCCGCTCAGCTCGCGTCCCCAGTGCAGGTCGACGATGACGACGTCGGCGGTACGGCGGGCGGCCTGCACCGCCCGGACCAGTCTCGGCACGTCCTTGGCCGAGGCGAGCCCGGCCTTGGCGTCGGTGGAGGTCCACGCCGCGATGAGGTTGTCGTCCAGCACCTGGGTCGCACCGATGATCGCGACCTTGTTGCCCTTGACGGTCGTCATCAACGGGCGGAACGCCTCCGCGGCGTTGGCGCCGATGCCGACGACCGGGAAACCGGCCTTGCCGGCCGCCGCCAGGGAGTCGCGCAGCCCGGTCTCCCCGTAGTCCATGCCGTGGTTGTTGGCCATGGTGGCCACGTCCACCCCGGCCGCCTTGAGCGCGGTGAACGCGGTGGGCGGAGCGCGGAAGGTGAACTGCTTGGCCGCCGGGGTGCCGCCGGTGGTGACGGCGGTCTCCAGGTTCACCATCGCGAGATCGGCGGAGCTGAGCGTGGCCTTGATCGGCCCGAACACCGACGCGGGATCGGCGTCGAGCCGGGTCCGGATCTGGCCCTCGAAGTGGACGTCGCCGCCGAACGCGATGGTGAAGGGCTGCTTCTTCGGCGTGGTGCCCTCGTCGACCACGTGCGCGAGCGGCCCGCACCCCGTGGTGGCCAGCACCAGCGCCGCCCCCGCTCCCATGGCGAGCCGCCACCGGCCTCCGCGCACCGTTACCTCCACATTGCTCCTGATTTGCAGTCGATGCTTGGATGCGCCGGAGGGCGTGAGAGTTCAGGACGGGCGTCACCCGTCGCGCGTCGCAGCCGGATGTGCGCGGGATGTGACGGGAAGCCTTGTTGTCGGGGGGAATACCGGGCAGGATCTCGGCGGGAACACCCCATTACGGACCAAAGCGTTGAGGCCATCGAGTTAAGGGCTATAGAGGGGATACGCCGTGTACTTCAGGGGCGAGGCCGGTTTGGACCTCGGGCGGATACGGGCGGAGACGCCGGGCTGCAAGGACGTCGTCCATCTCAACAACGCCGGTGCCGCGCTGCCGCCGCAGCCCGTTCTGGAGACGGTGCTCCGCCATCTCGAGCTGGAGGCCCGGGTCGGTGGTTACGAGGCCGCCGACGCCGCCGCGGACCGGCTCGCGAAGTCGTACGACCTGCTCGCGCAGCTGATCGGTGCCCGGCCGGACGAGATCGCCTACGTCGAGAACGCCACCCGTGCCTGGGACATGGCGTTCTACTCCATCCCGTTCGCCAAGGGCGACCGCATCCTCACCACGACCAGCGAGTACGCCAGTAACGCACTCGGCTTCGTGCAGGTGGCGGCCCAGCACGGAGCGGTCGTCGAGGTCGTACCGGACGACGAGCACGGCCAGATGTCGCTGGAGGCGCTGGCCTCGCTGCTCGACCAGGGCGGGGTACGGCTCGTGGCGATCAACCACATCCCCACCCACGACGGGCTCATCAACCCGGTCGCCGAGATCGGCAAGCTCACCAAGGCCGCCGGTGCCCTCTACCTGGTCGACGCCTGCCAGTCCATCGGTCAGCTCGCCCTCGACGTGAACACGATCGGCTGTGACATGCTCTCCGCCACCGGCCGCAAGTTCCTGCGCGGCCCCCGTGGCACCGGCTTCCTCTACGTGCGCCGTGACGTGCTGGAGCTGCTCGACCCGCCCTTCGTCGATCTGCGGGCGGCCGACTGGACGGGCCCCACCTCGTACGAGCTGCGGCCCGACGCCCGGCGGTTCGAGACCTGGGAGCGGTTCGTGGCCGGGCAGCTCGGCCAGGCCGCCGCGGCCGCGTACGCGCTGGAGATCGGCATGGACGCGATCGAGGAGCGGGCGCTGCTGCTGGGCGACGGCCTGCGCGGCGCCCTGCGGGAACTGCCCGGCGTGACGGTGCACGACCGGGGCCTGCGCAAGAGCGGCATCGTCACCTTCAGCCATGAGCGGCTGGAGGCCGAGGAGATCGTGGAACGGCTGGCGGAGCAGCGGATCAACGTCCGGGTGGCCGAGCAGACCTTCCGCTACGACGAGGGAGTCCGGCCGCGGCACCGGGTACGGGCCTCGGTGCACTACTACAACACCCAGGACGAAATCGACGAGACACTCCGCGCCCTTACCGAGATCTTCCCCTAAACTCCCCTGAATCCCGCCGAAGCAGGGCGGGACCTTCACGTGATAGATCTCCTCGTCCTGAGACCCGCGTCATAGATGAACAGGTGAGTTCCGGTGGACTTCGACACGCTTCAGGTGCAGCAGCGCCTCCTGGTCCGGCAGCGCGTCCGGATGATGGTCAACCAGTACGAAGTGCACACCGAAGGGCCGGGCGGCTCCGAGGGTGAGATGGTCGCCTTCGCCCAGCAGAAGCGGATGGCCTTCAAGGAGCAGGTGACGCTCTACACCGACGCGAGCAAGAAGTTCGTCTTCGGCGGTTTCAAGGCCCGCCGGCGCATCGACCTGTCCGCGACGTACGACGTGACCGACCACAACGGCGCGCCGATCGGCAACTTCCGCAAGGACTTCAAGCGCTCGCTGCTCAGCTCCACCTGGCACCTGGAGCAGCCGAACCTCGGGGTCACCACCGGAACCGAGCGCAACCAGGGCGTCGCCATTCTGCGCAGAGTATGGGGTTTCATCCCCTATGTGGAAATGCTGCCGTTCGCCTGGCCGTACCACTTCGACTTCTCCGCCGGAGACCAGGTGGTCTTCTCGGTGGAGAAGAAGTTCGGCCTCCGGGACCGGTACGTGATCGAGATCAAGGACCCGCGGCTGGACCGTCGCCTGGTCATCGCGCAGGCCGTGGCACTGGACGCGTTGCAGAGCCGCTGATCGGCCGCTCACCGGAATGGGTCCGCTGCTGTAATTCGCCGGTATTCCTCAGCCCCAAGTGCGAAAATCGCCATTCGGGGAGATGGTCACAAGGCGGTCAATCCGCCGGGGTGGGGACGGGGGAACCGTGATGAGCAGCAGTGATCGGCCGGCTCGGCCCTGCAGCGGCACCGCCGCCAGAGTGCCGTACGTCGCGCTGCCGCCGACCGCGATCGACGCCGAGCCGGACGGCCCGACCCGGCTGATCGTCGCCTGGCACGGCTTCGAGCCGCCGCGCTCGGAGGGCTCGTTCGCGGCAGCCGTCCCGATGAGCGGCGTACCGGCCTGGCGGGTCTTTCTGGGGCTGCCCATGTTCGGCAACCGGCTGCCGCCGGGGGGCATCGCGGAGGTACGCGCCCGCGCCCAGCGCGACTACCTGCTGGAGCTGTACGGCCCGGTGGTCCAGCAGGCCGCGGCCGAGCTGCCCGCCGCGGTGGCGGAAATCCGCGACGACCTGGGGCTGGCCGACACCCCGATCGGGCTCGTCGGCTTCTCGGCGGGGGGCGGTGCGGCGTTGCTCGCCCTCGCGGAGGGGAACATCGAGGTGGCCGCGGCCGCGCTCATCGCGCCGATCGCGGTGCCCGCCCTGGTGCTGGCCGCGATGGAACGGCGCAGCGGCGGCACCTACACCTGGACACCCGAGTCACGGGCCGTCGCCGACCGGCTGGACTTCACGAGCCGGGCCGCGGAGGTCGTCGCCCGGGACCCGGCGCTGATGCTCGTCGCCGGCGCCGGCGACGAGCTGGTCGCCGAGTCCGAGCTGGCCGTCCTACGCGACCGGCTGACGGCCGGCGGAGGCACCGTCGAGGCGCTGACGTTCAGCATGGGTCATGCCCTGGCCGCCGAACCCGGGCTGGCCGCCGAACCACCGATCGCCGAGGCCGTCAGCGTCGATGCCGCGCTCACCGGCTGGTTCCGGGAGCGGTTCGGGGTGAAGGCGCGGGAGACGCCGCCGACGGTCCCGTTCAGCCAGGTTCCGGCGCAGATCCCAGCACAGGCCCCGGCTCAGGCCCCATCGCAGATTCCGGCGCACGACTCCCGGCCCAGGCTGCCGGTCGGGAGCTGGGCCCCGGCCGCTCCCACGCTGACTTCGCGCTGACTTCGCGCTGACGGAGCTAGAGCCAGCCCTGCGCGTCGGCGGACCGTACGGCCTCGATCCGATTGCGGGCCCCGACCTTCTGGATCGCCGCGGACAGGTAGTTGCGGACCGTGCCCTCGGACAGGTGCAGCCGCCCGGCGATGTCGGCGATGGTGGAGCCGTCCGCCGAGGCCGCGAGCACGTCGCGCTCCCGGGGTGACAACGGGTTCGGCCCGGCGCTCAGCGCGGCGGCGGCCAGCGCCGGGTCGATCACGCGTTCGCCCGCGCGCACCCGGCGGATCGCGGCGGCCAGCTCCTGCGCCGGGCTGTCCTTGACCAGGAACGCCGACGCCCCGGCCTCCATCGCCTGCCGGAGGAAGCCCGGCCGGCCGAACGTCGTCAGCATCATGACCTTGCACTCGGGAAGCACGCGGCGGAGCTCCCCGGCGGCGGTGATCCCGTTCTTGCCCGGCATCTCGATGTCGAGCAGGGCCACGTCCGGCCGGGTCGCCAGCGCGACGGCGATGGCCTCCTCGCCGTTCGCCGCCTGCGCCACGACCTCGATGTCCTCCTCCAGGCCGAGCAGTGACGCCAGGGCACCGCGCACCATGGCCTGGTCCTCCGCGAGCATCACCCGGATCACGCTTGGAGACCCTACCGACGACGGCCCCTGGACGGTCACCGGGTGGTCTCGCCGGCCGGCGCCGTACGATCCCGAGGCTCGGGAGCGGGCGCAGGCTCGGGAGCGGGAGCGGGAGCGGGAACAGGAGCGGGAGCGGGGGCAGGCGCAGTGGCGGGGGCAGGGGCGGAAAGGGGGACGTGCACGGTCAGCCGGAACCCACCCGACGGCAGCGGACCCGCTTCGACCGAGCCGCCCGCCGCCTTGATGCGTTCGCGCAGGCCCAGAAGCCCGTTGCCGCCGATCCCGCCATCGGGCGGGTGGGGCTCCGCTCCCGTGCCGTCGTCGTCGACGCGCAGCATCGCCGTCGGGCCTTCCCGGGAGACCTCGATCTCGCAGCGGGAGGCGCGGGCGTGCCGGACCACGTTGGTGACGCCCTCGCGGACGGCCCAGCCGAACAGGCCGTCGACCGTGTCCGGCAGCGGGGATCCGCCGGCCGGGGCGCCGGGGAGCCGTACGATCACGTCCACGCCGGCGGCCTGCAGCACGGCGCGGGCGCTGTCGAGCTCGTCGGTGAGGTCGCGCTGACGGTATCCGGACACCGCCTCGCGGACGTCGGCGAGGGCCTGGCGGGCCACCGACTCGATGTCCTTGATCTCCTGGGTGGTCTTCGCCGGGTCGCGTTCCGCGATGCGGCCGGCCAGCTCGCTCTTCAGCACGATGAGCGACAGGCTGTGGCCCAGCAGGTCGTGCAGGTCGCGGGCGATGCGCAGCCGTTCCTCGTTGGCGGCCAGCCGGGCCACCTCGCCGCGCGCCTCCTGGAGCTGCAGGACGAGCATCCGGGAGTGCCGGAAGGCGATCATCATCATGCCGATGGTGAAGCCGGTGATCGTGAGGGTGAGGACGCCGCCGCCGTGCACTCCCAGCAGCCAGGCCTGCCCGCCGGCCACCGCACTGGCGCCGACGACCGCCGGGAACGCCCACGCGGCGGGGAGCATGATGGCCGACACGACGGCCACGTAGATCGGCAACCCGGACCAGTCCGAACCGAAGGCGAAGGGCAGACCGACGGCCAGCGCGGCGAACACCGCGAACACGGCCCAGCCGCGCCCGTCCAGCGGCTCCGCCCAGCTGTCCCGCACCAGTCCCGCGGTGATGTAGACGGCGACGAACAGCACCAGCGCGAGCGTGCCGAGGATGAGCCTGGCCCCTGAGTAACCGGCGACCTGCTTGACCAGCTCGATCAGGTAGAGCAGCCCGATGGAGAGTCCCAGCGCACGCCGCCGGCGGGGCGAGCTCCTGCCCGTCCCGTCGGCGGTGAATCCGAAGATGCCGTTCACGACGCCGTCACCGTAGCGCGGCGGTAGGCCACGGCCGCCAGCCCACCCAGGAGTACCGTCCAGGCGACCAGGATCAGCGCGGCCGTGCCGGACGGGGCGTGCCCGCCGACGATGCCCCAGCCCAGCTCCGCGAACCGGTTGGACGGGGTCCAGCGGGAGATCGAGCGGAGGGCGGACGGCAGCTGCGCGGCCGGAATCCACAGTCCGCCGATCATCGACAGGCCGAGGTAGACGGCCACCGAGGCCGGATGCGCCGCGTCGCCCTTGACGGCCGAGCCGATCAGGGTGCCGAGCGCGGCGAACGGCAGGGTACCGACCCACAGGACCGCGGCCAGGCCCGCCCACTGGGCGGCGGACAGGTGCACGTGCTGGGTGAGCGCCGCGGTGAGCCCCACCAGGGCGATCGGCGGCAGCGCCAGCGTCATCGAGGCGACCGTCTTGGCGCCGATCACCGCCCAGCCCGGCAGCGGGGTCACCTGGAGCTGTCGGAGCCAGCCGCTGCCCAGCTCCGCGGCGAGCCGGGCCCCGGTGGTGGTGACCGCGGCGCCGATCGCACCGTAGGAGGCCATCGAGACCATGAGGTAGGTCCGTGCGGTCAGGCCGGTCGTGGGCTCGCTGCCCGTGGAGACGTTCGCCCACAGCAGGTACATGGCCACCGGGAAGGCCATGGTGAAGAAGACGAAGCGCCGATCGCGGAAGGTGCGCTTGATCTCCAGGCTCAGATAACGCAGCAGCATGTTCTGGTCGCTTTCTACGAGTGACCGGACGTGTCCGGCGTGGCTACGAGTACGGGCCGGGCTTCGGGGCCGGGAGGCCAGAGCCGGGGGATTCACGGCGGGGATACAGGCGGGGAATTCAGGGCCGGGGTGCGGAGGTGAGGTCGAGGAAGGCGTCCTCGAGGCCGGCGCCCTTGACCTCCAGGTCGCGGATCACCAGGCCGGTGCCGTACAGCGCCTGGACCGTGGCGTCGGCGTCCAGCGTCCGCAGGACGGCGGTGGCGCCGTGGATCTCGACGCCGGTGACGCCGGTCAGCCGGTTAAGCCCCGAGGAGGACTGCGCGCCGAGGGCGAACCGGACGGTGCGCCCGCCGGTCATGCCCTTGATCTCGGTGGCGGTACCGTCGGCGACGACCCGGCCGCCCGCGATCACGATGATCCGGTCGGCGTTCTCGTCGGCCTCCTCCAGGTAGTGCGTGGCGAACAGGATCGTGCGGCCACCGGCGGCGTAGGCCCGCATGCTCGCCCAGAAGGCCCGGCGGGACTCGACGTCCATCGCGGCGGTGGGCTCGTCCAGGACGAGGAGCCGGGGAGCTCCGGCGATGGCGAGGGCGAAGCGGACCCGCTGGGACTGACCGCCCGAGAGCCGGTCGGCCCGGCGGCCGGCCAGGTCCGTCAGGTCGGCGATGCGCAGGACCTCGCCGAGCGGCATCGGGTCCGGGTAGAGCCTGCGAACGAAGTCGACGACCTCGGACACGGTCAGCCCGGCGACCAGCGCGCCGTCCTGCAGCATCGCGCCGACCAGACCGCCCGCGACCGCCTGGTCGGGGCCGCCGCCGAACACCTCGACGGTGCCGGAGTCCGGGCGGGTCAGGCCCAGCAGCATGGACAGGGAGGTGCTCTTGCCCGCGCCGTTGGGGCCGAGGAGGGCGACGGTCTGGCCGGCGCCGATGGTGAGCTGGAGTTCGTCGACCGCTCGTACGGCGCCGTAGCTCTTGGAGACCTGGGTGAAGGTGATCGCGTCCATGCCCTCAACGCTAGGAATTCCCGGCTCGGCCGGTTAGTGCGTGCTGTCGTGAGCCGGCCATGACGGATGTCATGGTCGATCTGCCGCACCGGTCATCAGCCCTGCGTACGGCCCCCTACGCCGACTCGTAGAGCGACTGGTACGGCGACCGCGGAGACAAGCGACCACCCGGTCACAAGGATGTGACCATATGGTCACAGTACGAGGTGACCGGCGTACGGGTATGGCTCCGGTCGGCTTTACGTGCTACCAAGAGATGTAAAGCCGGTTGGTGGTGCCAACCCGCCCCCACGGCGACCGCCGGTCCAAGGGAGGATCCCCCGTGAGCTCGTACGACCGTTATGCGACCCCGGTCTCGCAGGACACCTGGAACGTGCCGATGTCGGGCGACGCCCGGTTCACCTGGGAGTACGACGGCGGCCGCGATCGACTGCTGTCGCTGTACCAGAAGGGCAAGGACAAGCAGTGGGACGCCCAGTCGCGCATCGACTGGGACGTCGAGGTGGACCCGGTGAACGTCGCCGGTCTGCCCGAGGAGTTCAACCCGCTGTTCGGCTCCGACATCTGGAACAGGCTGAGCCAGCGGGAGCGGGACGAGTTCGGCCGCCACCAGGGCTCCTGGCTGTTCAGCCAGTTCCTGCACGGCGAGCAGGGCGCACTCAACGTCTCGGCCCGGATCGTCCAGTCGGTGCCCGACCTGGACTCGAAGTTCTACGCCGCCACCCAGACGATGGATGAGGCCCGGCACGTCGAGCTGTACGCGAAGTTCGTGGACGAGAAGATCGGGCTGTACTACCCGGTCAACCAGGACCTCGCCAAGCTGCTCGCGGAGTCGCTCTCCGACAGCCGGTGGGACCTGCCGTACCTCGGCATGCAGGTGCTCATCGAGGGCCTGGCCCTGGCGGCGTTCGGGCTCTACCGGGACATGGCCACCAACCCGCTGGTCAAGCAGCTCCTGGCCTATGTCATGCAGGACGAGGCCCGGCATGTGGCCTTCGGCCGGCTGGCGCTCAAGGACTACTACGCCGAGCTCACCGAGAAGGAGCGGGCCGAGCGCGAGGAGTTCGTCGTCGAGGGCTGTTACCTCATGCGCGACCGGTTCAAGGGCCGGGAGATCTTCGAACAGCTGAACATGCCGGTCAAGGAGTGCATGGAGTACGTCGACAGGTCCGCCATGTTCACGCTCTACCAGTCGTTGCTGTTCAGCCGCATCGTGCCGTGCGTGCGCGACATCGGGCTGTGGGGCGACAAGGTGCAGGCCGCCTACGCGGACATGGGCGTCATCGACAACGCCAAGGCCGATCTGTCCGCCCTCATGCGGCAGGACGAGGAGATCGCCGAGCGCTACGACGAGGAGAAGGCCGCGCGGGAGCTGACCGTCCGCCAGACCGAGGTGGACCAGGCCATCGCGCTCGGCGCCGAATAGGGCTTCGCTTCCGCGACCCCGCAGGGTCACCGGTCCCGGCCACATATCCCGGCGACGGGTTCCCGGCAACGCCACCCGGCGTCGCCGGGACCTTCGCGTTCGGCCCGCGCGCGTCGTACTGCCCGGCACCGCAAGAGGGGTGATGGCGGCGGGGAATGGGTAGAGCGCCTGTGTCCGTACGCACCTGTCCTGCGCACCGGTCCTGCGTAATGGTCCCGGGCATTGGTCCCGGGCATTGGTCCGGTTCATCGGCCGATCCAGGTGGGCGGGATCGGACCTCCGGCGGGCGGCACACGGCCGGGTCGTCCGAAGCTCATACCGCGGATCCCGCGGGCTCCTCGGTGTCGCTCCGGGTGCTGCCGGGACGCCCCACGGCCGGTCCGATGCCGCACCCGGTTCCCGGCCCTGGCCAGCACGGTGTTTCCGTGGACGTCGAAACCGATCAGGAGAGCGACGGCGCGTCCGTCGGCGGATCCCACGGCAGTGATAACGGCCGTGATGACGGTGCTCCGCCGATTTCTCGCCCCCATCACCCCGGCCACGGAAATCACCATGTCCCGCGACCGAATACTCGCCACCACGGCAACCTCCCATTTACAGGACATAGTTCCGTAGTGGCGATATTGACGGGATTGGTGGCAGTGCTGACGGGTGGAATCCTGCTGTGGTCGGCGTCGGTGCGGCGAAGGCGTCGTGCCCGTCGGATTTAGACCCAGCAGCAAACCATTCGAGTCGCTCTTTTCTGGGAGCTTCGCCTCATTCTGCAATTCACCACATGCGATGCCCCGGTGTACTACCGTCCGAGTTCGGTCGAGCGCTGATGGTACGGATCGACGCACACGTCGGTGGCCGGCCGGGATCAGGACAAGAACTGGATCCGGGGGGATCAAAGGGTGAATCGCTCTACCAGAATCGTGCTGAAAACCATGGTCTGTACGCCCGTAGCGGTGTTGTCCGTCCTGGCGGGCGCGGCCGCCCAGGCGAGCCAGCACCCCGCCCGGCACGTCGAGCGGCACGCCGGTCAGGCGGCGGGCCGGCCCGCCGCCGGGGGTGACGGCGTCCGGCGGCCGGCCGTCATGCCCTGTGGCCTGGCCGGGCGCCCGGGGTCGGTGCTCGGTGGGCGGGCCAAGGCTTTGCGGGGCCGGCTGGACGGTCATCTCGCCACGCTGCTCCGCGGAGGCCCGGCGGGGAGCCTGCCCGCCGGAGGGCTCGACCAGGTGACCGACGACGCCATGTGCAGGCTGCCGATGGACCCGGCGGCGGTGCCGCATGAGCCGTTCCGTGCGGCGGGCACCATGAAGGACGCGCTGCCCGGGGGGCTCGGGGACACCGAACTGCCGGCGCCGGTCTCCGGTGCCCCGCTCCAGACCGGCCGGGTGGCGGGCCAGGTGGCCGGAGGGCCGGGCGTCGTGCCGGGTGGCCCGAGCGGGAGGTTCGGCGGGCTGCCCGGGCTGGGTGGCGTCGTGCCGGGCACCATGCTGTGCCGGCTGCCGATCAGGCCCGCGCTGGGCTGAGCCCCGGCAATCTCGGCCAGGGGTGCGCACGGCCTGAGGGCGGTGCGCACCCCGTACGCGTTTTCGCGTAGCGGATTTCAGTAAAAGTAGATCTTCCTTAATGTGCGCGAATCGTGATCGGCCGATTCCGGTGGGTCGATATGCGCGGTGAGAAACCCCACAAAGGCGCCTGTGGGTACGGGTTTGCTCGCAGGGCAACGTACGGTCAAGAACTTGTGCGCGGCCTTTACCCGGGCCGAACCGGACCCATGATCCGGGGCCCACCGCCGCGCCCACCGGACGGCCGGCCCCCCGCGGAAGAGCGGGCGCGGGTCCCAGGGCCGCCGGGACTCCCTGTCCCCCATCAAAGGATTCTCTGTGGGTAGCTCTCCCAAGCACGGCTCCAGGACCGGCAACCCCCGGCTGCGCGGCATCGTGATGGCCTCCACGCTGGCCCTCGCCGTCATCACCACCACCGCTTGGGCCCTGGTCTCGACCGGTGGCCCGAAGGCCCGCTCCACCGCGGCCGGGGCCGAACTCACGGGCCGTACTCCCGGCCGGGCCGCTCGCGACGGCTTGCGCACTCCGCTCGCCGACCCCTCGGCCGCCACCGGGGCCGCCTCGATGGCGCCGGAGCCGGTGCGGAAGCGGGTCAGGCCGGTACGCAAGGCGGCACCGAGGGCGCGGTTCCGGGTCCTGAGCTCCGGGGTCTGCCAGGCCTCCTACTACGGCGGCTCGCAGGCGACCGCCAGCGGTGAGCCCTTCGACTCGCACGCGCTCACCGCGGCGCACAAGACCCTGCCGATGGATTCCCGGGTCCGGGTGACCAACGAGGGCACCGGCCGGTCCGTGATCGTGCGCATCAACGACAGAGGCCCTTACGTGGGCGGGCGGTGCCTCGACCTGTCCACCGCGGCGATGAAGGCCGTCGGCGGTGTCGGCTCCGGCGTGATCACCGCGAAGTACCAGGTCCTCGCCAGGGCCTGAGCCCACGAGACCTGATGCTCACGAGACCTGATGCTCATGAGGACCGGGCGGCGTGGTAGACGGCCGCCATGTCCTCCTCCCCGTGGCCGAGGTGCACCGTCTTGACCATCTGTTCGCGTACGGCCTCGGCCACGAGGAGGGAGAGCCCCGCCTCGCGGGCGGCCTCGGTGACCAGGGTGGCGTCCTTCGCCGCGGTCTCGGCCTTGAAACTGGGCGCGAAGTCACCGGAGAGGATCAGCTCCGCCTTGGCGTGGGCGTAGCCGACGTCCAGCGGACCGCCGGAGATCGCGTCCAGGAACATTCGGGGATCGAGCCCGAAGGCCTCGGCCAGCGCCACCACCTCGCCGAGCGAGGCGGTCAGCGCGAGTACCCAGTCGTTGAGCACGAGCTTGAGCCGGGAGGCCTCGGTGGTCTCGCCGACCCAGATCGTACGGCTTCCGACCGCGTCGAGGACCGGCAGGACCTCATCGCGGGCGGCGACCGGGCCTGCGGCGACCACCGTCAGCTCACCCTTCTCCGCCGGTAGCCGGGTACCGAGCACCGGTGCGTCGAAGTACGGGACGTCATGCCGGCGGGCCAGCTCCGCCAGGGCGTCCGCGGCGGCGGGCCCGACCGTGCTCGACTGCACCCAGACGGCGTTCTCCTCCATGGCGGGCAGCACGCCGGCCATCACCTCTTCGACGACGCGGCCGTCGTACAGCATGGTCAACACGATCTCGGCGCCCGCCGCGGCCTCACCGGGCTCGTCGCACACCACGGCGCCGTCCGCCACGAGCGGCTCGGCCTTCGGCCGCGTACGGTCCCAGGCCCGCACGGACATCCCGGCGCGGAGCAGATTGCGGGCCATGGCGGCGCCCATGATCCCGGTACCGAGTACGGCGACGGTCGGTTCGGCCATGTCTAGTCTCCCTCAGGTCTTACAACCAGGTTCTTGCAAGCACGTGCTTGCAAGCAGGTTCTTACAGGCTGGTGCTTACAGCCTGGTTCTTACGGTCAGGTACTTACAGCGTGGTTCTCGGGCAGTTGTCATCGAGCAGCGGGTTCGTCATGGGTCGTCCCCATTGTCCGGGGCCTGGTCTACCCCACAGGACGATGGAACAACTTGGCGGGGTCCCACGTCTTATGTAAGCGGGTGTGCCCACGGGGGCGCACACCCCCTCGGCTCCAGGGAGGACGACGTGGACAAGACCCGGCGCACCGCGGCGGCAGGCCAGGCCTGGCAGATCTACAGCGAGACGCGCGCCCCCGGAGCCCCCGGGCTGCGCGAGCGGTTCACGTCCATCCCGCGCATGCTCAAGGCCGTCATGCGCGGTCACTACAAGGGCTTCGGCGCCGGCAAGGTCGGTCTGCTGGTCTTCGGGCTGATCTACATCCTGTCGCCCATCGACGCGGTCCCGGAGTTCCTCCCCTTCATCGGGGTGGCCGACGACCTGGGCGTCGCGATGTGGCTCCTGGCCACGCTGGTCGGGGCGACCGGGGAGTTCGTGCAGTGGGAGCGGTCCCGGCCCCCCGTGGTCAAGGCCGACGTGCTCCGCGAGCCCGTCTGACCCGCAGCCCGTCTGACCTCGCAGCCCGTCTGACCCGGAGATCCGGTGACCCGGGGACCGGTCCGGGTCAGAGCGGCAGGTCCCGGGTGAAGCGGTCCGCGGCACGGTGCATGAGGGGCACGATCCGCCGTACGACCTGTGGCGTCATCCGCCCGGACGGTCCGGACACCGAGAGCGCCGCGGGCGTCGGTGAGCCCGTCAGGGGTACGGCCACGCAGCGCACGCCGAGCTCCTGTTCCTCGTCGTCGAGCGCGTACCCCTGATCCCGGATCTTCACCAGCTCGGCCAGCAGCGCGTCGGGGTCGGTGAACGTCCGCGGGGTGTGGGCGGGCATGCCGGTCCGGGCCACGATTGACCGGACGGTCTCGACCGGCAACTGGGCGAGCAGGGCCTTGCCCACCCCCGTGCAGTGCGGCTGCACCCGCCGGCCGACCTCGGTGAACATCCGCATCGAGTGCTTGGACGGCACCTGCGCGACGTACACCACCTCGTCGCCCTCCAGCACGGCCATGTTGGCGGTCTCGCCGACCTCGTCGACCAGCCCGGCCAGCACCGGCCGCGCCCAGGTGCCCAGCAGCCGGCTGGCACTGTCGCCCAGCCGGATCAGCCGCGGCCCCAGGGCATAGCGCTTGGAGGGCTCCTGGCGCACATAGCCGCGGTTCACCAGGGTGCGCATCAACCGGTAGATCGTCGGCATCGGCAGGCCCGACACCTCGGTCAGCTCGGAGAGCGCCATCTCACCGCCCGCGTCGGCCAGGTGCTCCAGCAGCTCGAAGGCGCGTTCCAGCGAACGTACGGCCTCGGCCACTGCGGACATCCCCCTCGGTCGGCCATCTCTGATCTTGATTCTTCTGATCTTGATTCTACGGAGTGCGGTTTTCGTGCTGCGAAAGCACCCGCGATTTGACCGGTGGGCGTTACTGAGCGCGACCAAAGGGAAATACTCACCGGGCCGGACGCCGGGCCACCGGTCCCGCCTCTCCCCCCAGGCACCGGCTGAGCGACGTGACCGAGCGACGACGAGTGTCGAAGGGATGGAGACGGTGGGGATGGGGGCTATCCGGCGGCCGATGGCAGGAGCGGCTATCGGCGCGGTGACGGTGGGCCTGGCCGGCGGTGCGCTCGCGAGCGGTGCCTCTGCCGCCGCGACGATCCGGCTGCAGACGTCGATCACGCCGGTGCTCCAGTCGGCCGCCGAGGGCACCCGCTTCGCGGCCTACACCGTCAACGTGAAGTCGGCCGGCGGGACCGCGCGGCGCACCCGGCTGACGGTCACCACAGGGCTGCCCGCCCAGTGGTCCATCTTCCCCACGTACTGCCGGCTTCCGCAGGACCAGACCGCCCAGGGCCAGGTCACGCCGGGTCAGGCCGTCCGGCTGACCTGCACTCTTGGCGAGGTGACCGGTTCGGCGAAGGTGACGATGACGTTGCAGGTCCCGGCCGGGGTCCGGATCCCGAGCGGGCTCGGGATCCAGGCCGTCGCCAAGGCCGCGAACGCGGTCCGGCCGAGCACGGCGAGCGCGGTCGTCTCGCTCCGGCCGCTGGCCATCTCCGCGTCGGCCCCCGAGGGTGCGACGCCCTCGGTGGCCGGGCCGGGGCCCGCCGCAGGCCCGGCGGTGACGCCGGGCGGGGCCGCCGCCGCACCGCAACGGACACCGGCCGATTCCCCGGTGCTGTCCCACTCGCAGGCAAGACCGCCCAGGTCACGCGAGGCGCCGATGTCCGCGCCGCTCTCCGCGCCCGGCCCGCTCGGGCCGGGCGGGCGGGGCGGGCCCGTCCAACGGCCGCTGATGCCGCCGCTGGTGCCGTCGAAGTCCGCGGGTCCGGGCGAGCCCGCCCTGGCGGCCGAGCCGTGGCTGCCCACCATGAACCCGAGGGCACCGGTGCACGCGCCGGCGATCCCGGCAGCGCCGATCGCGCCGCCGCCCGCCACTCCCGCCCTGGCGCTCCCGCAGGTCCCCGACCTCGCACAAGGGGGTGGCACGCAGGGGAGTGGCACGCAGGGGGATGGCACGCAAGGGAGCGGTGCGCAGGAGAGCGGGCAGGTGAGTGGCGGGCAGACGATCGACGGGCAGGGAAGCGGCGGGCAAGAAGGCGGCGGCCAGGTGGGGGCCGCGCAGGAGCCGGATGACACCGCACCGATGTCACTGGCCACCGGACCGCAACTGCCGGACGGGCGGTGGTCGTGGACGAGAGCACTCGCCGTGGTGGTGGTCGCCGAAGCCGCGGTGCTGTGGCTCGCGGCCAGCCTCGGGCTCTGGCGGCGCCGGCTGCTGCTGGGCCAGGCGGTCGGCAACGGCGTCCGCAACGCCCGGCTGCTGCGGCCTGCCGCCACGCTGGTGCGCCGGGCGCCTCGGCTACGCTCGCGGATGGCCGCCCGCGCCGCCCTGATGGGCAGGCGGATACGCTCACGCGGTGAGTGAACTGTTGTCACAGCAGTGACAACAGCTTCTGCCGGAAATGTGGGAGTTGAGCGCAGCCCTCTTTTGCTACGTTCCGGTAGGTTTCCACTGAAAGATCACCGACGTTGAAAGATCACCGCCGTGTAGCCCGGTCGGCGTAGCACGCCGTCCGGGTTTTGGTCGTGCCCCACAGCTGTGCTCGAATGTCGCCGACGTCCCCGCCCCCTCGGGCGTCGGTGGCCTTTTCCCCCTGGAGTTAGGCGTTATGGCACTGGGTTCTCTCCTCCCCGAGCTCGTCGAGGGACCGGGACGCTCGCCGCTTATCGAGCTGGTGGCCAAGTGGGCCGCGGAAAAGCCGGACGCGCCCGCGTTCACCTTCGTGGACTACTCGGCGAACCCCAAGGGCCTCAAGATCACGATCGACTGGGCGGAGACGTACCGGCGGGCACGGGCCATGGCGGTCAGGCTCCGGCAGACCGCCGAGCCCGGCGATCGGGTGGCGCTGTTGCTGCCGCAGAGCCTCGAGTACATGATGACCATGCTCGGCGCGATGTACTCCCACGTCATCGCCGTACCGCTGTTCTCGCCGGACCTGCCGGGCCACGCCGACCGGCTCATCCGGGCGTACGCGGACGCCGCGCCCACGGTGATCGTCACCGTCGAGAGCGCGCTGCCGTACGTACAGAAGTTCCTGGACGACCACGACGTGCCGCAGCCCAAGGAGGTCGTCCTCGCCGAGTCGGTCGACCCCGCGCTGGCCGACGACTGGGTGGCGGAGCCGATCGACCTGGACGAGGTCGCGTACCTGCAGTACACCTCGGGCTCCACCCGGGCGCCGGCCGGAGTGGAGATCACTCACGGCAACGTCAACGCCAACGCCCGGCAGCTGTGGGGCGGCTTCACCGGCACGCCCGGCCGCTCGATGCTGGTGAGCTGGCTGCCGCTCTTCCATGACATGGGGCTCATCGCGGCGATGGCGCTGCCGCTGGTGTACGGCAACCACGCGGTCTACACGGCGCCGCTGTCGTTCGTGATGAACCCGCTGCGCTGGCTACAGCTGATCTCCGAGTACGAGGACGTGTACACCGCCGCGCCCAACTTCGCCTACGAGTACGTCGCCGAGCGGGCCACCGAGGCCAACAAGGCCGGGCTCGACCTGAGCAGGCTGCGCGGCTGCCTCAACGGTGCCGAGCCGGTCCGGCCCGCCACGCTCAAGAACTTCTACGAGGCCTTCGCCTCGGTCGGGCTGAGCGAGCACACCCAGGGCCCCGGCTACGGGCTGGCCGAGGCGACGGTCTTCGTCACCGCGGACTGCCACGACGTCCCGCCGACGATCCTGTCGGTCGACCGCGAGGCGCTCATGCGGGGCACCCTGGAGGTGGTCGGCGCGGACTCGGAGCGGTCCAACGAGCTGGTCGGCTGCGGCGCCCCGGTGGGCCAGTTCGTCGCGATCGTCGACCCGGAGACCTGCCGCGAGCAGCCCGACGACCAGGTCGGCGAGATCTGGGTGCACGGCCCGAACGTCGCCCCCGGCTACTGGAAGAACTCCGAGCGCAGCCAGGATGTCTTCGGCGGGACGCTGACCGACCCCGCGGACGGGCTGCCCGAGGGCCCCTGGATGCGCACCGGCGACTTCGGCGTGATCCACGAGGGTGCGCTGTTCGTCACCGGCCGGATCAAGGACCTGATCATCGTCGACGGGCGCAACCACTACCCGCAGGACCTCGAGGTCACCGCCCAGGAGGCGCACCCGGCGATCCGGCCCGACCACGTGGCGGCCTTCCCGGTCCCGGGCGGCGAGACCGAGCACCTCGTGATCGTCGCGGAGCGTAACCGGCGGGTCCCGCTGGCGCAGCTCGATCTCGCCGAGGTGGAGGAAAGGGTGCGGGCGGCGGTCAACCTGGAGCACGAGATGCGCGTCCATGACTTTGTACTGATCGAACCCGGAGGGATCTCCAAGACGTCCAGCGGCAAGATCGCACGGGCCGCCACCCGCCAGCGCCATCTCGCCGGGGAGCTCCCGACGACGGGGGCCCGGCTGTCGGCACGGAAGTAGAGCACGGCTTCACCAGCACGGCTTCACCAGCACGGCTTCATCGGCACGGCTTCACCAGCACCGCTTCTCGGGAAGGGGGGACATTGTTCGCAGGTCTCGGGCGTCTCGTGCATCGACGACGCTGGACCTTCCTCGTCCTCATCATGGTGCTCACCGCCGGCTCGGCCGTCTGGGGCATCGGGGTGCTCAGCAAGTTCAAGCAGGGCGGCTTCGAGGACCCGCACGCCTCGTCCACCTTCGTGTCGAAGCTGTCGGTGACCTACTTCGGCAGCACCAACCCCGACGTCCTGGTGCTCTACACCAGCGATGACCGTACGGTCGACGACCCGGAGTACATGCGGGACGTGCTCACCACGGTCGCCCGGCTGCCCAAGAACAAGGTCGCCGAGGTCACCAGCTACTGGAACGCCCCGGGAGAGCTGACCTCGTTCGTCTCCCAGGACCGGCGGTCCACCTTCGTGGCGCTGCGCATGGCCGGTGACGACGTCGCCAAGATGCAGAACTACGTGGACCTCAAGCCACAGCTGACGGCTCCGGGCCTGCATCTGAAGGTCGCGGGCAACATCCCGCTCGGCCTGGAGTTCGGCGAACAGATGGTCAAGGACATCGTCACCGCCGAAGTCATCTCCATGCCGGTCCTGCTGATTCTCACGATCATCATCTTCGGCGCGGTCATCGCCGCCGGGCTGCCCCTGGTCGTGGGGATGTTCTCCGTCATCACCGGCCTCGCCGTGCTCCGGGTGATCACCATGGTCACGGACGTCACCAGCACGGCGCTGGAAGTGGTGACGATGATGGCCGTCGGGCTGGCCATCGACTACTCGCTGTTCATCGTGACGAGATTCCGCGAGGAGCTCGACAGCGGCCGGGACCGGGAGACGGCGCTGGCCAACACCATGGCCACGGCCGGCCGCACGATCGTCTTCTCCGGTGTCACGGTCACCACCGCGCTGGCCGGCCTGCTGCTCTTCCCGCAGATGTTCCTGCGCTCCATCGGGCTGGCGGGCATGGCGACGGTCATGGTGGCGGTCGTCGGCGCGACCTTCGTACTGCCGACGATGCTGGCCGTCCTGGGCCACCGGATCGAGTGGCTGCGGGTGCCCTGGCGGAGGCCCGGACGGCGCGGCAAGAAGACCGACAGCGGCTTCTGGTTCCGGCTGGGGCACAGCGTCATGCGCCGCCCGTTGCCCTACTTCGTCATCGTCCTCACGATCCTCGGTGTGCTGTTCCAGCCGTTCCTGCACGTGCAGTTCGGCAGCATCGACACCCGGGTGCTGCCCAAGACCAGCGAGACCCGGCAGGTGGTCGAGGAGGTCAAGCGCGACTTCCCGGACGGCAACCTGGAACCGATCGACGTCGTCGTCTGGGGCGACATCATCCCCAAGCGGTGGAAACCGTCCAAGACCAGCGACAACATCCCCGGCTACCTCCAGGACTTCCGGAAACGGCTGGCGGCCCTGCCGGACGTCAAGGACGCGAAGTTCAGCGGCTACTCCGGAGACTACGGGGCCGTCCGGATCTCGATCACGCACAAGCTGGACCCCATGGGTCCCCAGGCGCAGGACCTGGTCCGGACGATCCGGCAACTGGACATCCCACCGCAGCACGGCATGACCCTGCACATCGACGTGGGCGGCAGTACCGCCGCCCAGCTGGACCTCATGGCCAGCCTGATGCGGACCCTGCCGTGGATGGCCGCTTTCGTCGGGGTGATGACGTTCCTGCTGTTGTTCGCCGCGTTCGGCTCGATCGTCCTGCCGCTCAAGGCCATCGTGATGAACATGCTCTCCATCGGGGCGTCGTTCGGTGCGATCGTGTGGGGCTTCCAGGACGGTCACCTCGCCGACCTGCTCGACTTCACCCCGACCGGCTCCGTAGAGGCCACCAGCATGGTCTTCATCCTCGCCATGGTCTTCGGGCTGTCCATGGACTACGAGGTCTTCCTGCTCAGCCGGATCCGGGAGGAGTGGGACCGCACCCACGACAACCGGGCGGCCGTGGCGGTCGGGATGCAGAAGACCGGTGGCATCATCACCAGCGCCGCCGTACTGTTCCTGGTCGTCATCGCGGCGTTCTCGCTGGCCGGTCTCACCATCATGAAGCTGATCGGCGTCGGCCTGTTCGTGGCGGTGCTGGTGGACGCGTCGCTGGTGCGGTCGCTGCTGGTGCCCGCCACCATGCGCTTCCTCGGTGCGGCCAACTGGTGGCTGCCCGGACCGCTGGCCAGCCTGCACAGCCACATGGACCTGCGTGAGGTCGACGAGATCCCGGACGAACCCGTCCGCGCCGCCGTCCCCGCTTCCGCTCCCGCTCCCGCTCCCGCCAGGGCGCGGCACCGTGCCCCCCGGGTCCCTGACGACCGCGTCCGTGACGACCGCGTCCGTGACGACCGCGTCCGTGACGACCGCGTCCGTGACGACCGCGTCCGTGACGACCGCGTCCGTGACGACCGGGTCCGTGACGACCGGCTCGTCGTGGTCGGTTCACCGGACACCGGTTACCGCTGGGCCACCGAGCCCAACGGTCGTTCTTCCCCGCCACCCGCCCCCGGGCCGCCGTCGTATGCGGAGCCCCGGGATTCCGCACCACCCGCCGCCCGGCCCCGAGCCGGCCGGCACGCATCCCCGCCATCATCCCCGCCCCCCGGCCCTCAACCCCGTAGCCCTCAACCCCCCAGGCAACCTGCCGCACAGCACCACCCCCCCAGGCAGCAAGCCACGCATCAACCCCCCACGCATCAATATGACAACGGGACTGGCGCTCCCGGCCATGCACGCGAAATCATTCCCAACCCGGACGGACCCGGGTGGCACTGGAAGACAGCGGAGGACGACCATGCCAAGTAGCTCTCGCGGACGGCGCCTGAGGCGGACGGGGGCGATCGTTTCGGCAGCGGCACTCACCGCGGGCCTGGCTCCCGTCGGCACCGCGCAAGCCGCGGTGACCTTCAAGGCGGCCGACGACGGTGCCAAGATCACGAGTTACAAGTGGGCCGGCAAGACCCAGTTCGACTTCACCATCAAGTCGCCGGCCCTCGGTGGCGCCTCGCAGAAGGTGCGGGTGCTGGTGCCGAAGACCTGGAGCTTCACGGCCAAGCGCACCTGGCCGACGCTCTACGCCTACCACGGTGGCCGGGACGGGTACGTGTCCTGGACCCGCAGCACCGACATCGAGAGCTACGCGGCCAAGTACGACGTGATGGTCGTCATGCCCGAGGGCTCCAACGGGTCGTACACCGACTGGTGGAACGGGGGACGGGGCGGCAGCCCCAAGTGGGAGACCTTCCACACCCAGGAGGTCCGCCAGCTGATGGAGCGCAACTACCACTCGGGCGGCATTCGGGCGGCGATGGGCAACTCCTCGGGCGGTGGCGGGGCCATCACCTACGCCGCACGGCACCCCGGCCTGTTCAAGTACGCCGCCTCCTTCAGCGGTGTGCTGTCGATGCGCTCGCCCGGCATCCCGGCACTGCTGATGTACACCAACATCAGCACCTCCACGATCAACCCCTTCGACATCTGGGGCGTCCCCGGGCTGGACGACGCCAACTGGGCGGCGCACGACCCGTACGCCCTCGCCGCCAAGCTCAAGGGCACCAAGCTCTTCTTCTCCTCGGGCACCACCGGCCAGCCGGGTCCCGGCGACGATCCCAACCTGGCGCCGTGGGACATCGGCCTGCTGAGCGAGAAGGCCGTCGGCCAGACCGCCATCGAGTTCCGCAACCGGCTGAACCAGCTGAACATCCCCTACAAGGCCGACATCTACGGCAACGGCCGGCACGCCTGGCCTGCCTGGATCCGTGAGTTCCACGCCCAGTGGACGAGCATCATGGCGGCCCTCGGCGCGAAGAAGTTCTGACCACCGCCACCCACCACCCGGGTTCGGAGTCGGGGCCGGAGTAGGAGCAGGAGTCAGAGTCGGCCGGAGTCATCGCATGACGATCCGGGCCGGGCAGGACATCTGCCCGGCCCGGTACGTCATGTTCACGCCAGGCCGGCCCGGAGCCCGGAGCCCTAGCCGGGGCCGGGCCGTAGCCAGGGTGGTGGCCGGGTCACAGCGTGGCGAGGATGTCGCAGGCCGCCCCGACGCCGTCCTCGGCGGACAGCCGTTCACCGAGCCGGGTGGCGGCGGCCCGCATGCGCTCGGAGCCCGTCGTCCGCTCGAGCGCGGCCGACAGGCGGCCGGCGGTGAGCCCCTTGACCGGGAGGGGCCCGGGTCCCGCGCCCAGCGCGGCCACCCGCTCACCCCAGTACGGCTGGTCGCCGAAGAACGGGCAGACGATCGTGGGCACCCCGGCGCGCAGTCCCGCGGCCGTGGTGCCGGCGCCGCCGTGATGGACCACGGCGGCCATCCGGGGGAACAGCCAGGCATGCGGTACGTCGTTGACGACCAGGACGTCGTCGTCCTGCGGCGCGTGCGCGGGATCCCCGGCGAGGACACCGCGGAGGCCGGCCCGGCGCAGCGCCGCGCGTACGACCGCGTCGGTGCGGGCGGGATCGGCGGGCACCATGCTGCCGAAGCCGACGTAGACCGGTGGCGGGCCGGCGGCCAGGAAGTCGGCGAGGTCGCGCGGCGGGCTCCAGTCCGGAGCCGCGTCGACGAACCAGTAGCCGGTCGTGTGGACGTACGAGGGCCAGTCCGCGGGCCGGGGCACCACGGCATCGCTGAAGCAGCACAGCACCGGCCGCCGGTCACGGCGGACCCGGTGCATCGGACCGCGCAGCGGCAGCTTCGCCAGGCCGAGTGACCGCTGCCGCCAGGGGTTGATGAAGGGGCGCAGGAGCTGCCAGGCCACCTGGTCGACCGCCTGGAAGCTCAGCCGGTTGCCGGCCTGCCCCAGCAGCCGTCCCTGCGGGAGCAGCGGATGCGGGAACGCCCCGGTCGGCTGGCTCGGCTGAAAGTGGATCAACGCCCGGGGGATGTCCAGGTGCTCGCCGACGTGCTCGCCGAAGAAGCCGATGGTCGGCGCCAGCAGGAGATCGGCGTCCTGGCTGGCGGCCAGGGCCTCGGCCAGCAGCCGGTGCGCCATCGGCCCGATGACGCGCTTGAAGTTGCGGATGAACCTGACCGGGTCGCGCCCGCCGGCCAGCCACTCCTGGCCCTCCGCCGAGCTGAGGATCTCGGTGGGGTCGGCGGTCAGCGCGGCGAACTCCATCCCGGCCGCGGTCACCATGGGCTCGTAGCGGGCGCTGGCGACCAGCCGCACCTTGTCGCCGCGCGCGGTGAGCCCCTGCCCGAGGGCCACGCACGGCTGGATGTCGCCGCGTGAACCGGCCGCGATGATCACGATCAGCCGGCTCATCGTCTGCCTCCGGACGTGGAACGGCCACCGCCGCTCGGGCCGGGAACCTGACCGCGCCGGGCCCTGGTGTGCCTGAACGGATCGTACGGATCGGGCTCGTACGGCTCGGGCTCATACGGTCCAGGCTCGTACGGTCCGGCCTCGTAGGGCTGGGGCTCGTACGGCTGGGCCTCGGCGGGCCGGGGTTCGGCCTGCCGGGGCGGTTGCGAGAGCGGCCGGAGCGGCTGCCGTGGTTGCTGCTGCGGGGACGTCCGCGGCTGTTGCTGGCGCTGTGGCGGGGCCGGCGGCGGTGGCGGCCACGGCGGCGGCTGAGATCCGCCGGCCCGGTGCCCGGCGGCGACCGGCTCGGGACGGTACGCGGGGACGGTGCCGCCCGGGGCGGTGGAGGGCCGCCGGGTGGTCCGCCTGCGGTGCCGTGCGGCCTTCTCCCGGGCCGGCATGGTCATCGCCGCGATCAACCCGCCGACCAGCACCATGGCCGCGCCGATGGGCAGCCCCACCGCGGCCCCCTGCCGGAAGGCCTCGCCGTCCGCCACACCGGTGTGCCTGGCGGAGTTCTGGATGGACAGGATGAAGGCTCCGAGCACGGCGATGCCCAGGCCGCCGGACATCTCCCGGCCCACGTTGAGGATGCCGCTGGCCACGCCCGACCGCTCCTCGGGCACCGACTTGAGCACGTACATCGCCAGGGGCATGCCCATCGCGGAACCGGCGCCGAGGATCAGGACCCCGGGCAGGAGGTCCACCACGGTGTCGCCCTGGTGCAGGGAGCTGAACAGGAACATGCCGACGGCGATCATCACCATCCCGCCGCCGATGGTGAGCCGGGGCCCGATCTTCCCGGCGACCCAGAACGACAGCGGGGTCAGCATGCCGATGGTGATGGCGGGCGGGAGCAGGACCAGGGCCTTCTGGGTGTCGCTGAAGCCCAGCACCTTCTCCATGAACGTGGTGCCGAAGTACATCACCCCGTTGAACCCGAGCCCCATGAGCACCTGGGAGATGAGCGCGCCGCTGAAGACCTTGTTCCGGAAGAACGACGTGTCGAAGATCGGGTCGGGAGCCCACCGCTCGACCATGGCCACCGACAGCAGCGCGATGGCGGCCAGCACGAAGACGCTGAGGACGGCGGGATCGGTCCAGCCCAGCCGGGGCCCCTCGGTCAGGGCGTAGGTGAGGGTGAACAGCGTGGTGGCGGAGGTGAGCACGCCGGGCAGGTCGACGCGCGGGGCGGCGGCGTCGTGCGCGCCGCTGAGCACGACCAGGGCGATCAGGATGACCAGCACGCCGGGGGCCACGTTGACGAAGAAGATGCCCTGCCAGCCCCACACGCTGTTGATGATCGCGCCGATGGTGGGCCCGAGCGCCGCGGCGGCGGCGGACGTTCCCACCCAGACGATCATGCCCAGGGACTTCTGCTTGTCGGTGCGGCTCACCGTGACGGCGACCATCGTGGCGGGCAGCGCCAGCGCCGCGCCCGCGCCCTGCAGCAGCCGGGCGGCGGTGAGCAGCCCGATGTCGTCCGAGAATCCGGCCATCAGGGAGGACGCGGTGAAGATCGACATGCCGATGGTGAAGATGATGCGCTGCCCGTAGACATCGACCAGCCGGCCGCCGGGAATCATCAGGCAGGAGAAGATCAGAATGTAGCCGGTGACGACCCACTCGAGCGTCGACTCGGTGGTATGCAGGTCGAGCTGAATGGCCTCCTTGACAATGATCACCACGGTGTTGTCCATGGTGATCATGAAGGCGCTGATGGCCACCACGACCAGCGTGAGGCCGAACCGTTCGTGTTTCGTCCGGCTCATGGCGTGCGGGCCCCACGGCACACGGGCAGTGAGAGGCGCACCGCCAGCTTCACGAAGTCCCC
Source organism: Actinomadura scrupuli (assembly GCF_050971785.1). Classification (NCBI taxonomy): domain Bacteria; kingdom Bacillati; phylum Actinomycetota; class Actinomycetes; order Streptosporangiales; family Thermomonosporaceae; genus Actinomadura; species Actinomadura scrupuli. The sequence goes on along the minus strand of NZ_JBPCCU010000009.1, from coordinate 245,755 downwards.
TCCTCACCCGGACGCACAGCCTAACCGGTAGCATCCTGCGCAAACCTCAGAGTTCTGCGCATCAGCCCGCTGACGGTCCCATCAGGCCACAATCGGACGTACAGCGTCTTGTCATTGACGTGACAAGGAACTCCTGAGAAAAGTGGTTCCGATGCGCATCATGATGTACTCAAAATAGGACAAGGTGGGTCCTCCGCTTCGAACGATCCGATCCGGGGTTCATCGTTGGGGGAACCACACTCATGCAGTCGAATGATCGTTCCGGAGTTGCGCATGGCGAGTCGCCGGCGGTCACCGAAGATTCGGTCCGGCGTTACCTGATCGACCAGGTCGCGCGCCGCTCACGGATTAGCACCGAAGAGGTCGATCCCGACCGCCCACTCGAAGAATTCGGACTGGCCTCCCGTGACGCGGTGGCGATCGCCGGCGAACTGGAGCAGATGCTCGGCCGCGCACTGCCGGCCACGCTCGTCTGGGAGTACCCCACCATCAACCGGCTCGCCGTGGCCCTGGCGAGCGGCGACGACGCCGCCCCGGCCGCTCCCGCGCAGGCCACCGCCCCGCCCGCGTCCGCCGCCACCACGACCGACGAGCCCATCGCCGTGGTCGGTATCGGCTGCCGGTTCCCCGGCGGCGTCACCGGACCGGAGTCGTACTGGGACCTGCTCACCAGCGGCGGCGACGCCGTCCGGGAGGTCCCCGAGGGCCGCTGGGACGCCTTCAACGACGGCTCGCCCGAGGTCGCGGACCTGCTCGCCAAGACCACCAAGCTCGGCGGCTTCATCGAGGACATCGCCGGCTTCGACGCCCAGTTCTTCGGCATCACCCCGCGCGAGGCGTCCGTCATGGACCCCCAGCAGCGCTTCGTGCTCGAGGTGGCCTGGGAGGCCCTGGAGAACGCCGGCATCGCCCCCGCCACGCTGCGCGGCACCCGCACCGGCGTGTTCGTCGGTGTCTCCGCCCCCGAGTACGCCGCCTTCACCGCGTCCGACTTCGCCCGGCTGGAGGCGTTCACCGCGACCGGCGCGGCGCTGAGCATCATCGCCAACCGGCTGTCGTACCTGCTGGACCTGCGCGGGCCCAGCATGATCGTGGACACCGCCTGCTCGTCCTCGCTGGTCTCCACCCACCTCGCCGTGCAGGCCCTGCGCGGCGGTGAGGCGGACGTGGCGCTGGCGGGCGGCGTCAACCTGCTGCTCTCCCCGACCATCACGATGACCTTCGACCAGGCCGGGGGCACCGCCGCCGACGGCCGGTGCAAGGCCTTCGACGCCTCCGCCGACGGGATGGTCCGTGCCGAGGGGTGCGGCGTCATCGTGCTCAAGCGGCTGTCGGACGCCCGCCGGGACGGCGACCGCGTGCTCGCGCTCATCAAGGGCTCCGGGGTCAACTCCGACGGCCGGTCCAACGGCCTGGTCGCGCCCAACTCGGACGCGCAGAAGGCGCTGCTGCGCGACGTCTACGCCCGCGCGGGGATCGACACCCGCGAGGTGGACTACGTCGAGGCGCACGGCACCGGGACCTTCCTCGGCGACCCGATCGAGGCCAAGGCCATGGGCGAGGTGCTCGGCGCGGGCCGGGCGGAGGACCGGCCGCTGCTGATCGGATCGGCCAAGTCCAACCTGGGCCACATGGAGTCCGCCGCGGGCATCGCGGGCCTGATCAAGACGGTGCTGGCGCTGCATCACCAGACGCTGCCGCCGAGCATTCACTACCGGGAGCCCAACCCGCACATCCCCTTCGAGGATCTGCGGCTGGAGGTGGTGGCGGCCCGGACCCCGTGGCCGCGCCGCGATCACCCGGCCCGGGCCGGGGTGTCCGGCTTCGGGTTCGGCGGCACCAACGCCCATGTCGTCCTGGAGGGCGCCGGCCCGCAGACGGTGGTGCCCCGGCCCGCCTCGGCCCGCGCGTACAGCCTCTCCGACACCTCCGCCGAGCGGATCGTCGATCACGCGGCCGCGCTGGCGGCGTGGCTGGAGGATCACCAGGACGTCCCGCTGGCCGACGTCGCGCACACCCTGCACCGGCGCGACGGCCGGGGCCGGGCCCGTACGGCCGTCGTGGCGCGCGACCGCGCCGGGCTGCTGGACGGACTGAACGCGCTCGCCGCCGGACGGCCGCACCCCGCGGTCGTCGCCGGCAAGGCGCTGACCGCCGCCCCGGCCCGCCCGGTCTGGGTCTTCTCCGGGTACGGCGCGCAGCGCCCCGGGATGGCCCAGAAGCTGCTGGCCGAGGAGGCCGCGTTCGCCGAGGCCATCGACGACCTGGACGCGCTGTTCACCGAGGAGGCCGGCTTCTCCCTGTGGGATCTGCTGGAGGCCGGGGAGCAGCCGGACGGTCCCGCGCAGACCATGCCGGTGCTGTTCGGCATCCAGATCGGGCTGGCCAGGATGTGGGCGTCGTACGGCGTCACTCCGTCAGCGGTGATCGGTCACTCGATGGGCGAGGTCGCCGCCGCGGTGATCGCGGGCGCGCTGACCGTCGAGGACGGCGTCAAGGTCATCACCCGCCGGTCCCGGCTGCTGACGCGGCTCGTGGGCGGTGGCGCGATGGCCGTGCTCGGCCTGTCCGCCGCCGAGGTCGCCGAGCTGGCCGCGGACCTTTCCGAGGTGTACGCCGCCGTGCACTCCTCGCCCCGGCAGACCGTGGTCACCGGCAACGCCGACCAGGTCGCCTTGGTGGTCGCCCGCGCCGAGGAGCGGGGCGTGCTGGCCCGGATGGTCAAGGCCGAGGGCGCCGGGCACTCCCCGCAGGTCGACCCGCTGCTGCCGTTGCTCCGGGAGGAGCTGGCCGACCTCGGCGGCTCCCCGGGGACGCCGCTGGCGGAGGGCATCACGCTTTACACCACGGCTCTGGAGGACCCGCGCGCCCTCACGGGGAGCGCGACGCCGGACGCCGAGTACTGGGTGGCCAACCTGCGCAACCCGGTCCGCCTGACCGACGCGGTCTCCGCCGCCGCGGCGGACGGCCACCGCACGTTCGTCGAGATCAACGCCCATCCGATCCTGTCGCACGCGGTCGGCGAGACGCTGCACGACGTTCCCGGCACGCTGGTCGCCCACACGCTCAAGCGGGCGCCCAAGGGCCAGGAGACCGACGACACCCTCACCTTCCATGTCGCGCTCGCCACCCTCGCCGTCCACGGTCACCAGGTGAGCCCGCCCGCCGGTGGCAGGATCATCGATCTGCCGGCGGCGCCCTGGCGGCACGAGCGGCACTGGGTCGCCCCGCGCCCGGCCCCGCGGGCGGACGAACACCCGCTGCTCGGCGCGCACGTGGAGCTGCCGGGCGAGGACCGGCACGCCTGGCGGGCCGAGGTGGGCACCGCCGCACAGCCCTGGCTCGCCGGACGGCACGTGCACGGCACCACGCTGCTGCCCGCCGCGGCGCTGGCCGAGATGGCGCTGGCCGCCGGCACCGAGGCGCTCGGCGGCACCTCCACCTCGCCACTCCGCGTCAACGGCCTGTGCGTGGAGCGGCTGCTCCCGCTGGAGGAGCAGACCACCGTCACGACGACCCTCACCGTCGCCGACCGGCGAGTGGAGATCCACGCGCTGAACCCGGCCGGCACCTGGGCCCGGCTGGCCTACGCCGAGGTCGGTCCCGACTCCGGTCCCGCCTCGGTGGCGGGAACCGAGCCGGGGGTGGCGGTCGAGCCCGCGGTACGGGGCAGCAGGCACTACCGGCTGCACCCCGAGGTGTTCGACCGCTGTCTCGCCGTCCTGTGCGCGGAGGCCGACGCCCAGTCCGGAGCGGCACAGTCCGGGGGTGCGGCGGGTGACGGCACCGTGCTGCCCTCCTGGATCGGCGGGCTGCGGGTGCTCGGCCCGACGCACCGTGGCGGCCGGGTCCAGACCGAGATCGTGCAGGCCGAGCACGGCCCGGTCGGCACCGTACGCCTGCTCGGCAACGACGGCGAGGTCCTCGCCGAGGCCACCGGCGTCGTGCTGCGCGGAGTGCCGGCCACGGAGGTGCCCGTCCCGCTGACCGGCAAGCTCGTCGAGCCGGCCTGGCAGGAGACGCCGGCGCTGGAGACCCCGGAGGGCGGCGACCCGGGGACCCGCGTCGTGCTGGGTGACCTTGTGCTGGGTGACCTCGGCCTGGGTGCCGAGGTGCTGAGTGACGGTGTGCCGGGTGACGGCGTGCCGGGCGAGGGCGCCGCCGCCGTCGACTGGGACGACGTCGAGGCCTTCGTGCGCGCGATGGCGGCGCGGTCCCCGCGGCATGTCGTGCTGGCCCCGCCCGCCGATCTGGTGGACGAGCGGCTGGTGCTCGCGGTCACCGGTGCGGCTCGCGCACTGGCGTCCCCGCCCGCGGGCGAGCAGAGCGGCGGGCCGGCGGCCGAGACCCCGCCGCGGCTGTGGATCGTCACCCGCGGCGCGCTGGCCGTACGGGAGCGGGAGGGCGGTGACCCCCGCCGGGCCTTCGTCCGGGCCCTGGTCCGGGTCCTCGGCTTCGAGCACCCGGCACTGCGCGCCACCCTGGTCGACCTTCCGCCCGAGACCGGCGAGCCGCGTACCGGACCGGGCACGGCCGACCTGGCGACGGGCGGGCTGCTGCTCGCGGAGCTGGCCGCCGGCGCGGCCGACACCGAGGTGGCCTACCGCGACGGCGTACGCTACGTCGCCCGGCTCCAGGCCGCCGCACTGGGCGAGGGCAGGCCCAAGAAGATCGTGCGCCGTGGCGGCTCGTACATCATCACCGGTGGCTACGGCGGAATCGGCCTGGTCACCGCGCGGCTGCTGGCCGAGCGCGGCGCCGGGCGGATCGTGCTGTCCGGCCGGTCCGGGCCCCGGCCCGACGCGGAGAAGATCATCGCCAGGCTGCGGGAGAGCGGCGTGGACGTCGGGGTGGTCCTCGGCGACGTAGCCGAGCCCGGAGTCGCCGAACGGCTGGTCGCGGTGGCCCAGGAGGGCGGCGTCCGGCTGTGCGGCGTGGTGCACGGCGCGGCCGGCATGGACGACCGGCTGATCGCCGACCTGGGCGCCGAGGATCTGCACACCGTGTGGACCCCGAAGGTCGGCGGTGCGTGGCGGCTGCACGAGGCGACGCGAGGTCTGGATCTCGACTGGTGGCTGGTGCACTCGAGCGCCGCCGCCCTGCTGGGCTCGCCCGGCCAGGCGGCCTACGCCGCGGCCAACGCCGCGCTGGACGCCCTCGTCGACTGGCGCCGGGCGCAGGGACTGCCCGCGACGACCATCAACTGGGGCCCCTGGTCGCAGGTCGGCGGGGCCGCCGACCTCAGCGTCACCGTGCTCGCGCCGATCACACCGGACGAGGGCGCCGAGGCGCTGGAGGCGCTGCTCGCCCACGACCGGGCCGCGACCGGAGTCGTCCGCTTCGACGCGGTGACGGCGCTCAGCCTGTTCCCCGAGATCACCGGCATGCCGTACTTCACGGCGCTGGTCAGCGAGGCCGAGCAGCGGCAGGACGCCGAGGACGCCGGCTGGCCCGGGCCCGAGGCGCTCAAGGAGCTGGAACCCGCACTGGCCAGGCGCATGATCTCCGACCGGACGCGCTGGCGGATCGCCACCGTGCTGGGGTACGCCCCCGAGCAGCTGGATCCGGCCGTTCCGCTGACCGAGCTCGGTCTCGACTCGCTGGTTGCGGTGCGGATCAAGAGCGGTGTGGAGCACGATCTGGGGCTGACCGTGCCCCCGGCGATCCTGCTGCAGGGCGCCAGCGTCGGGTCCTTCGAGGCCTGGGCGGCCGGCGAGCTCGGGCTCGGCGACGCGCCGGTGCCGGCCCAGGTGACGGTGGCCGAGGACCCCTCCTACGTCATGCCCCGGGACGCCGCCGAGCGGCTGGCCGTACGGATCTTCGAGGAGGTCCTCGGGGTCTCCCGCGTCAGCGTCATCGCCGACTTCTTCGCCGAGCTGGGCGGCCACGACCACCAGGCCGACGAGGTCGTCCGGCATCTCACCGCCGAGCTGGGCTGCGAGCTCAACCGGTCCGAGCTGTTCGTCACGCCGACGGCCGAGCACGTCGCGGAGGTCATCCGCGGCGCGGAGGAGGAGGCGGCGCGGCAGACCGTGCGGCCGCTCCAGCCGCACGGAACGCGCCTGCCGTTCTTCTCGGCGCATCCGGCGGGCGGCACCACCGGCGTGTACCAGCAGCTGGCCTCGCTGCTCGGCCCCGACCAGCCCTTCTTCGGGCTGGAGCGGTTCGAGGACGCCCCCACCGTGGAGGAGCGGTGCGCCCGGTACGTCGAGCACCTGCGGCAGGCGCAGCCCGAAGGGCCGTTCCGGCTCGGCGGCTGGTCGTTCGGCGGCGTGCTGGCCTACGAGACCGCCCGCCAGCTGGTGGCCGCCGGCCGCGAGGTCGAGATGGTCGTGCTGTTCGACGCCGGGGTGCCCAGGCCGGTGGAGGACGAGGCCGACACGCTGGCCAGGCGGTTCTCCGCCTTCGTCGAGTACCTGAACACCACCTACGGGCTGAACCTCGTCCTGTCCTACGATGAGCTGGCCGGACTGTCGGAAGAGCAGCAGTTCGCGCTGGTCATGGAGCGCGCGGCGCCGCTGATCGAGATCCTTCCGCCGGCGGTGCTGCACCACCAGCTCACCTCGCACCAGGACACCAGATCCCTGGAGGCCTACCACCCACAGCCTTACGAGGGCCGGGTGGTCCTGTACCGCGCCCCCGACCCCACCCCCTGGGGGCTGGACGTCGGTGAACGCTACGCGCTCGACGAGACCAATGGTTTCGGGGAGCTCTGCTCGAATCTGGAGATCGTCTGGATCCCGCAGACGCATCACCTGAATCTGCTCGATCCCCCTGGTGTGGAGGCCATCGCCGCCCACCTGGGCGAACAGCTCGCTGGAGGCGCGCCAGTGGTCGACCCGTCACGTACCCCGGAGGTTATCGATGTCTGACCTGCTCGACGCCGTACGCGCAGGCGCTGACGCCGCTGAGTTGAGCGAGTGCGAACTGCCGTCCAGGTTCACGGCCGCGTACACGCTCAAGAACGAAGTGGGCATCTTCGAAGGCGAGACCGACAAGGACGTACGCAGGTCACTGCACGTCGGTGAGGTCGAGATGCCGGAGCTGGCACCCGACGAGTGCGTCGTCGCGGTCATGTCGGCGGCCATCAACTTCAACACCGTCTGGTCGGCCATCTTCGAGCCGGTTCCGACTTTCGCCTTCCTCGAGAAGTTCGGCCGCCAGGGCTGGAACGGCGCCCGGCACAACCTGCCGTACCACATCCTCGGCTCCGACGGCTCCGGCGTGGTCGTGCGCACCGGCGTCGGCGTCAAGCACTGGAAGGTCGGCGACAAGGTCGTCATCTCCCCGTCCTACGTGGACGAGGAGGACCACGCCTCCTACGACGACGGCATGATGACCGAGACCCAGCTGGCCTGGGGCTTCGAGACCAACTTCGGCTCCCTGGGCGAGTACTGCATCGTCAAGGCCAACCAGCTGATCAAGAAGCCCCGCCACCTGAGCTGGGAGGAGTCGGCCGCCAACACGCTGTGCGCCTCGACGGCGTACCGCATGCTGGTCGGCAAGCACGGCGCCCAGATGAAGCAGGGCGACGTCGTCCTGGTCTGGGGCGGCACCGGCGGCCTGGGCAGCTACGCCACCCAGCTGGTCCGGAACGGCGGCGGCATCCCCGTCGCGGTGGTCGGCTCGGAGGCCAAGGCCGACCTCGTCCGGGCCCAGGGCTGTGAGCACGTCATCAACCGCAAAGAGCTGGAGCTGGGCGAGCGGGGCTTCCGGCATCCGAAGGCCGGCCGGATCCTCGGCGAGGCCGTACGCCGGCTGGTCGGCGAGGACCCGCAGATCGTGTTCGAGTACCTCGGCGCCGAGACCTTCGGCGCCTCGGTCTACGTCGCCAAGCGCGGCGGAAAGATCGTGACCTGTGGTTCCAGCACCGGTTACAAGCACGAGTACGACAACCGCTTCCTGTGGATGCGGCTCAAGAGCATCGTCGGCTCGCACGGCTTCAACTACCACGAGGCCGTGGAGACCAACCGGCTGATCAGCCTCGGCATGATCCACCCGACGCTCTCCAAGGTCTTCCCGCTCACCGAGGCGGCCGAGGCCACCCGCGCGGTGCAGACCAACCAGCACATCGGCAAGGTCGCGGTGCTGTGCGGTGCCCTGAAGGAGAACGAGGGCATCGACGACTACGCCATGCGCGAGCGCATCGGCGAGGACAAGATCAACCTTTACCGCCACTGATCGCCCGCTGTTCCTCGGCGGGCTCCTGCGGGGGCCCGCCGAGGTCGGTCATGAACCTGCGGTTCAGGGCGACCCTCAGCCGGTTCACGGGACCGCGGTTCGCCGGCGCCTGGATGCCGTCCAGCTCCGGGCGGGCCAGCACGACCGCGGGCGACGGGCGGGCATCGGTGATCGGTGCCAGCTCCTCCGCGGTGAGGGGCCGCTCGACCTCGATGTACTCCCCGTCCGGCATCCGCTTGATGATCCCGGTCTCCAGGCCGTGCGAGACCAGGCTGCGGTCCCGTCCCTGCAGGCCCAGGCACATCCGGTACGTCACCATGTAGGCGGCCACCGGCGCGAGGAAGACGGCGAACCGGAAGAACCACGTCGTCCAGAACAGCGGGATGGAGAAGCGTGTGGCCAGGACGTCGTTGCCGCCCGCCGCCCACAGCACGCCGTAGAAGGCGATGCCCGCCGCGCCGATGGCGGTGCGCACCGGCACGTCCCGCGGCCGGTCCAGCAGGTGGTGCACCTCGTGGTCGCCGGTCACCCAGCGTTCCAGGAACGGGTAGAGGGCCAGCCCGGTGAACAGGAGACCGGGCACCACCAGAGCGGGGATGATCACGCTCATCGCCAGCGTGTGGCCCCACAGGTTGACCTCCCAGGCGGGCATGATGCGCAGCGCGCCCTCCATGAAGCCCATGTACCAGTCCGGCTGCGAACCCGCGGTGATGTCCTCCGGGCGGTACGGCCCGAACAGCCAGATCGGGTTGATCTGGAAGAACGTGGCCAGCAGCGCGGTGACGGCGAAGACCCAGAGGAAGAACGCGGTCGTCTTGGCGACGAAGACGGGGAAGAACGGGTAGCCGCGGACGGTCCGGTTGGTGCTGCGCTTGCCGGGGAACTGCGTGTGCGTCTGCATCCAGGTGAGCACGACGCCGTGCAGCGGGATCAGGGCCAGCAGGATGCCCGGGATGAGCAGGACGTGGATGGTGAACAGGCGGGGGATCAGCGCGTCGCCCGGGAAACCGCCCGCGCCGAACAGGAAGTACATGAGATAGCTGCCGACGACCGGAAGCGAGAGGATCACCCCGTAGAGGATCCGCAGGCCCGCCCCGGACAGCAGGTCGTCCGGGAGCGAGTAGCCGAACAGGCCGTTGAGCAGCACCAGGGTGAACAGCGCCACGCCGATCAGCCAGTTGAGCTCGCGTGGCTTGCGGAAGGCCCCGGTGAAGAAGTTGCGCAGCATGTGGATGACGATCGCCGCCAGGAAGATGACGGTCGCCCAGTGGTGCATCTGCCGCATCAGCAGCCCGCCGCGGACGTCCATGCTGATGTGCAGCGTCGAGGCGTAGGCCTCGCTCATCCGCTCACCCCGCAGCGGCACGTATGACCCGTTGTAGACCACCTCGCCCATGCTCGGCCGGAAGAACAACGTCAGGAAGATCCCGGTCAGCAAGATGATCAAGAACGAGTACAGGGCGATCTCACCGAGCAGGAAGCTCCAGTGGTCGGGGAAGGCCTTCTTCATGGCCTTGCCGAGGAACTTCCCGGGTCCGAAGCGGTCGTCGATCGCCCTGGCTGACTTCGCACCGCGGCCGGCCGGTGCCTTGGGGGGAGCGGCCATCGGGACCTCCAGATCGCCCGTCACCAATTCGCATCTACCCACCAAGACGGATTGGATATCCCATTTCGTGACATGCCGCCGCGGCCGAAGCTGGCCTTGATCCGACCTACACTGGCGACCTGGCCACCGACAGGTCATGATTTTTCCCGTAGTAGTTGCGCAAGTAACCACATCTCCTATTGCCGTGTGCGTTACTGGTGAGGTCGTGACCGGCTGGAGGTAGCTGCGTGGCTGGAGAAACCGGTCCATCCGCCCCGTCTCGTCAGCCCTGGGCGGACATCCCCCAGGAGGTGGCGGAGATGATCCGGCCCCACCTCGACGAGGTGGCGGATGACATGATCCAGGAGATCCAGGCGCGGGTCCGGGAGTACTCACGCCCGGGCGACGGACCGTACTCGGCGACGCTGCGGCTCGCCGTCGAGCGCGTCCTCCAGTACTTCGTGGACCGGATCGGCTCCCCCGACACGCCGGCCGAGTCCGTCACCGACTTCTTCCGCGCGATCGGCCGCGGCGAGGCCGGGGAGGGGCGCAGCCTCGACGCGATGCAGGCGGCCACCCGGGTCGGTGGCCTGATCGCCTGGCGGCACATCTCCGAGGGGGCCGTGGAGCTGGACATCGCCTCCAAGGTGGTGGCGACCCTCGGCGAGGCCATGCTCACGTTCCAGGACGAGCTCGCCGCGGCGGCCGCCGAAGGTCACGCGCAGGCGCAGTCCGCCGCCGCCGGGGAGATGCAGCGCCGCCGCCGGCGGCTGCTCGACCTGCTGCTCAGCACGCCGCCCTCCAGCATGGACGCCATCGCCGATCTGGCCGCCGCCGCGCACTGGCCGCTGCCGCGCACGGTCGCCGCGGTCGCGCTGGGCGGCAACCACCAGGACGCCCGGCTGCCCGCAATGCCCCCCGACATCCTCGCCGACCTCACCCGGCGCCAGCCGTCGCTGATCATCCCCGATCCCGACGGGCCCGGCCGGGCCAAGCTCATCGACCGCGCGCTGGCCGACTGTGTCGCCGCCGTCGGGCCCACGGTGCCGCTCAACGAGGCGTCCCGCTCGATGCAGTGGGCCCGCCAGACGCTCGCCCTCAGCCAGCGGGGGATCATCGAGGAGACGGGCGTGGTGCGGTGCGTCGAGCACATCTCCACGTTAATCGTCTTCCAGGACGAGGACCTGCTGGAGTCGCTGGCCGTGCTGCGGCTGGCGCCGCTGGCGCATCTGCGGCCCAGCCAGCAGGACCGGCTGGCGGAGACGCTGCTGGCCTGGCTGCAGGCCGGCCGCAACGCCAATGAGGTCGCCATGCGCCTGCACGTCCACCCGCAGACCGTGCGCTACCGGCTGCGCCAGCTCGAGGACCTGTTCGGAGACCAGTTGCTGGATCCCGACCTGCGGTTCGACCTGGAGATCGTGCTGCGGGCCCGGCGGCTGCTCATGGCGCACGGTGAGCGCCTCGCCGTGGAGGTCACCGGCGCCGGCAAGACGGCGGGCGAGGTCATCGCCTTCCGCGGCTAGCGCCTCCCGCATCCGGTCTTCCGCATCCGGTCTTCCGCATCCGGTCTTGCGCGGCCGGTCTTCCGCATCCGACCTTCCCCGGCCGGTCTTCCGTGAGCCGGCGCCCGCTCAGGGGCCGATGTCCCAGGTGTGCACGGGCTCGTTGGTGTGCATGCGCTCGATGTAGGCGTTGGTCATGAGCTGCAGGGCGGCGTGCCGGTCCAGGTCGAAGGACTCCTCGATGGCGTGCAGCGTCGCCATCTGCCAGGCGGCGCCGGTCTGGCCGGTGATGCAGCGCTGCTCGATGATGCCCAGCAACTGCTCGCGGCGGGCCCGGCCGACGCCCCACCGTTCGAGGCCCTCGTGGGCCATCGGCAGCAGCCGCCGCAGGACCAGTTCGGAGGCGGGCACCTCGCCGAGCCCCGGCCAGTACAGCGGAGCCTCGATGCCGTGCCGGGCGGCGCTGTGCAGGTTGTCCTCGGCGGCCTTGAACGGGAGCCGTGACCAGACAGGCCGGTCCTCCTCCGCGAGGTAGCGGACCAGCCCGTAGTAGAAGGCACCATTGGCGATCACGTCGGTGACCGTGGGCCCGGCCGGCAGCACCCGGTTCTCCACCCGCAGATGCGGCCTGCCGTCCACGACCGCGTACACCGGCCGGTTCCACCGGTAGACGGTGCCGTTGTGCAGGGTGAGCTCGTCCAGTTGCGGGATGCCCCCGCCGGCCAGGACGGCCTCCGGGTCCTCGTCCGCGCAGATGGGCAACAGCGCGGGGAAGAACTTGGTGTTCTCCTCGAACAGATCGAACACCGAGGTGATCCAGCGTTCGCCGAACCACACCCGGGGCCGTACGCCCTGTGACTTGAGCTCCTGCGGCCGGGTGTCGGTGGCCTGCTCGAACAGGGTGATGCGGGTCTCGTGCCAGAGCTCGTGCCCGAACAGGAACGGTGAGTTCGCGGCGACCGCCACCTCGGCGCCCGCGATGGCCTGCGCGGCGTTCCAGTACGGCCCGAATGCCTCCGGGCTCACCTGCAGGTGGAACTGCACACTCGTGCAGGCGGCCTCGGGGGTGATGCAGTCGGCAAAGGTGTCCAGCCGCTCCACTCCATCGATCGTGATGTGCAGATCCTCGCCCCGGGCCGCGAAGATCTGCTCGTTCAGCAGCTTGTACCGCTCATTGTGGGAGAGCGTGCCCAGATGGATGTTGGACTCCCGCAGCGTCGGCAGGATGCCGATCATGAGTAGCCGGCCGCCCACGCTCCGGGCGCCCTCCTCGGCCCTGTTGAGATTGGCGCGGATCTCCTGTTCGAGCTCGCCGCCGCTGCCCAGCACCCTCGGCGGCAGGTTGATCTCCAGATTGAACTGGCCCAGCTCGGTCTCCCAGGCCGGATCGGCGATGGCGTCCAGGACGTCGGCGTTGCGCATGAGGGGGTCGCCCTGGTCGTCGACCAGGTTGAGCTCTATCTCCAGCCCGATGTGCGGACGGTTGAACTCGAACTGCGACTCCTGGAGCATGCGCGCGAGCACGTCCAGACAGCGGTGCACTTTCTCCCGGTACGCTCGCCGATCGTCCCGGCTGACCGAGATCCGGGCGACATCCTTGCCCATACGTGGAGATCTCCCACCGATACGGGCGGTGAAACCACCTGCGGGTCGTGGATCCGTACAAGGCGCCCCATGGGCGGGGAGTGCGGCAGGCGGGGTGTTGAGGCCAAGACCAAGTCGGCGGCCAGGTCGGTGGCCAGGTCGGTGGGCAGGTCGGCGGGCGGGTCAGCGGGCGGGTCGGCGGCCGAGCAGGCCGGTGGTGGAACGGGTGGCCGAGCAGGTCAGTGCCGGAGCAGGAGGGAGATCGACAACACCAGGCCGGCCGCGACGACGAGGGCGGTGAGGCCGATGGCGAACCGGGGCGGCGGCAGCGGTTCGCCGGTGCGCAGGGCGCGTTGGCAGCTCCGCCAGTGCAGGTAGGAGAGCAGGCTCAGGGCGGTGCCCGCCATCACCGGGGCCACCGACATCGCCTGCCGGATCGGGGACGGCCCGATGCGCTCACCGAACTCGGCCAGTGCGATGCCCCCGGCGATCAGGGCCAGGGACGTACGTATCCAGGCAAGGAAGGTACGTTCGTTGGCAAGGGTGAACCGTGGATCCGGCTCGCGTGGCTGCTCCTCCATGATCTCATCGTCCCGTACGTTGTGGGGCGCTGGGGATCGGGGCACTACCTGGTCGGACATGATTCGGGGGGATCATCATGCGGCTGTCGCCCCGGTCGATCCGTGCCCGGGACACACTGATAGCCACTGTCGTCTCCGCCGTCCTGCTGACCATGCTGGCGGTCGGGGTGGACGTGGCGGTGCGCCGGTCCATCGTGAACACCATCTTCAACGACTCCCAGCGGGCCGCCACCAAGGTCGTCGCTGAGATCCGTAAGGACGCGCTGACCGATCCCGTTCCGGCCTACAACGGGATCCCGCTCATCCAGGTGTTCGACATGCGGAAACGGCTGGTGCACGCCTCCGCGGCCGGGGCCCGGGTACGGCCGCTCAGCGCCTACCAGCCCTCCCTCGACGAGCCCGTCAGGAATTTCGCCGCCTGTGACGCCGGACGCTGTCGTCTCTACACCGCGCGGCGGATGCTCAGCGCCCCGGTGGTGATCTACGCGGGGGTGGACGAGCCCTGGCTGCTGCACGGGCATCATCTGGAGTACCTGCTCGGAACGGCGGTGCTGCTCCTGGTGCTGTTGGCCGGGCTGTCCACGTGGTACATGGTGGGGCGTACGCTACGGCCGATCGAGGAGGTCCGGGCCCAGCTGGCGGAGATCAGCGGTACGGATCTGAGCCGCCGGGTGTCCGAGCCCTGCGGCATCGGTGAGATCGCGGAGCTCGCTCGTACCGCCAACCAGACCATCGAACGGCTGGAACGCTCGGTGGAACGGCAGCGCCGCTTCGCCTCCGACGCCTCCCATGAGCTGCGGTCTCCCATCGCGGGGCTGCGCACCGAGCTGGAATCGGCCTTGATGTACCCCGAGGACACCGACCTCGTGGGCACGCTCAGCGCCGCCCTGCGCGACACCGACCGGCTGGAGGCGATCATCACGGATCTGCTGCTGCTGGCCCGGCTGGGGACCGGTGGCCCGGTCGTGACCGAGGAGATCGACCTTGCCGAGATGGTCTCCGCCGAGCTGGAGATGCGCCCCTCGTCGGCGCCGATCGTCACCGACCTCTGCCCCGGAGTACGGGTGAAAGGTGTGCGCATTCAGCTCGTCCGGGTGCTGGACAACCTGCTGGACAACGCCGAGCGGCACGGGGACGGATCGATCGACGTCGCGGTCGCCGTGCACCGGGACCGGGCGATACTGATGATCACCGATCGGGGGAAGGGCATCGCGGTGCCGGATCGGGAGCGGGCGTTCGAGCGGTTCACCCGGCTGGACAGCGCCCGTGCCCGCGAGACCGGCGGGACCGGCCTCGGGCTGGCCATCGCCAGGGACATCGCGGTCGCGCACGGCGGCACGCTGCTGATCGAGGACAGCCCGCAGGGTGCCCGGCTGGTGCTGAGGCTGCCCCTTGCCGGGCGGGAGTGACCCCGCTGGCCGGAACCGGCCCGGAAACGCCGAAGGCGGCCGTCCACCCGCGGACGACCGCCTTCCGGAGATTCCTGCCTCAGGCCTTGACGGCCTGGATCTCGAGCTGGATCTCGATGGTGTCGCCCAGCAGCACCTTGTCGCCCTGCAGCGGGACGTTGAACTCGACGCCGTAGGCCTTGCGGCTGATCGACGTCGTGGCGGTGAAGCCGGCCCGGGTGCCGCCCCACGGGTCGGTGCCGACACCGTTGAACTCGACCTCGAGGGTCACCGGGAGGGTGACGTCCTTCACGGTCAGGGTGCCGTCGACGAGGTAGTCGCCGCCGTCGGCCCGTACGCCCGTCGTGTTGAACGTCAGCGCCGGGTACTTCTCGACGTCGAGGATCTCGGCCGACTTGATGTGCGCGTCGCGGTCGGGAGTGCGGGTGTCGACCGACGCGGTCTTGATCTCGGCGGTCGCGGTGGAGGAGGTGACGTCCTCGGCGACGACGACCGTGCCCGAGAACTCGGTGAACGTGCCGCGCACCTTGCTCATCAGGTGACGGATCTTGAAGGTGACCTCGGAGTGGGCCGGGTCGATGTTCCAGGTACCTGCGGTGATGCCCAGGTCGGAAGCAATGGTGCTCATGTGGTGTTCTCCTCCAGAGTGGCGGATCAGAGTGCCGAAATCCGCGGGCTCCGCCCACGGTTGAAGCTTCAAGCAATAAACCACACTCTAGTTGAAACTTCAAGTTAAGTCCAGCGGCCCTAGTCCAGAGGGTGGAACCCGGTGGATGGAGCCCGGTGGGTCGTACCGGGGTCAGCCGGCGCAGATATCGCGTGCCCAACGGTAGTCCGCCTTGCCCGCGGGGGACCGGCGTACCTCCGGCACGAGGTGGATCTCCCGGGGCACCTTGTAACCCGCCAGGCTCTTGCGGCAGTGCTCCCGCAGTTCGTCCAGGTCGAGTCGCGGTGTCTCGCCGGCCGCCGGGGAGGCCGTGTCCGGGTGCCGCTCGGGCGCCACGGAGACGACCGCGTTCACCCGGCTGCCCAGACGCTCGTCCGGTACTCCCACCACCAGGGCGTCGTAGACGGCCGGGTGCGATTTGAGCGCGGCCTCGACCTCCTCGACGAAGACCTTCTCCCCGCCGGTGTTGACCACCAGTGAGCCCCGGCCGAGCAGGACGAGATTGCCGTCCTCGTCGACGCGCGCCATGTCGCCCTGCAACGCCCAGCGGCGTCCCGCGTCGTCGGTCACGAAGGTCTTGGCGGTCTTGGCCTCGTCGTTCCAGTAGCCCAGCGGGATCCGCCCGGAGCGCGCGAAGACCCCCACCTCCCCGGAGCCGGGGGCCACCGGCCGGAGCGACTCGTCGAGGACGGCGACGTCGGGCCGGGTGAGGAACCTGGGCGCCCCGTCGGCCGCGGGCTCGATGCCCTGCCCGGCGGCCCCGGTCTCCGATCCGCCGACCGCGTCCAGGATCAGCAGCAACGAGGGGATCCGCCGCTGGAGGCGTTGTTTGACCGCGTGCGAGGTGATCGAACCGCCGGTCGCGATGGCGAACAGCGCGGACAGGTCGTACGTTTTCCCGTCGTCTCCGGCCTGGTCCAGGAGATCGGCGATCGGGCGGGCCATGGCATCGCCCACCAGCACCAGCACCTGCGCGGACTCCCTGGCCGCCAGTGCCAGCACTCCCTCCGCGGTGAACCGGGGCTCCGACCACAGCACCAGCGTGCCGCCCGAGGTGAGCGCCGCCCATGCCACCCACATGCCGGCGCCGTGCATGAGCGGGGCGGTCACCAAGATGGTCAGCCCGCCGGCGAGGGCGTTGGCGCCGACCTCCCCGGGGGTCGTCACCGGCTCGCCGATCATGTTGCCGCCGCCCATCGCCGCGAAGAAGATGTCCTCGCTGCGCCACATGACGCCCTTGGGCAGGCCGGTGGTGCCCCCGGTGTAGAGCAGGTAGAGGTCGTCGCCGGAACGCTCGGTGCCCGGGGCCACCAGGCCTTCCCGGGAGCCCGGCGCGTTCGCCAGTGCGGCCTCGTAGGGGACGGCCCCCGGCGTCTCCTCGCCGGATCCGTCCTCGAGTACGACCACGTGCCGGAGGCCGGTCAGCTCCGAGCGGGCGGGGCCGAGCCGGGCGATCAGGGAGCGCTCGCCGACGAGGGCGGCGCTCCCAGAATCCGCGATCACGTGGGCCAGCTCGCCGGCGGTGTAGCGGTAGTTGACGTTCACCGGGACGGCGCGCAGCTTGAAGGCGCCGATCTGTGCCTCCAGCCATTCGGCCCGGTTGTGGGAGAGCAGTGCCACCCGGTCCCCGGGGCCGATCCCCGCCCGCGCCAGGTGGTGGGCCACCCGGTTGGACCGTTCGTCCAGCTCGCGATAGGTCGACCGGGTGCTCCCGGCGACCAGTGCGGGCCGGTCGGGCACCGCGTCGGCCACGATCTCGAACAGGTCGGCAAGGTTGAAGCTGGGCATGCGTCCTCCGGGCGGGGGTGGGCAGTAAGTGGTTACTTCCCCATTGCCGGAGACCGTCAAACCGAGCCCGGCCGACACCCGCGTGCTCCAGATCAGGGCCTCAGAGAAGGGCCTCAGATCAGGCCTCAGGCTGCAGGCCTCGGACCGCAGGCCTCGGACGCAGGCCTCGGACCGCAGGCCTCGGACCGCAGGCCTCGGACTGCAGGCCTCGGATCAGGCCTCAGGTTGCAGGCCTCAGACTGCACTTCGGACTGCAGGCCTTCAGATCCCTCGGCTCACCGGAGTCGCGCTGCCCTCCAGCAGCACCTGGGCGACCAGCTCGGGGTCGTCTCCCATCGGGATGTGACCGCAGTCGGGAAGCCAGACGAAGCGCGCCTTCGGCAGGTGCTGCTGGGCCCGAATGGCCTGGGACTTCAGCAGCAGGCGGTCCCGGCTGCCCCAGGCGATGGTGATCGGCACTCCGGCACAGGCGCCCCGGAACCGGGTCTCGACTCCGGCCCGCAACGTCGGTTCGAACCCGACCGCGTCGCGCAGTGCCTTCGCGTCCGCGACCAGAGCGTCGGCGCTCAGCCGCTCGGGATGGCCGTAGATCAAGCCGAACATCGCCTTACGCCGCTGCGGCGAACGTGCCAGCACCTCCAGCACGGTGTCGGGGACCCTGGCGGCCAGCCGGGAGGCCCGCAGCACGGCGGCCGCGTAGCGGAGCTCGGCGGCAGAGGTGAATCCCGCCGGTGACAACGCGGTGGCCGAGCTCACCAGCCCCCGGTCGGCGGCCTCCAGGGCGAAGAGGCCGCCCAGCGAGTTGCCCGCGATGTGTGGCCTGTCCAGGCCGAACTTCTCGAAGGCCTCCGTCATGACCTCGAGCACCGTGTCGATGACGTAGGGAGTGCCCGCGGGTAGCGGTGGCGACGCCCCGAACCCGGGGAGGTCGACCGCGATCACGTCCCGCTCCTTGGCGAGCAGGTCGAGGACAGGCTCCCAGGCCTGCCAGCGGTGGCCGATGCCATGCAGCAGCACCAGCGGGGGGCCCTCCCCGCGGCGCTCGAAGACGATGTCCACGCCGCGAGGCTAGGGCAGAAGTTACTTACTTGTCAGTAGTAATGCAGCCACGAGTGACGGCCCTCACATCGGGTGGCCACACTAGGGGCGTTACCGGGCCGTCACGCCGGGGCGGGCACGTCGGCGGGGCGGCGGTGCTCCAGCGTGCTGCGCAGCTGGCCGCGGCCTCGGTGGATCCGGCTGCGTACGGTGCCGAGCTTGACCCCCAGCGTGGCCGCGATCTCCTCGTAGGTGAGCCCCTCGATGTCGCACAGCACCACGGCCGCCCGGTATTCCGGCGCGAGCTTGTCCAGGGCCGCCTGGATGTCGGCGTCCAGCAGCCCCTCGTCGTAGGCCATCGCCGGGCTGGGCTCACGGCCGGCGAGGCGTTCGGCCGCGTCGTCGGCGAGTCCCTCGAATCGGATGCGCTGCTTGCGGCGGACCCGGTCCAGGAAGAGGTTGGTGGTGATGCGGTGCAGCCATCCTTCGAACGTTCCAGGCGTGTAGGACGACAGGGAGCGGAACACCCGGACGAACACGTCCTGTGTCAGGTCCTCGGCATCGTGCTTGTTGCCGGTCAGCCGGTAGGCCAGCCGGAACACCCGGCCGGAGTGCTCGCGAACGATCTCCTCCCAGCTCGGTGGCGTCCACGCCACAACACCTGTGGTCACCACTGCCCCCCTGGTACCTGATGCGAAATCGTTACCGCTCACTATGGCGTGGCGGGGATAAGAAGCGCGTAAGAACGCGCGCACTCGCCTGTTACCTGGCAGCCAGTGCTCGATGGCACTGCTGGACGGCATCACCCAGCCGGGGCTTGGTGTGACCGATGTCATCCGATGAGGTGGCCGCGAAGTGTTGAACGTTCTACCGGTCGGTAGCAATGATCGGGATCACCCCCTGCCCGTCCCAGGGGCCGCCTCCACCACCCCCGAGGAGCTCCATGACGCAGCGTAGCTACAACCTCGCAGACATACTGGAGATCCTGGCCGAGGCAGGCCCCGATCGCCCCGCCCTGGTGGCCGGCGACGCCCGCCTGAGCTACGGGGAGCTGGACCGCCGCGCCTGCCGGGTGGGCCACCATCTCCAGGCCGCCGGGATCCAGCCCGGCGAGCACGTCGCGATCCTCGCCTACAACCGGGCCGAGTGGCTCGAGAGCATGTTCGGCGCGTTCAAGATCCGGGCGGTGCCGGTCCCGGTGAACTACCGGTACGTCGCCGCCGAGCTGCGGCACGTGCTGTACGACTCCGACTCCGTGGCCGTGATCGGCGAGCGCTCACTGCTGGCCCGGGTCGAGGACATACGGGACGAACTACCGAAGCTGCGGCACGTCGTCGTACTGGAGGACGGCGGCGCCCAGGAGATCGCCGACGCCGTCCGCTACGAGGACGTGCTGGCGGCGGCCTCGCCGGACGCGGACTTCCCCGAGCGCTCCAGCGACGACCATTACCTGATGTACACCGGCGGGACCACCGGCTATCCCAAGGGCGTCGAGTGGCGTTGCGAGGACGTCTTCTTCGGTGCGCTGGGCGGCGGCAACGTGCTCGGTGACCCCATCGCCTCGCCGGAGGCCATCGCGGAGAACGCCGCCAAGCCGGCCATGTCCGTGCTCGTCTGCGCGCCCGTGATGCACGGGGCCGGCCAGTGGGTCGCGCTCATGGGACTGTTCAGCGGCGCCAAGGTCGTGCTCTACACCGACCATGGTTTCGACCCGGGCAAGGTGCTCGGCCTGCTGGCCGCGGAGCAGGCCAACGTCCTCATGGTCGTCGGTGACGTGATGGCCCGCCCGGTGGCCCAGGAACTGGCCAAGGGCACCCACGACACCTCCTCGCTGTTCGCCATCGCCTCCGGTGGAGCCCCGCTGACCACCGCCGCGCGGGCGGAGCTGCGGGCCCACCTGCCCAGCATCCTGTTCCTCGACAACTACGGCGCCTCCGAGACGGGAGCGTGCGGGCCCTCCGTCGAGGGCAAGGACGGCGGCACCGCGCAGTTCCAGATGAAGCCGGACTGCACCGTCCTCGACGATGACCTCAAGCAGGTCGAGGCCGGGGAGATCGGCAAGCTGGCCCGCAGCGGTCACATCCCGCTCGGCTACTACAACGACCCGATCAAGACCGCCTCGACCTTCTTCGTCGACGCCGACGGCAAGCGCTGGTCGATCCCGGGTGACTTCGCGGCCCTCAACGAGGACGGCACGATCACGTTGCTCGGCCGCGGTTCGCTGGTGATCAATACCGGCGGCGAGAAGGTCTACCCCGAAGAGGTCGAGGTCGCGATCAAGGAGCACCCGAACGTCTATGACGTGGTCGTCGTGGGCCTGCCCGACGAGCGGTTCGGCCAGCGGGTCGCGGCCGTGGTCGCGACCGGGCCCGGCACCACGTTGACGCTGGAGGAGCTCGGCGCCTACCTCAAGGACCGGATCGCCGGTTACAAGATTCCCCGGTCCCTGCGGCTGGTCGAGGAGGTCCAGCGCACCGCGGTCGGCAAGTCCGACTACAAGTGGGCCAGATCCGTCTTCGCCTGAGCCCTGGCCGGACGGGGCCGGGCGAGAGGGCAAGGGCAAGGGCGGGAGAGCGAGGGCGGGAGAGCGAGGAGAGCGCCGGGGCCGCGTGAACGGGCCGCGGGATGAGGTCACCGCGGGCCGACCGATCTCGGTGCCGGCCGCCGATCTCCTTGCGGGGCGTCACGAGCCGGTGATCACGGGCTCGTCTGCTGCACCTGGAGCAAGAACTCGGCGTTGGAACCGGTCTCCTTCATCTTCGCGAGGAGGAGTTCGAGGGCCTGCTGCTCGTCGAGGGAGTGCAGCACCCGGCGCAGCTGCCAGCTCAGCGCCAGCTCCTGCGGGTCCATGATGAGCTCCTCCCGGCGCGTGCCGGAGGGCTCGATGTCGATCGAGGGAAAGATCCGCTTGTCGGCTAGGTGCCGGCTGAGCTTCAGCTCCATGTTGCCGGTGCCCTTGAACTCCTCGAAGAAGACGTCGTCCATCCGGGAGCCGGTCTCGACCAGGGCGGTGGCCAGGATGGTCAGCGAGCCACCGTTCTCGATGTTGCGCGCGGCACCGAAGAACCGCTTGGGCGGGTAGAGGGCGTTGGCCGACACGCCGCCCGCCAGGATGCGGCTGCTGGTGGGCGCCGCGATGTTGTACGCCCGGCCGAGCCGGGTGATGGAGTCGAGCAGCATGACCACGTCGTGGCCGAGCTCGACCAGCCGCTTGGCCCGCTCGATCGCCAGCTCGGCGATGGCGATGTGCTCGTCGGCGGGCCGGTCGAAGGTGGACTGGATGACCTCGCCCTCCACCGAGCGCTGCATGTCGGTGACCTCTTCGGGCCGCTCGTCGATCAGCACGACCATCAGATGGCACTCGGGATGGTTGCGGGTGACGGCGTTGGCGATCGCCTGGAGCACCATGGTCTTGCCCGCCTTGGGCGGCGAGACGATGAGCCCTCGCTGGCCCTTGCCGATCGGGCTGACCAGGTCGATGACCCGGGCGGCCAGCGCGGTGGGGTCGGACTCGAGCCGCAGCCGCTCCTGCGGATGCAGCGGGACGAGCCGGTTGAAGTCGGGGCGTTCGAAGCCGGGGGCCAGGCCGTTGACGGTCTCGACGGCGACGAGCGCACCGTGCTTCTCGCGGGTGCGGGCCGGCCGGGCGGTGCCGTTGACGACGTCACCGCTGCGCAGCCCGAACGTGCGGACCTGGGCCAGGGAGACGTACACGTCGCCGGGGCCGGGCAGGTAGCCGGTCGTCCGCACGAAGGCGTGGTTGTCGTGGATGGAGATGATTCCGGCGACCGGGTGCACCGTCTGTTCGTCGGTGCCCCGGGCGTTCGGGATCGCGTGCCCGCGTGGCGCGGGCTTACTGGGCTGTGTGGTTCTCAATGTGTCCGTCACGGTCAAGGGGGGTTCCTTTCGCGGGTGTGCCGCAGCGCGGCGCGAATCCCGGAGAACGCTCGCGTAGGGCTCGGTGCGCTACGCGGTATGGCTGAGCAATGAAAAAGTGAGTGGAAAAGCCGCGGCACTCAGATCGGCCGGGCGACGCCCTCATTCCTGCGCGAGGAGCGGTAGGCCACCGACAGCACTGCCACCGCAGAGCGGGAGATCCAGTGCTGGTAGCACCGTACATCATGGTGCCCGCATTCGGGAGAACCTATGCGCGCTCGCCCTTGGCCAGCGTTTCGAGGGCGTCGAGGGCATCGGTCAGCGCGGCGCGCTGGGCCTCGGTGAGGGTGCCCAGACGCTCGACCAGGAAGGCCGATCGCTCGGTGCGGAGCTGTTCGAGCCGCTCGCGGCCCTGCGCGGTGATGTGCAGCTGCGCGGCCCGTCCGTCGTCGGGGTCGGGTTTGCGCACGAGCAGGCGGTGCCGCTCCAGCGAGGCGACCACCCGGCTCTGGGTGGGCAGGCTGACGCCCTCGACGACCGCCAGGTCGCTCAACCGCACCGGCTCGAGCTCCTCGACGCTGGCCAGCGTCGAGACCTGACTCGAGCTGAGACTCTGCGGCGTGTGCTGCCGCAACCGCCGGGTGATCCTCGCCAGTGCCAGCCGGAGCCGGGCGGCGAGTTCGGCGTCCGTCAGATCCTGGGTCACCATACTGATCATCCTGTCGTGCGCCCGGCTTCGCTGAGAGGTGCGGTGGGCACCTGGGGCTCATCTTGGTGGATGAACCGGCGTCCGCGCAGCACCGAGGCGAGCGCGGCGGCCAGCGACATGACGATGGCCAGGCCGAACACGATGACCAGGCCCTGGTGGAACGGCCCGGAGATGAGCTCCGGGAAGTAGCGGTGCCCGGTCAGCTCCTGCGCGTCGGCCGCCGGTAGCCGGTCCAGCGTGCCGCTGGGCGCGAGCAGGTGCTGGATGGGGTTGTAGCCGAGGAAGGCCGCGAACAACGTGCCGACCGGGGGAAGGGAACCCACCTGCTGGGCGACGTCCGGCGGGACTCCGTGCGAGGTGAGGCCGCCGGTCAGGGTCCGCGGGAGGCTGTCGGACAGCCCCGCGACCATCAATGAGAAGAACACCCCGATCGACAGGACCATTCCCGCGTTCATGGAGGTCGCCGCCATGCCGCCGGCCGCGCCGCGCTGATCCGCCGGGACGCTGTTCATGATGGCGGTGGCGTTGGGCGCCTGGAACAGCCCGAACCCGATGCCGTTGACGAAGACCAGGAGCGCGAACCAGCCGTACCCGAAGTCGATGGGGATCAGCAGGAGCCCGAGGAAGGACAGCGCGGCCAGCACCGCGCCGCCGGAGGCGAACGCCCGCGCGCCGTACCGGTCCGAGAGCCAGCCCGACGCCGGGCCGGCGACCAGGAAGCCCAGGGTCAGCGGCAGCAGGTAGATGCCCGCCCACAGCGGGGTGGCCTCGAAGTCGTACCCGTGCAGGGGAAGCCAGATGCCCTGCAGCCAGATGATCAGCATGAACTGCATGCCGCCACGGGCGATGGCGGTCAGCAGCCCGGCGGCGTTTCCCATCGCGAAGGCCCGGATGCGGAAGAGCCCCAGGTGGAACATGGGCTCGGCGACCCGGCTCTCGATCACGCAGAAGGCGACGAGGGTCAGCGCGCCGCCGATGAGGCCGCCCAGCACCCACGGATTGGTCCAGCCCTGCGCGTGCCCTCCGTACGGCTGGATGCCGTAGGTGATGGCCGCCAGCAGCGCGGTCAGGCCCACGGCGAAGGTGATGTTGCCCAGCCAGTCGAGCCGTACGGCGGAGCGGACGGAGGTCTCGCGCAGGCTGCGGTAGGACCAGATGGTGCCGGCGATGCCGATGGGCGCGGACACGAAGAACGTGAGCCGCCAGTCGATCTCGCTCAGCAGGCCGCCCGCGACGAGGCCGAGGAACGAACCGGCGATGCCCGCGACCTGGTTGGTGCCCATCGCCATGCCGCGCTGGTGGGCGGGGAAGGCGTCGGTCAGGATCGCCGCGGCGTTGGCCATGAGCATCGCACCGCCGATGCCCTGGACCACCCGCCACACGATCAGCCAGACCGCCCCGCCCCCGCTGGTGAACGGATCGAGGGCGAGCAGGATCGTGCCGACGGTGAACACCGCGAAACCGGCGTTGTAGATCTTGACTCGGCCGAGGATGTCGCCCAGCCGGCCGAGCGTGACGACCAGGACGGCCACGACCAGCAGGTAGCCCATCAGGACCCACAGCAGGTAGCTGACATTGCCGGGTTCGAGGGGGTTCAACCGGATGCCACGGAAGATCGCGGGTAGGGAGATGATGACGATCGACGAATTGATCATCGCCAGCAGCATGCCGAGCGTGGTGTTGCTCAGTGCCACCCATTTGTACCGGCCGGCGCGATCGTCCATGGTCTCGCCTCCAGAATGTTGCTTAGTGCTAACTAAATACAATGCCGCATGGCGCGTCAATCGATCCCGCCGTCATTCGATCCCGCCGTCGAACGGCGCCGATGGAGCGCGCCGATGAAGGTCCCCGACGCGGTAATCAATGATCTTCATATGACCGGGCGTGCCATGGGCGCCCTCGGCCGCATAAAGAGGACATGGGGGGCGTGCGGGGAAATCTGCTCCAAGAGCGGTACCGCCTACTCACCGTGGTCGGCAGAGGCGGCATGGGAACCGTATGGCGGGCCCATGACGAGGTCCTCGACCGTGACGTGGCCGTCAAAGAGGTGACCCTCCCCGGGCAGCTGAGAGTCGGCGAGCGCGTGCTGCTCTACCACCGCGTCCTCACCGAGGCCCGCGCCACCGCCATGCTCGACCACCCAGGTGTGATCACGGTCCATGACATCGTCGAGCAGGACGGCCGTCCGTGGATCGTGATGGAGCTGGTCCACGGCTCCTCCCTGCAGCGGCTCATCGACCAGGACGGCCCGCTGCCGCCGCACCGGGCCGCCGCGATCGGCCGCGAGGTGCTGTCGGTGCTGGTGGCCGCGCACGCGGCCGGCCTGTTGCACCGGGACGTCAAGCCCAGCAACGTGCTCCTGGCCGTCGACGGCCGCGTCGTGCTCACCGACTTCGGCCTGGCGGTCCACCGCGGCGAGGTGGGCGCGCGCGTTCCGCTGGAGGGCTCGCCTGCCTACGTCTCGCCCGAGCAGGCGAGCAGCCAGCCGGTCACCGAGGCGTCCGACCTGTGGTCGCTGGGCGCGATGCTGTACGCCGCCGTCGAGGGGCGCCCGCCCTTCGCCCGCGGCGGCGCCCTGGCCTCCCTGATGGCCGTGCTCCTCGACCCCTACGAGCCGCCGCGGCACGCGGGCGGGTTGCGAGTGGTGATCGACGGGCTGCTCCGCAAGGACCCGGCCGAGCGGCTCACCGCGGACCAGACCGCTCGGCTCCTGGCCCGGCTGGAGGCCCGGGAGCGGACCGGACGGGCGCGGATGCTGCCCCGGATCGGCGCGCTGACCACCGTCTCGGTGCTCATCGCCGCCGTCGCCGCGGGCGGCACCTGGTCGTCGCGCTGGACCTCGGTGGGATCGAGCGACACCGTACGGTTGCGGGAGATGGTCGTGGCCGCCGGGCTGGCCGGTTACCGGGAGGCGGCCGGCTACTCGGTCGGCATCCCGCTCGGCTGGCGGCGCACCGTCCGGACCGATGGCATCTACTGGTCCGATCCGAGCATGAGGCGCTATATCCGGATCGCTCCGGCGGCGGGGGATCCGCTGGAGGGCCTGCTGGCCGCGGCGCGGCACAGCCGGGACGCCCGGTACCGTACCGTCCGGTTGGAGGCCACCGGCGCACCGCCCGGCGGCGGCGCCGAGTGGGAGTACACCGCGCCCGGGACGCACGCGCTGCGGAGCCGGCTGGCCGGCTACGACCTGTTGTTCGTGGCACCGGAGGACCGCTGGACGCCGAGTGTCCGGGTGCTCGACGACATCCTGCGCACCTTCCGGGGCTGACCCCGGAGCGAGCCGGGATAGGGGAGCGAGCCGGGATCAGGCGCCGGAGTGCCGGTCGAGCACGGACCGGATCAGTGCAAGGACGGGCTCGCGCAGGCCGGGCAGCGAGGCGTGGTCGTCGACGGCCACCCGGGCCGTCACCATCGCGCCCACCCCGCCGACCACCAGGTTGCAGGCGAAGTGCGGGTCCGGCAGCGTACGCCAGCGCTCGTCCGCGGTGAGGATCTCGGTGAACATGCTGACCCAGCGCCGCTGCACCTCGAACCGGCGATCCGCGGCGGCCGGGCCCGCGGCGTAGATCTCGGTGAGGAACATCTTGGCCAGCGCGGGCTCGCGGGCCATCAGGTCGAGATAGGTGGTCAGGGCCCGGTCGAAACGCTCCATCGCGGGCAGGTCCGGTGACCCGGCGGCCTCTCGGACGCCGGTCTCCAGCAACTCGCCGGCCTTGTCGAAGGCGGCCAGAAAGCAGGCCTCCTTGTCGGCGAAATGCTCGTAGAACGTCTCACGTGAGACGTGCACGCGCTTGAGCACTTCGGCGACCGACGTCCGGATGTAGCCCTTCTCCGCGACCGCTTCGGCCATGCCCAGCAGGAGCCGGCCGCGCTGCGAAGCGACGACCTCTTCCCGGGACAGGCGATGGCGTCCGCGTGGCAGGGTGTCGAGGAAGGCCGAAGTGTCCACGGTCGCACGGTATCAAGCCGCCAACTACCGTTCAGTAGCAACACGACGGCAGATCCCGGGAAAGTGTCAGCGGGCCTGCTTGTAGACGGCCACGGCGCAGGCGCTGCCGAGCCCGATGTTGTGCTGCAGGGCGACCCGGGCACCCTCCACCTGGCGCCCGCCGGCCTGGCCGCGTAGCTGCCAGGTGAGTTCGGCGCACTGGGCGATGCCGGTGGCGCCCAGCGGGTGGCCCTTGGAGATCAGGCCGCCGGACGGGTTCACGACCCATGTGCCGCCGTAGGTGGTGGCCTGCGCGTCGACCAGCTTGTGCGCCTCGCCGACCGGCGCCATCCCCAGCGCCTCGTAGGTGATCAGCTCGTTGGCGCTGAAGCAGTCGTGCAACTCGATGACGTCGACGTCGTCGATGCTCACCTCCGCCTGCTCCATCGCCGCGCGTGCGGCCCGCTGGGAGACGCCGAAGCCCACGACCTGGATCGAGGAGTTGTCGGCGAAGCTGTCCGGGGTGTCGGTGGCGATGTGGTGGCCGGCGATCTCGATGGCCTGATCCCACAGGTCGTGCTCGTCGACGAACCGCTCGCCGGCCACGATGGCGGCCGCGGCGCCGTCGGAGGTCGGCGAGCACTGCAGCTTCGTCAGCGGATCGAAGATCATCTTCGCGTTCTTGACGTCATCGAGGCTGTACTCGGTCTGGAACTGGGCGTACGGGTTGTTCACCGAATGCTTGTGGTTCTTCCAGCCGATCCAGGCGAAGTGCTCGGGGGTCGAGCCGTACCTCTCCATGTGCTCGCGGCCCGCGTTGCCGAACATCTGCGGCATCGGGGCGGCGGCCTCCCAGGGGCGGCTCTTGACCATCGAGTCGAGGTGGAAGTCGACGATGGTCACCTTGGACTGCCCGATCCCGGCGCCGAGCGAGCCCTTCTGCATCTTCTCCATGCCCAGGGCGAGCACGCAGTCGGCCAGCCCGCCCTTGACCGCCTGCCGGGCGAGGAACAGCGCGCTGGAGCCGGTGGCGCAGGCGTTGGCCACCGTCATCACCGGGATGCCGGTCATCCCCGTCTCGTACAGCGCGCGCTGGCCCATCGAGCCGTACATCGAGCCGGCGTAGGCCTGCTCCACCTTGTCGTAGGAGATGCCGGCGTCTTCGAGCGCCTTCCCGACGGCCTCCTTGGCCATGTCGGGGTACTCCCAGTCGCGGGAGCCCGGCTTCTCGAACTTGGTCATGCCCACGCCGACCACGAAGGTGCGGTTGCCCTGGCTCGTGCTCATCGCCCGTTGCCTCCAGATCCGAAGCGGATTCGGTGAGCAGCTTAGCTCCCGCGTCCGAGCAAGCGCTTGCCTGTACCCCTCCAGCGATCCGCTCATGGCCGGGACCAGCCTGGGCGGGCCGCGCGCCGTGACAGCGGCCACCGGCGCATAGTGTGAGGCGATGACCTGGAGCCTGCTGGGCGCGCTGGCCGCGAGCCTGTGCTTCGGCGTGGCCACCGTGCTGCAGGCGATTGCGGCCCGGCGGACTCCGGCGGGGCAGGGCGTCGATCCCCGGCTGCTGATCAGGCTGGCCGGGCAGCTCCCGTACGTCGTGGGGCTCCTGCTGGACGTGACCGGCTTCGCGCTGGAGCTGGCGGCGCTGCGCTCGCTTCCGCTGTACGTGGTGCAGGCCGTCATCGCGGCCAACCTGGCGGTGACGGCGGTGGTCGCCGCCCGGGTGATGAGGATCCGGCTGGCCGGCCGTGAGTGGGCCGCGGTGGCCGTCGTCTGCGCCGGGCTCGCCCTGCTCGGCCTGGCCGCGGGCCACGAGAGCGCCGGCCGGGTGAGCCTGCTGTTCCGTTTCACGCTGCTGGCCGCGGTCGCCGTGCTGTTCGTGGCGGGCATGGCGGCCGGGCGGCTCCGGGGGCGGGCGCGCTCGGCGGTGCTGGGCCTGATCGCGGGGCTGGGCTTCGGCGCGGTGGCGATCGGGGCCCGGGTCCTGACCAGCCTGTCCCCGCTGGACCTGGCGCGTGATCCGGCGGCGTACGCGCTGGCGGCCGGCGGTGTCGCCGCGATGCTGTTCTACGCCACCGCGCTGCAGCGCGGGTCGGTCACCACGACGACCGCCGCCGTGGTGGTGGCCGAGACGGTGGTGCCCGCCGCCGTCGGCATCGGGCTGCTGGGCGACCACACCCGCCGGGGGTACGTTCCCGTGGCGCTCGCCGGGTTCGTGCTGGCCGTGGCGGCCACCCTGATCCTGGCCCGGTTCGGCGAGCCCTCCGCCACCGGGCGGCCGGCACCGGAGAACGTGGGTTCCTGATGGCACAACGGCAGCGCAACCGCCGCAGCGTGGTGCAGCGCGAGGACGTCGACTCGGGCACCGCGGAGCTGATGGCCGACCCCGACCGCGCACGGGCCTGGACGTTGCTGCTGGACGGGACGCCCCAGTCGCACGTCGACCTGGACGATCCGACCTACCTCGACTTCGAGTACGTCCGCCGGCTCGGCCACGTCGCGGACCTGGCGGCCCCGCCCGGCAAGCCGCTCCAGGCACTGCATCTGGGCGGCGGCGGCCTGACGCTGCCCCGCTACATCGCCAGCACCCGGCCCCGGTCCACCCAGCAGGTGGTCGAGCTGGACGCCGCGCTGGTGGCCCTGGTCCGCCGGGCCCTCCCGCTGGAGCGCACCTGGCGGATCCGGATCCGTACCGGCGACGCCCGCGAGGTCCTGTCCCGGGCCCCCGCGGACACCTTCGACCTGGTCATCTGCGACGTGTACGCGGCCGGCCGGACCCCGGCGCATCTGACCTCGGCGGAGTTCGTGGCGGCGGCGGCCAGGGTGCTGCGCCCGGCGGGCCTCTTCGCGGCGAACGTCGCCGACGGCGCTCCGCTGGCCTTCGCGCGGGCCCAGGCGGCGACGCTGCGGTCCGTGCTCCCGGAGGTCTGCCTGATCGCCGACCCGGGGGTGCTGCGCGGCCGCCGGTTCGGCAACCTCATCCTGGTCGGCGGCCGGGTGGAGCCGCCGGTCGCCGCGCTGACCCGGCTGGCCGCCGGCGACCCGTTCCCGGGCCGGGTGCTGTACGGCCCGGAGTTGACGAAGTTCATCGCCGGCGCGGCACCGGTCACCGACGACACCGCCCGGCCGTCTCCGAACCCGCCGTCTGGCATCTTCTAGTCCATGTCCACCCGTGATCTCGTCGTCCTGGGCTCGGCCGCCGCGGTCCCCACCAAGACCCGCAACCACAACGGCTACCTGCTGCGCTGGGACGGCCACGGGATCCTGTTCGACCCCGGTGAGGGCACCCAGCGGCAGATGATCCACGCCGGGCTCGGCTCCGGCGACGTCACCTGGATCTGCGTCAGCCATTTCCACGGTGACCACTGCCTCGGGGTCTCCGGCGTCATCCAGCGCATCTCGCGTGACGGGGTGCGGCACCCGGTGGACGCCGCGTTCCCGGCGAGCGGTGCCGCCTACTGGCGGCGGCTGCGGCACGCGGCGCTCTTCCACGACACCGCGGTGATCCGGGAGCGGCCGCTGGCCGGCGACGAGGTGGCCCTCGACACCGGTGACGCGCCGTTCACGCTGACCGCCCGGCGGCTGTCGCACACGGTCGAGACCTATGGTTACCGCCTCGCCGAGCCCGACGGCGTCACCATGCTGCCGGACCGGCTGGCGGCGCTCGGCGTCGAGGGGCCGCTGATCGGGCGGCTCCAGCGCGACGGCGCCGTGACCACCTCCCGGACGGTGACGCTGGAGGAGTGCAGCGTGCCGCGTCCCGGGCAGAAGGCGGCGTTCGTCATGGACACCCGGCTGTGCGACGCGGCGTTCGCGCTGGCCGACGGGGCCGATCTGCTGATCATCGAGTCGACGTTCCTGGAGGCCGAGGCGGCCCAGGCGCAGGAGCGCGGTCATCTCACCGCCGCCCAGGCCGGCCGGGTCGCCGCGGAGGCCGGAGTGCGGCGCCTGGTGCTGACCCACTTCTCCGAACGGTATCGCCCGGAGGACGAGTCGCGGTTCGTCGCGGAGGCCGCGTCGGTCTTCGACGGCGACATCGTGCTGGTGCACGACCTCGACCGGGTGGCGATGCCGTCCCGCAGGGTGCCCGACCGCACCGCCGGGCGTGCGGCCCGCGCGAACACGGACCGCACGCCGGCGGCGGAGGGATGACGCCTGTGGAACCCGGCCGGCTCAACCCACCCTGACGCCCACCGGCCGCTCGGCCACCGGTGCGTGACGCGCGGCGGACATCCGGCCCGGCCACCAGTTGGCCCGGCCCAGCAGGGTCATCAGCGAGGGCAGGATCACGATCCGGACGATCACCGCGTCGATCAGTACGGCCGCGGCGAGGCCGAAGCCCATCTGCTTCATGTCCATCATGGGCAGGGAGGCGAAGACCGCGAACACCGAGACCATCACGATGGCCGCGCTGGTGACCACGCCCGCCGACCGGGTGATGCCGTACTCCACCGCGTCCCGGGTCGGCATGCCGCCGCGCGCCGCCTCCTGGATCCGGCCGACCACGAAGACGTGGTAGTCCATCGACAGCCCGAACAGCACGACGAACAGCAGCAGCGGCAGCCAGGCGATGACGTTCCCGGTCGAGGTGAAGTCCAGTGCCCCCTCCGCCCAGGTGTGCTGGAAGACCAGGACGAGCAGGCCGAACGCCGCCATCGCGGACAGCAGGTTGATGGAGATCGCGGTGAGCGCCACCACGACGGACCGGAACGTCACCGCCATCATGACGAAGGTGAGCAGCAGCACGAAGCCGATCACCAGGGGGAGTTTCTCCTCGACATGGCGGCCGAAGTCGAGGTTGTTGGCGGTCTCCCCGCCGACGGCGTACTCCGCGCCCGCGATGTGGCCGACCGTGGCGGGCAGCAGTTCCCCGCGCAGTTCCCGAAGTGCCTGCCTGGCCTGCGGCGAGTCGCCGGAGTACGGGGAGACCAGGCTGACGGTGTGCACCTGGCCGTCCGCCGAGGAGCGGATCTCGGGCCCCGGGCTCTGCGCCGCCCGATCGGGGGCGGACGGGTGGACGAACAACGGGTCGCGCTGAGTCCGTTGCACCAGCGCCCGCAGTGCCGCCCGCACCTCGGCCGCCCGCTCGGCCGGAGCCCGCACGGCCACCTTCTGCGGGGCGTGCTCGGCGGGGAACGCGGTGATCATGCGGTCGTAGCTCTGCATCGCCGGAATCGCACGCGGCAGCTCGTCGGTGCCGGTGTTCTTGAGCCGCATGTCCAGCGCGGGCAGGGCGAGGGCCAGCAGCGCCACGACCGACACCAGCAGGGTCGCCAGCGGGTGCCGCAGCGCCGGGCGCAGCAGGGCCGGCCAGAGCCGGGGCGTGCCGCCGCGGCCGGTGAGCCGCCACAGCAACGGCACGCGCGGACGGTCGGCCGCCCGGCCGAGCTTGGCCAGCAGCGCCGGCAGGATCGTCAGCGAGCCGATCATCGCCACCGAGACCACGATGATCGTCCCGGTGGCCAGGCTGGAGAAGATCACGTCGTTGGCCAGGTAGAGGCCCGCCATCGACACGATCACCGCGATGCCCGAGACCACCACCGAGTGTCCCGAGGTGGCCGCCGCGATCTCGATGGCGTCGATGCGCCCACGGCCCCGCGCCCGTTCCTCGCGCTCCCGCTTGAGGTAGAACAGCGAGTAGTCGACCCCCACCGCCATGCCCATCATCATGATCATGCTGGAGACGGTGCCGCTGTCGGGGAACACGTGCGAGGCCAGCCCGTACAGGCCCGTGGAGGCGGCCACGGCCGAGATCGCCAGCAGCACGGGCACCCCGGCGGCCACGATCGCACCGAACGCCACCATCATGATCAGCAGCGTCACCGGCAGGCTGAGGCCCTCCGACGTGGCGAGATCCTTACCGATCTGCTCGTCCAGGCCCTTGCCCACCGACGCCGCACCCACCTGCTCGATGCGAAGGTCGGAGTGGGCCCGCTGGATCGCCGCGGTCTCCTTCAGCAACGGCGCCACCCGCTCCTTGGCGGTGTCCGGATCGCCGCGCATGACGACGGGTACGAGGATCGCCGTGCCCTTCGGCGCCGGGGCCGGCTCGCCCACCTCCGCGACCTCCCGCAGGGCCCGCATCCGCCGCGCCACCTCGGCGGCGACCCGCGGATCCGGCTTCCCGGACCGTGCCGTGATCAGTACGTTCTCCACCGCCGGATCGTCCAGCCCGCTCCGGTGCAGGATCTGGGTCGCACGGCCGGACTCGCCGACGCCCAGATCCCGTTCCGTGGTCTTCTGGGTTCCGGCGCCTCCCCCGACCACCACGCACACGGCGACGAAGACGATCCAGATCAGGATCGCCCGCCATGGGTGGGTCGCGCTCCATCTCGCCATCCGTACCGCCGGCCCTCGTGCCATCGTCGTGTCCTTCCCAGGTTGTCGAGCAGCGCCGTGTCGAGCAGTGCCGTGCTCACTCGTGCTGTGCTGATGACCTAGAGCCTGCTGCGCGGCGGAACGGCGATCACTGGTCTCACGACCCGCCCGGGGGTAGGGGAAACTCCTCCCTGTGGTGCGGACGGAAGGGGCTCTGGCACCCGTGAAAGAAACCTGCCGGGCCGATCACAATGTGCGAGTGGAGGGCGGTACCTCCGACGGTGTTCGGTACAGGTGTGTTCGGTACAGGTGTGTTCGGTACGCGGGTGGGCATGAGGGAGGCCGGTAATGACGGAGCGATACGGTGACGGCCCGCGTGGTCAGCTGGGGCGGGGGCTCGTCACGTGCGGCCGCGGCCTGCTCCAGGCGGTGCTGGCACCGACGGCCTGCCTCGCGCTGTTCATCGTGACGGTGCTGTCGGTCGCCTTCCTCCCCCTGGGGGTCGGGGTGCCGCTGGTGCTGCTCACGCTGCCGGCGCTCCGCGGGCTGGCCGGCAGCCAGCGCGAGTGGGCGCGCGAATGGTCGGGGGTGGCGATCCCGGTTCCGTACCGTCCCGCCCCGCGGTTCGACGGGAAGGGCCTGATCGGAAGCCTCCAGCGGTGCAAGTGGCTGCTCAGCGATCCGGCGAGCTGGCGGGACCTGCTGTGGACCCTGGTCAACGTGCCGGTGGGCCTGGTGCTGGGCCTGCTGCCCGCCTGCCTGGTGGTGTACGGGCTGGAGGGGATCCTCGTCGCTCCCTGGGTGGGGTACCTGGCCGACGGCTACGGGTACGGTCCGATGTGGCCCCTGTCGGACTACGGCGTACTGGCCTTGCTGTCCGTGCCGCTGGGCGCACTGCTAACGATCTTCGGGCTGTGGTCGGGGCCGTGGATCCTGCGGGGACACGCGCTGTTCACCCGCTCGCTGCTGGCCCCCACCCGGCAGGCCGAGCTCGCGTCCCGGGTACGGCGGCTGACCGAGACCCGCTCCGACGCGGTGGACGCGCAGGCGGCCGAGCTGCGCCGGATTGAGCGGGACCTGCACGACGGCGCGCAGGCCCGGCTGGCGGCGCTCGGGATGAGCATCGGCCTGGCCGAGGACCTCATGACCAAGGACCCCGAGACCGCGCAGCGACTGCTGGCCGAGGCCCGTGAGGCCAGCGGTGTGGCGCTGTCGGAGCTGCGTGACCTGGTGCGCGGCATCCACCCGCCGGTGCTGGCCGAGCGGGGCCTGGACGGGGCGGTACGCGCGCTCGCCCTGGCCCTTCCGCTCCCGGTGGACGTGGACATCGAACTTCCGGGCAGGCTACAGGCCCCGGTCGAGTCGGCCGCGTACTTCGCCGTCGCCGAGGCGTTCGCCAACGTGGTCAAGCACAGCGCCGCCGGGAACGCCTGGGTACGGCTGCGCCACGAGGGCGGCGTGCTCTCGATGGTGGTCGGCGACGACGGCATCGGTGGCGCGGAGTCCGGTTCCGGCACCGGTTTGCGGGGCATCGAACGGCGGCTGGCGGCGTTCGATGGAACGATCGCCATGACCAGCCCCGTCGGCGGGCCCACCGTCGTGACCATGGAGTTGCCGTGCGAGTTGTCATCGCCGAGGACCTTGCCCTCCTACGGGACGGACTGATCAGGCTCCTCACCGCCTACGACTTCGAGGTC
The DNA here is from genome assembly GCF_050971785.1 of Actinomadura scrupuli. Taxonomy (NCBI): domain Bacteria; kingdom Bacillati; phylum Actinomycetota; class Actinomycetes; order Streptosporangiales; family Thermomonosporaceae; genus Actinomadura; species Actinomadura scrupuli. Next base: position 210,889 of record NZ_JBPCCU010000009.1, on the reverse strand, counting down.
GTCGAGGCCGTCGACAACGGACCGTCACTGCTCCGGGCGCTGACCACCCACCGCCCGGACGTGGCGGTCGTCGACGTACGGCTGCCGCCGACCTTCACCGACGAGGGCCTCCAGGCCGCCCTGGCGGCGCGCCGGGAGGTGCCGGGGCTGCCGGTGCTGATCCTCTCCCAGCACGTCGAGCGGCTGTACGCCCGCGAGCTGCTGTCCGACAGCTCCGGCGGGGTCGGTTACCTGCTCAAGGACCGGGTCTCCGACGTGCGCCAGTTCACCGAGTCGGTGCGCCGGGTGGCCGACGGCGGCACCGCTCTTGACCCCGAGGTCGTCTCCCAGCTCCTGGCGGGCCACGCGAAACAGGAGCCGCTGCTGCGGCTCACCCCACGGGAGAGCGAGGTGCTCGCCCTGATGGCCGAGGGACGCACCAACGCCGCGATCGCCGCCAGGCTGTTCGTCACCGAGAAGGCGATCAGCAAGCACACCAACAACATCTTCAGCAAGCTCAGCCTGCCGCCCTCCGAAGACGACAACCGCCGAGTCCTGGCCGTACTGGCCTATCTCAACGCCTGAGACTACGGCCGCCCCTGCATGCGGACGCTGGGCAGCATCGCGAGCAGGTCGAACCACGCCGCCGGGCTGCCGCCCGCCCGCCTCGGCATGTCCGCAGGCCCGGAGCCGTCTCGATCGGCTCGGGGCCTGCGGCGCGCTGCGAGCTCCGGCTCAGGCGGTGGAGGCGGCGCGGGCCGTGGGGCCAGGGCGGGCGGGGTCGTCGACGGTGGGGTGGTCGCCGTCACGGTGGGCGCGAATGGCGTCGTCGACGTATTCGCGGGAGAACATCGCCGACAACTGCGCGACGCCGCCGCTGTGCACCCTGACTTCGCCGTGCTTGACGTGGCCGGTGATCCGGATCCGGCGGCCGGTGCCGGCGGACTCGGTCTCGTGGAAGGTCTGCTTGACCTTGCCACGGCCGGTCCAGTGCAGGTCCCAGTGGTCGATGACCGCGCCCTCGGGCACGAGCAGCTTGAGCATCGAGTGATCCATGTCCACGACGAGCTCGATGTCGCCGGGCGGGATCTGCGGGGAGCGGAGATCCAGTACGGCGGAGCCACGGCGGCCGCGGAACTCGAAGCGGCGGCTGGTGGTCCAGTGGCCGAGCTTCTTGGTCGAGGCGTAGTGGGACTGGACCTGGGTGACGTCACCTGCGACGTCGGCTGTGCCGTCGTTGGTGGTGCCGGTGGTGGTGGTGCCGGTGGTGAGCGGGGAGTTCATCACGGTTTTCCTCTCCAGGAATCGGGCAACTACCTTCGCTTTCCGAGCAACTCTTTCTAAGAGTCTCTCGATATGAGAGAGACTAGACCGTCCCGGAACCTCCGTCAACACCTCCGTCAACCGGACCCGGCCAAGCCCCCGGCCGGTTCGCTGGAACGAAAATCATTCTCAGGAGGCGGACATTAAGATCGAACCCATGAATCCCCCAGAAGGTCCCTGGGAGTGGATCCGTGGCGAGGAGGCCTCCCGGCCTGCCGTGATCGTGTACGCGCACGGGGGCGGATTCGCCGCGGGCGATCCGGAGATAACCCGGGCGGTGACGGCGGAGCTGTCCGAGGCCACCGGGTGGTCCGTGCTCGCGGTCGACTACCGGCCGGCTCCGCAACACCCCTATCCGGCGGCGTTGCACGACGTGCTGGATGCCTACCGGGCCGTACTTGCGGCGGGTGGAAGCCCCGATCGGACGGTGCTGGCCGGGGACTCGGCCGGTGGGACGCTGGTGCTCTCGGCGGTGCTGACCCTGCTGGCGGCGGGTGAGCGGCCGCCCGCCGGGCTGGTCACGATCTCACCGGTCACCGATCTCACCTTTCCCGGTGCCTCGTTCGAGACCAACGACGGCAAGGACATCCTGAACCGCGACGGCGTGGAGCAGATGCGCCAGGCCTACCTCGGCGGAGCCGACCACGCCGCGGCGCCGCAGTCCCCGGCCCACGGTGATCTGCGCGGACTGCCGCCGATGCTGACGGTGGTCGGCTCGCAGGAGGTGCTGCGCGACGACGTCCTGGCGTTCGCGCAGGCGGCCGAGCGGGCCGGTGCCGAGGTGACCGTGCAGCTGTTCGACGGCGAGATGCACGGGTTCTACATGCCGGGCACCCCGACCGCCGACGAGCTCTGGAAACTGATCGGTGAGTGGACACGCCGGCTGATCGACCGAGCCTGATCGACCCGGGCAGATTAACGGGCCTGATCAATGGGCTTGATCAATGGGCTTGATCAACCCGTGTACGGCGGGGCGACGCCCCATCCCCAGTGCGGGACGGGCGCCTGCATCGGCGGCCGCGCGCCGGGCTGGGAGTTGGCGACGGCCAGCCGGGTGCCCCATTCGAGATAGCCCACGAACGCCGCCCGGAACTCGGGATCCGCGGGCAGCCCGACCTCGTCGGCGGCGTCGAGCAGCAGGTTCACCCAGCGGCGGCGCTGCGGCTCGGTGATGGCCTTGCCGAGATGCTGGGTGACCATGTGGTGGTAGCCGCCGCGCTCCTCGGTGTACCGGGCGGGCCCGCCGAAGACCTCGGCCAGCCACATCGCGACGAACGCCGGATGGTGCGAGTCCATGTGCTCGAAGAGGGGGCGCAGCAGGTCGTCCTCGAGCACCTTCGTGTAGAAGGCCTCGGTGAGGCGCTCGAACGCCTCGGTGCCGCCGGCCCACTCGTACAGGCTGGGTACCGGCTCGTCGCCGCTCATACGATCGTCCTTCGGGGAGTCGAGGAAATCCGTGAACACCCAGCAGTAAACCCTGTAACGGTGTAATCATCCACCTGGAAAACCGGCCCGGCATTGCCTGCAAGTGGTCACTTACCCTTGAATGGGGGTCATGGGCACTGAGGAGCGCGTGACCTTCTGCCGGATCTGTGAGCCGTTGTGCGGGCTGGTGGCGACCGTCGAGGACGGCCGGTTGCTGCGCTTGCGGGCCGACAAGGAGCACTCGCAGTCGCGTGGATTCGCCTGTCCCAAGGGCATCGCGATGGCGGACGTACAGAACGATCCGGACCGGGTGCTGCGGCCACTGCGCCGGCGCCCGGACGGGGAGTTCGAGCCGGTCGGCTGGGACGAGGCGCTCAACGACATCGGCGGGCGGCTCCGGCGGATCCGCCGCGACCACGGCGGCTCCTCGGTCGGCTGGTACTTCGGCAACCCGGGGGCGTTCTCCTACTCGCACGCGATGTGGCTGCAGGGCTTCATGACGGCGATCGGCTCGCACTCGATGTTCACCGCGGGCTCCCAGGACATCAACAACCGGTTCGTCGCGAGCAGGCTGCTGTACGGCTCGCTGCTGCGGGTGCCGATCCCCGATCTGGCCCGCACCGGGTTCCTGCTCATCGTGGGCGCCAACCCGCTGGTGTCGCACGGCAGTGCGGTGAGCGCGCCGCGGATCCGTGACCGGCTGCGCGCGATCACCGACCGGGGCGGCCGGGTGGTGGTCGTCGATCCGCGCCGGTCGGAGACGGCCCGCGAGTTCGAGCACGTGGCCGTCCGCCCGGACGGTGACGCCTGGCTGCTGCTGTCGATGCTGCACGTGATCTTCGAGGAGGGGCTGGAGGACGGCGCCGCCCTCGCCCGCCAGGCCCGGGGGATCGAGGCGCTGCGCGAGATGGCAGCCGGGCACTCCCCGGAGGCGGCCGAGCCGCGTACCGGGATCGCGGCCGAAGACGTACGCCGGCTCGCGCGTGACCTGGCCGGCGCCCCGGCGGCCGCCGTCTACGGCCGTACGGGATCGTGCCTGGGCCGCCAGGGCACGCTCGTCGCCTTCCTGCTGGACGCCCTCAACGTCGTCACCGGCAACCTCGACCGGCCGGGAGGCGCGGTGTTCGGCTCCTCACCGCTGCCCTTCGAGGATCTCGCCGATCGGTTCCGGCTCCCCTCGTACGGCCGGCGGCGGTCGCGCATCGGGGGCTTCCCCGACGTGCTCGGCAGCTTTCCCGCCGCCGTGCTCGCCAAGGAGATCACCACGCCCGGCGCGGGCCGGATCCGGGCACTGTTCGTCTCCGCCGGCAACCCGGTGCTCTCGGTGCCCAACGGAGCCGAACTGGAGGACGCGCTGACCGGCCTCGACCTGCTGGTCTCGCTCGACCTGTACGTCAACGACACCAACCGGCACGCCGACTACGTGCTGCCGACGACCACGTTCCTCGAGCGCGAGGACGTGCCGCTCGCCTTCCTCAGCCTGCACGCGGCTCCGTACCTCCAGTGGGCCGATCCCGTCGTCCAGCCCTACGGCGAGGCGCGGCAGGAGTGGCAGATCATGGACGACCTGGCGCGCCGCGCGGGAGCGGTGCCCTTCCTCCCGCTGCCCGGACCGCTGCGATGGCTGGGCCGGCCCCTCGCGCGGCTGCCGCTGCGGCTCACCCCGGAGCGGCTGGTCGGCACGGCGCTGCGGCTCGGCCGGTACGGCGACCTGTTCGGGCTGCGGCGAGGCGGGCTCAGCCTGCGGCGGCTGCGGCGCCATCCGCACGGCGTGGTGCTCGGTGAGCAGATCGAGACCGGAGTGCTGCGCAAGGTCGTCAGGCACCGGGGCCGCCGCGTGCGCCTCGACCCGCCCGAGATCCTGGCGGAGGCCGCCCGGCTGGGCGAGCGACCGGCCGACGATCCCGGCTTCCCGCTGCGCCTGATCGGGCTGCGGGAGCTGCGCTCGCAGAACTCCTGGATGCACAACTCCGAGACGCTCATGCGGGGACGCCGCGAGCACACCGCCCGCATCCATCCGAAGGACGCCGCGGACCAGGGCATCGCGGACGGGACCGTCTGCCGGATCACCTCGCCGTACGGCTCGATCGAGCTGCCCGCCGCGCTCACCGACGAGGTACGGCCCGGCACCATCGCGGTTCCGCACGGCTGGGGACACCGCGGCGGCTGGCGGCGGGCCAACGCGGCCGGCGGCGCGAACGTCAACCTGCTCACCTCGTCAGACCCCGCCGACCTGGAAAGGCTGGCGGGCATGGCCCATCTCAACGGTGTCCCGGTCCGCCTCACCGCCGCGGGCCGGCCCGGCTAGTCGCCCTGGGTGAGACCCGAGCAGATGTCGCTGGTGGCGGAACGGGCGTTGGTGATGGTGGCCGGTGTCCTGGTCGCCGGAGTGCCGGCCGGGTCGGTGCCGGCCGGGTTCGCGGCGGAGGGGCCGGTGCGGTCGGCGCCGAGGGTCAGCGTGATCACGTTCACCCGGGCCGCCCTGACCTTCGCGCCGGGGAACAGCCTGGCCAGGGTCTGAGCCTGCGCGCGCCGGCCGGGGCCGTACTGGATCAGTGTGGTCGGGTGGTCGCGGGTGGCGGCCGAGGCGGGCTGCCCGGAGATGGTGAAACCGCGGCGGCGCAGCGAGGCCGCCGCCCGGGCGGCCAGCCCCTGGCTCGTGGTGCCGTTGAGCACCGCGACCCGGATGCCGGCTCCCGAGACCGCGGGAGCGGTGGCGGGAGCGGCGGCGGACACGGGCCGGGTGGTGGCGTCGCCGACCGGCGTGTCGTTGGCGAGCGCGGCGAACTCGCGGGACGCCGCCGGCTGGGCCAGCACCAGCTGGTACCGCCAGGTCGAGTAGCCGGGCATGGTCGGCGGGTAGTTCTGCGTCCTGACGGTGAAGAACTTGACGTTCGCCGGCTTGATGCCCTTGATCGACTCCGCGAAGCCGAGCAGCTTGGTCACCGAGCCCAGCCCCTGGTCGACGGTGATGGCCTTGGTCGCGTTGTTGATCAGGCCGTACAGCGAGGTGGGGTTGAGCAGCACGCCGTTGCTCTGCATCTTGTTGATCATGGACGAGATGAAGGCGTGCTGGCGGGTGATGCGGGACCGGTCGCCGCCGTCGCCCAGGCCCTGCCGCTCGCGCACGTAGTCGAGGGCGGCGTTGCCCCGCACGGTGTAGGTGCCCGCCTTCAGGTTGATGTGCCCATGGACGTCGTTGACCTTCTGCGGTACGCAGACCGTCACTCCGTGGATGGAGTCGATCATCTGGACGAAGCCGTGGAAGTCCAGGACGATGAAGTGGTCCATCCGGATGCCGGTGAGCTGCTCGACCGTCTTCCGCGAGCACAGCGGGCCGCCGTTGGCATAGGCCCAGTTGATCTGGCCCACGGTGCCCCCGACGACACGGCCCCCGGGAGCCTTGCACTTCGGGAGCTGGATGACCAGGTCACGGGGCAGGCTCATCACCGTCGCGTGCTGATGGTCGGCGGAGATGTGCAGGACCATGGCCGTGTCGGCGCTGCCGAACCCGCTGACCTTGCCGCCGACGACGCTGCCGTTCCGCCCCGCGCGGGTGTCCGACCCCATCAGCAGCACGTTGATCGGCCGGTGCGCGCCGGCCGCGCCGGGCCGCGGGTCGTCCGGGTCGTCGGGGATGCTGGTGATGTTGCCGTTGAGCTTGACGTACAGGAACGTCCCGGTGCCGGCGAGCAGCAGCACGAGCACGCCCAGCACCCCCGCGGTGATGAGGAGCGGCCTGCGGCGGGCGGCGGGCCGTCTGCGGTGTGAGACCCGCGGCTCCTCGTCGTCCTCGGAGTCGCCGGGCCGTGCGGCCGCCTCCACCCGGCCCGTCATGCGGAGGGGCCGGCGGAGTGCGACCGTTCCCGGTGGTCACTGATGGTCGTCATGCCGTCATCACTCCGTTACCCCAGGGTTGTTCTGCCGTGACATTACCGGGGTTGAGGACGCGCGGCGTCATGATCCGGTTGTCCGGCCGGGGTGAGCGGCGGGTGGCGGGCGACCGGTCCGGAGGTGCAGGCGCCCGTACACGGGCCGGGTCCGCTCAGCCCTCGCTGTGCGCGGGGAGGTGACCGGCGATGGTGGCGGCGTCGGGATAGGTGAGGCCGACGAGGGCCACGTGCTTCCAGCGGAGGATGCCGTCGGCGTCGATCACGAACACCGATCGGCGGAGCCCGAGCCCGGGCAGGCCGATGCCGTACGACCGCACGACGGCGCGGTCGGTGTCGGCGAGCAGCGGGAACCCGAGCCGTTCCTTGCGCGCGAAGCTCTCGTGGCTGTCGAGATCCTGCGGGCTGATCGCCCAGACGGTGGCGCCGAGATCGGTGAAGCGCCCCAGCTCGGAGGTGTAGGAGCACAGCTGCTTGGTGCAGACGCTCGTCTCGTCGCCGGGATAGAAGACCAGCACCACCGTGCTGCCGCGCTGCTGCGAGAGCGTCAGGTCCGCGCGCTGGGCGGTGCCGTCCCGCAGGGTGACGGACGGCAGGGTGAAGTCGGGGGCGGTCGTGCCGACATCGGGAGACTTCGCCATGGCAGGTTCCTCAGGGTTAGTAGACAGACCTTTCTGTCTTAAATAGAGACTAGGGAGCCCGGTGGCCTCGGTCAACGTCTGAGGAGCATCGGGCTTGCCGCGTAGGCCCGCCTGAACCGCCCGAAGGGACCCTGGCGGATCGCTGTCCGGCAAACAGCCATATTGCTTTCTGAATCCCACTTAACATACAGGTGGCCAAGGGTGATGATGGTCAGGGGTCGTGGAGCGGGTCGGGGCCGCTGCACTGCTGTGGGGTCGTGGAGCGGGTGTGGGGTCGTTGAGCAGTCACCGAGTGATGGTGCGGGGGAGTAGTACGCACGTGAACGGCAACGAGGAGTTCGGGTACCGCCTTGCCTGGGCGGTGGACGTCGAGAAGTACAGCTCACGTGACGCTCGCGCGCAGCTGGCCGTGCAGCGCGAGCTGAGCGGCGCGCTGGCCACCGCCGCGGCGGGCGCCGGGCTCGACCGCGGGAGCTGGCACACCGAGCCGCGCGGTGACGGGGAGTTCGCGGTGCTGCCCCTCGAGGTGGACGTGGCCGGCGCGGTGGGCGGGTTCACCCGCGAGCTGGCGGCCGCCCTCGCCGTGCTCAACGAGGGCAAGGCCGGGCGGCAGCGGCTGCGCCTGCGGTTCGCGATGCACTACGGCACCCTCACGCTGGGGCCGCTCGGCTACGCGGGGCAGGCGCCGACGATGGTGGGCCGGTTGCTGGACAGCAGGCCGCTCCGGCAGAGCCTCAGCGGTCATCTGGACCGTGATCTGGCACTGGCGGTGTCCGGCGGGCTGTACGACGACGTGATCGCGACCGGGTTCTGCGCCCTGGATCCCCGGTGCTTCGAGGCGTTCCGCATCACCGTGCAGGGGGCGGTCCACCGGGGGTACGTCTACGAGCCCGCCTCGATGGAGCATCGGCGGCCGATGAGGGCGGAGCCGCTGCGGGCCGCCGCCGAGGAGGCGGACCGGTCCGCGACCATCCTGTCCCTCGGCCGATGCGCACAGTGACGGAGGTCAGGGATCGAGCTCACCGCGATGGACCCGTTTCATAAAGCTCTTCCAGCCGGCAACAGAAAAGGTCAAAGTAGGGCCGCCGGGATTCCGGGAATTCCGCAGCCATACCGAACCGCCACCCATGGCAAGCTCGACGCAATCCTGGGTGGGTTCACTCCGACGGCTCTTTCGCCAAGCGGTGGAGGACGGCTCCGGCTCGGGCATGCTGGTCTCCTCTCGCGCGCCCTGTGTCACGCTTCGCCTCGCGAGATGTGCGTAGCCCGCGCGAGAGCCCCGCGGCAGTGGCCCGCTGAAATGAAGCCGTCCTGATGACCTCAGCCCAAGAACCTTCCACGACGATGTGTTCGCCCGCACGCCGACCGTCACCTCACCCCGGGACATCGGGGCCGAGCACCACCTTGTGCTGGATCTGTCAAAGGGCAGTGTAAACGTGCCGCTGGAAAGAATCTACGTCTCGATAGTGGCGGGTGGACGGCGGGGGTTCAGTCGTCGTTCGTCAGCCTGCCGAGCAGGGCAATCGAATCGTCGGGTGACAGGGAGATGGCTCTGAGTCGTTCGAATGCCTCCCGGTAACCGACTATGTCGTCCCGGACATCACGGCTGATCAGGCTGCCGCTTCCCTTCTCCAGATACAGGACATCGTCATCTTCGGCGTCGGGGAACTCGAGAATCACGAAGGGGCCATTCATGCCGGGATGTGCTCCGGCGCTGAACGGGACGATCTGGACGGTCACGGCGGCCCGGGCGACCAGGCCAAGGATGTGCTTGAGCTGGTGTTTCATGACCCCGGCCCCGCCCACCTGGCGGCGGATCGCCGCCTCGTCGAAGACGAAGTAGCACTTCGGTGCGTTCTCCCGGTCGAACAACTCCTGCCGCCGGCTCCGTACCTCGCCCGCGGCGCTGACCACCGGTCGCTCGTCCGGATCCGAGAGGCCTTCGGCCAGCGCCTGGGCATATTCCGGCGTCTGTAGCAATCCGGGAATCACCAGCGGATGAAATTGCCGGAGAGTCGACGCGGCGGCCTCATAACCGACGAATTCCAGGTACTGCGGCGAGAGGACCTTTGCGTAGTCGCTCCACCACGCCCGCTCGCGGGCGGCGCGGTTGAGCTCGGAGAGCTCCGTTATCCGGTCGGCCGAAACGTTGTAGTGGTCGAGCAGCGCGCGGAGATCGGTGATGGAGACCCGTACCGCGCCGGCCTCGATGCGAATGACTTTGGAGAGCGACCATTCCAGCGCCGCGGCGACCTGCTCCTGTGTGAGCCCAGCGGCCTCCCGTGCTCTGCGCAGTTCGACGCGGAGCCTGCGCTGATGAACGGTCGGGCTCTGGACGTCAGGCAATTTCGTGGGTCCTTTCCATGCCGGCGTGCCACGTGAACATAAACCGCCAGCAGGCCAACCGACACCTGGCAGGTCGCTAGGTCGCGAGCCTAGTGCCAAGGCAAAGGCTTATCAACTGCGTCCCGGTCATGAGTCTGCTATGGCCAGGCCATGCGTGCCTTCCGTCCTACAGGAATGGCATGTGTGACCTGAACGGCGGCCTGCCGCCGGTCGCTGAGCGTGCCCTCCGGAGCGTGCCCGCCGGGGCCGTTCGGCCGCTCTCGCGCCGCTGTCCGCTCAGATGCCGCGGACGATGAGGGTGCCGTGCATCTTGGGGGTGGAACGGCAGGTCAGCGGGTATTTGCCGGGAACGGTGGGGGCCGTGAAGGATGCCGTGCCGCCGCCCTTGACCTTGACACTGAACGCCGAGCCCGACGTCACGGTGTGCGGCACCGCATCCTTGTTGACCACCTTGATGGGCTCGCCCGGGTTGGCGGTGATCGGTGCGCCGAAGCTGTGATCCGAGATGGTGAGCGTCACCGCTCCCGAGTCGGGGGCGCCCACGTCGGCGGCCGCGGACCGGGTGGCGGTGGCGGGCGTCGTGGCCTGGGACGGACGTGGACTGCCCGAGCCGCCGCAGCCGCCGACCAGGGTGACCAGGCAGGCGGTGGCGACGGACATCGTGAACGTGGCTTTCATATTCAGGCAACGTACTCGGCCGGGTGGGCCGCTCCAACGAACGCCACGACAACGGTCGCCTTCGCCGCCCGGGCTGTACCGGTTCAGTCGGAGATGCCGGCGGCCAGCAGCGGGGTGAGAGTGAGCTCGGGGTGTTCACGCTCGATGGCGCGCAGCCGCCACTTGTCGGTGATCAGCGCGATCAGATCCCCGTTGAGGCTGCGGGTGAAGACCTCGACCCCGCGGATGCCGGCCAGCGCCGGCGCCGAGGCGGCGTCGGTGATCCGGGTGGTGCTGTACTCCAGCCCGTTGAGCACGACGGGCGCGTTGAACTCGTGCTCCATGCGATGGGCGACGACCTCGAACTGGAGCGGCCCGACGGCGGCGAGCACCGGGGCCTGGTCACCGCGGGCGTCGCTGCGCAGCACCTGGACGGCGCCCTCGCCGTCGAGCTGGTCGATGCCGCGCCGGAACTGCTTGTACTTGCTGGAGTCCTTGGCGCGGCAGACCATGAAGTGCTCGGGGGCGAAGGCGGGGATCGGCGGATAGACGATCGGGGTCCTGGCGTACAACGTGTCGCCGACGATCAGCCCGTTGGTGTTGGGCAGCCCGATGACATCGCCCGGGTAGGCGACGTCCACGGTGGAGCGGTCCCGGCCGAACACCGTCTGGGCGTGCTTGGTCACCAGCGGCCGGCCGCTGGAGGCATGGGTGAGGGTCATGCCGCGCTCGAACTTCCCCGAGCTGACCCGGATGAAGGCCAGGGAGTCCCGGTGCGCGCGGTCCATACCCGCCTGGATCTTGAACACCTGACCGGCGAACGGAGCCTGCACCGGACGCGGGTGGCCGTCGTCGCCCGGCCGGGCCTCCGGAGCCGGGGCGAACCTGCACAGGGCTTCGAGCAGGTCGGCGACGCCGAAGTTGGGCAGGGCCGCACCGAACAGCACCGGCGTGGAGATCCCGGCGCGGTAGGCCTCGAGGTCCAGCTCGGCGCCGATCTCGGTGAGCAGGCCCAGCTCCTCGTGCGCGGTCTCCCAGGCGGAGCCCTCCAGCGCCGCCGCCTCCCGCGCCGTCATGGTCGTCCCCGCCGCGCGGGTGGCGCCACCGGAGGCCGGGTCGAACCGGGTGAACGTCCCGTCGGCCCGGCTGATCAGGCCGCGGAAGTCGCCGGCGATGCCCACCGGCCAGTTCAGCGGAGCGGGGTGCAGACCGATGCGCTGCTCCACCTCGTCGAGCAGTTCCAACGGTTCACGACCGGGCCGGTCCCACTTGTTGACGAAGGTGATCACGGGGATGCCGCGGTGCCGGCAGACGTCGAACAGCTTCAGCGTCTGGGCCTCCAGGCCCTTCGCCGAGTCCAGCAGCATGATGGCGCTGTCGACCGCGGCCAGCACCCGGTAGGTGTCCTCGGAGAAGTCGGAGTGGCCAGGGGTGTCGAGCAGGTTGAGCAGGGCGTCGCCGTAGTCGAACCGCAGCACCGAGGAGGTGATCGAGATGCCGCGGCTGCGTTCCATCTCGAGCCAGTCCGAGGTCACTCCCTGCCGGCCGGCCTTACCATGCACGGCTCCGGCCTGGGTGATCGCCGCGGCGTGCAGCGCGAGCGCCTCGGTCAGGGTGGACTTGCCGGCGTCGGGGTGGCTGATGACCGCGAACGTACGGCGCCGTGCCGCCTGCGCCTCGATCTCGTCGATCTGTACTCCGGCGGTCACGTGACTGTCTCCTCCGCTGAGGTGCTCTTCGATGGCGTGCTCGCGCGCGGCATCGGACCGTGACTGGGGGCGTGGCCGCACGCGCATCCGACCGGACCGGCCGAGTCCGGCGGGCGGAGTGAACCGCCTTCCTAAGGTACCCGTTACTCCAGAACGAGACGGTCCAGCAGATCGAGGGCCGCGGCCCGTACGTCGTCCGGGCTGACGCCGTCGAGGACGTCACGGGCCTCGGCGACGTTGCGGGTGGTGGCACACGTCACCGCCACGCTTCCGGCCGCGGCCCGTTGCAGGGACCCGGCGGGGGCCCGGTCGGCGACCTCACGGGCACGCGCGGCGAGGTCGAGGTTGTCTGTCATGCTCGAGGCTGCCAACGGTTCTCCTAGGGTCGGTGGGCCGATCTTAGTATTCCGGCCTCCATCGAGTGTTACTACGCACGGTAGTCGAGAGCTCGCGACCTTGGCGGTCGGCTGAGCAGGCGAAACGTGACACAGCGGCCAGGCCGCAACCAATCACAGCGTATTGCGGCGGCAGGGGCGGCGAATCGGGCAGTGCCCGGATGGCATGGGACGCCCGACGGCAACGGCCTTTAGTCAAGGGATCCCGGGTGTCCGCGACCTTCCCTGTTGATCACGGACGCCCGGGGCCTCGAATCCCCTCAGCGCGCGCCGCCTAGAGGGTCTGATCAGCGGTACGGGGGCGGGCGGGCCGCGGTTCAACGCGGCCGGAGAACGCGGCCGAAGACCGGCTGGGGTTCATGTGGACCGAAAGCCGGGGAAGACTTTTCCGGCCGGCGGGCCGGAGCCCCTCGGCCCGTCCGGGGCCCGATGCGCCGCGGGCGGCCGGATGCGGGCCGCGAGCCCGCCGCCCGGCCGTCATGGTGGCGATCTGCCGATCCCGGGGAACTCGCATAGTGTTCGCGAGAGGCCGTTGCGAGAGGCCGTTGCGAGGGGCTGTCCCGGACGGGCGGCGGCCGGACGGACGAGGTCCAGGGAGGCGATCGGATGCGCCGGAGCCGGATGCGGGTCCGTACCGTCTGCGTGATCACCGTTACGGCGGCCGCGTCGCTGTCCTGCGGGGGCACGTCCGGTCCCACCGCGCTGGGCTCCAGTGCCGGTACGGTCTCGCCGCGCCCGGCGACCTCACGCCCGGTGGCGGCCACTCCCACCCCCACGGCCGGGGCGGTGGTCCCCCGGCTCTCGACCCGGCAGCTCGCGGGCCAGCGGGTCGTCTACAGCTACCGGGGCCGGACGCCACCGGCCGCGCTGTTCACCCGGATCCGCCGCGGAGAGGCCGCGGGGGTCATGTTCTTCAAGGCCAACATCGCCAGCCGGGCCCAGATCCGCGGCGTCATCACGCGACTGCAGAAGGCCAACGAGCAGAGCCCCGTCCGCGCGCCGCTGCTGATGATGACCGACCAGGAGGGCGGCATCGTCCGCAGGCTGCCGGGTGACCCGGTGCCGTCGGCCAAGCAGGTCGGCGCGTCGAGCCGTCCCGTGACGGCGGCGGGCCAGGCCGGCACCGGCGCCGGCCAGAACCTCCGGGGGGTCGGGATGAACGTCAACCTGGCCCCGGTCCTCGATGTCCACCGCACGGCCGGTGACTTCGCCGACCAGTTCCAGCGCTCCTTCAGCAAGGATCCGAACACGGTGGCCACCCTCGGTGCCGCCTTCATCAGGGCCCAGCAGCGCACCGGCGTCGCGGCCACGGCCAAGCACTTCCCAGGGCTGGGCACCGCGGGCGCGCGGCAGAACACCGACCTGGTCCCGGTGACCCTGCGAGTGCCGGCGAGCACGCTGCGCACGGTGGACGAGGTGCCGTACAAGGCGGCGATCGCGGCGGGCACCAAGCTGATCATGCTGTCGTGGGCGCGGTATCCATCGCTCGATCCGCACCGCCCGGCAGGTCTCTCCCCGGTCGTCGTCCAGCAGGAGCTGCGCCGGCGGTTCGGTTACACGGGGGTCACCATCACCGATGCCCTAGAAGCCGGCGGGCTCCGGGAGTTCGGTTCCACCTCCCGGCGCGGCGTGCTGGCGGCCGGCGCGGGGATGGACCTCCTGCTCTACTCCGCCCAGGACGTCGACCAGGGGATCAACGGGCTGAACGCCCTGGTGGGCGCGCTGCGGTCGGGCGGGCTGAAGTCCGCGGACTTCTCGGCCTCCGCGCAGCGGGTCATGGCCCTGCGGGCCGGCCTGAAGCCCTGACCCGCGGCCGGGTCGGTCCGTTCCCGGCGCAGGTGCCCGGAGGGCCGCTCCTCCGCGTTCCGCGAATCCTCCTCGAACTCGGGGACCGAAGAGGAACGGCCCGGCTTCGGGTGGTGCGTCAGCTGGTCACGTACAGCGTCTGGTTGAACGTGCCCGAGCTGCTCTGGCCGACCATCTGGAAGTTGCCGGTGATGCTCGCCGTGCCGGGGCAGTAGATGCTGCTGCCACTGTTGATCTTGTTCAGCGTGGCGCCGTCGATCCTGCCCTGCGCCGAGCTCACGGAGGTGTCCGGGCGGCTCGGGTTGGTGGGGTTGTAGCCGGAGGCCGTCACCGTGCCGCCGTAGTAGCAGGTGATCGTCCCCAGGAGGGGCACGTTGTGGGTGACGGCCTTGACCTTGGTGACGCTCAGGGTGATCGTGGCGTCCCTGCCGCCGGCCACCGGCGCATAGGTCACGTTGCCACCGCTCCACGGCAGGCTCTGCGGGGTCACCGTGACCGAGGAGCTGGTCCCGGGGACCGGGCAGTCGGGACCGGGGTTGTTGGTGAACGATGCCGCGCTGATGCTCAGGTTGGTGCCGTTGGACTGCACCGAGGCCGACACCGAGCCCTGGTTGCAGCTACCGGTACCGAACACCGTCGTGACCGAGGCGGGGCCGAGCAGGGACACCTGCACGTTGCCGGAGTACGGCGCGCCGGTCGGCCCGCCTGCCCGGATCGTGGTGGTGGCGGCTGATGCCGATGGGGCGACCAGGGCGAGTGCGGCGGCCGCGACGAGGCCCACGGTGACCTCGCGTCTCATGGAGACCATCATCTACTCCCTTTTGTCGGGTTTGGATGGCATCGTGAAGATAGTCAGTCGTGGCCGCGCAGACTATGCCGCCAGAAGCGGGCAAATTGATCGAAAAACCGATCAGTTTGTCTATCGCTGGATGGCGGAAAGTGCTATTGGGTGGGGGTTTCGTCCCTCTCGCGCAGTCTCCGGGGGCCGGTGAGCGCGGGTCTCTCAGGGGGGCAGGTACGGGTCTCCCGGGGGGACAGGTAAATGAGTGGCATCGGGCGGCCGCGTGGCGGACAGTGAAAGCATGCGGACAGCGACGGCAGGGATGATCCTGGCGGCCGAGGCGACCCTGGGATGGTCGGTCGGCCTCCGCGGTGACGCGTTCTTCGCCTTCGTCGCTCTGTGGGTGATCGTCCTGCTGCTGTGCGAGCTGCGCGGGGCGCGGCACCATCGCGCTCCCCTGACCGGCCGGTCCCGGCAGGACTCCACTACGGCGGAGCGCAGGCCGGAGGACACGGCGGCGGCCAGGGTCGAGGACTGGGCGGAGGAAAGGCGATCCGAGCTGGTCTGACGGGATGGTCCGGCGCCGCCTGACCGGGGCGGCGCACCCACATCCGTCGGAGGGTCAGCCGGAGGATCAGCCGGAGGGGCCGGGATCGGCCGGTGCCGAGGCGGGGGCCTTGGGCGCGGCCGGTCCGCTCCGGCCTTCCGGTGCCTGTGCTCCCGGCGGGGCCTCCCCGTCCGAGGTGCCGGAGGTGAGGTCGCCGGCCTCGGACTTGAAGATGTGCAGCGACCGGCCCAGCGAACGCGCGGCGTCCGGCAGCTTCCTGGAGCCGAACAGCACCAGGAAGACCACCGCCACGATCACCCAGTGCCAGGGAGCGAGCTCACCCATCGCCTTCTCCTTCGGTGCGTGCTCCCTCGGGTCCCGCTTCTTCGATGCGCGCTTCTTCGACTCGGGCTCCTTCCTGTTGCGGCGCCGGCAGCAACCGCCCGAGACGGGGGAGCAGCATCGAGGTCAGGGTGGCCGCGCCGGCCGCGGTCAGGACCATGGTCCACGCGACCGGGCCGAGGGGGGTGCACTCGAAGAACTGGCTGATGCCCGGAGTCTCGATGACCGCGGCGAGCACCAGGGCCGAGAGGGCGACGGTGCCCAGGACCGTACGGCTGCGCCACGCGGTCTGCAGGGTCTGCGCCAGCTGGGTCATCACCAGAGCGGCGAGCGCCATGGTGTCGGCGCGGCGGCGCCTTCCGGTGAAACGCCCGGACTGCCAGGCCAGCACGGCGCCGAGTGCGGTCACCGCCCCGCGCGTCGCGATGGCGGTGGCCAGTGCGTCGCCGAACAGGGTCTGCCGGGGCCGGGTCTCCGGTGACTCCTGGTCCGGAGCCGCGAGCGCGACGGCGAGGGCCGGGAGCATGTCCGTGAGCGTGTTGACCAGCAGGAGCTGACGGGTGGTCAGCGGGGCGCGGCCGCCCACCGCCGTGCCGAAGATGGTGAAGGCCACCTCGCCGGCGTTGCCGCCGACCAGGATCGAGGCGGCGTTGCGGACGCTGTCCCACAGGGCCCGGCCCTCGGCCATGGCCTCCACGATGGCGGGCAGGTCGGTGCCGGGCAGGACGATGTCGGCGGCCGACCGGGCGGCGCGGGAGTCGCCGGCCGCCATGCCGATCCCGACGTCGGCCAGCCGGATCGCCGCGGCGTCGTTGCTGCCGTCGCCGGCCATCGCGACGATGCCCCCGGCGCGTTGCAGCGCCTGCACGATGCGCACCTTGTGCTCGGGGCTGACCCGGGCGAACACCGAGGTCCCGGCGATGCGGTCGGTGCGCTCCTGGTCGCTGAGCCGGTCCAGCTCCGCGCCTGTGAGTATCCGGTCGGGGTCGGGGATGCGCAGCCCGGCGGCCACCGCCCGCGCGGTGTCCGGATGATCCCCCGTGATCATGACGACGCGTATCCCCGCCCTGGTCAGCCGGTCGATCGTCTCGGGCGCCTCGGGGCGGGCGGTGTCGGCGATCCCGACGAATCCGAGCAGCACCAGCTCGGCGGTCTCCCCGAGTTTCTCCACCTCCGCGAGGTCCTCGGCGCGGTCCTCCTGGGGTACCCGCGCCTCCGCGACGGCGAGGACGCGCAGACCGTCCGCGGCCAGCCGCCGTACGGTCGCCCACGCGGCCTCGCGCCGCGCCTTGGTGAGCGGCCGGGTGCCGTCGCCCACCACCACCCGGGCACAGCGGGACAGCGTCGTCTCGGGTGAGCCCTTGACGGCTACCTGGAGCATTCCGTCCTCGGTGCCGGTCGCGCTGGAGTAGCCGCGGGTGGCGGTGAACTGCGTCTCGTGCAGGAGCTTCCAGCCCGGGTCCGCGCCGACGTACGGGCGGGCGGCCTCGGCCACGGCCCGGTCGGTGGCGTGCCGGGCCGGCCGGCCCCGCGGGCAGGTCCGCGAGGCCGTGACGAGCAGCCGGTGGCCGGTCGGCGAGGTGGCCTCGACGTCCTCGGTCGGGCTGCTCAACCGGGTGAGCGTGAGCTTTCCCTCCGTCAGGGTGCCGGTCTTGTCGAAGCACAGGGTGTCGACCCGGCCGAGGGCACCGAGCGTCCGGGAGCTGCGTACGAGCACGTCACGCCGCGACAGCCGGCGTGCGGCCGCCAGCTGGGCGACGGTGGCGACCAGCGGCAGTCCCTCCGGGACCGCGGCGATCGCCACCGCGATCCCCGACGAGACCGCTTCCCGCACCTGGACACCGCGCGCGAACGACAGCGCACTGACCAGCGCTCCGCCCACCGCGGTCGCGGGCAGGGACACGCGCGTCAGCTCGTTCAGCTGGGCCTGCACACCGGCGGCGGCGACGGCCGGCCCGGCCATCGCCGCGGCCCGGCCGGCCTCCGTCGCGTCGCCGGTCGCGACGACCACGGCCAGGGCCCGTCCGGCGAGCACGGTGGTGCCCTCGTGCACCATGCAGGTCCGGTCCACCAGCTCGGCCCCGGGAGTCGAGACGGTCGACTTGGCGACCGGCACGGACTCTCCGGTCAGGCTCGACTCGTCCACCTCGAGATCGTCGGTGTCCAGCAGCCGGGCGTCCGCGGGTACGACGTCGGAGGGCTCCAGCGCGATGATGTCCCCGATCCGCAGCTTCGACGCGTCCACGAGCTCCGACTCCGGCCGGTGCTCCAGCAGGGGTGACTGATCGGCGCAGAGCCGGCGGCCCAGCGCGTGCTGCTCGACGAGCAGATGGCGGAGGGCGTGTTCCGCCCGGGTCCGCTGGACACCGCCGATCATGGCGTTGCCCACCATCACCCCGCCGACCAGGGCGGCGTCGATCCCCGAGCCGACGATCGCGGAGGCCGCCGCACCCAGGACCAGTACCGGTGTGAGCGGGTCGCGCAGCTCGTACTCCACGGCGCGGGCGAGTTCGGCCACGGCCCGCGCCGGCCGCGGCAGCCGGCGGCCGGGCGCGCGCGGGGCGCCGTGGACGGCGGCGAGTCTCCTGGCGCGCCGCAGCGCGGTCTGGGCGTCCATCGCGTACCAGGCGAGGCGGGGGGTCGGCGGGGGGCAGGGGCGGACCGCCGCGCGATGCCCCGACACCGCCCCGCCGACCAGTGCGATCAGCGCGGCGGTGTGCACGGGAGCGAAGCTCAGCGCGGCCGGGGTCCGTCGGCCGGTGACGGCCATCAGGCTGCCCAGGGTGGAGCCGCCGAACGCGAGCCGGACCCCGCGCCGGGTGGCCTCCCGCGCCGTGCCGACGGCCGCGAGGAGCCGCCATACCTGTTCGAGGCCGGGCCCGCAGATCAGGTCCGCTCCCCACAGTGCCGGGCGGCCTTCCCTGATCACCGAGAGGGACACGTCCGCCGCGAGCGCCGCCGCTTCGTCCCCGCCGACCAGGAGCACGCCGTGCCCGTCCGCCTGGAGCCGGCGTACGTGCTCGGCCAGCGGCTCGGTGACCTCCAGCGTGGCGTCGGCCTGGGAGATCAGCTCCGCGATGCTCGCATGGCCGGTGACCAGCACCTTCAGGTCGCTGACCCGTGCCGCGGTCAGGGTCGCGTCCGCCAGCGGATGGATGCCGCAGCCGATGAGGACCTCCCCGAGCGGGTCGCCGTCCGGAGCCGAGACCCGCGCGCGCAACCCCCGCGGATCGCCCGGTGAGCCGCCCGCGAGCCGCTTCAGCCGGCGGCCCTCCGCATCCGGCAGGCCGCGGATCTCCGGATCGTCGGCGAGCAGCCGGACCGCGGCGCGCCAGACCTCCCGGTCGTCCACGGAGCCGTGGCCGCGGGCGCCCAGGATCTGCACGCCGTCGTCGCAGAACACCGCCGCGTCGAAGACGACCGCGCTCAGCCGTTCCATCCGCCGGTAGGCCCTGGTGTCCATGGTCACCACGCCCTGCCGCGCCAGCAGGCGGTCCAGCATGGCGGCGAACCCCTCCCGGCCGAGCCGCGCCGCCCTCGGGACCGCCGCGAGCAGCAGGTCGGCCGCGGTGCCCGGGTCGCGGGTGAGCGCCAGTATCCCGCCGGTGCCGACGAGTGCGGCCAGCGCGGCGCGGTCGTCGTAGGACTCCAGCGGGCCGGCGGGGAGCGGGCAGGGCCGATCCCGCCGCTCGGGCGCCTGGGCCGGCAGGCCGCCCGCGGCGATCTCCGGCTCCCGTCGCGACCAGGCCGCCCGCCGCTCCCGCAGCTCCGCCACCTGCAGCATCCGGTGCAGCCCGTCCACGACCAGCATCGTCGGCTCCTGGGTGAGCCCGTGGACCACCGCGTTGCCCATCGCCAGCACGAAGTCGGTGCCGTACGGCCCGAGCCGGGCCTCCACCTGCCGCCGTAACCGCGGCTGGTTGTCCAGGACGGAGAACAACAGCCTGGCGCCGCGGTGCACCCTGGGCAGCCGGACGACCCGGCCGGCGGTGGCCACCGCGATGGCCACTCCGTCGGCCATGAGCGCGAGCGTCTCCGCGGTGAGCGGCTCGGGATCGGCCGGATGTCCCTGGCCGGGCAGGCTCTCGTCCCGGACGCCCAGGGCCTCCTCGACCTCCTCGACCGTCTCCACCATCAGGTCCAGGCTCAGGCCCAGGTGCTCCTCGTCGAACGCGACGACGGCCTCACCGGTCACCACGTTGGTCTCCACCTCGAGCACGCCGTCCAGCCGGCGCAGCGCGGTCTCGAGCGCCTGGCGCGGCCGGGGACCGCCGGCCGTGATCCCGCGCACCTCGATGTAGGCGCGTCCGTCCTGGGACCACACGCGGCGCTGCCTGCGCGGGCCGACGAGATTGGCCAGCCCGGTACGGGCGGACAGGGTGCTCACGAGCTGCGCGGACCGCATCACGGGTGCCATCAGCACACGTGGCGCCAGAGTGGCCGCCGACAAGAGCCCCATCGACGTCCCCCCGTCGCTGTTCTCCTCCGCCTGGGAGTTGAAGAACCTACCCCGGCCAGATGACCTTGACACCGGCGGTGAAACCTTGATCTGCCTGTTCTGAGCTGCGGTGACTTCGGATAGTGACCGCCCTTTTGCGGGTAAGGACAGGGAATCCGCACAGCTGGAGGCGATAGACATGGTCAGAACCGACCAAGCATCCGACGTGGCCAGGACGAGGCGATCGCCGTCCCGCCCGGCCCAGCGCGCCGCACCCCCCGAACGGGTGCAGGAGGCCCGGCCGCACGAGGGGGTCACCCTGACGATCCCGCAGCCGATCGTCGACATCACCATGGCGCCCTTCGCGATCGTGGGCCGTGTCCTGCCCGCCCGGAAGGGGCTGCCGCTGTACGCCGGTCTCGGCGTGCTCGCCATCGCCCAGGTCCTCGAATGGCCGGTGGCGGTCGGCATCGGTGTCGGCTACGCGGCCATCCGCCGGTGGGGCCCGCAGGGCGAGCTGGCCGCCCGGGCGCATGAGACCGAGCACGGCGGGCGGTCGCGCCGGCGATGACGCGGCACACGACGCGGCACATGCCGCGGGACACGACCGGGAGATAGCCGGGGAGGGGCGGAGCCCGGCTGCGAGCGGGCCTTGCGGATCCGGCCCGGCGGACATGCCGCCCGGCCCGTGGCGGCGAGCAGCGGCCCGTTTATTTCGCGAGTGACGGGCACACCTGTCAGATGAACAGGCTCCATCTGAACATCCGACGGCGCGACGAGTCGGCCGTGATCAGTGTGGCAGGTGAGATCGACATCGCGTCCGCCGGTCAGCTCGACGACTGCATCCGCAAGGCTCGCTCGCAGTACAGCCCTCATCTCATCATCGATCTGATGGAGGTCGGCTTCATGGGCTCCACCGGCCTGCGGGTGCTGGCCGACGCCTCCACCGACCTGGAGGACCACGGCGGCAGCGTGGTGATCGCCCGGCCCAGCGACCCGGTCGACCGCCTGCTGAAGATCAGCGGATTGCGACACGATCTCGCCGTGTACCGCACCGTCGAATCGGCGCTGCACGACAGGCCGCCGGGCATCCGCTCACCACGGATCCGCCGCTGGAGGGACCCCTCCGCCTGCGTCGAGTGAGCCGGTCCTGGGGCGAGCCGGTCCTGGGTGGGCCGGGTGGTGACTGGTCGGGTGCGAGTGCTGTCATGCGGCGTCGGGGGGTTCGGCGACGCCGGAGACCCTCCGCTCGTGGCGCAGCCGCCGGACGAGCCGGCCCATGATCCGGGCGCGCTCCTGACGGCGGAACTCCACTCGGCCGGCGATCCACAGGCAGAACGCCGCCATCGGCAGCTCCGCGAAGATCGCCAGCAACAGCGCCGTCCGGAACTCGCTCGCGTTCGACGAGGTCATCACGTCGAACCACGCGTCGACCACCAGGAGCGTGCCGGTCATCGCCGCGGTGAGCTCGATGTGCTCGCGGCCGCGCCACGCCAGCCATCCGGTGCGCAGGAGCACGGCGCACAGCAGCAGGTCGAACCCGACCCACGAGGTGCCGTAGTCCGCCGCCTCGTGCCGGTCGGGCAGGAAGACGGCCAGGCCGGCGACCCAGGGCAGCATCACGATGCCGGTGGCGATGATGACGCAGCCGATCCAGCGCGGCACCACCCGCGACTGGAGGGCGATCTGCCCTTCCAGGACTTCGGTGTGCGAGGACTCCGGTGTCTCCACCAGCCGCGCGGGGCCATGGGCCCGGCCGGCCGGCTCCGCCTCGGACGTGCGGCCGGGGTCTCCGCCTGGGGGGTGCGCACCGTCGATCACGCCTCCTTAGTGCCTCTCCCCGGCGGCTCTAAACACGCCTCCCGACACGCCTCCGGACACGCCTCCCGACACTGCTTCGGACACTTTTTCGGACACGCCTCCGGACCGGGTCAGCTCTGGAACAACGACCGGCAGAGCCAGACCCCGACCATCAGCAGCACCGCGACGACGAAGGCCGCGCCGGCCATCGCGATGATCCCCTTGGCCAGTTCCACGGCACGGTTGGGCGGGTGGACCGGGAAGCGGTCGCCGACCCGCCGGCCGTAGGAGCGCCGGCGATCGTCCGCGCCGGGGGTCATCGTCGGAGGATGGGCGTGGTGACCGGCCGGGTTGGCCTCCTGCGGTGTCATGATGCTGTCCTACGACACGGTGGCGGGCTGAGCCGGGCTCCCCCGCGGCGTCTTGAACAACGATCACCCTGCGGCTGGGTGATCCTCGATGATCGAGGACGCGACTTCATTTTCACGCGCCGAATGCTCCCGTGGGCTAGAGTTCCGTGCGTGGCGGAGCGGCAGGAGATCTGGGAAGCACTTCTCGAGTCCGGCTTTCTGCACGCGCTGAGCGAGGCGCACGAGGCGACGACCAGGATCGTGTTCGGCGCGCTGAGCCGGTCGGCGGGGTTCAAGGAGCGCTCGTTCGGCTACACCTCCTTCGACGTCCTGGAGTCCCAGCTCGACCGCGTCTTCGAGCTGGGCCCGTTCGCGCCGGCACCGGCCGGGCGGGAGTCCGGCTCCGCCGCCCTGCCGGGGGTCGCGCGGGACAACCTCAACGGCTCGGCGGGCTGGCGGTACGGGCCGTACCGCATCCTGCTCAAGCGGCACGACTTCGGCGCGGTGGACACGATCCGCTGGGACCAGCTGAGCTCCACCAAGCAGGCGGTCGCCAAGCAGGAGTACGGCGAGGACCCGCAGCTCTCACTCGACCTGGGCATCGAGCGGGACGACCCCTTCGCGGACGTCCAGGCGCCGCTCACCCTGGTGCTGGCGCACAGTGCGACCGAGGCGCCGCTGGAGATGGAGCTGTTCCTCGGCCGGCCGAGGTTCAACGCCGACGGGGGGTCGGCCTGGTGGTGGCGGCTGCCGCTCACGCCCGACACCCTGGGCCCTGATCCCCGCCGCGGCCTCGCCGAGCCGACGGTCCCGCTGTGGGGCGACGACGAGGACGACGTGGCCCTCCGGCCGCGGGCGCGGGGCCGGGACACCGACGCTGAAACGGCGAAGTGAACGATCCGGGCGATGGGCAACGAGCACGGCAGACCGGCGGGCGGGTCGCCGAGGCCCGGCTGCTGTTCGACTGCGAGCGGCTGACCCTGGCCCGCCGGCTGCGCGGGCTCCGCAAGAACCAGCTCGCCGACAGTGTGGGGACCACGCCCACCGCGATCGGGCAGTACGAAGCCGGTGTGCACCGGCCGTCGGAGCGCACGCTGGTCCGGCTGGCGCTGTGCCTCGGCGTGCCGGTCGAGTTCTTCCAGGCCGGTCACGGCTCCGCGGTGCTGGACACCGCCCATGCCCACTTCCGGTCGCTGCGCTCCACCACTCAGGTCGAGCGGGACCAGGCGCTCGCCTACGGGCGGATCGCCGCCGACGTGGTCGCCGCGCTCGAGGACCTGGTGGAGTTCCCCGAGGTCACGCTGCCGGAATGGCCGGTCGTACCGGACGAGATCGCCGGACCTGGCCCGGTGCGCGCCGCCCTGCTCGCCCGCGAGGCCATGGTGGCCGCGCCGGGCCCGGTCCCGCACCTGGTGCGGCTGCTGGAGACGCACGGGGTCGTGGTGATCGTGCTACCGCCGTCCACCGAGCGCGTGGACGCGTTCAGCGTGAGCGCGCATCCGCGCCCCATGGTCATGTTCAACCCCGCCAAGGGCGACTACTGGCGCAATCGTTTCGACGGCGCGCACGAGCTCGGCCACCTGGTCATGCACGCCGACGCCGAACCCGGCAGCAAGATCGTGGAGGATCAGGCCAACCGGTTCGCCGCCGAGTTCCTCATGCCCGAGTCGGATATCGCGGACAGCCTTCCGCGCACCGCCGACTGGGCCCGCCTCGCCGCGCTCAAGTCCACGTGGGGGGTCAGCATGGCGGCCCTGCTCTACCGCGCCCGCACTCTCAAGATCATGAAAGAGGTCACCTACCGCAACGCGATGGGGACCATGAGCGCGCGGGGCTGGCGCCGCCACGAACCCGGGGCGCCCCGCCCGCTCGAGAACCCCACCATGCTCACCAGGGCCGTCGAGCTGTCCTGCGACTCCGGGACCGGCCGCGACCGGCTGGCCGGCAGAGCGCGCGTCACCCGCGCCGACCTCGACCTGCTGATCCCCGGCCGATCCCGCCCCTCGCTGCACTGAGCCGTCCGGCCGGTGCCCGCGTGGGCGGAGGCGGGCACCGGAGCCCGGCTCAGACGGCCGCCTCCACGGCCTCGGCGCCGGCCGTCTCCGCCGGTGCGGTATCGGCGGCGTCTCCGGCGGGGTCCGGCCGCGTCTCCCCGAGGGGCCGTACGTGCCGGAGCAGGACGACGGCGACGACGGCGACGACGGCGAGGAGAGCGGCGCTGATCGCGGCCGTCGCCTGCATCCCGCTGGTGAAGGCCTGCCGGGCGGGGGCGAGCAGCGCCGCGCCGAGGTCGCCGGGCAGGCCGTCGGCCGCGGCGACGGCGCCGGCGAGCGTGTCGCGGGCGCTCTCGGCCGCCTGCGCCGGGACCCCGGCGGGCACCGCATCGGTGATCTCGTTGCGGTAGACGGCGGTACCGAGGCTGCCCAGGGCGGCGATGCCGAGCGCGAACCCGAACTCGCCGCTGGTCTCGTTCATCGCCGCGGCCGATCCGGCCTTCTCCGGGGGGACGGATCCGACGACCAGATCGGTGCTGAGGGTCACCATGGGCCCGCCGCCGAGGTTGATGACGGCGAAACCCACCACCACGGCCGCGAGCCCGGTGACCGCACCGGCCTGGCTGATCAGCAGGAGCCCGACCACCGAGATCGACAGGCCCGCTCCGATGAGCCGGGCGGGACGGAACCGGCGGGCCAGCACCGGGGCCGCCAGGACGCTGATGATCGAGCAGACCACCGCGGGGAGCATCCACAGGCCCGCACGCAGCGGCGACAGGCCCTGCACGAGCTGGAGGTACTGCGTGATGAACAGCATGATCGCCCCCATCAGCAGGGTGCCGA
Source organism: Actinomadura scrupuli (assembly GCF_050971785.1). Lineage (NCBI taxonomy): Bacteria > Bacillati > Actinomycetota > Actinomycetes > Streptosporangiales > Thermomonosporaceae > Actinomadura > Actinomadura scrupuli. The sequence goes on along the minus strand of NZ_JBPCCU010000009.1, from coordinate 185,623 downwards.
GCATCATGGTGCCCAGCGCGGTGCTGAAGGCCCGGTTGGTGAACAGCTTCAGGTCCAGCAGCGGGTCGGTCAGCCGGCGCTGCCGGTGCGCGAACGCCACCCCGAAGGCGACGCCGGTCACGGCGGCCACGACGGGCAACGGCTGCCAGCCGCCCCGGGCCAGTTCCTTGAGCCCGTAGATGACCGGCAGGATCGCGGCGAGGGACAGCAGGACGCTGGCCAGGTCCAGGCGTCCGGCCTGGGCGTCACGGTATTCGGGCAGCAGCACCGGGCCGAGCACGAGCAGCAGCACCATGGCCGGTACGCCCAGCAGGAACACCGAGCCCCACCAGAACTCGTCCAGCATCACCCCGCCGACCAGCGGGCCGATGGCTGCGCCGGACATGAAGCACACCATCCATACGCTGATGGCCAGCGCCCGCTGCCGGGGATCGCGGAACATGTTGGTGATCAGGGCCAGCGTCGAGGGCGCCAGCGTCGCTCCGGCGATGCCGAGCAGCGCCCGGGCCCCGATGAGCATCTCCGGGCTGGTGGAGTAGGCGGCCGCCACCGAGGCGATACCGAAGGCCGCGGCTCCGGCCAGCAGCAGCCTGCGCCGGCCGATCCGGTCGCCGAGCGTGCCCATCGTGACCAGGAAGCCGGCGATCATGAACCCGTAGATGTCCATGATCCAGAGCTGTTGGGTGCTGTTCGCGCCCAGGTCGGTGCTCAGATGCGGCAAGGCCAGGAGCATCACGAAGACGTCAATGGAGATCAGCAAGGTGGGCAGCGCCAGCACGGCCAGCCCGACCCATTCCCGGTGCCCGGCCCGAGGCCCGGACCCGGACGCAGTGTGCTCTGCGATGTTCTGTGCCATGTTCTCTGCCACGAGGTTTCCTTCTGGTTCGTGAGTGTCGCGGCGCCCTCTGGCGGGCGCCTCTCACGGGTACGTCGGTGCGGGCCGACCCGTCTCGACATCCCTTCCGCGCCGGTCGGGTAGCTTCGGACGACGGACCGTGTCGAGACCGCGGCGCCGGCTCCGACGTCTCTGGCGAACGGTGCCCGTACGGGGCGTCCGGACCACGAGGAGTGGACACGTGAAGTACATGCTGTTGATCTATAACAACCCTGCGACCTACGAGGGCTGGTCCGATGCCGAGCGCGCGGAGCTCTTCGCCGAGGTCGACGACATCATGAAGGAGCTCACCGACTCCGGTGAGCTGGTCGGCGGCGAGGCGCTGGCCGACGCGTCCAGCTCCAGGACGGTACGGGTCCGGGACGGCGTCGTGGAGACCACGGACGGGCCGTACGCGGAGGCCAAGGAGCAACTGGCCGGCTACCTCACGGTGGACTGCGAGAGCCCGGAGCGCGCGGCCGAGATCGCCGCACGCTGGCCGGACGCCCGGTACTTCGCCATGGAGGTGCGCCCGGTCATCCACACCTCCGATCCGGAGAAGTGACGACCCCTTCCTGTGCCGGAGACCTGCCGCACCGGACACCACGCCGGTGCGGCAGGTCCCCGGCGTGCCGTCCGATGCCGGTGCACCTCGGCCGGTTACCGTGACCGTCCGACCGACCGAAAGGTGCCTTCATGACCTATCCGGAACCGCGCTACCTGGGCGACAAGGGCGAGCTCAGCGCCACGTACCGCACCGGCGATCACGAGCCCGAGCTGACCTACCGGTCGGGCACCGTGGTGCACTACCTGGCCACCGGCGCCTCCACGAACGGCCGGTTCGGCCTCTACCGGTGGGACATGGGCGAGAGGCCGAGCGGCCCGGACGCGCACTTCCACAAGACCATCTCCGAATCGTTCTTCATCCTCTCCGGGTCGGTCCGCATCTACGACGGCACCCGCTGGATCGACACCGCTCCCGGCGACTTCGTGCACGTCCCGGAGGGCGGGATCCACGGCTTCCGCAACGAGTCGGGGGAGCCGGCCTCGATGCTGCTGCACTTCGCGCCGGGCGCCCCCCGCGAGGGCTACTTCGAGGGACTCGCGGAGTTCGCCGTGTCAGGGCGGCCCAGCGACGAGGAACTGGCCGAGTTCTACCTCCGCCACGACACGTACTGGCTGTAAGGCGTGCCGGCTGTGAGATCCGCCGGCTGTGAGATCCGCCGGCTGTGAGATCCGCCGGCCGTGAGACCCGCCGCCGCTACTGACGGCTGACCGCGCGGGTCACGCCCGCCACGATCGTCGTGGCGAGGATCCAGCCTGCGGCGATGAATCCGTACGACAGCCACTGGTAGGCGCCCTTGGGGTTGAACGCCTTCGCCTGGCCGAAGTCCACGATGGGCAGCAACAGGTTGAGGGTGTAGATGAACGGGTTGAAATCCGGCCCCTTGCCGCGCTCGGCCGGCGGCGGATGGTGCAGTGCGAACGCCACGGTGCCGATGGCCAGCAGCACCAGCAGCCAGGCCGCGGCGCGCACCGGCCGGTAGCCGTAGCCGACCGTGACGTCCTGGGCCACGCCCCAGATCCTGGCGTACCACGGTTGCAGGCGGCGATGGCGGCGCTGCCTGGCCAGCTGGACGGTACGGCTCGCGGCGTCGTCGCCGACGCGCCGGTATGCCGCCGCGAGCTGTTCGTAGGCGTGGGGCACGTAGCCCTCCTCGTCGCGCTCCAGCAGGGCGAGACGCTCGCGAGCGGGCAGCCGGGGGGAGAGCGCACCGTAGGTGAGGCCGTCGAGCCTGACCACCTCGGGCCAGACCTCGGGGGTGGCGTGCATGAGGTCGAACTGCGACCGCCGGAGGTTCACGGTGCCCTCGATGGGGGCGGCCCGTCTGAGCCACAGCTCGCCGATGGTGCAGCTAGTGGCCCGCAGCGCCACGCCGCCCGGGTTGGACAGCCCGGCCTCGGTCAGGTCCAGCTGTCCGGTGATCTTCGCTCCCCGCATCTCCACCTGGCCGCGGGCCTGCAGCCCGCGCCCGCGCAGGCCCGCACCGGCCACGAGGTTCTCCGCGTCCAGCGCCACGTCGCCGGCGTGACGCAGGACGGCGTCCTCCAGGTTCACCGCACCGGCGACCTGGGCCCCGCTCAGCCTGACCATGCCCTCCGCCCGGAGCCCCGGCGCCCACAGGTCGTCGTCGATGCGGGCCTGGTTCAGCTGCAGCACCCGGCCCTGCCCGGCGCCGAGGTGGGCGCCGTCGAGGAACAGCGCCCCGGTGATCCGGGCTCCGCCGAGCCGTACCTCGCCGCGAACACGGCAGCCGGTCATGCGCAGGACCCCCTCGACCCGAAGCGTCGCGGCCCGCAGCCCCGGCAGGAAGCTGCCGGAAAGGTTCAGCTGACGCGTCTGCGCTCCGTACACGTTGGGGGTGCGCTCGAAGTGGCACCCCATCAGGCGCACCGGGTGCGCGACGGTTCCGTACTGCAGGTTGAGCACGCCGCGGATCCGGGCGCCGGAGACCCGCAGCGCCGGCACCTCGGTCCCGGCCGCGGGGCTGCTCAGCAGCAGCGCCCGCAGGACCTCGGCCCGCACGGTCCGCTCGGGACCCCATCCCTCCGCCTGCGCCGGGTCGTCCGGTGCGGGCTCGCCGGGCGGATCGTCCTGCGCCTCGCCGTCCTTCCGGAAGTCGACCTCCGCGCCGGTCGGGAACGCCTGCCAGACACGACGTTCCGCGGGCGTCAGATCGTTGGGATCCATCGGGGGACACTGTCGCGCGCCGCGTCCCGGTGTCAACCGGCGCGTTCCGGGCCGGCGCCGGACACCCTCAGGACACTCCAGAGAGGCCTCAGGGTGCCTGCGGACGCGGGAGGATCGTGGATCGGTACCCCGCCTTCCGGTAGCTTCCCGGCATGGACGCGGTTCTCATCGACATCGACGGCGTGCTGACCGTGTCATGGCGGCCGCTGCCCGGCGCGGTCGAGGCGGTGTCCCGGCTGCGCGAGGCAGGCCTGGGGCTCGCGCTGCTGACCAACACCAGCTCGCGGACGCGGGCCTCGATCGCCGCGACGCTGGCGGAGGCGGGCTTCCCGATCGGCGTCGACGACGTGTTCACCGCGCCGGCCCTGGCCGCCGACTACATCGCCGAGCGTTATCCGGGTGCCCGGTGCCTGCTGCTCAACAGCGGTGACATCAGCGCTGACCTGGCGGGCGTCGAGCTCGTCGAGGACGACCCGGACCTCGTTCTCCTCTGCGGCGCGGGGGTGGAGTTCGGCTACCGCGCGCTGGACGAGGTGTTCGGTCACCTGCAGAACGGCGCGCGGCTGCTCGCCCTGCACCGCAACCTCTACTGGCGCACCGACGAGGGACTGAAACTGGACACCGGTGCCTTCGTCGCCGGCCTGGAGCAGGCCGCCGGGGTCACGGCAGAGGTGATCGGCAAGCCCTCCGCCGCCTTCTTCGAGACCGCGCTCGCCGCCCTGCGCGCCGATCCGTCGGCGGCCCTGATGGTGGGCGACGACCTCGAGGCGGACGTGCTGGCGGCCCAGCGGGCCGGTCTCACCGGCGTCCTGGTCCGGACCGGCAAGTTCCTGCCCCGGACGCTGGAGGAGGCCGACGGCACCCCCGACCACGTCCTCGACTCCATCGCCGACGTGCCCTCGCTGCTGCGCCTGGGCTAGCGGAGCGCCGGGCCGACGTCATGGGCCCGGCCGCGCGCCGGGGCGGGAGAGGGCGAGCCGGACCAGCTCGGCGTTGCCGGCCACCGGGTCACCGGCCGGTCCGCGCAGGACGTCCTCCAGCCCGATGCGGGTGGGCAGCCCGAGCCGGATCGCCTCGTCGATCAGCGGCCAGGCGGCCGGTCCCTCGCCGTGCAGCAGGCGCGGTGCGGAGAGTCCCAGCTCGTCCAGGCGAGCGAGCACGCGCTCAGCGTCCGGCCACGCCTGCTCGGCGGGTGCGTCGATCACCTCGATCAGGATGCGCAGGAGCCGGTCGGCGACACCGGAGCCGGCGAGGGCTTCGGCGTCTCGTGCGGACCACACCCCCGCCTCGACGTCGATGCCGGCGTCCATCACCGCCAGCGCGAGGTCCCCGAAGCCCTCCTCGGAGACGTTGCAGGAGGCGAAGTCGGGGCGGGCCGGCTCGGGCAGCCGCGCCCAGCCACGGACGATCTCCTGGCGCGCCCGGACGTCGCCCTCGGTGATCCACAGTCCGGTCGAGACGCCGACCGGAAGGCCCGGAGCGGCGGCGCGGATCGCCTCGACGGCCGCGCCGATGTCGGCGGAACCCAGCGACTCCCGTCCCTCCGCGTCGCGGGGATGCACGTGGACGGCCCGCGCCCCCGCCTCCCGTACGGCCACGGCGTCCGCGGCGAGCCCGTCAGGGGTGATCGGCAGAGCGGGATGCGCACCGGCCGGCCTGTTTCCGTTGAGACACGCCTTCAACCACATCCGAGGTCCCCCTCCGCTCCCTGCCCCGCCACCGGGATCCTGTCACCGCGGTCCTGTCACCACGGTCATGTCACCGGGACGGTCCTGTCGGCCGCGGGTTCATCCTGCCTCCATCCGCTGGGACAGCCGGAGACCGGCGGGGAAGGGGGCCAGGTAGGTCTGTCCGGCGGCCCATGTCCGCCGGTCGCGGCCGGCGTGGCGGGCGAGCATGGTGAGCGGGATGCTGAGCGGCAGTGCGCCGCGCCGGTACGCCTCGATGGTGGCCAGGACGTCGCGTCGCCATGAGCCGTCCGGAGGGTCGTCGGCGTGCCCGAAGAGGCGCTGCAGCACGCTGGTGTGCCGGCCACGGGTGGCCGGGTCGGCCATGGCCGCGTTGAACAGATGCCGGTAGTCCTTCTCGACCTCGCGGGGCGGCAGCGCACCCGCCCGGGCGACCATCCGGCCGGCCTGGCGGTAGCGGACCGGGTCATGGGCGAGGAGCTGCAGTTTGTGGCGGGCGTGGAAGTCCACCAGGTCACGCGGCCGCCAGGGACCGGTGAACAGCTCCCGGAGGCGGGCCCGCGCGAAGACCCGCTCGGCGAAGGCCTCGCACGAAGCCGCCGTGTCGAGCCGCCCGTCCGGGGGCACGGGCAGCAGCGGGACCGCCTCGGCGAGCCGCTCGGCGAAGACCGCATGACCGAAAGGCGAGCCGTTGCCGGGAAAGGGAGAGACGGCTCGGATGCCGCCACCCGGTGAGGCGGCGGGCAAGGTGGCCAGTGAGGTGGCCAGTGAGGTGGCGGGTGAGGTGGCTTTCCACAGATATCCGTCGAGGTCGCGTGCCATCGGCTGTGTCGTCCAGTCGGTGCCGCGGCCCGGCAGGTTCTGATCGGCGAGCCGCGATATCTCCAGCAGCGTGCCGAGGCCGGTCTCCATCTCCACGCTGTAGGGCACCCATTCCACATATGGATCGAGCACGTCGGCGGGGAAGTAATAGCGGCCTTGCCCATCTTCGGCGCGCATCGCCTTATCGAGCAGACGGCGCGATACTCCGACCCGCGGTCTCATCGGCCCTCCCGCCGCCCTCGTGCGCTCCGGTCCCTCTGGCCGCGGGAAGATTACCATCCAAAACCTTCATATTCGGGGGAAAATCAGGGTGCGCGCATGGGTCACGACGAGCCGCTCCCGGGGTCTCCAGCGCGCTCATCCGGTGGCGAGCGGACAAGAGCCGCATAATTGTCGTACCTGCCGGGAATGATTCGGTTCTATGAGCAAAGACACTCAGTCGGCGCTGCGTTGCCCGCACTGCCGCACCGCGCTCGTGCTGGCCCCTGCGGCAGGGAACTCCGCAATTCTGACAATGCGCGAAGAGTCCTCCCCGCCACCCGTATGGGAGGTGCTCGCCGAATATGCCGGCCGCGCCGTCGATGCGCCCACCGCCCTGCGGGGGGCCGCCAAGGTGCGCGACAGCCTCACCCGGGCCCGCGCCGCCGCGGCCGAACGCCGGGCCGTCCAGCTCGCCGCCCAGCGGCGGGTTCGCTCCGCCTGAGACGTCCGGGGAAGTAACGATCGTCCAAGCCTTCCCGGGCCGTCACCGCAGCACAGCGTGCGGCCATGAGTGACCGTCAGGTCGCATACCGGTAAGTGCCGACTTCATCGGAATGTCGCAGTCCTGTGTCGCATACTCACGAACATGACTGCATTCGTCACCGGCGTCCGCCACCTCAAGGTCTGGGTGTCCGACCTCGCGAGCAGCCGGGAGTGGTACGAGAGGGTGTTCGGGCTGGAGCGGGTCATCAGCTTCGAGGACGCCGACGGCGTCGTCCGGGGCATGGCCTTCCGGGTGCCCCATGCTCCGTTCGAGCTGGCGTTGCGGGAGAACCCCGAGCTGGCCAAGGCCCTCTACGACACGGACCCGTTCGCGCTGGCGACGACCCGCGAGGGGCTCAACGGCTGGGCCGCCCACCTGGACGAGCTGGGAATCTGGCACAGCCCCATCGTGCAGGCCTCACGCGGATACGCCATGGGCTTCCGGGACCCCGACGGCATGCAGATCCGGCTCTACGCGGACGACGACGCCGTGGCCGAGCGGACCGGCGACCGGGCACGGGCCGTGGGCCGCGGCGAGTGACGGCCGGCGACCCGAAGGGCGCTGTGCGCTCAGGACAGCGACCGGGCCGCGGCCCAGTCGCCGATGCGCAGGATGAGCGAGGGGGTGGCGGCCACCTCCGCGTGCCCGAACGCCGGCTCGATCCACAGCTCACGAGGGTCCCGGGCCGCTCCGTACAGCTGTTCCGCGTGCTCGACGGGGAAGTAGCGGTCCGCGTCACCGTGCACGACCAGCAGTGGCACCGGCGAGATCCGTCCCACCACCTCGTACGGCGCCTCGGGCACCGGGTCCCAGCCCTGGGCGGCGATGCGGGTACGCCGCACCAGCCGGGTGATCAGCCGTCCGGACGGGCGTTCGATCGCCCAGTGCACCTGGCGCATCGGCGAGGTCCCGCGGTAGTACCACCGGGCCGGGGCGCTGACCGAGACGACCGCGTCGACCCCGCCGCGCAGGGCCGCGTGCCGTACGGCGACCGCGCCGCCCATCGAGAAGCCCACCACCGCCACCCGCCGGTAGCCCAGCCCCCGGGCGAACCGGACCGCCGCGTCGAGGTCGAGCACCTCGAGATCACCGACGGTCGAGAGGCCGCCCGAGCGCCCGTGACCCCGGAAGTCGAGCGTCAGCACGCCGCCGTACCGATGCAGCGCCCGGGCGATGCGGCGGTGCGCGGGCTGCCGCCACGAGCCGGTGAAACCGTGGGCGAGGACCATGCACAGCCCGTCCCCGGCCGACAGGTGACCGGCGGACAGGTGACCGGCCTCCAGGCGCACGCCGTCGGCGGCGAACAGGGTATGGCTCCGCATGTCCATACCCTCATCTTGCCCTGCTGGTCAGCGGCTGATCGCAGCCGCACCCGCCGCCACGCCGCCACGGCCCGACGCCGGTCCCCGGCGGCGCGCCCGGGAGGTCTACCCGAAGGGGCGGGTGCCGGGGGAGGGGACGGTGGTGACCGGGGGCGGGGCCTTCCAGCGTTCGTGGTCCCGGTGGTCCAGCAGGGGCAGGCGGACCGTCAGGTTCACCCAGAGGGCGTGCAGGAGTCCGGCCGGCCACGCCAGCAGGGCGATGACCATGCCGATATCGGTCTGGATCGGGCCCGTCTCCGACTCGGTCACCTCGGGGCCGCTGCCGATGAGCGCGAACGAGCCGACCGCGAGCACGAGGTAGACGGCCGCGGCGATCAGCCAGGAGAGCCTGCGGTGCCGGGCCGCGATGTAGCCGAACGACAACCACGTGCCCAGCCCGAACAGCAGGGTCGGCACGATCCACAGGCTGTGGACGAGTTTCCAGCCGGTGCTGCGCCGTACCTCCGGGTACCGGCCCGGCTGGGGGCCCGCGGCGGCACGGACCGTCGGGCCCGGGTCGCCCGGCGGGTACCGGCCGTCGTCTGCGGGCCCGCTCCACCCGTACCGGCCGTCGCCCCCGGGGCGGCCCGGCCCGTACCGGCTGTCGGTTCCGGCGGTCAGCTTGGGATCCGCCCAGGGCGGCGGCCACGGAGCGCCGGAGGAAACCGGGTCCCGCCGGGGCTCGCCGGCACCGGTGATCCGCACGAGGACGCGTGAGTAGAGGTGCAGGCCGTTCTGGTCGTCCGCGGCCGGGTCGAGGTCGCCGAGCGGGTCCAGCCGGGTCACGTGGGGCAGCAGCCGGTCGAAGGTCTCCCGGGCGTCGGCCGGGCGCCTGGCCGGGTCCTTCTCCAGCAACTGCCGGACCAGCGTGTCGAGTTCGTGCGGAACGTCCGCGCGGCGCAGCGGGGCGGGAACCTGTTCGAGGTGCTTGTGCATGAGCCCGGCGGGCGAGGTCGAATCGAAGATCGGCTCGCCGGCGAGCATCTCGTACAGCACGCAGCCCAGCGCGTAGAGGTCGGTACGCGGTGTGGCCGGGTGGCTGTGCAACTGCTCGGGCGCCATGTAGGCGGGCGTGCCGATGGTCTCCCCGGTCCGGGTGATCCGGGGAACGCCGGCCTGGTCGAGGACGGCCGCCACACCGAAATCGAGCACCTTGACTGTCCCGTCCCGGGTGAGCATGACGTTCTGCGGCTTGACGTCCCGGTGGACGAGCCGGCGCTCGTGCGCCGCGCTCAGCACCGCCGCCACCTGCGCCGCGATCCCGGCCGCCCAGGCCACCGGGAGCGGGCCCTGCTCGGCCATGAGGTCGCCGAGCGCGCAGCCGCCGACCATCTCCATGACGAGGAAGAGCCCGCCGTCGTAGGTGCCCGCGTCGTACACGGCGGGAACCCCGGGATGCCGCAGCCCGGCCGTGACGGCGGCCTCACGCGCGAATCTGCGCGCCAGGTCGTGCGGCTCGGCGCGTCCGGCGAGCACCTCGTTGGTCAGCAGCTTCACCGCGACCCGGCGTTCGAGCCGCCGGTCCGTTCCCTCCCAGACCTGGCCCATGCCGCCCCGGCCCAGCGGGCTTATCAGCTCGTAGCGACCGGCCAGCACCGTGTGCTGCCCCACGTTCTCTCTCCTCGCCCTCTGCTGGCCGAGCGAGACCATCTGGTCCGATGTGCACACCTTACGGCCGAGTCAGCGATCGACGGGAGGGGGACTTTGTCCGCCTTCCGCAGCGAGTGTCCCCTCGGCGACCCCGTCGGCCATGAGCTGGGCCAGCTCCGCGCCCAGCACCGCCGTGGACCGTAGCGCCGACTCGAACTCCGCCATGTGCCGGAACGCGTCTCCGTACCGGCGCTGCTCGGCCAGCGGCAACCGGGGCACCTGTGCGCGCCGGATGTCGGCCCGGCTGGTGCCCCCGGTGGACTGGACGGTCGACGAGCGTACGTTGGCGGAACTGCGCAGCACGCCCGCCAGGAAGTACGGGTCGAGCCGCTCCGGGTCGACCCGGATCAGCGAGAGCTGGGGACCGAGCAGCGCACCGTCGCTCTCCACCACCCGGGCCGCGAAGCGCCGTGCGGCCACGGCGACGACGATGTCCCCGGCCCGCGTGGTGATCCAGCGGGCATCGTCCGGGGGCACCCGGCCCGAGGGCGGACGGCCCTCGATGACGTCCTCGGCGGTGAGCAAGGGCTCCCCGCCGCCGTCCTGGGTGTCCCCGCGCAGCGGAGCCTGGTGGATGGTGAGATAGCCGATCCGGTCGAGTTCGGAGACCGGAACGGTGCGCGGGTCGGCCCGGTCCGCGGCCGGCCAGACCGCCGGCACGAGGCCGCCGAGCCTGCCGAGCGTCGCCGCCAGCCGGTCGTGGGTCTCCCCGAACCGCTCGGCCGTCCGCTCCGGCCTGGCGGCGGACAGATGACGGGCGGGGGTGAGGTCGACCTCCTCGTCGAGGAGATCGATGACGGGTACGGCCCGGCTCACTCCCGGCTCGTCGTGGTCGGGATCGCCCGCGTACGCCCGCCAGGCGGTGACGACCGTCCCCGGATCAGCGCTGTCGACCATGAGGGCGGTCGCGGGGGTGCCGCCGCCGGGACGTCGCAGCAACCACAGATGGTGGGTCGCGGACAGCGCTATGACGGCACGGAGCGCGCTTCTGCGCAGCAATTGGGCCCGGATCCGGCGGCCGGACCTGCGACCGGCCGCGACGGCGGGCATCAGGATCACCGCCAGCCCTTCCGGCGCCAGGTGGGCCAGGGCGTGCTGGACCCATGCGAGCTCCGGCTCCAGCCGCGGCGGCAGCCCGTACTCCCAGCGCGGGTCCGCGGTCAGCTCCTCGTGGCCCCAGGCGCGTTCGTGAAAGGGCGGGTCGCACAGCACCGCGTCGGCCAGGGCTCCGGGAAAGGCGTCGCGGCGCAGTGAGTCACCCGCCCGGATGGTCGCCTCGGCGCCGTGCAGGGCCAGCCGGGTCGCGGCCAGCCGGGTGACCTCGCCGGCGGCGTCCTGTCCGAGCAGCCGGCGCGGCTCGGCGCCGTTCACCGGGGCGGCCCCATGGTCCGCGTCCCCGTCCAGGGCGGCGAGCAGCAGCTCGCCGGTGCCGCAGGCGGGGTCGAGGATGGTACGGGCCTCGCCCGCCAGCGCCGCCATCAGGCTCGCGATCTCCGCCGGGGTGGTGGCCGCGCGGCGGCCCTGGGTCTCGCGGTAGCGGCCGAACAGGAACTCGAAGGCCTCGGCGGCCCCCCGCTCGGCGGCCAGCTCGGTGACCACCTCGGCCGCCTCGCCGCTCATCGGCGCGTCGGCCCGGGGCGTCCGGGCCGTTTCCGGGGCCTGCCGTCGCAGCAGCAGATCTCCCGCGTCCCCGAGCACCTCGGCCAGCCGGAGGTCGTCGGCCGCCTCGGCCCGGAGCCTTTGCCAAGCGCGTTCCTCCAAGGGCAGGTGATGAAGCTTTCCCTGGTGGCGCAGCCATGCTTCGATCTCAGTGAGGGCGAACACGGGGCTGATGGGAGTGCCGCCCACGGGCTGCGGGAAGTCGGGGTGCCGGCGGCGCCAGTTGCTCACCGCCGCCCGGCCGACCCCGGCCAGCCGGGCGATGTCCGCCGCGCTCACTGTCGCTTCGTCCTGCACGGTCCGTCCTTCCCGGCGTGAGGTCGCGCCGGGTCTCACCCGGACCCGTCGGCCCCGCCGATGACGGGAACGTTACCCCTGCGGCGGCGTACGGTCGAACACAAGGTTGGTAGTTGTTTATTGAATTCACATGTGCTTGGCTTGGTGAGTACCAAAACATGTGCATGCTCTCGTGGGTGCAGTGCACAGCAGCCGACTCTGTGGAGATCCTCAAATGAACGCTTCCGCCGACCACCGCCTCCGGACGGGCGCCGCCCTCGGCATGGCGGGCCTGATGCTCCTGGCCGCCACCGCCTGCCAGGACAAGTCCACCGCTCCCAGCTCGGCCGGCGCCGGGGCGCCGGCCAAGGCGAAGGTGCTCTCGGGCACCAAGCTCAACTCCCTGCTCCTGCCCGCGAGCGCCATGCCGAAGGGTTTCCGGCTCAACGCCGACGGGGTGCGCAACACCGGCGACAGCGTCTCGCCCCCCTCCAGCAGCCCCGTGCCGCAGGGGAAGGTCTGCGGGATGCTCATGGAGACGTCATGGATCCGGGCCGCGGGCATCGAGGGCGCGACCTTCGCGCAGAACGACTACGGGGACCCCGGCCAGACCAGCCAGATCGCCCAGGAGATCGACACCTATCACGGCGACGACGCGCAGAAGACGATGGCGGCGCTGCGGAAGGCCTTCGCCGGCTGCAAGACCTTCACCGAGAAGACCAACGGCATGACGGCCAAGGTCAAGCTCGTCGGGTCGGCGGTGCAGGGCACGGGTGACGAGGGCATCAAGGCCGTCGCGACCTCTCCGGTGTGGGAGGGCGGTCTGACGCTGGCTGCCGTCAGGGTGGGCAACGTCGTCATCACGACCCTCTACAGCTCCAGCCACAAGGACAAGGGGGCGGCGGCGGTGACGATGGCCGAGGCCATCGCGAAGAAGGTCCAGTCCGCCCGCTGAGTCGCCGAAGTACGGGAAAAAGTGTTGTCCGGCGGCCTGCTGCGGAGTCTCCCGTGTGTGACAGAGTCCAGGTTCGTGGTGGCATCCCCTCGTCCCGTGCCCGGTCCGCAGACCGTACGCGCGGCCCAGCGCGGTGACCGGCAGGCCCTCGAGGACCTCGTGTCGGGCTGCCTGCCGCTGCTCTACAACATCATCGGCAGAGCCCTCAACGGCCATCCGGACGTGGACGACGTCGTCCAGGAGACGATGCTGCGGGTACTGCGCGGGATCTCCGGGCTGAAGCAGCCGGTCTCCTTCCGGTCCTGGCTGGTCGCCGTCGCGATCCACCAGGTCCGTGACCACCACCGGTCGCGGCAGCGCTCGCAGACCCGCCAGACCACCCTCGAGGACATCGCCGACGTCCCCGATCCGCGTGCCGACTTCGCCGAGCTGACGACCCTGCGCCTCGGGCTCTCCCACCAGCGCAAGGAGATCGCCGAGGCGACCCGCTGGCTCGACCCCGATGACCGTGAGCTGCTCGCGCTGTGGTGGCTGGAGGAGGGCGGCGAGCTCCAGCGGGCGGATCTGGTGGCCGCGCTGGAGCTGCCGGCCCGGCATGTCGCGGTGCGCGTGCAGCGGATGAAGGAGCAGCTCGACCTGGGCCGCGCGGTGGTGCGCGTCCTGCACCGGCCGGGGGACTGCGCGGACCTGACGGCGCTGCGGGCCGACTGGGACGGGCGGCCGGCACCGCTGTGGCGCAAACGGTTCGCCCGGCACATCCGCGACTGCGCCGGCTGTTCGGCTCGCTCGTCGGACCTGATCCCGGCGGAGCGGCTGCTGGCGGGGCTCCCGCTGCTGCCGGTCCCGCCGTCGCTCGCGCACGCCGGCCTGCCCTCCGGCCTGCCCGGCGGCCACGGACCGGGTGTCCTCCGGGCCCGGCATGCCGCCAGGCTCCCGCACGTCCCGGCGAAGGCGCTCATCTCCGTACCGCTCGCCGCCGGCGCCGTCGCCGGCCTGGTGGGCCTGGCCGTGCTCGGCCATGGCGGGGAGGGCCGGCCCGCGGCGGTGACCGGACCGGCGGCGGTGACCGCCTCGGCCGGACCGGTCACCGGCTCCGCACCCCCGGCCCGGCCTGCGGAGCGCCCGGTGCCGGCGCCCTCACCGCAGGTCAAGAAGGCGAACAGGCCGGTCGTGCGCAGCGCCGGCTCGTGCCTGAAGGGGGTCGCCACCTGGACGTTCAGCGGGTCCGGGCGGGCGCTGGCGGCCTCGGGCGCCTGCTGGTACTACGACTGGGCGGCCGGCAGGTCGGGGATCACCGGCCCGCGCGGCGTCGAGTTCGTGCCGATGATCTGGGGCCCTCGCTCGGTCACCGCCGCGACGCTCGCCGAGGCGAAGTCGCAGGGGCACACCCTGCTCGGTTTCAACGAGCCCGACATGGCCGCCCAGTCCAACATGACGCCGGGCCAGGCGCTCGCCCTGTGGCCCAGGCTGATGGCGACCGGGATGCGGCTGGGCAGCCCGGCGGTGGCGACGAACGGTGCCACCGCGGGCGGCTGGCTCGACCAGTTCATGCGGGGCGCCGCCGCCCGGCACCACCGGGTCGACTTCATCACGCTGCACTGGTACGGCTCGGACTTCCGCACGCCCGCCGCGGTCGCCCAGCTACGCGCCTATCTGCAGGCGGTCCACGCGCGCTACCACAAGCCCATCTGGCTCACCGAGTACGCGCTGATCCGCTTCGGCAGCGTCACGCAGTACCCGTCGCAGCCACAGCAGGCGGCCTTCCTGCGGTCCTCGGCGGCCATGCTCGCCGCCCTGCCCTACCTGGAACGCTACGCGTGGTTCGGGCTGCCGGCCACGAAGGGTAGCGGAACCGGCCTGTTCACCGGCGCGGGCACTCCCACGCAGCTCGGCTCGGCGTTCAGAGCCCTGCCCGCGACCGCACGCTGACCCCCGGTGGGGCCGTCAGAACCCCCACATATCCGTATAAATCTCTGCTTGTCCTGCCATGCTGTGACGTTTGTGATCGTGTTGGCGCTTGTACCTAGTGGATTCGACCACGATTACCGAGCGTGCGCGAGCGGCAACGGCGCGATCTTGTGAGCGGGAGGAAACTGGTGGCCGGTTGGCCGGGCATTGAAGACGTCGATGATCGTCGATTGGCGGCATCACTGCATGGGGCCGGCGCGAAGGCTCTGACCCAGATCTACCGGAGCTATGGGGCGCGGCTGTACGACTACTGCCACACCTATCTCCGCGATCAGGCCGAGACGGCCGAGGCCGTGCACGATTCGCTGATCGCGGCCCAGCAGCACATCGCCAAGCTGCACGAGCCCGAGCAACTGCGCGGATGGCTGTACGCCATCGCCCGCCGGGAGTGCCTGCGCCGCCTCGACGAGCGGCAGGGAGTGCACGCCGAGCGTCACGAGGCGCCCGCCGCCGAGGACGACGTCGACCTCGAACCCGCGGAGCGGGCGCGGCGCGAGGAGATCCGGGAGCTGGTCTTCAGCGCCCTGGCGACGCTCGTCGGCCGCCAGCGTGAGGCGGTCATCCTCATCGCGCGCCACGAGCTCGACACCTGGCAGCTCGCCCGGGTCCTCGGCATCTCGGAGAACCAGGCCGTCCAGCTAGCCGAGCAGGCGTCCGGTGACCTCGAGATCGCGTTCGCCGCCGCCCTCGTCGCCCGTACGGGACGGGCCGACTGCCCGAGCGTCAACGCCCTGATCGAGACCTGGCCGCCGACCCGCGACGGGTACCAGCGGCTCATCCGGCACATCGACGCCTGCCCGATGTGCGGCGAACGCCACCTGCGCAAGGTCCCCGCGCGGCGGCTGCTCCAGCTGCTTCCGGCCGCGCTGCTCCCGGCGGAACTCTGGCGGGAGATCTACACCACGACGAACGCGCCGGAACGCCGGGCGAGGCGGTCGGCCGTCGCCCGCCGCGCCGAGCCCTTCGACGAGACGGGCTGGCCGGCCCACCCCGTACAGAAGGGCGCCGCGCCGAAGGCCGGTCCGCAGCGGACCGGCGTCCAGCGCGCTCCTCGCAACCGGCCCCGTCTGTGGCCGGGTCTCGCCGCGGCCGTCTGCGGCCTCCTCGCCACCGGCACCGCGGTCGTGGTCCTGCAGAGCGGTACGACGCCGAGCTCCGGCGACCAGGCGCTGGCGGCGCCGGGCAAGGTCAACCCGCACCGTTCGTCCGTCGGGAACCCGGGCGCCGGTCCGGTGTCACCGACCTTGAGCCCGACGTCGGCCACTCCCACTCCGACGCCGACGCCCACTCCGACGCCCACCCCGACCCCCACTCCGACGCCGACGCCGACGCTGACCACGGCCCAGCCGCAGCCGACGAAGTCCGAGGACCCCAAGCCGGAGACCCCGGGCACGCTGGGGGTCTCCGGCTGCAGCATGCGATCCGGAAGCAGAAGCTGCACGATCACGGTGACCGCGAACGGCGGGCCGGTGCGGTGGCGCGTGACGGGCAGCTCGAGCGAGCTCAGCGTCTCGGGCGGCGGCGAGCTCGCGTCCGGCCAGTCGGCCAGGGTCACCGTCCGCCGGGAGGGCTGGTGCCTCGGGCAGGGCAGCGGCTCAGTGTCGTTCTCGCCCAACGGGTCCGCCTCGGTCAGCTGGAGATGCTGATCAGTCAGAACTGCGGGTCGCGCGGGAGCGCGAGCGCCTGACCGGCCTCCACGGCGGCGTGCACGCTGCTCTCCAGCTGGTCGGCCATCCTGCCCGCCTCGTCGGCGAGCCCCTGGATGCCCTGCCGGTCATGGGTCTGCGCGAGCAGGTCACGGTACCTGTCGTTGCGCGCCATCATCCGCTGCGCCACCAGCGCCGAGTCCGCCGCGCGCACCCGCTGCGCGTACTGCTCCAGGAGTTCGACCCGCCTGCCGATCTCCGCGGCGGATCGTTCGATGGCCTCGCGCTGGGGGCCGACGACCGCGGCCAGCACCGCGGTCATCTCGGAGCGGGAGACCGTCCGCTGCTCCGCCCGCAGCACGGTCTGCTGGTGGGCCATCCAGGCGATCTCCCAGATCTGCTGGGGGAAGATGACGTGGTTGGCGATGGTGTCGAGCATGCCGTGCCTGCTGACCTCGGACTCCAGGACGGTGCGGACGGCGGCCCGGGCGCGCACCACCAGCTGCTGGCCCTTCCGGTCCAGATCGCTCGGCAGCACGTAGCGGCGGTGGTAGAAGCGGGCCGCCCGCGCGGCCTTCACCTCGGGCCCCTCGAACCACGCGGCGGTCTGGGCGAGGGACAGGAAGACATCGGCCCACGGTCCCGCAGCCCTTCCGTACAGCCGGTCGGCCAGCGAACGGACCGGCGGCGGCGGGAAGCTCGCCGGGATCAGCACCCGCGGGTACCGCACCAGCAACCGGCGATCCCGCTCGGGAATGGTCGGGTCAGTGATCGGGGGGTACACCGATACGACCTCCTACCGACATCCGAACCGGCGGCTCTGTTCAGAGTAACGGCCGAGGCCAGGCGATCCGTTCCGTGAGACGACGCGGACCGTGGGCGGGGGATCCACGTCACGGATCGTGGGCTCCGGCCGGGTCGTCGCGGGCCGCCCAAGACCGGACAAGCCCTTCATAGTGTCCTCAAGGCGCACATAACTCTGCTGGAAAATGCCGCCGCGGAATCGGTATTGACAGGACTCGCGGCCGGAGTTAACTTCCGAACTATTAGGAACCTTTCCTAATAGTGATCCCCCGGGGACTCCGGTCCGCTGAGGGGATGTGCCGCACCGTTCCCCCCGACGACGTGCGAACAGAGGTGATCACCGCCGCGAACCCACCGTCGCTCCGCTGACCGACCTGTGCCTCCGTCCCCGCCCTGGAAGGCCGAAGCCCTCATGACCATGCCCACCGCACCACCCCGCCCACGACGCGGTGTACGCCTGATCCTCTCCGCCCTGCTGCTCACCGGCCTGAGCGGCGTCGCCGCCACGGTCACCGCCCACGCGGCCGCCCCGGCGGCCGTCGCCGCCGCCACCTTCACCGACGACTTCGACGGTCCGGCGGGCGCCGGCGTCGACCTCGGCAAATGGCACCCGGAGACCGGCGACAACGTCAACAACCACGAACGCCAGTACTACACGAGCGGTACCCACAACGCCGCCCTGGACGGCCAGGGACATCTGGTGATCACCGCGCGCCGTGACAACCCGGCCGGCTACAACTGCTGGTACGGGCCCTGTCAGTACACCTCCGCCCGGTTGTCCACCGCGGGCACCTTCACCCAGGCCTACGGCCACTTCGAGACCCGCATGAAGCTGCCGAGAGGGCAGGGCATGTGGCCCGCCTTCTGGATGCTCGGCAACGACATCGGCAGCGTCGGCTGGCCCGGCAGCGGCGAGATCGACATCATGGAGAACGTCGGTTTCGAGCCGTCGACGGTGCACGGCACCCTGCACGGTCCCGGTTACTCCGGCTCCGGCGGCATCGGTGCCGGCTACACCCTGCCGGGCGGGCAGAGCTTCGCCGACGCCTTCCACACCTTCGCGGTGGACTGGGCGCCCGGCTCGGTGAAGTTCTTCGTCGACGGGCAGCTGTACCAGACCCGGACTCCGGCGGACACCAACGGCAACCGCTGGGTGTTCGACCATCCCTTCTACCTGATCGTGAACCTGGCGGTCGGCGGGTACTGGCCCGGCGACCCCGACGGCAGCACGGTCTTCCCGCAGACCCTCGTCGTCGACTACGTGCACGTCACCAACGGTGGCGGTACGGGCTCGGGCACCGGCCAGATCACCGGGTACGGCGGCAAGTGCGTGGACGTGGCCGCGGCGAGTACCGCCAACGGCACGGCGATCCAGCTCTACGACTGCAACGGCACGGCGGCGCAGAGCTGGACGGTGTCCGCGGACGGATCGCTGCGGGCGCTGGGCAAGTGCATGGACGTGACCTCGGCCGGTACCGCCAACGGCACCCAGGTGCAGCTCTACGACTGCAACGGCACCGGCGCGCAGAAGTGGCAGGCGGGCAGCGGGGGGACACTGGTCAACCCGCAGTCCGGCCGGTGCCTGGACGCGACCGGGCCCAGCTCTGCCAACGGCACCCGCCTGCAGATCTGGGACTGCACCGGCGGCGCCAACCAGAAGTGGAACCTGCCTGGTTGAGACACCGAGTGCGGCCACCCGGCTGAGACACCCGGTCGGGACACCTGGTCACGACACCGTGCCGGCGCCTGCGACGACCGCGGGCGCCGGTGCGGCCAGGCGGCCTCTCCGGGACCGTCTCGCGCGAACCCGTGATCAAACGAACCGGCCGGCATGTGCCCCGGGTGCGCCGACGAGTTCGAGGATGGCTTCGGCGGCCGCCCCCGCACCGTCGACGGCGGCGAACACGGCCTGCAGGCGGCGTGCGGCCTGCCGATGACCCTCGCCGTCGAGCATCGCCCGCGCGAGCTCGGTCATGCGCGGCGTCCCGGCGTCCGCCATCGAGACGAGCCGGGCGGCTCCCGCCCGCTCGGCGAAGGCGACGTTGGCGTCCTGCTCCGGCTGCAACGGGACGCCGATCAGCGGCACCCCGGAGGCCAGCGCGGTCTGGACGCTGCCCTGGCCGCCCGCGGTGACGGCGAGATCGACCCTCGGCATGACCAGATGGTTGGGCAGCAGGGCTTCGACCATCACCTGCTCGCTCTCCAGATCGCCGAGGTCGTGCACCGTCGCCGCCATCAGGATCCGTACGTCCAGCGCGGTCAGCGCTCCGACGATCCGGCGGACGAGCTCTGCGGGACTGGAGTTGACCGAGACGTACACGACCGGGCCCGGGCCGGTGAGGAACCGCTCCACGCGGTCCGGCACGGGCAGGGCGAGCCGCGCGTAGAGCGGGCCGGTGTAGCGCAGGCGGGTGCCGTTGCGATAGCGGCTCGGATCGCGCGGCGTCCAGGTGTCGACGTCGTGCCGGGAGACCCCGAGCACCTCGGGAACGTCGGTGACCAGCGTGAGGTCCCCGAGCAGTAGCGCCGGGAAGCTCGGGATCCCCTCGACGCCGAGCTCACCGGCGAGCCGGTTGAAGTCATCGGTGTAGAGGGCGAGGCGGGCGGCGCCCTTGTTGACCATCCAGCGCCGGACGGGCCGGGGCAGCAGGCGCTCGAAGGGCAGGCCGACGGGCCGGCTGGGCGCCGGCAGCAGGCCTCGCTCGAAGACGGGCGGCAGATAGGAGCCCGCGTGCTCGGTGACGAGCGGGATCCCGGCGACCCGGGTCGACAGCAACGCGGTCAGCGTCCAGCCGGTCACCACGGCCCGGACGTCGTGCGCGCGGAAGCAGGCGGCCTCCGCCTCGACGTAGCCGCGCATCTCCTCGTCGTCCCACATGCTCTGGTCCGGGGAGCCGATGCCGGGCACGGAGCGTACGAACGAGGCGGAGCGCTCCGCGTCCATCCCTTCGCCGATCAGCTCGTAGGAGACCCCGGCGTCGGTCAGCACCCGCGTGTAGGGCCCGCCATGGGTGGCGACCCGGACCTCGGCCCCGCGGGCCCGCAGTGCCTCGTAGATCTCGAGCATGCGCGAGGTCTCGGACAGAAAGCAGCAGTTCGGCAGCAGGCAGATCATGCACATCACCTCACGCCCGAGCTTAGGCAATATATTGCCTATGTCAAGCGATCTCCCTGGAGATCACTGGCCAGGGCGAGGGCGAAGGCCCGGGCGCAGAGCCGTGAGGTGCGCCCGGATCACGTCAGGCCGGCGGCCACCTTCGTGGTGATGTTGCCGAGCGCGTAGTTGCGCACCTGGACGATGGTGTCGAGGGTGGCCGAGTTCTTCCCGCTCGCGCTGGGCAGCCCGACGACGCTGTTGACGAGCCCGGTCAGCAGGCCGCAACCCGAGGCGCCGGGGATCGCGAACGTCGAGTCCGACACGTCGGCGCGGATGACCGGGGCGCCGGCGAGCAGTTGCGCCCGGAGGTTGGAGACGACCGGGCGGATGGTGATCGGCGCGGCGTTGGTGCCGATCGAGCAGTTGTTGCCGAGCAGCGGCTGGATGACCTTGACCTTGATCGGGATGGCGGTGGGGAGGAGGCCGTCGCTCTGCAGGTCACCGGCCTGCTGGACCTGGATGCCGACCGAGTCCAACCCGGGGAAGTCGATGCCGGTGGGGACCTGCATCGGCGGGCCGCCGCCGAGGTCGCCGGTGATGGTGGTGAGCTTGCCGTTCTGCGGGCCGACGGCGACGTTGAGCTGGATGGGGCTGCTCAGGGTCTGGTTCAGCGAGCCGAGTTTGATCGTGCCGGCGGCCAGGGTGACCGAGACGCAGTTCCACAGCAGCCGGGCGGCTCCCGCGGGAAGCGCCGGGCAGTTCTCGAAGTCGGCCGCGCTGGGCACGAACGCGGTGTCGGCGTGCGCGGTCGCCGGGCCGGCGAGCACGGAGGCGGCGACGGCGGTGGCGGCGAGCCCGGAGACGAGACGGGCACGGCTGAGGAAGGGCTTCATGGATCCTCCGGGGTGGGATGCTCCTCAGCCGGCGGTCCGGAGGAGAGGCCGCGCCAGGCTAATCGCGCGCTCGCAGCATGATCAATGATGTGCGGCCACATCTTCGGCCGCCGTTTTGCTCGATCGTGACAGATCCGGGCCGGGCGGCACCGCTCACCGCCGCCCGCCCGGCAAGGCGCCCGCACGGCAAGGGGCCCGCCCGACGTGGCGCGCACGATCGGCAGGGTGCGCCCGCCCGGTACGGCGGCGTGACGCGTACTCTCAGCGCGGCAGCGCGGCGACGACCCGCCGGGCGTTCGCGACGGCGCCGGCGCGCCACCGCACGGCCCTGCCGGGAGCGTGGTCGGCCCGGTAGACGATGTCGACGAGCACGTTGCTCACCCGCAGGTGCACCTCCGCCCGTCCGCCGTCCTTCGCCGGTGACTCGGTCAGGTACGCCTCGTCTCCCACCCCGGTCAGGTCCTCGAACGGGGCCTCCGGCACCGACGAGCCACCGCTCGGTGCGGCACGCGCCCGCTCCGCGGCGAACGTGCCGTGCGCCGCCTGCACCGGTGGCACCGTGCCGGGCGGTACGGCCCGTACGGCGACCGACAGGGCGTACTGCGGGCCGGTCGGCGGGTAGGTGAGCGTCTGCCAGGTGCATTCGTCGCGCTCGGTGTCGGCGGACGCGTTGATCAGCGCACTCGGCACGAACCGGCCCGCCTGCTCCGCGGTGAGCAGGTTGCAGGCCTTCGGCCGGACGGCGAAGCGCGCGGCGGCGGCGCTGGCGGGTGCGCTTCTCGGCGCCCCCGTGGGCGCGGCGGTCGGCGTCCGGACCGGCTCCCCGCCACCGCCCCCGCCTGCGTACACCACCACGGTCACCACGGCACCGGCCACGCCCACGGCGGCAGCCGCCGCGACGATCGGAAGCCGGCGGCGACGCCGCAACGGCAGCGTGCGCGGGTCCGCCCGCGCGGCCGATCGCGCCGGGCCGCCAGGACGGCTGCCGGCGGGGACGGGCGGGACCGGACCGGGTGGCACCGACCCGTCGGCCACCGCGCGCAGCCCGGCTTCGGCGCCCTGCGCGTTGAGCCGTACGGCCGGGTCCTTGGCGAGCAGCGCCAGCAGGGTGCCGGTCAGCGGGCCGGCCCGCAGCGGCGGGTCCGGCTGCTCGGTGAGCACGGCACTGAGCGTGCCCATCACCGTGGTGCGCGCGAACGGCGTGCGCCCCTCGACGAGCGCGTACAACGTGGCGCCGAGCGACCACAGGTCGGCGGGCGGGCCGCCGGTCTCGCCACGGGCGTGCTCGGGCGCCATGTAGGCGGGCGTCCCGATCAGGGCGCCCGTGCGGGTGAGCGAGACGTCCCCCTCCAGCGTGGCTATGCCGAAGTCGGTCAGGACCGCGCGGCCGTCATCGCGCAGGAAGACGTTGGCGGGCTTGACGTCCCGGTGCAGCACCCCCCGCTCGTGCGCGGCGCGCAGCGCGGCGAGCACGTCGAGCCCGATCCGCGCGGCACGGCCGGGGGCCATCGGCTGCTCCTGCTCCAGGGACCGGCCGGCCAGCAACTCCATGACGATCCACGGCCGCCCGTCCTGCTCCGCGACGTCGTGCACCCGTACGATCGCGGGGTGCCGCAGCGCGGCGGCGGCGCGGGCCTCCCGCAGCACCCGGGCCGCGGCGGCGGCGCGCCTGGCCGCGTCGAGTTCGGCGGGCAGCAGCAGTTCCTTGACCGCCACGTCGCGGCCGAGCACCTGGTCGCGGGCGCGCCAGACGACGCCCATGGCGCCCTGGCCGAGCCGTTCGACCAGCCGGTAGCGACCGGCCACGGTGACGGTCATCGGCGTGCCGCCAGGGCCCGCGCGATCGGCCGGGCGGCCTGCAGCGCGCCTTCGGGGCGGGCCGCGCCGCGCCGGTAGACGTAACCGACCTCCACCACCCGGTGGCCCACCCGGAAGACCACGTACGCCTTGTCCACCGGCACCGACGTGCCTGTCTCCTCGTAGGCGAACGCCTCCTCGCCCAGGCCGCGCACCTCGCGCACGGTGCCCTTGCTGGCTCGCGCGTGCGGCACGCCGATCTCGTCCCAGCCCCAGACCACGAGGCCTCCCGGGGCGAGGCGCTCGGCGTTGCGCGTGCTGACGAAGGCGTTGTGCGCCTCGATCGGCGACTCGGCCTTCTCGGAGCCGTTGCCGGGGGCCAGCGTCAGGCCGCGCCCGGGTCGCGCCCAGTAGCAGGTCCCCGGGTAGTCGGGGTCGGGCCGGGCCCGGCCCGCGCCGGGCACCAGCCGCCTGGCCTGGGCGTCGCCGAGCAGCGCGCAGTAGTCGACGGGCGCGGCCGTGCCACCGGGCCGGGCGGTGCCTGGCCCCGGGGTCGCCGGTGGCCCGGAGGTCGCCGGTGGCCCGGAGGTCGCGGATGACCCGGAGGTAGCGGCCGGGCGGCGGGCCGTGTCGTCCGGCCACAGCGCGACCCCGAGCGCGACGCCGCCGAGCAGGATGACCGCGGCCACGGCGGCGAGCCACGCCGGGCGACCACGGCGCTCCCGGGGCCGGCGGGCGGCGGGTCCGGGCGGCGCGCCGTGCAACCCGGACGGATGGCCGGCGGCGACCCGGCGCAGAACCTGTTCGGCCGTGCCCGCCGGCAGCCGCTCGTCCGGGTCCTTGCGCAGCAGGTACCAGATCAGCGGCGCCAGCGAGGCCGCGCGGCGGGGTGGCGGCGGCTCCTCGGTCAGCACCGCGCTCAGCGCCGCCATCGGCCCGTCGCGCTCGAACGGCGGAGCGCCCTCCACCGCCGCGTACAGCGTGGCCCCCAGGGACCACAGGTCGGCGGCGGGGCCGGCCGGCTCCTCGCGCAGCCGTTCCGGGGCGGTGTATCCCGGGGAGCCGATCAGCGTGCCCGTCCTGGTGATCGACGGATCACCCGCCACGGTGGCGATGCCGAAGTCGGTGAGGATCACCCGGCCGTCGTCGGCGAGCAGGACGTTGCCCGGCTTGACGTCACGGTGCAGTACGCCCTGGGCGTGCGCGGCCCCGAGCGCCGAGGCGAGTTCGGCGCCGATCCCGGCCACCGTACGGAAGGGGAGCGGTCCACGCTCCGCGATCGCCTGGGCCAGGGACGGCCCGGCCACGAGCTCCATCACGATCCAGGGCCGGTCGTCCTCCTCGACCACGTCGTGCACCGTGATGATCGACGGATGGTCCAGCAGGGCCGCGGCGCGCGCCTCACGACGGGCCCGTTCACCGGCCGTCGCGCGTTCGGCGGCGGTGAGCTCGGGCGGGAACACCACCTCCTTGACCGCCACGTCGCGGCCGAGGAGCTCGTCACGGGCCCGCCAGACGGTGCCCATGCCACCGGTGCCGAGAGGCGCGGCAATGCGGTACCGCCCGGCCAGTACGCGATCGTCCCCATTCATCGCGTTGGTGATCCTACTCATCCACGCTCACCGGCACGGGCGAAGCACTTCCCGCCCGCCCCCGGGAAAAAGTTGACGTGTCAACGTAAAAGTCGTAGCTTTACTTTTAAGCTTCAACAATCCCGGGTACGGCCGTTCAGGTGCCGCAGTCGAAAGGATCAACGACATGTTCATCGCTGCCGCCATCCTCAGCATCGTGCTGGCCGTCGCCGCGGCCGGCGCGGGTGTGCCGAAGGTGCTGCTCAAGGGGGACGTTCCCGTACAGCTCCAGCAGCACATGGGCCTGAGCGAGGGTCTGGTCCGCTTCATCGGCCTGGCCGAGGTGGCCGCCACGATCGGCCTGGTCATCGGACTGTTCTGGCAGCCGCTCGGGATCGCCGCCGCGGCGGGCTTCGCCGTCCTCATGCTCGGCGCGATCGGCTTCCACGCCAAGTCGGGCGACTACGCCGACGCCAAGCTGCGCGGCCCCGCGATGGCGCCGATCGTGCTGGCCGTGGTGGCCATCGCGGCCGTCGTCACCCTCGCGCTGTCCATGTGACGCCGCTCCGGCGCGCCCTTCCCGGCGGAGCCCCCTCGGTCGCCGGTGGTGACCGATCGTAGCGTCGGAGGTGTAGCCGATGACGAGAGGCGACGGCGACGGGATTCCGTGCCGCGTGAGATGACGGTGTCCCCGCACGAGGAGTACGCCTCGGTGTGCGTGTGATCGCGGCCAGGTTCGGGCAGGTACGGCGTGTCCGGGGTGCGGGGGGACGCGATCGGTGGCACCTCGGATCCGTGTGTCGATCATGAGGGCTCGGGGTCGCGTCTGGGCCTGCGCCTTACTGCGGGGGGATGGGAGCGGGCCATGGGTGGAACGGCGGGCGGAGCCCCGGACATCTATGACGTCGTGGTCATCGGCGCGGGCCCGGTCGGCCAGAACGTCGCCGACCGGGCCGCCGCCGCCGGACTCGGCGTCGCGGTGGTGGAGAGCGAACTCGTCGGCGGCGAATGCTCCTTCTGGGCGTGCATCCCCAGCAAGGCGCTGTTGCGGCCGGTCGTCGCCGTCGCGGACGCCCGCCGGGTCGGTGGCGCGCGGCAGGCGGTCACCGGGCCGCTCGACGCGGCCGCCGCGCTGGCGCGCCGCGACGGCTTCGTCGGCGGCTGGCGGGACGACGGGCAGGCCGACTGGCTGAAGAGCATCGGCGCCCAGCTGATCCGCGGCCACGGGCGGCTGGACGGTCCGCGCCGGGTCGCCGTCCAGATCCCCGAGGGCGGGCAGGTGATGCTCACCGCCCGGCACGCGGTGGCCGTCTGCACCGGCAGCCGGACCGCGATGCCCGACCTGCCCGGTATCGCCGAGGCCCGTCCCTGGACCAACCGCGAGGCCACCGGCGCGAGCGCCGTACCCGGGCGGCTCGCCGTCGTCGGCGGCGGCGGTGTCGGCGTGGAGATGTCCAGTGCGTGGCAGGGCCTGGGCGCCTCGGTCACCCTGCTGGCCCGCAACGGCCTGCTGGAACGGATGGAGCCCTTCGCCGGTGAACTGGTCGCCCTCGGGCTCGCCGAGGCCGGAGTCGACGTACGCGTCGGCGTCTCCGTCACCGGGCTGCGCCGCCCGGGCGGCACCGGGCCGGTCACCCTGCTGCTGGACGACGGCGATGAGCTGGAAGCCGACGAGGTGCTGTTCGCCACCGGCAGGGAGCCGCTCACCGACGACATCGGCCTCGACACGGTGGGCCTCACCCCCGGGTCCTGGCTCGAGGTCGACGACACCTGCCGGGTGCGTGCCATCGACGACGGCTGGCTGTACGCGGCGGGCGACGTCAACCACCGGGCCCTCCTCACGCACCAGGGCAAGTACCAGGCGCGGGTCGCGGGCAGCGCCATCGGAGCCCGCGCCACCGGGCGGCCACTGGACACCGCGCCCTGGGGCGCCCACGCCACCACGGCCGACTCCCACGCGGTGCCGCAGGTCTTCTTCTGTGATCCGGAGGCCGCCGCGGTCGGCCTCTCCGCCGCCGAGGCCGAGCGGGCCGGGCACCGGGTACGGGCGGTCGACGTCGAGCTCGGCCGGGTCCCCGGGGCGAACCTCTACGCCGACGGCTACCGGGGCCGGGCCCGGATGGTGGTCGACCTCGACCACGGTCACCTGCTGGGTGTCACGTTCGTCGGCCCGGGCGTCGCCGAGCTGCTCCACTCCGCCACCGTCGCCGTCGCCGGCCAAGTCCCCGTCGACCGGCTGTGGCACGCCGTCCCGTGCTTCCCGACGATCAGCGAGGTCTGGCTGAAACTGCTGGAGGCCTACCGGGGTTGACGTCCGCGTGGTCACCCTCGGACGGATCGGTGGTGAGAGCACACCGGCTGCGAGGACCACCTCGAGCAGCGTCCGTCCGTGCCTGCGATGCGTGCTTGCGATGCGTGCTTACGTGGGGAGTCCGGCCACACGCGCCCGTGGCCGGCCACCACATCAGACCGTCATTACAGGTCGGTAGCGATGATCTTCTCGATGTTCCGTTCGGCGAGCGCCGTGATGGTGACGAACGGGTTGACACTGGTGTTGCCGGGGATCAGCGAGCCGTCGATGACGTACAGGCCGGAGTAGCCGAGGAGGCGGCCGTAGTTGTCGGTGGCCTTGTTGAGGACCGCGCCGCCGAGCGGGTGGTACGTGAGGTGGTCGCCCCAGATCTTGTAGGTGCCGAAGAGATCGGTCCGGTAGATCGTCCCCTCCTTGGCGTTGATCTTGTCGAAGATGGTCTTGGCCGCGTCGATGGCCGGCTGCTTCCAGGCGGTCTGCCAGTTCAGGTCGGCCTTGCCGGTCGCGGCGTTCCAGGTGAACGTGGCGCGGTTCGGGTTCTTGGTGATCGTGAGATAGAACGACGCGAACGTCTCGATCCCGGTGGGCAGCGGTGCGACCTCGGCGAACGCGCCGCCGGCGGCCCAGTTGTCGATGCCGCCCGTGGGGATGGACGACTGGAGCGCACCGGTGGGGTCCCACAGGTGGTTGGCGCGGCCGCACATGACGTTGCCGTTGTCGCCCCAGCCCTTGCCGACCTCGCTGTTCAGGTTGGGCAGCGCGCCGGTGGCCTTCAGCTTGACCAGCAGCTTGCTGGTACCGACGCTGCCGGCCGCGAAGAACACCTTGTCCGCGGTCACGGTCTTGGTGGTCGTGGTGTCGCCGGTGGTGTTGATCTGGTCGATGACGACCGTGTAGCCGCCACCGGCCGCCGGGGTGACCGAGGTGACCTTGTGCAGCGGCGAGATGGTGACCTTGCCGGTCGCCTTGATCTGCGCGATGTAGGTCTTCTGCAGGGACTTCTTGCCGTAGTTGTTGCCGTAGAGGATCTCGGCGGCCAGCGCCGACTTGGGGACGGTCCCGGCCGCCTCCTGCTTCATGTAGTCCCAGTCGTACACGGTGGGCACGAAGACGAACGGGAAGCCGGAACGCTGGGCGTGCTTACGGCCGACCCGGGCGTACTGGTAGCAGTCGGTGGTCTCGAACCACACCGGGTCGATGGTGCCGACTCCGAGCGCGGCGTTGGCGCGGGGGTAGTAGGTGTTGTACATCTCGTCGGCGTTGACCGACGGGAGGATGGCGCCGAAGTTCTCCCGCTTGGGGGTGACCGCCATGCCGCCGTTGACCAGCGAACCGCCACCGACGCCGCGGCCCTGGTAGACGATGATGCCGCCGAACTCCTCGGCGTCGAGGATCCCGGTGTACTTGGGGATGGTCTTGTCGATCGGGAAGCCGAGGAAGTTGCTGAGGGGCTGCTTGGTCTTGGTACGGAGCCAGTAGGAGCGGGCGTCCGGGCTGGTGGTGTTGGCGAAGATCTTGCCGTCCGAGCCGGGGGTGTCCCAGGCCATGCCCATCTCGATCATGTGCACGTTGACGCCCGCCTGAGCCAGGCGCAGCGCGGCGACGGAGCCGCCGTACCCGGTGCCGATCACCAGGGCCGGGACGTGGGCCCCGTTGTCGATCGGAGCGGCGGTGGGGGCGGCGGCCGCCCGGGCTGCGGTGGCGAGACCTGCGGCGGCTACGACCCCCATTCCAAAGATAGAACCAGTTCCAGCGATGAATCCACGGCGCGATACGCCCTTGGAAGCGCTACCACGCAAGGTGGGGTCACCCATGTGACGTTCCTCACTCTCGACGGAATGAGAACAAGTTCTACATGTTGCTCGCGCGTTAAGTCACTACGTACTGGCGAGTAATGTGTGGCTGATCACATTTTCGGGAGCGCCGGATCACAGTGTGTTCGTCCGCTTCGCGGAGCGTGACCGCGTGATCGCAGGCAGGATCTCCGGCGGTGCACGGCGCCGGATCAGGTCGGCACGCCAGGCCCGGCGAGCGGGTCAGCGGCGGGGCAGCAGGCAGACGGTGTCGAGGCCCAGCACGTGGTTGAGCCGGCCGAAGGCCAGCCAGGAGCCGATGCTCATGCTCAGCTCCACGATCTCGAGCTGGCTGTAGTGCGCGGTCATCCGAGTCCAGAACTCGTCGTCGAGGCCGTGGTGATCCAGGGCGTACCGCTCGGCGTACTCGGCGGCCAGCCGGGTGCGGTCGTCGAAGGCGTCGGTGGTGCGCCACTCGGTCACCGCGTCGGCGAACTCCTCCTCGACCTTCTCCCCGTCCCGCTCGGTCCGCCAGTCGAGGCAGAAGACGCACCCGTTGATCTGCGCTATCCGCAGCCGCGCGGCCTCGAACTCACGGAGCCCGAGGGTGGTGTGGGCGTACACCGAGAGCGAGAAGTTGGAGGCGGCGATCCCGATGCCGGGGACCATCTCGCCCCACACGTACTCGATCGCGTCCTTGCCCTCGGGGATGTCGATGTTCATGGTTGCTTCCTTCCGAGCTTGCCGACTGCCGGGCGCAGTGGGACGTCGAGCGCGTCGTAGAGTCCGGGTTCCGCGTCCACGAGCCAGTCGATGGCGCTCACCAGCCGGCCGACCGCGGTGGCGTTCCCGCCCGCGGACCGGTTGCCGCCCTCGTCGGTGGCCTCGACCGTGACCTCGATGCGCGGGCGGCCCTCGATGACCACCCGGTGCGCCCCGTCGCCGTCGGGCGGCGTCGGCCAGTCCGGTGCGCAGGACGCGTGGATACGGGTGACGTGTTCGATGACGAGGCGCGGTTCGCCCTCGACGATGCCCTGCACCTCGAACCGCACGGCGCCCTGGGTACCGGCCTCGAACTCGCCCATCGTCTTGGTGCTCACCGTGGCGTCGAGCGGGCGCCGGTCCAGGGTCTCGCGGATCTCGTCGAGCTCGACGCCGAGCGCCCTGGCCATCAGCCGGATCTGCCCGCCCCACACCATGGTCGGGACCGTCGGCGAGAGCATCGGCGGCTCGTAGTCCATCGGCTGGCCCATCCCGACCAGGTACCGGACCGAGTCCTCCTGGTCGTAGGTGGAGTAGTCGAAGATCTCCTGGCAGCGGATCACGTCCACGGTGCTGCCGAGCCCGCTGAGCAGCAGCGGCAGCACGTCGTTGCCCCAGCCGGGGTCGACGCCGGAGACGAACAGCGAGCCGCCGCCGGCCGCGATGGCCGCCAGCACCGGTTCCCGCAGCTCCGGCGGGGCGTTGCGCTGGTCGTAGAGCGCGTACAACGCCGGGGTGACGACCACGGCGCCGGCCCGGATCGCCCTGACGATGTCGGCGAGCGCATCGTCAGGTCGGATGTCGCCGGACGCCGCGTACACCACCGCTTGGGGGCCGGTGGCCAGCACCGCGTCGATGTCGTCGGTCGCCGCGATCCCCAGGTCGCGGCCGAGCCCGCCGAGTTCACCCGCGTCGCGGCCGACCTTGTCTGGGTTGTGGACGAGTACGGCGGTGAGCTTCAGTGCGGGGTGGGCCTCGACGGCTCGGATGGCCAGACGACCGACGTTGCCGGTGCCCCAGACAATCGTGGAGATCATGTGCCGGACGGTAGCAAACGCTTGGTTCTGTGAACAGGGTCACAACCATCCCCGCCGACCGCCCACGCCGACCGCCCCGCCGGAGGGTCAGACGGGGCGAGGCACCGAGGCGAACGTCGAGAGCGTGAACCAGCCGGGCATCTCCCGGCGGAGCTCCTCGGGGCCGTGGACGTCGACCGCGCCGGAGCGCAGGGCGTCGGGCCAGCCGAGGTCACCGCGCCAGATATCGACCAGGTGGCGCAGGCCCGCGGTCACCCGCACCGCCACGGGGTGACCGGGGTCCACGTCGCAGACGTCGGCTTCGCCGGACTCGATCACCAGCCACCAGTCCCGGGCGCGCGGCTGCACGTCCGGGAAGCTGAACAGCACCACGGTCCGGCCGGTCGGCACCGCCTCGTGGTCGATGCGCCGGCGCATGTCCCACAGCAGCAGTTTGGGGTCCAGGTCGATCTCACCGAGCCGGCCGATCCAGCGGGTGCCCCAGACGCCGAGCGCCTCGACCACCGGCCGCAGCTCCTGGCCGGCCGGGGTCAGGACGTACCGTACGTCGTTGCCGTCGGTCGCCCTCTCCACGATGCCGGCGCGCATCAGCTGCTGCATGCGCTTGGACAGCAGCGTGGGAGACATCCTCGGCACACCACGGCGTATCTCGTTGAAGTGCCTGCTCCCGGACAGCAGTTCCCGTACGACGAGCAGGGTCCAGCGCTCGTCGAGCATTTCCATGGCCTTGGCGATGGGGCAGAACTGGTAGTACGAGGCTCCCATGGGTGCAGCGTAGAGCCCGGCCCTGGCGTCCGCCCGGTACAGATGTTGTACTAGGAGGTGATTCGGCCGTTACCTAGAGTCGGTTCCATGAGCGAATTGATCAGCGTGGACGAGACGGACCGTGCCTTGAAGGCCAAGCACCGCGCCATGTGGGCGCTGGGCGACTACCCGGCAGTGGCCTCGGAGGTCATCCCTGACCTGGGCGCCACCCTGGTGGAGGCGTGCGGGGTCCGGCCCGGCGACCGGGTGCTGGACATCGCGGCCGGCTCGGGAAACGTCGCGATCCCCGCGGCGCTGGCGGGCGCCCAGGTGGTCGCCAGCGACCTGACCCCGGAGCTGCTGGAGGCCGGGCGCCGGGCGTCGGCACGGCGCGGCGCGGAGCTGGAGTGGTGCCAGGCCGACGCCGAGGAGCTGCCGTTCGCCGACGGCGAGTTCGACGCCGTGCTGTCCTGCGTCGGGATCATGTTCGCCCCGCACCACCAGGCCGCCGCCGACGAGATGCTCCGCGTCTGCCGCCCGGGCGGCACCCTCGGCGTGATCAGCTGGACGCCGGAGGGTTTCATCGGCCAGATGTTCGCGGCGATGAAGCCCTACGTGTCCCCGCCGCCCGGCACGCAGCCGCCACCCCTGTGGGGACGGCCGGAACACGTCCGCGCACTCCTCGGCGACCGGATCACCGACGTCACGGCCGACCGGCGGACCGTTCGGATCGACCGGTTCCCGACGCCCGAGGCGTTCCGCGACTTCTTCAAATCCCACTACGGCCCGACCATCGCCGCCTACCGCGGCCTCGCGGACGACCCTGACCGCGTCGCCGCCCTGGACGAGGACCTGGCCGCCCTCGCCCGCCGCCACACCGCCGGCACCGGCTCCAGCTCGATGGACTGGGAATACCTGCTGTTCACCGCACGCCGAACAGGGGGCTAGCCGCGCGGAGGTCAGGGGACGCCGGGGCCGCTGAGGAGCCGGCCGCGGGAGTCGTAGGGCCAGCCGTTGGCGACGCAGCCGTGCAGGCCGTAGATCTGCTGCATCATCACCGGGGCGGGCTTGCCCTTGCCGGGACAGGCCATGTGGCCGAAGCCCAGCCGGTGGCCGATCTCATGGTCGATCGCCAGCGCGTGGTAGAGGTCGGGCCTGCCCCGGTAGTAGGGGGTGAGGAGGATCCATCGCCTGAGGTTGATCACGACGTCACCGGGAGCGCTGCAGTTGACCTTCCCGCCGGTCTGCATTCCGTTCGCCGCGCACAGCCTCTCGGAGGTGTCCGGCGAGGCCAGGGTGACCACGAAGTCGTACGGCTTGGCGTCGACGCGCTGGAAGGACCACCTGCCGGCCGCCGTCCAGCCGCGCGGGGCCGCCAGGATCGTGTCGACGGCCCGGGCGAACTCCCCGGTCCGCCGGCCGATGCCCTTCTCCACCCGCACCGCGTAGCGGATCAGCGTCCCGCCGTCACCGACGCGGCGGGTGCCGCCCTTGGCGGCGGTGAAGGTCCCCAGCCCCCTCGCTGGTACGTCCGGCGTCCTGCTCCCCCTGCCCTTGGGGGAGACGAGGGGCTTGGCCGTGGGGGAGGTGGCGGGCGTGGCCGTGCCGTCGTGCCCGGAGGGAGCCGGTGCGGCGTTCCTGGCCGTGGCCGGTGACATCGCAGGCCAGAGGGCCCAGCCGAGGGCTCCCGCCGTGCCGACCGCGACCAAGGCGATCACCGCGACGAGGAGCCCGGTCCGGCGGCCCCGCTCGGCGCGGTGGAAGTCGTCGGCGAACCAGTCGGGTTCGCCGTCGCCACGTGGGGGCACCCCAGGGGGCACTGAGCAGGGCACCGGGCCCGAGGGAGACGATCGCATGACAACGGAAGTGTGCCAACGCACACATCCCATTGCTTCCCGATAGCCCCCTTCCTCCCTATGGGGTATCCCACTGCAACGATCGGCCCGGATCGGACATCGCGCGAGGCCGTCCAGGGACCGTCTACTTCTCGGGGTCGCTCTCCGTGGCCGTCCGGAGCGCGCCGAGCACGCCGGACAGTTCGGCGATCAGGCCTGCCAGCGTCGTGGCGTTGTTGCCCCCGATGGTGACCGAACGTACCTCGTCGGGCTTGGGGAGCTTCTCCACGATCTCGGGCAGCGAGCCGACCAGCTTCGCCTGGATGCTGGCCGGGGTCTGCTCGTTCGCCATCGCCGCGCGGATCCGTTCCCGTTCCAGCACCAGGAGGCTGAGTTCGTGCGCGGACCGGGCCTTGGCCGCCGCCTGGTCCAGCTGGCCGTCGAGTTCGAGCCGCTTCAGCTCCCGCTCGGTGCCGATCCGCAACCGCCCGGTCTCCGCCTCCTCGGCGTTGCGCTCCCGCTCCAGCCGCAGCGCGTGCAGCGTCGTCTCCTTCTCGAGCTCGGCCACGTCGCGGGTGCTGTCGTGTTCGACCCGGGTGCGCCGCAGTTGCTCGGTCGCCTCGGTGTCGAACAGGCGTGCCTCGTTGCGGGCGCGTAGCTCGGCGAGTTCCCGCTGGTTCTCGATCTGCCGGGTCTCCCGCAGCCGGGCGGCGGCCATCTCGCGTTCGGAGATCGCCTCTTCGGCCTGGAGCTCCGCCAGGCGGGCGATTCTGGCCTGGTCGGACCGGTAGGGCTTCTGCAGGTTCTCCCACAGTCTCGACGAGCTGACCACGGCCTCTTTGATCTGCACGGTGACGATGCGCAGGCCCAGCCCCTGGTCGCTGTTGTCCTCGCCCTCGGCGACCGCCCGCAGCCTGGCCGTCAGTTCCTCGATGATCGGCTGCTTGTCGCTGAGCACGTCGCGCACGCCCATGGTGGACACCTTGTCCTTGATCGCTGCCTCGGCCTGCTCCTTGAGCTGCAGGTTGACCAGCCGCATCGGATCCTCGCCGTCGCTGAAGTCCAGCTTGCGGTAGGCCGTGCCGAAGTCCTGAATGATCCACTGCACGTACCCCTGAACGAGCACGCCCTGCAGCTCCCCGCAGATGCAGTACGCGTTGATCAGGATCGTCTGGGTGGCCCCCGGAACCACCAGGAAGGAGTCGGTGGCCGGGTTGTACTTGAACGACATGCCGAGCCCGATGTGCAGGGGTGCCGGCTTGCCGCGCCGAGTGTGGACCACGAAGGCGTTCGGCGGCACGATGACGGTCTTCCACCGCCACCATCCACTGATCCGTACGTCGACGGGGCCAGGCCCCGGCTTGGGGGAGGCCACGGCGCCAAGGGACCGCTCCCGCTTCATGAGCGGGCTCACCGAGCCGGGCGCCGCCGCCGCAACGGGGGCGGCACCGTACGCGCGTCTCGATCTGAGGTCGTCCTCCAGGACGGCCTGCTGCGCGACCACCTGATCCAGATAAGTGTTGCCGCCACCTTCACCAGACGAACTCATCACGCCTCCGTAGGACGCAGAAACCGAGACGACCCCGGTACACCGCCGCGAGTCTGACGTACGACGCGAAGAGCCCGCACCCGGTTCCGCAGGACCCGGGTGCGGGCTGGGCCGCCGTCGCCGTTTCGCCCGCGGGGCCCTCGTGAGCCCGCATGCGGCGGAACGGCGGGGTTTCAGGCCACGACCTCCGCGGGCACGTCGGCCGTGATCACGTGTTCGGCCGGGCGGGCGGCTCTGCGTGCGGGGATGGTGAGGGTGATGGCGGCGGCGAGGAGGGCGCTGCCGCCGCCGAGGAGCAGGCCGACCCGGAAGCCTTGCTCGGACGGGAGGGCATGTCCACCCAGCTGGACGGTCATCTGGGCCAGGACGACTCCGACCACGGTCGCCGAAACCGCGGTGCCGATGGAGCGCATCAGGGTGTTGAAGCTGTTGGCCGAGGCGGTCTCCGACACCGGCACCGCGCCCATGATGAGGGCGGGCATCGCCCCGTAGGCCAGGCCGACACCGGTGTTGCAGATGCAGCCGACGAGGACCAGTCCCCACACCGACCCCATCAGGACCAGGGAGGAGGCGTAGCCGAGGGCGATGACCAGGGTGCCGGCGAACAGGGTGACCTTCGGCCCGCGAGCCGCGGTCAGCTTCCCGCCGACCGGTGCCAGCAGCATCATCATCAGGCCGCCCGGGGCCATCGCCAGCCCGGCGCCGAGCATCGAGGTGCCCAGGCCGTAGCCGGTGGCCTCGGGGAGCTGCAGCAGCTGGGGCACGATCAGCGCCTGGGCGTACATCGCGAAGCCCACCACGATCGAGGCCACGTTGGTCAGCAGGACCTGCGGCCGTGCGGTGACCCGCAGGTCGATCAGCGGGTCACCGGTCCGCAGCTCCCACAGGGCCCACACCGGCAGGACGACCAGCGAGACCGCGAACAGGCCGAGGATCGTGCCGCTCGTCCATCCCCAGTCGGAGCCCTTGGAGACACCGAGCAGCAGGCACAGCAGGCCGACCCCCAGACCGAGCGCGCCGAGCGGGTCGAAACGTGCCCGGGCCTTGACGGGTGTGGCGGGCACCACCAGCCAGGTGGCCACGGCGACCAGCAGGCTCAGCACCGCCGAGCCCCAGAACAGCACGCGCCAGCTCGCCTGCTCGGCGACCGCCGCCGAGATCGGCAGGCCCAGTGCCCCGCCGATGCCCATGGAGGCGCTGATAAGCGCGATCGCAGAGCCCAGCCGCTCGGGAGGCAGCAGGTCCCGAAGCGCGCTGACGGCAAGCGGAACGATGCCCATGCCGATGCCCTGCAGTCCCCGTCCGACGATCATCGGCGCGAGGGAGCCGGCCAGGGCGCAGACCACCGAGCCGGCGATGAGCGGCGCCAGCAGGGTCAGCATCATGCGCTTCTTGCCGTACAGGTCACCCAGCCGCCCGGTCACCGGCGTGGCGACCGCCGCCGCCAGCAGCGTGCCGGTGATCGCCCAGGTCGCGTTGGAGGCGCTGGTGTGCAGGATCTGCGGGAGCTCGCCGATCAACGGCACCACCAGCGTCTGCATGACCGAGGCGACAATGCCGGCCAGCGCCAGCACGCCGACGATCCTGCCGGAGCCGGCACCGGATGTGGAGTCGCCCATGCGGGCCTCCCGTTCTTGCTCGCGGAGACAAATGTGCATCGTACACATGCACCATACACTTGTTATGTATTAGCCACAAGTTATGTACACTGCATGTCAGGTGTGTTACCGATGAGCGGCACACGGGAGGACGGCATGGACAAGCCCACCCACCTGGTCGAATACGAGACCATGCTGCTCGGACGGCACACTCTGGGCGCCCGGTCCCGGCGGGAGGGCGGCCTCCTGGACCGCAGTGCCTACATCCTGCTCAGCCGAATCCGGATGGAGGGCCCGATGTCCATCCGCCAGCTCAGTGAGGCCTTCGGCTTGGACGCCTCCACGCTCAACCGGCAGACCGCCGCCATGCTCCGCGACGGACTGGTCGAACGCATCCCCGACCCCGCCGGGGGCATCGCCCGCAAGTTCCGCATCACCGCGGAGGGCGAGCGCCGCCTCGACGACGAGCGCGAGGCGATCGTCGGCGGGCTGGAGAAGATCCTGGACGCCTGGACGCCCGAAGAGGTGGCGACCTTCGCCGCCTACCTCCAGCGGTTCAACACCGACATCGAACGTCTCGCCGGACAGCCC
Organism: Actinomadura scrupuli; assembly: GCF_050971785.1. Lineage (NCBI taxonomy): Bacteria > Bacillati > Actinomycetota > Actinomycetes > Streptosporangiales > Thermomonosporaceae > Actinomadura > Actinomadura scrupuli. Next base: position 148,845 of record NZ_JBPCCU010000009.1, on the reverse strand, counting down.
TGGCCCCGCCCGTGACGGAAGCGGCCTGGCGGCCGGATGGCCGGGCCGGATATCGCTTGTCGCGAAAGGGGTGTTCGCGGACGGGGCTCTCAGGATAGGAACGAGGAGATCGAATCGATCCGGTGGGCGGATGGTGGAGGGCGGGTCATGCTGGAGCCTGTGGTGGCGGGAGCGCACGAGCCCAGGCCGAAGCCCCTGCTGCGTGTTCTGCTCGGTGACGTGCTGCGCGGTGTCCGCCGAGAGCAGGGGCGCACCCTCGCCGACGTGGCGCGTACCGCGCGGATCTCGATGCCCTACCTCTCGGAGCTGGAGCGGGGACGGAAGGAGGCCTCCTCGGAGGTGCTCGCCGCGGTCTGCGAGGCCCTGCGCGTCGAGTTGGCCGACGTGCTCGTCGAAGTCGGGCGCACGCTGGCGGCCGACCGTCTCCGCCGGACGGCCGCCGTCCGCCCCGGCGCCCTCCGCCCGGTGGCCGCCCGTCCGGTGGCCGCCCGTCCGGCGGGTACGCGAGACGCGCACTGCCTGGCGGCCTGAGCGCTCAGGCGGCCAGGACATCCCTGCGGTTGGAGATGACCACGTCCGCGAGGCCGTAGCCGACGGCCTCGCCGGCGTCGAACGTGCGGTTCCGGTCGGTGTCCGCCCTGATCTTCGACGCCGGGTGGCCGGTGTGGCGGCTGAGGATCTCGTCCATCTCGGCCCGTACCCGGGCCACCTCCTTGGCCTGGACCGCCAGGTCGGGCAGGGTGCCGCGGGCCTGGCTCGACGGCTGGTGGAGCATGACCTTGGCATGCCGCAGTACGGATCGCTTGCCCGGAGTGCCGGCGGCCAGTAGCACCGCCGCGGCCGATGACGCCTGGCCCATGCAGAACGTCGCGATGTCCGGCCGGACGAACTGCATCGTGTCGTAGATCGCGGTCAGCGCGCTGAACGAGCCGCCCGGGGAGTTGATGTACAGCCCGATCTCCTGGTCCGGGCTCGCCGACTCGAGATGCAGCAGCTGTGCCATCACGACGTTGGCGACGCCGTCGTCGATCTCGGTGCCGAGGAAGACGATCCGGTCCGAGAGCAGCCGGGAGAAGATGTCGAAGGCGCGCTCGCCGGTGGGGGTCTTCTCCACGACGGTGGGGATCGTGTACTGGCTCATGATCACAGCCCCGCCCGGGTGCGGGTGAAGGCGGGCCGGACGTCGTCCATGCGCTCCACGATGTGGTCGATGAGCCCGTAGTCGCGTGCCTCCTCCGCGGTGAACCACCGGTCTCGCAGGCTGTCGCGTTCGATGGTCTCCACCGGGCGGCCGGTCTGCCCGGCGGTCAGCCGGGTCAGCAGCGAGCCGATCCGCTCGAGCTGGCCGGCGTAGATCTCGACGTCGGCCGCGGTGCCGCCGAACCCGGCCGAACCCTGGTGCATGAGCACCTGGGCGTGCGGCAGGCTGAACCTCTTGCCCGGCGTCCCCGCGCTCAACAGGAACTGGCCCATGCTCCCGGCCAGGCCCATCGCGAGGGTGCTGACGTCGTTGGGGATCAGGTTCATCGTGTCGTAGATGGCCAGCCCCGCGCTGACCGAGCCGCCGGGGGAGTTGATGTAGAGGCTGATGTCGCTGCGCGGGTCCTCCGCCGACAGCAGCAGCAACTGGGCGCACAGCCTGTTCGCGATCTTGTCCTCGACCTCCGCGCCCAGCACGATGATGCGTTGCTGGAGCAGCCTGGTGGCGAGTTGGTCGTCGAGCGCGCCGCCGACGGCGACGACTTCGTCCGTCATGCTCATGGTCCCTCTGTGCTGGTCCGGCACCGGTGAACCCCGGTGCCATCCCGACGATAGGAACCGCCCACAGCCCGGAACAGCACTATCTGCTGCCAGCAGATAATCCGTCGCCCGGCCCGCCGCCGTGCCCGGGGCGAATCCGCCTGACCACTCCTTGCGACTGGTCGCGCGAGGGCCCCAGAAACACCCAGAAGAGAGGCGCGGCGCACCTGCACCGAGGGCGCTTCGGCGGACGGTCGGAGGCGATGACGCGCACCCCTGCTGTCCAGCCCGACAGCCCATGCCTGCTCCAGCTCAATCGACCCAGAACGGGGGCTCCCCCACCGTGAAGATCGACATGGAACACACCGTCAGCCTCACCCTCTTCGACGAGGTGTGGCCGCTCTACCAGGGCGCCTTCGAAGAGATCAACAAGCACGCCGTGCAGCGGCACATGATGACCTACGAAGAGTTCGCGGACGCCATGGAGGACACCCGCATCGGCAAGTGGCTCGCCCGCGACGACGACGGCGGGCTGGTCGGCATGGGGATCATGACCAACGACCTCACCGCCTGGCCGCTGATCTCCCCCGACTACTTCGAGTACCACTGGCCCAAGGAGTACCTCGAGCGGAAGATCTGGTACATCGGCTTCGTCTGCACGCGCAAGCCGACCGCGCCCAGCAGCACGTTCCCCGCGCTGATCTCGGAGATGTACATGCCCACCGTGGAAGCGGACGGCATCGCGGTCATGGACTTCGCCGCGGCCAACGTCGCCCGGCGGCTCCCCGAGGCCTCAAGCAAGATCCTCAACCGGGTCGTCCCCACCACCGGCGTCAACATCGACACCCAGCACTTCTGGACCTTCCACCCCACCCGGAGCGCGTGATGGCCGCGACCCGGCGATCGCACACCGGCACCGGCACGATGGTGTTCGGTATGGAGCTCATCCTCGACCTGGACGACTGCGACCCGAGGACGCTCGCCGACCGGGAGGCCCTCGCCCGGTACGCGGTGGAGCTCGTCGACCTCATCGAGATGAAGGCGTACGGCGAGCCCATCCTCGAGCACTTCGGCCACGACGACCCGATCACCGCCGGCTGGACCCTCGTCCAGCTGATCGAGACCTCGAGCATCACCGGCCACTTCTCCGACCACCTGCGCCGCGCGCACATCAACATCTTCTCGTGCCGGACATTCGACCCGGAGAAGGCGTCCACCTTCACGGAGCGCTACTTCGCCGCAGGCCGGGTCACCAGCACCGTTCTCATCCGATAGGACGCGCGATCTCCCGCTTCTCTCGCCCTGGTGCCGGCCGCCGGCACCAGGGCGTATCCGCTCGGCGGGCGTCGGCTCTGGCCTGCCGGGGCCGGCCGGCTTGCTCTGCTCTATGACTTGCGCGCCGGCCGGCCGTCCTGGGGGTACCCGGGGCAGGGAGTCACCCGGCTCCGGGCCCGGGTCAGATGCGGTAGAGCTTGGCGGCGGTGTCGCCGAGGACCTTGCGGCGGGTCTCCGGGCGCAGCGCCGACATCCTCCCCTCGACCGCCTTGAGCGGATCGGGATAGAGGCAGGTGGGGTGCGGGAAGTCGGTCTCGAACATGACGTTGTCCTCGCCGACGCGGTCGATCAGGCCCTGGAGGTCGCCGGCGTTCTCCTCGAACCAGAACGTCGCGTACCAGTGGTCCTTGAAGTACTCGGACGGCTTGCGGGACAGCGCCGCGGCCTGCGCGGGCGCGTTCTCCATGATCTCGTAGTCCGCGGTCTCGAGGATGAACGGGACCCAGCCCATGCCGCTCTCGACGGAGACCATCTTCAGCTCGGGATGCCGGTCGAAGATCCCGGCGTAGATGCTGTTGAGCACGACCCGGGCGTTGTTCAGGAACAGCATCGCTCCGCCGACGGCGGGCTTGAGGTTCTGGTGCAGGGACGGCCAGAAGTACTTCCCGTAGAAGTTGAGCGAGGTCAGGCTGGCCCCGATGTGGAAGTGCACGGGGAGTTTGAGGTCCGCGCACACCTCCCACAGCGCGTCCCAGTCGCGGTGGGCGAGGTCGGGAGCGCCGGTCTCCTGCGGGTCCGAGGTCATGTTCACGCCGCGGAAGCCCGCGTCGGCCGCGCGCTGCGCCTCCCGGACGGCCGCCTCGACGCTCCACGCCGGCATGACCGCCATGGGGAGGAAGCGGTTCTTCGACCAGTCCTGCAGCTCGGCCATCGAGTCGTTGTAGATCTCGATGGTCAGCTGGCGCAGCACCGGGTCGTGGACGTCGTTGGCGATGGTCTGACCGCCGATGCCGATGGCGTTCGGGTAGAGCACCTGCGCGTGGAAGCCGTTCTGGTCCATGTACTCCAGCCGGGCCTCACGATCCCAGGCCGCCCGGTGAACCCAGTCGATGCCGTTGTGCTTGCTCTCCTCGAACGGGAACTTCTCGCCGTCCCGGCTGACCACCCCACCGCCCCGGGCCGGGCCGATCTTCACGTCCTTCTCCACGATCCACCACGGCTCGCCGTCGATGTCCACCACGCGGGGGACGCGGTCCTCGTAGCCCTTCGGCGCACGTGAAGTGAAAAGGTCGTGACGTTCCGTAAGGTGCGTGTCCGCGTCGATGACCCGCAACTCGTCAGCCGGCTTCACCATCTGCCCTCAATTCCCCACGCCGCGCGACCACCGACGATCACGGGCGAGACTTCATCGCGATTCCTGGCCAACTCGTGTCATCAGATCTATATCTCGCTCCGGCTATAAAAAGCAAGCGTTCACTCCATCAACCGGGCGCTGGGATCGGAACGCTGGATCACAAAACAGGTGCGAACAGCATTTATCCGAGCACATCTCCTATGTCGGACTGCGTGTCGTCCCGGCATGGCGAGGAGGCAGGGTTACCTTCAGGGCGTGAAGATCACCCCGACGCTCCGCGTCGCCGTCGCCGCGATCGCCCTCACGACCGTTGTGTCCGCCTGTACGGGCACCACCGAGCAGGGGACGGGTCCGGGTTCGGACGGCGCCGTCCCCGCCGGCGGGACCGGCCGGATGGTGGTGTTGTCCAATCCGGGCCACGTCACCTACACCACCCACCCGGCCGGATGCCACGTCCGTGGGAACAGCCCCACGACACTGCTGCCGGACCCTTCGTGCACGCCTGGCGGGATCGATCCGAAGGTCACCCAGGCCAACCTGTCCTCCACGATCTGCAAGTCCGGCTACACCGCCACGGTCCGGCCGCCCTCCAGCGACACCGGTAAGGCCAAGCGGCTGCTCTACAGCGCCTACGGCATCCCGGCCGACGAGAAGAGCGAACTCGACCATCAGGTCTCGCTGGAACTGGGTGGCGACAACGACATCGCCAACCTCTGGCCGGAGGTGGGCAAGATCCCCAACCCCAAGGACGCGGTGGAGAACCGGCTGCACCGGGCGGTGTGCGCGGGCACCGTCACGCTCGCAGCGGCCCAGCGCGCAATCGCCACCGACTGGATCCACGCCGAGCGGGATCTCGGCCTGTCCTAATCGGTCCTCCTAGATGGCAGCGGTGCGGGCAGGCCTTCGGCCTCGGTCGTCACGCTCGGCCCCGACTCTGGAAGTCCTCCATGCTGGTGCCTCCGGGCAGCCGGGTCTGGAAGTCGAGGACCCCGACCCAGGTCGGCCGCACGGCGATGCGGATCATCTTCGTGCCGGGGTGATCGACCTCCGCCACATTGGCAGCGCCCTGTTCCTCCCCGGCGTAGCGGCGCTGGGCCAGCGCGTACTCCGGCACGATCCCGTCGACGTCGGTGACCGACGCCCGGCCGCGGATGAGGAGCACCATGGGCGGGGTGGACGCGGCGTCGATGGTGATGGCGACGTCGGGCTTCGCCCGCAGTGCGCGGACCTTGGCGCCCCCGAACGTCGAGAGCACGACCTCGGTTCCGGTCCAATGGAACAACATCGGAAATACGCGTGGCGTGCCGTCCGCCGCCACATACGCCAGCCGCGCCAACTCCTTCGAGGCGAGCAGCCGTTGCGCGACGTCGCTGTCCAGCAAGCCGACATCACCTTGCGGTAGCGCCATCACGTCTCCGTGGTTTTCGATCTTCATCAGGCGGTTCCTCATCGTCGTCGACCACGCAGATCGAGGTCGTCGGTGTTGAGACGGTGAAACGGCTGGAAAGGAATCGCTGCCCGAACGGGGGTCGAGCCAGGACCGGCCGCCGGCTAGGACAGCGTCAGTGGCAGACCGAACGCGGGGAACAGGTGCGGCTCGAAGGCGGTGATCTCGGCGATCTTCTCGCCCTCGACCCGCAGCACGTTGAGCACCTGGGCCTGGTAGCCGGAGTCTCCCAGCCGGATGTACCCCGCGACCGCCGGCTGCCGGTTCGCCCGTGTGGGTACGCATCGCCACTGTCCTTGACGGAGCGGCGAGCCGGGTCCGAACGCGTGCTCAGCGAACCGGACGACGGCCGCGCGATCGGCGAACCAGAACGGACGCGGAGGCATGGTCATCCGTACGTCCTCGCTCAGGAGCTCCGCGAAGGCAGCGGTGTCGGCCCGCTCGTGGGCATCCATGAAGCGCCGCACCAGCGCCCGCTCCCGCGTGGTCGGCTCCGCCGATGGTGCCCAGTCCAGCCGACGTTCGGGCAGGTGCTCTCTCATGGCCGGCCTCGCTCGCTGCAAGGCGCTCTTCACCGAGGCGACGCTCGTCCCGAGCAAGTCGGCCGTCTCCTTCGTCGACCAGCCGAGCACGTCTCGCAGGATCAGCGCGGCCCGCTGTCCAGGTGGCAGATGCTGGACGGCGGCGAGGAACGCCAACTCGATCGTCTCCTTGCCGACCACGGCGACCTCCGGCTCGGCATCTCCGGGCGCGATCGGCTCCAGCAGCCGGTCCGGGTACGGCTGCAGCCACCCGATCTCCGCCGACGGCGACGCTGCGTGTGGGCCGTTCGCCCGCTCCACCTCACGTGGAAGTGGGTGCCGCGGGTGCTGGTCGAGGAAGTCAAGACAGGCATTCGTCGCGATCCGGTAGAGCCACGCACGGAATGTGGAGCGGCCCTGAAAGCTTTCGCGTTTGCGCCACGCCCGCAGGAACGTCTCTTGTACCAGGTCTTCCGACTCCTCGAACGAGCCGAGCATCCGGTAGCAATGCACCTGAAGCTCCCGCCGGTAACGCTCCACAAGCTCCGTGAACGCCGACTCGTCGCCCGCCTGGGCGGCCGCGACAACCGCGCCATCCTCAGCCCGCAGCTCGCCCAATGAACGGTCCTCCGCATTCCTCCAGTGACCTGCTCGCGGCGTGCGGACGCCTGACAGGCGGAGAAGCTATCAGCCCATCATCGGCCCGGCGCGGTCGTCGTCACCGCGCAGGTCGGCGGCGGCGGAATGACCCGGGGGCCGTCCACGAGCCGGCGAGGTCACTATCCTCGGGCCCCCGCGCGGTAGACGGCCCTGGTCAGCGTGGTGAGGCGGGCGGTGGAGGTCTGCCAGGAGCTGCCGGCCGGGTGGAGGCTCAGCACGACCACGATCCTGCGGTGACCGGTGCCGACGGCGCCGGTCGTGTGCAGTACGGGGCGTCCCAGCCCCAGGTCGGGGGCGAGTCCGACGGGCTGAACACGGGTGCGGCCGGGGCCGTCGAGGTGGCCGGTGGTCTGCGTCCGGGTGCATCTCTGCGGAGGCACCGAGCCGAAACCGGACCAGCCCTGTTTGACCGCCCATGGCCTGGGCAGCGCCCGGGGAATGCCGAAGTACTGGTCGAAGCCGTCGCGGGCGCATTGGGCGGCCTGGTCCAGGTTGCCCATGATGAAGTCACGGACCCGCGGCGGGGCCTTGTCGAGGAGATACCGGTAGGTCCGCACCATGTCCGCGGCGCTGATCGCGGTGTAGCCCCAGAAGCCGGGCTTGTCCGCCGGGGGCGGCCGGGTGTCGGTCAGGCCCAGCGTGGCCGACGTCCGCTGAACGATCCTTGTGCGTCCGCCGCGGGTCCACAGCTGGGTGGCCGCCCTGTCGTCGCTGCCCCGCAGCATCGGCCGCAGCAGGGCGAGATCCCCCGGCGGGATCGCCGCGGGGTGGTGCTCCAGGTAGTCGAGCGCGATGAGGATCTTGACGACCGAGGCCGACCGGAACCGGCGATGGGCGTGGTACTCGATGGTCGTCCTGCCGGTCCGGCGGTCGAAGACCGCGTACCCCACCGTCATGCCGGGCGGCACCCTGGGTCGCCCGGCGGCCCTGGTGGGACGTGGAGCGGGAGCCGCCGTCGACGGGGCCGACGCTGCCGGGGTGTTCGCCGATACGGAGCCCTTTGATGGTGCCGATGCCGTGCAGGCCGCGGTGAGCTGGGTGGTCACCACGGCCGCCAGCAGGATCGCACGGGGCTGGAGGCGCATCATCGGTAATGGCTACCACATGCGCGGAACCTCCCACCGGGAACCGGGCCCGCCTGAGCACGACTGGGACAACGAGGAGTTGTGGCTCGCCGCCGGGTCGGTTGTTTGATCCCCCCTCGCCGGCATTGATTTGATTCGCAGCGATCCAACGGCGAGTCGGGTCAGGCGAACGGAAGGTGTGGAGCTTGGTGGCGAGACGGTCCCTGGGGCGGCAGTTCGGCTGGCTGTGGGCGGCATATGCGGTCAGCGCCTATGGGTCCGGGCTGGGGTTCGGGGCACTCCCGCTGATCGCTGTGCTGGCGTTGCATGCCAGCCCCGCCGAGGTGTCCGCGCTGTCCGCGGTGGGGCCCGCGGTGGGCGCGCTGATCGCGGTGCCGCTCGCGCCGTGGGTGGAGTTCCGGCGCAAGCGCCCGGTCATGATCGCGATGGACCTGACCCGGTTCGCGGTCATGGCGACGATCCCGATCGCCTACGCGTTCGGCCGGCTCGGTTTCGTCCAGCTGCTCGTGATCGCGGCAGTGGTCGCCGCAGCCAAGATCGCCTTCAACGCGGCCAGCGGCGCCTACCTCAAGGCCCTCGTCCGGCCGGATGACCTGCTCGTGGCCAACGCGCGGTTCGAGTCCACGAACTGGAGCTCCATCGCGGTCGGGCCGCCGCTGGGCGGGGCGGCGATCGGCCTGTTCGGGCTGGTCACCACCGTGGTGGCCGATGCGCTCAGCTATCTGTTCTCCGCGCTGGGCATCACCGCGATTCGCGGCCGGGAAGAAGCGCCGCAGAAGACCGACGAAAGCCCGCTCCGGGCGCGCGCTCTGCTCGACGGCTGGCGACACATCCTGGGCGATCCCGGTCTGCGGGCGCTCTACCTCAACAACATGCTCGTCGCCGGTCTGATCATGGCCACCGAGCCGCTGCTGGCCGTGCTCCTGCTCCGCCAGCTCGGGTTCCCGCCCTGGCAGTACGGCCTCGCCTTCGCCGCCCCCTGTGTCGGCGGGCTCATCGGCTCCCGGCTGGCCCGCCGTGTCGTGGCCCGCTACGGCCAGTACGGGGTCTTCCGGACCGTCGGCACGCTGCGCGCCGTCTGGCTGATCGGCCTGGCCTTCGTCGGTCCCGGCGTCGTCGGCCTCGTCACCGTGATGGCCGTCGAGCTGGCGATCATCATCAACATGAGCCTGTACACCCCGGTGCTCGCCACCTACCGGCTCGAACACACGCCCAAGCACCTCGTCGCACGCACCCTGTCGGCGTGGTCGATCGGCCAGCAGGCGTCCATCGCCATCTTCACCGCGCTCGGCGGGCTGCTCGCCGACGTCACCGGCCCGCGCACCGCTCTCACGGTCGTGGGACTGCTCATCCTCACCAGCCCGCTGCTACTGCCCCGCCGCCCGCGTCCCGCGCCCGTGGACGACCGTGAACCGGTCGGCGGCGACCACCGCGGCACCTTCGATCAGCCGCCGGAACCGATCGGCACGCTCCCGCAGCCGCAGGTCACGATCGAGGATCTCGCGGAACCGACCTCATGAGACATCACGGCTGGAGGTCGCTCAGGGCCGGTGGGGTCACCGCCGTGAGCCGACGCTGCCGCTCGACGGTGGCCAGGTAGAAGGCCCAGGCGAACGCGAAGCTGGTGAACAGGCTGGCGACGAAGTAGAGCCAGGGGCGGGCGATGCCGCGGCGGCGGCCGTCGACGATCGTCATCAGCGGCAGCAGGACCAGGTTGCCGATCGTGTAGTCCTGACCGGCGGAACTCGCGGCGGGGTTGACGTACATCAGCTGGATGTAGTGCGCCCAGCTGCCGTCGCCCCAGATCGGATTGGTGTTGCCGTGGGCGTACTCGCGCACGAACCTGATGTTGAAGTACCAGCCCAGCAGCACGGACGCGACGCCCACGACGTAGCAGGCGCCTTCCAGCGCCGAGATCAGCGGCCCGGTCGCCGGCCGGCGGAAGATCGCCCGGTTGGCGGCGACGAGGAGCCAGACGACGGCCACACCGAGCATCGCGTGAACGATCAGCGACAGCATTCCGCCAGCGTCACTCCGGGGACTGCTTTTGTCAATATTGACGAAACTGACCCTGCGTTATATTCGGCGCCATGGTCCGGTCGGCGCAGACGGTGCGCAGCGAACGCACGCGCGAGGCGCTCCGGCGTGCCGCTCTGGTCCGGTTCCTCGCGCAGGGCGTCGAGGACACGACGGCCGAGCAGATCGCCACGGACGCCGGAGTCTCCCTGCGGACCTTCTACCGGCACTTCACCTCCAAGCACGACCTGCTCTTCGCCGACTACGACGCCGCACTGCACTGGTTCCGCCGCGCCCTCGCCGCACGGCCGGACGACGAGCCGATCATCGAGTCGGTGCGGGTGGCCATCTTCGCCTTCCCCTACGACGTGCAGGCCGTCACGCGGATCGCCGCGCTGCGGGCCGAGGAGCTCGACCCCGGCCGCATCGTCGCGCACATCCGCCAGGTCGAGGCGGACTTCGCCGGGGCCGTCGCCGAGCGGCTGAGCGCCCGGACCGGAGCGGGCGCGGGCACGCCGCTCGACGTCACCGTGACCGCGCGGTGCGTCGCCGCCGCCGTCTTCGGCGCGATGGAGGTCTGGATGCTGGGCGACGACCGGTCCCTCGCCGCGCTGGCCGGGCTCTGCCATTCCGCGCTCACCTCGATCGAGGGCGGTCTGGTCGACGGCATGTTTCGTCACTATTGACGAAACATGGCGTCCGTGCCAGCCTGCCGGGGAGTCGGCGGAACCGGGAGGCGGCGCCATGCGGGGCTACGACGCGATCGTCATCGGCGCGGGGCACAACGGGCTCACCGCCGCGGCCCTGCTGCAACGGGCGGGCCTGCGCACCCTCTGCCTGGAGTCGAATCGGTACGCGGGCGGGATGGCCTCCACCGTGGAGCTGTTCGACGGCTACCGGTTCGAGATCGCGGGCTCGCTGCAGTTCCCGACCTCGGCGGTGGTGAGCCGGGAGCTCGGCCTGGACACTCTGCCCACCATCGACCTGGACGTGATGTCGGTGTCGATGCGGGGCATCGGCGATGCCCCGGTCGTCTACTACACCGACCTGACGAGGCTGATGACGCACCTGGACGAGGTGCACGGCCCCGAGGTGGTCACCGGAATGGCCGGGCTGATGGCGTGGTGCCAGGCGCCGACCAGGGCGATGGGCCGCTTCGACGCGGGGCGGCCGCCGAGGACGCTGGACGAGATGTACGCCTGCGCGACCAGTGAGTTCGAGCGGTCGAGCATCACCGACCTGCTCTTCGGATCGGTCACCGACGTACTCGACCGTTTCCTCCCGGACCAGGAGAAGCATGGCGCGCTGCGGGGGATGCTCGCGTTCCTGGCGGTCAACACCACCTACCGCGGCCCCGCGACGCCGGGCAGCGCCGCCGCCCTGGCCTTCGGCCTGGCGGTCCCCGACGAGAACACCGTGCTGATGAAGAAACTGCGCGGCGGCATCGGAACGCTCACCACGCATCTCCGGGAACGGTTCGCCGCCGCCGGGGGAGAGCTGCGGCTGCGCACCGAGGTCACCGAGATCCGCGTCGCCGGCGGCCGGGTGGCGGGGGTACGGACCGAGGACGGTTCCACCTTCGACGCCCCCGTCGTCGTCTCCTGCGTGGCCCCCGACCTGACCCTCACCCGGCTGGTCACGTCCGGGGCGGTCGCCGCCGACGTGCGGGAACGGTTCTCCCGGGTCGACCATCGCGGCAGTTACGTCCAGATGCACTTCGCGCTGGACGGCGTGCCGGAGTTCGCGGCGCCGTACGAACTGCTCAACGACCCGTCGATGCAGGCCGCCATCGGTCTGTTCAGCACGCCGGAGGAACTGCAGCGGCAGTGGGAGGACTGCCGCCGCGGCATCGTGCCCGCCGACCCCGCCATCGCCTTCCAGATCCCGTCGGCGCAGGACCCCGGCCTGGCGCCGCCGGGCAAGCACGCGGCGTCGGCGTTCTCGCTCTGGTTCCCGGTCGAGACCGACCACGCCGACTACGGCCGGCTGAAGGCCGAGATGGGCCGGCGCGTGATCGAGAAGATCACCCGGCTGGCGCCGAACTTCGCGGACCTCGTCACCAGGCACACCACGTTCACGCCGCGCCACATGAGCACGATGTTCGGAGCCCCGGGCGGCGACTACTGCCACGGCCTGATCCACCCCGACCAGATGGGCCCGAACCGCCCCGGACCCGAGGGCCATGCCGACCAGCCCCTCGGCATCGGCGGCCTCTACCTGGGCAGCGCCGGCTGCCACGGCGGCCCCGGCATCACCTTCATCCCCGGCTACAACGCCGCCCAGGCCGTACTCGCCCAGGCCTGAGCCAGGAACAGCCGTCCCCGGCGTGGCGTTACAGCAGCGAGCACGAAATCGCACCAGGGAAGGTGGCAGGGTGACGAACACGGAGAAGGGCCAGGACGCCGCCGAGACGGCGGGCAGTGCCCGGTTCGGCAGGCTGCCGAAGCGCATCCGTCTGGAGGACACGATCCAGGAGGTCCCGGCGACGTCCCCGGACCCGGCGAAGGACACCTACAACCCTGACGAGTGGGTCGTTCGTAACGCTCCTCTGTAACCCTCCTCGGTAAGGAGACCGCTCGCTGCGGAGACCTCAGGACGTGGTGATCGGGGCGGTCCAGGCGGTGCGCCAGGTCTGCGGGCCGACGACCCCGTCGACCTCCAGGCCCTTCTCTGCCTGGAACCCGCGGCAGACCATGGCCGACTCGGGGCCGTACGCGCCGTCCACGGCGAGCTGCCAGCCCCGGTCGTGCATGCGCTGCTGCCAGGTACGCACGTCGGGGCCGGTCATGGCCGGGGGCTGGCGCAGGTAGCGGCCCGGCCAGGCCGGCGCGGAGGTGCCGGGCGAGTCCGACGTGGTGCCGTCCGGGGCGTACGCGGGGTAGCCGTAGCCGGCGATGCCGAGCCTGCGGACGCGGCGGCGCACCAGGTCCTCGGTGTTGCCCTCGAGGGTGACGATGGAGCCGTCGGCGCGGACGGCTTCGACGATCCCGACGTGGTCGATGGCGGCGATGCTGTGCGTGCCGGCCCAGTCGTAGAAGACGATCGCGCCCTTGCGGGGCCGGCTGCCCCATTGCCCGTGGTCCTTGAACCACTGGGCGTGGGACGGGGTGTAGGCGAACCTCCCGACGGTCTTGGCGGCACCCGCCCGGTCGGCGCACCACGAGATGAACATGTCGCACCAGGGCCCGTCGCCGATGCCGTACCACTGGCTGTACTTGTTGTGGTTCGAGCCGGGCGGGTGCTCGCCCTGGCCGAGCTCGCCGCGGGCCACGGCGAGCACCTGCTCGGCGGTGCCCTGGACGATGGCCATCGCCGGTTCGACGGTGCTGCCCGGCGTCTGCGGAACGTCCTGCGGGCCGTCCCCGGGATGGACGCGGGCCCGCTCGAACGGTTCGGGGGGTAGCGGTTCAGACATCAGGTCCTCCAACAGGTGAACTCCATGGCTCACAGGAGAGGCGTTCCACCCGCCGTTCCGGCCCGTTCCAGTGAGGCCGGCCGGGATGGAACGGGATGGAACCGGATGGAACGCCATTCGATTAGTCCGCAAAGCGCGGATGGATCATCGAATGGAGACTCTGTGACCACCAACGAAGCGCCGGCCGCCGAGGACGCTCAGGCCGAAGCGCCGGTCGAATCGATCACCACCCCGCCGCCGGACGTACCGCCCGCGGTGTCCATTGGGCTGCCGGCCGGCACGGTGGCGGCGGGCGTCCCGGCGACCGTCACGCTGTTCGTCGACCGTGGCACCACGTACCGGCTCCAGCCGCCCAACACCTGGGTGCCGATCCCCATGATCACCTACTCCGAGCTGGAACTCACCGTTCCGGGGGTCACCCAGATCAGGGACCACCGGTCGTCGGTGAACGACAGCAGCACTCCCTTCTCGATCACGTTCCCCACCCCCGGCACCTACCAGATCACCGGGTGCGGCAGGACCGGCAACGGTACGGAGATCAACGCACCCGGCCCGCGCAGCCTGACGGTGACCGCGCCCGGCCCGCCCGCGTTCACCTGGTCGCAGCCCGCCGACGGCACGGTCATCGACCTGACGCCGACGGCCGGCCAGGTCACGGTGGACCTGTCCAGCGGGACCGACCAGCTCTACCCGTGGACGGTCGCCGTCACGTGCGACGGCGTCACCTCCTCGGAGCAGCACTCCGGCACCCGCTACCTCAAGACGATCAACCTCGCCAAGACCCCGCTGGGCCCCCGCAGCATCTCGGTGACCTGCACCGATCCCCGTGGCCAGGCGACGACGCGGACGCGCTCGATCGTGGCGCACGACGGGGCGCCGCCGACCGTGACGCTCGACCCGTTCACCAGCCCCGTCACGGTCTCCTCGCTGCCGTTCCAGTTCCTGCTGACCGGGAAGACGCCCGGCGCGCAGTCCGGCGTCACCAAGGTGGAGTACGCCGTCGTCAACGGGCCGTCGGGCGTGGCGGAGAACACCGGGCCGGGCGGCGACTGGTCGACCTGGCGGGCGGTGGTGAACCTGCCCACCACCGGCACGTTCCAGTTCACGGTCACCGCCACCGACTCCCGGGGCGGCACCGCCTCCGCGTCCTCCGCCATCACCTTGCAGTTCCCCGCGTCGAAACCGGTCCCAGGTGAGCCGGGCCCGGATCCCCTTCCTCCGGCCGACCCGCCGCCGACCTCCTGAGCGCCCGGCCCCTGCCGTTGCCGAAGCCGCAACCGAAGCCGCAACCGAAACGGAGTCGCTGTGTCGTCATTCCGGGATCAGGTGATGCTGGAGCTGAGCGATCCGGCCGCGTTCGCCGCACTGCTGCAGCCTGCCGATGACACCGACCGGCAGCTGGTCCGGACCATGCTCGCCGCCACGTACGACCTGTCGGCGGTACGGATCGACCAGGTCACGAACGTGACGGTGGGCGAGCTGGAACTGCAGCACCCGGTGTTCGGCACCGACCAGGTGGCGGGCAACTGGACGCAGACGGTGCCCGGCTACTCCAGGACCGAGCTGGCCCTGGAGCGGGCGCGGTCCCGGGACCCCGCCTGGATCGACATCCTGGCCCGGCTCCAGGTCACCGTGGTGACCGAGGTCGACCCGGCCGGCGCCGAGTCGGTCCGTACCGAGACGGTCGAGGGCTTCACCACGCTGGAGGAGTTCCGCCGGCGGTTCCCGTTCCTCGACCTGGACGCGTTCATGCGGGAGCACGGCATCAGCACCGTGGCCGAGCTGCGGGACGCGTTCCAGTACCTGGCGACCACGGTGCGCCTGCGGGCCGCCACGCCCTTCGACCGGGACGACCCCGCCAACGTGCACACCCTGCCCGTCGCACTGGCCACCGTGGCGGTCGATCCGTTCGACCTCGCCGCGGGGCTGCGCGCCGCCCAGGTGGTCCGGGCGGCGAGCCGCGCGCTCACCGGCGCGGCGCGGGCCGGGGTCGTGGCGGAGTCCACCGCCCCGTACGCGCTGGCCGCGGTGTTCGCCGCGGCGGGGCCCGCCGACAACGGGACCACCGTCGCCGCGGTCGTACGGCTGCTCGCCAAGGCGGGCGTGGCCGCGCTTTTCCTGTCCACCAGCTGAGGAGAACCCACCAGATGACCCGAGAGAGCAAGGCCGGCCCGCCCAGTCGCGCCCGCGGCGCCGCAGGCAAGGACGACACCGCGGACAAGGGCGACGACACCGCTCAGCAGCCCGCCGCGGCCGAGGAGGCCGCGGAGCCCGCGCTGTCCCACCAGGAGCTGGAGCGCCTTCGTGCCCGGCTCGCCCGCAAGTACCACTGACCAGCAGATTGAGAGGGGACGATGACCGTCCGCTATATCCGGGTGAACCCGGTGGTCGACCTATTCGCGCCGGCCGTACGGGCATTCGGCAACATCGCCGTGATCGGCAAGATCACGCCACCCGGGACACCCCCGTCCGACCTGGCCGTGGTGAACGTACCGATCGACTTCACCGATCCGGCCGAGGCGCTCCGCCGCGCCCCCGGCGACCTGGGCCAGGCCATCTCGCTCGCCTTCGCCCAGTCCCCCGGCCCGTCGCTCGTCACCGGAGTCCGGGTGAACGAGACGGCGCCGGACTTCAAGGCCGCGCTGGACGTGGTCGCCGGCCTCGACGTGCAACTCGTCGTCATGGCCAACACTCCGCTGAACGCCACCACCGGCAAGGTCGACGCCCCCGAGGGCGCACTGGTCTCGCTGGCCAAGCACGTCGCCGCGGTCTCGGAGACCGGCGGGGACGGCAGGCAGCGGATGGGCGTGGCCATGCTGCCCAAGGACTCCGCCGATCCGGCCCCGGTCACCGGTGTGCTGGCCAACGAGCGGATGGTCTTCATCGCCCACCGCAGCACCCAGGACGCCGCGGCGGCCGTGGCCGGCACCATCGCCGGGTACCAGCCGCACATCTCGCTGCTGCTCAAACCGGTCAACATCACCAGCCCGCCGTTCAGCCAGGCGCAGATCGAGACCCTGAACGGGTCGGAGAACTTCGACTCCGGACCGGCCGGCAAGGGCGTGAACTGGCTGACCACCCCCTCGATCATCCCCGGCAACGGGGTCTACATGGGGGAGGGCTACACCGCCAACCCGGGCGGCAAGAAGTACATCGACGTCGTACGCATCGTCGACAAGATCAACTTCCAGCTCAACGCCCAGCTGATCAGGGCGATCGGCAACGTCCGGATCAGCCGGTCCGGGCTGCGCGCGCTGATCGCGCAGATCGAGGCCATCCTCGCGCCGCAGGTGCAGAGCGACGTGCTGAACGACTTCGAGGTGAGCGTGCCGTTGCTGGCGCTGCTGGACAAGGATCCGGCGACGCTCACCGCCGCGGAGGCCACGCAGATCCACAACGCGGAGGTTCAGCGGGTGGTCCAGGTCATGGTCGCCGTCCAGTACGCCGGTGCCATCCACCGGCTGTCCATCACTTTCAAGCTCACCTAGGGGACCACCGATGCCGGACTGGAACACACGGCTCGAGGTGAAGCTCGGGGACGCCACCATCACCCCGATCTCCAGCTTCACCCCGACCTTCAACGTGCCGCACACGGTGCTGCACAGCGTCGAGGCGGACAACGTCGGCTTCGTCCGCCAGCCGTTCACCTTCACCTTCACCATGGCGGTTCCCGCCGTGGCGACGGCGGTGGCGGACCTGACCGAACTGGCCACCAGCGGCGCGGAGTTCGCCGTGGTGGTGGCCGAGAAGAAGGGCACCGACTGGGCGTTCAACTCGATCAAGTTCGCCCGGTGCGTGATCACCTCGGCCAACCCGAGCAACGTGGTGGTCGACGGCGTACCGCAGGCCAGCTTCACCTGCCTGGCGCTGGACGTCGGGCTGGAGGCCTGACCGCCGTGGACACCAGCGAGCAGGCGGCGGCCGCGGCGGAGACCGGGCCCGTGATCAATTACCACTTTCCGGTCGAGGTGCACGCCGTCGGGTCGCTGCCCGACGGCGAGCGGGCCTGGCTGGCCGGCGAGTTCTTCGACCGGCTGAGCCGGGAACTCGCCGGCCGGCTGTGACGGGCAGGGGAAGACATGGCGGTGGGAAACAACGTTCCGGTGCTGGTGGGACCGGTGCCGCTGCTCTACGTGCAGAGCCTGACGGTCACCGAGGGGTACGAGATCGAGCGGATCATGGGCAGCCGGTTCCAGCACGCCACGCAGCCGACCAGGAAGCAGATCGGCATCGAGGCGGTCCTGCTCGGCCCGCAGCGGCTGGCGGTGAAGAAGTCGCTGGAGGCGCTGGCACTCACCTCCCGGGCACTGGTGGCCACCGCGTCTGACCTGCTGCCCAACGGGATCCCGGTGGTGTCCGGCCTGATCATCAGTCTGGACATGCAGATCACCGAGCTGCACTTCACCCAGAGCGTGAGCAAGCGGGACGCGCTTGACGTGTCGATCTCGCTGGTGGAGGTGCCCCGGCCCGGCCTGACCGCGCTCCTCGGCGAGGCGGCTGATCTGGCCGTGGCGGCCGGGACCGCGCTGGTGCCGGGCTCGGTCTCGCCCAACCCCATCTCCCGCACCGTCCTGGGCGCGTTCTAGCCGCCCACCGAACCACGACAGGAAAGGAGGCGGCACATGACGGCGCGCAGTTTCCGCCGGTTGCCGATCGACGCCGACGAGGGTTTCCCGCAGGCGTTCCGGCTGGCGATGCCGGGCCGGGAGTACCAGTTCCGGCTGTACGCGAACATCGCCGAAGAGATCGTCCAGGCCGCCCCGGCGGGTCCGCTCGACCTGCCGTCCGCGGGGGCGTTCCTGGTGCTGGAGGTGGACCGGGAGGAGCCCGGCGGCCCGGTCACGATCCTGCGCCGCAAGCTGGTGCCCGGCGTGGAGTACCTGGCGGCGGAGCTGGCGCTGACCTTCCGGACGATCCGGCTCGACCTGCGCAACCTCAACGGAATCGGCTCGTTCGGCTCCGAGGTGACCGGCGGGGTGGCGCCGCTATGAGCTTCGTGCTGTGGTACAAGGTCGAGATCGGCGACGCGACCGGGGCGGGCGGCCTCGGCCTGCCGATCACGGTCTCCAACGACGTGCTCAGCGGCTCCCCGGTCGTCGACGCGGACATCACCGTCACGATGGCCGACGGGGCACAGGCGGACACCTTCGAGGTCAGCCTGATCAACCTGCCCGGCCGGCTCACCGACCTGCTGCGGAACGCGCACGCGGCCCGGCCGCTCAACGCCACCATCCACCTCGGGTACTTCGGCGATCCGGCGACCCGGACGGACGCGGCCCGGGTGCTGGTCGGCCGGATCATGGCGGTGACCGGCAGCGTCGGCGCGGACGGGCTGTCCCGTACCGTGCTCTACGGCCAGGAGGAGGGCGGCTACCTGCTGCGCGGCACGCCGGCCCAGCACGACCGGCAGGCCGGCACGCAGGCCCTGGAGGTGGCCGGGGCGCTGGCCGCGGCCGCGGGCGTGTCGCTGGCGGACGGCTCCACCGTGGGCGGCGACCTGCGCGACTTCACCATACGGACCGGGTCCACGCTGGACGCCCTCGGTGCGCTGGCCGCGCAGGCCGACGTGCCGCTGGTGGTACGCGACCGCAAGGTCTACCTGGGCGGTGCGGTGGGGACGCCCGCCGATCCGGCGCCGGTCCCGTTCCACCCGGACACCAATCTCGTCTCGCTCAGCAGTTCCACCGTGGAGGACACCGCGGCGCGGCCGGCGTTCCCCCCGTCCGGTACGGAGGGCGCGCCCTCGCTCCAGGCCGCGCCGCGGCCACCGGTCCGTACCACGGTGGAGGCGACGGTGCTCGGGCATCCCCGGCTGCGGGTCGGCCAGGTGGCCACCACGACCGGTCTGTCCGCCGTACCGGCGGGACCACTGCGGATCACGCGGGTGGTGCACGACTTCCGGGTCTCCGCCGGGTACACCGCGCAACTCTGCCTGATCTCGGCCGGTCCGGGAGAACGCGCCCAGGTCGCCTACGGTGTGCAGGCGGTCGTGGACCGCTGGCGCGACCTGGTGGACCGCAGCCGCGACGACCACCCGGCCGTCGACGTCGGCGAAGTGACCGGCTACGCCGCCGGTGCCGACGGCAAGCACCTAGCGTCCCTGCACTACGGCCAGACGCCGGAGGCCCAGGCGGCCGCACCCAGCGTGGCCGTACCGGTCGGCACCGACGTCGAACTGCACGGCAAACCGATCGCCTCGGCGTTCGCGTTCCACCGCACCGGGCTGATGACCCCGGTCTATCCCAAGATGCGCGCCGTGCTCGCGCACAACCGCGGCCAGGTCAACGACGCCGTGGTCACCGGCTTCGTGTGGCCGGACAACCCGGCCCAGCAGCGCCCCGCCAACCAGCCCGGCGACTACTGGCTGGCACTTCCCACCGAACTGGGCGACGACGGCCTGCCCCGCGGCAAGGGCGTGAACGACCTGACCGACGCGGCCGGGCACCGGGTCGTCCAGGTGGCCGCGCTGCACGTGCTCGTCGGCGCCGACGGCCTGCCCGAGGTGGGCGCCCGGCCCGACCCGCCCACCGACAACTCGATCACCATCGAACACCAGAGCGGAACAACGATCACAGTGGACTCCGAAGGCGCGGTCACGATCAGCACATCGGATCGGCCCATCACGCTGACCAACGGTTCGGTCAGCCTGCAGCTCGACGGCCCGACGGTGGCGGTGACGTGATGCCGCCCGTACTGACCGAGGCGTCGACCATCAGGTGCGCCCACGAGGGGACCGTCGTCGCCCAGGCCGGCCACCGCGGGCTCACCGTGGGCGGCGCGGCCGTCCTGGCCGACGGCGACCTGCTGGCCGCCCGGATCCTGGGCTGCCGGCTCACGCCGCCGGCGACACCGTGCGCACAGATCATCACGATCGACGCGGGGGTGAGCGGCGCGCTGACCGTCGGCGGCCGGCCCGTGCTGCTGCAGACCGCCCAGGGCACGACGAACGCCGGTACCTGGCTGGTCGTCGACCCGGGCCAAACGAAACTGGAGGCGACATGACCAGCCCGTTCGGTCGCGGCCTGCTCCTCGACGACGGCGACCTGGTCATGACGCAGGGCCGGCTGCGGGAGGTCGAGGGGGCGGCCAACCTCAGCCAGGCGCTGACGCTGCGCGTGCTCACGCCGTTCGGGTCCGATCCGTTCAACACCGGGTACGGGCTGGACATCGCCGCGGCGTTCACCCAGGCCAACTCGGTCTCGGTGGTGAAGCAACTGGTGCAGCTCAATCTGGTGCGCACGCTGGGCACCGATCCGCGGGTGCGCGACATCCGCCAGGTCGTCTTCGACGACGACCCGAACCTGCCGGAAATCAATCGTGCGGCGGTACGGAACGCCCACCGCCATCGCGTCTGGACCGTACAGGCCGAACTCGAGACGGTGGCGGGCGACCCGCTGACGCTGCTACTGGATGTGGGGGTGTGAACCGGCCATGGCTGATTCCGTGACCGATTTCGGGGTGACCGACGACGGCTTCGTGCTCAAGCCGTTCGACCGGATCCTCTCCGAGGCGTTCGACCGGGCCCGGGCGGTCTTCGACGACCTCGACCTGACCAGCACCAGCCCGCTGCGCAAGATCCTGGAGGTGACCGCGGCCGAGGACGGCGAGCTGTGGAAGCGGATGGAGGACCTGTACTACGGCAACTTCATCTCCACCGCGTTCGGCGACAACCTCGACCTGCTCGGGGAGGACGTCGGGCTGGCCCGGCGGCACCTGCCCAGCACCGGTACGGTCCAGATCACCCTGAGCGACGCGGCTCCGGGACGGCGGTACGTCGTGCCGGAAGGGGCGATCCTGGTCACCGCGCCGCCGGTCAGGGCCTTCGGCACCACCGCCCCGGTGACGCTGGACGCGGCCCATCAGACCGCCACCGTGGACGTGGCCGCCTTCGAGCCGGGGCCCGGCGGTGACGTGCCCAAGTCCACGATCACCGCCATCGACCCCACATACCGCTCGATCTTCCTGTCCGACCTGGGCAACGCCAAGCTGGCCGTGACCAACCCGCAGCCGACCACCGGCGGCATCCGGACCGAGGGCGACGACACCTACCGGGCCCGGCTGGCCGGGCTGGCCCGCAACCTGTGGACGGTGGAGTCGGTGGCGCAGGCCGCGCTCGGCGTCAACGGGGTGCTGGACGTCGTGCTGTCCGACCCGCGCGGCGGCGTGGACGTCTCGCAGAGCTACTTCGGCACGTTCCTGTTCGGCCAGCGCACGTTCAGCTCGGCGGCCAGGCGGATCGGCGAGCCGTACTTCTTCACCGTCGTGGTGGCGCACGAGCCCCGCGCGCCGTGGCGCACCACCGGCCCGGTGCAGGGGATCTTCGAGCGGGTCACCGCCGCGGTGGACGCGGTGCGGCCGGTCGGCATCCACCCCAACATCGTGGAGGCCGACCACATCGAGATCGGGGTACGCGCGAAGGTGGTCATCGAGGCGGGCTCGGACGGGGCCGCCCTGCTGGCCTCCATCCGGCAGCGGCTGGCGGCCGACATCAGCACCCAGCGGCTCGGCGGCGACGTGCTGTACTCGCAGGTCATCCGGGCCTTCGTGGACCAGCCCGGGGTGTTCGACGTGCAGCAGCTGCACCTGCGCCGCAACCCGCCCGCGTTCGGCCGGATCACCTTCGGCGCGGTGCCGCAGCAGAGCGCCGTGGTGGAGGCCGCAGTGGGCGAGAACCTGACGATGGGCCCGACCGAGCTGGCCGTCTTCTCGCCCGGCGGCGACGCCCTCGACATCACGCTGGTGACGGCATGAGCGCCGTCTCGGCCGGCCAGGTGCTCGCCGCGACCCGGATGGGCGGGCGGCTGACGGCACCGTTCGGGCGGGGCGGGGACACGCTGGCGCTGCGGGTGGTGCCGGGTGCCGACGCCGGGTCCGCCAACGTCACGCCCTACGACTTCGGCGACCACCAGGCCCGGTTCGGCCAGACGCCGGAGCCCCGCTACGTGCTGGCCACCACGCGGGACGTGGCGGCCGACACGACGGTGACGGTGGCCTTCACCCAGCCGGACGGGTCGGCCGCGACCGTGACTGTGCCGTTCGCGGCCGGTACGCCCGCCGGGGCCTCCGCCGCGCTGGCCCTTCCCGTCTCCGCGCAGGTCCGGGTGACCGGCCTGAAGGTCGTCCCGGCCCCGCAGGACGGCCGGGCGGAGGAGGTCTGGCGGTTGACCGCGCTGCTCGGCACCACGGCCAAGCTGCTGTGGGCGATCGGCGGCGAGCGGGACCAGCTCGCCGGCCGGCTCGCCCGGGTGGTGGCCCAGCGGCACCTGCCCACGGCGACCGGCCGCAGCCTCGACCTGATCGGCACCGACCTCGGCGTGCCGCGCTTCCCCCCGCTGCCGTACGGGTTCGACTCCGGCACCGTCGCGCTCTACCACCTGGACGACCTCCCCAGCGGGGGGACCACCGTCGCGCAGGACGTGACCGGCCAGTATCCGGGTCGTACCGGCCACAACGGCACCCCGAAGGGCGCGGTCCGGTTCGGCGTGCCCGGCCGCTACGGCACCGCGTTCGGCTTCGACTCGGCGGACGCGGCCGTGGAGGTGGCGACCGACACGGCGTTCGACATCGCGGTCGGCGCCAGTGCCACGGTCGAGTGCTTCGTACGGCCCGATGCCGCCACCACCGAGGGTCAGGTGCTGTTCAAGCACCCGGCGCCCGGTGGCACCGGGGCGGGCTGGGCGCTGTCGGTCGGGGAGTTCGGCCGCGGCGTGACCCGCAACGTACGGCTGGTCGTCAGCGACGGGACGCTGCCGCCGATCACGCTGTTCGCCGATCTCAGCCTGCCCACGGATGCCTTCAGCCACCTGGCCGGCGTGCTGGACGGGACCGCGAAGGTGCTGCGGCTCTACGTCGACGGGGTGCCGCGCGCCCGCGCCTCCTTCAGCTCGCTGGGCGCCGTGAAGAACACCGCCCCGCTGCGGATCGGCCCGGGCGGCAGCGCCTTCCGCGGTGTGCTCGACGAGGTACGGATCTCCGCGGTGGCCCGTACCGACTTCGCACCCGTCCTGGGCGAGGCGGACGAGCACTACCGCAGGCGGCTGCGGGTGTTCCGGCGCTGGACGCTGCCGACCCCGGCCAACCTGACCGCGATGCTCAACGAGCTGGTCGGCACCATCGGCGGGCAGCCCGATCCGCTGGTCGTCCAGGACGCCAACGCGGCGCTGGTGCGCGGCACCCGGCTGGTGCGCATCCGCCCGGTCGAGCTGGCGGTGGGTGAGTGCATGGACGCGGCGGGGCGGCGCGGGGTGAGCGAGGCCGACGCCGTCGGCACCGCGGCGGCGGAGGAGACGTTCAGCCCGGCGTTCCTGTTCGGCTACGACCGGGCCGAGGTCGACTTCACCGCCCCGCCACCCCGCGACCTCGACCCCGGCGAGCCGGCTCCCGACCCGCACCTGGTGCAGGTCGGCCTCGCCGCGCCGCTGGACCAGCTGGTCGGCCTGGCGGCCGCGGAGCCGGGCACCGCGGGGCGGCTGCGGATCAGCGGCGCGTTCGACCCGCGCGCGGCCGATCTGCGCGCCACCGGGCGGGCGGTGCTGCTCGGGCACAGCACGATCGCGCCCGGACGGCTGGCCGCGCTGGCGCACCTGGCCGGATTCGGCTTCGTGTGCGTACGCGACGAGGCCGAGCCCGACGGGGCACGCGTGTACGCGGCCGGCGCACCGGGCGACTACTTCGCCGTGGACATCACCCCGGCCCCGGCCGGTCCCACCGATCTGGACGTCGGGTCGACGGTCACCCTCGGGCTGCGTCCGGCGCCCCCGGCCGGCTCGGTGCTGCGCTGGCTGACCGTGCCGAACGGGCCCGGGCGCGGCACGCTGACCGCGACCGGCGCCCCGGGCAGTCCGACCGCGATCACGAAGTTGCAGGCCACCGCGCCCGGCAACGTGATCGTCAAGGCGGAGGTGACGCTGGGCAGGCACACCGTGGCGGCGAGCCGGCCGCTGCGGATCGGCCTGGCCGACCTGCCGGACGGCCAGACGATCGCCGCCGACGGCACCCTGGGCGCGCCGATCACCGTGGTGAGCGACCCGTTCGAGTTCTTCGACCCGCGGTTCCTGTTCCCGCACGACGACCAGCGGGCGGACTACGGCGGCGACCCGGCCGACCACCTGATGCAGCCCGCACTGGCCCAACTGCTGGACGCGCTGCTGGACGAGCTGGCCCGGCGTTCGATCAACGGCCGGCTCCGGGTGAGCAGGACCCCCGTGGTCCCCGGCGAGGAGTTCAGCGGGCATGGCCGGATGCTGTTCCTGCGGCACACGACCCTCTCGCCCGGTGCGCTGGCCGGGCTGGCGCACGCCGTCGGTTTCGGCCACGTCACACGCTCCGCCACGGACGTCACGGTCCGGCAGGGGCCGGGGGAGCTGGTCGTGGTCCGGGGACCTGACGGCACGAACGGGCGGCTGGTCATCGAGCTGGACGAGGGGGAGACGATGCCGGTCTCCGTGCTGCCCGTGCTGGCCGACCAGGCGCCGCCGGTGCCGCCCACCGTCGGCAAGGTCCGGCTCGGGTGGGCGACGAGCGGGCTCGACCCGACCAGCCCCGCCCGCGCCTCCCTGGGCAGTCCCACACAGCCGAGCACCACCCTGCACGGTGACTCGGCCGGGCTGGTCTGGGTACAGGCCGGCTACCTGCTCGGCGACCTGCCCGCGCCGCACACCTTCCGGGTGGAGCTGCGGCCGGAGCTGGACAACCCGAACACCGTGATCTCCAAGGACCAGTACGACCTGATCCTGAACATCCTCCACGCCCTGCACCCGGTGGGCGTCGAGGTCAACACCCAGATCATCCGGGACCACACGGTCGAGGTGCGCGGCAACCTGGCCGAGATCAACCCGGTCTTCACCTTCCCCAAGTTCCGCGTGCGCAGCGTGCTGCGACCCCAGCGAAGGAGCACCTCTCGTGGCTAGTTTCAGCTACAACCCGAAGTTCCATCACCCGGCCTTCCGGAACCTGGTCGACCTGGTGGAGGCGGACGGCCCGGGCGGCTTCAACATCCGGTTCGACACGATCGAGAGCGACCTGAAGGCGGTGGCCGCCACCGTCACCGACATCGCCACCGCGTTCGACCAGCTCAATGCCCGGGTGCCGACCATCCCGCCGACGGTCGTGCTCTCGGTCACGCCGACCCTGCAACCCGTCGCGGGTGCGACGGCCTGGGCCCTGCAGACCTCGGGCACCGCGGTGGCGCCGACCACCGGCGGCCCGAGCGGGGTGGTCGCGCTGACGCTGCCCGACAAGGTCAAGATGACCTCGATCAAGATCCGCGGCAAGGGCATTCCGCCGGCCGGGCAGAACACCGCCTTCGTGCTCGTTCGTACCTCGGTCGCCGACGGCACGACGCAGAACGTGGTGCAGTTCGACACCAGCCAGGTTCCGTTCAACACCGACAAGCCGCTGCCCAACTCGGCGCTCAGCGTGGTGGACCTGGCCAACTTCCGGTACTCGTTCTCGGCGAGCAGCGGGGTGGGCAACGCCAACCCCGCTGACGCGGTCACCCTGTTCTCCATCCAGATCACCTACAACAACGTCTGATCGCCATGCGGATCAACTGCCATGTCCCGGTCACGGTCCGGGTGTACGGGGAGCCGACGCAGGCCCAGCTGGACGCCCTCGGCGCGGCGCTGACCCGTACCGTCGCGGCGCGGCTGGCGCGGGCCCAGCGCGTGCTGGCGGAGCGGCGGCACGAGATGCTCGCACAGCCACCGCACGAGCAGCCGCCACGTGAGCAGCCGCCACGCGAGCAGGCACCACGTGAGCAGGCACCGTACGGGCGGGAACCGGAAGCCTGATGGGACAGCACTACCACCCCGCACGCATCGTCCGCGGCTCCGGCTCCGGCTCGGCCGGACGGCCGCTGGTCAGGACGGTGCTCACCGGTGTCACCCGCGGGGTGCGGAAGGCGGCCCCCGCTCCAGGGGCGGCGGCCGGGAAGCTCCCGCCGCCCGCCGGCCGGCCCGCGGGGTCCGGCGACCGCCGCGCCGTGCCCGGTTCCGGCGACCGCGCGAAGGCCGCCGGCGCGCCGCCCGTCCAGCAGCCCGCGGAACCGCCGAAGGCGTTCGAGATCGATGACGAGCTGACTTCGTACCCCGACATCGCGGAGATCCAGAGCTCCCCCGTGATGCTCCGCTACTTCGGCCTGCGCGACCTCTACGGGCGGCGCTTCCCGTACCAGCGGCTGCGCGAGTTCGCCCCGCTGCGGCCGGCGGAGCTCGCGGTCATGATGAACGCCTACGATCAGCTCCAGCGGCTTTCCCCGGACGACTGGAGGCTGCTGGAGGAGCAGGCCGGCGCGGACCGCCCGCCCGGTGACTGGACCGAGGCGAGCAGGCGGATAGACGACTTCGTGCACAGCGCCCGGCGCGCCCAGCGGGCCCGGGAGATCGCCACCAGGGACGCGGCGATCGACGCGGCGCACGCCCGGGTCAGTCCCGGCCGGGAGCGCCAGGCCATCGACCGGCTCACCGGCCTGTCCGATCTCTACGAGGACATCAAACTCTTGGAGATCATGCCGGACGGCACCGGCTCCAAGGAGTTCCGGGCCGAGTTCGCGCAGCGCAAACGGGAGCTCCGGGAGAAGGTGCAACGCGGGCTGCGGGCGGCGAACTTCGCCACCGTCGACGACTTCGACCTCGCGGTCCGGGCACTCCGCCAGGTGGTGCGGGACCGCGCGGTCAACATCGCGCTGGCCACCATGAAGCAGAGCGAGCGGGTCGTCCGGGCCGAGCTCCAGCGCTACGGGGAACCCGCAGTGCTGGTGAAGCTGGCCACCGAGCTGGCGAGTCTGCGCCGCCCGCCGCCCCCGTCCGAGGACACCGTCCTGGCGTTCCTCGGCCGGTATCCGATCCTGCTGGACGAGAGGGCGCTACAGCACGTGCTGCCGGTCCGCGTGCCCGACATCCTCGGTGACGTGCTGCGGCAGAACGCGCAGGCCCAGCTCGGCAACATCGACACCACTCGGGCCACGCTCGCGAGCGATCCCGAGGACGTCTTCAGCCTCAACCGCATCATCGACGAGACGCTGGAACAGCTCTCCCTGCCACCGGAGTCCGTACCCGCGCGGCTCATCCGGGAAGGGCGGGCCGCGCCGGAACGACACCCCGTACGGGCGGTGGTCGACAAGTTGCTGCTCGTGCTCAGCTTCGCGTGGGGCCCGCTGGCGGTGGTGGGCTATGCGGCCCGGGTGGCCCAGCTCCTGCTGCAGCTCCACGACGCGGCAAGCCGCGAGGAGGAGCGAGTGCGGCGGACGGCGGCCAACGCGGGCGCCCGGCTGGCGGACCCGCCCGCACCGAGCGGTCAGGGCTGGGAGGTGTTCGCGCTCGTCCTGGCGGTCACCGGGGTGATCGGGGGCGCCCCCCAGACATTGCTCCCGAACCAGTCACGGCTGTCCGCCAGAGCCGTCCAGCTGCTGGCCAAGGGCGTCAAGAAGGAAGAGGAAACCGCGCTGGCGTTCCTGCACGGGACCCAGTTCGTGGACGCGGGCGGCGGCCGGGTGGTGTTCGTGCATCCGGACTTCCCCGACGAGGTCTTCCACCTCGATGCCGCGGGGCTCACTCGCTACCGCAACGTCCAGGGGGTGCCCCGCCAGACCGGGCACTGGGCGCAGGCCGAACTGGAGAACGCGGGAACGCCGGTGGTGCCCGTGGCCAAGAGCGGTCCCGTGCGGTCCCCCAGACCGGCGCCGGAGCCGCCGGCGCCGGTCCCGGCCGAGCGGGCGCCGCAGCCGCGCACCGGTCCGGCGAAGCCGGGGTTCGGCTCCCTCGGGGCCGCGGCCCGGTTGTCGCCGGAGACCGCCGCCGCCGAGGCGCGGCTGCGGGCGCTCATCCAGGACATGACCAGGCGCGCCGAGGACCTCATCCCCGGCTTCGGCCGCTTCATGAGGGGCGATCGCAAGGACAAGCTGCTCAAGCGGGCCGAGGAGATGGTCAAGCGCCTGCGCTCCTACGACCAGCGGCTCACCTCCGGGCTCGCCGGCTTCCGGAAGGGCTTCACCCACGAGGCGATGGACCAGGAGGTCCGTGAGGCCATCGCCTGGCTGGAGCCGAGACTCGGCGGCGCCATGAGGGACCTGGAGCGGCTGGAGCGGCTGGTGCGGCCGGTACCGCTCGCGAACGCCGCCGAGCAGGCGGTGATCGACCGTTACGTAGCCAGGCTCAGCCGCCTGCGCGACCTGCAACAGCGGGTGGAGATGGGCGACGCCTCGGCCCTGGCCGGCCGCGACGCGGTACGCGACGAGCTGGCCGCGATCGAGCAGCGGGCCAGAAGCTTCCCGGCGGGCGAGGAGAACCTGCTGCCCAACCTCGAAACGCTCGCCGCCGAACGCCGCGTCCTGCTCACGCACGGTGTCGAGGGCACCTTGACGGGGTTGCGGTCCACTGCGACCGCGGCCACCATCCTGCCGGGCGAACTCGCCAACCGGTCGTACGCCGAGATCGTCCAAGCGCTCGGGCGGCCACCCAGGATCGAGCTCCCCAACCGGATCCCGGTCAAGCCGAGCGAGCCCCTCAGCGGCGCCGCGACGCTCACGTGGGCGTTCCCGGACGGCAGTTACCTGCGCATCGACGTGCCGGGCCCCGGCAGCCGGCCGTTCGCCAGCGGAATGGAGCCGCACATCGCCCGGGTGGGCCCCGGCAACGTCCACTTCAGCGACCACGGCATCGTGGTGCCCGTCGACACGGCACCCGCCCACATCCCACTGCGGGTCACCGGCCAGACGGACCCGTTGCACGCCGCGCTCGCCGCCGCCCGCCGGGCGGCGGCCCGGGCGCCCGAGTAGCCCGTGAGCCAGGGCTTTCCGCCCCGGTAGCGGCAGCGGTCCGTGCCGCTCAGGTCATCGTCGCGGCGAGCCGGTCGCGGCGGGCCGGTAGTAGATCGTGATCGAGTGGCCCACCTCGTCGATCGGCTCGCTGCTGTTGATCAGCGCCGCCAGCCGGCCGCGGGATTTGGCGATCCAGGTGTCGGACACGACGAGCAGGCCGTGGACCTCGTCCGGAGGGACCTTGAGCGGGTTCGAGGCGTGGATGCCGTAGTAGGACGGCAAGCCGCTGCCCTTGTAGACGAGCCAGATCCTCTCGCCCGGGTGGCGTTGCCGGAGGTGCTCGGCGAGCCGCCCCAGGTCCTGACCCCAGTCGACGTTCGAGTCGTGCAGACGCAGGTGGGTCTTCGACGGCCCGCCGAACGCCTCGTTGGAGTAGGGCAGGTAGTACGGGAACGTCCGCAGCGAACTGGCCGCCACGAACAGGAGCAGCGCAGCCGTCACGGCGGGCGTCCACCGCCGGCGGAGGGCCACCACGCCGGCCGCCGCGACCGCCATGAACACCGGCACGATGATGGCGTACCTGACACCCCAGTCGCGGGAGCCGTTCAGGACGGCGGCCAGCAGGACGGCCGGCGGGACGAGCACGTACGGCACCGCGGGCCGCAGCCGGGGCACCGTCACCGTCGCGAGGGCGCCCGCCAGCCACAGTGCGAGCATGCCGAGCGGCGTCTTCACCAGCAGCGCGACCGGCAGGTAGTACCACCGCGGGCCGCGGTACTGGTGGCCGAGCAGGAAACCGCGGTACGTCTGGTACTCGAAGCCGAACTGGATGCGCATGCCGTCCCGGTACGGCCGCGGGAAGGGTAGCCAGTCGACGACGAGCCCCCGCAGCCCGTGGACGACGGGTACGTTCGCGGGCGTCGTCCAGCGCAACCGTGGGTCGACCGCCAGGTAGGTGCCCCACACGACGATGACCGAGATCAGCGCCACGCCGGCCGCCGCCGCCAGGCCGAGCCCGAGCAGCCTCACGGCCCCGCGCCTGCCGAGATCGGGTCTCCGGTGGGCGTACCAGAACGACAGGGTCACCAGCAGCAGGAGCACGGGAACCGCCGGCAGCGTACTCATCCTGGTGGCCAGGGCCGCGCCGAGCGCCACCCCGGCGAGCGGCAGGTAGCGCAACGGCCGCCGCCGCGCCCGCCACAGCAGCCAGACCGACGTCAGCAGGAAGCCGGCCGCGGGTACGTCGAGCGTGGCCAGCGACCCGTTCGCGATGATGTCGGGCGAGAACGCGTACAGGCCGAGCGCCGCCAGCCCGCCCACGGAGCCGGCGAGGTCACGCGCGAACGCGAAGACGACCAGCCCGAACAGCAGTGTCAGCACGATCATCGGCAGCCGGGCCAGCAGCATGAGCCGCCACGCGTCGTTGCCCGATTTGTAGAGCAGATGCCGTCCGACCGCCCCGTCGGAGCCGACGAAGGCGGGATCGAAGTGCGCGTGCGCGAACGCGACCCCGGACTCGATGATCAGCTTGCCGAGCGGCGGGTGCTCGGGGTTGTACCGCAGGCTGTGCTCCCGCAGGTAGACCATCGCCGAGCCCACGTACACGGGCTCGTCCGTGGTCGGAGTCTGCTGCACGGCCGTCGTGACCATGGCGATCGCCATCTCGGCGAGCAGCGCGACCGCCACCAGTGGGATCAGCCATCGCCGGTGCCGCCGCAGCGCCTGGAACCGTCCCGGCGTCATCCCGCCGCTCGCCGATTCGGGCGGCGAGGAGCGGAGTCGCGGCAAGGTCATGACCACCTTCGCATCATGTAGCGATCTTCACACAGGCGGCCGCCGGTCATCTGCTCGATTGGCGCATGGTCGTGGTGTCCATGGTGTCGGCAAGGCAAAGAATGATCGAACAGCCACGGGGGACACGCTCCGTTCGGGAGCGGTGAGGTCCGCGGCCGTTGCGACGGGTCGGGCGGGGCGGGTGGTGCGTAGGCCACCGCCCGCCCGCCGCTCGGTCGCCGACGTGACGAGCGATCAGCGACGTCGCTGCGCCGCGTCGAGCAGGGCGGGCGGAGTGTCGTGCTTCTCGTGTGCGGCGAGGTCGACGCCGGGCGCGACGACCGCGTCGATCGCGTCGAGCACGTCGGCGGAGAGCACGGTGTCCGCGGCGGCGAGCTGAGAGTGCAAGTGGTCCATGGTGCGGGGGCCGATGATCGCGCTGGTCACGGCGGGGTGCGCGGTCACGAACCCGAGCGCGAGCTGGATCATGGTCAGACCGGCCTCGGCGGCGACGCCGGCCAGTTGCTCGACGGCATCCAGCCTGGCCCGGTTGGAGGGGATGGCGGTGTCGAAGCGTTGCGGCATGAGCGTCGAGCGGCTGGTCGTGATCTCCTGCCCCGCGCGGATCGCGCCGGACAGCCAGCCCGAGGCCAGCGGGCTCCACACCAGCACCCCGAGCCCGTACTGCTCGGTCACGGGCAGGACGTGGGTCTCGATACCGCGTTGCAGGATCGAGTAGCTGGGCTGTTCGGTGACGTAACGGCCCAGGTGGTTCTCCCGGGCGGCCCACTCGGCCTGCACGATGCGGTACGCGGGGAACGTCGAGGAGCCGAAGTAGCGGATCTTTCCCGCGCGCTGCAGGTCGGTCAAGGCCGACAGTGTCTCCTCGTCGCTGGTGCCCGGGTCCCACCGGTGGATCTGGTAGAGATCGACGTGGTCGACGCCGAGACGGCGCAGGCTGTTGTCCAGCTCGGTGACCAGCCAGCGGCGCGAAGCGCCCTGGTGGTTGCGTTCGTCGCCCATGGGCATGCTCGCCTTCGTGGCCAGCACGAGGTCGTCGCGGCGGCCGGCGATGGCCTTGCCGACCATCTCTTCCGACTCGCCGCCGCTGTACATGTCGGCGGTGTCGATGAGGTTGATGCCCCCCTCCAGGGCGGCGTCGACCATGGCGGTGACCTCGTCCTGGGTGGTACGCCCCAGACTGCCGAAGTTCATCGCGCCGAGCACGAGGGTGCTGACCTGCACACCGGTGCGGCCCAAGGTGCGGTACTGCATGACTGTTCCTCCTGAGGGGTGAAGCGAGTTCGCGAGGCGTGGCCCGGTATCGGCCTCGCCTGTTCCGGCAACCGAAGTAAACGGAACCATGTTCCGCTAACATACGGAACATGGTTCCGTTTGCCAAGTGGCGTGACGGAGGTAGGTCACCGGGAGATGAGGATCCGCGGACCTCGGCGAGGCGGTCGTCGGTCAGCCGGACCGATGATCGATGTTCTCGATCACTTCCTGCAGGTTCTGCCAGCCCTCGTGGTCGTTGTCGTCGCCGTGGTGGAGGTTGCGGAACTGGTTCCAGCACACCGCGAGCTCGGTGAGGTCCCATTGGAGGGCGTAGAGCTCGATCATCGAGGGGAGCGGGGTGACGCCCGTGGCCTGGTGGTAGGCGGCGAGGACGGAGCCGTTTCCGGGGTCGACGGTCCGCAGGTCGCGTTCGGGAGGGGCCACCAGGGCGGTGTCCCAGTCGATGAGTTTCCAGCCGGATGGGGCGAGCATGGTGTTGCCCGCGTGGGGCTCGCCGTGGGTGAGGACGCTGCGATCGGCGTAGGAGCGGGCCTCCTCGACCAGGGCGTCGTAGTCCTCGAGCGATCGGCTGATGGGAGCGGCGTTGGCGGCCAGCAGGCTCGCGGCGCGAGCGGTGTAGGGCCCGCCGCGCCCCGCACCGCCGGTGCCGGTGAGTGCGGTCACCAGCTCGGCGCGGTGGGCGATGGTGAAGTCGTCGCGGGCGGCGTGCCGCCAGGTGGTGCGGGGCGAGGTGTGGACGGCGACGATCATGTCGAGTACGGCGTCGCGGTGATCTGCGCTCGCGTACTCGCCCCAGTCGAAGCTCTGCCCGTCGACGAACGGGTAGAGCGACACCGCGAAGCGTTCGCCCAGCCGGATCAGCGGTTCACCGCCGCGGGCGGGAATCGGCGCGACGACGAAGTCGAGGCCGTGGTCGCCGAGCGCGGTCGCCGTGGCGAACGAAGCGCGCAGACGGTGCAGGACCTGCGACGGTTCGTCGGGGGCCTGCCCAGGGGCGCCCAGTTCGTCGACGTTGGCGAACCACCGGGCGCCGCCGGCTTCGGTGACCGACCAGTGATGGCTGCCGAAGCCGACCGGCCGGTACGCGACCGATGCGATGTCCAGGTCCCAGCCGTCGGCCAGTGCCGAGACGAGGTCGTTGTCGGCCAGGCCGCGCGGGGGTGAGAGCACACAACACACTCTGCCCCCGGCGGCGCCTGCTCTGCGACGCATTAAATCCGAAGCTCGCCCACGCCGGGGAGCCGACGCGGTGACGCTGGTCGTGGCCCGCGTCGCCCCGGCCGCCGCGCCGTCAGGGCTTGCGGCCGACGCCGCCGAACTCGTCGATCTCTACGGCCTCGCTGATATCGACGGCTGGAGGGTGCCACAGCGGACAGGACACGACTCCGGGCGGCAGGATCTCCCAGCCTTCGAAGAAGCCTTCGAGCTGCTGGGGGCTGCGCAGGGTGTAGGGGGGCTCGGCCGAGCGGTTCCAGATCTCGATGGCCTCGGCGGACGCGGGGTCCACGACGTTGGTGGCGTCGTAGAGGACCAGGTGACTGCCGCTGGGCAGCGCGTCGGACAACCGCCGGACGATCGACCGCGCCTCGTCGTAGTCGGTGATGTGGCCGAGGATGCCCATCAGAAGCAGCGCGATCGGCTCGCCGAAGTCCAGGGTCTCGGCCGCGTCGGCAAGGATCTTGTCCGGGTCGCGCAGGTCGGCGTTCAGGTAGGCGGTCTTCCCCTCCGGCGTGCTGGTCAGCAGGGCGCGGGCGTGCATGAGGACGAGCGGGTCGTTGTCCACGTACACCACACGCGCGGACGGGACGGCCCGTTGTGCGACCTGATGGGTGTTGTCGGCGGTCGGAAGCCCGGTGCCGATGTCGAGGAACTGCTTCACGCCGAGGTCGGCCGCGAGGTGGCGGACGGCGCGCTGGAGGAACTGCCGCGTGGCGCGGGCGAACAGCGCCATGTCCGGGATGACCTTCAGGATCTCGTCGCCGACCTGCCGGTCCGCGGCGTAGTGGTCCTTGCCTCCCAGCCAGTAGTTCCAGATCCGGGCGGTCTGGGGGACGTCGGGGTTGAGCGCGGGTACCTCGTTCGTCACGGGTGACTTCCTCACTCGGGGCTGTTGGGTTCGTCCGGATCATCCAACTACTGATGGAGACGTGGGAGCACGGATTCGCCGGATCGGGGACAGACCGGGTCCGGCCGCCTCCACATCCAGGCGGCGTCCGGGCGGCGCCGGCCGCCCGGACGGCCCTGCCATGCGGGTCACAGGGTCTTGATGAGCCCTCCGTCGATGACGAAGTCGGCGCCGGTGACGTTTCCGGCTCGGTCGCTGGACAGCAGCAGCACCAGATCGGCGATCTCCCGAGGATGGGTGAACCTGCCGGTCTCCGCCTGCGCGGCGGCCTGTTCGGCCACCGCGGCGGGGTCGCCGCCGCCGGCGCGCGCGACGGTCGCGGCGACGCCGTGGTCACCGAGCCACAGGTCCGTGGTGACCGGGCCGGGGCTGATGGTGTTGACCCGTATGCCGCGCGAGCCGACCTCTTTCGACAGTGACTTGGAGAAGTTCGTCAGGGCCGCCTTGGCGGCGCTGTAGTCGATCACTGCCGGGTCGGGCAGGAAGGCGTTGACCGAGCTGATGGTCACGATGTTCCCGTGTCCGGCCGCGAGCATCGTGGGCAGCGCGGCACGGGTGGTGCGCACGGCCGCCATCAGGTTGAGGGTCAAGGAGGTGAACCACTGCTCGTCGGTGATGTCGAGGAATCCGGTCAGGCGCGGGGAGACCGCACCGACGTTGTTGACCAGGATGTCGAGCCTGCCGCGTGCCACGGCGGCCGCGATGAGCCGGGCCGGCCCGGTCGCGGTGGACAGATCGACCTCGATCACCTGCACTTTTCCGGTCTCGGCCAACGCCGTCAGCTCGGCCGTCGCCTGGCGTGCTCCGGCGATGACGTGTACCCCCTCGTCGACCAGCGACCGGGTGATGGCCAGGCCGATTCCCTTGCTGGCTCCGGTCACCACCGCGACCTCGCCGTGCAGTCCCAAATCCATGAAATTCCCTTCCTGCCAACCATCCTGGCAACCGGCTGGTCATGCCGACCGGGGCGGCGACGGCACGTGGCCGTCGCCGCGTGGTCATGAGCGGATGATGCCCATGGGCGCGCGGGTCGCCATGGCGGCGGTACGACCCACGCCCGGCTCCCCGTCGCCGGCGGCGAACGAGACCGGGCCTGGGCCTGGGGTGAGAAGACCGATGCGCGGGCGCGGTCTCAGAGCGACTGTTCCTTCAGCCAGGCAAGTGAGGCGTCGGCGACCTCCCGCCAGCCACTGTCGATCGTCAGGGAGTGCGCCCGGTCGGGGAAGTCCTTGATGTCGGTGACCGCGTCGGAGTGGCGGTACTGCTTCAGGGTGGACTTGGTGACCGCCTCGGGCACCGTGTGGTCCTTGCCACCCATGATCAGCAGCAGCGGGCCGCGTGACTCGTTGGCGGTGTCGACCTTGGCCGGCGAGTGCGGGTTGAAGTTGGCGGCGGCGGCCTCGAACAGAGGCTTGCCGGGCGCCGGGATCGCCCAGCGGTCGTAGAGCTCCCGGGACTCTTCCTCGGAGACGGCGTTGCCGAACGCGTAGCGGAACTGCTCGGCGGTCAGGGAGACGGCCTTGTGCTTGTTGGCCGGGTTCTTGAACACCGGAAGGGTGGAGCGCAGCGCGGACAGCGGCAACGGAAGCACGCCCTTGATCTGGGCGGCGTCGATGGCCACGGCTGCGGCCGCGAGGTCCTGGCCGAGGAGCTTCTGAGCGATCATGCCGCCGAAGGAGTGCCCGATCAGGATCGGCTTGGTCGGCAGTCCGTCGATGATCTTCGCGTAGTGCGTGACGACGTCGTCGATACCGTGGTCGGCGATGCTCTCGGGGTTCGCGCGCGCCTCCTCGACGGTGTCCGGGTCGCCCGGCCAGCCAGGTGCCAGCGGTTCGTAGCCCGCCTCCCGGAACAACTCGACCCAGGGGTTCCAGGAGGTGGCGTGCAGCCACAGCCCATGAATGAAGATGACAGGAGTAGGAGTCATGATCGCCTCTCAGCTCGGGCCCGGAACACTGTGGTCCAGGCATGAACCAGGACATCATGACCGGGGGTGTGTTCGAACCGGGGAAAGTCCCCAGTCCCGGAAGCGCCCGGGGGCCGGGCGGTCGTCAGCCGCTCGGCCCGGGACTTCCGTGTGCCGGGGCAGGTTCATCGAGGAGTGCTCGGGCGAGTTGGCGCCGGGAGGTGAGGTCGAACTTCCGGAAGATCTTGTTGAGGTGGTACTCGACCGTCGAGGTGGTGATGAAGAGCCTGGTGGCGATCTCCGCGTTCGTCGCGCCCGCTGCGGCGAGACCGGCGACCTGCGCCTCCTGAGGCGTCAGGTGGTGGCTGGTCTGCGCTGTCCGTTTGCGGGGTCGTTCGCCGGTGGCCAGCAGCTCTGTCCGCGCGCGTTCCGCGAACGCGGTGGCGCCCATGGTGGCGAACATCTCATGTGCGGTCCGCAGCCGGCGGCGGGCGTCCGAGCGGCGTCTCCGCCGGCGCAGCCACTCGCCGTAGAGCAGGTGAGCCCGGGCGAGCTCGGTGACGACCAGCGTACGGCCGAGTAGCTCGATGGACTCCAGGTAGAGGTCCTCGGCGCGGTCGTCGTCGGCCATCAGCGCGCGGGACCGGGCGAGCACCCCCAGCGCCCACGGCGTCCCGCTGATCGGCGCACGTTCGGACAGGCGCGCGAGAGCGGTGGACGCGGCGGCACGGTCCCCGGCGCGCACGGCCGCCTCGACGACGTCGGGCAGCACATGGTTGCCGGGCCCGGGCGCGTCGTCCTCGTAGACCCGGAGAGCCCAGGCGAGCGCCTCACGGTAACGGCCGAGGCTGAGCTCGAGGACGGTGAGGGCGAGGAGCGCGTGGTTGGCCGCGGCTCCGATTCCCCGCTGTTCGGCCCACGTCCCTATCACGATGTCCGCCGCCGCGCGCGTCTGCGCCTCGTGTCCCCGCCATGCCAGCAGCTCCACCAGGGGCCCCGACCCTTCGGCCGGTATCCCGGTCGCCGTGGCGATCTCGGCCGCCTCGGCGTGGAGCGCCTCCGCCTTTCCGAACCGGCCGGCCCACAGCTCGCAGCTGGCCAGGCCCTGGAGCGTGATCCGCAGCGCCTGCAGCGCACCCTGATCGCGGTCGAAGGTGTCGAGGCGCCCGAGTACCTCCCGGCGCCCAGTGTCATCCCACAGGTCCTCCGTCGCCAGACAGAGCAGGACGGCGAGGGGCATGCCCGCCTCGACGAGTTCCCCCTCGGCGCGCATGGCCGTGACCGCCGCGCGCAGCAGCGGCACCGCCTCCGGGAACCCGCAGGCAACGCGGTTCGCGAACGCGTCCAGCAGCAGGTCTGGGACCGTCGCGCGCACGGAATGATCCCGGGGCGCATTGAGTGCGGTGCGCGCCACGTCGACGAGGGTCGTCCCAGTGGTGTAGCGGCGGGCCATGATCGCCGCCTCGAGCGCCTGGAACAGCATGCCCTGGACCAGCCGCTCTTCGCGAGGGTCGATGGCCGCGACCGCCTCCAGCAGGATCGACGGCACCGCCGCCACCCGGGCGAAGAACATCTCGATCGCCGCCCGCAGCCGTAGCGCTCCGACGCGCATCGCGGGTGCACCGAGCTCGGGCGCCGCCCGTTCGAGCAGGGACTGCGCCATGAGGGGATCGCCGGCGACGAGGTGCGCCTGGGCGGACGCGAACAGCCGGCCGGCCCGATCCTGCGGATCGGGGGTCAGCTCCGCCGCCCGGAGGAGGAACGCGGCCTGCGCCGAGTGGCCACCACGGCTCCGGGCGCGCTCGGACGCGCGCTGGAGCTCCAGCGCGACCCCCTCGTCGAGGCCGACGGCCGCCGTGGCCAGGTGCCACGCCCGGCGGTCCGGATCACGGTCGCGATCGATCACGGCGGCGAACGCCTCGTGAACGCGCCGCCGGTCCGCCGGCCGTGCCCCTCCGTAGACCGCCGAACGGATGAGGGGATGACGGAAGGCGAGGTCGGGCTGTGGCGAAAGGATCCCGCCCGACACCGCGGGGTCCGCCGCCTCAGGCGACAGGCCGAGCAACGCGGCGGCCCGCCAGAGCACCGCGGGATCCTCTGTCGGCGCGACGGAAGCGACGAGCAGCAACGACCGCGTTTCCGCGGGCATCGCGCCGACCTGACGCAGGAAATGCGCCTCCATGCGCCGGCCCACCGGCAGCGGCACGGGCAGCAAGGACCCGCCGGCCAGCTGCTCGCCGGACAGCTCGACCGCGAGCTCGACCAGGGCGAGAGGATTGCCCCGGGTCTCGGTGACGATCCGCTCGACCACCTGCGGATCGAGCCGTCCGGCAACGGCAGCGGCAAGCAACCGGCGGGCGTCGGTCTCGGGCAGACCGGCGACCTGGACCGTGGGAAGCCCGCCGAGCGCCGACAGGCCGGCCGGCCCGTCCCGGACGGCGAGCAGCAACCCGATGCCGTCCGCGTGCAGGCGGCGCCCCACGAAGGCCAGCACCTCCAGCGATTCCCGGTCCAGCCACTGCGCGTCATCGACGAGGCACATCAGTGGTTGCTCGCCGGCGACGTCCGCGAGCAGGGTGAGGGCGGCCAGACCTACGAGGAAGCGATCCGCCGGCGGACCTGCGACGAGGCCGAAGGCGGCGCCCAGCGCGTCGCGTTGCGGACCGGGCAACTGGTCCGCCCGATCGAGGAAAGGCAGCAGCAGCCGGTGCAGCGCCGCGAAGCCGAGCTGGATCTCCGACTCCACCCCGGCGACATTCGCGATGTGAAGATCGGTGGCCGTACCCGCCGCGTACTCCAGGAGGCGCGTCTTTCCGATCCCGGCCTCGCCGATCAGCACCAGCGTCCCGCTCAGGCCCTCACGCGCCATCTCGACGAGCTCGTCAAGCGCCAGGCACTCCTCGTGCCGGCCCAGCAAGGGGACCGACCGGGACACGCCTGCGCGCCGGGGACCCGCCGGGTACTCCGAGGAGTGCGTGGCCACGACGCGACTCCCCACTGGTCGTAGCCGACGAGACGGCGCCCAGTAATCTCTCGCTGATCGATCCTCATCCTACCGGCTGACATGGGGTTTTCCAGGTACCGGGCTGCCGCGGAAAGACGGGGGTCCCCGTCTCTGGTGCGTCAGGTCCGGTGCGCCGCTCGGGTGGCTCCGATCACCGCGAGCGTGGCGCCCACGGCGAGTGCGATGGCGAAGGCCGTCATCACGGTCTCCATGCCGGTGTACCGCAGAACGATGCTGAAGAGTATCGAGGGCCCGCCCATCCCGGCGTAGGCGATGACGAAGTAGACGGCGAGGACGCCGGCACGTGAGGCCGGCACCGCGGCGGCGGTGGACCGTGTCAGGCCGCTGCTGAACAGCAGACCCGCCCCGGCCCCGGCGACGACGACGGCGATCACGAACAGCCAGAGGGCCGGGTGGCGCAGCGAGACGGACACGAGCACCAGCCCGGCGACGAAGGCCACGACGCCCACCGTGAGCATCTTGTCCGGCGCGCGCCTGCCGATCGTGAGCTGGGCCACCGCAGCCGAGGCGAACATCGAGAACGGCACCACGCCCGCGACGAAAGGGGAGCCGGCGCCCAGGACGTCGCGGATCATGATGGCGCCAAGGGACGCCACCAGACCCAGCAGGGCGAAGGCGAAGAATCCGAGCCCGGCGCCCGAGACGAACGCCGCTCCGCCGCCGTCCTGCAGCGCGAAGCGGCGCGGCCGGTCCTGCCGATGGCCGCCGGCGACAACCGTCTCCGGGCTGGACAGCACGAGGACGAGTGAGATCGCCAGGGCGACGGCGAACACGACCTGGGTCGTGGTCAGTGGCGCGGGCAGCCACTGGGCGATCACGCCCGCAGTGAGCGGACCGAGGGCGAGCCCGCCGAGATTACCGAGGGTCGCCACCACGCCGGGGGTCGGCGAAGCGGCGCGGCCGGGATGCGCCTGCCGGAACAGGTCGTGCAGGTAGGTCGTGGCGGTGGAGGCCATCAATCCCACCCCGATCCCGTTCAGAACGCGTCCCAGCACGAGCCCGGGCACATCGGGCCGGCACAGCAGGACGATCGCAGCGGCGATCGTCACCAGCAGGGCGGCCGCGATGATCCGCCGGCGTCCGAGGCGGTCCGACAGATGGCCGAGGGTCAGGAAGCTGAACGCGGCACCGACGACGAGGACGGCGAAGGCGACGGTCACCGTCGTCGCGCCGAAGCCGTCCCGCGCCTGGTAGAGAGGCCACAGCACCGCAGGTGCCGTGCCGAACGCCATCGAGATCGTCAGTGCGACCGCGGCGAACCAGAATCCCCTCGCAGGGGAGGCACGCCGGGCGCGCGGCCCGCGCGTCGGCGGGGGACATGGCGCGACCCCGCCGTTCCTCGCGGACGCCCTGCCCCGAGGCAATGCGGTCGGCCCTCCATCCCGCGCCGGCGATCTGTGCCCTCTCCCAGAGCCCGGCCGGCCGGGCTCCCTGTGGCGCTGCACGACCTCTCCGGCTACTGGTTCGATGCCAGCCCACGGTGGTACACGTCCGTACTGTGCTTCCAGAGCCGGGGGAACAGCGGCTTGACGGCCAGTCGCTCCAGGTCACTGACGGGCCGCCCGCGCAGGCTGGTCGGCATCTCGACGTCGGCGGTGGCCGCCGGATGCCCGCCCAGGAGCATCCACACGACCGCCAGGTGCACGTGCTTCCACTCCAGGATCTTCGCGTCGAAGCGGTGCAGATTGTTCATCACGCCGGTCAGCAGCGTGATCCGCGCATAGTGCGGCGCCTCGGGAGCGACCGGCGCATCGGTATATGCGGTCAACTGGGTCAGAGTGGTGTCGGCGTCGGCGATCGCGGACTCGAACGCCGCCCACACCGCACGGGCGGCCCGGCGCAGGTTGCGCAGGCCCGGCGAGTCCAGGCCGGTCGCGGTCGGTGACAGGTTCTCCCGCATGGCCAGCATGCTGGCCTGCGGCAGCGTCTCCTCGAACAGCCGCACGGACCGGATCGGAAGGTCGGCGATCTCGACGCAGCGGTGCAGCAGCCGATCGGCGGTCCCGATGTCGCCGTCGCCCAGGGCCGCGGTGACGCGACACAGTTCGTGATGGATGCCGACCCACGCGTACTCGGTGATCAAATGGACGAGCTGGAAGAACCGATGGTCCGGGTGCACCAGTTCGGCCTCAGGCACCAGAGCCGATATCGCGGCGACGACTCCGGTGTCGTTCTCATAGTCGTTTCCACGGTCGTACTCGAAACGCAGCAGCGAGACCGGCTGCGCCGGGTTCAGTACGCGACCGGCCCGTTGCCGCCGCTCTGGGTCGGTGGTCTGCATGGTGTGGGCTCCGATCACTTCGCGCCGAATAGTCGTTCGTTGAGGTCGACCGGTCGTGCCGATTCGGGCGCGCTCGGCAGGTAGTAGTTCATGCCGGCGACGACCCGCAGATCGTCACTACGGGTCAGCGCGGTGACGTAATGCGTGTGGTGACGGGCGTCGAAGAACAGCAGATGCCCGGCGACCGGATGAATGGATGCACAGTCGCGGTCGACGGCGTCGGTGCCCCGTACCTCGCCCGAATTGGACACCCGCAGCGTCCCGCCACTGCCGGGCGGCTGATCGGTGAAGTAGAGCAGTCCCTCGATGGGATTGGAGTCCACATGACATTCGAAGCGGCCGTGCCGCTCGGTCTGCACGTTCAGGTAGATCCCGTAACGCGGATCCCGCGCGGTCTCGACCGTCTCGTCGGTGATGGTCTGGGCAAGGTCGCGGAACCGGCCGGTGTACAGGTCCGTCAGCCATGGCAGGTGCTCGGCGACCTCCTTGCCGTCCACCATGCTGATCAGCACGTCCGCGCCGCCGGGTAGCTCCCGCGAGGTGATCGCCGGCTTGCCGACCGCGCGGTCCTGGGCATGCTCGCGGGCCGTGCGCGTGACGGCGTCCCGCCACCCTGCGGGCAGTTCCGCGGTGACATCGAAGGTGTGCCATGTGAATGGCGTGCGAATCGGAACTTCCATGTTGCCGTTTCCCTAGGGCGGAGACATCGACGTGGATCGGCCGCGCCGGAGCGCGGTGAGGGCCTGTTCGGGTCGGGTGCTCGGGTGGCGGGTGCTCGGGTCAGGTACGGGGGGAATCGAGCTGGATCAGGCACGCAGGATCGCGGTGAGGACCTCGATGGCCCGGTCGATGCCGGCGTCGTCCACGTCGAGGTGAGTGACCAGCCGGCCAACGTGCGGGCCGAGGACCGAGACGTGCACCCCCCGCTCCCGTGCCGCCGCGTCCAGGCCGGGGACGGTCAGATGCGACTTGCTCAGGTCCAGCCGCACGATGTTGGTGCGTACCTGGGCCGGGTCGGCGATGCCGAACTCCTCTAATGCCCCGGCGAGCCGCCGCGCCCGAGCGTGATCGTCAGCCAGCCGCTGGACGTGATGTGCCAGCGCGTACCGGCCGGCCGCCGCGAGGATGCCCGCCTGGCGCATGGCGCCACCCATCCGCTTGCGGATCACCCGCGCCTGTTCGATGCGCTCCTCGGTAGAGATCATGAGTGAGCCGACCGGAGCGCCCAGGCCCTTGGACAGGCACACGGACATGGTGTCGAACAGGGCGCCGTACTCGGCCAGCGCGACACCGTCGGCGATGTGCGCATGCCAGATCCGGGCACCGTCGCAGTGCATCGCGATGCCGGCCGCGTCGGCGACGCGACGTAGGTCCCGCAGCGTTTCCAGCGGGATGACGGCGCCACCTGCGAGGTTGTGCGTCTGCTCGACCGCCAGCGCCCGGGTCGGCACGGCCTGGTACGTTCCAGGCCGGATCATCCGGGCGACGAGGTCGACGTCGATGTAACCGCCGCTGGCGGGCCAGATTCGGGACGAGATGCCGCTGTACGCAGCCGCCGTGCCGGTCTCGTACGTGATCAGGTGGGCGTCCGCGTCGCAGAGGAGTTCGTCCCCACGAGGCACCAGTGTCGCCAATGCCACCTGATTGGCCATGGACCCGGAAGGGGTGAACATCGCCGCCTCGTGCCCGAACAGCGCGGCGACTTCACCTTCCAAGGCGTTGACGTTCGGGTCTTC
This sequence comes from Actinomadura scrupuli, assembly GCF_050971785.1. Classification (NCBI taxonomy): domain Bacteria; kingdom Bacillati; phylum Actinomycetota; class Actinomycetes; order Streptosporangiales; family Thermomonosporaceae; genus Actinomadura; species Actinomadura scrupuli. The sequence continues at coordinate 105,433 of NZ_JBPCCU010000009.1, read as the reverse complement.
CCCGTAACAGTCATCCCCGACCTCGGCCTCGGCCATTGTCGCGCGCATCGCGGACGTCGGCCGAGTCACGGTGTCACTGCGCAGGTCGACGATTTGCTGGGCCAACAGGCACCTCCACAAGCAACACGGGAACCATACCGTACTTCGCAAAACGATCGCTACAGGATGAGCGCCCTGGACAGATGAATCGTTGGTGACTTCTGCGGATATCGATGCCTTTCATTTCGCTGAAGGCCGGCATGCCAGAGCGGGAGCGGATCCGAACCGGCATGCCGTGAGCCGCCTACCGGATTCGACTGGAATGTGAATTGGTGTCCGTTTCCCACGGTGGCGAAAAGGTCTACCGAAGGCCTGCATGGCACTGCAATGGACAGTTCCGACCCCGTTGTCCTTGAATGTCCAGGCGTGCTCGAGTTTCACGCCTCCTGGCTCTGAGGGCCTGCGCGCCCTTGTCCTGTCGCGAGATGGTCGCACCGCAGCGCAGGTCACCCAGCGTCACTGATCACCACCGGAAGCGGCTTGTCAGGTGGGTTGACAGAATAGATGTCGTATAATCTAATGTCGTGTAATACATTCACGACGAGGGGCCATCATGACAGCGTCAGACTCGATCGCACGGGTGTCGGTCATCAGTACCGGCACGGTCGCCATTCGCCCCGAGCACGTCGGCCCGACGTGGAAGAACTTCTACGTCTGGCTGTCCACCTCCCGGCGGTGGACCGCTCCGCTTCCCATCAACGCCTACGTCATCGAGCACCGCGAGGGACTCGTACTGTTCGACACCGGCCAGGACCGTGCGTCCGTCACCGACCCCGGCTACTTCCCCGGCGGCCTGAACGGGCTGGTGTACTCCCGGCTCGCCAAGTTCGACATCGGCGTGGACCAGACCCTGACGGCCGGCTTGCGCAGGCTGGGCCACGGCGTCGACGACGTGCGCACCGCCGTCCTCTCCCACCTGCACCAGGACCACATCGGCGGGCTGCCCGAGCTCGGCCGCTCGGAGATCATCACCAGCCGGCGGGAGTGGGACTCGCTCCACAGGCGGATGCCCGAGATGCGAGGCCTGATGCCCTCCCACATCGACCTCCCGGGCCTACGGTGGAGGCACGTCGAGCCGGAGAAGCTCGCCGATCCGGCGCTCGCGCCGTTCAGCCACGGGCACGACCTGTTCGGCGATGGCAGCCTGGTGCTGCTGCCGACTCCCGGCCACACGCCCGGGTCGCTGTCGATGCTGGTGCGGCGGCCCGGCTCCCGTCCGCTTCTCATGGTCGGCGACCTCACCTACGACGATCGGCTCCTGGCCGACGGCAAGGTGCCGGGAGTGGGTCACAAGGGGCAGATGCGCACCGCAGTACAGAGGGTGAACGAGCTGCGCACTCGGCTGCCGGGCCTGGTCGTCCTGCCCGCCCACGACCCCGGCGCCGCCGCCCGCCTGGCGGACGCGCTGGACCAGGGCCCGGCCGGGCCGCCGCGCACGGACCTGCCCGTGAGACCGTGAGCGCCATGCTTCCCGCCGAAGAACTCCGCTATCTGATCCTGGCCGCACAGCGGGAGGGCAACCGGCTGCTCGGCCGGGAGCTCAAGCCCCTGGGGGTGACCTCCTCCCAGGCCGAGGTGCTCCGGATTCTGCAGGAGCGGCAGCCGCTCACCCTCTCCGGTCTGGGCGACCTCCTGATCTGCGAGAGCGGCAACAACCCCAGCCGCCTGGTCGACCGGCTCACCGCGGCCGGCCTGGTCGACCGGCGGGTCGCCGCACACGACCGGCGCCACGTGGAGCTGACCCTCACCGAGGAGGGCATGCGGCTCGCCCACCGGATCACCGAGATCGAAAATGACCTCTACCGCGCCATCGATGCCGCCGCGGACGGCCGCGACCTCGATGAGATCACCGGCTTTCTCCGCGCCTTCGTCGAAGGCCTTCCCTCGGGACAGGCTTTGTCCCGCCGTATCGGTACCGAGCAGGAGTCCCGGTCATGACCTCTCAGGAAGCGACCCGTTTCATCGACGTGCCCCCGGCCGACGTCCGTCGGGCACTGCTCGATCCGCGGGCATTGCCCGACTGGAATCCGGCCTTCCACTCCCTCGACGGGCCGGCCGGAGCCGCCACCGGCATCCGGTACCCCATCACGGCCCGCGGTGGCCTCAGCGGACACTGGGAGTACACCCTCATCACCGACCATAGAGTGGACGCGGTCTGGCAGGTCCCGGGACTGCGGGAAACCGGCACCTGGCTGCTGGATGAACGCGACGGCGGCACGGTGGTGACCCACGGCTTCCAGCACCAAGGCCGCCTCGCCCGCCTCTTGCGCAACGCCTACCGTGGCGTCGCCGAACTACGCCTCGATCGCCTCGCCCAGCGGATGGCTCAGCAGGGCGCGTGACCCGGGCCGGACCGCGCCCGGCGAACAGGATGGTCTCGTCGGGTAGGCGCTGAGCCGGTCGGGGGCGGTGGGGCGGCCCCACCGGAGGCGGGATGCCGCCCGCCTCGCTCCTCCCGCCCGGATTCGCGGCATGGCCGAATCTGCAAGATATGTGTCCTTGCTGCCATGCCCACCGGCCCACCAGCATGGAGGCATGCCCGCTCACCGTGTCGTCATCGTGCTCTTCGATGGCTTCCAGCTGCTCGACCTCGCGGGCCCGGCGGACGTCTTCTCCGCGGCCGGTCGGATCGATCGCGACGCCCGCTACGACGTACAGCTCACGGCCGTGCAAGCGGGAACGGTGGCTTCCCTGTGCGGGGTCACCGTGAACGTCGAGACGCCGTTGCGGGCGGTCGCCGGCCCGATCGGCACGCTGCTGGTCGTCGGTGGTATCGCGACGCTCAAGGGTGACGTCGACACTGCGGCGCTGCTGCCGGAGGTGCTCAGGCTGGCCGAGGTCTCCGAGCGGTTGGGGTCGATCTGTTCGGGTGCCCAGTTGCTGGCCGAGGCCGGCCTGCTGGACGGGCGGAGAGCGACCACCCACTGGGCCGTCGCGGACCGGCTCGCCCGTGACAACCCCGAGGTCACCGTGGACCCCGACCGGATCTATGTCCGTGACGGCCGCGTCTGGACGTCGGCGGGGGTCACCGCCGGGATCGACCTCGCCCTCGCCCTGGTCGCCCACGACCACGGGCACGAGCTGGCGAGGGAGATCTCCCGCTGGCTGGTCGTCTACCTGCAGCGGCCCGGCGGGCAGAGCCAGTTCAGCACGGCGCTGAGTGCCCGGACGCCCAAGCGCGAACCCCTGCGTGACCTGCAGGCCTGGATCGAGGAGCACCTCGATGGCGACCTGTCGGTGCAGGCGCTGGCGGAACGGGTGAACGCCAGCGTCCGGCACTTCTCACGGGTGTTCACCGCGGAGGTGGGCATGTCGCTCGCGCGCTATGTCGAACACGCGCGCACGGCGGCGGCCCGCCGGTTGCTGGAGAGCACTGACGAGCCCCTTGACCGCATCGCCGTACGCGTCGGACTCGGCTCGCCCGAGACCCTCTATCGCGTCTTCCAGCGGCACCTGAAGATCCCACCGGGCGAGTACCGGCGCAGATTCCACGACAAGGACACCTGATGGACATAGCCATCCCGCTGTACGAGGGATACGACGCCATGGACGCGCTCGGACCCTACTTCGTCCTGCGCAACATCCCAGGAGCCACGGTCACCTTTGTGGCCGAGCAGCCCGGTGCCATCGCCGACGAGGGAGTCACGCTGACCGCCACCGCGTCCTTCGCCGAACTGCCCGCCCCCAGCGTGGTGGTGGTGCCGGGCACCAAGCGGATCGAGCAGAGTACGGCGAACCGGCCGCTGATCGGCTATTTGAAGAGGGCGCACCCCACCACCATGTGGACCACCTCGGTGTGCGTGGGCGCTCTGGCTCTCGGCGCCGCCGGCCTGCTGGAGGGAGTGCGGGCGACCACGCACTGGGCGGCGCACGACCTGCTCGGGCGGTTCGGAGCGGAGCCCGTCGCCGATGTGCGCTTCGTCGAGGACGGTAAGATCATTACCGCTGGCGGTGTGCTGGCCGGTGTCGACATGGCGCTGCACCTTGCCGCTCTGCTGGCGGACAGGGACACGGCCATGGCGATCCAGCTCGGATTGGAATATGCCCCGCGGCCTCCGCTCGACGCGGGATCGCCCGCGAGCGCGCCGGCGAGGATCACCGAGCTGGTGTACTCCATCCTCAGGGCCGCCTGACCCGGCATCGTGCCGATTCCCCATTGGCGCCCTGACCCCAGCCTCGTTCCGCCCGTTGAGGTCAATGCGTACGGCGGCGTCGGCCGCAAACGCTGATCTTCGTCGAAGCCCCGTCGAGCCGCCGATGGTTTCTTGGTGCCGCGTCAGGCGGCCTTGAGGGGGACCGGCACCCGGTCGCGGAGCTCCTCGAGCGTGACGCCGAAGGTCTCCTGGACCACCGCGCCGTCCGGGCCCACGTCGATGACGGCGACGTCGGTGTAGACCCGGCTGACGCAGCCGACTCCGGTCAGCGGGTAGGTGCAGGCGGGCACCAGCTTGGACCGGCCCTCCTTGTCGAAGAGCGTCATCATCACGAAGACCTGTTTGGCGCCCATGGCCAGGTCCATCGCCCCGCCGACCGCCGGGATGGCGTCGGGGGCACCGGTATGCCAGTTGGCGAGGTCCCCGGTGGCCGAGACCTGGAACGCGCCCAGCACGCATACATCCAGATGGCCGCCGCGCATCATGGCGAAGGAGTCCGCGTGGTGGAAGTACGACGCTCCGGGCAGCTCGGTCACCGGAATCTTGCCGGCGTTGGTGAGGTCGGGGTCGATCTGCTCGCCGACCGCGGCGGGGCCCATGTTGAGCATGCCGTTCTCGGTGTGCAGCACGATGCCCGAGCCGTCGGGGAGATGGTCGGCGACCTTGGTGGGACGGCCGATGCCGAGGTTGACGTAGGAGCCGGCCGGGATGTCTCGGGCGACGACCGCGGCGAGCTCGTCTGTGGTGAGGGGCATGGTCAGCGCGCTCCTTGGACGGTGTACTGCCGTTCCTCGACCTGGACCACACGGTCGACGTAGATGCCGGGCGTGACGACCGCCTCCGGGTCGAGGCCGCCGGCGGGGACGATCCCGCCCACCTGCACGATCGTGGTGGCCGCGGCCGTGGCCATGACGGGGCCGAAGTTGCGGGCGGTCTTGCGGTAGACGAGGTTGCCCATCGTGTCGGCACGATGGGCGCTGATCAGTGCCACGTCACCCTTGATGGGGTACTCCAGGACGTGGACGCGCCCGTCGATGGTCCGGGTCTCCTTTCCCTCGGCCAGCGGGGTGCCCACGGCGGTCGGGCAGTAGAAGGCACCGATGCCCGCACCGGCCGCGCGCATCCGCTCGGCGAGATTGCCCTGCGGCACGACCTCTAGCTCGATCTTCCCGGCTCGGTACAGCCCGTCGAAGACATAGGAGTCGCTCTGCCGGGGGAAGGAGCAGATCACCTTCCGCACCCGCCCGGCCTGGAGCAGCGCGGCCAGGCCGACGTCACCGTTGCCGGCGTTGTTGGACACGATGCAGAGGTCCTTGGCGCCCTGCCGGATCAGCCCGTCGACGAGGTCGAACGGCATACCGGCCAGGCCGAAGCCGCCGACCAGGATGGTGCTGCCGTCCTCGATACCGCTGAGTGCCTCGTCGACGGTCTCCAGGATCTGCGTGCGGCTCATGCTCCCACCGCCGTGTTCTCCAGGACGCAGGCCAGGCCCTGGCCGACTCCGATGCAGATCGCGGCGACACCCCAGCGCTCGCCGCGTTCCCGGAGCACCTTCGCGAGCGTGCCGAGGACCCGGGCACCGCTGGCGCCCAGCGGGTGGCCGATCGCTATCGCGCCGCCCCTGGTGTTGACGATCTCCGGATCGATTCCCCAGGCGTCGATGCAGACCAGCGACTGTACGGCGAAGGCCTCGTTGAGCTCGACCGCGCCGACCTGGTCCCAGCCGATCCCGGCCCGCGCGAGTGCGCGGCCGGCCGCCTCGACCGGGGCGTAGCCGAAGTCCTGCGGGTCGAGCGCGAACGCACCGCGTCCGGCAATGCGCGCGAGGGGTTCGAGGCCGATCCGGTCGGCGGCGGCGGCCGAGCCGAGCAGCAGCGCGGAGGCGCCGTCGCTCAGTGGCGAGGCGTTGCCGGCGGTGATGGTCCCGTCCGCGCGGAAGCTCGGCTTGAGCCCGGACAGCTTCTCCATCGAGGAGTCGGCGCGGATGCCCTCGTCGCGGGTCGACCCCTCGACAGGGACGACCAGGTCGTCGTAGAAGCCCTCGTCCCAGGCGGCCGCCGCCAGCCGGTGGGAGCGCAGGGCGAACGCGTCCTGCCGCTCGCGGCTGACGGCGTGCTTCTCCCCGAGCTGCTCGTTGGCCTCCCCGAGCGAGACGGTCCACTCCTCCGGCATGCGCGGGTTCACCAGCCGCCAGCCGAGCGTGGTCGAGACCGCGGTGAGGTCGCCGGGCGGGAAGCCCTTCGCCGGCTTCGGCAGCACCCACGGCGCCCGGGTCATCGACTCGACCCCGCCGACCAGGACCACGTCCGCGTCACCCGTCTCGATCGTGCGGGAGCCGATCATCGCCGCGTCAAGGCTGGAGCCGCACAACCGGTTGACGGTCGTGCCCGGCACGCTGGTCGGCAGCCCGGCGAGCAGCGCGGCCATCCTGCCGACGTTGCGGTTCTCCTCGCCCGCACCGTTCGCGTTGCCCCAGACGACCTCGCCGATCACGGCCGGGTCCAGCCGGGGCGTCCGGTCCAGCAGCGCGGTGATCACGCCCGCCGCGAGGTCGTCCGGCCGTACGCCCGACAAGGCGCCGTTGAACCGTCCGAACGGGGTTCGGATGGCGGAGTAGAGATAGGAGCTCATGGCATCGAGGCTAGGCGGCCTGACTTGTACAGTGAAGTATCAATATTCGTTCTGATTGAGACTTGCGCCATATGGATCTCCGTCATTTGCGGTACTTCGTCGCCGTCGCCGAGGAACTTCACTTCGGACGTGCCGCCGAGCGGCTCAATATGGCCCAGCCGCCGCTCTCGCAGGCGATCCGCCAGTTGGAGACCGATCTGGGCGTGGAACTGCTCCACCGGACCACGCGCCGGGTCGACCTCACCGACGCGGGCCGCAGCTACCTGGCCCGGGCCCGCAAGATCCTCAGCGAGGTGGCGGAGGCGGCGCACGAGGCCCGCAGGGTCGCGGCCGGTGCGGTCGGCCATCTCGCGATCGGCTGCGTGGGCTCGGCGACCTACAGCCTGCTGCCCGCGCTCTCCCGCGGCCTGTCCCTCGAGTTGCCCGGTGTCGACTTCTCCTTCCGCGGCGAGATGCTGGTGCCCGACCAGGTCGCGGCCCTGCGGACCGGTGAGATCGACCTGGCGCTGCTCCGGCCGCCGATCGCCGATCTCTCGCTCAGTGTCCTGCCGCTGCGCCGGGACCGGCTCGTCGTCGCCGCTCCCGCCGACCACCCCCTGGCCGGCCTGCGGCATGTGGGGGTCACCGACCTCAGGGACGCCGACCTCATCGTGCATTCGGCGGACCGCCGATCGGTGATGTACGACGTCGTACTCGGGCTCTTCCGCGACGCAGGCGTCGAGCCCCGGATCCGCCACGAGGTCGGAGAGACCTCCACCCTGATCACCCTCGTCGCAGGCGGCCTCGGCGTGGCCGTCGTCCCCGAACCGGTGACGGCTCTGGCCCTCGAGGGCGTCGTCTTCCGGCCACTGGCGCAGCCCGTGGTGAGCGTCGACCTCGCGATCGCCCACCGAACCGACCGTACCGAACCGCACCTCGCCCGAGCCGTCTCGGCCATCCAGCAGATCGTGCGACAAGCCCGGCGCGGCACTTCCGCGCAAGAACACACCGAACCGCTCGGCCGCCTGACTGAGTGAACGGCGACATCAAGGGGCGCCACCTGTCGTTACCGCTTCTGGCGCTGCAAGAAAGGGCACTGGACGTACAAGTGGGGCGTGGAGTGAAGCAGCCGGGGGAGCTTCAGGCCGCACCATGTGGCGCGGTGTCGCAGGTTCTGCGCAACCATTCGCTGAGGGCGGCGTAGTCGGTGGTGGTGAGGCCTTGGCGGGGATCGACACGGTGCAGTAGGGCGTGCCCTGGGTGGTGTGCCGATACCCAGGTTCGGTCGGTGTCGGTGATCTCATCGTCGACCCAGGCGAATGACTGTCCGGCTGCCCAGTCGACGAGGGCGCGGGTCTTCCAGTGCATTCCGTGCCGTTCGTCCTGCTCATCGATGTCGCTGGGTTCCGGCCAGATCACCACGGGCAGTTGCGGCAGCCCGATCCGCGGGGAGATGCACTCGTTCGCGTCCGCCATCCAGGTCGTAGCCCAGACCAGGTCGCACAGTAGTGCCATCAGACGGGGTCCGTGTAGGGGATTGATCCTGGTCAGGAGCGGATTCGAGTCGGCTCCCGGTGATGGGGGATCGGTCGGAAAGGTCGGGTACTGCCGGGGTGCCGCGCCGAAGGGGATGAGCGGCCCGTCGACATCGAGGAAGAGCAGAGGACGTCGTGTGGTGCCGGTCATGGCCGCAGATTAACGGACCACGTTGATGAGCCCGGCTCCATGAGGAGATGCGTCGAGCCGGGGCACTTCCCGCAGGTTCAGCTGTGACTGATGGTGTCCGAGTCGTTCCCGCGGCGTAGGTCTCGGATGGTGACGCGCCCTGGTCCGGGTGGATCGGTGCAGTACGGGCCGTGGAGGTCCAGTGCGTTCAGGTCGGAGGTGATGGCCGCGTCCGGGCCGAAGTAGATGCGATCCAGTTCGAAGGTCACCTTCGTCCCGCTGCCCGGTGGGGCATCGAATTCCTGCGGCATCGTCACCGGTCGGAGACCGCTGAGTTCCTGACAATGGCCTCGGCCGTCCCGCCAGACCTCGACGATGACCCGTGCGCTCACGGCTGCCGCGGCGGCAAGGAGCCATCGGTCGGTACCGAGAAGGGAACCGTGGTAGCCCAGCCGGGGAATGCCACCATCGCCGGCCAGGCCGGCCTGGTCGTCTGCCACCGCGAAGGCGAGATCAGCGAAGACCTCGGCGTGGACACGGGGCGTATGTGTGGGAGCCAGCCTGGCCGCGGGGTGAAGCGCATGGACCAGCACGGAGCCGAGCACCTCGGTGGCCAGGGCGGCATTCTCCCGGCCCACCCCGAAATACATGCCAGGCCTTGCCCGAACGGACTCGTCGAATTCCAGCACTTGGATATCCGCCGCGCTATAGCCGTGGTCGGGCATGGAAGAACACTACCGGTTGGTCCAAGACTGGATCCGCGTCCATGACGCACGACCAGGCCCAAGCGTTAAGCGGAGATACCGTTACCGGCCAATGTCTCCACCCCCGCCAGATCAACCCGGCAGACGCGGCGCTGCCGACAGCTCACAGCCAGCCGGAGTGAACCAGGTATTTCAGGCCTCGGGCGCGCTCGGAATATGACCTGGGCGTTTCGGTCATGACGGCCGAGCCTCGCCGCTTTTTGCGACGTAGTATGCGGTGAGTTGCGGAGGTCGGATGGATCATCTCGGACGGCTCCTCCCCGCGCTGGTGGATGGAACGCTGGGGCCTGCGGATACAGAGCGGCTTCTGGCCCATGTCGCCGGCTGTTCCCTGTGCCGCCGCGAGTTGGAGGCGGCGCGCGAAGTGGCGGCGCTGCTGGGCACTCTGGAGGTCTCCGAGCCGTCGGCTTCGCTGATGGGCCGGTTGTACGCGATGAGCGCCGAGCGTAAAGCGAGGCCGGTGGGTGCGCACCCCGCGGGTGCCGGTCCGTCCTTCCCCCGGGCGTGGTTTGCGCGGCGTCTGCCGGGACGTCGTAGCGCCCGGGCACCGCAGGGTCCAGGCCCTGGTCCCCGGCCCAGGGCACTCTGGCAGGCGTTCACCGACGGCTTCGGCGGCGTCTTCGACGTATTCGGCGGGGCGCGCCGCCAGGTGGTGCCGGTACCGCCGTTCGAGGCCACGCTGACCCGCAGCGTGCGTGAACTCCTTCGCACGCTCGAGCCGGCACCTGGAGACCAGGGAGCCGATGGATGAGCCCTGCAAGGGAGGTTCGGTGACAGCCCCCCAATCGGAGACGGCCGGGCTGACGGCACGCGAACTCGGTCAGCTCGCCACCAAGGCGCCGGAGGCCTACCGCGACCTCATGCGCCAGAAGGAACACGACCAGCGGCACCGCCGCCGGATGGCCTGGGCCGATCTCATCACCCAGCTCACCGGCAATCTTTCCGGTCTGGCCTCACTGGGCATCCTCGCCGCCGTCGCCTGGCACGCCATCGACCGAGGTGCCGCCACGCAGGGGGCCGCCATCATCTGTACCGGCGCGGTGTCCATCGTCGCCGTCTTCGTCACGGGCCGCGTGACGGGTGGCCGCATCTCGACCGAGCCCGCAACGCCTCCGGCCACGGCGAGCCCGCAGGGCGAGGCGAGCGGGACGGAGAGAGAACCGGCCGACCCCGCGAGATGACGACGTCCCGTCTGCGGGAGAGCTCACCATTGGTCTTCGGCGATGCGGTTCCCGCCGGCCGTGACAGCTCGAATGATCATTCCGGACGCGGCACAGATCAGTCTGCGGGGTCACTCGTGATCCGATTCCCTACGCCCGCCCGAATCGTCTACTGGTGGGTCAACGCCGCCACCAGTCGTCAAGTGGGGTGACCGGAACGGCCCGCTTGTGCCGGGTCGCGAGGTAGACCGACTCCACCTTTGCCGCCAGGTCCGGCGTGACGTCGACGCCTTCCAGGTAGTCGTCGATCTGGGCGTACTTCAGGCCGAGTGCGATCTCGTCGGGCAGTGCGGGCCGGTCGTCCTCGAGGTCGGCGGTCGGCACCTTCTCCCAGACACTCGGTGGTGCGCCCAGCTCCTGCAGCAGGGCGGCGCCTTGGCGCTTGGTCAGTCCGGTCAGTGGGGTGATGTCGACACCGCCGTCGCCGTACTTGGTGAAGAAGCCGGTCACCGCCTCGGCCGCGTGGTCGGTGCCCACGACGAGCAGGTTCAGCTGCCCGGCGATCGAGTACTGGATCACCATGCGTTCGCGGGCCTTGATGTTGCCGCGCACGAAGTCCCGCAGCCTGGGCTCATCGCCCAGCAGTTCCCGCAGGCCGAGCGCCGCCTCGGCGGCGACAGCGTCCGCGCTCGGCTTGACGTTCACTGCGATCGACCGGTCGGGCTGGATGAACCGCAGCGCGATCTGCGCGTCGTCCTCGTCGGCCTGCACGCCGTACGGCAGCCGCACCGCCACGAAGGTGGCCGCATGCCCCTCGGCGCGCAGTTCCTCGGCGGCGAGCTGGCACAACCTGCCGGTCAGCGTGCTGTCCTGGCCGCCACTGATCCCGAGCACGTAGCCCTTGGCCGGGGTCGACCGCAGGTAGTCCTTGAGGAAGTCGACCCGTTGCCGGATCTCGACCTTGGGGACAATGGTCGTCTTGACGCCGAGCTCGGCGAGAATCTGCTCCCGTAGGTTCGCCACCCACGTACAGTACTGGCCGGAATCGACCTGCGGAGCGACCCGACGGCGATGTTCGATTGCCGGGTGCTTTCACCATACGGCCGTCGCCCGGGGATCGGGCCGGGTGCGGAAGGTGAACGCGGAGGTCTGTTCGTTGCCGGTGACGACCCGCTCGGCCGCTACCCGTCCAGCCGGCGGGCCGAGATGCTCTCCCTGTCGGTCGACGGCGGTCAGCGCGCCGGACTGTCCTGGCCGGTGTGTTAGCTTGATCCCCATGTTCCTCCCCCGTGCGTAAGGCGCGCCGGAGACCGTGACCCGTCGGGTGCGGTCCCCCCGTCGTCCTTGCACATTCGCAGCGCTCGGCTCTCGGTGCGCCTGCCTCTTTGGGGAACATCTCTCATGTCGTCGCCTTCGCGAACGCCGTCGTATCTGGCGGTCCTGCGTGCCCCTCACGCTTGCCGGGTGTTCGGTGCGGCCCTGCTGGGCCGCTTGTCCTACGGAATCTCTCCTGTCTCGCTCATCTTGGCGCTGATCGGCGCCACCGGGTCGTACGCGGTGGCGGGCGGTGTGATGGCTCTGTTCGCGCTGACCATCTGCGTGTTCGCTCCCGTGCGGGCCTGGCTGATCGACAGGTACGGCCCTGCGCGCGTCCTCCCACCGATGGCCGTCGCGTATGCGCTGGTGTTGGCGAGTTTGGCTGCCGCGACCTGGCGTCCTGGAGCCCCCGGACCGCTGCTGGGCGGACTTGCCATGGCGGCGGGGGTGTCCGCGCCGCCACTGGGCCCGGTGATGCGCACGCTCTGGAGCGAACTGCTCTCCGATCCCGCGCTGCTGCGGCGCGGCTACAGCCTGGACACCGTCGCAGAGGACCTGCTCTACGTCGCCGGGCCGCTGCTCGCCGGGCTCGTGGCCGGTTTCGCCGCGCCATCGGCAGGTGTGGCCCTCAGCGCCGGACTGGTCCTCGCCGGAACTCTCACGCTCGTCTCGTCGCCATCCGTACGCGGGCTGAGCAGACCCCGGGACACCACCGCCTACGGGCCGCCAAAGCGGTCCCGGATCGGCGTTGAAGTGGCTCAGCCGGTGGCGGCCGCGCTGGGAGTCGGGCTGTTCGAGGGCTCGGTCGAACTGTTCATGGTCGCGTTCACCGAGCAGCACCACCAGGCCTCGGCGGTGGCCTGGTGCGTCGCCTCGCTCTCGGCCGGAAGCGTGGTCGGCGGCCTGATCTACGGCGCCCTGCCATGGCGGGAATCGGGGCGGCTACGGTTGCCCCTGCTGGTCGCCGTCCCGGCGGTGGGGCTGGCGCTGGCAGGGCTGTCGCCCAACGTCCATGTCCTGGCTGTGGTCGCGGGCGCGACGGGGCTGTTCATCTCCCCGGCGTTGGCCACGGCCTACCTGATCGCCGACCAGTCCGCCGCTCGCCGCGCCCGCACGCAAGCGGGCGCCTGGGTGAACACCGCCGTCAACGGGGGATTTTCCGGTGGAACCGCAGCGGCCGGTCTGCTGCTGGGCCGGCTGTCATTGGCGGCATGCTTCGCCATCGCCGCAGTCCCCATCCTCCTGGCCGCCGCGACGACCCTGGTCCTCCACATCTGCACTTCCACGACCACAGCCGGTCAGGAATCCGCCGGCGACGACATCGCCGGATGCATCGAAACGGAAACCCACGCCAGCGGCCTCCGCGAGCCGGACCAGAGGCTGTCGGGAAGGTCGTAGCCGTCCTAGTCGCTCTGCCGAGACTTCAGGGTGCCGAGCCGGTAAGCGGGTCCAAAGGCTCGAACGGTGGTGCCTCGGCCACGAGCATCGTTCCGTGGATGCGGGTGTCCTGGCCGATCTGTGTGGGGTCCAGGCTCGACTCTGCGGCGACCGTTGTCGCGAAGCAGTCGCCCCACGTCGCCCCCCAACTGCTGGCCAAGTCGTCCTCTGGATCAAGGTCCTCGGGCTTACCTGTGATCCCGAAGGCGTCGAGGAGCCGACGTTCGGCTCCGAACGGCTCACCGATCGCGAGTTCGGGGTACTCACTGACCCACCGCCTGATGACCTCGCCGTCTTCGGCGATCAGCCATGCCTCGCCGTCGTTCTGCTCGCTGTGAAAGTACGCCTGGGCCTTCCCGAACCGTGCGCTGAACTCCCGGCACAGGTTCGTGACATGGGCCGTGCGCTCCAGATGGGGCAGCCCGAACCACACTCCGACGACCAACGTCCACCCCTGAACAGCCGGAGTGACCACGACCGTGGAGAACCGCTCCTCGCCACTGTGCGCCACGTCATCGATGAGATCCACGCCCTCGGCCCACGTGGTCTCCTGCACATCCCTGAGACCAAGTCGCTTGACGACCTCAGCCTGGTCGGAAGTCTGGACCGCAAACCACGAGAGCCAACAAGCACAAATCGCCAACGGCGAGTCAACCATCTCCACAACCGCCACCCTAGATCGTTCGGGCCCTTAAACCCGTCCCCTACCTGGCCCTAGCCGGCGCGCGGGCCACGGGCCGGGAGAGCGGGAAGAACCGTGACTCCGGAGGTTTCTGGCTGCTACGGCACGGTGCGCCGGTCATCGACCAGCCCGTCGTCTACGCGATGTGCCGCTGAGCACCTGCCCGCGGTCCTCAGCGGGTGCTGGGGAGGCCGGGCAGGTCGAGGGCGCGGAGCATGTCGAAGACCAGGCGGACGCGGCCGGGACTGGTCGCGGTCCAGCGGACCAGATGCCGGGGGCCGCCCGGGACGTCGGCTCGCAGGCCCGGCAGCAGCTTCGTCCAGGGCTCGCGGGTGCGGGCGCTGACGCCCTGGGGGTCGGCGGCCCTGCCGCGGTAGTCGTTCGCCTGGGCGGCGGTCGAGAAGGCGCCGCAACCGACCACCTGGGGGACGGAGGTCCCAGACGAGGGCCGCCGGACGCCGACCGCGAACTCGACCGAGCCGGACGCGCCGTGCATCGGCTCGAAGTCGGCGGCGACCACGTCACCGAGACAGTCGGCCAGCGGCTTGATCAGCGGATCATCGGCGAGGGACTTCCCGGACGGAGAGCCGAGGTCGCTCAGGTCCGCCCCGCTTCCTCCGTAGGCGATGTCGTGGCCGGACGCGCGGAACTTGGCCATGGACAGGGTCAGGCCGGCGAACGTGGGGTCCTTCACGGCGCCCAGACCTGGGGCCGCCAGGTTCTTCCCGTCGCGGCGATAACCCGCGGCGGTGAGCTTGTCGGCGACCTGCCCCGAATCCTGGCCGCCGGAGAGCAGGGAGACCGCGCGCGGCGGCGTCCCGGCGGTGACGGTGAACGTCGCGGCGGCCGGGGTCAGGCCCTTGACCTGCGACGAGTACGCCAGGACCGGGCCGGAGCCGTACCCGCGCAGGCCGGCATAGGATCCCGGATCGCTCGATCCGGAGCCCTTACCGGCGACCTTGGTCAGCCCGGCGGTGTCGTCGAAGCTCACCGACGTCCGGGCCGGCTGTCCGGCCGGGACCTTCGACAGCGCCCGTTCGAGCGCGGTCCCGTCGCCGTCGGACCCGCAGCCGGTCGCCGTCGTGGCCAGAACGGCCAGGCATGTCACAGCCCTGGTCCATCGCACGCGAGTACTCCCCTTGAGGCGGCCGCCGGGACCGTCTGATCACGGATGCAGGGAATAGTACGGTCGATCCGAGGGCCGAAGCCAGGCCGAGACGGCCACATCGGGACAGCACTGCGCTCGCAGGCGGCGTTCGCCCGGCGAAAGCGGTGGGTCGGCCCTCCGGATACCGGGCCGGGCACGGGCTTGGAGGTTTCGGGGGATACGGCCGTACGCCGCCGTCGCGCCGCAGAGCCGTCCGATAGGGGAAGGAACCGTCGTCTGGTCTCCTCCCGTCTGATCTGAAGTCCCGGGGTCCTCAGCGAAAGGCGTTTGATGGTCTTCAACCTCATCGCCCTCGTACTGTCGGCCCTGGCGCTTGTCAGCTCCAGCTATCTGGCGATGCAGCAGAAGTCCGTACAGCGGCGCGCCAACTTCGTGCCCGCGTACATGCAGATGCTCACTGAACTCCGGTCCACGGGATTCCATGATCACTACCAGTACGTATGCACTCGGCTCCAGGCCGAACATGACCCGGAGCTGGGGCTCTCCGGGCTTCCTGAACAAGCACGTCAGGCCGTCTACGACGTCGCTTACTTCTTTCAGGGGTTCGCGATGCTCCGGCTCACGCGCATCATCGACGACGACACCATGGTCTCCATGCACGTCAGGGTGGTCAGGGCCTGGGACGCTATCGCGCCCTACGTCGAGCGTGAACGCGAGATCAACGGCACCTCAGGCCTCTACCTGCTGAGGATCCTCGAAGAGTACGCCAACGACGCCAGGCGGCTGCCCCCGGATTCGGTCAACATGTTGATCGAACGCCACCGAAAACGGTGGCCGCGCCGTAGGTAGAACTTCAAGCCTCCCCTGCGCGCGGATCGCCTCGGTGAGGTGGTCGTCTTCTGGCGACGCGATCCTCGGGGAGGGCGGAGGCGGTGCGGTCGGCGTCGATCAGGCCGGCGAGCAGGGTGACGGTGGCGGCGGAGAGGTCCCGCAGGGTGACGTCGGGGATTGCATGCTCGCTTTCGAACGCGTGCTGGACGGTCCGCGCGAGCAGGTCCGCCCGCTGTTGCGGGCTGCCCTCGGGGACGGCGCCTTCGGCTCGGAGGAAGCCCTCGAAGAATGCCTGGTAGGCGTAGCCGATCTCGTCGACGTTCATGTCGTCGCGGAGCAGTCCGTGCTCGGCGAGCAGGTTGAGGTAGTCGCGCGCCATGGCAGCGTGCCGCTGGTTGCGAGCGGTGTCGGCGTAACTGGTCAGCTTGCCGAGCAGGCGCGGGTCGTCCAGGAGCAACCCGCGTAGCAGCGGGCGGTTGGTGATGGCCAGGAAGTAGGCGCGCGCGAAGTTGTGCAGGAGGCACGCCCGGAGGTCCTGCTGCAGCGCCTGCCGTAGTTCATCGATCGCGCGGAGCACCTCGCGCGCGAAGACCGCGCTGAACAACTGCTCGCGTGTCTTCCAGTGCAGGTAGACGGTGCCCTTGCCGATGCCGACCCCGTCGGCTACGTCGTCCATGGTGACCCGCCGGTAGCCGTGACTCAGCAGCAGGTCGGCCGCCGTGTCGAGGATCCTCGTGGCTCGTTCGGCCCGCTGCTGGGGGTCTCGGAGCCGTTCGGCGTTCGTGCTCACGCGCGGACCCTATGACCAGGTGCGATATTTCGTCAACTCCTCTCTAGAGAGTTGACGAATTTTCATTAATCGTCATATCTTTTCTCGAAGCAAGGGTGCCACCTGCAACGGGAGCAAGTCATGAAGATGCACGGCAAGAACGTTCTCGTCACCGGCGCCACCGGGAACCAGGGCGGCGCCACCGTCCGCCACCTGCTCGCCGACGGCTGGCACGTCCGCGCCCTCGTCCGAGACGACACGACGCCGGCGGCTGCCGCGCTGGCCGCTGCCGGCGCCGAGCTCGTCCACGGTGACCTGGACGATCGCGCTTCCATCGAGGCGGCGGCACGCGGCGCGTACGGCCTCTACAGCGTCCAGCCGGCCAACGACAACGAGATCACCCAGGGCAAGAACGTCGCGGAGGCCGCCAAGGCCGCGAACGTGCGGCATCTGGTGTACTCCTCGGTCGGCGGCGTCGAGAGCCAGAACCGGTTCTACGTCGAGCACGGCTGGGGCCCCATCGACAAGTGGCAGATCGAGGAGCACATCCGAGACCTGGACGTCCCCGCCACGATCCTGCGGCCCGCCGGGTTCATGGAGGACTTCACCAGCCCGGCCCGGTTCTTCCAGAACGGCTCGCTCAACGTCCCGTGGCACGACGACCTGGTCATGCAGCTCATCGCCATCGAGGACACCGGAGCGTTCGCCGCACTGGCCTTCGCCGAGCCGGACGCCTACCTGGGCAGGGCCATTGAGATCACCGGCGACAGGCTGACCGCCCCGCAGATCGCCGACGCCCTCAGCGCGGCAGCCGGATGCCCCGTCCCTCACACCCAGATTCCCCTCGACGTTCTGTGGGAGCACGCCCCCGAGGTCGCGAAGGTCTTCACCTGGGCGAACGAGACCTACTACGACACCGACCTCGCACCCCTGCGCAAGACCCACGCCGACCTCATGGACTTCCCCACCTGGCTCAGCCGCTCGGGCAAGGCGCGGCTCCTGGCGCAGCTGAACTCCACTCCTGCGTAACCGGACACGCCCCGCCCTTCACCCCTCCGTATGAAAGGCCACAATCATGAACGCCTCACTCACCAGCCCGGTCACGACGGGCGAGAACACGCGGCAATGGCTGCGTCTCCTGCCCCGCTGGTCGCTGGCAACGGCCCTCGCCTACCTGGGACTGATCGTCCTATCCGTGACCGTTGTCGCACCTGCGGCCAGCGGGTCCCTGCCGCAGGAATTTCTCGAACTGGACGTCGCCGGCAGCGCACCCGGGCTCTACCGGTTGACCATCGTCTTCGACGTCCTGGCGTGGCTGGGGATCGGCGGGCTCCTGCTGGCGTGGGGTGCCGTGCTGCGCCACCGTACGCCGCTACGGGCGTCGCTCATCTCCGCCACCGGTGCCGCCGCTCTCATCGGCTTCTTCGGTGCTTGTCTGCGCCTGTCCGCCACGCCGGCCCTGGCCGACCGCTATCTCTCAGCGGCGGTAGGGGAACGCGGCGCGCTGCTGGAGGCATACCGAGAGCTGCTGAACTTGATCAATGTGACGTTCAGCGCTGGGGGCCTGGTGGCCAACGCGGGTCTGCTGCTGGTGGGGATCGTGACCTGGCGCGGCGTGCTGCCCCGCTGGGTCGGCCTTCTCATCGGCCTCGGCGCCGTCCTGGGCATGGTGAAGGCCATGCTGTTCCTGGTGACCGGCGTGGATCTCGGCCTGGTGGCGCTGCTCGGCGCGGTCCTGCTGACCACAGGCTTCGCCGGGATCGCGGGCAGCCTTTGGCGCGCCGACGGCCAAGCGGTAAGCGCATTCATCACCGGAAGCGCTCCCATGCCGGTATGAGGAGCGGTGGGCGACCGAGCATGCGATCTCAGCGCCAACGGAGACGTACTCCGCCTGGTCGTCACCACCGCCTTGAACGACGGCACCGTCGAAGCGATCGCCGGATGCGGAGCCGACGCGGTGGTCCGGCGGTGTCGTTCACGCCGTACCAGGGGCACGTTCCCGACACTGCACGGCCACCACATCCGGGTGCCGGTTGTTCGCGTTGCGCACCGCGGATACGCGTGCGGTCGACCGGCGCCCGGTGCGGGGCCGCCACGACGCGGCGTTCGTGCTCGGCCAGCCGGTCGTCGGCCATCATGGAGGCCTCCTCACCCTGTCCCCGTCACCAGGAGTGTGACCGGCCGCCGACCGGGCCGTCTCAGTTTCCCTTCGCGGCGCGGCCGAGACGGAAGGCCGAGATGAGGAAGAAGATGCCGCCGGGGATGGCGTAGCCGGCCGCGTTGGTCAGCGTCGGGTCGCTCGCGGAGGCGCCGACGATGAACGACGCACCGGCGAGTATGGAGATGCCGCCGCTGATGATCATCGGCCACTGGCCGCCCATCTTGCGGCGGGTGACACCCACGATCAGCTGGACCAGCCCGGCCACGATCGCCCAAGCGCCCCACACGCGCAGCACCGCAGGGATACCGGACGCGCAGGCGACGGCCACGCCGATGGCGGTGATCAGACTGACCGCGATGTTCACGTAGAGCAGGGCCGGTGATCCGGTGGTGCGCGACGCGCGGACGTCGGTGATGGCGGCGGCCACGTCGAACAGCGGGTAGAGCACGAGCAGAGTGACCGCGACCGGACCGAGTTTCGAGGCGGTCGTGAACATCACGAGGGCCCAGACGATGGCGAACGCGAACCGGACGAAGTACAGCCGCCGTAGTGCGGACGCGGTCCCGGAAATAGCGGGCGAGGCGGCGATAGTGCTCATGATGATCCTTTTATTGGATGAGTGACGAGGAGAGCGGTTCGGCGCGTCCCGTGGTCGGCCTTCTCGATCAGGTGGGCGACCAGGTCGGCGTGGCTGACCAACGGCTGTACCGATGGGCAGCGGGGCGGCGTGTACGTGCATCCACGAACCACTGGACGACCCCCCCGCAAGACAGAACGTTCTATCGTGACACAGCATGGCGAACGACAGTGCGTGCTGTCAAGACCGAACGTTCTACCCACTAAGATGACGGCATGCGCAGCCACCCCGAAGGCCGGCCATCCGAAGCGCGATCCCGGCTGCTCAACACGGCCACCCGGCTCTTCTACGCGGAGGGCATCCACGCCGTCGGCATCGATCGCATCGTCGCTGAAGCGCAGGTGACGCGAGCCACCCTCTACCGGCACTTCCCCGGCAAGGAAGACCTGGTCCTCGCCTACCTGTACGAGGTCGATCGGGCCATGCGGAGCCAGGCGGACGAGGCCGTCGCCGCCGGGCTCCCGGCCGCCGACACCATCCGGGCCCTCAGCACGTCCATCGCCCAGGGCATCGAGTCCCCCGGCTTCCGGGGATGCGCCTTCCTCAACGCCGCCGCCGAGTATCCCGACCCCGAGTCCCCGGTGCGCAAGGCTCTGCTCGCCCACCGCCAATGGTTCCTGGAAACCGTCACGGAACTGCTGGCCAAGATCCGGGAGACAGGCGCCGAGCCCGCCGCCCGCCACTTCGTGATGATGCGCGACGGCGCCATGGCCGCCGGCTGCCTGTTCGACCCGGCGCTGATCTGCGAGACCTTCCTGGGCGGAGTCGAGAGGCTCCTACAGGATCATGCCGCCACCGACGACATTGGGCCGGCGGGCCCTGAAGACGCCATCAACGCGTCTACACATTGACCGGCTCTGTCGCTGATCTTGTGAGGTGGAACGTCGGTCATTCCGGATGTGGCTTCTCTCTGGCGGAGAAGCTGGAACCTTCCGACTGGCGCTGCGGCCGAGTCTGGTACAGGCCCCTCACCGGGACCTCACTGGAGAACTGATCGGCTACGCCCGATGCCCGACCGTCATGCAAGACCAGACCGAAATTCTCACTGGCCTCGGCGTGCCCGCCTGCGCAAACTCGACCGGCTCGCCCGTTCGGTCCCCAACGCCCGCGACCTCGGCGACGCTCTCGTCGCCCGCGGCGTCCGTCTGCCGCTGGGCGGCACATCTACGACTCCGCCGGTCCCATGGAACGGTATGGAACGGAATGGAACGCCTCCAGTTTGAACGCGCGCATGCGTGAGCGCGTGGTGCAGCCGAGCTGGGAGAGCGATGAACATGCCGTTCGTACGGTGCCAGGCCGGGGGTCTCGCCGATGCCTGATGAGCGATTGCTGGAGCTGAAGGCACGGGCGGCCGAGCGGTTCATGGCGATGCCCGGGGTCACCGGGGTCGGTCTCGGCGGCCGGATACGGGCGGGCGTCTTCACTGGAGAACTGGTCCTGAAGGTCTTCGTGGAGCGCAAGCGCCCGCCGGCCGACCTCGCACCGGGCGCGGCGCTGCCCGCGGACTTCGAGGGCGTCGGCGTGGACGTCGGCGAGATGGCGGCGCCGGTCCTGCACGGCGGGCTCCTGGCGGACGACGCGCCGCCGTTCGTGCCGCTCGCCGTCGGCTCACCGCCGACGACTGAGGCCGACACCGACTTCAAGCGCTACCCGCACTTGATCGGCGGGGTCAACCTGCTGCCCGCGACGCCGGGCGGCTGGTACGGCACGCTCGGCTGCCTGCTCTGCCACGCCACCGATCCGAACAAGGTGTACGCGATGACCGCGTTCCACCTGTTCGCCAGGACCGGCGCCGACCCGCAGCCGGTGGTCGGCGTGACCCGGGTCGGCCATCCCAAGGCCAAGACCAGCCCCACCAAGTGCTGCTCGCACCTGATCGGCACCTACGCGGGTGGCGGCGCCGACGAGATCCGGGACGCCGCGCTGATCCTGCTCGACCAGGGAACCGAGTGGCTGGCCGAATCCCTCGAGATCGGCGTCGTGACGGGCACGCACACCGTCGATGCCACGGAGGCGGCGGCCGCGCCCTACCAGATCGTCAAGCGCGGCGCCAACACCCGCAAGACCGGTGGCTTCGTGTTGTCGGTCAACCACACCGCCACGACCAAAGAAGGCATCACCCGCCACAACCTCATGGTGGTCACCCCGTTCCCCTACCTCGACCCGCAGGACCGGCCGAACTTCTTCGCCGCCGACGGTGACTCCGGCGCCGCCTACCTCAACGGCAAGGGCGAGGTCGTGGCGTTGCACCTCGCCGGTGCGCCCGACGGGCTCATCCACAACGGCTACGGGATACCGATCGAGGCCACCCTCGCGGTGTTCGCCGACCCGAAGAAGGAGAACCTGCCGCTCAAGATCGCCACCGCCACCCAGCTGAACCAGGTCCGCACGAAGTGCGACAAGGCGCCCACATCCACGTCCACGCCCACGCCCACGCCCGCCGAGCTGCCGCCACCCGGCGGCCTGCCGACCTACCAGGAGGTGTTCGGCCAGGTGGGGGCGGACCTTGACGACTCGGCCACCGGGCGGCGGCTGGTCGACCTGTGGCTGACCCACCACGAGGAACTGCTGGCGCTGGTGAACGGCAACCGGCGCGTGACGGTCGCCTGGCATCGGGGTGGCGGTCCGGCGCTGCTGCAGACGTTCGCCCGCGTGGTCGCCGACCCGGCCCTCGCGGTGCCGTACACGATCAACGGGGAGCCACCGGCCGACCGCCTGGAGCGCGTCTACGCCGCCCTCCACGCCGCCGCGTCGCCGGAGCTGCGCCGCGACCTCGACCGGGTGCGCGCCGACCTGCCCGACCCGGCCGGGCTGAGCTATCCGCAGATCCTGGCCGCGCTGGCCACGAGGGGGAGATCATGACGACGCCGCCGACGCACCCGCTGCCCGCCGACCTGCCCGGCAACATCGACGACGGCCTGCACAAACTGGCCGAGGAGCCAAGGGCGCGGGACGTGCTCGTGGGTGGCATCAAGCTCACCGCGGTGGGTTCGAGCGCACCCGGGACCATCGGCTGCTTCGTGCAGGACCGCAAGGATCCGAACGCGGTCTACATCCTCACGGTCATGCACCTGTGGGGCGACGGCGCCCAAGCGAGCCAGATCCCCGTCGGAAGCAAGGTCGGTCATCCGGACGGCAGGGACGGTACCTGCAGCAACGACGTCATCGGTGGCTTCACCGCAGGCGACGGGGTGTCGCCTGGCCTGGACGAGGCGCTGATCCGGCTCAAGCCCGGTATCAAGTGGAGTCCGGCGGTCGCCGACCTCGGCCCTATCACCGGTGCCGCCGACGCCGTGCTCGACGGCCAGTACCAGGTGATGAAGCGGGGGTTCCGCACCGGAGCCACCGGCGGCGTGGTCCTGGCCGACGAGGCGCACAACCCGGATCCGAACGCCAAGCACAGCCTGGCCGCCAGGTTTCTCGTCCAGCCCAACCCCAACGGCGGGGAACACCATGTCACCTTCGTCCAGCCGGGCGACTCGGGCGCGGTCGTGCTCAACGCGCAGCGGCAGGTGGTCGGTCTTCTCATCCAGCGCGACGCCTTCGGGATCGGGTACGTGCTGCCGATCGCGAGGGTGCTGGCCCGGCTGAACGGGCCCCACCAGGAACGCGACCTCTTCGTGGCCGCCACCACCGATGATCCGGCGCCCGTGTTCGCCGTGCGGGGGGCCGCCATGGTGCCGGTCCCCAAAGAGATCGAGGCCCGGCTGGTGGCCGATCCCGAGATGGCCGCGACGTTCCGCGGCGAGGCCGGGCTCGCGCCGGTGGGACGGCCCTGGTTCAGCGACATCCCGCCCCGCGACGACGCCTTCGTACGGCTCGGCGACGACCTGGCGGCCAGTGCTGCGGGCCGGTTCCTGCTCGCGCTGTGGGAGCGGCACCGGCCGGAGCTGACCGGGCTGCTCACCTCCGACCGGCGGCTCATGCTCGTGTGGCACCGCGGCGGCGGTGCGGCGCTGGTCCAGCTGATGCTGCGGATGCTCACCCACCCCGATCAGCCGCTGCCCGAGACCCTGCACGGCGAGCCTCTGATGGCCTGCCTGGACAGGGCGTACGCCGAGGTGCGCCGCTGCGCCTCACCGGGCCTGCGCGCCGACCTGGCGCGGGCCAGATCGCTCGCGCCCGACCTGGCCGGGCTGGACTACCAGGGGATCCTCGACGCGCTCGCGGCCACCCCGGCGGAGGAGATGACCGCGCATGCCTGACCAGTCGGGAACCCTCGAGCACGTGGCCGTGGAACTGGCCGGGGTGCTGTCCAGCGTGACCAACCGCTTCGGCGACCAGGGCGTGCTGGACACCTTCGACCAGCTCGGCGTCCACTTCCCCGACGATCTGCTGACCAACGCCACCATCTCGGCGGCTCGGCGGACGATCGTCAACGTGGGCGGCGAACTCGCCGGTCTCACCGCGAACCTGACCACCGCGATCGACGCGGGCGACGACGTCGGCATCGTGACGGCGGGCGCCGCGCTGCTGACCCAGTGCGCCCGGGTCACCGCCGCGTTCCCTGAGCTGGCCGCCGCGCTGACCAGCGCCGGGCCGACGCTGCCGGGCATCACCGCGGCGCAGATCTCCGCCCTCGTGGACGGCCTGCCCCGCAAGATCACCGATCTGCTGCTGGCCGATCTGCTCCAGCTGGACACCGTCACGGCCGCGGTGCTGGAGACGTTCGGCGTGCTGCAACGCGACTTCCACGACGGCGACCCGGCCGACCCGACCAGGCCACCGTACGAGGCGATCACCGTGCACGGCGACCGCCTGCTGCCCGCGATCACCGATCCGGTCGGCCGGCTCAAGGCGCTGTACGGGTGGGGGAGCGGCTCGTTCGACCCTTCCGCATTGCTGACCGTGCTGGAGTCGGCGTTCGCCGGAGCGTTCCTCCCGGTCCTGTTCACTCCGGGTACCGCCACCACGCCGCCGCGCCTGGAAGCCCTCTCCCTCACCCTGGAGCCGACCGCCGACGGGACCGGGCTGAGCCTCGGGCTGGCCCTGCCGATCGAGGGCCAGGGCGGGTTCGACGTACCGCTGTCCCCACCGGCCTGGTCGGCGCACGTGTCGCTGACCGGCGAGGTACCCGCTGCGGCGACCGGGGAGATCAGGCCGCCGGGCACCCTCAGCCTGACCGGCGACGTGATCGCCGCCGCCACGGTCGGGGTGCGCGCCACTCCGGCCGAACCGTTCGTGCTGCTCGGCGTCACCGGCGGCAGCCGCCTGGAGTTCGCCTCGGCCTCGCTGGACGGCGGACTCACCCTGGCGCTCGACCCCGCCACCGGGAACGCCGTCGCGACGCCCACGGCGGACGGCGAGATCACCGGCGGCAAGCTGGTCATCGACACCACCGGCGGGGACGGCTTCGTCGCCACCGTGCTCGGCGACCTGCGAGTGGAGTCGGACTTCAGCGTCGGGTTCACCTTCACCCCCGACGCCGGGGTCCGCTTCCACGGCAGCGGCGGCCTGGAGATCCAGATTCCGGTGCATCTCCAGGTCGGCCCGGTGGAGGTGCAGGCCCTCTACCTGCGCGCCGTACCGTCCGACGGAGAGGTGAAGGTCGAGCTGTCGGCCGCGTTCGCAGCCTCGCTCGGCCCGGTGCAGGTGAGCGTCGACCGCCTGGGCGTCTCCGCCGATCTCACGTTCCCCGACGGGGGCGGGAACCTGGGCCCGGCCGACCTGGCCTTCGGCTTCAAACCGCCCACCGGGGCCGGCATCGCGGTGGACGCGGGGCCGGTCTCCGGCGG
This sequence comes from Actinomadura scrupuli, assembly GCF_050971785.1. Classification (NCBI taxonomy): domain Bacteria; kingdom Bacillati; phylum Actinomycetota; class Actinomycetes; order Streptosporangiales; family Thermomonosporaceae; genus Actinomadura; species Actinomadura scrupuli. Next base: position 80,364 of record NZ_JBPCCU010000009.1, on the reverse strand, counting down.
AGGGTTCCTGTCGTACGACCCGGACCGCGGCGAGTACGCCGGTGCGGTGGAGTTGCAGTTCGCCGACTTCCTCGCGATCAGCGGCATCGGCTTGATCACCACCCGCATGCCGGACGGCTCGAAGGGCTTCTCGCTGCTGGTCGTGCTCACCGCCGACTTCGGCGAGGCCGGGATCCAGCTCGGCTTCGGCTTCCGGCTGCTGGCCGTGGGCGGTCTGCTCGGCCTGAACCGGGGCATGCGGACCCAGGCGATCATGGACGGGGTACGCACCGGGGCCATCGAGTCGCTCATGTTCCCGCGCGACGTGGTGGCCAACGCGCCGCGGATCCTCAGCGACCTGGCCGCCTTCTTCCCGCCGCAGAACGGCGTGTTCCTCATCGGCCCGATGGCCAAGATCGCCTGGGGGACGCCGACGCTGGTCAGCGCCTCGGTCGCCGTGATCATTGAGGTGCCGGGCGACATCGCGATCCTCGGTGTGCTGAAGGTGGCGCTGCCGACCGAGGACGACCCGCTGCTCCTGCTTCAGGTGAACTTCGCCGGGGTGATCGATTTCGACCGGCAGCGGGTGTACTTCTTCGCCGCGCTGTTCAAGTCGAGCGTCCTCGGCACCACGATCGACGGCGAGATGGGGGTGCTGACCGGCTTCGCGTCCCAGAAGGACCTGGTGATCACGGTCGGTGGCTTCCACCCCAAGTTCACGCCGCCGCCACTGCCGTTCCAGACGCCCAAGCGGGTCGTACTCCACCTGCTGAACTCCAGCGCGGCGCGGGTCACGCTGACCGGCTACTTCGCGATCACCGCGAACACGGCGCAGTTCGGCGCGGACGTCGACCTGTTCTTCGGCTTCAGCGACCTCAACCTCCAGGGCGGCAGCAGCTTCGACGCGCTGTTCCAGCGCTCGCCGTTCCACATGACCGCCCACCTCGGCGGGCACGTGTCGCTGAACGTGTTCGGCGCCGGATTGATCAGCGTCAAGCTGGACGCCACGCTGTCCGGCCCCGGACCGTGGAACGTCTCGGGGTCCGCGTCCATCTCGCTGTTCTTCTTCGACATCGGGGTGGACTTCGACAAGACCTGGGGAACGCCGCTCGACACCACGCTGCCGCCGGTGGCCGTGTTGCCGCTGCTGTCCGCCGAGCTGGCCAAGCCGCAGAGCTGGCGGACCAAGCAGCCGGTCAGCGGAGCTCCGCTCGTCACCCTGCGCACGCTCGCACCCGACGAGGCCGACATCGTGCTGCACCCGCTCGGCACACTGGTGGTGTCGCAGCAGGTGGTGCCGCTCGACATCAAGATCGACCGGGTGGGGGCACAGCGGGCCGTCGACGTGTCCCGGGTGAGCATGAGCGTCCCGACCGGCCTGGCGAAGCTGGCCGACGAGTCCGAGCCGTTCGCGCTCGGGCAGTACCAGAACCTCACCGATGCCCAGCTGCTCGCGCTGCCGTCGTACGAGCGCGAGCACGCCGGTCTGGAGCTCGGTCCCGACGGGGCCGCACTCGCCTCCAGCCGGGCGGTGCGCCGCACCGCCCGCTACGAGCAGATCGTCATCGACTCGATCGCCCGCGAGCAGACTCACTTCGCCGACTTCCACCCCGCGCTGTTCACCCACTTCCTGGGCGGCGCGAGCGTTACCAGGTCGCCGCTGGCGCAGGCCGAGCGGACGTTCCGGCAGCCGTTCGCCGACGGGGTCGCCGTCACCGGCGAGAGCTTCGCGGTGGCGTCGGTGCTGGACAACAGTGCCGCGGGCCCGCTGTTCGGCACCGAGGCGCAGGCCCGCTCGCACCTGTCCGACCTGCTCGCCACCGACCCGTCCAAGACCGACTCGCTGCACGTCATCCCCGCTGTGGAGGTGCTCTGATGAACGCCTACTCGTTCCTGCCCTGGTTGCGCCGGGGCATCGCCTCCCAGATCACGCAGGCCCCGGGCGCCGCCGCCCGGGCGAGCGTGGCGGTGGCGCTGCACCTGGAGGGCCCCGCGGTGTCCGGGAGCGACACCCTGACCGCCGACGTCACCCACGCGGTGAGCCTGTATGGGCCCGGCGACGTGGTCGGGGTGGACCAGCGGGCCATCGTCCGGACCGAGCCGCTGAACTGGGTCACCAACTTCGAGCCCAACCACCTGCCCTTCGTCGAGTTCTACGACGAGGACTTCCCCTGGCGCTACAGCCCCGACATCCCCGACCCGGCGACCGGGCGGCTCCGCCCCTGGCTGGCGCTGGTGGTGCTCAGCGAGGCCGAGTTCAGCGACGCGGGCTCGCTGCCCGGCCGGCCGCTGCCGTTCCTGTCGGTGCCCGACCTGAGCGTGCTGCCGCCCGCCGACCAGCTCGGCGCGTGGGCGCACGTCCACGTCAACCGCACGGTCACCGCGTCCGACACCGAGGTCGTCTCGAATGACATGGGAGCCGTGCTGCCCCGGCTGGCCGCCGTCATCGCGGAGAACCCCGACCTGGCGTGCTCGCGGGTGATGTGCCCGCGGCGCCTGGAACCGCAGACGGCTTACCGCGCCTTCCTGGTCCCGGCGTTCGAGACCGGGCGGCTGGCCGGGCTCGGCCTCGACCCTGCAACGTCACCGGGCGCCGTGCAGGGGAGCTGGGTGCCGTACGCGAACCGGCCCGAGCCGGACCACCTGCCCTACTACCACCAATGGACGTTCCGCACCTCCGACATCGGCGACTTCGAGTACCTCGCGCGGCTGCTCAAGCCCCGCCCGGTCGACGAGCGGGTCGGCACCCGCGACATGGACGTGCGCGACCCGGGCGCCGGGCTTCCCGGCATCACCGACCCGGCGCTCGGCGGGGTGCAGTGGCTCGGTGGCGCCCTCCAGGTGCCCGACGCCGACCTCGACCCGCAGCGGCGCGCCGAACTCCAGATCCAGGAGAACTGGGACCAGCCCTACCCGCACCCGTTCCAGAAGGCGCTGGCCGCGCTGATCAACCTGGGCGACGACTACCAGAACCAGCCGCCGTCCGACCCCGACCCGCTGGTCACCCCGCCGCTGTACGCCCGCTGGCACGCGCTGACGCACCGGCTGCTCACCGCCGCCGACGGCACCACTCCGCTCGACCCGAACGACAACTGGGTGCACAAGCTCAACCTCGACCCCAGGTTCCGGGTCGCCGCGGGGATGGGCGCCCGCGTGATGCGGGCCCACCAGGAGGAGTTCATGCAGGCCGCCTGGCAGCAGCTGGGCGACGTACTGGCGGCCAACAAGCGGATCAGGGCCGCGCAGGTGGCCCGCGAGGTCGGCTTCTCGCTGCACGACGGCCACCTGGCGCCGCTGGTGGAGACCGCGCCGGCCCAGGTGCTGGCGTTGACCGCCCCCGTGCAGTCCCGGGTGGTGTCGTTCTCGCTGGGCCTGCGCGAGGGGGCGCCGGTGACCCCCGCCACCGCGATCGCGGGCAGCCTCGTCGCGCGGACCCCGCTGTCGCCCGCCATGCGGCGGGCGACCCGCCCCGCCGCCCGGCTGGCCCGCGGGCTGTTCCCCGACCCGGCGGACCGGCATGGGCTCCTCGACAAGATCAACAGTGGTCAGGTCGCCGCGGCGCCGCCGAAGGTCGTGCCGCCCTCGATCGTCACGGTGGACGCGCTGGAGAGCGCGGTGTCAGGCCCGATCATCCTGTTCGCGCCGAACCCGGTCATCGACCCGGTGGACGCCCTGCCCATCAGCGGGGACTTCCTCATCTCGGTGCCCGGCGACAACGTGCACCCCACGACCGGCACCACCGACAGCGCCGAGGCGACCCGGTTCAAGCAGGCCCTGCACGACGTCTACACCACCTTCAACGCCGCCCTCGACGCGGGGTTCGTGCCGCCGCGCCCGGCCGCCGACCTGGTGGGCGTACGGGCCACGACCATGGACGGCATCCACCCGGACTTCACGGTGCCGCGCCGGGCGTTCGGGGCGGTCACCCTGCCCGCGCGGCTGAGCCGGTCGGAAGGCGGCGAGTTCATCGAGGCGGCGGGTGACCCGCTCGCCGAGGTGATGGCCTACCCGGTCATCGACCTGCCGATGTACCGGCCGCTGCTGGACCTCTCGCCGGACTGGTTCCTGCCCAACCTGACCCTGGTGCCGCACGACAGCGTCACGCTGCTGGACACCAACCGCAGGTTCGTGGAGTCCTACCTCGTCGGGCTCAACCACGAGATGGCCCGCGAGATGCTCTGGCGCGAGTTCCCGACCGACCAGCGCGGCAGCGTCTTCCGGCAGTTCTGGGATGTCCGTGCCGTGCTGCCGCTGCAGGGGGAGTCCGCCGACCAGCGGCGCGAGCGGCTGTACGACATCGTCCCGATCGACCAGTGGCCGTCCCGGTCGGTGCTCGGCGAGCACGGCGGCAACGCCTCCGGCGACGAGGTCGTGCTGGTGATCCGCGGCGAGCTGCTGAAGAAGTACCCCACCGCGGTGATCTACGCGCACCGCGCCGAGTGGCAGCGCAACCCCGACGGGTCCATCGACCTCACCCGCCCGCGCCGCCTGGCCGACCTCACCCCGGCCGAGGAGGCTTCGCCGCCGCCCTCGAAGGTCCAGCTGCCGCTGTACGACGCGAAGGCCGAGCCGGACATCTACTTCTTCGGCTTCGGCCTCACCGAGCAGATGGTGCGAGGCGGCACCGGCGAGAACCCGGGCGACGACCCCGGCTGGTTCTTCGTCATCAAGGAACGCCCCGGCGACCCGCGGTTCGGCCTGGACGTCGAACGCGACACCGCGCTGCGGGTCTGGAACGACCTGGCCTGGCCCGACGTCCTGACGCCCGGTGGGGGAAGCTTCCTGCGGCTGGACGCGCAGACCCCGACGCTCACCCTCGGCCCCACCGGTGACCCGGACCTGGCCGACCAGCATGCCGAGGACGTCAACCTCACCTGGAACCAGCAGACCAACGCCGCCGACCTGGCCTACATCCTCTACCGGGCGCCCGTCCTGGTGGCCATGCACGCAAGGGAGATGCTCGGAGATGCCTGAGACCACGACGCCGCCCGCACTGAGCGACGCCTACCCGGTCCTGCTCGGGCCGGTGCGCATGGAGACCCGCTTCACCGCCACCGAGCTGCTGGTCCGGGTCTTCCCAGACGAGTGGGCGGTGGACACCTTCGAGGAGCAGCGGACCACCCAGGAGCAGGAGTACGCCCGTACCTTCTGGAGCCGGACCTGGCAGGCCGGCGGCGACCGCGAACTGCGGCTCGCCGCCTGGCACGACCTCGCCGGCCGGGTCGGCTCCGGCCGGGCCGGGCACATCGTCGACTCCCGCAAGCCCCTCAATCCGGCCGACGAGCCGCACCGCACCCACCCGGAGCAGGTCATCCTGGTGGTGGCGGGCAGCACCCCGATCGCGACCGCCGACCGTCCCGCCGGGCGTACGTACTGGGCCGCGGTCTACCGGGCCGACGGCGACGCCACCGCGCTGCGGGCCGCCGACACCGCGCTGAACAAGGCGATCGGCAACACCCGCGCCGACAAGGTACGGGCTCAGCCGCCGGACGGCCTGGACCGGCCGCCGAGCGCCGGGGACCGGCAGCACGCCGACGTCACCGTCGCCTTTCTCGACCTGCCCGCGCCCAAAGCGGCCGACACCAGGGCAACGACCTGGACCAAGGCGGCCCGTGCCCGGCTGCTGCCCGACGCCTTCACGCTGCTCGGGTACGTCGGAGGGCAGCTGGTGGTGAACGTCACCGGCAAGCCGGTCAAGCCGGACCTCGCGGTCGGCCCCGACCCGTCGACGCCCGCCGCCGACCAGTTCACGACCACCGGCGGCACGCTGCACATCCCCTCGGCCCTGGCCTGGCTGACCGACTTCGACCAGGCGGTCGCCGTCGGCATGGGGTTCCGGATCCCGCTCACCGACGCCATCAAGGGCGGCCTCGACCGGCTGATCGTGCTCGGCCTGCGCGCCCGTACCCCCGAGGTGTCCCGGCAGGACCTGGAGACGCTCATCACCCACCAGGCCGGGAGCCGCACCGGGTTCGAAGTCCTGCCGCAGGGCACCCCGACCAACAACACCGGCACCGTCCCGTCGGCCTTCGGCACCACCGACCTGACCGGCGCCTCCTTCGCCGCCCGCTTCGACTCGCCTGGCGGCGGCGCGCGCGTCGACCCGCTGGGTTCCTCCCGCAGCGACGGGCAGTGGCTGGCCGAGCTGCTCGGCATCGACCCGGCGGTGATCGCGACCGTGCCCGGCTCGGACGGCACCGACCAGAGCGAGGCCCGCGCCATGAACGCCGCGCTGTGGCCCGCCACCTGGGGCCACCACCTGGGCACGACGCTCAACCCGATCTTCGGGACCGCCGCGCTCGACGCCACCCGCTCGTTCTTCACCCGCTACGTCAGCGGCCGTGGCCCGGTGCCCGCCGTGCGGATCGGCCGCCAGCCGTACGGCATCCTGGTGACCACCGCGTTCTCCCGGCTCGCCTGGACCGACACCGACCCCGACGCGGCGCACCGCAGGAAGCTCAACTCGGTGCTCACCGCGGCGGCGCAGGACTGGACGGCCCTGGCCGCGAACGTGCCGGTGCTCGGCGACGACGGCGACCCGCACGCCCTGCTGCTCGGCCTGTTCGGCCTGCACCCGGCCTCCGCCGAGTTCTACCAGCGGTACGGGCAGAGCGCCGAGGACTACTTCAACCGGCTGAACCTCGGCGGCGAGGGCCAGATCGTGCTGGACGCGCTCAACATCCTGGGCCTGCGCGGCCCGACCCGCGACCTGCTCACCCGCCTCGGCTACCCCGCCACCGCCCCCGACCCGGACGTCGTGTCCCGGCTGTTCGTCGCCCGGCAGCACGCCATGCGCGGGCCGCTGGTCGACGACCGGCCGCTGTCGGAGAGCGCGCCGGTCCGCCCCTACACCACCGACGGCCGCAACTACCTGGACTGGCTCGCCACCACCGCGCGGAACGCCTTCGACGCCGTCCGCCTGGAGTCGGGTTTCGCGCCCGGGGCCACCCCGGCCGCGCTGCTCTACCTGCTGCTGCGGCACGCCGTCCTGATCGGCTACCACGAGGCGGCACTGCGCCTGTCGGCCGCCGCGCACGGCCTGACCGACGCGCAGGTCACCGCGGCGCGCCGGGACCCGCCGTTCATCCACATCAGCCAACGCACCCAGGTGACCGAGAGCCGCTACGGCCTGCTCTACGGCCCCGACCAGGCGGTGACCGGCGACCCGGACACGCTGCTGGCCGACTTCATCCCGGCGGCGCTCGCCCAGCAACCGCCCCCGCCCGGCGTCCAGGCGCTGGCGGAGCAGCTGGCCGGGCTGAGCGCCCTCGCGCAGGTGCCGACGGCCCGCCTGGAGCGGGTGCTCGCCGAACACCTGGACTGCGCCGCGTACCGCCTCGATGCCTGGCGGCTCGGCCTGGCCACCGAGCGGCTGTTCGCGATGCGTTACCCGGCGTCCGGCACCCCGGTCAAGGGCGTGCACCTGGGCGCGTTCGGCTGGCTGGAGGACCTGAAGCCGCGCACCGCCCAGTTCACCCAGGTGACGCTGACCGGCGACCTGGCCACCACGTTCACCCCGCCCGGCGCGCCGCCGCTGCTGCACGACCCGGCCAACCAGGGCTTCCTGCACGCCCCTTCGCCCAGCCACGCGGCCACCACCGCGCTGCTGCGCAGCGGCTACCTGGCCGACGCCTCCCCGGCCAGCCCCGGCACCCTCTCGGTCGACCTGACCTCCGACCGGGTACGGGTCGCGCTGTCGGCCCTCGCGGGCATCCGGGGCGGCCAGTCGCTGGGCGCCCTGCTCGGCTACCGGCTGGAGCGGGGCCTGCACGACGGCCACGACATCGCCGAGACCGACGCGTTCATCCTCGCGCTGCGGCAGGCGTTCCCGCTGGTGGCGGGCCGGCTGCCGGAGACGGTCGCGACGGACGGCACCGACATCGCCTCGGTGGAGGCCCGCAACGTCGTGGACGGCCTGGCGCTGGTGCGGGAGGTGACCCGCGGCGGCACCGCCACCTACCCCTGGGGCCGTTCCGACCTGCCGCAGGCCGACCCCGACCAGGCGGCCGCGATCGACGCCGAGGTGGCCGCGCTCGTCGACGTCCACGACGCGCTCGCCGAGCTGGTGATGGCCGAGAGCGTGCACCAGACCGTCCTCGGCAACCCGGACCGGGCCGCCGCGACCCTCGACGCGTTCGTCGCGACCGGCAACCCGCCCGACCCCGAGGTGGTGCGCACCCCGCGCACCGGCCGGCGGCTGACCCACCGGTTCGCGCTCCACCTGAAGCACGGCCGGTCGCCGAACGGCCTGACTCCGCGCGGCAGCGCCGACCCGGCCGTGGACGACTGGCTGGAGGACCTGCTTCCCGACGACGGCCAGGTGGCCTGCGTGGTCACCTGGACCGACCCGGACAACGGCGCCGCGCGCAGCACCGTGGTCACTCAGCACGACCTGGACCTGCGGCCGATCGATCTGCTGTGGACGGTGCGTCCGGACGACCCCGCCACCATGACCGAGCTGGACGACCGGATCATCGGCCGGGTGCAGCACACCCAGAACCTGCGCGGCGACGTGGAGCCGGTCATCCGCTACACCGACCGGATCCCCGGCAAGATCTCCTTCTTCGAGCTGTCGTCGCTGGTCTCCGAGCTGCGCGCGCTGCTGCTCGCGGCCCGCCCGGGGCGGCCGAGCGACGCGACCGTGGCGGCCTCCGGTGCCACCCTGGACCCGGCGGCGGACGACGCCGTCGACCTCCCTCGGGCCCGGCCCGCGGCGGTACGGAGCGCCCTGGCCTCCTTCGCGAAGGACCTCGACGACTTCCTGCACGACCTCGGTGCCCTGCTGGCCAACCCGGTCGCGCACCGCGGCCAGCTGTTGTCCGGCATCGACGCGCTCCTCACCAGGTACGCCGACCTGCTGCTCACCGGCGACGGCCTCGGGCTGGTCCGCAGCGGCTGGGGCGAGCTGATGATGTGGCGCAAGGCCCGGTTCGACGACGTGCAGGCCGCCGTGCAGCTCGCGGTGACCAGGATGACCGCGTCGCTGGCCGCGGCCAACGCCAAGCTGGCCGCCCACGACGCGCTGCCCAACACCGCGACCGCCGAGCAGCGGTACGCCCTGCTTCAAGCGGCCGAGCGGCTGCTCACCACGGCGCCGACCAGCCCGCGGCCGGACACCCCGCAGAAGCTCAGGGGCATCGTGATCACCGCTCGGAACAAGTTCACCAACCGGCTCAACGCCCTGAGCGGCGCCATCGGCGACGACGCGGGGCCGACGCTGGCCGAGCTGATGAGCGACGTGTCCGGGCTGCTGCCGATCAGCCAGTTCGACGCCACCGGCCTCACCCTGGCCCCGATCCAGGACACGGTGATCGCCTTCTGTGCCGACCTGCTCGCCCGCGCCACCGACCTGCGCGCCGAGGTCGCGGACCGGCTCACCGCCTCGGCTGCCGCGCTGGCCGACTACGACCACGCCGCCGACGGGCCGGGCCGGGTCGCCGCGGCCACCGCGGCGATCCGCGCCGTCCTCGGTCCGGACGCCCTGGCGACCAGCGAGTTCACCCTCCTCAAGTCGGTGGCCACGGACTGGCAGAACTCCTTCAAAGCCGACCTGACCCAGGGCCTGGCCCGGGACTTCCCGCTGGACGACTGGCTGCACGGCCTGGCCAGGGTCCGGCCGGTGGCGGGCAGGTGGGAGCGGATCACGCTGCTCGCCGGGGCGATCGGCCGCGACGACCCGGACCTCAGGCCGGTCCAGCTGCCGTTCGTCAAGAACGAGCCCTGGCTCGGCCTGGAGCTCCCCGCCGGGCAGACGATCGAGGACGACCGGCTGCTCTACACCGCGCACTACGCCGAACCGTTCGACGCCGACGACCCGCAGTGCTCGCTGCTGCTGGACGAGTGGACCGAGACGGTGCCCGGCCCCACCGCCACGACCGGGGTCGCCGCGCAGTACGACCGGCCCGGCTCCGAACCACCCCAGTCCATGCTGCTCGTCACCCCGGCCAACCGCACCGGCACCTGGAAGTTCGACGACCTGGTCGCCGCCGTGGGGGAGACCCTGGACCTGGCCCGCACCCGCGCCGTGGAACCCGGGCAACTCGACGCCACCGCGTACGCCCAGTTGCTCCCGGCGACCGTGCTGCCGGTGACGCCCGCACCGATCACCATCTCGACCGACCTGGCGGCCAACAACGCCGCGACCCTGGGGGCCTGACATGACCGTCATCACCGACATCCGCGCCGCGCTGAGCCAGCGCACCTTCCCGACGGTCGCCCTCTGGAATCGGCTGGAGGGCCGCCCCCGCACGACCGAGTTCGACCGCGCGCTGCGCGCCGAGGTCCGCGACCCGCTGTGGATGCTCGCCCGGCAGCTGCAGTTCGGCGAGTTCCATGGTGAGGACGCCGGATCGCCGGTCACCGCGACGTACCACCTGCGCACCGCCGCGCCGGCCCGCTACCGGCCACAGGACGCGGCGCCCGGCGCGCTGCCCGGCAAGCTGCCGCTGGAGGCGGTGGCGGAGGGACGTCCGGTGCCGTTCACGATCGGCGCCGACCAGGTCTCCTTCGACCTGCGGGTGGCGATGGGCCGCCGCTGGATGAAGCTGCTGTCCCCGCCGCCGCTGCGCCCCAAGTTCCTCGCCCGCTGGCCCATCCGGCTCCCCGATCCCACCTCCGACGCCGACGCGCCGCTGGTCTCGCACCCCGACGTGTGGGCCACGATGCAGGCGATCGCGGGCCGGGTCATGGACGGATACGAGCTGTACGCGCACCTCAAGGGCGGCGGGCACGCCTACGACGGCATCAGCGGGGTGCCCGCGCCGCAGAAGGCCGACCTGGACAAGCTGGCCGCCAAGTTCATCGCCTGGTTCGAGGACCTGATCGCCCAGCCGGCCGCTCCGGTCGCCTTCGACCCGGCCCGGCTGGAACACCGCTTCGCCCTTGGCCTGCCCGGCGAGACCGTCCTCGCGGCGACCGAACACCCGGGTGGCGGGCTCGACTGGCACGCCTTCTCCGGCGACCCGGCGTCGCTCGGCACCACCGGCATGCCGGGCACGGTGACCCGCACCGTCGTGCCCGGTCCGGTGCGCTACCCCGGCATGCCCAACCCCCGCTGGTGGACCTTCGAGGACGGCGGCACCGACTTCGGCGCGATCACGGCCGCCAGCACCGACCTGGTCCGCCTGATGCTCATGGAGTTCGCGCTCGTGTACGGCGGCGACTGGCTGATGCTGCCCTGCGACGTGTCGGACGGCACGCTCACCACGATCGACGGCCTCATGATCACCGACACGTTCGGGCAGCGGTTCTGGATCGAGCCGGCCGGCAGCGGCCCCGGCGACACCTGGCAGCGCTGGTCGATGTTCACCGTCGACGGCGCCCCCGGGCTCTATGTCCCGGCCTCGGCGGCCGCCCCGCTCGAGGGCGCGGCCGTCGAGGACGCGTTGCTGGTCCGCGACGAGAACGCCAACATGGTGTGGGGCATCGAGCGCACAGTCTGGACGGCGAGCGGAGTCCCGCTGTCCGGCAGCGAGGCCGCACGGGAGACCCTCGCCTACCGCGACCGGCTCCGGCCCCCGGGTCAGCCCCAGGTGCCGATCGCCCCGGTGGCCTACGAGGCGATGACCACCGTGCCGGAGAACTGGATCCCCTTCATCCCAGCGCACGTGCCCGATTCCAGCCGGGAGATCCAGTTGCAGCGCGGCGCCATGCCCCGGGTGCTGACCGGCGGCCCGGTGGACCCGCCGGTGAAGGTGCGCCCGCGCACGACGCTGCTGCGGCCCGGCCTGGACACCACGCCGGTGCAGCGGTACGTCGTGCACGAGGAGGAGGTGCCGAGGGTCGGCACCCGCCTCGAGCTGGCCTTCAAGCGGGCCCGCTGGTACGACGGCCGGGTCGTCGTGTGGCTGGGCGTGCACCGGACGACCGGCCGTGGGGGGACCTCCAGCGGCCTGGACTGGGACGTGCTCGTGGACACCCCGGAGGTTGCGGGACAGTAGAGGCGGGGTTCGGCGCGCCGGTCGGATGACTGACTACGGCAAGCTCCGGTGTTGTACCAAGAGGAGCGGCGAGGTCGTGGGCCTCTACCTCTACCCCCTTTACCTCGCCGCCGCACTCGTCACGCCATGTATACCGATCTGCCGAGCTGGCTGGGACGGCCGTCCCAGCACACGCCGCCTTAAGTGATCGGTCTGCCGTCGGTCTTACTTCTCGACCGTGCCGGGTTTCCTGCTGATGGACTCCTGGTAGATGTCGGCGTAGGTGCGCGAGTCTTTGACCAGGTCGTCGCAGAAGGCGGCGACGTCGTTGCCGATGAGTTCCAGGACTCCCTTGCCGGCCGCGACGCCCTCCTCGAAGAAATCGACGATCCCTGAGAGCAGGGTCCCGTCAGGCAGATCGATCGGTCCGATCTTGAAGAAGTACTTCTGCATCTCCCTGTAGACGATCTGATAGTCCGGCGGGAGCGCCTTGATCCGCGCCAGGTGCGCCCGCCACTGCTTCTTGCCCTCGATGATGTCTTGGATGCCCATGTCAGCCTCCTAGCCGGCCCAATTTCCGTGCGACGTTCCGGTTCAACTGCTCGCGCCACCGGTCGCGATAGCTCCGGGCCCCTTCTCCGCCGGCCAGGGCCGCGCAGAAGCCCTCGACGTCGTCGCCCAGCACCTCGTGAACGCTCTGCCCGTCCGTGGCCGTTTCTTCGAGCAGTCCCAGGGCGCCGTCGAGGATCGGCATCAGGTTGCGACCCGTGAGGCCCGAGTAGGGGGAGAGGTGCACCTTGATCTGTTCCCATGCCGCCCGGTAGTCGGCCGGCAGGGCTTCGGCCCGGGCTTCGAACGCCTTCCATTCCCTGGTGAGGTCACTGCCGGTAATGGTCTCCCAGAAGTTCATCTCCCGCCCTCCTTGAGCTTGTCGATGCGTGATGAGAGGTACTCCCATTTCGCCCAGAACCTCCCGAGTTCTTCGCGCCCCGCGTCGTTGAGCGCATAGAACTTGCGCGGCGGACCCATGCCGGATGGTCGTTTCGTCACCTGAACGAACCCGTTCTTCTCCAGGCGCAGCAAGATGGTGTAGACGGTCCCCTCGATGACGTCGGCGAAGCCGAGTTCATTCAGCCGACGCGTGATGGCGTACCCGTAGGTCTCCTCGCTGCCGATGATTTCGAGCACACAGCCCTCAAGCGTGCCCTTCAACATCTCCGTCAGGTCGTCCATCGCAGCCCTCCGATCCCTCCTAGTACTATGTATTACCGAGTACCACTATACGGTATCACGGAGTAGCTCGGCGAGCGGCGAGCTCGGGGCACGGAAGCGATTCGGATCATCGGCGCCGCGCTTGGTACGCGGTACGTGAGGGGACCCGGGGAACTGACGCCGGATGAGCTGAACGAGGCGATCGACGACCTGCGGGCCCGCCGGTCGACTGGCGGATGACGATGCTGAGGTTCACCTGGCCCGGGGTGAACTGCGCGTGAAGTGCAAGGGCCGTGGTCATGGGCGTGGGGGGCGGGCTGCTCTACGCCGCCCGGTGGGTGCGGTGGAAATGTGAAGGCATGACCAGTAGTCAGCTCGCCGGCCCGTGGGCCGAGGTACTCGAGGAACTCGCTGACCTGCGGGTGGCGTTGGCCTCGGCGGAGGCCACCTGGGCTTCGCGGATCGCGTCGGTGGATCCGCGGAATCGGGCCAGTGCCGTGAATCTGGCGCACTACTGGGCGCTGCGCCAGTACGACCTGCGTGACCTGCAGGGCCGCTTGGCGGGTCTGGGGCTGTCCTCGCTGGGACGCTGTGAACCGCACGTCCAGGCCACGGTGAACGCCGTCGCCGCGGTGGTCTCGGCGCTCAGCGGTCACGGCGCCGCCCCGGACGAGCCTTCCGTGGACTTCGAGCAAGGGCAGGCGCTGCTGCGGCGGCGTGCGGCGCAGTTGCTCGGCGACCCGCCGGCGACCCGGCGCGCCCGGATCATGGTGACGCTTCCCTCCCAGGCGGCCGGCGATGAGAACCTCATCGGCGGGCTTTTGGACCGGGGGATGGATCTGGCCAGGATCAACTGTGCCTACGACGGCCCGCAGGCGTGGGCGGCGATGATCTCTCACCTGCGGGCGGCCGCTGACGGCGCCGGCCGGGACTGCCGCGTCGCGATGGACCTGGCCGGTCCGAAGGTACGCACCGGCCCGCTGGCCGAAGGGCCCGCGGTGGTGAAGCTGCAACCCGTCCGCGATGTGCTGGGACGGGTCGTGACCCCGGCCCGGTGCCGCTTGATCGCGTCCGGCGAACCGCCACCGGCGGGCGAGGCGATGCCGTGGATACCGGTGCCGGGGGACTGGCTGGCCCGGCGGCTGCCGGGAGAACCCATCCACGTGGTGGACGCCCGGGGCGCGCGACGGCACCTGCGCATCGAGCGGGCCGGACTCCCCGACCAGGTCGTGGTATCGGCCGCCAGGACCGTCTACCTCAGCGAGGGCACGATCCTGCGGGTCCGGGGTGCGGCCGGTGTGCCGGTCGGACCGCTGCGGCCGGCCGCCCAGGCGCTCACGTTGCGCCGCGGCGACATCTTGGCGCTGACGCGTGACTGTACGCCGATGCCGGTCTCCGACCAGGGCCCGCATCGCATCGGCTGCACTCTGCCCGAGGTGTTCGGGCAAGCCCGGGTCGGCGACCGGGTGCACTTTGACGATGGCAAGATCGGCGGTCTGGTCACCGCCTCCGACACTGACCAGATCGAGGTTCGGATCACCGAGGCGGCGGCCACCGGGTCCCGGCTGCGGGCGGGTAAAGGTATCAACCTGCCCGACACCACGCTGCCGGTCCCCGCTCTGACCGGTAAGGACCGCACGGACCTGGAGTTCGTCACCGCACACGCCGACCTGGTCGAATTGTCGTTCGTCCGCGACGCCCAAGATGTCGAGGATCTGCTGTCGGCCCTGACTCGGCTGGGCGGCCGGCGGCTGGGCGTCATCGTCAAGATCGAGACACTCGCGGGATTCGAGAACCTGCCGGAGATCCTGTTCGCCCTGCTGCGCTGGCCGCACTCAGGGGTCATGATCGCTCGTGGGGATCTCGCGGTGGAATGCGGCCTCGAGCGGATGGCCGAACTCCAGGAGGAGATCCTCTGGCTGTGCGAGGCCGCGCACGTGCCGGTCGTCTGGGCGACCCAGGTCCTCGACCGCCTCGCCCGCTCCGGTCGGCCCTCACGCGCCGAGATCACCGACGCCGCGATGGGAGTACGCGCCGAATGCGTGATGCTCAACAAGGGACCGCACATCCTGGAGGCCGTCACCGCCCTCGGCGACATCCTCGGGCGGATGGCCGCTCACCAGGACAAGAAGACCGCGTTGCTGCGGCAGTTGCGTTCATGGCGGCCCGGCAGCGCCGAAGGAAGGGGCCCGAGATGAGTGACACCGGCACCCGCGGCAAGGAGACCCAGGCGCTCGCCCTGCTGCGCGACCGCCTCATCAAGACCTTTGACCAGATACCCGCCGACCAGGTCAACGCCGTAATTGACCAGGAACTGATCCGTTTCGAATCAGCGCCCGTCCGTGACTTCGTGCCGCTGCTGGTCGAACGCCTCGCCCGCGACGGCCTCCGCCACACCCAACACCAATGGCCTGCCATTGTGGCCAGGAGGGTGATGTTGGCCCTCATCTGACGGGACCTGAATCTGCGGGGCCCGCCAGGTTCGGCAGGCAATGGGGGATGTGCTGGATGGGCTGCTGGGCACAGTGGTCGATCTGATCAAAGGGTGGCTGGAGTATGAATGTGGGGTGCCTGAGTTGGTAACGATTTGAGCGGCTCGGGTGTCGATCATGGTGGGTGGTCCTAGAGGATGCCGGTATGGGTGCGATCCCTCACGTGGAGATGTCCTTCGCCGGGCGTGCGGTTGAGCAACTGCGCCGCTGGCCGGCGTTGACGTTGTGCCGGGCGGAGTCGGGTGCGGGCAGGGGGCTGGCGTTGAGCACCCGTCAGATCGTCCATCTGCACGGCACGAACGAGGCGGAGTTGTATCTGACGGCGCCAGTAATCGAGCGGATGCGGCAGGTTCTGCTGGAGAGCGGCAGAGTACGGCTGGATCCGGGAGGGGGCTGGGTGCGCGTCAGCCTGGACAGTGACAGCGACGTGAGGTTGCTGGTCTCGCTGGTGAGCGTGGCGATCAAGGCGAATGTCACCAATGCCGGTAAGGCACATCGCCGGGTGACGCCTTGCCCACGGGTGCGGGTGGCGTCGAAAGTGCGGTTTGAGGCATAAGTCCTGCACAGTGGGGGGATGGCATGGGTATGGACACGTTGGTTCGTGAACGCCAGGCCATGCACGAGGTGACCGACCGCCTGACCAAGGCTTTCAGGTCGGCGTACTCACCGGAGCAGGTGACCGAGACGGTCACCACGATTCATCATCGCTTTGACGACAAGCCCATCCGCGACTTTGTGCCGGTCCTGGTCGAGCGCCTGGCTCGCGAGAAGCTGAGGGCGCCCGCGGACGACTGAGGCCACCGATCGGCTGTGGCCGATCAGGTGCGTGTTCCCGAACTTCTTGCCTCAAGCTCGGGGCCGGAATCAGTACGGAGCCGGCGAGGTCTCTCTGGAGGCTCGGCCGAAGTCGTACGGCGATCATCCCGGTGAGCTCGGCCAGCGAACAGACCCGCGATAAGGGCCCTTGCAGCCCTTCCGGCTGTTCAGGACCCGCAGCAGGGTGTGTCGGGTGAGGTGATCGGCGGCTGCGAGCCGCTGCAGGTAGCAGGTCACTGTCTCGCCGGGGAAGGGTCGCGGCCGGATCGGTGGCTCGCGATGGCGCGCGGGCCAGGCGGCACGTGCGCTGGCGGGGCTGGGGCGGTGCTCATGCGTCCAGGCCGTGGTCGTCGGGGTCCTGGGCGGCCAGGTCCAACTCGATGCGTTCCAGCGTCGTGCGGATGCGTTCGGAGAAATCGCCGCGGGCGAGACGGTGACATAGACGGCCGGGATCCGGTCGTGCCGACCGAGATGGAGAGAACCCGACCACTGTCTGGGCCACTGGAGTGATCTTGGGTTGGTGGTGGCTCAGTGACGGTCGCGGCGGCGTCGGGCGTCTTCAACCCTCCTAATCCGAACTTCGAACAGGCCCTGCAACCGGTTCCTGCGCGCCCTGCGCTGTATCGGTGAGCGCGGATTCGCCTGCTCAAGGGCCGTTCGCGGACTCTCCAGCACGTCACTCTCAGTCCCAGCAGCATTGGAGACATCGCCCGCGCCGCGCTTGTCCTTACTCATTTTGATAATAACCATCTACCGGTTATTCGCTGAGATCACCTCAGTGAGTTGAGTAAGGGGCTACTCATGCGCCATGAGAATCGGCACGGGCACCCTGAGTGGCAGGCCGTAAATCGGCCGGTGAATAGGAGGGGGAGTCAATGAGGTCAATCACAGTAAGCTGCCTCGTAGGTGTCCTCGCGGTGGCGCCGGTCCTGCTCGGGAATGGGGCCACGGCCGCGAACGCCGCGACCGGCGCATCCGTAAGCCTCGGCCGGTCAGCGGCACGCTATGCGGCGGCTGCGCCCATCAGGATCCAGAACAGGCGCAGCAGCAAGTGTCTTGAGGTCAACCAAGCGGATGGGACTTTCGGCCTTGGGAACGGCGCCGGAGTCCTGCAGTTCACCTGCCACGCCGGCGCTCAGCAACAGTGGACCCTATTCGCCGAAGTGTTGGACGGGGCAGGAAATATCCTGTTCGTCTCATTCATCAACGTCCGCAGTGGAAAATGTCTGGAACCCAACCAGGCGGATGGGACCTTCGGCCTCGGGAACGGCACCGGGATCGTGCAGTTCACCTGCCATCACGGCGTTCAGCAACACTGGCGGCAGATCGCTATGGGCGACGGCTTCTTCCTGTTCCAGAACAGGCGCAGCGGCTTGTGCATGGAGGTCAACCAGGGGGATGGGACTTTCGGCCTCGGGAACGGCACCGGGGTCCTGCAGTTCACCTGCCATGGCGGCGCTCAGCAACAGTGGAGGGCGGCGTAAGAACTGAGGCACCCCAGCGCCGGTACTGGGGGTAGCGTGCGCCTCGTGCGTGTCGCGCCACCTCACGACAAAGCACCCCTGACTTCCCCCTGGCTGGCCTCTGAGCTGCGATCACCGCGACCGAGGGCCGCTACCTCGGCGGACGCCCGCCCTACGGGTACGACCTCGAGGACGTGGGCGCCCACCCGAACCCGGCCAAGGCCGCTGACGGCAAGCGCCTCAAGCGCTGGTGGCCCATCCGGTCACCTCACTGGTGGTGAAGTGGATCTTCGCGCAGTACTTGCCGGGACGCGGTACCAAGGACATCGCCGAGGAACTCACCCGGCAGGGCATCTTGTCGCCCTCGGCCGCCGATCCGGAACGCAACCGGCACCACTGCCCTGCTCGACATCGAGGACGTGGCGCTCGGCTACAGAACGTGTCGTGCGACGATTCTGAGCCAGGATCGGTGGTTCGACAACGGCCTCCGACGTGGCCGGATCACCAGGACAACGTGCACTGGGGTCGATGTGATCGGCCGCGGCGTCGTGCTCTCCTGCGCATGCGGCTTCTACCTCGTCCCCGCCGCTCTGTCCAGGCCGACAGACTTGAGTCCGCCGCTGCCGTCGCTCCCGAGGACGACCTGTGGGGCGTCCGCGCTCAGCGGTTATGCACCTCCTTCGTCACCCCCACAGGCGCGCAACGCCGCCACGAAGGACAGCGCACCGTATACCGCACGGAAACTCGGTTTCGTGCTGTGACCTGTCGAGTACCTGTTCACGCTCGAGTCGGCCGCGATATGTGGGCAGCCCAGAGGCAGTAGGTGTGCCGCATTTAAGTGATCACAGGAAGGTCGGGGTCCCTGCTCAGGTTGCTTGCTCTGGGAGCTCGGTGGGAAGCGTAAGTGATCATCTCGGGTCACGGCCGGCGAACGCCGCGATCCGGTCGTACAACGGAGCGCCGTCCGGCACCGGCAGCTCAGGGCCGATCTGGTGCCCGTCCGCCTCGTCGCCCCGCATCTGCGGCTTGAGGTTGTCCTCCAACCACTGCAACGCCACCTCGCCGACCTCGGGGTCGAGGTCGGTCGGCTGCCCCGTCGCTTTGCTGATGTCCCAGGCGTGGATCCCCAGTTCGGTGATCTGCCGGCGGACCGCCCACGGCGCCGGCACCTCGCCGAAGGACAGCCGCTGTGCCCGGTCGAGCGCGCCCGGCCGCCGCCACACGGCGAGCAGTTCTGCCGCCGCCGTGCAGTAAGCACCGCCCCAGTCGTCGCCGATGACATCGATGCCGAGAGGGTTCCGCTCGCCGCCACCGGTCACCACGGCGAACTGGTGCACCTCGTCCACGACGTGGTTGACCAGTGCCCGGACATCCCAGGAACGGCACGGGGTCGGCGACGTCGCCTGCTCCGGCCGGACACCGACGATGGCGGTGCCGGTCTGGTCGAGCGCACGTGACAGCAAAGCCATCAGGTCTTGGGGTGTGGTCATCGTCGGTTCCTCTTCGTTCTGCGTTCCGGTGTTCTCGTGTGTTCTCGGTCGTCCACCTGCGGGAGGCCGAGATCTCGACCACATCGACGCCTGGCTTGCCACGACGTTCGCACCGGACCGGATCGCGGAGACCGCCGAGATCATGGCACGCAGGCCGCTGGCCTCACTGACACGGCGGCCATGGAAGTGAGGAACCAGATATCCGACTGTGACCTCAGGCTCAGCAGTACCAGGCCGCCCTCGACGTCGGAGCCGACCCGGCCGAGGTGACTAGCTGGATCAACACCGCCGAACACCGCGCCAGCTTGGAAGCCCAACTGCCGGCCACTCCGAGCGACAATCACAACTCAGCAGGAGATCACGGATCTGCTGCCCATAGCAGGGAGCCTGACGCAGATGATCGCTGTCGCCGACCCGCTCGACAAGGCCGGTCTGTACCAGCACCTCGGCCTGAGGATGATCCACTAGCCCGAAAAGCAACTAGTGGAGGCCCGGGTGATCCCGGAACCCCCACATGTGCGTTCGGTGCGTGTCCGAGGGGGGAACACTACCGAACGCACATATCCCGGCTACCCCATCGGCGACATCTACCACGTCAGGGTCAGCTAGATCACCGAGGTTACCTCCGGCGCGTCCGCTCGTTGAACTGGCGCGCCGTTCCTCGTGCGCGGATTCGAACCCCTAACGGGGAGCCAGGCAGACCCGTGCTCGACTGGCGCCATGGCAGGGTTGCGTGGTCGTCATCGCTGGCCGATTTGCCCTGGGGTGATTCGTCCACCGCGCATGGTGGTTCATGACGGTGTGGGACTAAGACCCTTTCCCCAAGCTCCGCCATATGTGCGAGCGGTTGTGTCCGATGGGGGACGACAGCCAAGTTCGATTCCCCCTGGATGTGTCGGCCCGGCTCGACCGCGATCCGGTCGCCTGACTGGGTTTCCGGGAGTCAGCGCTCCTGTGAATCACGGGCAGGGGCTATTTGTTACTTGTTGGCTGTGAGTTGTGCGTTGATGCGGAGTGCTTCGGCGAGCTGGTCTTCCAGCACGATGATCCGGCAGGCCGCTTCGAGGCCGGTGCCGGCGTCGACTAGCTCCCGAGCCCGTTGGGCGAGGCGGAGCTGGTAGCGGGAGAACCGGCGATGGCCGCCGTCGGAGCGCAGTGGCTCGATCAGTTTCGCGGCACCCAGGGCCCGTAGGAATGCCGGCGTCACGTCGAGGATCTCGGCGGCGCGTCCCATGCTGTAGGCGGGATAGTCCTCATCATCGATCCGGTCCGCCACGGAGGCGGGTTTTCCTGCTGGTGTGGTTCGCGTCATGAAACCTTCCGTAACGACGCCAGGGGCCCCGGCGCGTGTGCGCCGGGGCCCGATCCTTCTGAGGTTGCACATCATCTACCGGTAGCGAGACCGGCCTGTTGTCTTCCACATCCCTGGACGTGCAGGGGACGCGGGGATCGCGAATGCTTGACCGAAGACCACCACCCAATCTGTGGAACTGCGGTACCCGATCAGCGAACAACCACCGATCAGGCGATCCCGATGATGCGAACACTCCCTTCTCACTACTGGTGGAACCTTCGCACTGCTGTTGCCTGTACTGCTGTTGTTGCTGACCTTCCCTGAGGCAGACCGATGGCCCGAGCCCCTTGCCTTGCGCTGGCCCCGGCACATCCCACCTGCCTCGCCCACAACCTCTGGGCACTCCAACTCCACTGCTACGGCGACCTACCGGGCCGCCAAGGACGCGCGCCTGCCGTACCGGCCTCCTACTGCATCAACCCCGGTACGCCTGGCCTTCGCCCTTACTGCGATCCATCAAAGCGGGCAGTTCGTCCTCTGCCTCGTTCATGGACTTGCTCTCTCTCGATGACAGGAACACTACCCACAACCAACCCCAATGTCTACACCGACCACTACAGATTTCAGGTTTGGCTGACAGCAGATCCTGCTGGCTTCGCAGCCCATCAACGCACCCGACCGTGACCGGCACTCTCAGCCGGGTCTGTTCACAGACCTGTCCACAGTGGGCGAGATAGCGTGGCCCAGCTGGGTCTGAGGGGACTTCCGAACACCGGGTTGGACGTCCTCGTTTGGGGAACTCGGCCTCGGCTACACCGCCCAGGCCGTACTGGAAGACTCGCGCGTGCGCACTCTGGCTGTCGTGGAGGCGCTCGGCGAAGTGATCGAGTGGCATGAGCGGGAGCTGCTACCGCTCGGCGCCGTCCTGACGTCGGATCCCCGGTGCCACCTGGTCCATGGGGATTTCTTCGCGTTGTCCGGAACCATCCTGGGCCTGGATCCAGAGGGCACGGGCCTGCGATCACTGCGTGATGGGGTAGCTGGGGCTCTCAGGCCTGGCCCCAAGCGATGGCTGACGCGGACGCCATGCTGGTCGGGAAGCTTATCGTCGCAGCTTTGGAAGGCGGCGACGCTCACACGGATCTTCGGAGACCATCCGGTACGCGCTCAGTGACTTCTTACCGCTACCTGGCCGAAGAGAGGGCGACGGGAATCTCTGGCGGCGTTTCGCCCGCGGCGCACTCTCTTGCCGGGGCCGGACGCCTGCACCAGCGCGATGGTGCCGCTGGCGGAGGTGAAGACCTCGATCCAGCTGTCGTCGCGTACGACGCCGTCGCTGCCGACCAGGACTGCTCGACTCGCGCCGACCGGAACACCGGTCTCGTACGCGTAGCGGGCGTCGGATAAAGGTTTAGCGGCGTGAGGGAGATGAGACCGGACCTGCCTCTGCCGGCGTGGTGGTCATTCGCCTGGCGCGTATCTGCGTGATCGAAATGACCACGATGATCGCTAGAAGCGCTATGGCCACGGTGTCGAACGGCACTCCTGCGACGTCGTCGAGCTTTGATGGGCCGGGCAGGTTGGCGATCAGGATCAGGAACGTCGACTTGGTAGTGATCGCCGTGACGGCGGTCTGAATCCGGACGGCGGGCTGGAATGCTCCCCACACCAGGGATGCGCCGAGTGCCGCCTGCAAGACTCCCCGATGCTGGAGCAACGCCAGGGTCATCGGGTCGGAGGGGACGCCGAGGCCGGCGTATGCATGGAGCGTCTTCGGCCAGCCCAGCGCCAGTACCGGCAGCGTTGTGATGACCCCGAGGGTCACGAGGATCATACGGACGCCGACCTCGACTGGATGTGACTTCACGGGCTTCTCCTGATGCTCGCTACTAATGTGCTACGCCCGGGGGTAGGTCCATCTCCCGGCCGGTGGTGAGGCCGCCGTCGACCGCGACCGAGGCGCCGGTCATATAGGTGAACTGGTCAGATGCGAGTGCCAACACCGCGTTCGCGATCTCCTGTGGGCTGGCCATCCGTTCGAGGCCGTCGACGTTGAGTGGTCCGAACGCCTCTTTGAATCGTTTCCAATCGGCGTCGGGAATTCCTGCAGGGCGGGCGAAGGCAGTGTCGGTGGGCCCGGGCAGGATCGCGTTGATGCGAATGCCTTTAGGGCCGTGTGCGAGCGCGGATGACTTGACGACTCCTTGGAGGGCGCGCTTGCTCGAGCCGTAGGCCGCAAGCGGTGCGCGCGCCAGTTCGGCCACTGCCGAGGATGTACAAATGATCACGCCACTGCCGGTCCTCAGCATGTGCGGGATCTCGTACTTGATCGCGAGGAAGACACCGCGGGCGTTGGTGTGGTGAACGTCGTCCCACTCCTCGACGCTGATGTCGTGGGGCGGTTTGGAGGCGTTGCCGATGCCGGCGTTGTTGAAGGCAATGTCGAGCCTGCCGTACAGTGCCGCGACCCGGTCCACGAAACTCTTCATCTGGTCGGGAATGCGCACGTCGGCCTTGATGTAGGTTGAAACGTTTGTACGGCGCGGCCGCCGCTTCGGCCCGCCCCTCATGGCCCAGAGTTGAGGCGGCCATCCCGGCGAGTCCGAAGGCCGCCGTAGCGCCCACGACCGCTCGCCTGCTCATCGATTCCTTTCCAGTGCTCATGACATTCGAGCCAACCAGGGCGCACGGCCGGGCACCTCCGCCGATGGGTCCGCCCGTGCCGCCTGGCGGCTGGTCATGGCGGCCAGTCGCAGGAGCCTGCCTCCTCCGGCGGGAGGATCCCTATGAGCACATCCCGCTCTTATAGTCAGGAGGTGTTCACCGAATGGGTGGAACGTGCCGCCGCCCACAGGTTCAGCCCGGTTCGCCTGCTGCTGCTCACGGCCCTGGTCATCGGTGATCTCACGTTGTTGCACCGGCCGGAGACGGCCAGGGACTGGGCGCTCGTCCTGACGGGATACGTGTTGCTCCTGGGTGCGGGTGGATGGCCGCTGCCCGCCGTGTTGGGCCTGTCGACCTTGGTCGCGGTCGCCGGTGTCAGCGAGGCGGGGGCCGTCGTGCCGGTGAAAGTGATGGACGGTGTCGCGCTGTTCGAACTGGCCGTGCGCCGGTCGGGCCGGCAACTTTCGGTCGGCGGATGCGCGCTCGCCATGGCCATAGCGGTCGAATGGGCCGGCCGGCCGCCAACGGAAGTATTTCCTGTGCTGTTCCGCGTCGGGACGACCATGGGCGTGCCTTTGCTGGTGGGCGCCTACATCCGTTCCGTACGCGAAGATGCCCGCGAGGCCCGGAACAAAGCTACCGAGGAGGAACAGCGGCGACTGTCGCAGACGCGCGCCGTGCGCGCGGCCGAGCGGACCGCGATCGCCCGCGAGCTGCATGACCTGGTGGCTCACCACGTGTCCTCGATGGTGCTCCGGGTAAGCGTGGCCCGACATGTCCTGCCGCAGGCCGAGCCACGCGTTGCCGAGGTGCTCAGCGACCTGCACGCCTCCGGCACGGCGGCACTCGCGGACCTGCGGCGCCTGGTCGGAGTACTCCGCGATCCCGATTCGGTGCACGAAAACCCACCCCTGATCGATCCGGCTGCGCTGCCCGCCGCATTGAGCACCGTTGTGCAGCACGCCCGCAAGACCGGGGTCACCATTGAGGCCTCGATCGACCCGGCCGTCGCCGGACTGGACACTCTGCGGGGGTTCACGGTGTTGCGGTTGATCCAGGAAGGTCTGGCCAACGTCGCCAAGCACGCAGGCCCGTCCGCGCATGCCCAGCTGTCGCTACGAATGGAAGAAGGCACCTTGCTACTGCTGATCTGCAACGACGCCGACGCCGCAGATCACCCACCGGAGAAATCCGGGCACGGTCTGACCGGCATGAGGGAACGAGTGGAACTGCTCGGCGGACGGCTGCACGCGGGCCCGAGCCGACGGGGGTGGCTGTTGTCCGCAGAACTACCGATCGTCACGGAGCCAGAGCCGTGATCCGGGTCGTGCTCGTCGACGACCAGCACCTCGTCCGCATGGGTTTGACCATGCTCTGCGAGTCCGCGTCCGACGTGGAGATCGTGGGTGAGGCGAGCAACGGGCACGAGGCGGTCCGGCTGGCCACGCAGCTCCTACCCGACGTGATCCTGATGGATCTGCACATGCCAGGCATGGACGGGGTGACCGCCACCGCACGCATCATGGCGGCCCGACCGGGAACGCGGGTACTGGCGCTGACGACCTTCGACGACGACGACCACCTTTATCCAGCGCTGGCCGCAGGTGCTTGCGGCTTCGTGGTCAAGGACACGCCGCCGGGCGAGCTCCTCGACGCCGTCCGCCGGGCCGCCGACGGCGACAGCCCATTCAGCCAGACCGCCCTCAACCGCCTCGTGGATCAAGCCGTCCGCTCCCATGACACGCCATGCCAAGCCCCGACCGCTCCGCTCCCAACCCTGTCCCCGCGAGAACGCGAGGTCCTCACACTGGTCGCCGCCGGTCACTCCAACCAGGAGATCGCCCACCGGCTACACCTCGGCGTCACCACCGTGAAAACGCACATCAGTAGCCTCATGACGAAAACCGGCACCCCGAACCGCATCCGCCTGGCCGTCCTGGCCGTACGCGCCGGCATCACCGACCCGCCGCAAACCTGAAAGGTAGGTGCGAACGGCGCGTGCACGATCGTTCTTGGCAGGCTGGGCGCAGGATCCGCACGGTGCCGGCGTCTGGTCTCACCCGCCTTGGCGAGCGAAGGGCGCCCGAAGTCTATGCGTACGACTTCGCCGAGGCAGGGGGTCGTGCCCGGTAGCGAAGGTGAGCCGCCCGGAGCTCTGTGGTGGGTGTCATGTGCCGTCAATATCAGCGGAAGCTCGGCCGCTGCGCTCAGCCTTGACCCGACCCGGCAATTGCCGGGTCTGGACCGGGCAGATGCGCCGTTGCTGGATCGTCAAGTGGTGAACCGGTCGGTGAGACCGGCGCGGTCGAATCGTTCGATGAGGCTGGGTAGGCCGACAGCCACGCCAGATACAGCGGGCGCAGGTCTCCGGTGGCGGGCTCGGAGCGGACGCCGGCGATGGCCGTCAGCGACTCCTCGGCGTCCTCTACCCAGTCGCCCGTCTCGTCCTCGCTGGTCACTCCAGGAAGATGACTAGGCATGTCTCGTCGGACGGTCCTTTAGCGGAACACTTTCCGGGTGATCCATCGCGTCCACGCGGAAGATCGGTGCCTTGTCGCATCGAGATTGTCGTCTTCAGCCGTCGCGCTGGAAGCCCTCGTCGTTCTGCTGTTGCCAGCGGATGAGTCCTGACGGCTAGGTGATGTTCGGTGTTATCCATCCAGGAGCCCTGCGGGGACGACGGTTTCGTGGCGGTTCCGCCTGGTGTGCATGTCCCAGAGGATGTCGGCCAGTTCGGCGGGGTCGGCGGCGGCCAGGTCGGGCACGGGTTCGCCCTGGGCTTGGCGCCGCTGGTAATCGGCCTCGAAGGGGGTGCCCAGGATGCGGGCGCCGATGTAGAGCATGCCGACGTGGACGCCCTTGTCGGCGACCTCGGCTGCGAGTGAGTGTAGGTAGTTGCGCTGTGCGGCCAGGATTGTGGGCCAGCCGCTCATGTTCGCCCGGCCCTGGACGGCGGCGGCTCCTTGAGCGCTGAGGATGGCGCCGTCGCCCCGCTCGATCATGGCGGGGAGAAACTCCCGTACCAGGGCCAAGAGCGTGTACAACGTGATCGGCATGCGGTCCTGAAGCATCTCCGATGTGAGATCGACGGCGGGAACGAACACCGGGTCGGTGGGCACCGGACCGTAGTAGAGCGCCGTGGGATCCCCGACGCACGCACGGATCTGCTCGGCGAGCGCCGGTACGCCGTCGGTCCGGTCGAGGTCGGCGCTGATCACGTGGGTGGTGATGCTCTCGGCGGACAGCTCCCGGGCGAGCAGGTCCAGGGGTCCCTGGCGGCGGGCGACCAGGACGACTTCGTACCCCTCTCGTCCGTATCGGCGGGCGATGGCCCGGCCCACACCAGGGCCGGTTCCGAAAACTGCGATGGACTTCGTCATGGCGTCCAGCCAATCCCACCGATGCCTAGACGATCCATGGGTGAAAATCCTAGATGCCTTTTTGATCGTCTACGGTGAAGACGTGGATGTGCTGACGGACCTGTTGCACCGAGCCCGCGCGCAGAACGCCCTGATCAGACAGCTGATCCAGCGGCCACCGTGGGCGATGACGTACGCTGACGCGCCGCCGCTCACGATCGCGGCCACGCTCGGCGGTCATGCCTGGATCTGGTCCGGGGATTCCGCTCCCACGCGCCTGACCGCGGGTGACATCGCCCTCGTCACCGCACCCGGCGGGTACACGATCGCGGACGACCCTGCGACCACACCCCAGTTCGTGATCCGCGGCGGACGCAAGTACCTTCCCTCCGGCTCCCCGGCGGGCTCCCACACGATGCTGGCACCTCGCACCTACGGTGACGGCCTGTCCGGGGCCACCGTCATGCTCCGTGGCGTGTACGAGCTGCACGGTGATGTGGCCTCCCGCCTGCTGGACCTGCTTCCGCCGCTGGCGGTCGTGCCCGCGGGGCCGCGTACTCGGACGGCCCTCGATCTGCTCTCCGCCGAGGCGGCCCGCGATGAGCCGGGTCAGGACGCGGTCCTCGCCCGGCTTCTGGACCTGGTCCTCGTGATCGCGTTGCGAGCCTGGTGCACCAGGCCGGAGGCGACACCGCCCGCCTGGTATCGAGCGCTGACCGACCCAGCGATCGGTGCGGCGCTGCGCCTCCTGCACGAGAACCCAGCCCACCGGTGGACGGTCGCCGCGCTGGCCGCCAAGGTCGGCATGTCCCGCGCCGCCTTCGCCCAGCGCTTCACCGCCCTGGTCGGCCGGCCGCCACTGGGCTATCTCACCGACTGGCGCATGACCCTCGCCGCCGACCTGCTCCGCGACACCCGGCACACCGTCGCCACCGTCGCCCGCCAGTCCGGCTACCAGGATCCGTTCGCGTTCAGCGTCGCGTTCAAACGTGCCCGCGGACACACACCCTCGGCCTGGCGCCGCTCCGTGGCGCGAAGTGAACCAAACCCTGGGGAATGATGGAACAGCCGTCGGTGCCAGGGGCGATGTGGAAGATACCGCGGGCCGTTCCCGACCAATTGACCGTGCAGGCCGCGGGGTTCTGTGTTGGCCCAGGACACTCGTGTCGCGACTGACCTGAGCGCTACGGCCATGGCCGCGGCGGCGGGCTCAGGGATCACCGAAGCATCAGGGTGTCATCTGGGCCCGCAGCGCGGATATCCGAGCGACCTCTTTCTGCGTCGCACTCAGCCATCCTGCGCTACTCTGCGTACTCGGCTATGACGCACAGTGATTCAGGGGGGATCTCTGGTGGCGGTCGCATGTCGGCGGCATCTCCATGTGGCGTCGGCCTGTGCCTTAATGGTCGGCTGCCTGCTCTCCGGATGTTCGTCCACTGGAGCCAACAGCATGCTGGTGCGCGCGACGCCCTCAGCAGCATCGTCTTCGCCGGTAACTGATCAGGCGGCGGTCGCACAGGCCTACACCGACTACTGGGTGGCCTCCGTGCGGGCGGAGAAACTCCCAGCAAGCCAGGCCAGGGTCCTGCTCGCGCCCTACCTGACCCCCGAGGCCATGGCCAAGGAGTTGGCTGGCACCGCCAGGTGGCCGGGTCGGCACATCGAGGCATGGGGGTATGTCACCGTCCACATTCTCACCATCAAGGTGAACGAGCGGACCGCGAAGCTGACCGAATGCCAGGACGCGTCCACGGCCGGGGTCGCAGATGCGAGAACTCACCATCTGATCTCCGGCACCAAGGGGACCAGCCTGGTACCCATTCGCGCCTACCTACGCCGGGGTGACGATGCCGCTGGCGGGTCTATCAAAAGGAACTCCTGGAGTCGCGGTGCACGCGCCCCTCGCGATGACCGCCGTGCTGATCTTGGGTCTGTCCTCGTCGCGCTGGCGCCCTCTGGCGTGCCCGCGACTCCGCGTGCGGGCCGAGCTGGTCCGGACCGCGACATGGCCTGGGTCGGGTAGCACGGGCGAGTGGATCGGACCGTCCTCCGGCGTATCGCGGTAGCGGCGGGATCCGGTGCGGGAGCGTTCGCGTTCACCGGATGGCCCGTGATCGCAGTCGCGGTCGCCGCAGGCGTGATCGCCGTCCCCCAGGTCATCGCCGGGCACGCGGCGCGGGATCGCATCGCGCGACTGGAAGGGCTGGAGCAGTGGACGCGGCGGCTCGCCGACCTGCTGGCCGCCGGGCGGGCCTTGGAGCAGGCCCTCCAGCAGAGCGCCTCCCGTAACGTGCCGACCCCTATCGCAGAGCCGGTGCGCGCTCTTGCCCGCCGGATCAACGTCTCCCGTATGCCTACCGAGCAGGCGTTACGTGACTTCGCGCAGGAGCTGGACGACCCGGTCGCGGACCGCATTACGGCCGCGCTGATCCTGGTCGCCTGGCGCCGTGGCACCGGCGGCAGCAAGGTGCTCGCCGCCCTGGCCGAGCTGGTCGCCCGGGACATCGGCGACCGCCGCGAGGTCGAGGCGGCGCGCGCCGAGCACCGCACGACGGTGCGGTGGGTCATCGCCATCCTGGCGGTGCTGACCACCGTCGCGGTCCTGCAGCGCTCCTACGTGCAGCCGTTCGGTACCCGGCCGGGCAGGTGGTGCTGGCCTTGGCCGCGGCCTGCTACGGGGGTGCGCTGTGGTGGCTGCACCGGCTCGGCGGCCCGGACTCGGCACCACGGTTCCTGACCGGCCCCGGTGGGCTCAGGGATTCCGAAGGGTCTTCCAGCAGGAACCCGGGGGCGGTGGCTCCTGGTGAGTGAGCGTGGGTGCTTGGGTTCAGGAGCTGGCCGGCTAGTCGCGTTTGAGGATTCCGGTCAGGCCGGCTACCGCGGCGGTGGTCAGGACCCATCCGGCTGCGATGAGCGACCACGACCAGTACAGGGCCCAGCCTTGGGCTGTCCAGGCTTTCTCCTGGCCGAGGTCCACGATGGGCAGCAGGACGTCAAGGGCGTACGCCAGTGGATGGAAAGTGGGTGCGCCGGAGCTTGCTCGCATCAAGTTTTGAGTGTTGGTGCGTGTGAACACCTCGTCACCAAGGATGGCCAGCGCGGCCAGCCAGAGGCCGGAAAGCCAGGTGCGGTATCCGTACCCGACGGTGAGGTACATCAGCCAGTTGAACGGGTTGAGTGGGCTGCGGCGCCGCCACTGCTTGGTCACGCCGACCGTGCGGGCCGCCTCGATGTGTCCGGCACGCCGGTACGCTGCGGCGAGCTGATCATAGATTTGCGGACTGTAGCCGTCGGTCTGGAGCTTCAGCCAGCGCAGGCGGTCCCGCACAGTGATCTGTTCATTGCCCATCGTCTCGTAGGTGAATCCGCGCAGCAGTTGGAAGCGTGGCCAGGTGGGCTGAGCATCGTCGAAGACACCCACGCGCGCATTGGTGAAATCGATCCCTCCATCAGGGGGTTGCGCCAGCAGGAGACTCAGGTGCGCGATGTTTGCTCTCCTGAGGTTCAGCGCCCAGCCGCAGCCGTCCGGGTTGTTCAAAGATGCTTCTTTGAACAACAGGCTGGAACGGAGTTGGGCACCTTGCAGGCTCACCTCCCCATTGGCGGTGAAGCCGTTCTGACAAAACATGTCCTGCTCAACGGTAAGCCCGTCGGCATGCAGAGCGCTCCCGCCTGGGTTGTTGAGGGTGGCCCCATTGAGTCCGAGTTGACCGCCGATGCGAGCTCCGGCCAGGTCGACTTGTCCTGCTGCGGTGAACCCATGCAGACAGAACATATCCTGCTCGACGGTAAGCCCGTTGGCGCGCAGCGCGTCTCCGCCCGGGTTGCTGAGGGTGGCTCCGTTGAGTGCGAGCTGGCCGCTGACGTGAGCGCCGATCATGCTCATCTTCCCCTCAACAGTGAATCCGTCCATGCAGAAGATGCTCTGATCGACAGTGAGCCGGTCGGCGTTCAAGGCATACCCGCCCGGATTTTTCAGACTTGCGCTGCTGAGGTCGAGTATGTCACCGATGTGGGCGCTGGCCAGGCGTACCTCTCCCTCGACCGTGAACCCGTCAAACCCCTGCAAACTCTGGTCGACGGTGAGCCTGTCGGCGCTCAGCGCATACCCGCCGGCGTTCTTGAGAGATGCCCCATTGAGCATCAGCATTCCGCCGACCTGGGCACCGACCAGGTCGACCTCTCCGACTGCGCTGAACCCATTGATGCAGAGCATACTTTCATCGACAGTGAGCCCTTCCGCGCTCAACGCATGGCCACCGGGATTGTTGAGGGATGCTCCTTCAAGGCTGAGTTCTCCGCCGATGTGGGCACCAGCCAGATTGACTTCTCCTGCTGCGGCGAACCCGTCCACGCAGAGCATGTCGTGGCCGACGCTGATCCGGTGGGCGGTCAGCGCACGGCCTTGCTCGTTGCTAAGGGATGCTCCGCCAAGGAGGAACTGACCGCCGATGTGGGCGCCGGCCAGGAACACCTCACCCTTTGCCGTAAAGCCTTCACTGAGATCCAGGCTCCCGGTGGTTCGCAATTGCGCGGCGGACAGGCTGGTGATGTAGCAACCTGGCAGCCGGATCGCGGGTGCAGTGGCTTCATCGAGGTTGATGGGGTCTTCGATGTAGCAGTCGTGCAGAAGCAGCGGACACATGAGAACGCTGGCTTCCAGATCGAGCTGGCCGACGATACGGGCGCCTCGTATCTTGATCGCTCGGTTGCGTCCGTTATCGGCTGCTCGTTCCGCGGTGAGCAGGTCGATCAGGAATTCTGCGCGAATGCAGCGGGTCTCGTCCCAATCGGCACCGTTGGCGGGATCCTCGAGCCCGGTATCGGTGGAGCGCCAATCGACCAGCTGCCCGGAGCGAGCAGCCTGCGCAATGCGACTTTCGTGCTCGGACAACTGGTCCTCGGTCGTCATTGGCGTCTCCCCGTGCTCCCTTGTCATGAGCAGTGTGGCTGGCTGTCGTCTAGGGCGGAAGTGCTTAGCGATCGCGGTTCACGTCCGCGCTGGTTCTTCAATTCTTGCGAATCATTCGTCGGTGGCGGTCAGGTCGGGGGGTTGAGCACGGTGGTGTAGTGCTCGGCGGTCGCGATGGTCACGCCGAACAGGTCGCAGATACGGCGCAGGTCGCCGCCGGTGGCGGGGACTTCGTCAACGATGCGGTCTTGGCGGACAGCGGTGGCCGGCATGCCGAGGCGGCCGTTGACCCAGTGGCGGCTGACCGGGCCGGTGGCCGAGGCGTTCAGCCAGTGCACGAAGAAGTGGGGGTTGCGGCTTCCTGGACACCGGCGATGGCGGTCGTCGAGGTAGGCGGCGAGTTTGACTTTGACTGGGTCGGCCAGCAGCAGGGTGCGATGCCCGCACCCACCGCGGCGAGCCAGCACCCGGCACTCCCCGGTTCACCAAGATCTATACGACGTCATGAACATCGGCATCCTGTCAGGAATCCCGACGGAACGGCGAGAAATCAGCAAGATCAGGCCAACCCGCTACGACCTGCGACCCAGCGCCACCAGAGCACCCTGCACCACACAGAACTCAAAGCAGTAGAGGTAGGCCCGGCATCGCAGACACAGGCGAGCCGGTGAACGTCCTCGCCGTAGCGGGAGGCTGTCTCCTCGAACTCGGGCTCATCACCGTGGCCGTACAGCTGCGGCCCGCCCCGCCCCGGCTGTCCGCCGCTCTCGACCGGCTCGACGGCACCCAACCCGCTGGCGAGCCGTCTGGGAGAGCTGATCTGGGGCGGTGGGTGGTGAGCTGGTTGCCCAGTAGCGGGCGGCTCGGTGTTCCGGTCGCCGATCGACCTGGCCGGGGTGGATGTCGAGACCTTCGTGATCAAGAGGATCGGGTACCTGCTGCTCGGCCTGGCGATCCCACCCGTGCTGAACCTGGTGGCGTCCCTGATGCTGGACGGTGCCCTGTCCTGGCCGCTACCCGCCGGGGCCGGGCTGGTCCTGGGGGCCATATTCGCGCTGGTTCCTTCCATCGCGGTTCGCCGGCAGGCTGCGGAGCTGCGCTGGGAGTTCCGCGCCGCCCTGTCCACCTACTTGGACCTGGTCGCCCTGGAACGCGCCGCAGGTGCCGGGCCCAGCGAGGCCCTGTACGCACCCGCGGACGTGTGCCGCGGGTGGGTCTTCACCCGCATCGACCACGTACTGGCTCGGGCCAGGAGCGCGGGCGAGCAGCCGTGGCACGGCCTGGCAGACCTCCGCCGCCAAGCCGGAGTACCGGAGCTGACCGAGCTCGCTGATATCGCCGAGGACGCCGGGGCGGTCGGCGCGTCGGTGCTGCCCACCCTGCTCGCCAAGGCCACCCCGATGCGCAGCGCGGCGCTCGCCGAGGCCCGAGCGAAAGCCAACAGCCGCACTAGCGAGATGCCGGTGGCCATCGCCATGTCCATCGGCGGATTCCTGCTGCTGGTCTGCTTCCCCACCGTCTATCGCCTGTTCCTGACCTAGAACGTCCTGACCTGCAACTTCCTGACTCACAACAGAGGAGAACGCCATGCACGAGCTGCTGCCCGCCGAAGTCGCCTACCTGGGCGCCTACGCCGCCGGATTAAGAGATCGCCTGCGCCGGGCAACCAGCGGGGACGGGAGCGATGCTGGCGCGATGTCGGCCGAAGCGATGATCATCACCGGGATTCTGGTGGCCACCGCCCTGACCGCGCTGGGCATCATCGGCGCCAAGGTCATCGCCAAGGCCAACTCCCTCAAGCTCGGGTGAGCACCCATGGACGGGAGCAGGGGTGTTCGGGGTGAGAGGGGTGCGCTCAGCGTCGAGACGGTGATCGCGCTCCCGGTGCTGATGATGACCATCCTGGTCTGCATGCAGGTGTTCCTGCTGTACTTCGCCCACTCCATCGCGCTCGCCGCCGCCCAGGAAGGCGTACGAGCCGCCCGCGCCGAACACGCCTCCCGCAGTTCCGGCGCCACCGTGGCACAGCAGTACGCCACCAGGACGGCGGGCGGTTTCCTGTCCGGCATCACCGCCTCGACCACCGTGACCTCCACCGCGGTCCGCGTCCAGGTCCGCGGCCGGGCGCTGTCTCTCGTCCCGTTCCTGCCGTCCTTCACCCTGCAGGCGCAAAGCGCCGGGCCCATCGAACGGTTCACCACAGATACCCGCGGGCTCACCAATTCCGAAGGATCTGATCCGAACCCGAGGGCGGTGACGCCTGGTGGGTGAGCACAGGTCCTTTGGTTCGCGAACCTGTTTGTTAGTCGCGTTTGAGGATGCCGGTCAAGCCTGCGACGACGGCGGTGGTCAGTATCCATCCGGCCGCGATCAGAGCCCACGACCAGTACAGCGCCCACCCGTGGGGAGTCCATGCCTTCCGCTGGCCGAGATCGATGATGGGCACCAGTACGTCCAAGGTGTAGGCGAGGGGATGGAAGGCCGGCGCGTTGGGGCCCGCCCGCATCATGTGCCGGGTTTGGGCGTAGGTGAACACCCGGGTGCCCATCACGGCCAGCGCGGCCAGCCAGATCGCGGCGAGCCAGGTCCGGTAGCCATACCCGACGGTGAGGTACAGCAGCCAGTTGAGCGGATGGAGGGCGCTGCGGCGCCTCCACTGCTTGGCCACGCCTACCCGGCGGGCCGCTTCGACCCGTCCGGCGCGCCGGTAAGCGGTAGCGAGCTGGTCGTAGATCTGGGGGGCGTAGCCGCCTGGATGGAGCCTCAGCCAGCGCAGCCGGTCCCGGATGCCGACTTGATCGTTTTCGAGGGTGTCGTAGGTGAAGCCGCGCAGCAGCAGGGAGGTGGGCCAGGTCGCCGGGTCGTCATCGAAGGAGCTCACGCGGACGTTGGTGAGGTCGACTCCGCCCTGCGGGGTGTGCGCTGGCCGGAAGATGAGGTGGCGCGCGGTGGCGGCTTCGAGGTCCAGCGCCAGGCCTGCGGGGTTGTTCAGGGAGACGTCTCGCAGGTCGAGGTGGGAGCCGACCTGGGCGCCGGCCAGGTGCAGGCCGCCCAGGACGGTGAGCCCTTCCTGGCAGTACATGCTCTTGTCGACGGTGAGCGCTTCAGCGGTCAGCGCGTACCCGCCTGGGTTCGTGAAACGCCCGTTGAGCAGCAGGAACCCACCGATATGTGCACGGGACAGGCGCACTTCCCCCTCGGCGGAAAAGCCCTTTCGAAACAGCACCTCCCGAACGACGGTGAGCCCGTCGGCGTCCAGCACGCGCCCATCAGGATTGGCCAGGTGGGCCCCGCTGAAGTCGAGCTGGCCGCCGATGTGGGCGCCGACCAGATCGATGCGCTCGTTGGCGGTGAATCCGTTCCGGCAGTACATGTCCTGCTCGATGACGAGGCGAGCGGCAGTCAACGCATACCCGCCCGTGTTGGACAGGTGCGCCCCGTCAAGGTCGAAAACGCCTTTGATGTTGCCGCCCGGGAGCCGCACCTCACCTGCGGCGGTGAACCCGTTCCGGCAGAACATGCCCTGGTCGACGGTGAGCCCGTCGGCGTTCAGCGCATACCCATCGGGGTTGGACAACTGGGCCCCGCTGAAGTCGAGTTGACCCTCGATACGGGCCCCAGTCAGGCTCACTTCGCCATCGGCCGTGAAGGCCTCTCCGCAGTACATGTCGTGGTCGAGGGTGAGCCCATCGGCGTTCAATGCGTACCCGCCGGGGTTGGCCAGGTGGGCTTCGTTGAGGATGAGCCGGCCGCCGATGTGGGCCCCGACCAGGTTCACTTCACCGTCTGCGGTGAGCCCCTCCCCGCAGTACATGATCCGGCCGACGGTGAGCCGAGCGGCGTACAAGGCGTGCCCGCCGGGGTTGGTCAGGTGTGCGCCCTTGAACGAGAGCTGGCCGCCGATATGGGCCCCAGTCAGGCTCACTTCACCATCTGCTCGGAATCCCTGCTGGCAGAGAACGACCCGGCTGACGGTCAGCCCGTCCGCCGTCAACGCACGTCCGCCGGGGTTGGTCAGGTGCGCCCCGGTGAGGTCGACTTTGCCGCCGATGTCGGCGCCGGTCAGGTTCATTTCGCCCTGGACGTTGAAGCCCTCCCGGCAGGACATGTCTCCGGTGCTGGTGAGTCCCTCGGCGTTCAATGCGTACCCGCCGGGGTTGGCCAGGTGGGCTCCGTTGAGGTTGAGCCGGCCGCTGATGTGGGCGCCGGTGAGGTCGACCTCGCCATGGGCGGTGAAGCCGTCGTTGAGTTCGAGGCTGCCGGTGGTGCGCAGGTACCCGGCCGACAGGCCAGGAAGGTCACAACCGGGCAGGCGGATGGAGGGCGCGGTGGCTTCGCCGAGGTTGAGGGGCTGTTCGAAGTGGCAGCCTCGCAGCAGCAGCGGGCGAAGGAGCGTGCACCCCTCCAGGTCGAGTGGACCGGTGATGCGGGCGCCTTGAATCTTGATGGCTCGCCCCCCTCCGGCCTCGCCTGCGGGTTCTGCGGTGAGCAACTCGATCAGCAGCTCGGCGCGCACAGCGCGGGCATCCTGCCGGCTCGCACCGCCTGCGGGATCGTCCAGCCCGTCATCGTGGACGCGCAGGTCGACCAGTCGCCCGGTACGGGCGGCCGCCACGATACGGCGTTCGTGTTCGGCCAGCCGATCGTCGGCCATCATGAAGGCCTCCTCACGTGTCCCCGTCACAGGGAGTGTGACCGGCTGCCGCCACGCACGGAAGTGGCCGGCGACGATGCCGCTGGTTCCAGCCAGATGGTGAGCACCCGCTCTCTGGCACGGCCTCTCGGCCGCGACCGGGGCAGTGTCACCGCCGAGACGATGATCATCATCCCGGTGCTGATCCTGGTCCTTTCTGCCGGTCCCTCGGCGGAGGACTCCGCCGACGATGGCGTCGACGATTCCCGCCGCCTGGTCCGGCCGGAGTCGAGTGCGGTGCCCCGACGTGAGAATCATCGTGGCTGAGGCCAGCTGCAGCATCGCGACGAAACGACGAAGGCCCTCCCGGAGCTGAACCTCGGGGAGGGCCTTTCGTCGCGTCGCTGGCACCGGCGGCCGTCGCGACGTTGACGCGGGACGGGTCCCTCAGCTCGACTGTCAGCCCCATCCAGGAGAGGAGGGCGCCTGATCGTCGGCGGCGTTGAGAAGGTGCTCCCTAAGCGGGGGAACTCAACGCATGAGGTGAGCACTTCCGCGGGGAGGTGCCGGAGTATATCGGTTCAATGTGCCAGGTTGCTTTGAGGGCAGCAGGCTTTCCGCGGAGGCTTGCGACGCTGATCTCGACCGGGCGAGCAGCCGCTCACAACGAGCAGCGGGGACGTCCGGCCGCGTGGGCCCAGGTATGGATTGTTCTTAGCAGTTGATGTTGAGTGCGTCGTAGTGCGCGTAGGAGTAGCCACCGGCTTTCATGTACTCTTCGTGCCGGTAATACCTGGTCCCGCCAGAACAGCCGGTTTGGGTGACGGCATAGGAGCTGTTGGTGCCGGAATCTGTATCTGTGTCAACCAGCTTTCCGCCGGTCCGATAGAGGTCTGATTTGGCGATGGTCCCGGGTGAAGTGCTGGCGCAGTATGTTCCTACTTCTCCCCATACGCTACCGCCGCCAGGGTAGGGGCCGTCATAGATTCCGATGCAGTCAGGACCGAGAACGACTTGCGCGTAGGGGACGGTCGCGGGGGGTTTGGGGACGTCGGCAGGCCGGAGGGTGTCCATCTTCTTCCGCAGGGCTTCACGTTCTGCGTTGGTCTTGGGGATGATGACCCTCACACCTGGAGAAGGAGTGGGGTGTGGGGTGGCGAGGGCGGATGTCGCAGGTACAAACGCGGCTCCGCCTGCTACGACAGCCATGGCCACGGCTCTGATGCGCATGGTCGATCCATCCCTGAGGAGTGAGGCCGGCCCCCCTGTCAGGGGGTGCTCGATCTTCGAGTCGTGACGATCGTCAGCGGGGGTCCAGCCCGATCTCAAGGTGAGTGACCACTGTGGGTCAAAATAGATGTAAAGGTTCACGCTGAGTGAATTAATCAGCACCGAATACGATAGAAAACTCAACTAGTCGAGGTTCGTTCATTTAAAATTCACTCATGACGCTCTGTGCGTCGGATGTGTTTTCTACGCGGTTTGAGGAGTTGCGTCATTGGAAGCGACCCCCGGACTCCCGGTCGGAATCAATGGTGAGAGAGACCAATCGAGTTCCGTCTGCCGCCAGCGCGTCGATGGTCGGGGCGTGGCGTCCGGGCCAGACCACCACGACGTGGCCGTGGAACGGCACCGGGAGCAGACGGGCGCCGACCTGGACGCGGTCGATTTCCGCTGCGGCGCGTATCCGGGCGTGGCTGATGTAGAGATCAGTGTCTAGGGATGTGTCGCCGGCGTAGGTGCTGCCGGCGCCGTGGTGCCGGAGGTGGCCGCCGAGGTGGGCGGCGGCGGGGCGGTCGGTCAGGGGGTATTCGGGTACCAGGCCGCCTCCGCCCCCGAGGCTGCTCCAGTTGCCGCCCAGCCGAAGGAACGGCCGTACATCGATCAGGGGGCGCGGTTGGGGCAGGCGGGAGGGACGTTCGGGTGGGCCTTTCCACCATCGCAGCATCGCGACCACCGCGATGTCGCCGTCCACATCGAGGCCGAGCGGGATGAAATCGTGTTCGTCCCTGAGTACGCGTCTTTCCGGGAGCTCGTCCGGGAAGCCATCGCGCAGCAACCGGTGGCATTCAGCGATCAGCTCTTCGTCCACACAACGAGCATAGGTTGACCCGAACTCTGACCCCCCTTCGACGAAGGCATGACTTCCCCTCCAGGGCGTGTAGACGCGCACGCATTGCGGGGACCACGGTGACGTGGTTGGGACGGCACCGCAGCCGAGATCCTCGGGGTTTCCCGTCCTCACTGAGTGGCAGGTGCCGGAGTGCCAGGGCACGCCTGGCCCCGATCCTTCGACACGTTCTCGATGACTAGGACGCGGTCATGCCCAGGTATCCCTGACGCTTTCGGATCGACCGGGCGAGGTCCCGGGCCGTTGTGAAGGCCCGGGACCTGTGCCGAAAAACGGTGCACCTTTGACCGGTGATCAGGTGCGGTGAGGCGTGCGCATCAGGTGGATGCCGACGCCGGTGGTGATGCAGAAGATCAGGCCTTCCACCACCACGGTGACCCAGGCGGGTGCGGCCATCACGCGCCGATGCCGGTGATGGTCGCGGCCGCGATCGCGCCGGCGATGGACAGCTGGACCATCGCGCTGGTGATCTCGGTGGCGGACTTGGTCGGGGTGTCGCTGGCCGTGGTCACCGAGAGGCCGGACTTCCCGATCGACGACTCCCACATGTGCGTGGTCCGGCTGGTGCGGATGTCCACGTCTGCGCGGTCGGTGGGGGTCGCCTTTCTTTCCCGACGAGGTTGCGCTCTTCGTATTCGCGGGCGCGGGCGGGTTCCAGGCCCGGCGCTTACGGAGCTGAGAGCGCTCGGCCGGGCCAGCCGCCGGCCTCGGCACGCACGAGGCCGGCGAGCTCGGCGACTTCTCGCCCGTCGGTGTCGACTGAGACGTCGCCGATACCTGCGAGGTCGAGTGCGTCGGCGATCTGGGCGGCCTCGACCACGCGCCGGCGCAACGCCGCCTCTGACCGCCCGCGCAACTCGTCGCCGGCGATGGCCGGTCCACCGCCCTGGCCACGCAGCAGGATCCGCTCGGCGAGCGTGTCCCGTCCGGCGCGGAGCCGGCACACCGTCCACGCCGCCGACGGGATCGCTCCCATGTACCGACCGACGGTTTCCTGCTCAGCGACGTTCCCGGACATGATCAGACACCGGGCGCCGGCCACGCGGAAGCCCTCCCAGACACAGCCGAGGTGATGTGCCTTGAGCCGGTGGTGATCGGGATCGTCATCCGGCGCGGGCCGGCAGAACCCGAGCTGGGCGAGGTCGATGTAAGCGGCCGGTACCCCGTCGCCGAGCACCCGCGTGAAGATCTCGTACCCGACCGTGGACTTGCCGACCGCCGGCGGCCCGCACAGCCACAACACCGGGACCGTACCGGTGCGCGCGGCGTCCAACGGCGGCAGCGGGGACACCTGCCGTGGTGGCACCCGGCCCGGCCAGCCGGCGCCGCGTACCCGTGCCGCCACCTGCGCGACGGCCACCCCTGCGGTGTCCACGATCAGGTCGGCGAAGTCGGTGCGGTCCAGCTCCGCCGCATTGCGGACCGCCTCCTCGGTCAGGTGCCGCAGC
The DNA here is from genome assembly GCF_050971785.1 of Actinomadura scrupuli. NCBI lineage: Bacteria > Bacillati > Actinomycetota > Actinomycetes > Streptosporangiales > Thermomonosporaceae > Actinomadura > Actinomadura scrupuli. Next base: position 40,553 of record NZ_JBPCCU010000009.1, on the reverse strand, counting down.
GACCCCCGGCGCGCGATCCGGTCGCGCAACTCCTCGTGGCCGACGCGCAGCCGGCACACCATCAAGGCGGTATCGGGAAGCAGGTCAGCGTGCCGGCGTACCTCCTCGGCGTCATCGACGATGCCGCTCACCACCAGGCACTGCGCCCCCGCTGCCCGGAAGCCCGACCAGACCTGTCCAAGGTTGCGCGCTTTCACCCGGTTGTTGTTGGGGTCGTCCTCGGGCGCCGGGCGACAGAGGCCGAGCTGGTCCAGGTCGACGTAAGCGGTTGCGGTTCCGGCATCGCTGATCTGGTCGAAGAGTTCGAATCCGACGGAGGTTTTCCCGACCCCGGGCGGGCCGCAGAGCCACAGGACCGAGCCGCGTCGCACCAGCGCCAGGCTAACGGATCCGGCACGGCCCGACGATCGGATCACGCCCTGGCCGTCCTCTTCGACATCACTCTGCGTTGGATCGCCGCGCACCTCGATGGCCTCTCCGAGGAGCAGGTAACCGCGCCCGCTGCGCTTTTCGGCCCTACCGACCACCGAGAACACCATGCCGAGACCGACGAGGGCGACGACCCAGAAGCCTGATGGTCGGTAGCGGCGCGCAAGGTCAATCCGAACGATGCAAGATCATGTTCAACTTAAGAGTGTGTCCTGCGTGGTTATCGGGTGATCACCCGATAACCACGCAGGACACACTCTTAAGGACCGGCCTCCGTTCAGGAGGCCGGTCCGCTTTTGTCCACCCCACGGCGATCGTCTTGATCTGCAGCCGGGGACCGCCCGCTCGCCGGACTCACGATCACCCTGGTGGCGCGGGAATGCACAGGCGGGAAACAGAGCAAGGGCCCGGCACACACCGGGCCCCTGCAAGTGGGCTACACGCCGTCGTGGAGGTCGGCGATGGCACCGATCCAGCCGCCGATGGCGACGAGGATGGCGTTGAGGCCGACGACGGCGGTGATGCCGGCGACGCCGGCGATGGTGGAGCCGCCGACGAAGCCGACGATGATGCCGATGCAGGTCACGGGAAGGGCGACACCGGCGATGATGGAGGCGCGGTTGGCGACGCCCCTGGTGAAGACGCCCCACAGGACGCCGACGACACCGATGACGCCGAAGGTGACCAGGCAGTAGATGACGTCGCCGGAGTCGAGGACGGCGTCGAAGAGGTCGGTGCTGATCCCGGCCAGGATACCGCCGCAGAGGCCACCGAAGAAGCCGCCCAAGATGACGGCGAATACGACGGCGATGGCGAGGCGACTACCACGCTTCATGTTGATTCTCCCTGTTTGTGGCGCGCCTCATGCTGGGTCGCGCTTCAGGGATCTACCGTGCCGAGCCGGGCACACCACGCACACGGCCCGCATGCCCTCCGGGGGCATCGGCCGATCCCACTGGATGAAGGCCGGCCCGGTGAAGGCGCCGCACATCTACGGCAGGTCCTGGCGATCTACCAGCGCCTCGGATCCCCCGATGCTCAGCGGGTGGAGACCACCCTGCGCGACCATGATCTGTGACAGGACGATCACCAGAGCCCCATCGAGTCGACATCGACAAGTCCCGCTCGATCCCTTGGTCGCCTCGGCCATACGCCAAGGCCCTGCTGGATGAGCTGAAGGACCCTGCCTGCGGCTTCGACGCCGTAGTGATCGGGGAGCCGCACCGGGCGTTCTACGGCAACCAGTACAGCCTGACGTTCCCGCTGTTCGAGCACTTCCGCGTCCCGCTATGGGTGCCGGAGGTCGGTGGCCCGATCGATCCCGCCAACGAGGCCCACGACATGATCATGGGGGTGTTCGGGGGCCTGTCCAAGGGTGAACGTAACCGGATCAAGATCCGGGTAAAGGCCGCGATGTCGGCGATCACCGCGACGGAGGGCCACTATCTCGGCGGACGCCCGCCCTACGGGTACGACCTCGAGGACGTGGGCGCCCACCCGAACCCGTCCAAGGCCGCTGACGGCAAGCGCCTCAAGCGGCTGGTGGCCCACCCGGTCACCTCACTGGTGGTGAAGTGGATCTTCGCGCAGTACCTGCGGGGACGCGGTACCAAGGACATCGCCGAGGAACTCACCCGGCAGGGCATCTTGTCGCCCTCGGCCGCCGATCCGGAACGCAACCGGCACCGCTGCCAGGTCGCCTGGTCGAAGTCGGCGGTCAAGGTGATCCTCACCAACCCGCGCTACACCGGCCGCCAGGTATGGAACAAGCAACGCAAGGGCGAGGTCCTGCTCGACATCGAGGACGTGGCGCTCGGCTACACCGTCAAGATGCGGTGGAACGAGCGTGACGCCTGGATCTGGTCCGAGCACGAGGTCCACGACGCCCTGGTCAGTGTGGCCGACTTCGAAAAGGCCCGAGAGCTGCGGGCCGTACGAGCCCGCGGCCAGTACTCCAAGAAGGGCAAAGCGACCGGGCGGCCCTACGTCTTCCGTGGCTGCCTGCACTGCGGGTACTGCGAGCGCAAAATGCAGGGAAACTGGAACAACCGGCAGGTCTACTACCGGTGCCGGTTCCCGCAGGAGTACGCCCTGGTCAACGAGCTCCACCACAGGCCTCCGACTCAACAGAGACGGCCACCCTGGACCTGCGGAACCAGCTGGCCGACTGTGACCGCAGGCTCAAGCAGTACCGGGCCGCTCTCGACGCCGGAGCCGACCCGGCCGAGGTGACCGGCTGGATCAACACCGTCAAAGCTGAGCGGGCCAGTTTGGACGCCCAGTTGCTCAACGCCCCGCGGGCGGATCGGATCTCCGCGCAGGAGATCACCGAGCTTCTGAGCAGAGCCGGGAACCTGGCCCAGATGATCGCTGTCGCCGACCCGTTGGACAAGGCCGGTTTGTGCCAGCGCCTCGGCCTGAGGATGACCTACTATCCCGAAAAGCAACTAGTGGAGGCCCGGGTGATCCCGGAACCCCCACATGTGCGTTCGGTGCGTGTCCGAGGGGGGACTTGAACCCCCATGCCCCGTAAAGGGCACTAGCACCTCAAGCTAGCGCGTCTGCCTATTCCGCCACCCGGACTTGCATGCGCGATCGAACGCGCTGCGGCGGGCCAACCATACCAAAGGTCAGGAGTCGCGGCGAAGTCGATCGCGGGGCACGATGGAGACCGTAGGACCCGAGGCGCGAAGGAGAGCACCCATGGACGACCGGCCGACCGCGGAAGACGAGGTCGTCGAGCTTTGCCGCGACCTCATCAGGATCGACTCCAGCAACCCCGGTGATCATTCTGGGCCCGGTGAGCGCGCGGCCGCGGAGTACGTCGCGGAGAGGCTCGCCGACGTCGGCCTGGAGCCCCAGATCCTGGAATCCCACGCCAAGCGCACCAGCCTGGTCGTCCGCATCGAGGGCGAGGACCGCTCCCGGGACGCCCTGCTGCTGCACGGTCACCTCGACGTGGTGCCGGCCCGCAAGGAGGACTGGACGCTCGACCCGTTCAGCGGCGAGATCCAGGACGGCTGCGTCTGGGGCCGCGGCGCGGTGGACATGAAGGACATGGACGCCATGATCCTCGCGGTCGTACGGCAGCGCCTCCGGGAGGGGCGGAGGCCTCCCCGGGACGTCGTGCTGGCCTTCCTGGCCGACGAGGAGGCGGGCGGCAAATGGGGTGCCCAGTGGCTGGTGGACGAGCATCCGGAGCTGTTCGAGGGCTGCACGGAGGCGGTGGGCGAGGTCGGCGGCTTCAGCCTCACGGTGCCGGGCGACCGTCGGCTCTATCTGATCGAGACGGCGGAGAAGGGCCTGGCCTGGATGCGGCTCACCGCGCAGGGGCGGGCCGGGCACGGCTCGATGGTGCACCCCGACAACGCGGTGACCGAGCTGGCGGCCGCGGTCACCAGGCTGGGGACCCATGAGTTCCCGATCAGGCTGACCAAGACCGTCCGGGCGTTCCTCGAACAGGCCTGCGAGGCGTACGGGATCGAGTTCGATCCGGGGGACCCGGAGAGGGCGCTGGCCGAACTGGGGCCGTTGGCCCGCATGATCGGGGCGACCATTAGAAATACCCTTAATCCGACAATGCTCGACGCAGGGTATAAAGCCAATGTTATTCCCCAGGAAGCGACCGCCCACGTGGACGGCCGTTTCCTGCCCGGCCATGAGGACGAGTTCTTCGCGACCGTCGACCGGCTGCTCGGTCCGGCGGTGCGGAGGGAGTTCGTCCATCACGACGCCGCGGTGGAGACCGACTACGAAGGCGCCCTGGTGGCGGCCATGGAGACCGCGCTGAAGGCCGAGGACCCGGGCGCGTGGCCGGTGCCGTACTGCCTGTCCGGCGGCACGGACGCGAAGGCGTTCGCCCGGCTCGGCATGCGCTGCTACGGTTTCGCGCCGCTCCGGCTTCCCCCAGAATTGGACTTTTCCGGAATGTTCCACGGTATCGACGAACGGGTCCCGCTCGACGGATTGCGCTTCGGCGTACGAGTTCTCGACCGTTTCCTTGATCTCTCCTGAATAAGTCACAAAAACCTTCTCGGAATGGCTTGCGGAGCACGCAGACCGTGGTGCTACCGTGACTCTCCGTAGGGAGCCGGTTGGTGCTCCCTTGATGGCGGGGACACCGCCGAGGAGGATTCGTGACCGCTGGGCAGCCGCAGGAACGGACGGTCTCCGTCCGCCTGCGCTCCATGCTGTCCCGGCGTCCTTCCTCGACGGTTCGCCGCCTGCTCGTGGTCGGAGGGATCGCGGCGACCGGCTGGTTGCTCGGCAGCGCCGGGCAGGCTCACGCCGAGACCGCGGTTCCCGCACCCGTCGCCGCCGTGGTGCCTCATGCCGCGCTCAGCCCCGTCACCGATGGTGCGGGGCTGGCCGACAAGGTGCGGCACGAGGCGCACGGAGGCGTCCCGGTCCACGCGCAGTCCGTTCGTGGCTCCATCAAGACGGCCTCCGGCGCCGCCCACTCGTCCCCGGGGCATTCGCGAGGCCATCAGACGGAGCACACCACGGACGGGGCACTCCCCGCACCCCGGGTGTCAGCTGCGTCGCCGCCGCACGGCATCATCAGTGATCTGGCCCGCACGCTGGCCGATCCGGTGCAGAACCTGTTCGGCCAGGGAGGGATCCACGGCGCCGCCGTACAGGTGAGCGACGCCCTGCCGGTACGCCCATCAGCGATCTTCGAAGTACTGCCCGGCAAGATCGAGCAGGCGGTCGCCGAGCTCGTGTCGGCCGGATCGCAGATGGACTGTACGCCTTCCGGCATCTCTTGGGCCCTGTGGCACCGCGAAGGCGCGGTTGCCGGTGGTGGTGGTGACCGACGGGCGGCGAACGCCGTCACGGCCCACACCGCATCGGGGGCGCCCAAGGTCGTCGGCAGCGGTTGGACAGTCGCTCATGTGGCCGCCTCGTATCCGGCACCCGGGCCGGAGTTCCCCCGGCCGGTGAGCCCTCAGTCCGGAGGGGTGTCGTCCCTGTGCGGCTCCGCCCCCACCGGCCCGGGGCTCGGGCATGTCATCCGGCCCGGGGCGTACGCCCGGCCGACGTTCGTCCTCCCGCGGATGCTCGGCGAGGTCCCTCCCGCGGTGCACGCGGCCACGGACGAGCCTTCTTTCTCACCTGACTAGTCACCTCCCACCGGCCCCGGCACCAGCTTGATCCGGGCCGTGGCCGGGGCATGCCGTCCCCCTCGGCGGCATGCGGCAGTCAATCGAACACTCCAGCAAACCTCGATCAGTCGATCTCCATTCAAGGGAGCATTCCATGCGAACGTGGGCTCAAGGCACGGCACGTGCCGTAGTACTCACCGCGAGCTTCGTCGCGCTCGGCGCCGGCACCGTCTTCCCGAACAGCGCATTCGCCGACACGAACGGCAACCGCAGCGTGCTGGGCGGCAACCAGCTCGACCTGCCCGTCTCCGCACCGATCGACGCCAGCGGCAACGCCGTCGGCGTCGCAGGCAAGTCCGCTGCGTCCTCCAAGGGAGGTACGGCCGTACGCGGCGGCGGCGGTAACGGTGGCGGCCAGACGAGCGGGGTGCACAGTGTCGGAGGCGGCAACCAGATCAACGCGCCCATCAGCGCTCCCATCAACGCCTGCGGCAACGCCGTGGCGATCTTCGGTACCGCGGACGCCGGCTGCAAGGGCGGCGCTGCGGTCACCAACAGCGGCAAGAGCGGCGTGGGCAAGACCTCCGGCAAGGGGAGTGTGCTGGGCGGCAACCAGGTCAACGCCCCCATCAGCGCTCCGATCAACGCCTGCGGCAACGCCGTCGCGCTGTTCGGCTCGGCCGACGTCGGCTGCAAGGGCGGCTCGACCGTCCTGAACAACGGCACCGGCTCCAAGGGCGGCAAGACCAACGGCGCCTACAGCGTCGGCGGCGGCAACCAGGTCTACGCCCCGATCAGCGCCCCGGTGAACGTCTGCGGCAACTCCGCGGCGCTCCTCGGGGACGCGGTCGCCGGCTGCAAGGGCGGTGCGAAGGTCCACAACGGTGGCGGCAGCGGCAAGCTCAAGACCTCCGGCAAGGGAAGTGTCCTGGGCGGCAACCAGGTCACGGCTCCGATCAGCGCCCCCATCAACGTCTGCGGCAACGCCGTCGGCAACGCCGAGGCGGGTTGCAAGGGCGGCGCGATGGTCCACAACGGCGGCACGATCACCCACAACACCACCGGCAAGAAGGGTGTCGGGTCGGGCAACCAGATCTACACCCCCGTGGGAGTGCCGATCAACGCGTGCGGCAACGCCGCCGCGGTCCTCGGTGACGCCGCCGCGATGTGCCACGGCGGCTCGTCCGTGACCACCACCCCTGGCGACCCGACCACCTCCGGCAAGAAGGGCGTGCTGTCCGGAAACCAGGTGTTCGCTCCGATCACCGCTCCCGTGAACGTCTGCGGCAACGCCGCCGCGGTCCTCGGTGACGCGGCGGCGGGCTGCGTCGGCGGTGCGCGCGCCAACAACTCCGGGGTTCCCCGGCTGAAGACCTCCGGTGCGCACGGTGTCGGCGCCGGCAACCAGGTTCTCGCCCCGGTGAAGGCGCCGATCGACGTCTGCGGCAACGTCGCCGCGGTCGCCGGCACCGTCGACCCCACCTGCGGTGGCGGTCACGGCTCCGGCGCGCACCGGCAGTCCGGTGAGCCGGTCGCCGCGGGCCTGCCCGTGCTGCCGATGCTGCCCGGCCAGGCCAAGGCGCCGTCGGTGGTCCCCGCCGCCGCCCTTCCGGCCATGCCGCAGCTTCCCGTCCAGGGCCCGGCCAGGACGGTGCCGCAGTCCGTGCTGCCGGTCCCGCACCTGCCCGCCCAGGCTCCGGCCGGAGCGCCTCAGCTACCGGTCGGCCGCGCGGCGTCCGCCCCCGGCACCGGGGTCATCGACGCGCTGCCGGGGGCCGTTCGTCCCGCGGCCGCCGGCCACCTGCCCGGCCCGCAGGCCGGCCACCTCCCCGGGCCGCAGGCCGGTGAGGTCGCCGGTCAGGTCGGCGACACGGTCACCGGCAAGGCCGGCGACCTGCAGCAGCAGGTCGGCGCCATGCGCCCGGCCTCCGGCGCTCAGCCGCTGGGCGGTGGGATGAGCGGTGGCTCGCTGTACGTCATGGTCGTCGGGACGCTCCTGGCCGGTGCGGCCGCCCTGGGCGGCGTCGTCCGCCGCCTCCGCCGTCGATAGTCACCGGACCCCTGGTGATCTAGCGGCGTACAAAAATCGCTTTACCCTCGGACGGTGTCGTGCGGGTCCGCACGACCGCACGACACCTCCGGCGGGTGAAGCCGCAGACGCTTTGCCCGTTCCGGAGGCGCGGTCCGGAGCGGGCAAAGCCCTGTCTACACAGAGTCACCAGGTCCGCACTGACCGTACTAGATCGTGCGCACCTGACGGATGATCTTTCGACGGAGTTGTATGTAACGGCTACCGTCGGGGTAGAGCCGCAGACGGTCGAGTTCCCATCTTCCATACTCGGCGTGCTCGGTGAGGATCTGCCGGGCGGCTTCCCGGGTGGTGCCGCGCGGCAGTCGCAGTACGAGGTAGGTGTACTCCGCCATTGCATGCATTATGGCTGGGGTGAACGGATGGGGAACCCCTTGGAGTACCGTCCTTCAGTGTTGAGGCGGTACGGGGGTACGAACTGAGACTCCCGCTCGGAGCAAGACAGACGACAAGACAGCGAGGTTGGAGCGACTGTGCCAGCCAACAACGGCACTGCCAAGTCCGGCGGCACCCGCCTGGTGATCGTCGAGTCGCCCGCGAAGGCGAAGACCATCGCGGGCTACCTTGGCGGCAACTATGTCGTGGAGTCCAGTATCGGCCATATTCGTGACCTTCCTGGGAAGGCCTCGGAGGTCCCGGCCAAATACAAGGGCGAGGAGTGGGCCAAGCTCGGCGTCAACGTCGACCAGGATTTTGAGCCGCTGTACATCGTCAACACCGACAAGAAGCAGCAGGTCGCGAAACTCAAGAAGTTGTTGCAGGACGCGGACGAACTCTTCCTCGCGACGGACGAGGACCGCGAGGGCGAGGCGATCGCCTGGCACTTGCGGGAGGTCCTCAAGCCCAAGGTGCCGGTGCACCGGATGGTCTTCAACGAGATCACCCGGGACGCGATCCGGGCCGCCGCGGAGAACCCCCGCGAACTGAACCTCCGGCTCGTCGATGCCCAGGAGACCCGCCGCATCCTCGATCGCCTCTACGGCTACGAGGTCAGCCCGGTCCTGTGGAAGAAGATGATGATGCCGGGCCTGTCTGCCGGCCGCGTCCAGTCCGTCGCCACCCGCCTGGTCGTCGAGCGGGAGCGCGAGCGGATCGCTTTCGTCCCCTCCCACTACTGGGACATCCAGGCCCAGTTCACGCCCTCGGCGGGTCCCGCCGAGCCGGAAGACCCCGATTCCTTCGCCGCCAGTCTGGTCGCGGTGGACGGCAGGCGCGTCGCCCAGGGCCGGGACTTCTCCGCGCTGGGGCAGCTCAAGTCGGCCGATCTGGTGCACCTGGACGAGGCGGCCGCGCGTGGCCTGGCCGCCCGGCTCGTGGGCAGGCCGTACGCGGTCAAGTCCGTCGAGCGCAAGCCGTACACCCGCAAGCCGTACGCCCCGTTCCGGACCACCACCTTGCAGCAGGAGGCCAGCCGCAAGCTCGGTTTCTCGCCGAAGTACGCGATGCAGGTCGCCCAGAAGCTGTACGAGAACGGCTTCATCACCTATATGCGTACCGACAGCATCACGCTGTCGGAGACCGCCTTGGCGGCCGCCAGGGCCCAGGCCACCACGCTGTACGGGGCGCAGTACGTCCCGGACAAGCCGCGGGTCTACGCCGGCAAGGTCAAGAACGCCCAGGAGGCGCACGAGGCCATCCGGCCCGCCGGTGACTCCTTCCGCACGCCGGGTGAGACCGGCCTGTCCGGCGACCAGTTCCGGCTGTACGAGCTGATCTGGAAGCGGACCGTCGCCTCCCAGATGAAGGACGCGGTCGGCCAGTCGGTCTCCATCCGGATCGCCGGCACCTCGACCGCCGGGGAGGCCGCCGAGTTCGGCGCCACCGGTAAGACCATCACCTTCTATGGCTTCCTGAAGGCCTACGTCGAGGGGGCCGACGACCCCGAGGCCGACCGGGACGACCGGGAACGCCGGCTGCCCAACCTCGACGAGGACGACCCGCTGACCGCGCTCAGCGTCGAGCCCGAGGGCCACAGCACCCGGCCGCCGGCCCGCTACACCGAGGCCAGCCTGATCAAGGAGCTGGAGGACCGGGAGATCGGCCGTCCGTCCACGTACGCGTCGATCATCGGCACGATCCTGGACCGCGGCTACGTCTTCAAGAAGGGCACCGCCCTGGTCCCGGCGTTCCTGGCGTTCGCCGTGATCCAGTTGCTCGAGAAGCACTTCGGCAACCTGGTGGACTACGACTTCACCGCCCGGATGGAGGACTGCCTCGACTCGATCGCCCGGGGTGAGTCCGAGCGGGTCCCGTGGCTGCGGCACTTCTACTTCGGTGACGAGGGCGAGGGCGACGAGGGCCTGAAGGAGCTGGTCAGCGACCTCGGCGAGATCGACGCCAAGGAGATCAGCTCGTTCCCGCTCAAGGGCAGCACCGAGATCATGATCCGGGTCGGCCGGTACGGGCCGTACCTCGACCGGGACGGCGAGCGGGTGAACATCCCCGAGGACCTCGCTCCGGACGAGTTGGACGCGGTCAAGGCCGCGGAGCTGTTCGCGCAGCCGAGCGGCGACCGGGAGCTGGGCGTCGACCCGGCGACCGGTCACCTGATCGTGGCCAAGTCCGGGCGGTTCGGGCCGTACGTCACCGAGGTCCTGCCGGATGATCCGCCCTCCGGCAACGGCGACAAGCCCGCCGCCGAGAAGCGGACCAGGACCAAGAAGGCCGCTGTGGCCAAGCCGCGGACCGGTTCGCTGTTCAAGTCGATGTCGCTGGACACCGTCACCCTGGACGACGCGCTCAAGCTGCTCTCGCTGCCGCGCACGCTCGGTGAGCTCGACGGTGAGCCGGTGACCGCGCAGAACGGCCGTTTCGGGCCGTACGTCAAGAAGGGCACGGAGAGCCGTTCGCTGACCAGCGAAGATGATCTCTTCACGGTCACCCTGGAGCAGGCCAAGGAGCTGCTCGCGCAGCCCAAGCAGCGGGGCCGCGGCCGGGCCGCGGCCGCTCCGCCGCTGCGTGAGCTGGGCAACGACCCGGCGAGCGGTAAGCCGGTCGTGGTGAAGGAAGGGCGCTTCGGGCCGTACGTCACGGACGGTGAGACCAACGCCAGCCTGCGCAAGGGGGACGAGGTCGAGTCGGTCACGATCCAGCGTGCGGCGGAGTTGCTGGCCGAACGCCGGGAGAAGGTCGCCGCGGGCGGAGGTAAGAAGACGCCCGTCAGGCGGGGGACGGCGAAGTCGCGCTCGTAAGACTTCGGTCATCCGGCCCCACCGGACCCCCGGAGCGCCGATACGCTGACCAACATGACCAGAACGGGCGCGGCCGAACCGCGTGGGCGCGACAGCGGTGGCCGAAACTCCAACGTTTTGTCGATCAAGCCGTTCCGGCGGCTGTGGATCGCGCTCTCGCTGTCCAGCCTGGGCGACTGGCTGAGCATTCTCGCCCTGACCGCGCTGGCCAGCAGCCTCACCGGTAAGACGGGTGGCTTCCAGGCCCAGTCGTACGCGGTCGGCGGCGTGCTGATCGTCAAGATGCTGCCCTCGGTGATCCTCGGGCCGCTGGGCGGTGCGGTCGCCGACCGGTTCGACCGGCGCCTCACCATGGTGATCGCCGACATCTGCCGGTTCGGCCTGTTCCTGTCGATTCCGCTGGTCGGCCGGCTGGACTGGCTGTTCATCGCCACGTTCCTGGTCGAATGCGTGACGCTGTTCTGGATCCCGGCCAAGGACGCCACGGTCCCCAACCTGGTGCCCAAGGACCGGCTGGAGCAGGCCAACCAGTTCAGCCTGATGGCCACCTACGGCTCCGCGCCGGTCGCCGCCGGGCTCTTCTCGGTGCTGGCCCTGATCTCCGGAGCCTTCCTCCGCAAGACCGACCAGGCCGACCTGGCCCTCTACATCAACGCCCTGACGTTCCTGGTCTCGGCCATCACGATCTTCACGCTCAAGAGCATCCCGTCGCGCACCGAACACGTCTCGGTGCCGTCGATGCTGAAGCAGATCAGCGAGGGCTGGCGGTTCGCCGGCTCCACGGCGGTGATCCGGGGCCTCATCATCGGGCTGGTCGGGGCGTCGGCCGCGGGCGGCGTCGTCATCGCCATCGCCAAGGTCTACGTCCAGGCGCTGCGGGGCGGGGACGCCGCGTACGGAGCGGTGTTCGCCGCCGTCTTCATCGGCCTGGCCCTCGGCATGTTCCTCGGGCTGCGGATGCTGCGCGGGTTCAGCCGACGGCGGTTGTTCGGGCTGTCGATCGTGGTCGCCGGGTTCGCGCTGATGCTGATCGCGATCATCCAGAACCTGGTCGTGGTGGTCTTCCTGACCACGTTCCTGGGCGCCGCGGCCGGGGTCTCGTGGGTGATCGGCTACACGCTGGTCGGCCTGGAGGTCTCCGACGAGCTGCGCGGCCGTACCTTCGCCTTCCTGCAGTCGCTGGTACGGGTCGTCCTGCTGTTCGTGCTCGCCGTCGTACCGCTGCTCGCGGGGCTGATCGGCGCGCACCAGGTCTCCTTCCGCAGCGTCTCCTACCGGTTCGACGGCACCAACGCGGTGCTGTTGATCGCCGCCGCGGTCGCCGTCCTGGTCGGCCTCATCGCCTACCGGCAGATGGACGACCGGAAGGGCATCCCGCTCAGCCGGGACCTGGTCGGTGCGCTGCGCGGGGTTCCGTACGTCGCCACCGAGCCGATCGGCAACCGGGGGGTCCTCATCGCCTTCGAAGGCGGCGAGGGCGCCGGCAAGACCACGCAGTCGCGGCTGACCGCCATCTGGCTGCGCGACAACGGGTACGAGGTCGTGACCACCCGGGAGCCGGGCTCCACCAAGGTCGGCATGCGGCTGCGCGCCATCCTGCTGGACAAGGAGATGACCGGGCTGTCGACCCGGGCGGAGACCCTGCTGTACGCCGCCGACCGTGCCGACCACGTCGACGGGGTGATCGCTCCGGCGCTGCGCCGGGGCGCCGTCGTCGTCACCGACCGCTACATCGACTCCACGCTGGCCTACCAGGGCTACGGCCGTGAGCTTCCGGTGGACGAGATCTTCGAGATCAACAAGTGGGCCACCGCCGGCCTGCTGCCCGACCTGACGGTCCTGCTGGACGTGCCGCCCATCGTGGGGCTCAACCGGTTCGCCTCACCGGCCGACCGCATCGAGTCCGAGCCGCCCGAGTTCCACGAGCGGGTCCGGCGCGGGTTCCGGGCACTGGCCGAGGCAGAACCGCACCGTTACCTCATCATCGACGCCGCACGGCCGCAGCAGGAGATCACCCGGGAGATCCAGGACCGGATCCGCTCGATCCTGCCCGACCCCGTACCGCTCGGCACCGAGGACGCCACCAGCACCTTCCCCGCCATCACGGACGCTTGATCTTCCTGCTCACCCGCGTGCGCTCCTTTCCGGAGCGGGCGGTCGGTGCCGGCCGGGGTGAGCCCCTAATCTTGGGTGCATGAGCGTGTGGGACGACTTGGTGGGGCAGGAGCCGGTCGTCGCGCAGTTGCGTACGGCCGTGGAGGGGTCGGTCTCCGGGCAGGGCAGCATGACGCACGCGTGGTTGTTCACCGGGCCGCCCGGGTCGGGACGGTCCACGGCCGCCCGGGCCTTCGCCGCCGCGCTGCTGTGCCAGGACGCGCCGCGCGGGTGCGGGCACTGCCCCTCCTGCCATCAGGTGCTGCAGGGGACGCACGCGGACGTGCTGGCGGTACGGCCGTCCGGGCTGTCCTACAGCGTCAAGGAGACCCGCGCGCTGGTGCTGCGGGCCGCGTCGGCGCCCAGCGGCGGCCGCTGGCAGGTCGTGCTGTTCGAGGACGCCGACCGGGTCACCGAGGCGGCCGCCAACGCGCTGCTGAAGGCGATCGAGGAGCCACCGCCGCGTACGGTCTGGCTGCTGTGCGCGCCGGCGCCGGACGACCTGCTGGTGACCATCCGGTCCCGCTGCCGGCTGGTGAACCTGCGCACCCCGCCGGCCGACGCGGTCGCGGACGTGCTGATCCGGCGGGACGGCATCGATCCGGAGGTCGCGGCCGGTGCGGCCCGAGCCGCGCAGGGCCACATCGGGCGGGCCAAGCGGCTCGCCACCGACGAGGAGGCCCGGCGGCGCCGCAACGAGGTGCTGGCGATGCCGTCCCGGCTGACCGGGGTCGGGCAGGCGGTCGGCGCGGCCGAGGCGCTGGTCAAGGCCGCCGACGCGGACGCCAAGGCCACCACCGAGGAGATGAACGAGTCGGAGACCTCGGCGATGCGGCAGGCCCTCGGTGAGAGCGCCAAGGGACGGATGCCGCGCGGCACCGCGGGGGCCATGAAGGAGCTCGAGGACCGGCAGAAGTCCCGGGCCACCCGGGTGAAGCGTGACTCGCTGGACCGGGCGCTGCTCGACCTGGCGTCCTACTACCGGGACGTGCTGGCCCTGCAGCTCGGCTCCGGCGTCGACCTGGTCAACGCGGACCGGACGGCGGAGCTGCGGTCGGCCGCCGGTGCGGGCGGCCCGGAGGCCACGCTCAAGCGGCTGGACGCCATCATGCAGTGCCGCGAGCGCCTGGAGCTCAACGTCAACCCCCTCCTCGCCGTCGAGGCGATGGCCCTGGCCCTCCGGACCGGCTGAGGAGTACGGCTCGGGCACAATGGGCGCATGGGTGAGCCGTATCGCATCACGTTCGTCTGCACCGGGAACATCTGCCGCTCGCCGATGGCCGAGCACGTGTTCCGCCGCCACGCCGAGGAGGAGGGGCTCGACGTGGAGGTGGACAGTTCGGGTACCGGCGGCTGGCACCTGGGCGACGTCGCCGACCACCGGACCGTACGCACGCTGGACGGCAACGGCTACACCTGGGAGCACAGCTCCCGGCAGTTCCAGGCGGAGTGGTTCGACCACTACGACCTGATCGTCGCGCTGGACGAGGGGCATCTGGGCGACCTGCGCGCCATGGCCCCCACGCCCGAGGACCGCGACAAGGTCCGGCTGCTCCGGGAGTTCGATCCACAGGCCGTGGCGGGCGATCTCGACGTGCCCGACCCCTACTACGGTGAGCAGGACGGCTTCGACCAGGTGCTGGAGCTGATCGAGGCCGCCGTGCCCGGGCTGCTGGACGAGGTGCGCCGGGGGCTGAAGGCGCGAGGCTAGCCTCATGAGGGAGCTGCTGGGTTCCGCCGTCGTGACGATGGCCGACCTCGGGGCGAGCCATGAATGGACCCTGCACCGGGCGGAGCTCGCCGATGGCCGGAAGGTCTTCGTCAAGCGGGCGGACGGGCCGGGCGGGGGTTTCCAGGCCGAGGCGGCCGGGTTGCGGTGGCTGGCCGAGGCCGGGGCCGCGCCGGTGCCCGAGGTGCTGGCCGCCGACGACCGTATCCTCGTACTCCCCTGGCTGGAGACCGGTGCCCCGTCCGCACGGGACGCCGAGCGGTTCGGCCGGGAGCTGGCGGCCCTGCACCTGCACGGAGCACCGGCGTACGGCGCGCCCTGGCAGGGATTCATCGCCGAGCTACCGCTGGACAACACCGGAGACGACGACTGGCCGGCCTTCTACGCGCGGCGGCGGCTGGTGCCCTTCCTGCGCGATCTCGATCCGGTGGGCGTACGGCTGGTGGAGCGGGTCATCGAGTCCCTCGGCGAGCTGGCCGGTCCGGCGGAGCCGCCCAGCCGGATCCACGGCGATCTCTGGTCCGGCAACGTCCTGTGGTCGGGCGGCCGGGGGTGGCTCATCGATCCGGCCGCGCACGGCGGTCACCGGGAGACCGACCTGGCGATGCTGGCGCTCTTCGGAGTGCCTCATCTGGATCGGATCATCGCCGCGTACGACGAGGCGGCTCCGCTGGCACCGGGCTGGCGCGACCGGGTCCCGCTGCACCAGCTGCATCCCCTCCTGGTGCACGTCACGCTGTACGGCGGCACCTACCACCAGGCGGTGGCACGGGCCGCGCAGGACGCCCTCAGGGCACGGTGAGCACATCCCTCGTGGGCCCGCCGCCGCCCGCCCTGCCGTACTCTGGCGCAGTCCCCCGACCGGATGGCCCCGCTGAGCCGTCCTCGTCTCGCGCACCACGGCGAAGGCGAAAGGATGGGGGCGTACGGTGAGCTGAGCGTGGAAGGTCGGTGTGACGGCGCCTCGATGGACGGCAAGAACAACGGATTCCTGATCTTCGTACGCGAGTGGGTCGCTCCCGTGGCCGTCGCCTCGGCGTTCGCGCTCACGCTGGCGGGGATCTTCGAGTACATCGACAGGACGGACCGGCATCCGGGAAGACCGCACGCCAAGTCGCGCGCCGCGCCACGCGCGCCGCGGGCGGCTTCGGCGCCGCGGTTCGTCGTCGCGATCCCGCGCTCCGGCACCGAGGTGGTCGTCCGGGACGTCCGCAACGGCGCGGTGGTGGGCAACGCGGCCCTGGCCGGTCACCGGTTCGAGCAGGTGGCCGCCGTCGACGACGGAACGTACGTGGTCTCCAGCTACCGCAGGGGCCGGGTGTCGTTCGACCGGCTGCGGCTGAACGCCAAGGGCGGGGCCGCCGAGTTCACGCCGCTGGAGAACGCCGCGCTCACCGGCGTCTCGACCAGGTGGTCGGACCTGGCGGTGAGCGGCGACCGGATCGCGTACGTGACCTATGCGAAGAGGCTCGCCCGGATCCAGATCGTCTCCATCAGCACCGGCGCCACGCAGACCTGGACGAGCAGGGCCAGCGGCCGTGTCACCAGCCTGTCCTGGGCAGGTCCGCGGCTGGCCTTCGTGTGGATCCCGCCCCGCCCGGGGAAGCGGCAGGTCAGACTGCTCGACACGCTCGGTCCGGGCGGTGTGCTCAGTGCCAGCCGGCCCCTGCTGACGCTGCCGGCGGGCACCGACGCGGCCGTGCTCAGCCGGGACGGCACGACGGTGCTCACCGCGGTGACGCAGCCGGGCGGGGTGGCCGTCGCGGAGTTCTCGGCCGTGACCCGGGAACGCACCGGCGTGATGTGGCAGCGGCAGGCGAAGGGGACGGTGCGGCTGGCCCGGCTGAAGCCCGACTCCACCGGGACGCATCTGCTCGCCACCACGTCGGAGGGCGAGATAGTCACCGATCCCGCGCACGATCTGCCCGCCCAGCCGACCGATGACCGCGACGCCGCCTGGTGATCTTGTTCTGACGGTTCGTGTGCGGACGACGTAGGGTGGTGAGGACCCGGGCGAATGGAGTGAAGATGGGCATGGTGATGGCCGTCAGCTTCACACGGTACGGGCGGCTCTACTATCTGGATCCGGGCGAGCATTCCCCCAAGGTCGGCGACCGCGTGCTGGTGCCGACCGACTCCGGTCCCGAGGTGGCCGAGTGCGTGTGGGCGCCGCAGTGGGTCTCGGAGGACATCGGCGGGCTGCCCGTGTGCGCGGGGGTCGCCGGGGACGAGCACCTGACTCGGGACGAGGACAACCGGCGGCGCCGGATCGAGGGGCGCAGCGTCGCCAAGCGCCTCATCCGCAAGCACGATCTGCCCATGAAGGTCATCGGGGTGGACTACCTCGATGACGAGAACGTCTTCAAGGTCTATTTCTCCGCGCCGCACCGGGTGGACTTCCGGGCGCTGGTCCGGGACCTGGCCCGCGGCATGAAGGCCCGGGTGGAGCTGCGGCAGGTGGGGCCGCGCGACGAGGCCCGGCTGCAGGGCGGCATCGGCCCGTGCGGCAGGGACCTGTGCTGCGCGACCTTCCTCAAGGACTTCGAGCCGGTGTCGGTCCGGATGGCCAAGGAACAGGATCTGCCGGTCAACCCGCTGCGCATCGCCGGTGCGTGCGGCCGGCTGATGTGCTGCCTGAAGTACGAGCACCCGCTCTACACCGAGGCGCACCAGCGCATGCCGCAGCCGGGTGCGCGGGTGGAGACCCCCGAGGGCGAAGGCCAGGTGGTCGGCCGCAACGTGCCCGCCGACACGGTGACGGTGAAGCTGGACGGCGGCCGTCGCTGTGCCTGCCCGTCCGCCTCCGTCTGCTCGCCCCGGCAGCAGCACGAGGAGCGCTACCAGGAAGACCTCCCCTGACCGCCCTGACCCGCGACCTGACCCGCGCGACCTGAGCCCCGAGCTCACCCACAAGCTGACCCGCGTCAGCGGGTCAGATACTCCACGCTGACGCAGAGCACGGCCAGCACGCCGAAGGCGATGCCGAGGGTGGTGTGCCCGGTCCGGTGGAGCGCCATCGCGGCGGCGCCGAACAGCGCCAGCTTGAGCGCGATCTGTGCCGGTACGGGGATCGCGTACCTCGGCCCGCCGGCGGCGAGGAACAGCCCCCAGAGGGCCGCGGCGAGGACCGGGGTGCCGACGCCGAGGAGCGTCTTCCCCACCACGCCACCGCCCGTCCTGACCCCCCAGAAGCACAGGGCCGCCAGCAGCCCCATCTCCAGGGCGAAGGCGAGCCCCGCGTTGACGGCGGTGACCGGGGTCCAGGCCTGAGCGTCGGGGCGGTTCATGGGATCCTCCTAGTTGCAACTCATTGTTGCGTTAGTGTGAGTATGGCAGCGTGAGACACTAAATGCAACGGATGGTTGCCTTAGGAGGTCCGATGGCCGAGCCGGGAACCGTGCGGCCGGGCGGACGTACGGCCCGGACCCGCGCGGTGGCGTTCGAGGCGGCGCTGGCCGACCTGCGGGCCCGCGGCTACGAGCAGGTGAGCGTGGAGACGATCGCGGAGCGGGCGGGCGTCCACAAGACCACGCTCTACCGGCGCTGGCGGACCAAGGAACAGCTGGTCGCCGAGGCGCTGGAGAGCATCGCGGACGGCCTGATCGAGGTGCCGGACACCGGTGACGTCGACGCCGATCTGCGTGCGCTGGCGCGAGGCACGCTGGCGCTGCTGCTCGACCCGGACGCCGTCGCCCTGCTGCGGGCGCTGGTCACCGGGGCGCAGAGCTCGCCCGAGATCGAGCGGATCGCGCGACGGCTGTGGGCGGTGCGGCTCGCCCAGGTCACCCCGATCGTCGAGCGGGCCGTCGAGCGCGGGCAGCTGCCGGAGGGCACCGATGCCGGTGAGGTGATCAGGCAGATGGCGGCTCCGCTCTACCACCGGCTGCTGGTGACCTTCGATCCGCTGACCGAGTCGCTCGCCGACCGGTCCGTCGCGGCCGTCCTGGCCGCGGCTCGTGCCGGCGTCTTCACCGGTACGTGACCCGGACGGCGGCGGCCGGCCCGCTCGCCCCGGACCGGAGTCCTGCAAGATCAAACCGAATGGTGCTCTAGACAGCGATCCCGGTTCGGAGTACAACAATGAGACATATTCCGGGTCTTTGTCTCATTGGAGTGGTTCATGGCCATGAGAGTGCTCGCGGAGGCCCCCGAGGGCAGTGACCTCAAGCCGATCCCCGGCGGCCCGGGCCTCCCGTTCATCGGGCAGACGCTCGCCATGCTGCGGGATCCGATCGGGTCGGCGCACCGGCGGAACGAGAAGTACGGACCGGTCTCCTGGGGCAAGATCCTCGGCCAGCGCATGGTGGCGCTGCTGGGCCCG
Organism: Actinomadura scrupuli; assembly: GCF_050971785.1. Taxonomy (NCBI): domain Bacteria; kingdom Bacillati; phylum Actinomycetota; class Actinomycetes; order Streptosporangiales; family Thermomonosporaceae; genus Actinomadura; species Actinomadura scrupuli. The sequence continues at coordinate 21,535 of NZ_JBPCCU010000009.1, read as the reverse complement.
GACGCGGCCGAGACCGTACTGGTCAACCGGGACAAGGCGTTCGCCAACGGACCGGCGTGGAGCTTCTTCATCGGGCCCTTCTTCTACCGCGGCATCATGCTGCTGGACTTCGAGGAGCACCTGCACCACCGCCGGATCATGCAGCAGGCGTTCACCCGCGACCGGCTGCGCGGCTACCAGCGGGCCATGGGCCCCGGGATCAAGAGCGGCCTCGACGGCTGGCGGCCGGGCCCGTTCAAGGTCCTGCCGCACATGAAGCAGCTCACCCTGGACCTGGCGATCGACGTGTTCATGGGGGTGGAACTCGACGGCGCCTCCGCCGACCGCATCAACCGCGCCTTCGTGGACGCCGTCCGCGCCGGGCTGGCGATCGTCCGCTTCCCGGTGCCGGGACTGCGCTGGTCCAACGGGCTCAAGGCCCGCAAGGTGCTGGAGGAGTTCTTCTACCGGCACCTGCCGGCCAAGCGGGCCGAGGGCGGGGAGGACCTGTTCGCCGCGCTGTGCCAGGCCGAGACCGACGACGGCCACCGGTTCAGCGACGAGGACGTCGTGAACCACATGATCTTCGTGCTGATGGCGGCCCACGACACCTCCACCATCACGATGACGACGATGGCCTACTACCTGGCGAAGAACCCCGAGTGGCAGGAGCGGGTGCGCGCGGAGTCACTGGCCCTCGGCAAGGACGTCCTGGACGCCGAGGACCTCGACACGCTGGTCTCGTTGGACCTGGTGATGAAGGAGTCCCTGCGGCTGGTCGCGCCGGTGCCCGCGCTGCCGCGGCACACGGTCAAGGACACCTCGGTCCTCGGCTTCCACGTCCCGGCGGGCACCACCGTGACCCTGTCGCCCAACGTCAACCATCACCTCGCCGAGTACTGGCCGGACCCCGACCGGTTCGATCCGGAGCGGTTCGCCGCGGACCGCCGCGAGGACAAGGTCCACCAGTACGCCTGGGAACCGTTCGGCGGCGGCGTGCACAAGTGCATCGGCCTGCACTTCGCGGGCATGCAGATCAAGTCCGTCATGCACCAGCTGGTGCGGCGCTACCGCTGGAGCGTCCCGGCGGGCTACGAATGGCCGCTCGACATGAGCACCCTCCCCGTCCCCAAGGACGGGCTCCCCGTCACCCTGGAGAAGATCTGATGGCCCGTTCCGCCTCCGGCCCCCTCCGTACCGGCGACGTCGGCGGGGGCATGGTCGTCGCGATCACCGGCTCGGCCAGGGGCATCGGCCTGGCCACCGCCACGGCGCTGAAGGCGGCCGGCGCGAAGGTCGCCATCGGCGACATCGACGCCACGGCGGCCAAGGAGGCGGGCGAGCGGCTCGGCGTCCCCGCGTTCACCGTCGACGTCACCGGCCGCGAGTCCTTCACCGCCTTCCTCGACCAGGTCGAGGAGGAGCTGGGACCGCTCGACGTGCTGGTCAACAACGCCGGGATCATGCCGATCGGCCCCGTGCTAGAGGAGAGCGACGCCGACGCCCGGCGCTGCTTGGACATCAACGTGCACGGCGTGATGCTGGGCACCAAGCTCGCGCTCGCCCGCATGCTGCCGCGCGGCAGGGGCCACATCATCAACATCGCCTCGCTGGCCGGGGTGCTGCCGACACCCGGCCTGGCGCTCTACAACGCCAGCAAGGCGGCCGTCGTGACGTTCACCGAGGCGACCCGGCTGGAGGTCGCCGGTCGTGGTGTCCGGGTCGGCGCCGTGCTGCCGACGTTCACCAACACCGAGCTGGTGGCGGGCACCCGCAGCCCCAGGGGGCAGCGCAACTGTGAGCCCGAGGACATCGCCGCCGCGGTGCTCGCCATGATCGCCAAACCGCGCCCGCAGGCGATCGTGCCCCGCAGGCTCGCGGCCAACGTCCGGCTGCTGGGGCTCATCCCGGACCGCGTCAGGCAGGCGGCCAACCGGCGGTACGGGCTGGACACGATCTTCCTCGACTTCGATCACGATGCCCGTAAGGCCTATGACGAGCGCATCCGCTCCTGACCCTCGCGGTGAGCCCGAGCCGATGGACCCCGTTCCGCCCGCCGAGCCGATGGCCCGCATCGTGACGCCCGGTCCCCGTCATCACCGGACTTCGGTCAAGGGGCACCCAGGAATGCGGCGCTCCCCGCCCGGAAGGAGCCGCCGGGACGGCATGATTCCAGTGGGAGGACTGGTCTGCGACCCGGGGGTGGGGCATGGACCGCAGGGCGCTGGCCCGGCTGATGGCGACGTTCCTGATGGTGGCACCGCTCTTGACGGCCTGCGGTGCGGCGCGTGGCGGGATCACCCCGCATCCCAGCCCCGGTAAGTGGAACCCGCAGCGCTTTGAGCGGCTCATGAACCGGCTCGCCACCCAGAACCCGTCGCCGACCGCCCGGCCCGCCATTCTCGCCATCCGGGTCGGCGCGCTGTTCTACGACAACGCCCAGGGCGATCACTACTGCACCGCCGGCGTGCTGGACAGCCCGCACAACAACCTACTGGTCACGGCCGCGCACTGCATCTACAGCAGGAGCGGCGGCTACAGCAAGAACATCGTGTTCGTGCCCGGTTACGAGAACGGCGAGATGCCCTACGGGGTGTGGGCGACCAAGTCGATGCTCGTCGACGACCGGTGGATCAGGTCCGCCGACCCGGACCTGGACGTCGGGTTCGTGTCGCTGCGGTCCAGGGACGGCAAGAACATCGAACAGGTGCTCGGCGCCAACAGGCTCGGCGTCAACAAGGGATTCGACAACGTCGTCCGGGTCACCGGCTATCCCAGGAACAGCGACAAGCCGATCACCTGTATGGCCAGGAGCTCGCGGCAGAGCACCTATCAGATGCGGTTCGCCTGCGGCGGCTATCCGCCGGGCACCAGCGGCAGCCCCTGGGTCGTGCACGTCGATCCCCGCAAGCGCACCGGCGAGATCGTCGGGGTGATCGGCGGTTACGAGCTGGGCGGCCTCACCGACTCGGTCTCCTACAGCTCCTACTTCGACGACGACGTCGAACGCCTCTACGCCAGGGCCGTCGGCCGGGGCTGACCGAACGGCGGGCCCTCATCAGAGCCCCACCCGGACAGCGGGTTCATCGGGTTCTCAGACGGCTCTCACCGTCCGCCCACGGCGGGTCTCTAGCGTCCGTGGCATGCCCTCGACACTGCTGCCCGGGCCCGCCACCGGACCGGACGGACCACAGCCACGTTCACCGGTCCGCCGGCTGGTGCTCGGCCGCCGGGCCGAGCCGCCGTGGGCGCGTCCCGCGCTGATCGCCCTGCTCGCCGCCACCGCCGTCCTCTACCTGTACGGGCTCGGCGCGTCCGGCTGGGCCAACTCCTTCTACTCGGCCGCCGTGCAGGCGGGGGCGACCAGCTGGAAGGCGTTCTTCTTCGGCTCCTCCGACGCGGCCGGCGCCATCACCGTCGACAAGACCCCGGGCGCGCTGTGGCCGATGGCGCTGACCGCACGGATCTTCGGGGTGGGTCCCTGGAGCATCCTGGTGCCGCAGGCACTGATGGGCGTGGGCACGGTGGCGGTGCTGTACGCGGCGGTGCGGCGCGCGCTCGGCGGCGGACGCGTCCCGGCCGGGCAGGCCGCCGGTGCCGCGCTGCTGGCGGGTGCCGTGCTGGCGCTCACGCCGGTGGCCGCGCTGATGTTCCGCTTCAACAACCCCGACGCGCTGCTGGTCCTGCTGCTGACGCTCGCCGCGTACGGGGTCGTACGCGCCCAGCGGGACGCGAGCACCGGCTGGCTGGTCTTCGCCGGGAGCTGCGTCGGCTTCGGCTTCCTGGCCAAGATGCTGCAGGCCTTCCTGGTGGTGCCGGCCTTCGGGCTGGTCTACCTGGTGTGCGCCCCCGCTCCGGTGCGCCGCCGGCTGTGGCAACTGCTGCTCGCCGGGGCCGCGATGGTGGTGTCGGCCGGCTGGTGGGTGGCGATCGTGGCCCTGGTGCCCGAAGGCTCCCGCCCGTACATCGGCGGCTCCCAGCACAACAGCGTGCTGGAGCTCGCCCTCGGCTACAACGGGCTCGGACGGCTCACCGGAGACGAGACCGGCGGGCTGGGCAACCTCGACCAGGACGCCGGCTGGGGCCGGCTCTTCGGCGCCGAGCTCGGCGGTCAGGTCTCCTGGCTGCTGCCCGCCGCGCTGATCCTGCTCCTGACCGGGCTCTGGGCCACCCGGCGCTCATCCCGCGACGACCCGGCCCGGGCCGCACTGCTGCTGTGGGGCGGGTGGCTGCTGGTGACCGGGCTGGTCTTCAGCTTCATGCAGGGCATCTTCCACGCCTACTACGCGGTGGCGCTGGCCCCGGCGATCGCCGCGCTGGTGGGCATCGGCGCGGTCCTGCTCTGGTCGCGGCGGCATGATCTCGCCGCCCGCGGGCCGCTGGCGGGCTGCGTTGCGGTGACCGCCTGGTGGGCGTACACGCTGCTGGGCCGGGCCCCGGACTGGAACGCCTGGCTCCGGCCGGCCGTGCTGATCGGTGGTGTGGCCGCCGCGGCGCTGTTGGCGGCGAGCGGCCGCTCGGGCCGGGTGCTCGCCGTCGCCGGAGCCCTCGCGGTGACGACCTCGATCGCCGGTCCCGCCGCGTACGCCCTCGACACCGCGTCGTCGCCGCACACCGGGGCGATCCCCTCGGCCGGTCCCGCCACCGGCGGCCCGGGCGGCATGGGCCGTCCCGGCGCGGTGCCCGGCGGAGGCCGGGGCGGCCCGGGAACAGGCCCGGCGGGCGCACGACAGGGAGCAGGCCCGGGAGCAGGACCGGGGGCCGGGACGGTGCCGGGCCGAGCGGGCGGCGCCGCCGGATTCGCGCGGCCGCCGGGCCAGGGCCAGGGACGGCCGATGGGGATGAGGGGTCCCGGTGCGGGCGGTCTGCTCGACGCGGGCACGCCCAGCGCCGCCCTCACCACGCTGCTGAAGCAGGGCGCCGGCTCCTACACCTGGGTCGCGGCGGCCATCGGTTCCAACAACGCGGCCGGTTACCAGCTGGCGACGGGGGAGCCGGTGATGGCCGTCGGCGGGTTCAACGGCACCGACCCGGCACCGACGCCGGCACGGTTCCAGCAGTACGTCCGCGAAGGGAGGATCCACTACTTCATCGGCGGCGGCACCGGCGGGCTCATGGGCGGTCGCGGCGGTCAGGGCTCCAGCGGCAGTGACGACGCGCAGGAGATCAGCTCGTGGGTCCAGTCGAACTTCACCGCGTCGACCGTGGGCGGCACCACGGTCTACGACCTGACCGGGTCATGAGCGGACCGGCCGGTCCTGTCGCGGAGGGGGTGCGGAGGGGCGGCGGTCACGGGGGAAACCGCCGCCCCTCCGCAGCGGGGGAGAGTGGTCAGTGGCCGTCATGGTCGCCCGATCGCTCGGTGGGCCAGGACGGCTGGCCGGTGGGCCAGGACGGCATCTTGGTCGGGAAGCCGGGGGGCAGCGTCGGCCAGCGGTTCTGCTGGCCGCCGCGCAATTGGCGCAGCACCGTCAGGCAGTGTGCGGTGATCTTCTGCTCGCCGCCGGCGGCCTTGACCAGGGCCGCGTAGCGGGGTTCGCCGGCGAGCCGGCGGACGCTGCCCGAGTTGTCGTGGAACCCGATCCTCCGCAGCCGCGAGAGGTAGCTGCTGCACAGCTTGGCCATGTTGGGCGCCGGGGCGGCGGTCTGGGTCGGCTCCGGGGACCCGACCGGGTGCGGAGAGACCAGCGGCGCGATGGGGGCCGCCGGCTTGGAGGTCCGGTGGGCCGATTGCCGGTGCGCGGCCGGATCGGAATCGGTCAGCGGGGCCGGCAGTGCTCCGGCCCCGGCGGCCAGCGCGGCGCCGCCGAAGGCCGTGAGCGCCACGGCGGCGGCCGCCGCCTTCACGGTGAGGAATCGCGCGACCGTGGAGCGGAACCCTGGGCGCACCTGGGACGAGCTGGCGGACCTGCTCGTCTCCCAGAAGGCGGCCAGGGCGGCTGACTCGCCGGCGAGCTCGCCGGCCTGGGCGGGGGCGGCCGCCGCGGCGAGCAGGCCGGCGAGGGCTTCTGAACCGTCCGGAGGCAGGGCTGACCCACCGCGGAGTAGCCGCTCGGCGGTCTCCCGGTCGATCTTCCTGGGACGGTGTTCGCTCATCTCATGTCCTTTAGCGCCGAAGCCGCCGCCGATGTCACTGTGCGGCACCGCTCGGGCCGATGGGAGGGTGTTCGCGCCGGTGTGCGGGACCGGGGCCGTCTTCCTGCAGGTACTGCGCGAGTCGGCGCAGGCCGCGGTAGGCGGCGGTGCGGACCGCGCCCGGCCGCTTGCCGAGGACCTCCGCCGCGCTCTTGGCGTCCAGGCCCACGACGACCCGCAGCAGCACCGCCTCGGCCTGGTCGCGCGGCAGCGTCGAGATCAGCTTGATGGCGGCCTGCGTCGACATCGCCTCCATCGCCGCCCCCGCGGTGTCCTCGGGGCCCGCCCGGTCGGCCAGATCCTCGATCGACATGGCGGGCACCGGCCGCCGCCGCTGCCGCCGCAGATGGTCCATGGCCCGGTTACGGGCAATCGTCGCCGCCCATCCGCGGAAACCGGCGTCGTCGCCGTGGAACGATCCCAGATCGCGTGCGATCTGCAGCCATGCGTCCGAGGCGACGTCCTCCGCGTCCTCTCCCACCAGCGCCTGGAGGTATCGCAGCAGCCGTGGCTGAACCGCCCGGTACAGGGTTCGGAAGCACTCCTCGTCGCCTTTCTGGGCCTGGCGTATCGCATGAGTGATGTCGTCCGGCCCGTCGACCGACGGGGAGTGGAGCTCGGTCAAGGTCGCCATTCGCAAGGTGTGCGGGTGGTTCAGGATGCTGCCGCTGTGCACTGGGAACCCACAGCTGGATAAGCGCCAAACGGGTTTATCGCGTCACACCGTACAAATATGACCTGCCTCACACAACTGCGGAGCCCACCGTCACACACGCGGAGGGCGGATCCACCCGCTCGTGGATCCGCCCTCCGCTGGCCGGGCCGGTCAGGTGCCGCAGCGGTAAAGCCGCTGGCCGGCGCTCGTGTCACCGCCCGTTCCGCCGGCCGTGGCACTGCTCGTCCCGCCGTACGCACCGGCCTCGACCACGGTGCAGTTCTGCTGGACCCAGGAGGTGATCTGGGTGCTCGCGCCCCGGTCGCCGCCTCGGTCGTCGCCGCCGAGGAGGAGGTAGCGCAGCCTGCCCGCCGTGACGTACCCCTGGAGCTTCGCCACGGTCATCGCCGGGTCGCCGCCGGTGAAGCCGCCCATGGCGATCACCGGTTTGCCGGTCTGCAGGATGATCGACGAGGCGGACTGGGCGCTGCCCACGGCGACCAGCCACCGGGCTCCCCCCTGGTTCTTCACCAGATAGCCGACCAGCTTGGAGTCGGCGCCCCCGCCCATCCCGCCGCCGATCGGGCCGGTCATGCGCTGACCCCGGGCGGCCGTACCGAGACCGGGCGCGCCGGCGGGTGGCCGGCCGCCGTTCAGCCACGGTGGCGGGCCACTGGTCATCCCTCCCGGCATACCGCCCCCGCCGCCCGGCCGGCCCGGCATCCCCATGCCACCAGGCATCCCCATGCCACCAGGCCCGCCCATGCCACCGGGGCCGCCCATGGCACCGGACGACGGCCCGGCCGTGGGGTTGGTGCCGTTGGCCCGGGCCGCCGCCGCCGACGCGGCGTACGCGGCGGGCCCGGCCAGCCCGCCGACCAGGCCGGCGACCACCGCTCCGGTCAGCAGCCGGGAGATCAGGCGAGGGCCCGCGCGCCGGACCAGCCGCGCGCCCACCAGACCGGCCACGGCGAGCGCGGTCGCCGCGGCGACCACCCACGCCAGCCACGGATTCCAGTCCGGGGTACGACGCAGCAGTGTGTACGACCAGGCGCCGGTCAGGGCCAGCGCGAAGGCCACCATCAGCGCCCAGGCGGTGCCACGCCGCCCCTGGACCGCCTGGAACATCAGCACGCCGCCCAGGCCGGTGAGCGCTCCGATGGCCGGTGCCAGCGCGGTCGTGTAGTAGGGGTGGAAGGTGCCCTCGGCGAAGCTGAACACCACGAAGTGCAGGGCCAGCCAGCCGCCCCACAGCAGCAGGGCCGCCCGGGGGAGGTCGGTGCGGGGCCGGCGGCCACGGAGCACCACCCCGGCCACCAGGGCGATCGCCGCGAAGGGGATCAGCCAGGAGATCTGACCGCCCACGATGTCGTTGAACAACCGGCCGGCCCCGGCCGCACCGCCGAAGCTCGCGCCGTTGCCCCGGCCGGGGCCGCCGCCGCTGCCGCCGAAGACGCGGCCGAGCCCGTTGTAGCCGATGACCAGGTCCCAGACGGTGCCGTCGGTGCTGCCTCCGATGTACGGCTTGTCGCTCGCCGGCAGCAGATCGACGATGACCATCCACCAGGCGCTGGAGACGGCCAGCACGGCCCCGGCCGCGAGCAGCCGGCCGACACGGCGCACCCACGTTCCCGGCGCGCAGATCAGGTAGACCAGCGCGAAGCCGGGCAGCACCACGAAGCCCTGGAGCATCTTGGTGTTGAAAGCACAGCCGACGAAGAACGCGCAGAGCAGCAGCGGCCGGAGCCGCCCGGTCTCGATGGCGCGCTGGAGGGCCCAGGCGGCGAGCACCAGCAGTAGGACCAGCACCGTGTCGGGGTTGTTGTCCCGGTTGATCGCGACGGTGATGGGGGTCAGCGCCAGCACCAGCGCGGCGAGCAGCCCGGCCGCGTACGGGGCGGCGCCCCCCGGCCCACCGTCGCCCCCCGCGTCCCCGGCCCGTCCGGCGAGGGCGCGGCGCACCGTGGTGTAGAGCACGCCCGCCGAGGCGACCCCGGCGGCGGCCTGCGGCAGCAGCAGGCTCCAGGAGGAGAACCCGAAGATCCTGGCCGACAGGGCCATCACCCACAGGGCCATCGGCGGCTTGTCCACGGTGATGTACGAACCGGCGTCCAGCGAGCCGAAGAAGAACGCCTTCCAGCTCCTGGTCCCGGACAGCACCGCGGCGGAGTAGTACGAGTTGGCGGTGCCGTTGGCCGACAGCGACCAGGTGTAGAGCAGGGCGGTGAGGACGAGCACCGCCCAGAGTGCGGGGCGGGCCCAGCGTGGCTCGTCCGGGCGGCCGAGCAGGGCCCGGCGGACCCGTCCGGTGCGGCGTCCCCCTGCCGGGTCGGCACGCGTGCCGGTGTCCGGGGGTGCGAGATGCGTGGTCACTGGCTTGGCTCCTGAGCGGTGTCGGGTGAGGTGGACGTGGGTGAGATGGACGTGGTTGAGATGGACGTGGGCGAGGTGGCTCCGGCCCTGCCGAGACGGCGCGGGTGGAAGACCCAGGCGCGCAGCAGCAGGAACCGGACGAGGGTGGCGACCGCGTTGGCGATGACCAGCGCGGCCACTTCGATGCCGCGCCCGGCATGCGGGTCGAGCAGGTGCAGCAGCGCCAGCCCGCCGCTGCTGAGGGCCAGCCCGAGCAGGAAGGTCAGACCGCCCTCCAACTGCTGCCGGAAGGCGTTGGCCGGGCCCGTCACCCCGAAGGTGAACCGCCGGTTGGCGGCGGTGTTGGCCACCGTCGTGATCAGCAGCGACAGCGCGTTGGCCGCCAGCGGGGGCAGCACCGCGCGCAGGGTCACGTACAGCAGGAGCTGCGCGACCGTGCTGATGACGCCGATCACCGCGAAGCTCGGCAGCTGCCTGGCCATGCCGCTGGGCAGCTCGGCCGGGCCGCCGGCGCGGTTCCGTCCGCCGACCGGCGCCTGGAAGGCCCCGCTCAGCATGCGGCGGCCGACGCGGACCATGCCGCGCAGGTCGTCGCGGGCGGTCTGCAGGACGTCGACCCGGCTGTCGGGGTCGTCCACCCAGTCCACCGGGACCTCGTGGATGCGCAGCCCGTTGCGCTCGGCCAGCAGCAGCAGCTCGGTGTCGAAGAACCACTCCTCGTCCTCGACGGTGGGCAGCAGAGCCTGCACGATCTCCGTACGGGCGGCCTTGAACCCGCACTGGGCGTCGGAGAACCGGGCCGCCAGGGTCGTGTGCAGCAGCAGGTTGTAGGCGCGGGAGATGAACTCCCGCCTGGGGCCGCGCACGACGGCCGAACCACGGGACAGCCGGGTGCCGATCGCCAGGTCGCTGTGGCCGGAGATCAGCGGTGCGACCAGCGGCAGGAAGGCGTCCAGGTCCGTCGAGAGGTCGACGTCCATGTAGCCGACCACGTCGGCGTCGCTGGTGCTCCACACGTGCCGGAGCGCCCGGCCCCGGCCCTTGCGGTCCAGATGGACGGCCCGGACGTGCGGGAGCCGCTGGGCCAGCCCGTGGGCGACCTGCCAGGTGCCGTCCGTGCTGGCGTTGTCGGCGATCGTGATGCGAAAGGAATAGGGGAAGTTCCTGGTCAGATAGGTGTCGAGCCGGTGCACGCTCGCGGCGAGGACCCGCTCCTCGTTGTACACCGGCACCACGACCTCGACCAGGCGATCGCGGCGGCCACCGGAAGGGTCCGGCGAGCCGCCACCGTGCGGACCGGCCACCCGCAGGCGGTCGCGTCCCCCCTCGCCGGGCCTGGTGCCGGGCCTGGTCCCGCTTGTCCCGCTGGTCTCCGGGAACCGGATGAGTTCGGTCATGGCGACCACGGTCGGCGCGGGTCGTGGGAACGCTGTGATGCCGGAATGAGAGCCCGATGAGAATCGGGCCGGGGCAGGCCGGTCTCATTCGATTCTCATCCGCGGATCAGATTCAGCCCACTCGCGGGTAAGAGCCTCTGGCGCATGAAACCCCTCTTCGAACGCCGGGCCTTCCTGGTCAACGGCGCGCTGGGCGTGCTGCTGGCCGGGGGGATCGGCTTCGCCTACGTCTCGCTCACCGACCAGGGAGCGAACGCGGGCGCCACCACCCGTACCTCTCAGGTGACCCGCGGCACGGTGCGGTCCTCGGTGTCCGCGTCCGGTTCCGTTGAGAGTGCGGTGACCCGTTCGCTGAGCTTCGGTACGTCCGGCACCGTCACCAAGATCTATGTGAAGGTCGGGCAGAAGGTCGCCAAGGGCAAGGTGCTCGCCCGGCTCGACCAGACCGCCGCGATGGAGAGCGTCAACGCCGCGAAGGCCGCCCTGGCGGTGGCCGCGGACGGGGACACCTCGACGGCGCAGGGCTACTCCGGTTACGTCTCCGCGAAGAACTCCTACAACAACGCCGTACGCCAGCTCGCCGGGACGGTGCTCACCGCGCCGATCGCGGGCACGGTCACCGCGCTCAACGGCTCGGTGGGCGGGAGCTCGAGCGGTTCCGCCTCGTCCTCGGCGTCCTCGGGATCGTCCGGATCGGCTGGATCGTCCGGCTCGGGCTCGTCGGGCACCGGCGGCTCCTCGTCCGGGTCGGGCTCCACCTCGTCGGCCTCCAGCGGCTTCCTCGAGCTGTCGGACACCGCCAGGCTCAAGGTCACCGGGCAGTTCACCGAGGCCGACACCACCAAGCTCAAGACCGGGCAGCCGGCGACCGTCACCTTCGACGCCCTCACCGACGTGACGGCCACCGGCAAGGTCGGCGCGATCGACGTCTCCCCGACCACTTCCGGCAACGTCGTGCAGTACGGCGTGACCATCACGCTGACGAGCCGCCCGTCCTCGGTGCGGATCGGCCAGACCGCAACCGTCGTGATCAGTACGGGCTCGAAGTCCGGCGTCCTCTACGTGCCCTCGGCGGCCGTACGGACGGCCGGCGGCCAGAGCACCGTGACCGTCCTGACGAACGGTGAGCAGGTCACCCGGACCGTGCGGATCGGGATGAAGGGCGACACCGGCACGGAGATCACGTCCGGGCTGGCCGAGGGCGAGCAGGTCGTCATCACCACCGGCACCGGGGGCACGGCCACGACCTCCGGGGGCGGACTCCCCGGCGGCGGTGGCGGTGTGCCCGGCGGTGGCGGCGGCGTGCCGGGTGGGGGACGGCCGTGAGCGCCCCCGTACTGGACGTGCGGGCCGTGACCAAGGTGTACGGGGCGGGTGACACGGCCGTGCACGCCCTGCGCGGGATCACGATGCAGGTCGACCGCGGTGACCATGTGGCGATCATGGGGGCGTCGGGGTCGGGGAAGTCGACGTTGATGAACATTCTGGGTTGTTTGGATGTGCCGAGTGGGGGGCGTTATCTGCTGGATGGTGTGGATGTGGGGGTGTTGGAGGAGCGGCGGTTGTCGGTCTTGCGTAATCGGAAGATCGGGTTTGTTTTTCAGTCGTTCAATTTGATTCCGCGGATGACGGCGTTGGCGAATGTGGAGTTGCCGTTGGCGTACGGGGGTGTGAGGGGGGCGGTGCGGCGGCGTCGGGCGTTGGCGGCGTTGGATCGGGTGGGTCTGGCGGATCGGGTGGGTCATGAGCCGAGTGAGTTGTCGGGTGGTCAGCAGCAGCGGGTGGCGGTGGCGCGGGCGTTGGTGACGGCGCCGGCGTTGTTGCTGGCCGACGAGCCGACCGGCAACCTCGACACGACGTCGACTCAGGAGGTGCTGGGGATCCTCGACCGGCTCAACGTCAGTGGCCGGACGATCGTGCTGATCACGCACGAGGATGAGGTCGCGGCCCATGCCAAGCGGGTGATCCGGCTGGTCGACGGCGAGATCGTCGAAGATCGCCGGCAGGCTCCCGTGGACGGGCCGCCGCCCAGGTCCGCCCCCACGCCCGAGCGGGCCCGATGAGCCCCGTGGAGATCGTGAGGTTCGCGCTGCGCGGCCTCACCGCGAACAAGCTGCGCAGTCGCCTCGCCCGCCGCCGCGCCCTCGGTGAAGAGCGCCTCCCCGGTGGTCACCGCCTCGTCGGTGACCACCACGTACTCCGGTACCAGCCATGCCATCGGCCAGTTCATCGGCACGTACGCCTCGTACTTCGAGGCCTCCGACAGGCTCGTCGCCACGGGAACGGCCTTCACCCAGGACGACGTCGCCAGTGGACGCAAGGTCGTGGTCATCGGCAGCACGGTCGCCACGGAGCTGTTCGGCACCGTGACTCCGGTCGGCAGGCAGGTCAACGTCGGTGGGGTCCTGTTCACCGTCTCCGGAGTGCTCAAGGAGTCGGGCGCGTCCTCCTCGGGCTTCCAGGACGCCGACGACGTGGCGATCGCGCCGCTGTCGGCGGTGCGGCAGAGCATCACCGGCTATGGCGGGCTCGACCAGATCCTGGTCTCCGCCACCGGCTCCACCACGGTCGACGCGGCGCAGTCGGAGGTGACCGCGATCCTCGACCAGCGGCACGGCATCAGCGGCTCGGCGGCTGCGGACTTCCAGATCCTCAATTCGGCGAGCCTGCAGTCGACGGTGGCCGACTCCAGCCGGACGTTCACGGTCCTGCTGGGCGCGGTGGCGGCGATCAGCCTGCTGGTGGGCGGGATCGGGATCACCAACATCATGCTGGTGACCGTCACCGAGCGGACCCGGGAGATAGGCATCCGCAAGGCCATCGGCGCACCCAAGGGCGCGATCCTCGGCCAGTTCATCGCCGAGGCCACCGTGCTCAGCCTCGTCGGCGGCGTCCTCGGCGTCGCCATCGGGCTGGCCGGCGGGCTCTTCCGGATCGCCGGCATCCAACCGGTGATCGTCCCGTCCTCGGTCGCCCTCGCCCTCGGGGTCTCAGTGGCGATCGGGCTGTTCTTCGGCGGCTACCCCGCCGGCCGCGCCGCCAGGCTGCGCCCGATCGAAGCACTGCGGCATCAGTGAGCGCCGGCGCCAGTACGCACAGCGGCAGTACGCAGCGGCAGTACGCACAGCAAGGAGGGACAGAGTGAAGAACATCCGGCGGCGCAAGCCGGTCCCCGTGAACCTGCCGGGGAGCGAGGACGAGGCGGAGGGTGCGGACCTGCTCGCCACGTCACCGTTCGACGGTGACCTGGAGGCCGATCTGGCGGCGAGACCGCCCCGGGCGATGGCGCCGGGCCCGGCCGTGTACCTGGGCGCCGCGATCCTGGCCGTGATCGGCTTCACCGGGGGCATCCAGGCCGACCGGCTCTGGGGCGGTGACCCCGCGGTACCGCCCGGCGTCTCGGCCGCCGGAGGGGCCGGTGCCCGTACCGGGACCGGCGGCCCGCAGAACGGTGCCGGCACCGCCGGTGACCTCACGGTCGGCACCGTACAGAGGATCGACGGAAAGACGATCTATCTGCGGACCACGGACGGGAGGACCGTCAAGGTCGCCACCGACGGGTCCACCAAGGTCAAGGTCTCCCGGAGCGGTTCGGCCAAGGACCTCGCCTCCGGCTCCGCCGTCACCGTCCAGGGATCCACCGGTGAGAACGGCACGATCACCGCCACCACCGTCAGCGAAGGCGGCGGCTCGCCGCGCACTGGCCCGCAGACCGGTGGCACCCCGGGCGGAGGCCCGCCCGGCTGACGCCGGCCGGTTGGACGTGACGCCCTGGCCGGGCAGGTGCTCCCTCCGGCCGGGGCGTCGCCGGTCGCGCGTCCCGGGCCGGTTCCGGCGGGCCTTTCAGGGCCCGGGTCGCCGGCCGCGCGGAGCTGTGCGGCTACTCGGAGCTGCCCGGGAGGGTCAGCGAGGCGACGGTGCCACCGCCGGGGGCCGGTGCGAGCCGTACCGTGCCGCCGGACTCACCGGCGACCCGGTGCACGATCGACAGGCCCAGCCCCGAGCCGGGCAGGCTGCGGGCCGAGGGGGAGCGCCAGAAACGCTCGAAGACGTGGGGCAGTTCCTCGTCCGGTATGCCCGGTCCGTGGTCTCGCACGGTGAGCTCGCCCTTGTGCAGGCGTACGTCCACGGCGCCGCCCGGCGGGCTGAACTTCACGGCGTTGTCGAGCAGGTTGACCACCGCGCGCTCCAGCGAGCCCGGGTCGCCGTGCACGTACCACGGCTCGACGGAGGCCTCCAGCCGCAGGCCGTGGCCCAGGCCGCGCAGCCGGGCCCGTTCCACCGCCTGGCCGACCACGTCGTGCAGCGGGACGATCTGCTTGGGCCGCTGTGTCTCGTCCTGCCGCGCCAGCTCCAGCAGGTCGCCCACCAGGCTGGACAGCTCCAGCATCTGGGCCTTGACGCTGACCAGCAGCTTGGCCCGGGTCTCGGGTGGCAGGGCCCGGCCGGTCGACTCGCTGCGCATCAGCAGGTCGATGTTGGTGCGCATGCTGGTGAGCGGCGTGCGCAGCTCGTGGCCGGCGTCGGCGATCAGACGTTGCTGGTGGTCCCGGGAGCTGACCAGCGCCGTGGTCATGGTGTTGAACGACCGGCTGAGCCGGGCGATCTCGTCGGTGCCCTCGATCGGGATGGCGGTGTCCAGGTCCTCGGTGCGGGCGATGTGCTCCACCACGTCGGTCAGCCGGTCCACCGGCTTCAGGGAGGCGCGAGCGATCATGAGACCGGCCAGCGCGGAGAGCAGGACGCCCAGGGCGGACACCGAGATGAGCATGAGCGCCAGCGTGCCCAGCGGCCCCTCGACCTGGTTGACGGGGAGCGCGAAGGAGACTGCCACCCCGGATCCGCGGAGCCGCCGGGTCATGATGCGCACCGGGACCCGATCCCCGCTGTCGGGGGCGAGGCCGGCGCCGTCGTGCACGGCTTCGTCGCGCCGGCCGGCGGCGACCTCGCGATCCTCCTCGGTCACCTCCAGCGCACCGCCGCCGGGGATGGTGCAGGGCGTCCCGTCGGCCTTCAGCACCTGCGTGAACGTGTAGCCCGGCGGTGGCCCGAACGTGGCAGGGGCGCTGGTGGGCTTGGCGGTGCAGTTCCGTACCGCCTCCGCCACTTGCATGGACATCGGGTCGTGGTCCGGCCTGAAGTCGCCGGGCGGCCTGTTCACCCGGTCACTGGTGGCGCGCAGGCGGTGGTCGAGTTCGTTGTAGAGCTCGCTCCGTACCAGGAACCAGCTGACGGTGGCGCAGGCGGCGACCGCCACGGCCACGGCCAGCGCGACCAGCAGGGCCAGCCGGGCACGCAGCGTCAGCCGCCTGGTCACGACGCCGCCGCCGAGCGGAGCACGTAGCCCACGCCGCGTACGGTGTGGATCAGCCGGGGCAGCCCGTCGATCTCGGTCTTCCTCCGCAGGTACATCACGTACACGTCGAGGGAGTTGGAGGCCGGCTCGAAGTCGAACCCCCACACCGTCTCCAGGATCTGCTCACGGGTCAGCACCTGGCGGGGGTGCAGCAGGAACATCTCCAGCAGCATGTACTCGGTCCGGGTGAGCTCCAGCGGCCTGGACTCCCGGGACACCTCACGGGTACGGACGTTCATGGTCAGGCCGTCGAAGGCGTACTCCTCCGGATCGCCCGAGGCCGGGGCCGACGTACGCGTGCTGCGCCGCAACAGCGCCCGGATGCGCGCCAGCAGCTCGTCCAGCTCGAAGGGCTTGACCAGATAGTCGTCGGCCCCCGCGTCCAGACCGGTGACCCGGTCGCCCACCATGTCGCGGGCGGTCAGCATCAGCACCGGCAGCATGGACCCGCCGGTGCGCAGCCGGCGGCAGGTCGTCAGGCCGTCCATCCGGGGCATCAGCACGTCCAGCACGACCAGGTCGGGCTCGGCCTCCGCCACCCGCTCGAGCGCCTCGACCCCGTCCGAGGCCTCGACGACCTCGTACCCCTCGAAGGTGAGGCTGCTCGTCAGGGACTCCCGGACCGCGGGCTCGTCGTCCACGACCAGGATGCGGGCGCGCCGATCCGGCGGGTCATGAGCGTCCATGCGTCCACGCTAACCACGTCCGGCCCGTCATGCCTGCTCGGACGGCCCTGTTCAGCCTGTTCTCAGGCACTTCTCATCCGGGCCTGACGTCCGTCTCATCCCCAGGCCGGGCCGGCGTTCGCCTCGTGACGGCCTCTCGTTCGCCGGGCTGTGAGAGCGTGGATCCTGTGAGCGAGTTTCAGGGCGGATCGCTGAGCTTCCTGGTCCGGCAGGCCTGGTTGAGCATGCGGTCGGCGATCGAGGCGGAGCTGAGGGTGCACGGGCTCTCCGTGGCGCAGTACGCGACGTTGATCATCGTCGAGGACCACCCGGGCTGCTCCAACGCCGATGTCGGGCGAGCCGTCTCCAGCTCGCGGCAGTCCGCCAACGAGCTCCTCGTGGGGCTGGAGCGGGACGGCCTGATCATGCGCGGTCCGCACCCCCGCGACCGGCGCACCCAGCAGCTCAGCCTCACCGAGCTGGGCCGCCGCCGGCTGGAGGAGGCCCGGCCCGCGGTCACCCGTCGTGAGGACGAGCTCGAAGCGGCCTTCACCGACGATCAACGCGAGGTCGTCCGGGAGTGGCTCGCCCGGATGGCCAGGGTGTGAGCCCGGCACCCCGTCACGCGCCGCCTCCGCCGCCAGAACAGAAAGATGTCATCTTCTGTCCTATTCTGTAATGGAATGCCTACCCGTAGTGCTGGCCCTTCGCCGACGAGCGTACGAATATGGGGACGCACACAGGGAATGTCCCTCGAAGTGCGCGCCGCGCATGCGGGTATGACGAGACGGGGTCAGGGTGAGGGCACTTCCTACGGTGGCCATGATCGCCGCCGCCGCGCTGGCTGCGACCGCCTGCACGGGCGGGCAGGAGCCGGGCGGTTCGGCCAAGGCGTCAGAGCGGGGACCGGCGGGCCTGGAGCAGTTCTACGGGCAGCATCCGACCTGGACCGACTGTAAGGACGGCTTCCAGTGCGCGGACGTACGCGTGCCGCTCGACTACGCCAAACCCACGACCGGTGAGCTGAAGCTCAAGGTCATCCGGCTACCCGCACGCAAACGCGCCGAGCGGATCGGCTCCCTGGTCACCAACCCGGGCGGTCCCGGCGGCTCCGGCGTCGAGTTCGTCCGCAACGCCGCCCGGGCCTTCGGCACCTCGCTCCGCGACCGCTTCGACCTCGTGGGCTTCGACCCGCGCGGGGTCGGGCAGAGCGACCCGGTGCGCTGCCTGAGCCCCAAGGAACTCGACCAGTACTTCGCCACCGACACCTCGCCCGACGACCAGGCCGAGGTGAACCAGATCGCCGCGGTCAGCAGGAAGTTCGCCAACGGCTGCCAGACCGACTCCGGCCGCCTGCTGCCGCACGTGGGCACCGTCGACGCCGCGCGGGACATCGACATCCTGCGCGCGGTGCTCGGCGACCAGAAGCTGACCTACTACGGAGCCTCGTACGGCACCTACCTCGGTGCCTTCTACGCCGAGCAGTTCCCCAGGAACATCCGGGCCATGGTGCTCGACGGCGCGGTGGACCCCAAGCTGACCGCCGAACAGGTCAACATCGAGCAGGCCAAGGGCTTCGAGCGTGCCCTACGCGCCTTCGCCGCCGACTGCGTGAAGAAGCCGAACTGCCCGCTGGGCACCGGCTCCGTGGACGACGCACTGGCCCAGGTGTCGGCCCTGCTGGCCCGGGCGGACAGGACCCCGCTGCGCAACGGCACCGGCGACGGCCGCACCATCAACGAGGCGATCGTCGCGCTCGGTATCGCCCAGCCGCTCTACGTGAAGCAGCTGTGGCCGTTCCTGCGGCTGGCCCTCACCCAAGCGATCAAGAACGGCGACGGCACCAGCCTGCTGGCCAGTGCCGACGAGCAGGTGGAGCGCAAGCCCGACGGCACCTACACCAACCTGATGGAGGCCAACAACGCCGTCAACTGCATCGACAAGCCCTTCGCCCACGACGTCGCCTCCTTCCAGCGGCAGGCCGACGAGGCCAAGAAGGTCGCACCGCGCTTCGGCCCCTTCATCGTTTGGAGCACCCTGACCTGCGGATACTGGCCGGTCCGGACCACCGAGCAACCCCGCCCGCTGGCCGCGACCGGTGCCCCGCCCATCGTCGTGGTCGGTACGACCCGTGACCCCGCCACACCCTACGAATGGGCCAAGGGGCTGGCGTCGGAGCTCAGCTCCGGAGTCCTGCTCAGCTTCGACGCCGACGGCCACACCGCCTACCTGCAGGGCAATCCCTGCATCAGCAGCGCGGTCGAGACCTACCTGACGGCCGGCAAACCACCCGAGAAGAACACCCTCTGCCGGTGACCACCGGGCGTGAGCGGAGAGGTGCCCGGACCCGGTAGACTTCATGCCGCTGTCCCCGGACGGCTGGCCGCCTTAGCTCAGTCGGCAGAGCGATTCACTCGTAATGAATAGGTCATCGGTTCGATTCCGATAGGCGGCTCCCAGCTCAAAGGCCCCTTGCGATCTTCGCAAGGGGCCTTTTGCTAACGGGCTTGCTAACAGGGCTACGCGGACTCCGCCATGACCCGCGCGAAGACCTCGGCGGCCGCTACCTCAGCGGACCGGATCACATGGGCATAGACCCGGAGCGTGATCGCCGGGTCCGCATGGCCGAGCCTCGCGGCGACGACATGGACGGGCACTCCCGCCAGCAGGAGCGTGGTCGCGTGGATATGGCGTAGATCATGGACGCGGGCGTGGGGAGCGGCTCTGCAGGCTCTTCCTCGGCTGCGTTGCGGGCCCGGATGGTCTTCGTCATCAGCCAGCCGACCGAGTCCGGGTGGATCGGATCACCTCAGCCGGTTGCGAACACGTATCCGTCCTTGGCACCGTGCCACTCTTCCCCGGCCAAGAGCTGATCGGCCGCTCGGGCCTTGCGGTGTGCCTTGAGGATGATCACGGTCTCCTCGTCAATGGTCACGACCCGGGACCGGCCGCTCTTGGTCGTTCCTTCGATTCGCTCACCGCCGATCACCCCTGTCGACCCGGTGATGGTGATCCGGAGTCCGTCGAGGTCGAGGTTCGACCAGCGGAGGTTGAGCAGCTCCCCGCGCCGGGCCCCGGTGTAGGCGGCCAGGTGGGAGAAGGCCGACAGAAACGTCCGTAGTTGTGCCGGAGTCCAGACGCTCCCTGGCTCGCGGAGCTGTCCCTTGGGTCGTTTGGCCCGGTCAACCGGGTTGTTCGGGATCAGCTCGTCGACCAGGACGGCATCCCCGAAGGCTTTGCGGAGAATGGCATGGTACGCAGCACGGTGGACGAGGGGCTTACCGTCCGTCCCACCAGTCTTGAGGAGGTCACGGTAGAGCTTGGTGATCATGGCCGGGCGGACGGCCTGGAGGCGCCTCGGCACCCATCTGCTCTCGGAGACCAACGGCGTCGCCCGCCGCATCCTCGCCGCCGCACTTGCCGAGTCGCTGCTGTTGGCCGGGCGTATCGAGTTCTTCGACCTGCGCCAGCCCGACGACGCGGATGCCACCTATGTCCGGGCGTTGCAGGCAGCGGGGGAAGCCGACGACTCACCGCTTGGCGCGGCGATCCTCGCACACGCCGCGTTCATCCCCGGCTGGGCCGGACGACGCGAAGAGGCTGCCGAGCGGATGCGAGCCGCCCGCACCTACGCCCGCCGTGGGCCGGCGGCCGCAGAATTCCTCGCCTGGCTGGACGCGGTCGAGGCCGAATGCGAAACCCGGTGCGGTCACACTCGCGAGGCGCTGCGCCTGATCGGCCACGGGGAAGACGTGCTCGCGGAAGGCAGCGAGCACAGCTCACCGGAATGGTTCGACTGGTTCACCCCGGTCCGTCTCGCCGCGTTCAAGGGCAACACCCAGCTTGAGGCCGGCCACCTGGTCCAGGCCCGCGAGACCCTCACCGGTGTCCTTGAGGCGTTGCGCGAAGGCGACGGGAAACAACGGGCCGTCGTCCTGGCTGATCTCGCCGCCGTCGAAACCGCAGCCGCCAACCCGGAAGAGGCGTGTGCCTACGCCGAGCAGGCGCTAGACCAGCTCGAACTCACCTGGTACGCCACCGGCATGGAACGCGTGACCGGCGTACGGCGCTCCCTGCAACCCTTCGCCGACCGCGACTGTGTACGCCGCCTCGATGACCGCCTGTACGGGTGGAGCACCACGCTCAACGCGTTGCAGCGTTGAACTCCGCGACCCGCCCCGGCAACTCCGCCAACGAGTCGATGCGCATCGTCGGCACCCGATCAGCCTCAGGGTCATCACGCTGGATAATGCCCCACGGACCACGCCGGATCAGAGCGGTCTCAAGCCCGACCTCGGCCGCCGGCCGGACATCGTTATCGAGCCGATCCCCGACATACAGAATCTCCCCCGCGCTGTACGGAGTCGCGTCAACCACACAGGAGAAGAACCCCGGATCCGGCTTGGACACCCCCCAGTCATCCGACGTCGCGATCATGTCCGAGGGGAGATCCAAGCCCCGCAGGAGCCCGCCCGCACGCACGGTCTGGTTGCCCGCAATGCCCACCCACAGCCCATCGGCACGCAGCTTGCCCAGCGCGGTACGCACATCCGGGTACAAGTCGGCTTCGCCGAACCACTCCGGCTTGCCGGCCGCAGCCCGCTTCTCCCGTTCCTGCGTCAGATCGAACCCCGGCCGGAAAACCTGGAACGTCTCCCGGTAGTCCAAGCCCTTCGCGATCACAGCGCCGAACACCGAAGCGAACGTGTGCCGGGGAACACCCAGCCAATCAGCCCAGGTCCCGTACTCCCGGGTCTCATCCACCAGACACTCACCGACATCGAACACCACAGCCCTGATCATGCGAAAAGCCTACGACCCCGACCGTCAAGCATCAGATGGGACTGACCCCGGGAGTGTCATAAAGATCGTGTGTGTGGGGCGGTGATCCGGAAGGCTGGAGCGGATGCTCTGGCTGGGAAGGATCACCAGTGAACGACGACGAGATCACGGGCGGGTTGGATGTGCAGCTCGC